>NZ_CP012036.1:5638378-7072600 GCF_001298445.1 Nostoc piscinale CENA21 | reverse complement strand
GCAACAACGTCTCAGTGCTGCTAAATGCTGCGCCCAGTGCCACTTTAGCAATTGCTGAACCTGTTGCCCCAGTCATCACTCCCACCAATCAAAATCCTCTTACCTACACCGAAAACGCCAACGCTACAGTCATCGACTCTAGCATCACTGTTACCGATGCTGACTCCACCAACCTGACTGGTGCCACAGTCAGCATTACCACTGGTTTTGCTGGGGAAGAAGACATCCTTGGCTTCACTAACCAAAACGACGGCATCACTGGCGAATATATCGACGGTGTTTTAACCTTAACTGGTACTGCCACTGTCGCCCAATACCAAGCAGCACTGCAACGGATTACATATCGCAACAGCAGCGATAACCCCAGCATTAGCCCCCGCACCATTAGTTTTGTCGTCAATGATGGCTATTTAGATAGTAATGTTGCCACCCGTAATATTAATGTGAGTGCAGTCGATGATGCTCCTGTCATCACTACCACTAACACCACTCTCTACTACACAGAAAACGCCACTACAGCCATTGACCCTAACCTGACAGTTATCGATGCCGACTCCACCAACTTGACTGGTGCCACCGTCAGCATTACCAGTGGTTTTGTCAGCACAGAAGACATTCTTAGCTTTACTAATCAAAACGGCATCACTGGCAGCTATAGCAATGGTGTTTTAACCTTAACTGGTACTGCCACCGTTGACCAATATCAAACCGCACTGCAAAGTATTACATATCGCAACCGCAGCGATAACCCTAGTACTGCCAGCCGCACTATCAGTTTTGCTGTCAAAAATAACTTGCCCAGTAATACTGCCACTCGTAATATTAATGTGATTGCAGTCAATGATGCTCCCGTTCTGGTTGCTACTAAAAATGCTGTTAAATATATTAATAACAACAGCATAAATATTGACTCTAACATTACTGTTACCGATGTTGATTCCCCTAACTTAACTATTGCCGTAATTCGCATTAATGATGGTTTTAACAGCCTAGAAGACATCCTTGAGTTCACTGAGCAAAACGGCATAAAGGGCGACTACGATAATGGTTTTTTAACCTTAAGTGGTACTGCCACAGTTGCTCAATATCAAGCAGCACTACGAAGTATTAAATATCGCAACAGCAGCAATAACCCTAGCGTTGGCATCCGCACTATCAGTTTTCTTGTTTATGATGGCTCCGCCGAGAGTGTTGCTGTTACTCGTAATGTGAATGTGGGGATAAATGAAACAACGGGACTGACTAACCCCAAAGATGATGTCTTTTTCTTGTCAGGCGAAAATCAAAAAATTAGACTAAAAGTCCAGTTGACTGGACGTAGTGCCAATGTTGTCAATGAACTGGGTTTATTTACTGTTGATGATGCTCAAGGTACGATTGATGGTATTGCTCCTGGTGCAAATGGTTATGCCGAAGCAGCATTAACCAGGTCAAGGGTGATTTTATCGGCGCTAAATAATAACCCTAAAGGCTTTGACTATAACAATCTCAGCAGCATATTAGAACTAGATAGTAGTCAGAATTTCCGCTTTTTATTAGTGACAGATGGTACCCTTGATTCTGTACGCAACAATCCCGGCTTAATTAACAAGTTACTGTTTTCTAGTGTCACCACACAAAAAATTACTGACTTGGGTGAGAATGCTTTTTCTGTAGGTTGGAAAGACCCTTTTAATAACAATGCTACAGAGTTTAATCATTTAGTAGTGAAAATTCAGCAAACAGATCAAGATTTACCTTTGGGTACAAATCTGCAAAATAATTTCCAAGGGGAATTGATTGATTTACGAGATGTTAAAACTGCCGTTAAAGCCGAATTTTCTGTTTACAGAGAAGCAGCCTATGACAACTATGTCGGCTTTTATCAGGTAGTTGATGAAAATGGGGGAATTGATACCAATGGTGACGGCAAGGTTGATTTACTTACAGGACAAGCAGGTTATATTGAAGCGGCGGTGCGTAATCGAGTTGCGGGGATTGATTTGGCTGTGAGTAATCAAGGTAGCGCCTCTTTTACTGGTACTTTCCAACCAGGGGGAATATTTGTTCCGTTTATTATTGTGAATGGTCGTCCCGATGCACTGTTAGATAGTAATCCAAATAATAATCCGGCAATTTATTTCCCGTTTTTGGGTGCTAATGCTGACAAAATTGATCACATTCGCTTATTAGCAAGTAATACTTTTGGTTTTGAAGATTTATCTGGTGGTGGCGATCGCGACTTTAATGATTTAATTGTCAAAATCAATCTTTCAACCGTGGTGTAGATTTTCTATTCATTATCAAGAAAGTGGAGGATTCATACCCGCCACTTTCTTGTTCTGGCTACTTTAACCCTTGACACACACAACTTGCTTGAGTGTCGCCACAACTTCGACTAAATCAGATTGATTTTCCATTACTTGCTCAATTGGTTTATAAGCGCCTGGAATTTCATCTAAAACATCATTATCTTTGCGGCATTCTACACCTTTAGTCTGTTCAATTAAGTCATCAAGGGTGTAAACATTTTTGGCTTTATTTCTGGATAATAATCTGCCAGCACCATGACTACAAGAACAGAAACTATGAGCATTACCTTTGCCTTTGACAATGAAAGATTTCGCCCCCATTGAACCAGGAATAATCCCATAATCTTCTGTTTGGGCGCGGACTGCTCCTTTACGAGTGACATACACATCTTCGCCAAAATGAACTTCTTTTTCAGCGTAATTGTGATGACAATTTACCTGCAATAAAGGCTTAGTTACTTTTCCACCCGCCAAATGTTTTTCAATAATGTGCTTAAAACGCATCATCATGACATCGCGGTTGAAACGTGCATAGTCTTGCACCCACTGCAAATCATTCCAGTAAGCCTGAAATTCTGGTGTATTAGCCACAAAATAAGCTAAATCTGGATCAGGTAAATTATTCCCTGCCATCTTGGCTAATTCTTTAGCAGTATTAATGTGACATTGAGCTAATTTATTCCCAATATTACGTGAACCAGAATGTAACATTAGCCAAACTTGGTTCTCTGTATCAAGGCACACTTCAATAAAATGATTCAATTTGTTACTGATTGCTGGCTTAATTTATTGAGTCTCCATAGCCTTATTTCTACACTATTTCGACTTCTATTAAGCACTTTCAATAAATGAAAGTAGCAATCGATCAAGTCATTTCTGCTTGATTCTATACCTTCTTGTTCGGTATAGTTCGGAGCACACCTTCATCCTAAATTATTAGCTATTTAGGATGCCCAAGTCCCTCTGCTCTCTACGGGGCGTTTTAACGCTTCCCTCGGTATTAGCAATCTCAGCCTTCACCGATTTGGACGAGTTTTGATTACTGTATTACTACAGTAAGGGGCAATCTTTTACCCCCGCCAAGAGAACCCATTTGTTTCATCGCTTTATTTTCTAAGTCCTGCACACCAGGGTGCAAATCTTGAAAATCATGCCAACGTTGCCAGTTAGTAACTGATTTTTCAATTTCTTTATTTTCGTTGAATCCTATGGGAATTGCAGCCTCAATATCGAGGCGAATTTTTTTAAGTTTGCCTTCTAATTTATTGCCATTAAATGGCATTTTGATGGCAGACATTCCACAACCAAGATCCACGCCCACAGCCGCAGGTATGATGGCATCTTTTGTAGCAATTACAGAACCAACTAAAGCACCTTTGCCTAAATGCACATCTGGCATTAAAGCAACATGTTTAAATACAAATGGTAGTGATGCCACATTTTGCGCCATCTTGGTTTCATCCTTTGCTAAAGGATGATTTGCCCAAGATAAAACGGGTGTTTGTGTGTTAATTTCTAAGTTTTCGTAAGGCATTTTGTTGTTTTAGATATATTGGATGGTGATAATTCTGCTGTAAATCAAGTTTTGCATTGAGTTTCGATAAATTGCCTGCATAATATTACTTGTAATATATTTGTAATACAAGAATTGGATGGCTGTCAATCCTGGTGCTTGGTTAGCAAAGCAGATTTTGGCAAGATACATTAAAATTTGTCAATAAAATGACTAGTGAATCAGGTCAAAATTGATATTATGGCAACGGCGCAAGATACCATCTGGGAACGTTTTTTTATCTCCAGTAGTACGTTTTCTGATTGATGAGGAGAAGTTACAAAGATACGCGCTGAGTATTGATTGGGAAACAGAGGGCGATCGCATTCGTTCTGCGGATGTGACAATTCCTGCGTACTACAAGCAAAATTTTCACGGTATCAAAGGCGGATATCTCAATTCTAGTGCGGCGGTAAGTTATGACCCAATTACGGAATACGCCCTACCACCGAATGAAACTTGGGTGCGTCAAGCTTTGATTGATGCGGTGAAAGTTCAACCAAGGCGCATACTTGATTTGGGTTGTGGTACGGGTTCCACCACTTTGATGTTAAAACAAGCTTTCCCTCAAGCGGAAGTGATTGGTTTGGACTTGTCGCCATATATGCTGGTCAGGGCAGAAGATAAAGCCAGAACTGCCAATTTAAATATTCTCTGGCGACATGGCAACGCCGCGCAAACTAATTTCCCTGATGCTTCATTTGATTTAGTTACCGTGTCTTTACTATTTCACGAAACACCAAGTGCAGTTACCCAAGCAATTTTGCAAGAAAGCTTTCGGTTATTAGTAGCTGGGGGACAGGTTTTAATTTTAGATGGCAATCAAAAAACCCTGCGTCAGTTAGATTGGCTGAATAATATCTTTGAGGAACCCTATATTCATGAGTATGCGGCTGATAGTGTAGATGCGCGTCTGGGTGCGGCGGGGTTTCAAGGGGTACGCACCGAAGATGTTTGGTGGATACATCAAGTAAGTAGCGGTATAAAACCAACTCTAATCACAGGTTCAGCAAAGCAAGCCACAGTCCGCCAGCACAGTCAGGGATCAATAGACAACACAATAGATAATAATGATTTGGAGGGTTTAGAATCTCCAGTATTTGGCATAACGGCATGAGTTTAAAGGCAGTTCTGTTTGATTTTAATGGTGTCATCATTAACGATGAACGCATTCACCTGCAATTAATCGATGAGATTCTCGTGAATGAGAATCTCCAACCCCAAAAACCCCAAGAGCGTCAGGCTTGTTTGGGCAGGAGCGATCGCGCTTGTTTTCAAGAACTGCTGGCAAATCGTGGTAGAGTAGTCACGGAAGAGTATCTCAACCAGCTACTTCACCGCAAAGCTGAAGCTTATGTACTGGAATTGGAGAAATTAGAGAAACTGCCCATATATTCAGGTGTAGAAGATTTAATTTATCAAGTGCGTTCCCAAAATCTTCATTTAGGTTTAGTTAGTGGCGCACTCCGCAAAGAAATTGAATTAGTACTCAACCGCGCCAAACTCGCAGACTACTTTACAGTTATTGTTGCAGGTGACGACATCACCACTAGTAAACCCAAACCAGATGGTTATTTGTTAGCCGTGGAACGCTTCAACCTACAATATCCCGAATTAAATTTGCAACCGCAAGAATGTATCGCCCTTGAAGACACCCCCGCAGGTATCCAAGCAGCAAAACTAGCCAACATGAAAGTTGTAGGTGTAGCCAATACCTATCCTTTCCACATGCTTCAGCGTTGCTGTAACTGGACTGTAGATTATTTGACTGATTTAGAACTTGAACGAGTGCAGAATGTCTTTTCTGGCAAAGAACCGCAGCCAAGGGTAAGTGAATGTTAGAATACTCTGGTAGCGGGGAATTAGCTCAGTTGGTAGAGTGCTGCGATCGCACCGCAGAGGTCAGGGGTTCGAGTCTCCTATTCTCCATCGCACAACAGAACGACGGAATAGTTCTACTATAATTAGCCAGCGTCCCTCAATTTCTGCCACTACATCATGACGCTTTAAAGTATCTAAAGCTGCCTGTAAGCTATCACTTTTCATCCCTGTAGACTCAGCTAACGCATCAAAACTTAACCCTTCTAGCTGAGGTGCAAGTACCTTTAATATTTCCTGCTGACCCTTTGCACCTTGCGCCGCTTGACCCCAAACCCCATCAAAATAGTAGCGTCCGCGCTGGAAAAACTCAGGGTCACTAATCACAGCTTCTACATCTTCAATTGTAAAAACAGGGTCGCGGGGTCTTCCTTGCTCAAATACTTGGTCATTGTAGCGCCGCACTAAATAAAATCCCACCAGTTGGACTAAATATGGTTGACCATGAGTTAAAGCATAAATTTCGTCTAAAGCTTCTGGGGTGTAGTCAAGGAGAAAATCTTCATCTGGGTTAGCTAAAATTTGGCGAGTAGCTGCACGTTCTTGAAAGTTGACATGAATAGGAATAATGCTGGCGAAAAAAGGTTGAAAGTAATCTGAGGTCATTTCTTCTAAAGTATGCAACCCAGCAAAAGCAAAAGCAATTTTAGAACTCATTTGCACCAACCCCCGCAAATAACCCATAAAGTCTGGAGGGATTTTTCCGGCTTCGATGAGTTCCTCAATTTTCTCAAATTCATCTAAGGCAATAATTAAGCCAGTTTCTAAACTGGTTTCTATCTGTTTTAAATAACGTTCAAAAGTTCTATAAGGAAGATTCAATAAATCAGCGTCATTTGGTGGCGGAAGTTTCACTGTTTGAGCAATTTCATCACTAATTGCTATTAACACCTCACCCACACCTTGGGGTACATTTCCCAACCGCAGCAGGTTGACGTAAGCTAATTGGATGCCTGAACCTAAACATTGAGACGCATTCAGCAAAATTGAAGTTTTACCCATACGCCTGTGACCATATAAAACCACTGACTGGAGTTGATTACCCATCACCCAGATTTCTTCTAGTTGTCTGATGATATCTTCTCTGCCAACAAAGAGATTACCTTGCACTGGGTCACCTATGACATAAGGATTATTTACAGGCTTAGTGATGGAAATTTCTCCAATTTCACCAGCAATTTGTAATAGGCTTTCTTGCCAAGTTTGGGTAATGTCTACAATTAAACCGCGTTCAGCTTGTGGTAAGTTATCGGCTGTCTTTAGAATACTTGTAAGTTCACCTAAAGCACGGTTAAGAGCGAAAGACCTCGCGGAACGAGATACACTTTTGTTAACAAACTGGATATCTTCTATTACACGACCTAAACTTTTAAGAGCTTTCCAAGTGCTAGGACGTAAAAGAGGCTCTTGGGGGAAAGTTGGTATTTGCAGAGTAGTAATAGTCGATATTTCTTTTGTATATTGAAATGCTGCTAAAGTTTGGGCAAGAAGGTACATTTCCTTGCCGTAAAGTAGAGAACTTACTAAAGCAAAAGCTTGTTGTGCTTTTGTTGGTTGTTCTTGATAAAGATTTCTTCACCATCCTCCCACACCTCCCACCCCTCATACCCTATATCTAAAACCTTATTCCCAACTCCCAACTCCCTATTTTTATCGAGGATCTTGGGGTATGTCCAATGGTCGCCCAAAACGGTCATAAACTAAAATATCCCACTGCCCGTTATTACTTGACTCAAAGGCAATGCGGCTACCATCAGCACTAATAGTCGGGTGACGAACTTCGGCTTGCAAATTATTAGTTAAATTGCGAGATTGACGGGTTTCGCGGTCATATAAAAAAATCGCCGATCGCCCCTGACGACTAGCAGCAAACACAATATAACGACCATCTTGGGAAACGCTAGGGTGAGAGGCGATCGTATCTAAAGCATTTAAACCAGGTAAATCAATTAAATTGCGCGTCAGGGTATCAAACATATAAACATCTTGGCTACCCCGGCGATCGCTAATAAAAACAATATATCTCCCAGAAGTTTGCGGACTTAATTCCGAAGCCAAACTATTAATACTTCGTCCCCCCGGATCAAACGGATAACTCACCAACCGGGGATAGCCAAAACAACCAGTTAGTAAACTACAGCAAGCAAATATAGGGATAAAAATAGTACGTTTGGTCATTAGTCAATAGTCATTAGTCCTTTGTCAATTTCCCCTCATCTCCCTGTCTCCCTTGTCTTCCTTGTCCCCCCTATCTCTATATCTCCTCAATTCGTCGGCCCATCCACCGCCGCCCCATTAGGAATATCTAATTCAACATTCGGGCCACGGTCTAAAACTTCAATATCCCATTGACCACGGCTGGCTGTTTCAAACACAACATAACGTCCATCAGGACTAACACCAGGATTTCGCACCCAGCCACGATAGGCAGGTGTGAGAATTTGCGACTGTTGTATGGCGCGATCATAAAGAGCTACTACTGGTCTACCTTGGTCGCTAGTTAAATAAACAATATAACGCCCTGTATAGCTCAAGCTAGGGCTTTCACTAATCGTCTCTGGTCGATTTAAACCTGGAATTCTCACAAATGTTTGCTGTTGCAAATCGTACATTAATAACTGGTGACTACCATTACGATTTGAAACAAATGCCAAGAACCGACCGTTACCACTTAACGTCGGTTGTTCTTCTGTGTAACGGCTATTTAACGAAGTCGGCCCCAGGGGAATCTCACTGGCACCACAAGATACAAGTAAGCTGATTAAGCCAAAAATCAGGCTCCAATGAATCGGTCTTTGGAGCCACAGAATAGGCGTAAATTTTTTCACCTCTACTGTTATTTTTTTACATCGCCTCTAGCTTACATCCATCCCAACAGTTTTAGACATCATCAAAATTAGTTGAATTATCTGATTCATCATCAGACTGGTCAATTGGCTTGTATGGAACGTAATCTGCTGGAATAACATCATCATCTGCACTTTCGCGGCGCGAAGTTGTCTCAGCAGGTGGACGACGTTTTCTTGGTCTAGCTGGAACATCATCTTCCCGACTTTCAGGACGCTGAGTACCGTTACTTCCACGACGCGCAGGTTTTCTCGGTTCGTCGCTGGGACTTTCCCAATCATCTACCTGTCTTGTGGAAGGAGAACCCCAACTTTCTTCATCGTCATATCTCTCAGTCGAACGGCTGGTAGAACGAGTAGAAGTCCGGCGACGATTCTTATCAGTTGTGTCTGTCCGTTCATTAGTAGGACGACGATTTGAGCGGCGGGGTGGCTGCTCCTCATTGTAGTCATCACGAGATGAGCGTTCATCTCTACTACCCCGAATTCTAGGACGTACCGGAGGTTCTTCTTCCTCATAAGGCAGTGGTTCGTACTCGTCTTCTACCTCAGCCTCATAGTCTCTGCGCGACCTCCTATTATATGAATAGTTATCGCTTACTTCCCGTTCTCTATCCACAATCGGAGTGTTTCGCTTGGCTTGCTGGGTAGCGATACTGCGTAGGCGAATACTTTCCACCGCAAAAAACACCGTTGTTCCAACCAACAGCAATTGACCAAATTGCAAAATCGGGTCTAACCGCCATCCTTGGAAAATCAGAATAAAGCCGCAGAGTAAACCCACAGCAGCAAAAAAGATATCTTGATCTCTTGAAAGTTCTGGGCGTACAGTCCGCATAAAATACAGTGCTGCCCCAGCCACAGCCAGGAAAATTCCTAGAATACTGGCTGAGTTCGTCCCTACATTGACCTGAGCCAGAACACTGGCTGAGTTCAGCCCAAAATTTAGCATTGTTCTTTATCCCAATATCACAATCTATGTTAGCGAGTCACAATTACAATCACTACTTTAATTAATCACAATATAATTAAGCTTCATGGCTTCTGGCTCAGAAGGTCTAAAGCTTTTTAATCATTGTCAGCCAAAAAATTGATATCTGTCAGCTAAGTATACCCTGTCCTCACAAGGAAGATTGCTAATGTGAATGCAATTAGGTAATTAGCTGACAGAATACTGGTCTTAGAGTCTAATTGACTCAGCAAAAGATTAAGAACGTTGGATTTTATCTTTTTGGCTAATGAAGATTAGCCCAACAGTAGTAGGGATAACAACGATCGCAGTACCCCAAGCCAGACTCCAAAGAAAATTTGCTAAAGATGGTGTCATTGTTCTCAACCTTTTTTTACACACTTCATCATAATTCTAATAGTGTAGTACTTCCTTGAGAAGCCTTTGGGTATAAGCTTTAAAACCAGATAATTGAGGCTGGGAGCTAGGGATGAATATTTATAGCTCAGTATTTCCTGTAACTAGACAGAAATTTTTTTTCACAAAAATCTCTAGAAATCTTAATATTTAGCCAAAGTGGTGCTTTTGTGTTGATTGTGACCAATATTAGCGGAATGGTAAAAGTCGCCAGCTATAGCAGGTGACAAGTGACAGGGTGAAAAGCTTTGTGATGTCTAAGTTTGATTATTTATCGATATCCTAACCAACTTGGCTACTGCTACATATCTTTGGAGTCAATTAAAATTCAAAATCTCAAATTGCTTGACTGGCATTTGACATAAAATATATCTATACGCTTTACAAACCTTCAAACTTTCTTCTTAAACTTCTAAGAATTTTCTTTGTTCAAAAATAGTAGCGCAAACAGATGACTGGTGTTAACTTGACCGTTTGGACTCTTGGCCCCCTGTTGGGACTGATGACATTTCTGTTTATTTTCCGCATTGTTCTGACTTGGTATCCCCAAGCCGACTTAAATAAGTTACCCTTCAATCTCATAGCTTGGCCGACTGAGCCATTTTTAGTACCTTTACGTAAGCTAGTACCACCAATAGGCGGGGTGGACATTACCCCAATTATTTGGGTAGGGATTTTCAGCTTGCTGCGGGAAATTCTCTTAGGTCAGCAAGGATTAATTACAATGATGTCTCATGTCAGCTAGGCGATAGGGGAGGATGCGATCGCTCAATTATGGATCATAAATTTGGGAAGGGCGATCGCTATCCAGCCAAGTGTAACTCATAGCGATCGCTCTCGGCTTGTACGTTGCTAAAGGTACAAAATTGTTCCCAATCCTTCCTTGCCTATCGTAGAGGAAGAAACCTTACTTGTCCTTTCCATTCGCCTTCAAGACTGCACTCCGCAATCAAAATAATTTCCTCTATCGCTAACCCTACTGGGACACGACAACTCACCTCAAATAACCCAGGCATTGACAATCTTATTTGTATGCGTTGATATGCAAAAATTGTCAAAGTCACAGACTTTATGAGGTTTTTACTTCATATAGTAGCAAACGCCCAATCAGTTTAGATCCTTTACAATTTATGAGGATTGCTTACTAAAAACTTTTTAACTTTATTTGGTGATCGCACTTCCGGCACCAACTTTATTATGTTTGGAGCGAACAGGCGATCGCAACGTAGCCCCAACGCTCTTAAAACTAGCATCGCAACTCTCTCAGCCGTTAACCCAAAACGGCTACTGTCAGCTTTATTCAACTATTTGTATTGGCAACGGATCTAACTTCCATAAGGTTTTCTAAAGTGTCTTGCTTCAGTCAGAAATACTTCTAGAGTTTGAGGGGTCAAGTCACTAGTGCCAAGAAATACTGAGGGAGAGTCTTGAACTCTTAGCAGTCGATTAAGGCTAGTAAAGCCACCAGTCGTTTTTATAATGAAGTCAGCACATACAACGGCATGAACTGATTTCATAAATTTCACCTTAGAATCTTCACCTAAAATAAGTTCAGCATTCACAGACTTTGCAAAATCTATAATCTCTTTCTGTTGTTGCTGGAAAAATAGATTTACTTGTTTTTTCTCAGATTGTGAGAGTTTAATTTTCCCCGACCTGAGTGCATAGTTTAACTCCTGATATGCCCTCTTATATCCATCGGAAATTACAATCATAGAGAAAGCACTTCTGCCATACTCAATAAAAAGTTGTTCAATAACTTCTTTAATCACATCTACAGAGACAGGCTTTCTAAACTTATTAGGCAGAGATGAGGATAAAGAGCTTAATATATAATTATTTTCTGAATATTTAACACTGTTATCTACAATCAATAACTCATCTCCATGCATCAACAGTGTCTTATCTGGTAATTCAACCCAAACTCGATCGCCTCTACGAATATGTACTAGTAGTCTAATTCTATCTTGCTTAAAAGGAATAGACACAGGTTGCCTACTCCTCGCCTGCCAATATCTTGTTGATGCAAACTCTCTGAAAGATTTGCCTAACTCACTTGAATGACAGTCTTCCAGACTTGTCAAGCCAAATAATTTTTGGAAATTAGCAGAAACTTTTTCATTATATATTCTATCAGTAACTAAAAAGTTAATAGTAATTGAGTTGAGTGATGATATTGAATCCTCAATTCTGCTCTTTAACTCACCAATATTTTGAAATAAAACACTATCTAATACTTTTGCTATATCAATTGTGATATTGGATATTGTATTGAAATCAGAATTATCTCCAGAATTGCTCATACCAAGGAAACTTGCCACAAACAAATCATTTTCTATGTTGAAATGTGAGGGCTTTCCTTCATTGAAGCCAGAGATTTTTCTGAGTATCCTATCAAAGGTAGAGTTAGGTAGACTTCGGCTGCAAGAAAACGGCTTATGAATATAGGAATAAGACAATGCGATACCCAGACAATAAGTTTTGTATAGCCTTGTAAGAATGTCAGAAATACCAATGTATTTATTTTTGATCTCAATTGAAAAAAAAATAGTCATATGAAAATTTACAGTACATATCCCAGAGCAAAATACGATTAAATTTGGCAGTTTGTTTTTCCTTGGTTTCGTATTCCGTAGTCCCTTTGATTAAAAAGTATTTTGTACTTAACGGGACTTACGATTAATTTCAACTAACCTGAGTACGTGAACAGGAAAGGGACAGGTAGTCAACTGAAAATAAGATATTTCTCAGCCTTTTACGCCTTCCCTTTACCTTTATACTTACTAATTCCCTAAAGCTTCATCTCTTGAATGAAGTTGGTGTAAACATTGCCTTGTAAAAACTGTGGGTTTTCCATAATTCTTTGATGGAATCCAATAGTTGTCGGCAACCCAGTGATAGCACACTCCCGCAGGGCGCGTTTCATCCTGGTAATAGCAGTTGCACGGTCTGGCCCCCAAACGATAAGCTTACCAATTAAAGAATCGTAGTAGGGGGGAATTTGGTAATCGGTGTAAACGTGGGAATCAATTCGCACGCCAGGGCCACCGGGGGGAAGATAACCACTGATACGTCCTGGGGCAGGACGGAAATCGTGGTCTGGGTCTTCGGCGTTGATGCGGCATTCTATGGCATGACCACGCAAAATTACTTGGTCTTGAGTTAGCCTGAGTCTTTCGCCTTGAGCCACTCGAATTTGTTCGACTACTAAGTCCACACCAGTAATCATCTCGGTGACAGGATGCTCTACTTGAATGCGGGTGTTCATTTCCATAAAGTAGAAACTACCCGACCGATCTAAGAGAAACTCAATCGTACCTGCTCCAGTAAAGTTAATAAACTGGGCAGCTTTAACAGCCGCTTGTCCCATTTTCTCGCGCAGGTCAGGGTCAAGGGCTGGGCTAGGGGCTTCTTCTAATAATTTTTGGTTGCGGCGTTGAATAGAACAATCCCGCTCACCTAAGTGAATCACATTGCCATAGTTATCTGCCAATATTTGGAATTCAATGTGGCGGGGACGTTCAATAAATTTTTCGATATAAACGCCAGAATTACCAAAGGCTGCACCAGCTTCACCTTGAGCAGCTAAAAACAGTTTGACAAATTCTTCTTCAGAACGGACTAAGCGCATCCCCCGCCCACCACCGCCAGCTGTGGCTTTAATCATCACGGGATAGCCAATTTCCTTAGCCAGTGCTAATCCTTCTTGCTCTGACTCGACTAAACCATCACTTCCCGGTACTGTTGGCACTCCAGCTTTTTGCATGGTTTCTTTGGCTGTAGATTTATCTCCCATCAACCGAATTGCTTCGGGAGTGGGGCCAATAAACGCAATATGATGATCTGCACAAATTTCGGCAAATTTGGCATTTTCTGACAAAAAACCATAACCAGGATGAATGGCAGTGGCATTCCGGGTCAAAGCGGCAGCAATGATGTTGGGAATATTTAAATAACTTTTACCGCTGGCAGGCTCACCAATACAAACGGCTTCATCAGCCAGCTGTACATGGAGCGCATTCCGATCAACGGTGGAGTGAACCGCAACAGTCGCTATTCCCATTTCCTCACAGGCGCGGAGAATACGAAGGGCGATTTCTCCCCGATTAGCAATTAGTATTTTGTCAAACTTCATTTTCGAGTTTCGATATTAGTACCAGTAGATTGACATTTTCTCTTATCTGATTTGCAACAAAGCTTTTACTTGGTTACAAATAACGATCAGAGTTTTCTTAGCAGCATCCTGAGCAGTATATATACGCCCTTCGCAGTTTCACAAAGGTCAGGACTGCCAGGCAGCCTCTACGGGTCTTAACTAGATTAACAGCTTCATATCTGCTTGTCTGTGCCAGTTTCCCGAACGAGACCGTGGTGAGGGCGGAACATCTTAAAGTAGCTATACCCCTTTTAATATCACTTGTGGCGCTATTACATTTCTGTTAGTCTGATATCCACCTTCGGGAAAGTTGTGAACATGTTCACTTAAATTTTGGTAAATTTTGCAAAATTAGATATTACCTTACTATAATCACTTTGTTGTGCTATATTAGTTCTTCAGTGAACTCTCGCGGATGTGGCGGAATTGGTATACGCGCACGCTTGAGGTGCGTGTGGCTTTGCCTTGCGAGTTCGAGTCTCGCCATCCGCATTATTTAGTCAATAGCTATAAGTCAATAGTCAATAGTTAAGCAATGCCTAGCTACTGATTATGAGCTTTGAACTATTGACTTTTTTTTGTGCTTTTATAGAAATAGATGAACTTTTGTAAATAAAATTGACTGCTATTTTTACTCTGACAAGCAACTCCGCGCTGCCAATAGCTTGGCACCGTCTGACTCCGGTTTGGCAAGGAGACGAAGATGTTATCCAAAAGAGTTTGCCGCACACACAGTTGGCTCCTGCTTGGCAACTGCTGTTATTGGGCGATGGTTCTCCGACTAGGCATTTAGAATTGCTGACGGGTGAGCCAACAGAAGTAGATGTGATTGATATGTCATTGATTGGTACAGATTTAGATGATGCGCCTGATTTAATTCAAGCCGTACCAGGGCCGAGACTTCGCCGCCAGGTGTGGTTACGTACTGCATCAGGGCAGAGATTAGCTTATGCGACATCGTGGTGGGAAGCCAGCCATGTAGATGAGTATTTACAAAATCGTTCATTGCCAATTTGGGCGAGTTTAGCCCGTCTTCGCACAGAGTTGTATCGAGATGTCCGCGGTATTTATTATGGAAACTCAGCGGCGTTAGAGTCGGGTTTTGATGTGCCTGGGCCATTTTGGGGTCGTCATTACTTGTTTTGGCATCATGGGCAACCGCTAACGTTGATTTATGAGGTTTTCTCACCGTATTTAACCAAGTATTTGGGGCCGATGCATCTGAGTGTGACGAATGGCAAAGTGTAGAATTTGACTGTGACGATCGCCACAGTCAAATTCAAGCCTAAGCAAGTAATAAAATTTACCAGAATTGGCAAAAGTTAAATTTATCTAAAAATAATAGCTAGATTGCTGATGCAATTACCGCTATCTAGCTATTATTAAGCGTCAAAACATCCATAAATCACCAAAATTTGTGTTTTGATAATTTTGGTACAAATAATCATCAGTAATCGTAATTTCAAAAATTAGCACATTCCAGCTATATTTTTGAGGATTAAATACAGAATAACTAAGATGTATAAGTAGTAAAAATTACAAATTACTGGCGACTTGCAGCTTTTTGAAGTTAGTTATATCCTCATAATGCTTGGAATAAAGTTGAGAACTTATGCAGAAAGGTCATCTGATAAGAGTAGTTGTAAGGGTTTAAGAACGTATGGGCGTAAGAGTTTTACTTAGCTCTAACCTTGTGTTAAACCATTGATTCTCCAAATCCATGTTGAAATACTCAAATAGCTAAATAGCTTCTCTAACTAAGATTGACCCAAAAAGAAAACTTTTATAGAAAAGTTGCCTGCGAAATAGGGCAAAGCATGTTAAAAAGATTAACTAACAACAAAATCACTACTTTTAAAGAAAAAATAGCTAAGGTTGATTACCGAAGTATCAGCAAAAGTTCAGAGTAGAGAAAATTGTTGACAAACTGACCAAAAGAAGGGAAAAGCTTAAGTTTACTTGACCAAGCAAGTAAAAAGTTCGCAAGTATGAGGTATTGGTTTCAATGGCGCTGCCTATTGTGTCTGTTCCCATGAAGAAAAAACAGAAACCGTCTCTGGCACTGACGCTCTCGGCTACTGGTTTATTAATTATTGGTGGCGGAGTAGCTTATAGATTGTTCAGCCAAGGGCATTTTTCTGGAAATTTATTAGTAGGTGCAAATATTATTCCAAATGATGCACTGTTTGCTGCTTCTGTGACTACAGATCCCAAACAATGGCAGAAATTGCAGGAATTCGGCACAAAAGAATCGCAAGCACAACTTAATCAAACTTTAATTCAGTTGCGCGATCGCTTTCTGACTAATAATGGTTTTAATTTTGAGCAAGATATTCAACCTTGGGTAGACAAAGAAGTTACCTTCGCAATTTTAGCTCCCGAAACAAATCAGCCGGCTCCGAAGCCTGTAGCCACCGATAGCGTTGCGGCTGACAGTCAGCAGTCAATGGTGATGGTTTTACCTGTCAAAAACTCAGAGTTAGCGCAAAAAATTTTGGCACAGCCCAAAGCATTAAAAACAGGGAAATGGATTGACCGCACCTATCAAGGAGTCCCCATCAAACAAAGCGAAGGGCAATTTGGGACAAACCTTTCCGCCACATTACTAGATAAACGCTTCCTGGTAATTACCGACAACCCGAAAGCCACAGAGCGGGCAATTGATGCCTACAAAAATCAAACATCCCTAGCAACAGTTGGCAGTTTCGCTGATAATTTTCCCAAAATTTCTGAATCTAATTCTTTTGCTCAATTTTACGTCAACGTCCCCAATGCTGCCAAAATTGCTACTAAAGCTCCAAATCGACGTTTACCAGCCCAAGTTTTGGCACAACTGCAAAATAACCAAGGTTTAGCGGGGGCGATTAGTTTAGAATCAGACGGAATACGCTTAAAGGGCGTTTCTTGGCTGAATCCTCAAAGTCAGCGTCTACTGTCGGTTGATAACTCAGCAGGTAATATGCAGCAGCGAATGCCAGCAGAAACTTTGATGATGTTATCTGGTAGTAATTTACAACGGCTGTGGGGTGACTATATTCTCACATCCCAAGGAAATCCGCTTTCACCCGTATCTCCAGAACAATTACGTAGTGGTGTGAAATCGCTGACGAATCTCGATTTGGAACGAGATTTACTCAGTTGGATGAAAGGTGAATTTGCTGTCTCGCTGGTTCCAAATGTACCAAAAAATGGCACACCAGGAGATTTTAGAGCCGGGTTGGTATTTATGATCAAAGCCAGCGATCGCAAATTAGCTGAAGCATCTCTCCAAAAGCTAGATGATGTAATTAAAACTCAATATCAATTCCAAATTCAACCAGGAACAGTTGCAGGTCAACCCGTTGTTAACTGGATTGGGCCTTTCGGCACTTTAACAGCCAGCCACGGTTGGTTAGATCAAGATACTGCTTTCATAGTCTTAGGCGCTCCTGTCACCGATAAAATCGTGCCTAAACCAAGCAGCACATTAGCCAGCAATCTTGCATATCAAAACACTGTGCCGACAGAACTGAATCCAACAAATAGTGCATTTTTTATAGATATAGAAAGGATGGTAAATAACTTTACCCTCAATACTCTATTTCCCAAACAAAGAACTTTTTTAGAAGCGACTCGTTCCATTGGGGCAACAACCTCGGTGAGTGACAGCCGTAGTACTCGCTATGATATTTTTGTCTCTCTGAAAAAATCGACCAATTCAGCCACTGTACCTAACGCAGAGGATCATCCCAACATTAGTAGTTCAAAACCTTAAACTTTCAGCATCCTCAGAGAACTTTGAGACTATATTACTCAAAACTCTGAGCAGACTGGGTTGGTACTCAGCACTTCGGAATATTGATTGTGTGAGCTGAATTAATAATTGTGACATTAATTTATTCTATCTACCCTGAGTCTCTAATTAAACTCAAGTTAGGATCAAAATAGTTAGAATCGCAAATTTAAGCAATAACGGTGGAGAATACTGTATGAATCTGGTTGTACTCCAGAACTGGCTAGATAATGCCTCATTTGCTGTGTTATTCCTCACCATGTTGGTTTACTGGGGAGGAGCGGCTTTTCCAAATTTACCAGCACTGGGCGCTTTAGGAACAGCTGGAATGGCGATCGCCAATTTGTGTATCGCCACCCTTTTAGGCGCAAGATGGATAGAAGCAGGTTATTTTCCCCTGAGTAACTTGTATGAATCACTGTTTTTTTTGACTTGGGGAATTACCGCAGTTCATTTAATTGCGGAAAATGGCACCCGTAGCCGCTTAGTAGGGGTTTTTACTACACCTGTGGCAATGGGTATCACTGCCTTTGCTGCTCTAACTTTACCCTCAACAATGCAAGCGGCAGAACCATTAGTACCTGCATTAAAGTCTAACTGGCTGATGATGCACGTTAGTGTGATGATGTTGAGCTACTCTGCATTAATGGTAGGTTCAGTATTAGCGATCGCTTTTTTAGTGGTGACACGCGGCCAAAAAATCGAATTACAAGGCAGTTCTGTGGGTACTGGTGGCTACCGCAGTAACGGCTATCGCCTACACAAAGCAGGTGAACTAGTTACTCAACCAGCAACATCTGTTAGCGAAAATAACGGTTCAGCCCGTCGGTTTGAAACCAATACTAACAACGGTAATACCGCCGTTTTAAACTTGGTCACAACTGCACCATCGGAAGCTACAGCAACCACCGCAGTTCTTTCACCCCAACGTCTCAGTCTTGCCGATACTCTAGACAATATTAGCTATCGCATCATCGGCTTAGGCTTTCCCCTACTGACAATTGGGATTATCGCTGGTGGAGTTTGGGCGAATGAAGCTTGGGGTTCTTACTGGAGTTGGGACCCGAAAGAAACTTGGGCATTAATTACTTGGTTAGTTTTTGCTGCTTACCTCCACGCTAGAATTACCCGCGGTTGGCAAGGTCGTCGCCCCGCAATTTTAGCGGCAAGTGGCTTTGTTGTCGTTTGGATTTGTTATCTGGGTGTGAATCTTTTAGGTAAAGGTTTACATTCTTACGGTTGGTTTTTTTAATAGTCTTAGCCCCTCTCCACTTCTGAAGAGGGGTGAAATTATATTTGATATTTTGTGAATAATTTCTATGTTTTAAAACCGCACATGAACTCAGATAAAATTATCAATTATCTGCCTTCATCTGCGGTTAATAATTCAAAATGGTATGGACTCCCTTACACGCCAAAATTCATCGCACTATTAAATCACGTCATTTATTTAAACATCAGGAACGGCTATTAGTTGCCGTTTCTGGTGGGCAAGATTCTCTGTGTTTAATTAAATTACTCTTAGATTTACAACCTAAATGGTCATGGTATATCAGTATTGCTCATTGCGATCATCGCTGGCGTGATGATTCACAAGCGAATGCGTATCATGTAGAAAATTTGGCTAAAAATTGGGGCGTAGATTTTTATTTAGAAACTGCCAAAGAACCTGTAAATAGTGAAGCGGCGGCGCGTGGTTGGCGGTATCAAATTTTAAATGCGATCGCTCAAAAATATAATTATCAATATATCGTCACTGGACACACCGCCAGCGATCGCGCCGAAACTCTGCTGTACAATTTAATGCGTGGTACTGGCGCTGATGGTTTACAAGCTTTAACTTGGCAACGTCCGTTATCGGAAAAAGTTACTTTAGTGCGTCCGTTGTTAGAAATTACTCGGCAACAAACAGGGCAATTTTGCCAAGATTTCCAATTACATATTTGGGAAGATTCTACCAATCAAAATGTAAAGTACGCCCGTAACCGTATCCGCCAAGAGTTAATTCCCTATTTACAAACCAACTTTAACCCCAAAGTAGAATCAGCTTTAGCCCAAACAGCAGAACTTTTGCAAGCAGATGTCGAGTATTTAGAACAAGCAGCCCAGCAGTTGAGGGAAGCAGCAACTATGGGGAGTGGGGATGTTTTGAAATTGAATCGTCAAATATTAAAACCAGCACCAATAACTTTACAACGGCGGGTGATGCGACAGATATTATTAGAAATCTTACCCGACGCACCTAATTTTGAGCATATTCAAAAATTAACGGCTTTAATTATTGCCCCGAACCGTTCCCAAACCGATCCCTTTCCTGGTGGTGCGATCGCTCAAATCCAAGGCGATTGGATTATCATCAAATAGACTTGATAAAGTCCAAAATATTTTTCATACGTCAGACTTCTCAAGACGCTATTAATTCCGGCTGAGAGGTCATATTTTGCAGAGTCTGACGCATTTCACTAATGGTTTGTAGTTGATAATCACTTACTTCTTGAACTTGCGCCAATGAATCATTAATTCCTTGCAGTTTTTGACGCAAACCATCCAAAGAATCTTGAATCGGTCGTAAGGCTTCTTGATATAAATTTACTCGCGCCCAGCATTCAGCCACTGTTG
Organism: Nostoc piscinale CENA21; assembly: GCF_001298445.1. Taxonomy (NCBI): domain Bacteria; kingdom Bacillati; phylum Cyanobacteriota; class Cyanophyceae; order Nostocales; family Nostocaceae; genus Nostoc; species Nostoc piscinale. The sequence goes on along the minus strand of NZ_CP012036.1, from coordinate 7,052,120 downwards.
TTCGCAAAGATTGTAAATTGGCTTCGAGATTTTTGATTTCTTGTTGTTTTTGTGACAAATCATGATTTTGGTTATCAATCATACCTTGGTCAAGCTCAATAGCAGATCGCATCTGCTCAATTTCCTGTTCAACTTGTTGTAATACCTGAGATTGTTGTTGTCGCTGAATATCAACTTGTTTCAAAATTGGCGCAAAATCAATTGTGTTTTCTTCTTCGATGTTGGGGACAGGTTGTCCTTGGCGGCGGAGTAAGACATTTTGATGTTGCTTCAGCACTTTATCACGCTGCAATAAACTCCGGCGTTGACCTTCTAAAGTTTTATTCAGCATTTGATAATGGTCTTTTTCATCTGCCAGTTCCATTTCTAAATTGATATGATCCTGGTCAGAAGCTTGAGTGAGTTTATTTTCTAATTCAGTAATATCTGCTTGTTTATATTGCAGTTCTTGTTCCTGCTCATGGACAAAGTTAGAGTCAATTTCTAATTTTTTGACTAAATCTTGAACTATTTTTTGTAGCTCATCTAACGGCATTTTTTCTAATGCTTCTATATCAACCTTCTCGCCAGGAATATCACCAGAACTAGCAGCTAGAGAATTCACTTTTTGATATAAATCTTCTTGAGATTGCAACTGCTCTTTGACTAGTCGAGCATATTCTTGCTTACTGGTAATAGTGGCTAAATTAACTTTTAATTGAGCCGTTTGCTGTTCTAAAGAATTATGTGCTTGTTGCCATTCGTTTTGGCGATCGCTGACAGTCTGAGCCAAACGTTCAACTTCTTCTTGCTGTTGGGCGGCTAATGTTTTTTGTTGCTCTAACTTTTCCCAATGCGGATTTAAAGTTGCTTGCTGCTGTTCAACTAATTCTAACGCTAAATGCAGATGTTCTCTAACAGTTTCTGTTGGTGCAACTCGGCTAGATAAGCGATTCAATAAATCACTCATTACCCGACTTTGTTCTGCATCTAAAACATTACCTTGTTTGAACTCTGCTTGTCGTTCTTCTAAGCGGCTCTGTTCACCACGTAGATGCTCCCAAGCACCTTCTAATTCTTGGCGGTTTCGCTCAATTTCAGCTTGTAACTTTTCAATTTCCTCACGGGATGAATCAAATTCCTGTTTCTGTTCCTCCAGGCGTTGACAGTCATCTTCTAGTTGTTGCAGCTGTTCTAAGCGTGCTTCCATTTCCATTTCTCGGCGATTCATTTCCTGCGCCTGAAATGTTAGCGACTGCTTCCACTGATCAATCTCATCTTCCTTGAGTTTAAATTTTTCTAGCTGCCGCGAAAAAATTTTGCAATATGTTGACCAAGGGCCGTCCAGCTTCTTGAATCCTTTGCACTTGGCGATTCGGAGTCAGTTCTACTAGCACTAATGCACCATCGTTTAATTTACTGGCTTCTTCTGCGGTAATCACTTCTTCCGACACAGTACTCCAATTCTGGTCGGTTCGCTGACAAGCTAGCAGTTTTAGTTCGGTTTTAGAACCACCACTAAGTAAGCCGCCCTTCTGCTTTTGTACTTCTGCTAAATACAGCACACCGTTCGTCCTCTTGCGTACTTAATGTCCGTGTTTTTAGATATACCTAATATACTTATGTGAGTTTGTCTTAATTTCACCGTGGTGTAGGAAAAAATCTAGACAAAACTATTGATAGACATGAAATTTCACGTCATCAGATTTTATTGCTGCAATTGAGTCGCGCCTTTATATTTTGTACTGATGATAGTAATCATGACTTCCGTGTGATTACTAAGTTTATCAAGCAGTATTACGAAAATTTACGGTTTATAGCTAAATGTATCTCCTGATAGACATTAGTTGTTGGAGAAATAAGATGGCGAATGTTGGTGAGTAATAATTTACTTTACTTATGAGAAATCTAGAAAAAATTGCTGGGCAAACTTAAGTCAAGAATATAACAAGGAGTGGCGTGGCGCTAAATGCAGGGAAATTTAAATGAAATTGATATTCGCAGTATTTTGCAATTGATTGAGTTAGGCCAGCGAACTGGGCAGCTTTTAGTGGAAGCTGGCTTTCACAAGCAAGATCATCTCAATCTAGATGAGACAATCAGACATCGTCATAGCAAAAATCATAGAAAACAATCATGGTTTGTCTTTTTTATCAATGGTCAAATTATTTATTGTCAAGCGGGTGATAGTAATTTATCGCGGATTGACGATTATTTACGCCATTACCGAGTTGAGACAGGAATAGATCAAAAGCACAATACTTCACTAGCCACCCAAAATGTCCCAGAGTATGGATATTTATGGACGCTGTTAGAGCGAAATATCATCAGCCCCAAAATAGCGCATAGTATTATTCAGCGCCTTGTGCAAGAAACTCTTTTTGATTTGTTGAGTTTACACCAAGGTAGTTTTATTTTTCGCCAAGGGGCAGCCCTCGCACCACAACTCACAAGTTTAGAAATTGCGCCTTTAGTAGCCAGAATCACCAAACAAGTCCAGGAATGGAAGCGCCTATATCCGCAAATTCAATCACCGGAGCAATTACCCGTATTAGTTGATACGGTAGAATTACGCTCCTCTCTACCAGAAGCAACAGTGAATAAATTACAGCATTGGGCGGATGGCAAAACATCACTCCGACAACTGGCGCGTTACCTGAATCGAGATTTATTGACAATTGCCAAGGCGATATATCCCTATGTGGTACAAGGTTGGTTGCAACTAGTAGATGCGGCGACAAACCATTCCCAAACATTGATACCAGAGTTAGGAGAAGAAAACCATCGACCGCGGATAGTTTGCATTGATGATACAACTACGATTTGTGAGGCTGTGGAGTCAATTTTAAAGTTACATGGTTATGAAGCGATCGCCCTGACTCAACCCTTAGAAGCCCTGGGACTAGTATTTCAACTACGACCAGATTTAATTTTATGCGACATCGCTATGCCAGAACTTGATGGTTACGAGATTTGCAGTATGCTGCGTCATTCGACGGCATTTCGCTTAGTACCAATTATTATGCTCACTGGCAAAGATGGCTTTATTGATCGTGTCAGAGCCAGAATGGTGGGCGCTACAGATTATCTCACAAAACCATTTGATGATTCAGAATTACTTATGCTCGTTGAGAAATATGTTAATTACAAGTCTTTTATGGGAACACCAAAGAAATAGAAGACTTGTTGATTCTATAAAAGATGGGGTAAAAAATGTTATCACAGAATCAACTAACCCCATGCCAAATTATTATCTAGTCAATTAGTGAAATAATAGCATAAATTTATACAAGTAATTTTAACGGGGAGTCAGGGAATGTTCCAAAAAGGAACGTCTACATCAGGAGGTAGATAAACATTTATGAGTACAGTTCTGATTGTGGAAGACAGTCTCGCACAGAGGGAGATGATTATTGACCTCCTGAAAGCCACTGGTTTAACAGTTACTTATGCCAGTGACGGAGTAGAAGCGTTGGAGGCCATTCAAACCGCTCCGCCAGACTTGGTGGTATTGGATATTGTCATGCCACGGATGAACGGCTACGAAGTGTGTCGGCGGTTAAAATCTGACCCAAAAACTCAAAATGTCCCTGTAGTTATGTGTTCTTCTAAAGGCGAAGAATTTGACCGCTACTGGGGAATGAAACAGGGGGCAGATGCGTATATCGCCAAACCGTTTCAACCAACAGAGTTGGTAGGAACAGTCAAACAACTCCTGCGAGGATAAGGATGAAAATTATATGGTGAGCAAACCGGACTTTTTAGGTGGCACTGGTCAAGACCACTTCCGCCCAGAATTACAAGTAGAAAGTCCTGAAGGTGAGTTACATTTGCGTTTTTATATTCCCTCGCATCAGGAGTTTGCCCTACCAGCTACTGGTATTCGAGAAGTTTTAGAATTAAGCCCTGATAGAATTACGCCAATTCCTAATGCTTCTCCTTTACTTTTGGGTACTCTAAATTTACGAGGTCGAGTAATTTGGGTGGCAGATTTGGGTCAATTTCTGGGCGAAGGAACTGCGCTAAATACCGATAGAGCAGAAATTCCAGTAATTGCCATTGAGGAGCAGGAAACAATAGTCGGTTTAGCAGTCGAAGAAGTCGGCGGTATGGATTGGCTAGATGTACAAAATCTGATGCCACCAACAAATCTACCAGATACGATGGCTCCCTTTTTACGTGGCGAGTGGTCATTAGGTGCTAAAAGCAATCAGTGTCTAAGATTACTTGATCAAACGGCAATTGTGCGGAGTGCAAGGTGGGCAGGATGATATTGGGAGGGAGCAAATGGCAGCAACAATAGATGATTATCTAGAAACATATCAGCAGGCTTGTACAGCCTATGCGGAACAAGACTATGAATTCGCTGCTACCTTGGTTGATCAGGTAGTGCAAAATGTACCAGATGACCCTAACTGCCATTTATTAAGGGGTCACGTCTACTATGTTTTGCAGCAGTACGATGTTGCTAAAACCGAATATCAAAAAGTATTACAGTTGACTGATGATCCCGAAATCATCAGTTTTGCCAAAAATGGTCTAGAGAATATCAATCAATATTTACAACCACTGGAAGAACAAGCTATTCCGAGTGAAATTGATGAATCAATCAGTCTGACTGGTCTGACAGGTATTTCTGACCCCGCAGAAATGGATACATCAGACTTACAAGACTTAGGCGCGTTTGCTAATTTAGACAGCCAAAGTTTGAATTTCGATAGCTTGGCAGAACCTCAATCATCATCGAATCCGTTTGATATTCCCACAGACAGCATTATCATGCACAAAACGGTGGAAGAGCCACCTGTTTTGATGGATGATCCTTTTGCTGTCAGTCCAGATGACCAGATTGCCGAACTCAGTCACAGACAAGAAGAAGAAATTTCTTTAGATTTACCACCTTTTTGGCAAGAAGACATATCTGTCATCAGTGTAGATAATGACAGCATAACAAATAACCCCTTTGATAGTGGGACAAACGGAACTTCAGCCAGTTCACCCTTTGATAGCAACAGTATTGATTCTCCGTTTGCGCCAGATAATTTACTCACAAGTGACATTTTAGATACTTCTGAGGATGTTGTCTCCACAGAAAATTTTTCTGAGCCAAGCATGGCAAGTTTAGACGCGAAGATGGGTATTCTGGATGAAACTTTACCAAAATCGCCAGAAGATATCCCGAATGTGGACATAAGAACCAATCAAGATAATGTCTTTGCCGCCCAACCAAGTAATTGGTTAGAAAAAATAGAATTTCCTGATAATTCTACAAATACCAACTCATCTGTTAACGACGATTTTTCTTTGCAAAACCCTCCTTTAAAAGCTGGCACAACTTTAGACACCAACTCGTTTGATGGTGATGATAATTTTGATTTTGAAGCCTTTGAGTCTGCCTTTGGTTCAGATGAATTTAGAACCACTGAGGATACTAACAGTATGCTCAGTAGTGAAAATTCTAAAAGTAATATTGAATTTTTAGATGACTTTGACGAATTTGACGACCTTGGTGGTAATATTCCAGGGTTTGACTTAGCAGATTCGGATATGAGCTTTGGGGATGTGGTACTGTCTGGGCCATTAGAAACCAACAACAGTCCCCGTAGTAAATTCAATGAACCTATCCCGAATAATGGCAGTAGCGATCGCGATGAAGAACTATTCACCATTACTGGATCGCAAGAAGCTGTCCCGATATTTACGCAAACTGATGTGTCAAAATTAGAGCCAGTAGCTAGTGTGGAGCAAGGCTGGTTAGCTCCCCTAGAAAATGCTTCTTTAGATATGAAGCCTTTTTTAGTAGCTGGGACTGTGGGAATTTTCTCAGCAATGGTGGTGGCTGTGGTCAGCTTTGGAGCGACTTCTTTTTCCCCACCCCAACAGCGAACATCCATTCGTAACACTGGCTGGGCAATGTCCTTGGCGGCTGGAATTTCGGGGTTTGCCACGGCTGCTTTTATGAGCAATCTCACCCTGAAGCAAATTCGCCGCACTACCAAGGATTTACAAAGTCAGTTTGATGCCGTCCGTCAAGGCAATCTCAATGTCCAAGCCACCGTATATTCCGAAGATGAATTAGGTTTATTGGCTACTGGCTTTAACGAAATGGCGCGGGTAATTTTCACAACTACCAATGAAGCCCAACGCAAAGCCGATGAACAAGAAGAAGCCAAAGAAAACCTCCAACGGCAAGTAATTCGGTTGCTGGACGATGTAGAAGGGGCAGCCAGAGGTGACTTGACAGTGCAAGCGGAGGTGACAGCCGATGTACTCGGAGCCGTGGCTGATGCCTTTAACCTGACAATTCAAAACTTGCGTGATATCGTCCAACAGGTAAAAGTCGCCGCGCGGGAAGTAACCAAAGGTGCGACCAATTCTGAAACTTTTGCCCGTGCCTTATCGAGTGACGCTTTGCGCCAAGCGGAAGAGTTAGCTGTCACCTTAAATTCTGTGCAGGTGATGACCGACTCAATTCAACGGGTGGCAGAAGCGGCGCGAGAAGCTGAAGCCGTTGCCCGTGATGCTAGTAGCATCGCGCTCAAAGGTGGGGAAGCGGTAGAAAACACAGTAGCGGGGATTTTAGAAATTCGGGAAACTGTAGCGGAAACCACCCGGAAAGTGAAACGTTTAGCTGAATCTTCCCAAGAAATTTCTAAGATTGTGGCGTTAATTTCCCAAATTGCCTCCCGCACCAACTTACTGGCACTCAACGCCAGTATTGAGGCAGCTAGGGCAGGGGAAGCTGGAAGAGGATTTGCAATTGTGGCTGATGAAGTCCGCCAGTTGGCAGATAAATCGGCAAAATCTTTGAAAGAAATTGAGCAGATTGTGATGCAAATCCAAAGTGAAACTGGCTCAGTAATGACCGCAATGGAAGAAGGCACACAACAGGTAATTAAAGGCACAAAACTGGCAGAAGAAGCCAAGCGATCGCTCGAAAATATTATTCAAGTAGCAAATCGCATTGATATTCTTGTGCGCTCAATTACCAGCGACACCGTAGAACAGACAGAAACTTCCCGTGCTGTCGCTCAAGTTATGCAGTCAGTAGAACTCACAGCCCAAGAAACCTCCCAAGAAGCACAACGAGTTTCGGGCGCACTCCAAAACTTAGTGGGTGTGTCTCGTGACTTAATCGCTTCCGTTGAGCGTTTCCGCGTGGATACCTTGGAATCGAAGTAAAAAGGCAAAAGTAAAAAGGCAAAAGTAAAAAGAAATGTCTACTTTTGTGCTTTGTCTTTTACCTTTCAATTTGCCCTTGCCTTTTCTTTTACCTTTTAACTTTTACCTTTTAACTTGTGACTATGCTGCCGGAACAACAACAGCGGATTTTAGGTTACTTTATCGAAGAAGCGCGAGACCACCTGAACACCATTGAACAGGGGTTGCTAAATCTGCAAAGTACCTTGAACGACCCGGAAATGATCAATGAAGTTTTTCGGGCAGCCCATTCTATTAAAGGTGGCGCAGCGATGCTGGGTCTAACCAGTATCCAGCATACATCTCACCGTCTGGAAGATTGCTTTAAAGTTCTCAAAGAACATCCGGTGCGGGTTGATGAAAAGTTAGAGTCTTTGTTTTTGGGTGTAGCTGATACTCTGAGAGCTTTATTAGAACATTTAAGTGGCCCTTACGGACTTTCCGAAGAAGCGGCCAATCATTTGATGTCGGAAGCTGAACCTGTATTTAAATGGCTAAATGAACATTTAGACTTATTGGTACAAAAAGGTGATGCAGCCGAGAATAGTCATACCATCATCCAAGCAGCCCATATCGAAACTGTCAGTACGCTGACCGAGATTTTCCGGCGCGAGGATATTGCAGCAGCGACAGAAGACACCCAAGTTTCCACACCAGCACTACCCGCACCGGAGAATACTTGGAGCGAATTCCAAAACCAGGTGCTGCAATCCCTCCGACAGATGTTGCAACTGTTTAAGCAACAAGCAACACCAGAATCACGGCAAAATCTTCAGCAGTGCTGTAGCCAGTTAGAGAAACTCGGACAGAGATGGAATTTACCTAACTGGTCTAGTTTATGTCAAGCTGCGGCTAATGCGATTTGTAATAGCGAAAATACTTATCTGACCTTAGCAAAAATTGTGATTACTGAGATTAAACAAGCTCAGGAATTAGTTCTGCAAGGGAGAGATGCTGAAATTACTATTAGTCAGCAATTAGAAGCACTGCTGAGTTTTCCCGAACTGGAGTCTTTCTCTTTAAACTTTGATTTATTGGAAAATCCAGAGTCGACAGAGACAGAAACACCAATTATTAACACCGCTACTGATGAGGAAGTTTCACTGATTGCTACTGTCCAACCAACAGATAGTGTTATCAGCTTGACGGATTTGAATGAACAGCTGAATCAAAATCAAGCAGCAATTAATCCTCCTGATGACAATGGGGCTAATTTGCTGTTTAGTGATGGCGAAGATGAATCATTGACTGTAGCGCGAATTGATCATCATGGCCCAGAGGTGGGATTAGCCGAATTAAATACTTTGGCTGATTTATTTGAAGGAGAAACACCAGAATTAGATGAAACTTGGCAACAAGAAGAAATTCTGGAAATTAATCCCATCAGTGATTTAGAAATCGATATTACTGAAGATCCAACAGCAGATCATGATAGTGATTTAGCTGATTTTCTGTCTTTAGATCATAACTCGGCTGACTCATCAAGCAGTAATCTCGACACTACCGAAGACCTGGGATTATTATTTGGTGATAATTTCTTAGAAAAAGAGCCTTCAGCATCAACTACAGCACCAGAAACTCAGCCAGATTCTAGCAATGTTAGTAACTCAGATGTAGATGAATTATTAGCCCTAACTGGAGATGAGTCGCAACGCCCCACTACGCAAGAAGTTACTCAACCAACAAATCCAGCTCATCCAAATACTGAATTATCTGCGACCCAGCAAGATATTTTAGATGAATTATTCCTCGAAAAGGTAGAAATAAATACTAATCATCCAGAAATTCAGTTATCAAATTCCGAACCAGATGCTTTATCTTTAGATGGTTTATTTGCGGAAGGGGCAGAAAATACCCTCATACCCACAGCAGAATCAGGCATTGGGGATTTATTTGAGAGTCCATCTGCCACAACAAATGTATCCCAGACAGAAGATGATTTGCATAACTTTTGGAATTCTCCAACGGAAGCAGATACACCGTCAGAATTTGAAGATGGTTTAGAAGAAGATGTCGCTAAAGCTTTAGAAGAAAGTTTATTTGCGGCGGCAGCTTCTGGGGAAATTTTTGCTGATTTTTCAGATACGAGTTCGGCAAATATTGTCGATTACAGAGATGAGTTTGAGCTAACTTTTCTCCAGTCAGATTTAGATTTTGATGTTGATCAAGAGGATGATTTATTTGGAGATATCAAGCCGCCTGCTGTGAGTGATCGCCCTGGATCATCGTCAGAAATTCGCAATTTTTCCCAAGAACCAGAGGCATTAGATGTAAAACCAGAATTTACAGAAAAACCACCAGAATCAGAGGCGGTTGATGCCCAAAGTTTTGGTGAATTAGAAGAATTAAATCTTTTTGCTGATTTAGATATAACGACAGATAATGAAGCAATTACTTTAGATACTTTAGAAGCAAAAATTCATGGTACTTATATTCAATTAGATAGTTCCGATAATCCAGATTTTGATTTGTTTGGCGATATGAGTCTTAGGGAAACTACTGAGATATCTGCCCAAGAATCAGTAGTTAATCAAGATGCAGACTTGAGTTTATTAGATGAACTATTAGCTACAGATATTAGTGAATTAGATCCAGATTTAGACCGATTACTAGCGGAAACAGAAATTATTGAATTTTCCCAACTGCCAAACTTTGAAAATTTACTAGATGATTTCTTAGTTACTGCTAATCCGCAAACAGAGACAACAGAACCAACAGTTAACAATAATTTTGATTTATTTTCTAGCAAGGAAATGCCACCTGCCAATAATGCCGAGGTAGGATTAAAACTAGAAGTTTATGAAAATATTAATGAAACAGTCGCTGTTGATGTATTAAGAGAAACAACAGAGTCGCCAGAATTGTTATTAGAAATTATTGAAACTGTAGTAGATACACCAATAGTTGAACGACTAGCAGCAGAAACAATTGCAACTCCAGAAAATACTAATCAAGAATCAGCAGCAGAAGAGGATTTTGCAGATTTAGAAGCATTATTGGGTGAAGAATTACCGAGTCATGATGCAGCGATCGCCTCTGATGATTTTGCAGCTTTAGAAGCATTATTAGGGGGTAACCAGCAAACCCCTCAATCACCTGCGCCAGAAATTCATCACACTACTATTCAAGAATTTCCCGCCACAACTGGTCATAATTCTGCCAACGAAACACCAACACCGCCAAAATTAGAAGATGAATTTAGTGATTTAGAAAAACTCCTCGCGGAAGCAGATAACACCATAGCCCACACATCACCAACTAAATCCAACACTGGTAAAGCGCCCCGTCAAACAACGCGGCGGAATGCCAGATTTGAAGAAACAATGAAAGTGCCAGTCAAACAACTGGATGATATGAGTAATTTAGTTGGGGAATTGGTTGTGAATCGCAACACCTTAGAACAGGATCATGAACGGTTGCGACAGTCACTAGATAACTTGTTGATTCAAGTGCAGCAGTTGTCAGATGTGGGCGCGAGAATGCAAGAATTGTATGAGCGATCGCTCCTAGAAGCTTCTCTCTTAGCCAGCCGCAACAAACGAGAAGCCCAAATTCCATCTTCAGAACATGATACTGATCGAGGTTTCAGCGAATTAGAAATGGATCGGTTTACGCCGTTCCACACATTGTCTCAGGAAATGATTGAATTGATTGTACGAGTGCGGGAGTCAGCGAGTGACATCGACTTTGTAACCGAAGAAACTGAACGTGTCGCCAGACAATTCCGTCAAGTCACAACGCAATTGCAAGAAGGTTTAACCCGTGCCCGCATGGTGCCATTTTCTCAGGCGGTTGACCGTTTGCGGCGTGGTGTCAGAGATAACGCCATTAAATGCGGCAAACAAATAGAGTTGGTGATTGAAGGTGGCGATACTTTAATTGACAAGATGATTTTAGATCATCTCACCGATCCGCTAACCCACATGTTGAATAATGCGATCGCGCATGGGATTGAAACTCCCGAAGAACGCCAAGCTGCGGGTAAACCACCAGTGGGCGAAATTACCATTCGCGCCTTCCACCAAGGAAACCAAACCGTCATTTCTGTGGGTGATGACGGTGCAGGTATCGACTCAGAAAAAGTCAAAGCTAAGGCTGTAAGAGTCGGGATGATTACCAAAGAACAAGCCAAAAGCATCTCGCGGATGGAAGTTTATGATTTGCTCTTCCAACCGGGCTTTAGTATAAAAGATAAAGCCGATGAAATTTCTGGCCGTGGCGTAGGGATGGATGTGGTGCGTTCCGAGATTAGTGAAATTCGCGGGACGGTGAATACAGATTCCGCCATTGGTAAAGGTACAACATTCACGATTCGCCTCCCACTGACATTAAGTATTTGTAAAGCCCTGTGTTGCGTATCAGATAAAGCGCGAATTGCCTTCCCGATGGATGGAGTGGAAGATACTTTAGATATCCCCGCTAAGAATATTCAACATAATGCTGATGGCCAAGCATTTATTTCTTGGCGTGATACAGTCTTACCCTTCCGTCCGTTGAAAGAACTGTTATCTTTTAATCGCCAGTTGAGTCGCGGTAATGTTTACGGTGGTACAAGGGATGATGATACAGTTTCGGTGGTGGTGGTGCGATCGGGCAATACGTTAATTGCTTTACAAATTGACTTGGTACTCAGCGAACAAGAAATTGTAATTAAGCAATTTGAAGGGCCAGCACCGAAACCCATCGGTGTCGCAGGTGCTACGGTTCTCGGTGATGGTCGAATTATGCCAATTGCTGACGTGTTGGAAATTATCGACATCTTCCAAGGACGGATATCTAAAAATGCTGGTGGTACTTCTTGGCAGCAAAAAGTTCCGCCTACCGTTACAGAAACTCCGGCGGAGAAAATTGATCCGACTGTACTCATTGTTGACGACTCAATTACAGTTCGAGAATTGTTATCTTTGACCTTTAATAAAGCAGGCTATCGCGTTGAACAAGCCCGTGATGGTCAAGAAGCTTGGGATAAACTGCGCTCTGGGCTACCTTGCGATATCGTATTCTGTGATATTGAAATGCCCCGTTGCGACGGACTGGAGTTACTATCACGCATTCAAAAAGATTCCAGCCTGAATCATTTACCTATCGCTATGCTGACCTCACGCGGTGCTGACAAACACCGACAAATGGCAATTCAACTTGGTGCTAGTGGCTACTTCACTAAGCCTTATCTCGAAGAGGCTTTACTCGAAGCTGCTGTCAGGATGTTGAAGGGAGAAAAATTGGTGAGTAGTAACGGTTGAGGGTGCGGAGAAAGTTCATTTCTATTTTTACCACATCAGATTATGATAAATTTCCAGACAAAAGTGCATCTTCAGAAATGTCAAAACCCGCAGATATCAGCACAAAAAACTAATTAGCCTAGCACCAGACAATTGGGTACGATGGGTGACAGAGATTCCTAATATCAAAGCCAAGGAAATTTTATCGGGAGAATTTCAATGGATAAGTAGAGAAAGTGATGTATTAATCTGTGTTACCAGTCCTGAATATGGAGAATTTATCGTATTAAATGAACTGCAATTACGCTACAGTTCTAAAATGCCTCGACGAGTACGTTCCTATGCAGCACTGGCAGAAGAAAAATATCAATTACCAACTTACCCAGTGCTAATTAATATCTTACAGACAAGCGATGTGGAAATAACCACGAGATTTGAATCCAATGTTGCCGGATTAACAGCAACTCAAGATTACCGCGTGATTAATTTGTGGGAATTTGATGTGAATATTCCTTTTCAACAAAATTTACCATCATTACTTCCATTTGTACCAATTCTGAAAGGAGGAAATGAGTCTACAATCCAATATTCAGGAATGTTCAGCAAAGCATATTCTTCTACTTTTCGGGCATAATCATCTTGCCAATTTGTACTGACCACTTCAGCGACAAGTTTAATCGTAATGCCGTTACAAATAATAGGCTCTTTCTGCCAAAGTGGTTCTTTGCTTAGTTCTACTTAATCTAAGACAATCACATCAGGACACAAGGCTGTAGCTACCGCCAAAGGTTTAATTAGACAAGTTTTCGGCACTAGCCAGTTTAACTTGGAGTGAAAAACTTCGACATAGATTCTACCCGCAATACTACCTGCAACGGCTTCATGGGGGCCTGTAGGTTCCATATCTCGTAATTCTCCGTCAATGAGTTCGTAACGTGTATTGTCACCATATTGGTTAATAAATTCCTCGAAGCTAAGTAGCCTGGGTGGAGTGTAAGTCATACTGTTTTTACTAGATGTAGCTTTGTTCTGACTCTACTATTTCTATGATGAAATTGCTTGCCAGGATTGTACGCTTTTGTGTGACTTTTTTGACCATAGTTTTAGTATGCTACTTGAGTGTGCATCCTGGAATTGCACCTGTAGCTTTAGCTGGCTACCACAAGCTGGAGAAATCTGATTACCATGTACAGAGAAGAATGGTATCCCCAACTATGTCAACAGCAAAACAGATTACTTATCCAGCTACCCACAAAAGCGAACAAGTGGATAACTACCACGGAACTGTAGTTGCAGATCCTTACCGTTGGTTAGAAAATTCTGATTCTGAAGAAACGAAAGCTTGGATTGACGCTCAAAATAAGATTACTTTTGACTTTTTAGGTGAAATTCCGGCTCGTGACAAAATTAAACAACGCTTAACTAAACTTTGGGATTATGAAAAGTACGGTATCCCATTTAAAGAAGGCGAATCTTTGCGAGACGGTTCCACCGAACGCTATTTTTATTTCAAAAATAACGGACTGCAAAATCAAAGCATATTATACACCTTAAAAAAGCTTGATGACGAACCGCAAGTTTTACTTGATCCAAATAAACTTTCTGCGGATGGAACGGTTGCTTTATCAGGATTATCGATTAGCGATGATGGTAAACTTTTAGCTTATGGTCTGGCAACTTCTGGTTCGGATTGGCAAGAATGGAAAGTCCGTGATGTAGCCACAGGTAAAGATTTAGCCGACCATTTGAAGTGGATTAAATTTTCTGGTGCATCTTGGACAACTGACAACCAAGGCTTTTTTTACAGTCGTTATGATGAACCAAATTCTAAAACTCAGTTAGAAGATGTTAACTATTATCAAAAGCTTTATTATCACAAATTAGGTACACCCCAATCAGAAGACATTTTAATTTATCAACGTCCTGACCAAAAAGAATGGGGATTTGGTGGTGGTGTCACAGAAGATGGACGCTTTTTAATTATTTCTGTGTGGCTGGGAACTGACTCGCGCAATTTGGTATTTTATAAAGATTTAACTAATCCCGAAGCGGAAGTTGTGGAATTAATTAGCGAGTTTGAAGCAGATTATAGCTTTATTGATAATGAAGATAGTGTTTTTTATTTTCGCACAGATTTAAATGCGCCACGGGGGAGGGTGATTGCTATTGATATTAGTAAACCCGATAAATCCGCATGGCAAGAAATTATTCCCCAAAGTGCAGCCACTTTAGAAAGTGTCAATATCCTCAATAATCAGTTTGTGGCTGATTATTTACAAGATGCGCGATCGCAAATCAAAATCTTTGACCTAAAAGGTGCATTTGTCCGCGAGGTAGAATTACCTGGAGTTGGTTCAGTTGGTGGTTTTGGTGGTAAACGTCATGATACGGAAACTTTTTATAGTTTCACAAGTTTTACTACCCCAGGCACAATTTATCGCTACGATATGGTAACAGGTAAAAGTCAACTGTTTCGCCAACCGAAAGTCGGCTTTAATCCTGATGATTATGAAACAAAACAAGTCTTTTATCACAGTAAAGATGGCACAAAGGTGCCGATGTTTATTACTCACAAAAAAGGCATTAAATTAGATGGAAATAATCCCACTTATCTTTATGCCTATGGTGGCTTTAATATCTCTTTAACACCAACTTTTTCTGTAAGTATGGTGGTGTGGATGGAAATGGGTGGTGTTTATGCTATGCCAAATCTACGTGGTGGTGGCGAATATGGCGAAGAATGGCATCAAGCCGGGATGAAAGAGAAAAAACAAAATGTGTTTGATGATTTTATTGCGGCGGCTGAGTGGCTAATTGCGAATAAGTATACAAAACCTGCCAAACTAGCGATCGCAGGTGGTAGTAATGGTGGTTTATTGGTGGGCGCTTGCATGACACAGCGCCCTGATTTATTTGGTGCAGCTTTACCAGCCGTTGGTGTTATGGATATGTTGCGCTTCCATAAATTTACTATCGGCTGGGCTTGGACTAAAGAATATGGTTCACCCGATAATCCTGAAGATTTCAAAACACTTTATGCTTATTCACCCTTGCATAATCTCAAACCAAAGACAGCTTATCCTGCCACTTTAATTACTACCGCAGATCACGACGATCGCGTTGTACCTGCCCATAGTTTCAAATTTGCGGCGGCTTTGCAAGCAACCCATCAAGGTGATGCACCAGTATTAATTAGAATTGAGACAAAAGCGGGACATGGCGCAGGTAAACCAACTACTAAAATCATTGAGGAAGCGGCGGATAAATGGGCGTTTTTAGTGCGGACTCTGGATATTAAAATTTAAACGCAGAGTATTGAAGGTGTGTTTCTGCAATGGTAGAACGCACCTTTTTTGTTAGATAACCAAGTTCAACTGTTGAATAGATATGGGTAAAAGCTATGCAAGTTACACAACAGCAATACTACACCCCAGAGGAATATTTACAGTTAGAGGAAGAGGCTGAATATAAAAGTGAATATATTGATGGACAAATAATTCCAATGGGAGGTGGAACAGTTAATCACGCTCGAATATCACTGAACCTTGGTTCGGCGTTAAATTTTGCATTTAGACAACAAAATTATGAAGTATTTGTGGGCGATGTCTGTTTGTGGATATCACAAAAACGGATTTATACATACTCAGATGTGATGATTATCGCAGGTGAACCGGAATTTTTTAACAATCGCCAAGATATTATTACTAATCCGCAAATTATTGTAGAAGTGCTATCAAAATCTACGAAAAATTATGATTATGAGGATAAGTTTGCGGCGTATCGCACAATGCCCACATTTCAAGAATATCTCTTTAATTGACCAATATCGAGTTCATGTAGAGCAGTTTTCTAAGATTGGGAAAAAACAATGGAACCTGCGTGAGTATGATGAAGAAGATCAGGCGATCGCATTTGCATCTGTACCCTTTGAGATTTCCCTACAAGATTTATATAACAAAGTCAATTTTGATCTGGTTGAGCCAGAAAATGAAATAATCTGAACACAGAACACAATGATTCATCACAAAAAAGGCTTATTCACTGAAACTCTGTAAATCATCTAGTCTCAGCAAATAAGCCGGAAGCATCTCAAATTAAGCTTCGACTTTTACGCCTTTCCAGAAAGCGACGTAACCTTCAATATTTTTAGCTTTTTCCTTGGCACTGGGATAGTACCAAGCAGCGTCTTGATTCACCTGTCCATCAACTGCGATGCTGTAGTAACTAGCAACACCTTTCCAGGGACAAGTGGTGTGGGTGCTACTGTCTTGGAAATACTGCTTATTAATTGCGTCGGGAGGAAAATAATGATTACCTTCCACAACTATAGTATTGTCACTTTCGGCTAAAGTTGCACCGTTCCAAACTGCTTTAGGCATAATTGCGTTTTTGGGCAAAGTTTACACTTAATATTTTGACACTGTACTGCCTAAACTCTGAATCTGCTGTAAGATTTTGCGTAGAAGTATGATTACAGTGAAAAAGCCAGCTTGTGTGACTGAGAATGAGAAATAGCTAGTTATCTTGAAATGTAATTCAGCAAAAACTCATAATAGATATATGAAAAAAACGTTATTTTTTAGAGGCAAGCGCCGTATTAACAGGTGCAGCCTTATTATCCCAGTTTATTAATCCGAGGACAGAAATCGTGGCAAGTTCTAATACTGAGTTTGAAGTTACCAAATCTGAAGATGAATGGCGCAGTATTTTAACACCAGAACAGTTTCGTGTTTTGCGTAAACATGGAACTGAACGTGCTTTTACCAGTCCCCTTGATAAAGAGTATGCACAGGGTACTTATGTGTGTGCAGCTTGTGACTTACCACTGTTTAAATCTGATACCAAGTTTAATAGTGGTACTGGCTGGCCAAGTTTCTTTCAACCAATTGAAGGTGCGATCGCTACTACTGTGGATCGTTCATTATTTATGACCCGCATAGAAGTTCATTGTCGTCGTTGTGGTGGACATCTAGGCCATGTATTTCCTGATGGCCCTGCGCCTACAGGTCAGCGTTATTGTATGAATGGTGTGTCGTTGAAATTTATTCCGGCTTAACTAGCACAAATTAACTACAAAACACCCGACTTCTGAATAAATCGGGTGTTTTTCATCATGATATTATTGTCACCAAAAAATCATCACATATAGTAACGACACGCCAATATTTAACAACCAAAACCCAAAATGGGCTATGGAATAAGGTAGTTTTTTTTTTAAGCGTTTAGTGTTATCAAATTCCGCACTAATAACTTGAGATAATTCAAACGGACTGAGAGACTGAACCAAATTTAAACCCAAAGTGAGACTAGAAATTTTTTTGGGCGTAAGCAGGATGGAGATAAGAGATATAATGTGGCTTTTTTGCAATATAAGTCTGAAAAAACGGCACACTGAAAGCATTAATGTAACGCCGCGCTTGTAAAACATCGCCAACTACATCAGTAGGTAATGCTATTTGTCCAGATGCGGGGTTTCCATCACCAATAGTCGAAAAATGAGTTCCACCGATAAGAGTGACAAGATATTTTTGAGAATTGGTTAACCAAGAAAAAGGTAAAATTTGCTCAAACAAAGCTGGTGCCACTGTATCATTGCTACTAGCAACAATCATTACTGGTGTTTTGATTTGGCTTAAACCAGTTTTGCCAAAAATAGAACTGGTAATTGGGTTAATAGCGATCGCAGCTTTTACCCTATTATCTTGTAAATTGTCATTAACAGATTGGTTTGGCAGTTCCAGGGCGCGACACTGAAATAATAAAGACATATTCCAGGTTTGGCGCAGTGCCTCAGTTGTACAATCTTGTTTGAGTTGGGTAAAATTAATTTTCGCACCTGCTAAAGCCAGGGCTGTATAACCACCTAAAGAATGACCAATAACGCCTACTTGTTGTAAGTTGAGTTTACCTTTAAATCGAGCATCAGATTTGTCACTTTTTTCTAGCTGATTCAAGATATATTTAATATCTAAAGGTCGGTTTTGAAATTCATCGGCGGTGACTAATTGCGTAGCTTGTTCTGGAAGTTGCGATCGCAGTTGTTTTGGATCACTCCCTGGATGATTGGGAACAACTACCGCAAACCCATAAGAAGCTAAATGAGTAGCTAAATATTGAAAATTACTACTATCTGTACCCAAACCATGCGAAATTACAATTACTGGTGCAGGAGTTAAAAGATTAGGAAGATAAATATTAGTTAATAATGTACGGTTACGGGCGGAGTCAAAATAATTTAATGTATACTTTTGTGACTTTAAGCTTCCCGGTTTTTGCAAATCGGGTAATTGTGAGAAGTTACTCGGCTTGGGGATTGTAATAGCTTCTAGATTAGATTTTTTTTGTAACTGTGGCGATCGCTTGATTAGTGGCTTGAACTAAATTTTCTAGTTCTGTGGCGATTTTAAAACTACGCCCTAAATCAATCCGAATACTGTTAGCCGGATATTTGCGTAACAGATTTAATAACGTTAATCCTTCTGATTCTGCAACTGCGAGAATTAACGCCGAACGCATTTCATCTAATATTGGTTGCGTTTGCGGCGATTTATTTTGAATAACTTCGGTAAAACGGCGGAGTAAAAATTCTCCTTGTGGTGTCGAAAGAAATTGTGACACTACCGCCGGACTAGATTTTACAGGGGTAATTAAAATACTTCGTAATTCTTGAAACTGTTGTGGAGGAATATATTGCTGATAAATTGCTAATTCATCATCAATAATACCTTTTTTGGCATAATTTTCTAAAGCAGTCACAGAAACAGAAAACTCTAAAACTGAATATGAAAGATAAACTCGTTCTGCTGCTTTTGCTGATGTATTAATTCCCAATATTGGTAACAATGTTGACAGAACTAATAAGAGCGAATTTATTTTCAGGGTGCTAACCCAATTCATCAATAAACTAGTCATCGCTCAACTTGATTGGTGATATTGTTTCACTGGATTTTGGCTTTGGTAGTTATTAGCGCACCCTACTAGACAAAAAAGGCAGACATTCTGTCTCCTGCCTCCTTAAACACTCGCAAAAATCATAACAAATCAGGAATTACTCGTGCCTCGGTATGTGTGATGTAGTGTGAAGAAATATGCTGAGAACAATAAGATTTTAGACTTCTCAGAAGTGAGAGATTTTTTGGTTTAGAGATATAGTTAAATCTATCTTTTTCAGGAGGATTTTTATACATTAACTGCACTAATCTTCTTGAAGAGATACAAACTACCAGAGATGTTTTATGTCTAAAGATGTATTTGAGTTATCAGCACCACCAGTTAATTCTATTGTTGGTCATTTACTAGAACTGGGACAAGACCCATTAGGGTTTCTCAGTCGCTGTCGTGATTATGGTGATATTGTTCCTTTGCAGTTGGGGTTAACACCTGCGTGTTTAGTAACTAATCCTGACTACATCGAAGAAGTTCTCAAAAATCGTCAAGATTTTATTAAAAGTCGAGGTTTACGTAGTTTAAAAACTCTTTTAGGAGAAGGTTTATTAACAGCAGAAGGAGAATCTTGGTTGTGGCAACGTCGTCTCGCTCAACCAGTATTTCACCAAAAACGAATTAATGGATATAGCCAAATTATGGTGGAGTATGCCAACCAAATGTTACAAACCTGGCGTGATGGCGAAACTCGTGATATTCATGCAGATATGATGCAGTTGACGTTAGAAATTGTCATGAAGTGCATATTTAGTGCTGAGGTGGATGCAGGTGAAGCCAAGGTTGTAGCTAATGCACTTGATATTGCAATGCACTGGTTTGAGAGTAAGCGGAAGCAGAATTTTCTGGTGTGGGAGTGGTTTCCCAGACCAGAAAACATCAATTATCGTCGTGCTATTACCCAGATGAACGAAGCGATTGACAAACTGATTCAAGAGCGTCGCCATAGCCAAGAAAAAACTCATGATTTGTTGACGATGTTAATGGAAGCAAAAGATGAACAAACAGGTCAACAAATGGATGATAAATTACTGCGGGATGAAGTCGCTACGTTAATGTTGGCAGGTCACGAAACTACAGCCAATACTTTATCTTGGACATGGATGCTTTTGGCACAAAATCCTGAAGTCCGGCAAAAATTACAGTCAGAACTTGATCAAGTATTGCAAGGAAAGTTACCAACATTAGAAAATTTAGGCAAGTTAGTTTATACCCAGCAAGTCATCAAAGAATCAATGCGGTTATATCCTCCCGTATCTTTGATGGGACGAGAAGCCGCAGTAGATACACAAATTGGCGATTACGAAATTCCCCAAGGTACATCAATTATGATTAGCCAATGGGTAATGCACCGTCATCCAAAATATTTTGAAAATGCTGAAGCTTTTCAACCCGAACGTTGGACAGAAGAGTTAGAAAAACAACTGCCCAAAGGAGTGTATATTCCTTTTGGTGATGGGCCGAGAATTTGTATTGGTAAAGGTTTCGCGCAGATGGAAGCGGCTTTATTATTAGCGACTATTGCTCAAAGCTTCCAAATAGATTTAGTGCCAGGATACCCCATTGTGCCTCAGCCTTCAATTACATTACGTCCTGAAAATGGACTGAAGGTGGAAATCAAGCAAATAAAGTTGAAGGCTGCATCCGGTGCAGGGATTGTCTAATTATTGTTAGTTGCTTTTCAGGGAAAAGTTTAGCGTCAATAATAAATTACACAGATTGTTGCTTGTTTTCTCTGTTCACAAACAAATAGCATGGCTCAACTACAACGAATCGCGATCGCACCTGCTCAATTTCAACAAGACCAAATTTTACTGACACCCCAACAACTACATTATCTGGGGCGAGTCTTGCGTTTGCGTGAGGGCGATCGCTTTATTGCAATGGACGGAATGGGTAAATGGTGGTTAACCCAGCTAACAGGAAAACAAGCTCAGGTTTTAGAAACTCTTTCCGTAACTACAGAATTGCCCATAACAATTACACTAATGATTGCGTTGCCCAAAGGCAGTGGCTTTGATGAAGTTGTGCGTTGCTGTACGGAAATTGGTGTAACTTGTATTGCCCCGGTAATTAGCGATCGCACTCTTCTTCATCCGAGTCCGCAAAAACTCGAACGTTGGCGGCGGATTGCAGCTGAAGCGGCTGAACAATCGGAACGCGCTTTTGTCCCCACAATTTTAGAACCAGTTGCTTTTAGGGAGGCTTTGTCAACAGTCAATGGTCATAAGTATATCTGTGAAGCGCGGGGTAACTATCCCCACCTCCTCAACTGCTTACCAAACAAAGGACAAATGACAAACGACAGCGAACTAATTATTGCTACAGGCCCCGAAGGTGGATGGACAGAAACAGAAATTGCAAATGCGATCGCTTCTGGCTTTCAAGCTGTATCCCTCGGTCGTCGAGTTCTCCGCGCTATCACTGCACCCATCGTTGCTTTATCCTTAGTTACCGCAGCCTGTGAAGTATAAATGATAATAAGCCGCTTCCAAAACTCAAGGCGGGATGCAGGGAAACAAACTATGATTGAGCGAGTTGCGATCGCTTTTGACCGTAAAGATTATCACACTGCTGCTAAACTACTCCAGCAGTTGTCCAAAGAATCACCGGATAATCCTTGGGTGCAATTTTATATTGCCAGACTTTATGAAGTATCTCATAAGCAACAAGACGCTGAAAAAAATTTATCGTCAGTTATTGCGGAGTACAACTAACTCGAAAATAGTTTCGCAAGCACGCCAAGGTTTACAACGCCTCAAAGAAGTTGAACAAGAACAAAGACAACGCGCCATTGCTAAAGCCACAGCCGAACCTAACAGTAATGAGCCAGGGATACTTGTTTTAGAGCCTTTGACTAATCAAGAAAAGTCAACAGTTGCAGCCCAATTTGCTCAAATTATGCAGCTAGACACCTATACAGCCAGACTAATTCTCCCCAGCCGCAGTTGGAGAGTCTATCGCTATGGCCAAGTGGGAAAATTAAAATTCTATGGTGAACAGCTACAAGCTGCGGGAATTCCTTGCTTTTGGTCAACAATCAGTGCAGTCCAACAAATACAAGTTTATCAAGTTGAATATTTTTCGGAATCTGGTACACAAGCTACGGTTGTTTGTCGCAACCAAACTCATCAACTGGGTTCTCTAACTTTTAATTGGTCAGAAGTGCAAGCTAGAGTCGCGGGACTATTACCAATTTTTGAAGAAGTTGTCGATACTAATGCTCGCCATAAGCTAGAGCGAAAAACTCAAACCCAAGATTACGCTCAGTTTTGTGATTTACATTTACCTGGGCGGCGTTGCATTCTGCGACTGTCTGATCAAAGTTATGATTTTCAACAAGGTGTAGAAATTGCTGCTCTAGCTAGTCAAAATACCATCAGAATTAACTGGAATAAAGTAATTAACTGGCTAGAACAGCATCTGCCACAAGTGAAGCTTTGGTCAGATTTCACACCTTTTGCGGAGACGATTCTAGATCAAACGGAAATGTTAAGCAATATCACACCCAATATCAATTTAATGCGTCGAGAACCGACGAATTGGGATGCTGCTTTTCAGTTGTATAGCGGATTGGTGTTTAATAAATGCTTGGCGATCGCTGACAGTCAAAATTAAATCACTAAGCTTGGTTAGGAGTTTTAACTTGACTTGCCATATCTAAGAAAGAACTCATATTTGCTCCTGGACGGCGACGACCATTAGAAGCACCAGAAGGAGCTAAATATTTGGGTGCAAATGTAGTTATAGCTGGTTCTTTCTTCGCAGCCACCACTGGTGCAGGTGCTTTGGCTGGTTCAGCAGGTGCAGCTTTGCCATTTTGGGATGCTTTGACTGCTTTAGCCGCAGATTTTTTGGCTGGTTCAGGCGCTGCTGTTGCTTTTGTACCGTTGGAAGTAGCTACGGGTTTGGGTGCTTCTGCTGGTTTGGGTGCTGGTTTGACTTCTGCACCACTTTCATCTAATTGCAGGTAGTAGCCACCATTTTTTTTTCTTGCCACGGAGCAAACCTGTCAAGAATCCTAAAATCCCAGCGATTAAATTTTTGATAAAACCGAACATTAGAATTTCTCCTGCCTTCTATATTTCTGTAAATCTGACCTTAATGTTAAAAATTGCAGCCTAATGCTACATTTCTTTGCGCCATACTATGACTTTGACTAGCTTGATAGTTGAGTGTTTGAGTAACACTGGCGTAAGACTACAGAGCAAATGTTCTTGATTTTGCAGGCACTTGCAGCCTGTATATATCAAGACTCATTATTAAATTTTACCGTTACCATAAGCAAGATTATGAAAGTTTACTTAACAAAAATTAACATTGTAGAATTCAATTGAAAAATTTTGACCACCGACTTCGGAATTCTTTTTAGGTTATTTCTTATAGAGAAATGCTTTAACTCATGACAAACTTTTACTCAAGTATCAATTTAGAGGGATATACAGAGTCTTACAATTAATGATTTCAGTCTAAAAACTTTATATTTCAATAGTTTTACAATTTTTTTATCAGAATATTTACTGTATGCAAAACCCTAAAATAATGTATACATTATAACGTAATTAATCAGATGAATATAGTTAAACTATGGTTGAAATCAGCAAAAACATCGGTTCTCTCTGTTTCTGTACATCTGCCTTCGGTGAGAAATATAATCTGATGGCAAAACTTCTTGCACAAGATTTGGAGCAATTTGCTCCAGGTTCTCCCTTTGTTATTTATAGTGATAGACCTCAGATATTTAAAAAAAAATCTTAATGTACTGGCAGTCAAGCATTCATATCGAGGAGTATTGCCTTATCACGAGAGAAGATTTGCCATTTGGCAGGCTCTTTCTATATCTCCCTCTGTAATGTATTTAGACGCAGATGTAAGAATTTGTGCTTCAGTTCCTAAAACTCTAGAATTTCTTCCCGGTTTAACAGCTCGTAGCTGTGGAAATTTACAAAAACACATTCAAGAAGAGTTCAATAGAAATCCTAACTCACCTAAGCTTCAACATAAAAAGTATGTTATCGAAAAAATGGCGCGTAAAATAGGTATTGATATTGATTCTCCAGAATTAAAATTCATCAACGAGTTTTTATTTGTCATCAATGCCTCTGAAGGACGCGAACTTGAATTTTTTAAAAATTTGGGGTGAATTAGCGATTTATGCTGATATTTTGGGAATGCATAAACACCCAACTTATGCAATGGCTTTAGCAGCAGTGAAGAGTGAATTTCCAATTTATCAAAGTGAGATGAATGGCTTAGATTTTTTTGATGATAGAATTGAAAGAATTAGAATCAGTAAAGGTCAATCTACTTTAGAAGCTAAAGCACAATACTTCCATCAACAAAGTATTATTGAAGGAGAACGCAACCGTTTTCAAAGAATTTCCAGAAAATTTACCACTCAATCTTCATTTTTATACAATCGCATTCGTGTTCAATTATTTTCTAAAATATTTCCCTCAGTTCTTATAGATTACCCTGAGTTGAAGCTTAACAACTAGCGGAATCTTTTTTGATGCTAACAATTGTTTGTATTGAATTGATTGATCACTTTCTGGCTTCGCTCCAAATTCTTGCATCTGATAAACTTAGGTAGTATTTGCTATTCAATTTGTCAATTAGTATTATTTTTTTTATAGCAAATAATATCTCAGTTATGGTAATATGACCAATCAAAATTTGTGACAGACCAATACAAGCAAATTTAGGCGATGAACACCAATCAAAAGTACAACCCCGTCTTATTAATACACGGGATTGGAGATACAGAAGCAGTATTCCGCAAAATGAGAAATTACTTACAAGACAAAGGTTGGTCTGTATATGCTGTGAATTTAGTACCTAATAATGGCGTAGTTGGTCTTGATGTGTTGGCGCAGCAAGTAGCTGATTATATTGCCGCAACCTTTGAGCCAGAGCAAGCACTGGATATAATAGGTTTCAGCATGGGCGGCATTGTCAGTCGTTATTATGTCCAACGACTGGGAGGTATTGAGCGTGTGCAACGGTTGATTACCATTTCATCACCTCATAATGGAACTTATGTTGCTTATGGTTCTTGGCGGCCTGGTTGTGAACAAATGCGTACTCACAGTAACTTCCTCAAGGATTTAAATTCGGATGCTGTGATTTTGAAGCAGTTGAACTTTACATCAATTTGGACACCTTATGATTTGATGATTGTCCCAGCCAACAGTTCCCAAATGCCCATAGGTACAGAGGTAATTATCCCAGTAGCATCGCATCCTTGGATGTTAACCGATTCTAGGAGTTTAGCCGCAGTCGCCACAGCCTTAGCGGAACCCATTAGGAATTACTCGCAGAAATTGTCGGTTGAGACTGGGTTTAGGGGTGAAAGGGTATAGGGTGTAAGGGTTTTAGATGCTTACAACCTTACCCAATCTGGATTTTAGTTTTTATGGGTAAGTCCTAATTAAGCGCGATCGCCAATTTGGGTATACTCCTCATAACTCCCAAAAATCGCCTCTGGGTAGCGATAATATTTAAACTCCAACAAATTATAAAAAGGATCTTCTAAAAAGAAAGTCCGATGTTCTAAAGGTGAACCCACAAAGCGATCTTTAGCTTCTTCTCGAAATAACAGTTGGTGCTTTTGTGCTGTTTCTAACAAACTTTCCCAGTCACCTTCTTTAGTAAAGATTAACCCAAAGTGTCTAGGATATATCGTCCGTTGCCTTGTAAGAGGTTCTTTGGTAGTGTGCGCTACCAGTTGATGACCATAAAGATTGAGAATCAAAGCATGGGGGTTTTCCCGTCCTGGAATACAGCCCAAACCATCGACATAATAGGCTTTTGTCTGTTGGATATCACTCACAGGAAAAGCCAAATGAAATATAGGTTTATTCATAACAGGTATTTTTGGTAGTTGCTATCTACAATTTATGCCCTGAAAACTTGTTTGTGGTTAATTGGAACACAGTTTTATATTGCTGTTACTTATATGCTGTTAGCGATATTTACAGCCTGGAACAAGAAAGTGGTGAGTAGGGCGTAAGTCCTCAATGTGATTTACTAGCCTCTAGCCTCTAGCCCCTCTTTCGCTAAAAATCTTGCCTGTTTTTTCTCTCGCTACTAGTAAAAGTAAGAAAATCTATGCACTTTTAGAATTACAGAATGAGGGATAACATCTCAGGTTTAAAATTAGCTATTCTGTTGGTATGCTGGCAATGACAACACCACTTGTGATTCACTGCTAATGTTACCTTTACTTGACTCTGCGAATCCCTGGTTAGTGGGAGTAGGATTAAACGCCGTTTTATTGGGTTTAGTTGCGATCGCTCCTAAAAAGCTGCTGACCCCAGCAGGTATATTTCATGCTGGGATACTAGGTGTCATCGTTTGGGGAACTTTGGGTTGGCAGGGATATCTAGTAGTGGGATTTTATTTCCTGGTGGGTTCAGGCGTGACGCGCATCGGAATGGCACAGAAAGAAGCCCAAGGTATAGCCGAAAAGCGTTCTGGTGCCAGAGGCCCGGAAAACGTCTGGGGTTCAGCCTTAACTGCGGCGTTATGTGCTTTGGGTGTAGGGGTAATAAATTCAGGATGGTTGATATCTGATACCCAATCTTTAGTTCCCAATCCTGTGTCTCTGCTGTTGTTGGGCTACGTAGCGAGTTTTAGCACTAAGCTATCTGACACATCCGCCAGCGAAGTTGGGAAAGCTTATGGTAAAAGGACTTTTTTGATTACCACACTCCAACCTGTCCCCCGTGGTACAGAAGGCGCAGTGAGTTTAGAAGGAACCTTAGCTGGTGTAGTGGCATCGATCGCGATCGCCTTGGTAGGCTGGGGAGTAGGATTGATAGACTTATTAGGGGTTGTTTGGTGCATTTTTGCAGCGTTCATTGCCACCAATTTAGAAAGTGTCATTGGAGCCACACTGCAATCTAAATATACTTGGCTAACAAATGAACTGGTCAATATTTTAAATACATTAATGGGTGCGATCGCCGCCATAATTTTTGCTTGGTTGTGGAAAATTGCGATCGGCTAGTTACCCGATGAAATTTAACAGCTTTTCGGGCGAGGCAGAAGGCAGTACCAATGAAACTTATTTCATAGCCAAGTATGAAAGTGGGTCTAGTATTTTTACTCAGCACTTTCCATTCAGAAGGGAAGACTTTTAATCAAAGGTAAAGTCTTTGTGCAACGCCCATTTGAGTTTAAGTTCCCCGCCACAATCTGAGAATTTGGCGGTCTCCCCTATGGGATGTTACGCGCAAGATGAGAAGCGGGTTGAATCCTACTTTAATCGGCCTCTTGCCTCCTAACTCCTGCCTTTTTCAATACCATCATTGGATTTGAGATTTTGAATTGGGAATTGCAGTCTAAGTCTGACTTTCAGCCACTCTATCCGTCTGAATCTTTTTTCCAATCTCTCTGAATTATGAACTTTTAGCTGTTTTTCTTGAGTTATTTCATGGAATCTTTATCATTTCTGTCAATAAATGATCATCCACTCCCAATCACACAGGCAGTAAAATATCTCCAAGCTTCCGGCAAATTATCCCAGTTTATTGGCGATATTCTCCGGCAGTACGTGATTGAGCAAGAAATCCAAACTAGAGATGATTTAGATATCAATCCAGCTTTAACCGAACAAGCAGTTATTGACTTTCGTTTAAAAAATCAACTCACCCAACCCCAAACTTTTCAAGAATGGTTACAAACAAATGGTACAGATTATGAAACATTTCATAGATCAATTACATTAGGTTTTAAATTAGAAAAACTCAAAACATTAGTTACACAACCTCACATTCCTGAATATTTTATTGAAAGAAAAATTTATTTAGATCGTGTCGTCATTTCTCGCATTATTGTTGATAGCCAAGAACTTTGCGAAGAACTCAGAACCCAAATCGAAGAAGGAGCCAGCTTTGAACAATTAGCCAGAGAATATTCCCTAACAGACGATCGCATAATGAACGGCATGATGGGAGCAATCAGCCGTGGCACCATGCCAGATAAATTGCGGGCAGCGATTGATGTTGCTAGTTCTGGACAATTGGTGGGGCCGATAGAACTAGAAGGACGTTATGGTTTGTTTCGAGTCGAACAATTTCTGCCAGCGTCTTTAGAAGATACTCAACTCCAACAAGCATTACAAAATGAGTTATTTGAAAAATGGCTAGCAGAGAAAATTCAAAAGCTAACAGTGAAATTACAGATGGGTTAACAAATCTGGATCATGAATCTTTAGAAATCAACGCTATAGCAGAAATACCTTGGCAGCAAGGGCCTTTATGTTGGCTAAGTAGCGAACAACAAGCCAGATTGCGTCATCAATTAGTTATTCATCGTTACCAATTGGGAGAGAAAATCTGGTCAACACAAAAACGTGGCTACCAATACTACATAGTCTCAGGCAAAGTCAGGCTCAGACAAGAACAAGATAGCAAAGCGATCGCTGCTTTACAAACCGGAGATTGGTTCGGCGACCTCTACAAAATTGCCATAGACTGTAAAGCTGTAGCCGCTAGTAAAGAAGTCATCGTAGCTTGTTGGGACAGTTCCCTGTGGACAGAATTTAGCACTCCCGAAATTGAACAATTCTTCTCTGGTTCCCTAACCGAAACTGCACCCAGCAATTCTCAACCCCAGCCCAGTCTCGAACCACAACTGCCCCTACCAGCCACAACTGTTAGTCCCGAAACTCAGCCACCAACTCTCCAAGAATTACTCAACCGCACTCCAGATAATTCCAATTACCCCTTTATTGGCCACAGTAATACCGCAGCCGCTTGTCTGACAATGGTGGCGCAACACCTAGACAACCCCGTGCAACTGGAATGGGTACAGCGCCAACTACGCGGACAAAGCACCAAACACATCGTTGAAGCTGGCGAAAAACTTGGACTAGTATTGCGGCGACTCCAAGTCAGTTGGGAAGAACTACCCAAACTTTCCTTTCCGGCTTTGATTTTATGGCAAAGCGAAAATCAACCCCAACCCAGTTGGGTAGTGGTTTATGCCATCAAAGGTTCCCGCCTAATTGTGGCGAATCCCCTCAATCCAGGGCAAATCTGTGAAACTCTGCCCCAATCAATGGTCGAAGCTGTTTGGGATGGGCAACTCTGGCAAGTAGAACTAATTAATAAACATGAAAAGTTCAACCTCAGTTGGTTTATTCCGGCTGTCTGGAAATACAAGGGATTATTAGGGGAAGTTTTACTGGCATCCTTAACATTACAACTGTTTGGGTTAGGTACACCCCTAATTACTCAAGTCATCATCGATAAGGTAATGGTGCAAGAAAGCTTGCCCACCCTGGATGTAATGGCTATAGCTTTATTGTTAATTGCTTGCTTTGAGGCAGTGCTGGGTACTTTACGTCTCTTCATCTTTACCCATACAGCTAGGCGCTTGGATTTAAGCTTGTCGGCACAGCTATTTCGCCATCTGATGCGCTTGCCTTTAGCTTATTTTGAATCTCGGCGGGTGGGTGATACAGTTGCCCGTGTTCAAGAACTCGAACAAATCCGGCAATTTCTCACGGGTACAGCTTTAACAGTAATTCTTGACAGCATCTTTGCCGTTGTTTATTTGGCATTGATGTTTTACTACAACATCCCTTTAACTTTTGTCGCTTTGGCAGTGTTGCCATTGTTTGCCACTTTAACCATTTTTGCCACACCAATTTTACGCAACTGGCTGAACGAAACCTTTAACCGTAGTGCAGACAGTCAATCGTTTTTGGTAGAGACAATTACAGGCATTCATTCTGTGAAAGCCCATGCGGCTGAACCAGTGGCGCGGGAACGTTGGGAAGGGTTATTTGCCCGATTTATCCGCACTGGGTTTAAAGCTTCAACAACATCTAATATCAGTAGTAATATTGGTGACTTCCTCACGAATTTTTCTACTTTACTGATTCTCTGGGTGGGCGCAAAGTTGGTAATTGACCAAAAACTCACTATTGGTCAGTTGGTAGCTTTTCAAATGTTATCTGGTCGGGTAACGCAACCACTATTACGTTTGGTACAACTGTGGCAAAATCTCCAACAAGTATTACTTTCAGTCGATAGAATTGGTGATATTCTCAACACTGCCCCAGAAGCAGAACCAGGCACAGGATTAGTTTTACCAGCATTAAAAGGGCAAGTCAATTTTGAACAGGTATTTTTCCGTTACCAAGCCCATACTGAACCAGTTTTACGCGGCATTACTTTTGATGTCCAGCCGGGACAGTTTATTGGCATAGTCGGACGTAGTGGTTCGGGTAAAAGTACGCTGTCAAAGTTGTTGCAACGCTTATATCAAATTGAGTCAGGACGCATTTTAATTGATGGCTTTGATATTAAGAGTGCTGATTTAGCATCACTGCGGCAACAAATTGGCGTAGTTTTGCAAGAAGACTTTTTGTTTAATGGTTCAATTTTAGAAAATATTACCTTGGGCAATCCCAATATTACGGCGGAACAGGTAGTAGAAGCCGCGAGATTAGCTGTCGCCCATGATTTTATCAGTCAATTGCCATTCGGTTATGAAACGAATGTGGGAGAACGAGGTACAGCTTTGTCTGGTGGACAGCGCCAACGTATTGCTTTAGCACGCTTGTTTTTATCCGACGCTCCGATTTTAATTTTGGATGAGGCAACAAGTGCTTTAGATAGCGAAACTGAACAACAGGTACTCCAAAACCTCCAAAAAGTTTCGGCAAATCGCACAGTGTTTTTGATTGCTCACCGCTTTGCTCCGCTCAAACGGGCTGATTTAATTGTGGTGATGGAGAAAGGCGTAATTGCGGAACGGGGTACTCACACTCAACTTTTACAGCAGAAGGGTTTGTATTGGTCTCTTTATCAGCGTCAACAGGCTAATGTGTAGGTAAAAAGGCAAAAGGTAAAAGGTAAAAGGCAAAGATTTTAATTTCTAGGTTCTAGCTTATAGATTGGCAGAAATCAACATACCATCTGAAATGCGTAAACATCTTGTGGTACAAACACTCTTTGTTTTTACTTTTGCCTTTCTACTTTTGCCTTCTTTTACTAGCCTCTGTTCCACATCTACCATCCTTGTTCGGCTTTTTGAAAAACGTAAGCGGCGACATCCAAAATTTCTTCAGGGGTTAATTTGTTTTTGAAGGGGGGCATGGCATTTTTGCCATTTTGGACTTGATGAATAATTGCTTGAAGGGAGTCGGTGTTATAGTCTGCCAAGTATTTTGATAATGCTTCTTTGTTTAAGGTTTTTTCGGCAACGAGAATGTTACCGCCACCTATGTGACAAGAAGCGCAATTGGCGCTAAAGATTTTTGCACCGTTGGATGTTTCGGCGGCTAGTGCTGGATAAGTAAATGTTAATTGGAAGAGCGCGATCGCTAGAAATAAAATTAACAACAATCTTCTCAAGTTATTCTCCAGACTCTAGCGCCTAAATAGAGTTCTCATCTACACTTTGACTGCTACATTTTATCAGTTTTACATTTAAATAAAATTAGCGGTGACGAGTTCGTCTCTCACATCGCTGTGCGCTGTTGAGCATTTTAGGCGGAAATAAGACTCGTCACCGCTATTAATTGATTTGTTGTATATGCCAGACTCTGGCA
This sequence comes from Nostoc piscinale CENA21, assembly GCF_001298445.1. Taxonomy (NCBI): domain Bacteria; kingdom Bacillati; phylum Cyanobacteriota; class Cyanophyceae; order Nostocales; family Nostocaceae; genus Nostoc; species Nostoc piscinale. Next base: position 7,020,209 of record NZ_CP012036.1, on the reverse strand, counting down.
TTTTTTAGTTTGTGAATTTTCCTGAAGAGCCTAGAGAATTATCTAGTTTCACAAGTGCTATTTCTACTATTGAACAATGATGTGACCAACCATACCAGCACCACGATGGGGTTCACAATAAAAGGTGTAATCACCTGTAGGTGCATCAGCAGGGATGGTGGTTGTTTGTGTTTGACCAGGACTCATTAACAAGCTTTTGTGAGACAGAGATTTAGCTAAGTCTGCACTCTTAGCAGGGTTGAGAGCCGCATCAAAGACAACGTTATGGGGAGGAACTTTGTTATTTACCCACTCAATTGTATCGCCGGGCTTCACTGTTACCTTGCTGGGTTCAAATGCCAGCATTCCTTTATCGCTACCCAACTTGATTTGGTAGGTTTCAGCAGATGCTGAAGGTGCAAAAATAGCAAAGCTGCTTACAACTAAAATCATTGTCAATACAGCTAGGCTCAAGCGTCGCAGGCTTGCCGCAATTAATTTCATGACTTTCTCCTAACAAATGGTTTTATTGTCCCTATCTCATTTTAAATAAAATCAACGCCAAAGTTTGACAATATGTCGTAGATCCAATTTATTTTATTTATTGGGTCATAAATTAATATTCAGCAACCTGGCAATCAGAAACAACTCTGAGTTTTTATCCACTAAAAGGATGTTCTGTCAAGTAGATAAAATCTCAAAAATCGGTTTTAATTCTTAAAAAATCATAGAGATTGGGAATTAGTCACTGTGAAGTATCAAGATTGCAGAATTAAGACTGAAAAATTGAAGTAAAATTTTATACTTCATATTTTATCCTAGCCTTTGGCAAGACGCTGTGCGTCTACATACTTGTTTCTTCCCAGTATCTAATTCCCCAAGACTCAGCAATTATGACTGAGGTTTAGTAATAGATTTTGCCACCGCCCCACTTGGTACCTACGACTTTAGGTTGTAGGAGGATGTGACCAGCTATAGCTACCAAATCATCTTCGGTCAGATTTCGCATTTCTGTGAAAATATCTGCACTCTTAAGGCTGGGGTGTAATTCAGAGATTTCCTCTTCCCCGTCATAAGTGGTGGGATTTTTCATGTAATCTACCAAACCTTCAATGTTGTTGCGGTTTGGTGTCGCCAATGCTAATGCTTCTGGTTCCAGTCCTACGTTTTGGTTGGTTTTGGTAACACCACCAACGTGACATTGAGCGCAAGCGTATTGAAATAAACGTTTGCCTTCTTTAACTTGTTTGAGGCTGAGAACAACAGTATCACCTTTGTCATTTAATGTGACTGTTCTGGTAGCTGCGTCTAGTTCCACAGCTGAAGCAGCACCGACCATCAACTGAAATGTCAGTAAAACAGTAACCACAACAACGCCAATTAATCTTCTAAACATGTTTCCCCTTAAAAATTTTGACGCTCAACACAGCTAAATAATGCGATACTCAATCTCTGTGTCGCTAACTGTTGTTCTATGTTGTTAAAAATTCGCTCCAGCCTGAAATCGCCCACAAGGTGACTCTGGTATCACTCACCGAGTCGCTAGTACCTTGATGGTGAATTTCAGACGGTGTTTGCGCCATAATTGCTTTTGCATTTTCTAACGCCCAATGAGCCTTTTGGCATTTGTAGGCAGTTCTCAATTGGTTATCTAGAGACCACACTTTCGTCACAGTCATACTGTAGTCTGTTGCTATCTCTGCGATCGGTAGACCTGCAAAACCCATAATGTTTGTTAACTGACAAATAGAGATTGAGTCGCTGTAATACCAATATCACGTTAGGAGTGCAATTTGTTGCCCAAAATTTGGATGAGGGGTGAGGATGTTTGGGAGATAGGGGAGAGAAGGGAGACACGGTAGACAAGGGGGAAGCAGTAATGGCTATTGACTCAGATTATCCTTTCCCGCCTGTAAAGGTGGCGCTTTGAATAAAATAACGGTTGAAGAAAGCATATATACCTAACGCTGGCAGGGTAAAGACCATCGAAGCTGCCATGATGTAGTTCCAGTAGCTAATGTATAAACCTTTAAATGTGTTTAAGCCTAAAGGTAAGGTAAACATTTCGGGGTCAAATAAGATAACTACAGGTAGCAAGAAATTATTCCAACTACCCATAAAGACAAAAACGGCTTGGGCTGCTAGTGCTGGTTTAGCTAAAGGTAAGACAATATATCTAAAAATTCCCCAGGTATTTAAGCCATCTAATTGCGCGGCTTCTTCTAGTTCCCTGGGAAAGTTAACAAAAAATTGCCGCATCATAAAGATAAAAGTGGCGTTAACCATTCCCGGTACAATCATGCCTTGATAAGAATTTAACCAACCAATCGCCTTTAATATCAAAAAAGTGGGAATCAAGGTAATTTGTGCTGGTACTGCCAACACTGCCAAAATCAAGAAGAACCAGAAGTTTTTCCCAACAAAGCGCAGTCTAGCTAAGGCATAACCAGCCATTGAGTTAAATATTAGGTTTAATAGTGTGACGCTGACAGCAATCAATACACTGTTGAACAACCAACGCCAAAATAAAGGTTCTTGTAAAAATATTTGCTTGTAATTATCTAAAGTAAAGTTTTTCGGGATGAAGTTACTGCCACCGTTGACTATTTCTGATAGCGGCTTAAATGATGCCGACAATGCCCACAAAAAGGGGACTATAGTAATAACTGCATAAAGCGTCAGCACCCCGTATAACAGTATTTTGACCCAAGGAAAGCGAAAATCTTTAGACATATAAAGATTAGGAAATTTTAAAAGTATGAATGCGGAAATATTAATCTTTTAACCTCCTGCCTCCTGCCTTCTGCCTTCTGCCTCCTATCCAAATAAACGCCGCTGAATGATAGTCATGCTGATGATGACTAATGCTAGTAAAAATGCGATCGCAGCAGCATAACCCATCTGTAAATTACGAAATACAGCTTGGTAAATCAATAACACTAAAGTCAGAGTCGCGTTATTCGGCCCGCCAGTCCCACCAGAGAAAATATATGATTGGTCAAATAACTGAAAAGTCCCAATTATACCGATAGCCACAACAAAAAAGGTAACAGGCTGGAGTATAGGAATAGTGATATAGATAAACTGCTGCCAACCATTTGCCCCATCTAGTTCTGCTGCTTCGTATAATTTTTGTGGGATATCTTGCAACGCCGCCAAATAAATCACCATATAAAACGGCGCTGTTGACCAAATATTCATAATCATGATGCCTTTGAGTGCCACATTTGGATCACCCAACCAGTTATAAGTAGGTAAACCCAACAAAGCTAAAGCATCATTCAGTAGCCCATCCGTGTTATAAATCCACATAAAAATCAGTGTTAGCACGGCCGAAGAAGTCACTGTGGGTAAAAAATAAAGGATGCGCCACCAATTTTTTTCCCCGAATGCCAGAATTGAGAGTTACCGCCAGAACTAAAGCCAAAATAGTTTGCGACGGTACGACAATAGCCACGTATTCTGCGGTATTTTTCAACGCTATCCAGACTCGTTCATCTTCGACTAAGCGACTGAAATTGCGAAAGCCGATGAACTCATATTCAATTCCGCCGAGAAGCTGTACTTTGTGTAACGACAGAAAGACAGCGTAGAGAATGGGTAACACAACAAAAGTACCCAAAACCAAAAGCGTAGGTGCAAGGAAAAGATATCCAGCCAAATTTTCCGTCAGATTCCACCCAGCATTTTGCTGTCGCCTGCTAACTTGCCGCACAATTTCACCTCCGCTTAGTTATGTACAACCTTGTTGTAGCGATGGCTGGTACATGATTATTTATGGTAGCGTTTGATGAAATATGTTCAGAAATGATGGCGAAAGTTACTGTATATCCCATTTTGGGAACAATATATTTGGTGATTGTCAGGAGACAGAATGTCATATACAGCCTACTTAAACTCGATTAAAAACGAACTGCAAAGAACGGGTAAAACCAAAAAAAGCTTACGAGTTAAAACCATCATGGAACAGTTTGGCTATCAACGCAGAAGTCAAGCATTTATTGATGATTTTAATGCTACTCTTGAGAATTTAGGATTATATGCCGAGCCAGGTTTTGATTTATATATCCCTTTAGATACCAAAATAGATATTGCCCTTAAAGGTGTAGAACTTACTGATGAAATCTTCAATTCAGCAGCAATTTCGCAAAAGCTGAAAGAAACAATTCAAGTCAAACATGATTTCTTTTATTATTTATTTGACTTTGGATCTGAGCAAGAATATGAACGCTTTCAAGCTTGTTTAGATTCTAATCAACCAATGGGGATTTTTCTAATTCCTCAAGATGTCGATTTCTTTTCTGATATTGTTGTCAAAATTTTCAATTATGAACTGATTAGAAAGTTTCAATATCAAGGTTCATCTGAAGTTGCCAGTTCTTCAGTGCGCCAGTTTACGACTAGTATTATTGACTCCGATGATGATTGTGAAAACGAGAAAGAAAACTCGATTAAAGGCGCTAATATATTTCACTTTTATCGTTCAACCATGACAAGTGTTCTCTTAGGTGGCACTGGCTTAGAATTACTAGATTCGGAAAAATTTGATGAGCAGTTTGAATCTATATCTTTATCGTTAAACAAATATAACTCTACACAATCATTTATTTTATTTCACTGTCCATCAGTATTAGAAATTCAAGCACAACAAAAAGAAGATAGTTTAGGGCATTTAGTCGATACAGTTGCGAGTAAAATTCCCTTTACTTTTACCCTCAGATGTAAATATTCTCATGAAACTGCTATTGAACAAAAAGAAGAGATTTTAGCTCATTTCCGGTTATTATTAGAACTGCCTTATTATCAAACAGATGAAGATGATGTATCTCTCCTTAATTATTTCTTAGAACTGCAAAAAGCTCAAATTCAGACTGAATCACAGTTGTTACTCAAGATGAAGCCTGAACATCTTTATCATCTAAAGTGGCAACAGGAAAGCACTGAATACATCTATTTGAAATATTTTGCTATCAAAACATTAGAAAGTCTTGGATATGAATTATCGCACATTGGCTGTGAAATTGAATTAACTTCTCAAGATGAAGATAATAGCGATGATGATGAAGACGAATATCAAGAATATCAAACTGAAAAAGTAGAAGTATATATTAAAAATAAAATTGTTGTAGAAATAGAAACTCTCAAATATAACGAATTTTCTGACAATAATCTCTTTTTTGATATGATTAAGAGAATATTGCGGAAATCTCAGGTATGGCCAAACAATTTAGAAAGTGTTTGGTTAGTAGTACCTGGATTTGAAATTGCTCGCAATTACTATCAACTCAAAAAAACCAAAGAGATTTTAGAGTATAAACTATCAGAATACTATGGTGCTAACTTTAAAACTATAGTGATGACACCAGATTATGAAAAACATCAATTAGTCCCTGTGGCGTTTGACACCATTGATTATCCAACTTTTGAATATAAAGTTAAAAGACAAGCCACAAGACAAATCACCCCAGTTACCAAACAAGTCAAGCTTGACTTTAGCCAAGTCAAAGGTCTAAATGAAGAAAAAGAGAAATTAAATAAACTGCTCAAGTTACAATCTAAAGGGCATAAAGGAGCAATTGGTGGAATTTTGTTTTATGGATTACCAGGTTGTGGGAAAACATTACTAGCCAATGCTTTTGCTAATGAATCTAGTCGCTATTTCTTTAAATTTTCTCCGGCTGATATTATTAGTGTATGGATAGGTCAAAGCCAGAAAAACATTCGTGATATTTTTGTCCAAGCTAAGAAAAAAGCGCCTTCTGTATTATTCATCGATGAATTAGATAGTATTGGTTTCAATCGTAATGATGAAAACTCCCATACTGACCAAAGAGCAACTATCAATCAATTATTGATTGAACTAAATAATGTTAAAAATAGCGATGTCATTGTGATTGCTGCTACTAATTATTTAAATGGTATTGATAGTGCTTTAAAACGTTCTGGTAGATTGGATTGGAAAATTCCCATTTTTCCACCAAATCAAGCAGAGCGAGTCGAAATATTTAAGCATTATCTATCACAACTGAATGTAGAGCAATCAGTTAATTATGAGATGTTAGCAGAAAAAAGCATCCGATTTACTTCATCTGATATTGAGTTAGTTTGTCGAGAAGTCAACAATGCTATTTTGTTGGAAGAAATCAGTTCATATTTGACAACTTCAGATGTGATTACTTTTATTCATAATCTTCAAGATGGGGGTTTAAGTTTGACTCAAGAACAGGTGAAAGAATTTTTGGAAGAATGTAAGCGATTGAGTGTCAAAAATCCTAAGTTGGAAACCTTGAGATTAGAATGGGAAATTGATTAAGTATCAAATTATGGGAAAGTATGTTATGCAGATAATCGACTTCTTGAAGAAGTCGGGTATCTTATAGACTCAGAACTTACATAAAAGTATGAAGAAACGAACCGCAAAGGACGCATAGACACGAAGTTGTAAGAGTTTTAGAGAGTTCTTGCGTAAGTCCTAAGACTATTCCATCAGTTTAATTTGCTGATTAGCTGCGGTTTGCGCCTTTAACATTGCTTGCTGTAATGATTGTTGTCCCAATAAAGCACTGACAAACTGATTATCAAAATTATTCATAATTGCTGCGGGATATTTACCAATTTGCCAAGGTGTTGCATAATTCACCCCTGCAACCAATGGTTTTCTGAGAATATCTTTGTCGTAGCCTAAATTTTGTGCTACCGATTTTCTGGTTGGTAGCGCAAATCCTGTTGCTGTCCATTTTTGCATTCCCGCTTTACCAGTCAGGTAAGAAATTAACTCCCAAGCGGCCGCTTTATGCTGAGATTGCTTGTTCATGACATAAGCGACAGTAAATACCATTGTGCCTTTTTGATTGTTAATGGTGGGTAATTCTGCTGTGGCAAATTCTAGTTGAGGAAAGGTTTCTTGCAGATAAGGAATTGCCCAGTTACCTTCAATCACCATCGCTACTTTACCCTGTCCAAACATTTCGCTACCTGAGTTTGTTCCAACATCAGATTTTTGGGCAGATGATTTATCTTTTTGATACTGGTCGATAACTAATTGTAACCCTTGTAAGCTCTGTTCACTGGCAAAAGTAGCGTAACCGCTCTCATCAATAACTTGTCCATCAAAGGCTTTAATTTTATATGCTTGACGAGCTAACTCAGGCAATTCACCAAAACCATATTTGTTGAGCTTGCTTGTTAATTTTTGGGAATAAGAACGCAGTTCTGACCAAGTAGTTGGAGGAGTATTTAAACCTACTACAGTAAAAGATTTTGTGTTATAAAAAAGAGCTAATGTAGAATAGTCTTTAGGAAGCCCATAAATATGGTTTTGATATTTAAAACTATTTAACAGGGTAACTTCAAAGTCTTCTATATTAAATGCTGGTTGAATATAATTATCTAAAGGTTCCAAAACATTTTGACTCATCAAAAAAGGTGCTTCCAGTGCATCAAGATAAAATACATCAGGAGCCGCGTCTCCAATCAAACGGGTTTTGATAACATCCATATATTGGTCGGAGATTACTTCGTATTTAACCTTGATGTTGGGATGCTGGGCTTCAAAGTCTTGTAGGACTTGTCTTAATAGCTTTTGCTCAACTTGGGAACCAGCCCAGCCACTCAGTTTAACGGTGACTAAGTTGGTTGTTGCTAGTGGTAGCCTGTGATAACCAATAAAAGCGATCGCGATCGCTATAACTACACCCAAAAATTTCCACAAATTGATTCTTTTCACAGATGGATGACAGTAGTTTTCACTTCACTTATATCGTCTGTAGCTCAAGACAGATGTTTAATAAATTTGAATTTTTGTTGAGAATAAGCAAGATAAAATAACTGAAAATTATAACCAAACTTAATGAGGAAGTTTCTATTCCTCAATATGTCACTGACACTTCGCTGAGGTGCGTTACAAACAATAACTATGGATTCTGTTCAGATTGAAACTGCTGCTTCTCTGACTCTGGAAACTCTGGAAATACCCCAGATTGTCACACCGCCAACCACACTGGTTCCTACTCCCAAACCGATTTTCCGTATTCCCAAGGATGCTATTCGGACTAGTTTACGCGCCTCTACGGTGGATGCTGTTTTAGCAACGGTTTTTGGAATCACTACAGGCGGTATTTTACTTAGCAATTTCCTTGTGGAACTAGATGCTAGTCCGGTGGTGTTTGGATTGTTATCTTCTATACCCATGCTGGTGAATCTAATTCAGCCTTTGGGTGCTTATTTATCAGAACGTACTACTAGCCGTTTTCGCTATGCGCTGGGGATATACGGAACATCTCGATTATTGTGGTTAATTTTAGCGATCGCTATTGCTATTTTTAGTTGGGGCGGTATCAGTTCTCAACATTTAGTTGTGATGACACTGTTGATTGTTTTAGCCACTCATCTTTTAGGCGGTTTGGGTTGTGCATCTTGGATGAGTTGGTTAGCGATGCTTGTTCCCCGCAGATTGCGCGGTAGGTATTTCGGGATTCGCAACAGTGCAATCAGCTTAACTAATTTAATTTGTATGCCTTTGGCTGGTTTAATTGTCTCCCATTGGTATGGTGGAAATATTCAAGGCTATGGAGTAGTACTATTAATTGGGGTTGTTTTTGGCATTATCAGCATTGGCTGTCAATATTTCAAGGTAGATATCAATCCTCAATTACAGAATTCTTTAGCTTCTACCTCTACAAACAACACAACAGATGAATTGGTTCCTTTACCTGCTGTTAGTATTTGGAAAAATTATAATTTTTTAATATTGCTGATTTATATCAGTTTATGGATGTTTGCTGTTCATTTGAGCGCACCTTTCTTTAACCTTTATATGTTAGATACTTTGAATATAGATGTTAGCTGGGTGACGCTTTACGGCAGTTTGCAAGCAGGTGCAAATTTATTAATGATGATTTGGTGGGGCAAATTAGCAGACAGGGTAGGAAATTTGCCCATCTTAATTTTTGTAGGAATTTTGGTAGGACTGACACCAATTTTGTGGTTGGGAATTGATGCCAGTCAACTTGATATTTGGCTGTGGTTGCCACTTTTACATATTTTGGCTGGTGTAACTTGGGCAGCCATTGACTTGTGTAATAACAACTTGCAATTAGCGATCGCACCCATGAAAAATCAGTCAATTTATTTTGCGATCGCGGCGGCTGTTGCTGGGGCTAGTGGTGCTTTAGGCACAACCATCGGCAGTTTTATCGCCCAATTTGCCGTTTGGGGTGGTTTACTTGGCTTATTCGCCCTCTCTGGCTTGTTGCGCCTAGCCGCACTTGTACCACTGTTTTTTGTGCAAGAACCAGGAAAGTAAGAAGGCAAAAGGCAAAAGTTAAAAGGCAAAATCAATCTATTTTTTACCTTTTTACTTTTACCTTTTTACTTTTACTCAACTGCTGTAGAACTCAACGTCATCGACTCCCACAGCATCATCGAAGGGGCTGTTGTAACTGGTTGGTGTAAAGCAATTAGCTGTGCTAAGGTTTTCTTTAACTGAGTACGAGGCACAATCTCGTCTACAAAGCCATGCTTGAGTAAATCTTCCGCAGATTGAAAATCTTCTGGTAATTTTTCGCGGAGGGTTTGTTCAATCACACGCCGACCAGCGAAACCGATTGTAGATTTGGGTTCTGCCAAAATAATGTCGCCTAACATGGCAAAACTAGCGGTTACGCCGCCTGTGGTCGGGTTAGTTAATACGGGAATGTACAATAATCTAGCTTCACGATGGCGGTCTAAAGCTGCGGAGATTTTCGCCATCTGCATAAGGGAAAGCATACCTTCCTGCATTCTCGCACCGCCAGAGGTGCAGACAATAACTACAGGGTAACGTCGTCCGGTGGCTTGTTCAATTAAGCGGGTGATTTTTTCCCCAACCACGGAACCCATACTGCCACCCATAAACCGGAAATCCATCACGCCCAAGGCTACAGGCATTCCGTCGATTTGTCCCAAACCGGTTTTGACTGCATCTACAAGACCGAGTTTGGTTTCCATTTCCCGGAGGCGATCGCTATAAGGTTTGCGATCGCGGAATTGTAAGGGGTCGGTCGGGCGCAAATGCTCATTTATCGGTTGCCAAGTATTGTTATCTATCAATTGGCGGATGCGTTCATCGCTGTCTACCCGATTATGATGTCCACATTCGACGCAGACCATTTGATTAGCTCTCAAATCTTTTGTATAGGTTAAAACACCACACTGAGAACATTTATGCCATAGCCCGTCAGCAATTTCCCGTTCTTGCCGTTCCAGGTTGGTAGAGCCTGATTTTCTTCGATTTGCAAACCAATCAAACAGAGACTTTAAACCGCGTGATTCTTCGTTGTTTGCCATTTTTATCTTATTCAAGTGGGTATGGGTCGAAAAGTCATTTGTCCTTTGTCATTAGTCATTTGTCAAAACAAGTGCTTAATGACTACGTAGCCAAAATTACGCTTATAAGCAATTCAGACCTTATTTTGCATCTTTGGTTGCCAGCTTAACGAAAATGCTTATACCAATACAAGTCTCTCGCGGATATGAATTTGTAAATGTATTAGTCAAGTCAAGTCCATTGGAACACCAACTCCCGAAAAAAGATGCTGTTACCCAACCCTAGCGGCAATCTACTGTTTTCATATTTTGTAAATAATTTTGCTAGTTTCTGAGCAGTTAGCATCTGTGGCTTTAGTCTTGCCAACGGGTCGCTTTCGTTAAGAGGGTAATACAAGTCACAGTGTTGATAATATTATCAAAAGGTGAAGCGGCAATGGGGTAATGACCGTTACAGTCATTAATAATCGTCAGTGCTTGTCTTAAACAGGACACAAAAAGCTTGGAAGCAGTCTTAATTATATATCTTATCAGGCGATCGCTTGCACGGCGCAGAATATTCAACTTGCGATCGCCCAGCTTTTATGGCCAAGAATCGCTGAAATTTGTTCGATGTTACGATCAGTCAATAATATCAACATCTTATTTTTAGCGAACTATGCAGCTTGAAGACTACTTTAACTTTCTTGCGCCTGATGATATTAGACTCCTGGGTACAAGAGTAGGAATTGAAACAATCTTATTTGACTACCTTTTCCGTGCTAAAACTCCCGAAGAGATTGCTAAAACCTATACTTCACTTACTTTAGAGCAGGTTTATGCTACTATATTCTCTACTACTTACACAATCAACAAGCTGTAGATGCTTATTTGAAAGATTGGCTAGAGTGGGGCGATCGCATGAGGGAAGAACAAAGCCGCAACCCTAATCCAGTTGTTGACAGGCTACGTAAATTAAAGACTGAAAAAATGGCTATGCAATGACAGGATGGAATTTCTAGTAATATTTGTAGGTTGGGTGGAGCGATAGCGGAACCCAACTCTTTATCTAATAAACTCATGTTGGATTTGGTGCCTCAACCCAAACCATGTTGATGGATTTTATAACTAATTACTATGTAAATTTAAATTTCTGTAGTTGAAGAATTTTGATTTTTCATATCATTTGTTGGGTTCCACTTCGTTTCACCCAACCTACAAGAGATTGCCACTGTGGTAACTTGATTTTGGGAATGTGATCGCACGGGGAATAATAGATGAAATATTCATAAGCCAACAGCGCAAATGACCCAATATCAAAACTCCAAGCCAAAGCCTCTCAAAAACTCTAATTCCCCCTCCTCGCCTGCGGGGAGGGGGTTAGGGGGTGGGGTTCCGGGTCAAGTTTGGCAAACCACACCTCAACTTTGGGAAAAACTTAAAATCTTGGCGCGACAAATGCGGTGTGAACCAACTCCAGCAGAAAAGCGACTTTGGGAGAAATTGAGACACAAGCAACTGTTGGGGTTCAAGTTTCGCCGCCAGCAAACAATTGACCGTTTTATCGTCGATTTTTACTGTAGTGAAGCGCAGTTAGTGGTAGAAGTGGATGGCGAAATTCACGATTACACCCAAGTAGAAGATGCGATACGTCAAGAGTTTTTGGAGAGTTTAGGGTTACAGGTTGTGCGATTTAGAAATGAGGATGTGATGGAGAGGATAGAGGGGGTGTTAGAGGATATTGCGGCTTGTTTGCAGAGATGAACCCCACCCCCAACCCCCTCCCCGCAGGCGAGGAGGGGGCTAATTGTTATGTGGTTTTTGATGGTGTTGCTATATGTGAATTTAAATTTTTGTAGTTGAGAAATTTTTGATTTTTTTATATCATTTGTTGGGTTCAACTTCGTTTCACCCAACCTACGAGAGATTGCTGTATTATGGGTAAATCACTCATCAAGATACAACAAATCTAAAAAAATTTATCGCGCTTCGCGCGGGAGAAGGGTAAAGAAAAAAGTGTAAAGGGCAAAAGGGTAAGAGAGTAAAGTGCTAAGAATCCCTGCCCCGCACAACAACAACCCGAAAACCCACGTTGTTGAACCTGCGGTCACGCACATTCCTGAGGCGATTCGCCGAACGGCAAATCCTGGGATTGCTGCACCACGAACCACCACGCAGCAGACGATATTGATTATCATTATCAATCAGCCATGCACTGCCATCAGTCGGCGCATTATTATATTTTTCGTGCCACTCATCTTGACACCATTCCCATACATTACCATACATATCGAATAAACCAAAGGGGTTAGCAGGAAATTTCCCGATATCGGTTGTTTGTTCTCGATATTCACCCTTGGGAGCAGAACCATAAGTAGAACGCCCGTCGTAATTTGCTAACTCAGTCGTAATGGTTCCGCCAAAGTAAAACGGCGTAGTCGTTCCCGCCCGACAAGCATATTCCCACTCCGCCTCACTGGGTAAGCGATATATCTTACAAGTCTTTTTCGACAATCGAGCGCAAAACTCGACCGCCTCATTCCAAGAAACTTGTTCTACAGGGCGGTTAGCACCTTTAAAATGGGATGGATCGGGATTTAGATCAATATTTACCTTATCAAGCGCCGCGACAACTTGCCATTGAGCTTGGGTGACAGGAAATTTCCCCATAAAGAAGGGTTGAACAGTGACATTATGCTGAGGACTTTCATCGTCACTCCGTCCTTCCTCATTCTCTGGCGAACCCATGAGGAATGTACCGCCAGGAATTGACACCATTTCTAAAACTACGCCATTACCCAAGTCTTCGGTAAAAAACTCGGCGCGTCCCTGGCTGCGGTTGATGATTTGTCCTTTAGCATCCACCTTTACTATCTCAAACTCAAATTGATTAGGTTGATTTGGTTGGGTTTCAGGTGGTTCTTCCACAAACACAGGCGGTTTTTGTTGTCCAATAATGCGTTTTTCTATCGGTGCGACATCTTCATCCCGCAAACCTAAATGTTGCTGATAATCTCTGAGGTCGTTAAGAGTTCTTTCACTCAATTTAGGATCATCTGCAATTGTCTCAATCAGCGTTGTTTCATACTCTTCTAATTTACGCTGATATTCCAGATATGGTTGTTTAACTTCCGCTTCAATTGCATCAGCAATATCAGCATCAAGTTGCAACTGAAGCCGTAATGAGTTTAACAGCCGACGAGCAGGAATAGAAAACTTACCGCGATAGATGCGGCCTTCTACTTCCTTGCGATACTTCAATTTAGGGTCATCTTTAGGCGACTTCGCCAGAAAAATTCTATAACCTTCTTTAACAGGATAAAATTCTGGGGTCATTGCGGGTGATGCTTCTTGCACTTTGCTTTTCGTATATTTGTGCAATTCATCCACTGCAATTAAACCATCGCCATCTAAATCTGCTGTACCTTTTTCTATGCCTTTTACCAGATAATGAGTGTAAATCGACAAGTCTAAACCATCAGATGCAAACGCATATTGTGTAGAAGAGGAAGCTGTGAGAATTGCTCTACCCTCACCGCCTAATTTTTGTTCTAGGTCAATACTATCAATGTCTTTTGCTGTCAAACCTTTGGCAAAAGCACCACTAAAGCAGCAGTCTAAAATTACTACCTGTCGCTTAGATTTACTTTGGTTCATCCAGCTATGTACACTTGTTCCAGCTACGGCTGTGGTAGGGACTAATTTGTTTTGATTTTTTCTGGTGATGGAAGTTGAGAAGTAAAAATCACCGCTTTCAACTGTTACTCCATGTCCAGAAAAGTAAAACAGCAGCAAGTCATCCTTGTCACGATGGGCATACAAGTTATAAATAGCATCTTCCATCTCTTGCCGTTGGGGATTTTGCAGCACTGTGACATTCTCTGGTGCAAAATCACCCATTTCTGGGTTTACCAGAACTCGCCGCATCGCCTCAACATCATTCACAGCATTGGGTAGTGGTGTTAGTCCCGGTTCATATTCGCTAATCCCAATTAACAGTGCTACCTTAGCCATTATTGCTGTCTTGTCTATTTTTGGCGTTGTTCAATAAAGTTTCGGTTTTTTCGAGGATGAAAATCAAATCTTCTTTGCTACTAGCTTTCGCCTTGAATTTTTCCCCGTAAGCTTCTACTTCAATTTCAAAGGTTTTGTTAGACAAACGCCCTAAAAAATCAAACACAGGCTTAATTAAAGCAGGGTTCACCAGTGCTTTAAATGTCCCCAAAGAAAAACCACCCAACGCCTTAGAGCCTTGTGGTACTTCTGTAACTGCAACTAAATCTGCGTCTTCTACCCCATCCACATCGCGCAACTGGGGGAGTAAATTTTGTACTTGGGCTTGCAATTCTTCATCATCCAAGCCCAATTCCGTCAGGGAAACTGTCACCTGAACATCAGATTTAGTTACCATATAAATCGCTTAAATATAATGTAGAGTCTGTTTAAACGATTGTATCGGTTAATCTGGGTGTTTTGAGTAAATCAGGACTTACGTACAAAGATTTTCTATGGAGACTGGGTGAAAGGGTGTAAGGGTGTAGGGTGTAAGGATTTTGAATACCTACACCCTGGTTACTGAGCGTAGTCGAAGTACACCCCTATACCCCTTCACCCTTACCCTAATATTATTTAGCTAGGACGGAAAGGCAAATTTCAAATAAGCCGATAAAATGGCAGGCCCGGTAAAGACAGTGATGATTGCGCCTAGTGCTAAAAAAGGGCCGAAGGGGATTTTTACTCCGGTTTTTTTAGGCGATCGCACCAATACTAATCCACCTATCAATACTCCCACGGCGCAGGCAATTAAACTAGCCAATAGCAAATAACGCCAACCCAGCCAAGCACCCATCATAGCTGCAAGTTTGGCATCTCCCGCACCCATCGCCGTTTTACCAAGAACTATTGAACCACCAAAGGCAATACCATCAAATAGCCATAAACCCACAACAGCACCAACTATCCCCATCATCAGGTGTCTAACTATACTGACACTGCTGATTTCGGAATTCATACCGCTAATTATTTGAAATCCCAAGCCTAACACTAAACCTGATTGTGTTAAGGCATTGGGGAGAGTCATGGTATCTAAGTCAATTAAGGCTAATGCCAACAGCCAACTACAAAAAGCCCAATATCCTAACGTAGCGATGGAAACTTGAAATACTAAAAAAATGACGACAAAAATTATTCCCGTTATTGCTTCTACTACGGGATAACGAACAGCTATTTTACTTTTGCAATAACGGCATTTTCCGCGTAACCACAACCATCCCAGCACGGGTACATTGTCATAAGCTTTTAGCTGGTTTAAGCAATGGGGGCAACGGGAAGGCGGCCAAAGAATCGATAACCCCGCAGGTATTCGATAAACGACAACGTTAATGAAGCTACCTATAGATGCACCCAAGGCGAAAACAACAATAATCGCCGGAACGGCCATTAAAAAGTCCATATAGTCATTTGTTATTTGTCCTTTGTCATTTGTACTTTGTCAAATGACTAATGACCAATGACTAATGACTCATAACTAATACATGTGTGACTCAATTTGATTTAAAGGTACAAAACATTCTTGCGGTAAGAGAACGGGTTGGTTAGTAAAAATGACTTTGCCTCGATGGGTAACACGATTAATTGCTACCCCGGAAGGCTGCCCCACAATTTCAGGATGTACTTCACAATAAGTGTAGTAAATCTTGCCAGCCGCTCTGATGACTGCGGGATCAATCAGAGGTGGCTGGATTCTAGAGGCATTGAAATTAGCTGTCTCTTGTCGTAAAGCGTACACTATTTACTGCTAACTACTTACTAGATTTTGTCTATAGTGTACCCGAAAGTTTCTGTAAAGATTGCCAATTTGGCGAGTTTATGCAAAAAGAATTATTTCTCTAGTGCCTGAATGAGTGAATTCCCCATTGCCTGACAACCCAAAAGATTCATGCCTGGTGACATGATATCGCCTGTGCGATCGCCTTGTGCTAAAACTTGCAACACAGCTTTTTCGATGCTATCTGCTGCTTGTGGCTGATTTAACCCGTAGCGTAACATCATTGCGGCACTCAAAACCTGCGCTAAAGGATTCGCCTTATCTTGTCCTGCAATATCGGGTGCAGAACCGTGGACTGGTTCATATACACCAGGGCCAGAAGCACCTAAACTTGCAGAGGGTAGCATCCCAATACTGCCAGTTAACATCGCCGCCGCATCAGAGAGAATATCGCCAAACAAATTACCTGTGACAATCGTATCGAATTGTTTCGGAGCGCGGACTAATTGCATCGCTGCGTTATCAACATAAAGGTGAGACAGTTCGACATCGGGATATTCGGCGGACAGTTTGGTGATGCGATCGCGCCATAACTGCGATACTTCTAATACGTTGGCTTTATCTACAGAACAGAGTTTACCGCGTCTTTTTCTGGCAGTTTCAAAGGCAACTCTCCCGATGCGCTCAATTTCCGACTCACTGTAAACCATTGTATTCAAACCGCGTTTCTCACCTGTTTCGGTTTCAAAAATTCCCTTGGGTTTACCAAAGTAAATTCCACCAGTGAGTTCTCGCACCACCATAATATCTACGCCTTCCACAACTTCCCGTTTCAAAGTCGAAGCGTCAATTAACTGCGGCAAAATTTGGGCGGGGCGTAAATTGGCAAATAAACCCAAACCCGCGCGGAGTCCTAACAAACCTGCTTCTGGGCGCTGGTGAGATGGTAAAGTATCCCACTTATAACCACCAATAGCGGCGAGTAATACAGAATCACTATTGCGACAAGTATCTAAGGTAGCGGCTGGTAGAGGTTCGCCTGTCGCGTCAATGGCTGCACCACCAATTAAAGCTTCTTGGAAGGCAAACTCAATATCAAATTTTTTCCCTACGACTTTCAGCACATCTACCGCCACTGCCATAATTTCAGGGCCAATGCCATCGCCGGGAAGTAAGGTAATGCGGTAGTTTTGAGTCATAGCTAGTTTCTATTAGGTAAATGCTTGCAGATTAAATATCATACCGAGCAAGATGCACATCTGGAAGCTTTAATTTTTACGGTGGGTATTGGAGGTAATCAATGCTAGACGTGACTAAACTGACTCAAGCTGAAATTAGAAGGTTGGGAATAGAAGCCTTGACAAAAGCTCTTGGCCCTGATGGAATGGCAAGATTTATGCAGCAATTTGAAAAAGGTAGTGGAGATTACACAAAAGATAGAGATCAAATTTTAGGAAATCCAACAATCGATGACATCTTTAGCAGAATTGAAGAGCATCGAAAAACACAGGAAGAGGGCGAATAATAAACTAATTCTGACTAACTTCAATAGAGTAACAGTTTTTGGTATTTATCCAAACATTAAAAAAAAACTGTTCCTGAAAACTTTTTGCTCAGTTTCTTGTAATGTTTTGGATAAAACTAGCAAGAAATAAAAAAGTTTATGAATTTGAATCAAATTGGCCAAGTAGCAGTTGCACTGTTAACGACTTTTGGCTTGAAAATCCTGGGTGCGATCGCTCTGTGGATTGTGGCACAAAAGCTGATTGATTTTGCACTCAAGTTAGTCAGACGTGGTTTCCGCAGTCAACACGTTGATCCAACTCTAGTTAACTACCTGCTTAATATCATCGGCGTAACTTTAAGAATTGTTTTAGTTGTCGCCATTCTCGGCTTCTTCGGTATTGAAACCACTTCGTTTGCTGCATTGTTAGCCGCCGCAGGTGTGGCGATTGGTGCAGCGTGGGGTGGATTGTTAGCTAACTTTGCTGCTGGTGCGTTTTTGATTGTGTTTAGTCCATTTAAAGTTGGCGACTTTATCACAGCAGCAGGTGTCACAGGTACAGTTACAGAAATTGGACTGTTCACAACCAATATCACCACGCCAGATAATGTGTTAACAATTGTCGCCAATAACAAGATTTTTTCTGATAATATCCAAAATTTCTCAGCCAATCCCTACCGTCGAGTTGATCTACTGGCACAACTACATCACAATGTCGATCATAATGATGCGATCGCTCGTCTCAAAGCCAGAATCAGCCAAATTCCCAACGTAGTCAATAATCCTGCACCAGATGTAGAAATTATTACATTTAATTTAGCAGGGCCAGTCCTAGCAGTCCGTCCTTACTGCAATAACGAACATTACTGGCAAGTTTATTTTGACACCAATAAAGTTATTCGTGAAACCTTTGGTGAAGCCGGTTATCCTATTCCAGAACAACGTTATGCCTTTAGTAATCAATTGGCAAACGGTACACCAGAAGATGCCCAATCTATTATCTCATCTGCATCTTTGATGAGTTAAGTTTGCCTTATTTCAATCTAATTACATTTGTCTAAATACCCGAATTTGATAAATCAGTCGGGTATTTTTTTTATGCAATCAAGACACAAGAATTTTTCCTCAATTAATCGCATTTCTCACTCGTTGTAGACAAGTCATACACAACTCCTCTCTCTCCCTTGTTTCCCTTATCCCCCTTGTCATTTCAAATAAAACCGCTACACAGCCACTGAAATAATTACGTAACATTCAACACTAAGCATCAAGTTCCGATAAACTCAGTTTCAATTTCCGAAACGAGACTGACAACCGCGGTAGAGAGAGGCTAGGTTAGTTAAGAATCAATCACCGTACTCTCGCAGCTATGGTAAAAGAATTAGCAATTCGCACCTGTGGACTCACCAAGCAATTTGAAAGGTATATAGCCGTAAATGATGTTCATTTGGAAATTGAAACGGGTGAAGTCTACGGACTGATAGGGCCGAATGGTGCAGGTAAAACGACTCTCATTCGGATGTTAGCAACGGCTGAGGAACCAACTACGGGTGAGATATATATTAACGGCGATCGCATGGTACGGGACAAGAGTAACCCGACTATCAAGCGTCGTCTTGGTTATTTACCCGATGACTATCCCCTGTATGAAGATTTAACAGTTTGGGATTATCTCGATTACTTTGCGCGTTTGTATCGTTTGCGCGAACCACGTCGCACTCAACGTCTACACGAAGTTTTAGAACTCATTCAATTGGGGAATAAACGCAACAGTTTAATTTCTACACTGTCACGGGGGATGAAACAGCGCCTTAGTTTAGCACGCACTATCATCCATGAGCCGATTTTACTACTACTAGATGAACCTGTATCGGGTCTTGATCCAATTGCAAGAATGCAATTCCGCGAAATTATCAAAGCTTTGCAAGAAGCTGGAATGACA
This sequence comes from Nostoc piscinale CENA21, assembly GCF_001298445.1. Lineage (NCBI taxonomy): Bacteria > Bacillati > Cyanobacteriota > Cyanophyceae > Nostocales > Nostocaceae > Nostoc > Nostoc piscinale. The sequence continues at coordinate 7,000,733 of NZ_CP012036.1, read as the reverse complement.
ATTTTAATTTCGTCCCATGTTCTGAGCGATTTAGCGGAACTGTGTACTTCGATTGGAATTATGGAGTTAGGTTTTTTAGTAGAAAGTGCTTCACTCGAACAACTTTATCAGCGATTAGCTAGACAACAAATTATTTTGTCAACCTTGGGCAGAATTGATGCTGTAATTAGTGAATTGAAAAATCATCCTTTGGTAGAAGAATGGGAATTTTTACCAGGAAGTAATAATCTGCGTGTGAACTTTTCTGGTGATCAGAATGCTTGTGCAGAATTGTTGCGATCGCTAATTCAAGCTGATATCCCCGTTACTGACTTTCATTGCACTCAAGAAGACCTAGAAAGCATTTTTATCAAGCTTGGTCATAAACAAGCATCTTAAATTATCAACTTTCACACTTAGAATCATTACTCTTATGTATCTCAATCTTTTGGATAAAATTGGCGATTGGAACCCTCAGCTTCTGCGAGAAATTAAAGGTCGTCTTAAAGGTTTTAATTTAATATTTGCTTTTGCTATCTCTCTAATTGCTCAGTTAGGACTTGCTCTCTATCATCTTGGTCAATATCCTCATAACAAATATGCCATGAATGGCTCATATTGTAATCTGAGCAAAGGTTATCAAAAACAAATTGAATCAGTTTATAAACTCATAGATAATACTCAAAGGCAAATCAACTTCTATAATAGTAAGCAAAACTATGATTTAACCAAACTTCAAGACTTCAAAGCACAATTAAAATCACTCGAAGCACAACAACAACAGTTAAATAATTATTTATATCAGCAGCCATGTCCTGTTGCTGAAATTAACTTTCAAATGTGGTGGCGTGACCACTGGGAATATATATTTATCACACTCTGCATAGTTTTTATCTACATACTATTAGTTGCTGGGACATATTTACTAGTCAACAATCTCGCCCAAGAAGAAAAGCGCGGTACGCTGAATTTTATCCGCCTCAGTCCCCAGCCAGAAACCAGCATTTTAACTGGCAAAATTCTAGGTGTCCCAATTGTCATTTACTTGGTAATTTTGCTAGCGATTCCCTTACATATATGGTCAGGAATTTCTGCCCGAGTTAACATCAGTTATATTTTCAGCTTTTATATCGTCTTAGCTACTAGTTGTTTCTTCTTTTACAGTGCCACGTTATTATTTGGCTTGATGAGTAATCGATTTAGTGGTTTTCAACCTTGGTTGGCTAGTGGTGCAGTTCTCATATTCTTACTAAATACAATGCAATTTGCATTTAATAGTGAAGGCTTACACACCACAGCAGCTTGGCTGAGGCTATTAAGTCCTTTTGATATGCTGAAATATATGTTCCCAAATCTCTTGAATAGAAGCAACCCATCATTATTAGCAGAAACCCAATTTTTTTACATACCATTAGGGAAAAATATTTTTACATTTACTGGGTTACACCTACTCAATTATGGTGTTGGTTGCTATTGGATTTGGCAAGCACTTGGGCGGCGATTTCGTAATCCTAATGCTACCTTACTCAGTAAAGCACAAAGTTACTTACTTGTAGCTGGTTCTCAAGTAATTTTTTGGGGCTTCACCCTGCAATATACTAAAAATTATTGCCCCGCTTACCGACAATATAAACCAATAAACTGTTACTATGATTTGAACTATCAAATTGGTCAAAACTTCTTCTGGATTGTATTCTTTAACTTCGTTATATTAACTTGTTTGTTCATGATTTTGTCTCCTCATAGACAACAAGTACAAGATTGGGCAAGATATCGTCATCAACAAACATCTAGCAGTGATACTTTTAGTCAGAAATCTGTATGGCGTGATTTAATTTGGCATGATAAAAGCCCTGTCATAGTTTCAGTTGGGTTGAGTTTAATAATCATTACTCTCCCCTTATTAGTTTGGATTATCCTCGCCCCAGCTTTGAATATTCACCATAACAGTGCTATTGACTGGGTGAATAAAATTGGCAGACTGAAAGCTATTTTAGGAGTGGCAATGTTTATTACTATAGCTATGATTTACGCCACCATAGTGCAGAGAATACTATTGTTAAAGACTTCCAAGCGTGTGTTTTTTGCAAGTATGATTCTAGGTGCATTGATGTTAACGCCACCTTCTCTATTTGGTTTATTGTACATTAGACCTGAAGAAAATGCTGTCTTGTGGTTATTTTCTAATTTTCCTTGGGCTGCTTTGGAATACTCAGCCACAACAACAGTTTTTATGTCACTTTTAGCCGAGTTTACTGTTTTAGCTTTGTTAAATGTACATTTGACAAATCAGGTGAAGTTAGCTGGAGAATCTGCAACGAAAGCATTATTAGCCGGACGGTAATTCATAAGCAATATAGCAGTCCTATTTGACAAGGGGGACAAGGGAGACAAGGTAGAGGGATGTTTGCACATCATTTAGGATTGCTATAGATAATTAACAAGTTACTGAGGAGAAATAATTATGATACAAGCTGTAGTAAATTACTTAGGAAATGGAAATCCGCAGTTATTTCGGGAACTTAAAGGACGACTGAAACCACGAAATATTTTATTAACATCTGCGTTATCATTGCTGGGTCAATTTATCTTATTCATGTCATTTCAATCCCAGTTACCTACACGCCATCACGCTGTACAAAACCTTAGTCATAGATATTGTACAGGTACCACAAAATATGACTTACCTGGATGTCTTGCTGATGGGTTCGGTAATGTAATTATCAATTGGCAATTATGGTCTTGGGATGTTTTCACCTGGTTAAATATTATTGTGAGCTTTGGTTTATTAGCAGCAGGAAGCTATCTACTAATTAATGATTTAGCTACTGAACAAAGACGCGATACCCTGAATTTTATTCGCCTGAGTCCCCAATCACCACAAAGTATTTTATGGGGAAAAATGCTCGGTGTTCCTGCTTTACTTTATGTGGCTGTAGTATTAGCATTACCTTTACATTTATGGATGGGTTTGAATGCCAAAATTTCTGTGATGGAAATTATCAGTTTTGATGCAGTAGTCATTGGGGCTAGTTTTTTATACTACAGTGCTGCATTACTATTTGGCTTGGTTGGTTCTTGGTTAGGAGGTTTTCAGCCTTGGTTAGGCAGTGGCACATTATTAGGATATCTCACATTTACCAAGCAAACTTTCACATCTAATTTTCCGGCTAATAATCCAGTTAATTTTTTTGGGCTACTTAACCCATATTTTTTAATGCCATATTTTGACGTTGAAATAGACAAGAAATTTAGTTTTGCTATTCCCAATTTCAAATCTTTTCATTGGTTCATTTTCTCCATAGGAGAAAGTTTTATTACTACCTCTGTCTTTGCATTAACAGTTTATCTTATCAGTGCGTACTTTTTTTTGGAAAGCTTTACAGCGTTGCTTTTGTGATCCTAATGTAACTATGTTGAGCAAAAAGCAGAGTTATTTACTAACTGCTGTTTTTAATTTTATCATTTTAGGATGTGCTGATTGGCAAGAATTAATATTTAATAGCTACCCTAGAAGTTATTCAATTCAGGAAAATGTTGGACTTTTAATGGTTTTAAATTTTGGGCTATTTTTATATTTAATTGCTGCGATTACTCCTGGTCGTCAAACACTGCAAGATTGGGCTAGATACCGACATATTACGCAACCCAAAGAATTAGGTAAAACTAGTGTAATTTATGATTTAATCTGGGGTGACAAAAGCCCAGGAATTTTAGCGATCGCTATTAATGCCATCATATCTGTGACTTGCTTAAGCTGTTTTGTTTTGATTTCACAAGTCAGCATCGAAAATAAAACTAATTCGTGGATGGCGCTGCTGTTTGCGGGTAGTTTAGCTGTGATATATGCAGCCTTAACTCAGTTAATTCTATTCATGAAAAATGAACAGCGCCAATTATGGGCCACAGGGGTGTTAGTGTCTTTCATTATACTCCCACCCATTTTCTTAGGAATATTTTTCCCTCGACCTGAAAACTACGTTATAGTTTGGCTATTTTCCATTGCTGCACCACTCATTGCTTTATCCTCATCAAAAAGCACCGATGGATTATTACTTGCTTATTTTCTGGCAATCTTAGGACATTTTGCGATCGCAGCATTTTTAGTATCTCAACTAACGCGCAAGTTGAAAAAAGCAGGAGAGTCTGCAACTAAAGCATTATTAACAGCAAGTGAGTCTGCTATTAGTTAAAATAGCTGTTGTGAATTGTAAAAATTGCAACTTTGAGATACCCGACTTCTTTTAGAAGTTGGGTATCTGTTTATTCAGCAAACTTATGTCGATTCTGGTAACTGGATGCGTTTTTGTCGAGTACCATACAGTTCTATGAATCGTTGAAACAATAACATTGTTTCATGTTTAGAAGCAGAATTTAGATTAAACAAACGCTCAACATTTGTGTCTGCTAAAGCCTGTAAATATGGTAAATCTTCAAAGAGCGTCAAACAAGTGGCACAGTGTAAAACAAATTGCAATATCGGCTTCGGCCAATCTAAATCACTGTAGATATCGATAAATAATTGATGTTCCCTCTCACTTATCGGGAAAGCGTGAAAGAGGACAACGATTCTTTTATCGTTATATGCAGGAATGCTCAGTTCAATAGTATAGGGAGTATGTAAAATTAAATCTACTTCTACTACTGGTTGCCGCCAAAATCTCAACAAATTCATATTTGGTTGCAACATAGTATTAAATTTAAGCACTCCCCCAATATGAGTTGTTTGGAACTGACTGATACTCAAAACCTTTAAACTATTCAGGCTGAATTTATGAACTGTTTCTAGGTGCTTTAAGTTGAGTAAGTGATAGATTTGGCAATAGTAAGGAAAAGGTAGAATATAATCTTGGCTAATCATGTGTCGCTTCTTCAACCTAAACTTGAGAGCTTGGCTGCGACTTAGATATTCTGCATATTCATTAGGCTCTACATCATTGCTGGTTAAGCTTTCTTCTGGTTTTAAATAAATCCAACTCACAAAAAAGAGGCAAGTCATCAATAGTTGCAATATCTCTACTGGTGATAAATTTCCATCCGACAACATCGCAAAACTTCTGTCTGTGATGGCAAATAACCATGATGGAATACCCATCATCCAAACACAACTTTTGATTTGATCTAATACTAGAGCTATTTCTACCTTTGTTGATGCTTGATTAGGATTATCTGTGTCAGGATCATTATTTTTATTTCTTGGTTTCAAGCAATTAACAGACATAGTATTTTAATAACGATATTGTTAGTAGATGAATATTTTCAACTACTTGTATCCTAATGATTGAAAATACGGATGCACTCTATCATTAGCTGTAAATATCAGTTAAATATTCCTGAATTCAATTAAAAATAATGTCTGGAGCTAATTAATTTGGTAGAGATGAGTACAATTGCCTGTTATTAGTTGGTTAGCTTGTTTTTTCTATTCTAACTACAGTTTTGCTGATGCTGCGATCGCCCAACCATAAAAAATAAATTAAATGGCAATTTACGTAAGATAAATTTTTGTGTTACATTGAGTTACAAGGTAATAATACATCTGCTCAACTATAGTTCGGGTTCTGTATTCCCGACTGGTGCGCCAACCTCTGGATTGAGCGTATACCGTAGAGTAATGGGTTGTTACTCCATCGCTTGATTAGCTCAGTGGTAGAGCAGCCGAGGTACTCGGTTAGTCGTAGGTTCGACTCCTACATCAAACACCCGAAAGTTAGCTCACTGGTAGAGCAATCGACTCTTAATCGATGTGTTGCAGGTTCAATTCCTGTACTTTCTCCCACCTTGTCTAGGTTAAAAGACAAATTTGCGGAATAGAGCAGTTGGGTAGCTCGTTGGGCTTGTCCCCAAAGATCAGTGGTTCAAATCCACTTTCTGCCACCAAAACCCTGTCCGGGTTAAAAGACACTATCCTGTCAAGATAGCTAATTGAATTTGAGTAAAAACTCTGCATTGTAGGTTGACTACTAATATTACTTAGTGGTTTTGGTAGTCACAGTTAAGGAGCCTGTGCAAATGTTTTCGCCTTAACTTGAGTATGTCCTTCGTTTACCTCCAGTTTTCTGGAATAGGCAAACTGAACGACATATTTGAGCGTTGCTGTCTTTTTTGAGATTATCTTTGGGTAGTTTCAAGAAAGTAGCAACAATCTTCATCCAGTTTTGGAGATACATTTGCCCGCAACTAAACTGTAAACACCTACATTTGCAGGGTTTTAAAATGAGTTGTCAAAATTATACTCAAAACAATATTGAACAGTTAAAAAAATGTAATTTAGATGTATATAATAATGCCGAGCAGATTGCAGCGGCTATGGAAATTAGTATTGATAAACTGCGGTTTCTTACCTTTACTTCTAAAACTTCCCAGATTTCACATTACATTTACTTCAAAACTGCCAAAAAACTTGCAGGCGATCGCATTATTTCTGCACCCATGCCTGATTTAAAACGCGCTCAATATTGGATTTTGCAGAATATTTTACAAAAAATTGCGATTCATGATGCCGCACATGGTTTTTGTGGCGATCGCTCCATCATCACTAATGCTAATCCCCACGTTGGCGCAGAAATAATTATGAATATCGACTTGCAAGATTTTTTCTCGGCTATTACATATCAGCGTGTTAAAGGACTCTTTCAATCATTCGGTTATGCTTCATCTGTAGCTACAATCTTTGGTTTATTATGTACTGCGCCTGTAGTGGAAGAACGCAACTTAGATGGTAAAACTGACTTTGTGGAATTTAAGCAACGTCATCTTCCCCAAGGTTCCCCAGCCAGTCCTGCAATTACCAATATTATTTGTCGTAATTTAGATCAGCGTTTGTGTGCGATCGCTGAAAAATTTGGTTTTACTTACACCCGCTATGTTGATGATTTAACATTTTCTGCATCAGGTGAGAATCTTCAACATACCAAAAATATCATCAAGCAAGTTCAGTCAATTATCTCTGACGAAGGATTTGCCATCAATCCCGACAAAACCCGCATTTTGCGAAACTCTCAACAGCAAGAAGTTACAGGTATTATCGTTAATCAAAAAATTAATATCTCTCGGAAAAAGTTAAAAAGCTTCCGTGCAACTCTACATCAAATAGAAAATGAAGGCTTAGAAGGTAAGCATTGGGGTAACTCATCCAACCTCATCGCCTCCATCACCGGATTTGCCAACTTTGTCGCAATGGTTAACCCCGAAAAAGGCGCAGAGTTTCAACAACAAATTCAGCGTATTCAAGAAAAATATGGCAAGAATAAGTAGGTGAAAACCATTATTTAGAAGGCGCATTTCGACTCCGCTCAATGCTCAATCAGCTGAAGCGAAGAGAGCTTTGCCAAAGTGTTGACAAAAATCTCTACCTTGTCTCCCTTGTCTCCCTCATCCACCTTGTCTCCCTTATCCACCTTGTCCCTTTCATTCATCCAAACCAGACTGCCATATTATCTTGAGTTACATTAATGAGTGATTAGCAATACATTGTGCAAGCTTTAGTTTGGGTTCTGTATGCCCAACTGGTACGCCAACCATTGGATTGAACGTATACCGCCGCGCGATATGTAACTAGTCATCAGAAAGTGTACTCCTTTGTGAGCGATCGGTGTATCGCCGATTGATAACAGGTATATCCTGTACTTTCTTCCATCACACTCCGCCTCAAGGCACCTTGTTAGGGACAAGGCTACTTTGCATTCCGAAAATCGGGAAAAAACAAAGAAAGAAAAATCTGCTTTGTTTGGTAAACTCTGCGATGTTGGTGTTCTGCTAACGTTGATTATCCGTAGTCTTCGTTAGTGACAGTAAAGAAGCTAGTGCAATTGTTTTCTCTTTAATTTTGAGTATGTCCCTTCGTTAGTCACATCTAGTTTTCTGGAACTGACAAACTGAACGGCATATTTGAGTGTTGCTGTCTTAGTTGAGATTACCTGTAGGTAGTTTCAAAAAAGTAGCGACAATCTTAATCCAGTTTTGGAGATGCAATTTGCCCGCAACTAAACTGTTAACACTGACATTTGCAGAGTTTAAAAATTAGAAATTGAGTCTTGATATTTCAATTCTTAAAACTAAATAACAGCTATCTGATGTGAGATAAAAATCATTGATTTTGCTAAGAAAACAAGAACAGCAAATTTCTTCTAAAAATAGCTATTTTTTGAAATACTCAAGAGTAATTATTCAAATATTAAAGATATTTTAAAGTTAGTATATTAGCTGCGTAATTGCACCAATTTTTTTAAAAAATTGTGTGATTTTTGATTCCAATTAACCACATAATAAAAGCATAGCCTAGTCAAAAATAGATCACTCAATCTAGGGAACTCCAATGACTCAACATATCACACGTGCGGTTAATTCAATAGTGACAAAATTTTCACGCAGAAATGCTCTTTTGTGGCTAGGCGGTAGCGGCTTAGGTACTGCTATAGTTGCAGGAACCCAAAAGGAAGTAGTCGCTCAGGGTAATGCAAATAAAAATGTGACTTTGCTGAATCCACCAACGTTATATAATGCGCCTCAAAATGGCTATAGTCATATAGCGATTACACCACCAAGAACAAGAACCGTGTATATTTCTGGTCAATTTGGTTCAGATTTACAAGGTAATGTGGTCTCCAATGATTATGAAGAACAATTAGTCAGGGCTTTTCAAAATCTGCGCTTTGCCTTAAATGCGGCTGGCGCAAGACCTAAAGATGTAGTTAAAACAACTGTTTTGATAGTAAACCACACCCAAGAAAAATTAATTCCGTTAGGACGCGAAATTGCTAATTTGTGGGGTAATCAACCACCTGCAAACACGCTCATTCCTGTTCCTCGATTGGCGCTTGATGGTATGTTGTTTGAAATTGATGCTTATGCTGTGATTCCAGAATCAGGCAATAATGGCTGGTATTAATTTCTAGATAATTAAAAAAGCCCACAAAATAAGTCAGGGAAGAAACTCCCCCTGACTTAAGTCATAATTATTGAGTGTTGACAAGGAATTAGGAGGACAAAAACTTTAGTTAGTTTTGCTTTCTAAAGGATTAGCAACGTATTTGAAAGCAGGTTCAGAATTCCAGGGGCCGCGCTCATCGTGACCATTGCCATTACTAGACAGGTTGTAGTAAATATTCACGGTTTCATCAGGCTGAATATTACCAAAGAATGGATCGGTCAATTTACCCAGAGAATCTAATGCTTTCATGAACATCTGGGTGTGAGAAATTTCTCTGGTTAACAAATGCACCAAAGTATTTTTCGTACCTTGATCGGGTGCTAATTTGATTAACTCTTCGTAAGTTTGACGAGCGCCAGCTTCAGCCGCAATATTAGCTCGTAAATCACGAACTACATCTCCACCTTCGTTGATATAGTTAGCTGTCCAAGCATTACCTTGACTGTCTAAAAAGTGAGGGCCAATTCCGCGAACAGCGAACAGAGTACTTTTATAAGCATCTGTTTGGTCAGTATCTTTAGTGTGTGCTTCAATTAGTTTACCAACCATTTCTAAATGCCCGAATTCTTCAATGGCAATATCTTGCAACATATCTCGAATTCCAGCATTTTCCACATGAAAAGATTGCACCCAATATTGCAAAGCGGCGGTTAGTTCTCCTGTTGCACCACCAAACTGCTCAAGCAGTAACTGAGCAAAACGGGGATTGCTGTCATTAACATTGACAACATGAATTGGATCTTTCTTATGGAAAAACATGCAAGACCTCTGCGATTATTTTCAACAAAACATAGCGGGCAATAAATTTATTGCCTTGGCAGTTGATAGCTTTTAACTGCTTTTATAGATAAACAATATGATTAGTGTGTTGTTGGCAAACTAGCTTTCTACAGTAGGTATGTCAAAACAATGTTTTGGGGTGATAAAGAGTGTTATTGGTGAAATTTACCAAACACACTCTCGGTTTAATAATGGTTTAGTCACGAGGGTTTAAGCATTACTGCTTCTTTGCAACAATCCCCACAAGTAAATAGCAATAATTGCACCGATGATTGCTATAAATAAACCGGGAAGACTAAAAGTAGTTGCCGTCAATTGCAAAGTCCCCGTTTGCAACAAAGTGTATAAACTTCCTCCAATAAAGGCACCAACAATACCTAAAATCATTGTTGAAAGAATACCGCCACCTTGATAACCAGGGTAAATTGCTTTAGCGATCGCACCAGCTAATAGACCTAATATTATCCAAGCAATAATATTCATAACGACCTCGAAAATCTCATCTGTACTCAGATTAACAACATTGATTTATCGGCGTTTCTTCCAGATGAGGTAACTTTTGAAGTCGAAAGATAGATAGATTTTTCTCTACCAATTTATAGATAACAATACCTAAATATAGCCATTCTATTTGAGATATCAATCAGAGAGACACGGTAGACAAGGGAGATAAGGTAGATAGATGTTTGTCAATCATTTAGATTGCTATATCTCAAGACGCTTGTAGTTTCTTAGTGTTAAATAATGTATGAAACATGAGATATTTACACAATCGTCCATTGATAATTTACAGGCGATCGCATTACCAAAGCCTTAAACACCTACTTAGTTTCTCGGTAGTCTGAATGAAAAATCATTTAGGCGGATTTTATAAAACACAAACCTTAAGCCTCATGCAAAGGCGTAAAGATTTATATGATTGATGTAAGATGTCTAGTATTTTGTCTTAACTTTGCTCATAAGTAAGAATTACTTAAATACTAGACGTGACCAACTATCAATAATATCAACCATTTTATCACCACTAATTCCTTTAACTTGTTTTTTGCCCGATGTAATTGTTACTCTTTCTATTACATCTTTTAACGACTCAAATGATTTCTTTTTACGAACTTTCTCAATAGTTTCAGCAACTTGAACTGATTTTTTATCTGTAAATCCAGCCGTTCTTAATCTGAAAGTAAGTTCTAGTACATTTAAACTATTAAATGCTTCTAATGGTGTAATCTGTTTGGGTATTTGAGTTTCAAGTGACTTTATGTATTCATAGAGTTTTTGTCTTTCTTGTTTTTCTTGTGCTAATTCTACTCTTAATTCATTAATTTGCTTATCTATTAAACTTAACTCATGCTTTTCCAAGCGTATTTCAGATTTTTCTGTTCCTGTAGATGTTATATTTTCTATAGTATTAGAATAGTTAAATTCTCGAAATGCAGCTACTTGCTTTAGAAGTATATCCTCATTTTTAGGTGAAATTACAAAAGCATTAACCATTTCACCCTTGCGAGGATTTTTTTCTTTTGCTTTTAAAGCAGCATAGTACTCAAAATGCCCGTCAATAACTGTATAATTTTCTGCATCAGTTGGCTTTAAAACTAATGGTCTTATAATTCCTCCACTTTCTAGAATTATCTCTGCTAGGTTATCTAAATCAGCTTCAGAAAAATTTGACCGAGGTATATTAGAATTAATATCTTTTACGTCTACAAGATAAAATTTCATCATTAATTAACCCCCATTTTTTGTAAAACTTCATCTGCTAATATTGCAAACTCCATCGCAGATTGTTCAGCATTTGATTTAACTTCTGCAAATTTAATAACAGATTTAGGATCAGGATATTCTAATTCTCCAACTGTTATTGTTTGATTCATACACTCTGACAACACTGTTCTATCATAAATTACTGCTTCGAGCAGAGGTAGATTATAGCGTTCTAATATTACATTTCTCTGTTTTGGAAATGTGTATTGTAGAAATTTAGCATTAGTAGAAATTTTAGATGCAAGAACACCTATAATATTGATGGGTAATTTACCTATATCATCTCTATATTCATTAACTTGTTTAATAAAATTTCTTACTGTCGGTAAACCTTGATTTGCAAATGGTTTTAAATCCGAAGGAATTATTAAGTAATCAGCCGCGATCAAAGCAACTTCCGCATAATAATCTCTTGATGGAGGTGTGTCAATAATTACAATATCATAATTACTATCTACCATCTTCAATTTTTTTTACTAACCTACGTCTAGTAGCAGCAATTTTGTTTAATGTATCTTGATATTCAATCAAGGTTATATGAGAAGGTATTACATCAATCTCAGGATTATTAAAGTATTGAGATTGACGAACAATATCTGGAATATAATTAAATTCTCCTGACTCTATTAAATGATATACATTTTTGTCTTTTAAATCATCATCTTCCTCAAATTGAAATTTAATTAGCCCTGTAGCAAAAGTAGTATTTGCTTGGGAATCTATATCAATTAATAGAACTCTTTTACCTTTCTTACTTAAAGCTGCTGCAAGGTTAACAGCAATAGTTGTTTTTCCAACTCCGCCTTTATTATGGTAGATTGCTATGATCTTCATGGAATTTTTTCCTTGCTCCTGTGAATTCAATTTTTCTTGATAACTATGAATTACAATGTTGTCTATTGCCTGATTGTTGAGACTATTTCTACCAATCAAGCTTTTAATTTCTTCTATTTTTATCTCTACATCTTTCCCCGCACAAGAAAAAACTAACTTAATATCATCACCTAATTTTTCATAAATTCTAATCTCTTTGCCGTTAGTCAATAATCCATATCTCACATTCAAGCTGGTTAAATAATGCCTGAGTCTGAGAAAGTGATTATTTAAGTTTTGTTTAGGATGCTTTGCTTCCATCACCACACTCAATGGTGAGTTAGCATCTATGACAAATGGTAAGACTTGTGCAGCAAACGCCAGAAAATCTAAGCGGATACTACCAACGGCGACTTCTTGATGCCAAGTGTCTGGTGTATATCCTAACTGTGGTAGCAAATATTGGACTATGAGTTTGCTTTCAACTTCACTTTCGTTACGGCACAACTCAGGATTGAAAGCCAAATTATTTACCTCGATAGAATTTAATTTATTGCATCATGCTTATATCTGTTTGATTCTGCCACAAAATTACTTATCAAGGTTGTGTATAAATATTTTTTAAGTATTTGTAAAAAAAAGAAATATCATTTTGAACAGAGTAATTTCCACAAACCTCAGATCCCCAACTTCTTCCAAAAGTTGACGATCTCTTTGTTGGGGAATGATTCAAGACTGCTATAATTTGAAAGTTTTAATTTTTGATTTCCCACAAATATTAAATTTAACGAAAATTTTAAGCGTTCATGATGGGTGTACGCTACCTAGATGGGAATGCGTCATCAGAGGAATTAACAAATGGGATATGTAATTGCTACTGCAAATATGAAAGGCGGTGTAGGGAAAACTACTCTCACCGTCAACTTAGCTACTTGTTTGGCGAAAAATTACGGTAAGCGGGTGCTGGTATTAGATTTAGATACTCAAATTAGCGCCACGCTGAGTCTGATGTCGCCTTTAGATTTCGCCAAGCTTCGCAAACAAAGAATGACATTTAGATATTTAATCGATGATGTCATTAATCCAGATCCCAATAGCAAGCTGACAATTAACGATATTATCCAACCCCAAGTTTGTGGACTTAGCGAACTAAATTTATTACCAGGTGATATCGATTTATATGATGAGTTTGTGGTGTCAGAAATGCTGCATAAACAAACGGTTGCTTTTGGTGAACAAAACTTTGAAACTGTGTGGAATCGGTTTGAGCGAGTATTGATAAATAACATTTTAAAACCAGTGCGTGATCAATATGATTTTATTCTGTTAGATTGCGCTCCTGGTTACAATTTGCTGACTCGTAGTGCTTTAGCTGCTAGTGATTTTTACATCCTCCCCGCCAAGCCAGAACCTTTATCTGTGGTGGGAATTCAACTTTTAGAAAGACGCATTGGCCAGTTAAAAGATAGTCATGAACATGAAGCGAAAATTAATATCAAAATGTTAGGCATTGTGTTTAGTATGTGCAATACTAGTTTGCTGACTGGCAGATATTACAAACAAGTAATGCACCGAGTTGTGGAAGATTTTGGTGTAGAACAAATTTGTAAAGCACAAATTCCTGTTGATATTAATGTAGCGAAAGCTGTTGATAGTTTTAGTCCGGCTGTTTTGAATGCACCTCAATCTGCTGGTTCTAAAGCATTTTTGCAGTTAACTCAAGAGTTGTTGCAGAAGTTATAGGTGATAGGTGACAGGTGATACAAAAGAACTGTAACCTGTCACCTGTCACCTACTTCCTAAAAAGTCCCAGCTAAGGCAGGAACGCACCTTTCGCACAATAAGGGATGCTCTTGCGATTCTCCCACATGGGTTGAGTAGTTCCAGCAGCGATCGCATTTTTCCCCATCTGCATTCACTACTCCAATTCCCCAGCTATCAGACTGCGAGTTGTATTTCACATCTTGCAGTTTGTCGGCAGAATCTAACATTTCTACTTGAGAGGAAAGGAATAAATAACGGAGTTCATCGATACCGTTACCTACTTCAGGATTCAAGGTATTTACTGAGGAGCGTAATTGCTCATCTTTCACATAGAGCAAGATTTTTGACTCTAGGGAAGAACCGATTAGCTTTTCTCCTCTTGCTTGCTCTAATACCTTGTTGACATCAGTACGGATTTGCCGTAGTTGTTGCCAGAATTGAGCTAACTCTGGATTATCCCATTTATCTTCTAATCGCACCCAACCAGCTTCAAACACTGATTTGTAGGGTGTTTTGTAGGGGAGATATTGCCAGATATCTTCCGCAGTATGGCAGAGAACAGGTGCGATCGCTCGTGCTAAATTTTCTAAAGCGATGTGTATTACTGTCTGACAACTGCGACGGCGAAACGCATTCGGCGCACTGATGTACAGCCGATCCTTGGCAATATCTAAATAGAAGTTAGATAAATCCACCACACAGAAATTCTGCACTGTTTGGAAGAAACGGAAGAATTGGAAACTTTCAAAAGCTTCTGTTACTTCCTGGAACACCTCACGAATGCGGTGCAGCATATATTTATCTAACTGCGGCAAATCCTCAAAAGGAATTGCATCTGTTTCGGGGTCGAAATCATGCAAGCTTCCCAACAAGAACCGCGCCGTATTACGAATCTTACCGCGTACATCGTTTAGTTGCTTGATGATATTTTTCCCAATGCGAACATCACCGGAGTAGTCTACCGATGATACCCACAATCTCAGTACATCTGCACCATAAGCTGGGTCTGATTTTTGATTTTTTCCGCCTTCAATGATGGCATTGGGGTCAACAACATTTCCTTCTGATTTGCTCATCTTACGCCCTTGCTCATCCAAAGCAAAGCCGTGAGTTAACACAGTTTTGTAAGGTGCAATGCCATTTACCGCCACACTAGTCAGCAAACTCGACTGAAACCAACCGCGATGTTGGTCAGAACCTTCTAAGTATATATCGGCGGGGTAGCGTAACTCTGGACGTTGCTTAAGTACAGCCGCCCAAGATGAACCAGAATCAAACCATACGTCCATTGTGTCTGTACCTCTGCGGTAAGACTTGCCGTTATTGCGGTAAGGCTCTGGTAACAATTCCTCTACCGACAATTCCCACCAAGCATCAGAACCTTTTTCAGCAATGATGCGTTGAACGTGGGTGATAGTTTCCTCATTTAACAGAGGTTCGCCAGTTTCCTCATCATAGAACACCGGAATTGGCACACCCCAAGCACGCTGACGAGAAATACACCAGTCAGAACGTTCCGCCACCATTGGCGTGATGCGATTTTCACCTTGGGCTGGTATCCATTTTACAGATGCGATCGCCTTTAATGCTTCATCCCTAAATCCTTGCACCGAAGCAAACCACTGTTCCGTCGCCCGGAAAATTGTTGGTTTTTTTGTCCGCCAGTCATAAGGATACTTGTGTTGGTAAGGTTCCTCCTTCAACAGCGAACCCGCCGCCGTCAGCGCATCAATTACAGCTTGATTTCCATCACCCAACACATTCAACCCTGCAAACTGTCCCGCTTCCTCGGTAAAGTTGCCGTTATCATCCACTGGCGCAAGGATAGGCAAGCCGTAACGCTGACCAACAATGTAGTCTTCTTGACCGTGACCAGGGGCAGTATGTACCAACCCAGTACCCGACTCAGTGGTGATGTAATCACCACCAACTACAACCGGACTCTCCCGGTCATATAAAGGATGACGGTAAGTAGTATGTTCTAACTCCTTACCCTTAAAAGTCGCTTTGACAGTCAACTCAGCAGAGATAGTGGCCGCCAACCGTTCCACCAAATCCGCCGCCACAATTAGATATTTAAATCCTCTCTGCACCTCTGCGTCTTTGCGTAAGACTTCCACCACCGCGTAATTCAAATCCCCATTCACCGCCACAGCCAAGTTACCGGGAATTGTCCAAGGCGTAGTAGTCCACACAGCCACACCCAACTCTGACTGATACTCTCCCAAAGCTGATTGTGTCGCCTCCGACAAACCAGTAACAGGGAACGCAGCGTAGATACTCCGTGAAGTATGCCCTTCAGGATATTCCAACTCCGCCTCAGCCAAAGCAGTTTTAGAACTTGGACTCCAGTGAACAGGCTTCAACCCACGATAGATGTATCCTTTTAACACCATCTGCCCAAATACACCAATCTGCGCCGCTTCATATTCCGGCTTCAGCGTTAAATATGGGTTATCCCAGTCTCCCCAAACACCGTAGCGTTTGAAACTTTTACGTTGGTCATCTACCGTTGCTAAAGCGAATTCCTTAGCTTTTTGACGCAATTGCAAAGGCGTTAAACTTTGCCGTTCTGCCGACTTAAGATTTTGCAAAACTTTCAGTTCAATTGGTAAACCGTGGCAGTCCCAACCAGGCACATAACGAACCTTACGCCCTTGTAACAACTGGTAGCGATTAATAATATCTTTGAGAATTTTATTTAAGGCATGACCAATATGCAGAGAGCCATTTGCGTAGGGAGGGCCATCGTGCAGTATAAATAATTCGCCTGGATTTTCTTGCGACAGGCGTTCAAAAATTTGATTGTCTGCCCAAAACTTTTGAATTTCAGGTTCACGCTTGATGGCGTTAGCCCGCATCTCAAAATTAGTTTTAGGTAGATTTACAGTGTCTTTGTAACTTCCAGTTTCCGTCACAGCTTCATGCCTAAGAATATATGTGCAGGTTTTATCAATTATAGAAGATGGCAGGAAGTCTAATACTATGGGATTTTCATTCTAGACATCAAATAATATCGAATTTAGTATATTAATTACGACACATCTACTAATTAAGTATGATTAACTCTTCTTTTTTTGATGAACAAAAAGAGCAATCTTTAATAAAAGCCAGAATTGTTGAAAAATATTTTTGGGCTTGGGCAAAGGTAATTATACCAACTGCTAAAAAAGCGGGATACCCACTTGCCTATATAGACCTTTTCGCTGGGCCGGGTAGATACAAAGACGGTTCAAAATCGACACCAATCAAAGTTTTAGAAACAGCAATTGCTGACCCAGATATGCGAAATATGCTAAAGACATTATTCAATGATGCTAATCCTGAGCATACTGGGTCTTTGCAAAAAGCTATAGATATGATTCCAGGAATTGATCAATTAAAGCATAAGCCTGACGTAATGAATTTTGAAGTAGGTGAAAATATCGTTCAGGCTTTTTCTCACCTTAAATTAATCCCAACATTATTTTTTGTAGATCCTTGGGGATATAAGGGTCTATCTTTACAACTTATCAACTCAGTTGTAAAAAAACTGGGGCTGTGATTGTATTTTCTTTTTCAATTACAACCGTATCAATATGGGTGTAAGTAATGCAGCAGTTGATGAACATATAAATGCGTTATTTGGAAAGAATAGAGCAGACAAGTTACGAGAAAAACTTAAGCCGCTCAACTCTCTAGAGCGTGAATTAACAATTATAGAAGCTATTTGCGAAGCTTTAGAAGAAATGGGTGGAAGGTATGTTTTACCATTCCGCTTTAAACACGAAAACGGCAATCGTACAAGTCATCATTTAATCTTCGTCAGTAAACATTTTAAAAGCTATGAAATCATGAAAGAGATCATGGCAAAAGAAAGCTCTGATCAAAATCAAGGTGTCGCTTCTTTTGAATACATTCCAGCCACTTATATGCAACCATTATTATTTGAACTGTATCATCCTCTCGATGAATTAGAAGAAATGTTATTAGATAAATTTGCAGGTCAAACAATAACTATGCAAGAAATTTATACGCAACATAATGTTGGTAGACGTTACATTAGCAAGAATTATAAGGCTGCTCTTAATGGTCTTGAAGCTAAAGGTAAGATACAAGCAGATCCACCTGCAAATAAGAGACGTAAAATCAAGGGTGAAATTAGCTTTGCAGATTCAGTAAGAGTTCATTTTCCTTCTAAGCCGTAAGTTCCAAATTACCTTTTTTGAAAGACAGTTTTTTCTGAGGATTATTCCATATATTGTAATGTTCTTGCCAAGCTGGAGGCATTTCATCCCATATTTGACCATCTAGTAATCTACCTCCAGCTTTAGATGTTCTACCACCAATCTGCTTAAAGAAAAATGCTACTCCTGCTTTTTGACATTGATCACGAATATTTTCTGCCCACTCAATTTTCATGACACGATGTTTTTGCCCCGACTCTCCACCAACAATCACCCAATCAATATTTTTTAAGTCAAGGTTCAATGAACCTAAAAGTGGTTCACAGGAAAGAAAACGTAAATTTGCAGGAACTTGACGAAGAAAATCAATACGATGAATGTAATTTTGATTTTCAACTGATACACCCAACCAAATATTTTTATGGAATTCTAAATGAGGTGATAATTCAACGAGTCTTTCTGGTCTTTTTGTTAAAATTTGATATATATGCCAAGGTGTTTCATGAATGACTTTAAATACCTTATGAATAAAATCAAGGGGTACTTCTTCGTGAAACAGATCACTCATAGAGTTCACAAATATTCTGCTTGGTGTACGCCATTTTAAAGGGTCGTTTAGCCTTTCAGGGTGTAATGTTAAATCAAACCCATTTTTAAAATTATTGGGAAAGCGTTTAGTCAGAGCTTCTGCATAGCAATGTAAACAACCTGGACTAACTTTATTACAACCAGTTGTTGGATTCCAAGTTTTATCTGTCCACTCTATACCTGTGTGCGTGCTAGACATAGTTGTGTAACCTTAATATTTATTGATTTTGGTTAATTTAAAAATTAATAATTCATCTGTACTATTATCATACATCAAAATTGTTGATAAATAAATTGCCATAGCTTTTTTTGTAATAATTGGATATTATGACATCCCTTATTTCAGCAATCTACATCTTAAATTCAGTTAGAAACTAGAGGCTAACTCCGTTGGAACACTCTAGTCAATAGATACATGCGAATTATGATGAAATAATACTTATGTCCAACCAATATATCATCAATGAAGTTACACCAAAGTTGCTTGACTTAGTAGCATTGACAAGTTATCTGCCTGAATATAATTTGTTGCGTGGTCAAGTTGGTACGATAGTTGAAATATTAGCGGATGGAGCTGTATTTGAAGTAGAATTTAGCGATCGCAATGGTCAAACCTATGAATCTGTAGGTTTACGTCCAGAGCAAATTATGGTTTTACATTTTGAGCCAGCATCCCCTAGTTTTGTGTCGGAAATGGTGACAGCGTAAATAATCGTAACTAATCTTCGGGTACTCCAAAAAATAAATAGTATGTCGCTTAAATTGAGCGATCGCCACTAGCAACTTTAGATCACAGCAAAACCCAACATGATCATAAAATCAAGCTGGGTTTCACAAAATTTAACTAAATTAAGTGTTCGGCGGTATTTGTTCTGGTGGTGTTTCCGCCGGGGGAGCAAGCACCGCATCAGGCGCAATTTCTTCTACGGGGATTGGTTCTTTGTTTTCCGCTTCAGGATGTACTTGTGCTGCTTCCACCAATTCGGGGGATGGGGGATGGGGTGGAATTACTTCTGGAACAGCCTCAGTTACAGGTGCAGCATCTGTAGTCGCAGGTACTTCTTCAGGCGCAGGTTCTGGAATGGGCGTAGTTTTGTCAATAATCTCAACAGCAGGTTTCTCTGCTGGTACATTTTTACTGACAGGTGGTTGTACTTTGCTTTTCGCACCGCTAAAGGTGCTACTCAAACTTTGTTGTAATTTGCCAAAGCGTTCTTGAAGAGATAACTTTGTCACCTGTTCTTGAACAGAAGTTTTCACGGCTTCCGAACTAGGTACAGGCGTTTGTTGTAACTGTGGTGTAACTTGACGACGCAGTGATAAAGTTTGCCAACCAAACCACACCAAAAGAGCCACACTCGCCACATGGCCTAGTAATAATCCGCCGCTAATGTGGGGGGCAAACACCCATAATACTAAAGCGTAAAACAGTCCAATGCCACTCCAAATAAAATCATTCTTTCGGTGGATTTCGGGAAAAAAGAACGCCGATACGTAGAGTAATAAACTACCAATACCGACCACCAAAGCTAGGACGTATGCCAGCATTTTTGGTTACTCCTTAACTATTTTGTTATCAGGTATTAGGGACTGGATACGGGAAAATTTATCTTAATTTAAGGAAAAATTATTCTGAATTTAATCCTTTATCCCATCTGCCTAATGCCTAAACTAGATACTCCAATTTTGCAAATTTTGCAGCACAATTGTTGAATTAGATACAATTTAAAACTTGTTATATGTGATGTTAGTTCTGAGCTTTTAGCAATCAAGGTAACTCTTAATGTCTTCTTTAGGGGATAAGAGAAACTCTCGGATTACCCTAAAAGATGAAAGAATCTGCAAGAGTTAGCCAAACTAGTTATGACACTACAAAGCTTTGGTGTGATTGGATTAGCTGTTATGGGCGAAAACATCGCTCTCAACGTGGAACGTAACGGTTTTCCAATTGCAGTATACAACCGCTCCCGCGAAAAAACCGATGCTTTCATGGCTGAACGTGCGCCAGGACGTAACGTTAAAGCGGCCTTTACTTTAGAAGAATTCGTCGCAGCACTAGAACGTCCCCGCAAAATTCTAGTGATGGTGCAAGCTGGTAAACCCGTAGATGCGGTGATTCAACAGCTAAAACCTTTGCTCGACGAAGGCGATATCATCATTGATGGCGGCAACTCTTGGTTTGAAGATACCCAAAGACGTACCGAAGAACTAGAACCCCTAGGTCTACGGTTTCTCGGTATGGGTGTAAGTGGTGGTGAAGAAGGCGCATTAAACGGCCCTTCACTCATGCCCGGTGGTACTCAAAGTTCTTATGAGTATCTCTCACCAATTTTCAATAAAATTGCTGCCCAAGTTGATGACGGCCCTTGTGTGACCTACGTCGGCCCTGGTGGTTCAGGTCACTATGTGAAGATGGTACACAACGGCATTGAGTACGGTGACATGCAGCTAATTGCTGAAGCCTACGACTTGCTGAAAAATGCTGGTGGACTTGACCACAATCAACTTCACGAAGTGTTTGCTGAATGGAACACCACAGACGAACTTAACTCGTTTTTGATTGAGATTACAGCTAATATCTTCCCTTACATTGACCCAGACACCAGTCTACCTTTGGTAGATTTGATTGTAGACGCAGCAGGTCAAAAGGGAACTGGTCGTTGGACTGTACAAACTGCTTTGGAATTAGGTGTTTCTATTCCTACCATTACAGCAGCCGTAAATGCTCGGATTATCTCTTCAATTAAAGACGAACGGATAGCTGCATCTAAGCAACTCTCAGGCCCCAGTGGCAAATATAGCGGTACTACCAAAGAGTTTATTAACAAAGTCCGGGATGCTTTATATTGCTCCAAGATTTGTTCTTACGCTCAAGGGATGGCATTGCTATCTACAGCTTCCAAAACCTTCAACTGGAATTTGGATTTGGGCGAATTAGCTCGGATTTGGAAAGGTGGCTGTATTATTCGCGCTGGCTTTTTGAATAAGATTAAAAAGGCATTTACCGAAAATCCTGCATTGCCTAACTTGCTCTTAGCTCCTGAATTTAAGCAAACAATTCTAGACAGACAAGCAGCTTGGCGGGAAGTGATCATTACTGCTGCTCAACTGGGTATTCCTGTCCCAGCTTTTAGCGCATCTTTAGATTATTTTGACAGCTATCGCCGCGATCGCTTGCCCCAAAACCTCACTCAAGCACAACGCGACTACTTCGGCGCACACACCTATCTGCGTCTCGACAAACCTGGTTCTTTCCACACAGAATGGGTTCCCATCGAAGAAGCTAAAAAGTAAACTTTCACTTTTGAGTATATTGTGAAAGTTTAAATTGCTGTCAATTGCAAATGAGAAAGTGACTCTGAAATTCAGAGTCACTTTCTTTTGATATCCAATGAATAATATCGTGTCCGGTAAAATACTTATCATCAAGACCGCAGGGTGCAGGGGAGAAAGAGTTTCGTCTTTCTGCACAGATATGCGTCAAAGCGGATGTCTGCTTTGGGAAGCGATCGCAACGCAGCGCATCAACTATCTGCTTCTCGAAGCATCGCTTACTATTTAGCTAACCTAACAAATCAACATCGTACTAGACTTTATAACCATTCCTGGATTAAACTACACTAAACTGAGAGAAATAGTGTAGTTTATGAACAGCATCCAAAAAGACAGTCAGGTGTCGAGTTTAGCAGCAAAAGTAGTCTCAGAGTCTGTGACTCAGGAATCCCCAAAAAATATATTTAAAAGGCTGAGAGGTGGATTCTTGCTGGTACTTGGATATTTATTATCCCCTTTATGTTGGTGGAATGATTTGTTATTCAATCTACCCATTGCTTACTTTTTTGGATACTTATGTAGTTTACTATCCCCAAAGTTGCTCATTCCTGCTTCAATTCTGGGTTACTGGCTCTCCAATGTTGTGGGAATTCTCTTAATGCAATTTGGTTCTCAAGATATTTTTCAGAAAAACTCTCAAGAACGTAATCTGAAAAAGGAACTTTTATCTGGTTTTATTTCATCGACTGTTTATACTTTAATAATTATAATATTGCTTCAGTTGAAGATAGTCGAAACTCCTGCCTTATTTGCTAATAGCTAATAACTTGTAAGAATTTGAAAAGTATGAGTCAGAAGCAAGAAAGTATTTTTCTGACTCATGAATTTTACTTAGATAACTTAATAAATTCACTAAAATCCCATATTTTAAGACTTTCTTTACCGATAACTAAGGGTAGTTTTCCATTCCATTTATCTATTGCTTGCTTTTGTAACAACTCTTTTGTTAGTTCATCACGTAGTAATTTATAAATTTCAGCTTCTCCTTTCGCTAAATTAACTTTAGCTTCTGCTTCTTTAGCTGCTTTTAAAGCTAGAAATTCTGAGCGTTTTGCATCTTGTTCAGCAATTTGTTTTGCTTCTACTGCTTCACCAAATAACTCAGAAAAATGGACGTGAATTAATGAAATATCATCAACTGCAATATGATAGTTACGCAAGCGAGTAGTTAAAGCTTGGTCTACTTCTAATTTTACTTTTCCGCGCTTAGTAATAATTTCTTCCGCAGTATATTGGGCAATGACAGCTTTAATAACTTCCTCAACTGCTGGATTAATAATTTTATCGACAATACTTTGCTCGTTGCCGATTTGTTGATAAATAATGTTAACTTCCTCTGGAAGAATATGCCAGTTCAGAGCAACATCAGTAAATACATCTTGTAAATCTTTAGAAGCAGCTTCAGCAGATATTTCCTGTTTTTGTACACGAACACTTAACTTGGCAACTGTATTAACCACAGGAATAATTAAATGGATGCCTTCTCCTAATATTTGCTCTTGTACCTCACCAAATGTCATTAATACGCCTCGTTCTCCTGCGCCAACAATTACGCAGGGTGTGAGCAAGATAGTAATTAGAAATAAAAAAGCAGTAAATTTACCAGCGTGATTAAAAGTTTTACTATTTTTCATAGTCATGTTAAATATTGTCAGCCATAAGAAAGTAAATAAGTAAAGAAATTTTAAAGCTGATTTAACCTATTTTTTCACTAATACTATTAAACAACAGCAACTTGCAACTAATTGTATCAAACTTAAAGCTTCTGTTTTTAATATAATAAACGAACCTAATCCTATTAAAATGAAAGGTACAATATGGTTAACGTAGCGAGTTAAAGTATGCGCGATCGCTGGCTGATGAGTTAGTTGATATGCTGAATAACATAAAACCCCCAATAATAAAAAAAATATTCCAATAATTATCCAAAAACTAGTTAAATTACTACTAGCAAATAACGGTATATATACACTAACATTATCACCGCCATTAGCAATTGTCACTGCTGCTACGGTATAAGTCTGCGGTGAAATAAAACTAGTGGCTAGTTCCTCTGAATCTGGCATAGTTTCTTCTAACCTTTCTTCTATAGAATCATCTTCCTGATTGATTAAAAGGCTGATACCTATAGCAATTGGTATTAACCCCAATAAACCAATCCAGTTTGCTCCTAACACAAAACCACTAAATAAACCAGGTAAACTGAGGGCTATTAGTACAATAAAACCTAAATACTGACCAAAAAAAATATGCTGTGGTCGAAAGTAAGAATTTATTTGCGAAAACAACAGGAGCAAAATTGCAATATCATCAATATTGGTAGAGATAAATGCAACTACACCTGTGCTAATAGCAGTAATTAACTCATTCATTTCCTTTTGGTTGAAAATTTAGCATGATTAACTTAGGTACATCTTTTATTGAAGCAATTATCGCTTTCACAGCTACAAATATTGATGACATCATAATTTTGCTTCTACTCTTCTCTCAGGTAGATGGAAATTTTCGACGGCGACATATTGTGTTTGGTCAATATCTTGGTTTTGTCGCTATCATCATTGCCAGCTTACCAGGATTTTTTGGTGGTTTGATTATACAGCGAGAATGGATAGGATTACTCGGACTATTGCCAATAATAATTGGTTTGATGCAATTGCTCAACCAAGAACAAGAAACCATAGAAATTCAAACGGTCACAACTGAATTTAAACAGTCTTCATCGGTTAATTCTTTATTGTCTTTTATTTTAAGTATTTTACATCCCCAAACTTATAAAGTTGCAGCAATCAAAATTGCTAATGGTGGAGATAATATCAGTATTTATATTCCTTTATTTGCTGGGCAGAATTTTGCTAGTTTGGGAGTTATTTTAAGTGTATTTTTTATAATGCTAGGAATTTTATGTGCGGCTGCTTATCTATTAAGTCAACACGCTACCATTGCCTATATTTTAAGTCGCTACGGTAAAGTTATTGTACCTTTTGTCTTAATTGGCTTAGGTTTATTCATTCTCTACGAAAGAGGTACATTTGCCCTCTTACCTTGGATGAGAAGCTAACTAATACAGTACCAAATATTAAGTGAGCGATCGCCTAATAACAAAAAATATATTTAATCAGTGATTTTTTAAGCTTTAATCTGGTTGTTTAAAACACTGTGGTCTAGTTAAATACTGAAGCTTAAATATGTTTATTAACGATGTTAATTAAAAATTCAATTGAATTTAATGGTATAAATTAATACTAGCAATTCGTTTAATTTCTAAAAATCTAGACTTTTCTCATACTTTAATATTAAAATACGGTAAATCGGTCAAATTAAAGTATTTAATACCATCTTCTCTAAATTTATTCAAAACTTGCAATTCTATGAAACCTTTTACACGACTGGATTACAGCCAATCTTTTAGTGTTAGCTAGACAAAGCCACATTCACAAAACCCCGGTTCAGGACAGGAGTATGGATTTTTTATTACTGCCTTTTTTCAGCTTTTTAGTTGGTATTGTTGTAGGTCTGACAGGAATTGGTGGTGCTTCTCTCATCACTCCAATGTTGATTTTTGTTTTTCAAGTACCACCTGCGGTAGCAGTAAGTTCTGATGTAGTGGCAGCGACATTGATGAAAGTCGTTGGTAGTATCAAACATTGGCAGCAACAAACGCTCGATAGAGAAGTCGTCAAATGGCTGGCTTTGGGGAGCGTTCCTGGTTCCTTACTAGGAGTTGGAATACTACATCTGATCAAACTCAAGGCTGAACATAACTTGAATAACATCATGCTGCACTTGCTAGGCGTGACAATTTTGTTAGTCACTGTTTTTGCTTTGATGCAAATGCTGGTATTAACCTTTTTTCCAAAAGTACAACTACCTGAACTACCTAAATTTGACTTAAATACTGGAGTAGGACGTTTACAAACATTAACTGTAGGAGCATTTTTAGGCTGTGTTGTAGGTCTAACTAGTGTTGCTTCTGGTTCAATGTTTGCCTTAGCACTGATTGCATTTTTTTCGGTTAGATACCCGAAAGTTAGTTGGCACGGATATTTCCCAAGCTGCCATTCTGTTAATATTCACTGCTATCGGACATCTGACGTTGGGAACAGTGGACTGGAATTTAGTATTACCAATATGGCTTGGTTCAGTACCAGGAGTATTACTAGGAGCGAAAGTCTGTCAAATTGCGCCCCAAAAACCACTGCGATTTATGGTTTATTTTATCTTGATGATGGTGAGCTTAAAGTTGGTTTATTAGGCTCTAATTAGGAAACATTGCAATATTAGGTAAGAGTCGATACGTTTCACTTTTGATCAAGATAGATAATCCTAAATAAATTAAGACGAAAGGACAGATTTTACGAGCATAACGAGCTAGTAAAGGAGTCGTGAGAGGATTACGAGTTAAGTTATAAGATAGAAAACACCATAGTCCAACTGTCAAATAGCAAACACTCAAAATCACACCCAGGCTAGGAAGACTACTGCTGGCAAATAACGGTACATAAATCCCAATGTTATTTCCACCATTAGCAATAGTGACCGCAGAGACACGATAAGTCTGAGGATCTCGCAGAGTTGCTAACAAAGATTTTTTATGTCGCTGCGATTTTGCACGAGCATCAAAGTCAATTGATACAGCTTGTACTGTTTCTGTCTCAGTTTCTCGGTTAAGAAGATGATTAATACCAATGGCGACTGGTAAAAAACCTAGTAACCCAATCCATGTATGAGGAATAATCAGACCACCTAAAAAACCAGGAAGACTAGCCATTACTAGTAAGGTGAATCCCAGAAACTCACCTAAGACAATATTCTGGGGACGAAAGGTGCGATTGACTTTACCGAAAAATGCTGTCAAGTACAAGTTGTCATCAAAAGTAGTAGCAAGCGCAGTAGAAATGCCGATAATGATAGTACCAACTAACCAACTCATAGTATGTTGCTCGCAAAGACGTAATTCTGTTCTCCTTAGTCACTCTCTATTGGTCATAGTGAGGTTACGTCAGGAGATGGTTTGATTGTTATGCCTAGTATCAACAAACAGAAGTTATCAAAAAGCTTCATGTGATTGATTTCCTGATCAGATACTTGGCTTTATCTGGTGCTAATAATATTTCTTTGGGCTTGATAAGAGCAAATATTCTTTCTTTTTAAAATGATAAATAAAAATAATTGAATAACTGGAGTAGTTGAAATTAAGCAACTTGTATGTTGTCTTGTGTGAGCATATTTTCAAAAGCAAGCATGACTTGTGTATGGAAACGTTGACGATGTTTTAGCTTCCAAATCGGCTGAATAATTTCTAATTTCTTCGTAGATTTTTTTTGCGGATTAGTAATTTGTACAGCGTGTAATGTTCCTAGCTGTAATTCTTTTTTGACCATTAATTCTGGAAGTGCGGCTGCGCCAACGCCACTTTCGACAACAGCTTTCACCATTTCGCTAGTGTTGAAATTCAGCACAACATCTAGATTTGTGGATTCGATTCCCCAACTCTGTAAGGCTTGATCAAACATCTGCTGTGCGCCAGAACCAGACTCACGCATCACCCAACTTGTATGCAATAATTCATCTAAATAAATCTCATGACGTTGATACCAAGGATGGGATTTACCCACAACAATTTGCAGGCGATCGCTTCCTATTTCATCTTTCTCTAAAGATTGCTGCAATGATGGTTTAATATCTCCTGTTACCAAACCCAAATCATACATTCCTACAGCAGTTCCTTCACAAATTTCTTCAGCATTCCCTAACTTACAATTGATAAAAATACCCGGATATAACTGCTTAAATTGACTGATTTTTTCAGGTAGCCAATAGTTACCAACTGTCAAGCTTGCTCCAATTTTTAACTCTCCCCGTTGCAGATTATTTAATTCCTTCAAGCCTCGTTCTGTTAACTCTACATGATCGAGAATTTTTTGCGCTTCACCTTGTAGTAACTTTCCTGCATCTGTAATCTCAATATGACGACCAATGCGATGAAACAACCTGACACCGTATTCTGTCTCTAAGCTTTGAATAGCAGCACTGACGGCTGGTTGAGTGATATACAAAGCTTCTGCTGCACGGGTGAAGTGCAACATTTCTGCTACGGCTAAAAAAAATTCGCAACTGTTCCAGCGTCATTTGGACTATGTACAGGCTTGTATCTTAGTGATTTTGAAGACCTGGAGCTATTATACGGTAAATGCACAGGAAAACTGTAGATAATTGTAAATGTTTTTAGGGACTTCCAGAGAATCAATTATCCAATTTATCTGCTTCAAGACCACTGTCTTTCCCCTTGCTCCCTGCTCCCTGCCCCCTTGCCATTAACGTGATTGTATATTTTTTTAATTGGAAGTCCCTTAGTTCAATAGTTTGGGGCATATCTGCATCATCATAAATTCAGTCTATGGATTTAACAAAAAAGACTGTTTGCTCTTATTGATGGGGAGCCATAGAGTGAAACTATGCCTTTTTTACAGACTCTCTAGGAAAAAAGCCAAATTTAGCTACTCATTAGAAAACCCAAAACCAAAGATGAAAAAGGTTTTCTTTCTCTACTACCTTGTTCAAGCTAGCCCCTAGCCTCTAATCTCCAGCTTATATTACGACGCACAATGAACCAATTACTAACCTCTTTTCCTGTAGCATTTACCGCTTTTGCTGCTACCAATCTTGACGATATCGTTATCTTGTCGCTGTTTTTCTCACAAATCAATGCTTGCTTTCGCCGTCGTCATATTGTTATTGGTCAGTATTTGGGCTTTAGTGCGTTAGTAATCGCCAGTTTACCTAGCTTCTTTGGCAAGCTCATCCTACCCGACTCTTGGATTGGGTTACTTGGTATTGTACCAATCATCATTGGGATCAATCGCTTATTCAATCAAGATACTAACAACACAGAAGATTTAAATACCTGTGAATCTTCGCCAGCTTGGTGGAGTAATTTTCTATCACCCCAAGCCTATGGTGTGGCAGCAGTTACGATCGCCAATGGTAGCGATAACATTAGTATCTATATGCCCATATTTGCTACCCATACATGGGACAGCTTAATCATAATTTTGTTAGTCTTCTTTGTGATGGTAGGGGTGTGGTGTTATACAGCTTACCGTTTAACTCAAACTGAAGCGATCGCATCTGTAATTAATCGCTACGGTAATTCTTTAGTTCCCTTTATTCTCATAGGATTAGGCGTTTCCATCTTAATACAGAGTCACACGTTAGAAACTCCTGTCTTAGCTTTGGTCACCTGTATCAATATTGGTGCTTACCTATTAATTACAGGCAAGAATGCCTGGCGAGAAATTTATAAATTTTCTTTGGGATCACCAGAAGCTGAAGTTTTATCCAGAGGTGAACAAAAATAGGCTTTGATAGTAGCCTATTCCATTAGACAAATAAAAATCTAGCTCTTTGAGGAGAGAACTATGAAATTTTTTCAAAAATGCTCTTGTAAAAACTACACTGGTTTGTTTGTTACTGTTAGTTAACTTAGTGATTGCTCAACCATCTTGGGCAGAGAAAAAAAATAACTGCTGATCCAGACTATATAGAAATTACAAAATCGCTGGAATCGGCTTTACAAGACAAACAAACCCAAGGTTCGACACCAGAAATAGAACAAACAATCTCTAACTTGAAATACCAAAAGTACATTTTAGAGAATAGTGAAGACCCTGTAGGAATCTGCCGTAATGACACAGATAAAACGCTGTTGATCTATGGAGAAAAACCTAAAAAATCTACATCAACCTACGATAATGAATTGTATCTGCTTCCTAGTGGTGTAGAAACAGATGACGAGTGGGATTGTCAAGGTGTATATATTCCAGGACAAGCGGCTACAGCAGAACAAGCGGCTATACCTGCTAAAGCGGTTAAGATTTTTCATGGAACTCGGTTAGTCACTACAACCAATTCCCAAACTGGAGAACTTGAATTTAATCTTCCACCAGCTAAAGTTTTTCAATCTGGCGAAGCTAACTGGTTTATTCCGGACGATTTGCAAGCTGTACTCAATACAGGAATAAGAACTGCAAAAATTAACGATTAAAGCACTAGTTCTACTTGAATATGCAGTTTAATTAAAACAAGAGTCAGAATTTTTCTGGCTCTTTTATTTTCAATTTATATTAAGATAAATTAAAATCCCCCAATAAAAAATATTAATAATGAAACATCAATAAACTTGTTTTATTAAAGACTCTATATCAATAAATAGAAGCAATTTGACATTGATACTTAGATATATAAATCCCATGAAAATAGACGCAGAGAAATTAACAGTGAACAATATAGAAAAAAAGAAGTACAGGTCAGATAGAATCCGGGATCACTTAGCTAATGAACGCACTTATCTAGCATGGATGCGGAGTGGTATTGCACTCATGGGTTTTGGTGTGTTAATTGTACGATTGCGGATTATCCGACCCCCATTTGCACCACAACCTCCTGGTAATGGTTGGAAGTTAGGTTTAGCATTTGCTTTGGTAGGAGTATTAACAGTTTTACTTTCAACACAGCATTATTTTGCCGTTCGTCGAGATATTGACGAAGATACTTATCAACCGCCAGACCGTTGGATATTATTAGCGAGTATAGCTGTGCTTCTCCTTGGTGGTGGCGTACTATACTATGTGTTTACTCTTCCTTTAGAGCATTTGAATAGTTACATTTTGGAGTAAGAGATTAGGGGCTAGAGACTAGGGATTAGGCTTACCTCCAAGGGTGTAGGGAAGGAATTTTCATCAGCCTCTAGCTTTTAACTATCTAAGTGAGAACAGGTATTTCTAAATCTGATAAATCCTTGAATAACGTAGTGCTTAAGTAGCGTTCGCCAAAACTAGGTTGAACCATGACAATTAACTTACCTTCATTTTCTGGACGTTTTGCTACCTGAATAGCTGCATACAACGCTGCGCCTGTAGAAATACCCGATAATAAACCTTCTTCTCTTGCTAATCTGCGACTATAGCTAATTGCATCTTCATCGGATACAGCAATCACTTCATCAATCAATTCCAGACGGCAAATTGCAGGGATAAATCCTGCACCAATTCCTTGAATTTTATGCGCTCCTGATTTACCTCCAGAAAGTACCTGACTATTAGTTGGTTCTACAGCAATAGCTTGAAAACTGGGCTTGCGCTGTTTAATTACCTCAGCAACACCAGTTAATGTTCCGCCAGTACCAACTCCTGCTATCAGAATATCGACTTGTCCATCGGTGTCTTGCCAAATTTCTTCAGCAGTGGCTTGACGATGGATTTTAGGATTAGCTGGGTTACGGAACTGTTGCAACATATAGGCATTGGGTAATTCTGCCACAATTTGCTCGGCTTTGGCGATCGCTCCTCGCATCCCTTCAACACCAGGAGTTAATTCTAACTGTGCGCCATAAGCTCGCAACATCGCCCGTCTTTCTGTACTCATGGTATCTGGCATCGTCAGAATCAAATGATAACCCTTTGCCGCCGCCACCATTGCCAAGGCGATACCCGTATTTCCAGAAGTTGGTTCTACTAATATTGTTTTACCAGGATGAATTAAACCTTGTTGCTCGGCATTTTCTACCATACTCACGCCAATTCTGTCTTTAACAGATGCAGATGGGTTCATGCTTTCTAACTTCACCACAATATCGGCTACAGTTCCCTCTGCTTGAAGAATTCTGTTTAACTGCACTAATGGCGTGTGTCCGACTAACTCTGTAATATTTTTAGCAATTTTCATAACAGGATTCTGATGTCGCTATATGTAATACATCTGACTTTTTTGTAAACGTGTTTCTCGTTGATCACACAAATCTTGGATAGTATATTGGCTTAAAACAGCTTGCGCCGCTACATCTGCTTGTCGCCAAATCTCCCCTACCAAGCTTTTTTCTAAATTTCCTTCCGCAGAGATTTCTTTTTCTTTCTGTTCTCCATCCAACATAATTACGACTTCCAACAAAGTTAGTTGTCGAGGTTCACGCACCAAGATAAACCCACCTCTAGAACCACGTTGACTCTGCACCACACCCGCTCGCCGCAAGTTGGAAAGAATTTGCTCTAGATAACGCTCTGGAATCGGATGTTTGGCAGATATATCACTCATAGTGATGGGGGTTTTGCGAACATAATGGTTCGCTAACTCTAAAAGTGCCAATAGAGCATATTCCACCTTGGCAGACAGATCCAAAAGGGCATAGTTTTGTTTTTTTTAAGCTTTCCGACATTATACTACAGTTAACTGGTAGACTTATTGTACTTTAAAAGAAATAATTACTAAAAACAATGTTCTGATAGCTACAGTTACTTTAATTATTGTTGAATTACTATAAATCTATCCATTTATCGGTGTTTAGGTATAAAGCTCTATATATAAGGCTGATTTAATCTATGGCAATTTCGTGTAATCCACCCTATCTAATTTGAATTTGTCATAAATATCACCACAAATTTCAACTAGCCTTCATTTGCAAATGCAGAAATATGCTTCTAACTGACTTACGTACAATTTCTGAACGCGATCCCGCAGCCCGTAATTGGCTAGAGATTTTATTCTGTTATCCCGGCGTTCAAGCTTTGATGTTTCATCGTCTTACCCACTGGTTGTACAAAATCGGGATTCCTTTTGTACCGCGATTGATTTCTACTATCAGTCGGTTTTTGACGGGTATTGAAATT
Organism: Nostoc piscinale CENA21; assembly: GCF_001298445.1. Lineage (NCBI taxonomy): Bacteria > Bacillati > Cyanobacteriota > Cyanophyceae > Nostocales > Nostocaceae > Nostoc > Nostoc piscinale. The sequence goes on along the minus strand of NZ_CP012036.1, from coordinate 6,967,953 downwards.
CATCCTGGTGCAAAGATTGGTAAAGGCGTATTTATCGACCACGGTATGGGTGTAGTCATTGGTGAAACAGCTATTGTTGGTGACTATGCCCTCATTTATCAAGGTGTCACCCTCGGCGGTACAGGCAAAGAAAGCGGTAAGCGCCATCCTACTTTGGGTGAGAATGTTGTCGTTGGGGCTGGTGCAAAAGTGTTGGGTAATATTCAAATAGGTGACAACGTTCGCATTGGTGCAGGTTCAGTAGTTCTGCGCGATGTCCCCAGCAACACGACTGTAGTAGGTGTTCCAGGACGTTTGATTAAGGTTGATAATCATGCTGATGTTTTAGCACATGGGAAAATCCGAGATGTAGAAGCAGAGGTAATTCGCGCTCTGTTTGAACGTGTTAAATACTTGGAACAGCAGGTAGAACAGTTAGATATTAACGTGCATCTATCTACCAACGAAGAAAACAATCAACACATCGATGAGACTAAAGCTGAAAGCAACTTAGTCATTGAAGAGTTTTTAGATGGTGCAGGAATTTAAGTCAAAAAATAGCAGATGGGTGGGAGTATCCCATCTGCTATTAAAAAAGGAGTAAGCGACAAGTTTAATTAATTATTAGTGAGTGCCAATTCTTGAGTTGCATCCTGGGTATGATTCACTGCGACAGCAAACTCTTTGAGGACATCTTGCAATCTTTGGGCTATTTCTGCATCTAGTTGCACGCTACCATCAGGCTGAATTTGAATTTGCTTATCGACTGCGTAAACTGTACTTAATATATGGCGTGCGCCTAGTTCAGATAATACGGGTTTTAAGGCATATTCTACTGATAATAAATGAGCGATTGTCCCACCTGTAGCTATAGGAAGTAAAACTTTGCCTGTTAAGGCTTTCTGGGGTAATAAGTCTAAAAATGCTTTCAGTACACCTGTGTAAGCAGCTTTATATATAGGGGTAGCAATAATTACGCCGCTTGCTTTTTCGAGTAAAGCTTTTGGTTGTTGTAATGCGGTGCTATCGTAACGTCCGAATGCTAAATCTTCAGCAGGTATGTCTCGCACTGAGATGATATCTATGTTTAATCCTTGCTGTGATAGGGTTTTGGCAATATGTTCTAAAATGCTGTAGGTTCTGGAAGGGTGAGAGGGACTGCCTGCTATGGCTAATATATGTGTCATGTTGAGTTAATTCTTTTGAGGGGTTTAAACGCAGAGGTACGCAAGGGGAAGCGCGAAGTTACGCGGAGTGTTTTTTAGTCTACGGTGGCGATTTGTGGTTTGGGGAATTCTTGGTTGGCGACGACTTCACCAAAGGGGCTTAGTAGTTGTGGTTGTTGTGTTGGTTGATTCTGTAAGGGTAGGCGAGGGAAGAGTAATTCTGCTACTCGATAGGCTTCTTCTAAGTGGGGATATCCAGAGAAGATGAAGGTGTCGATACCTAAGTCTTGATATTCCAACATCCTTCTTGCAACGGTATCGGGATCGCCTACTAAGGCTGTCCCTGCGCCACCACGCACTAAGCCGATTCCTGCCCATAAGTTGGGGCTAATTTCTAAGGCTTCACGAGAGCCGTTGTGTAGTGTTGTCATGCGGTGTTGTCCTTCGGAATCCATGCGTGCGTATGCTTTTTGGGCTTGGGCGATCGCATCTTCATCGACATACCGAATTAAATTGTTGGCTGCATCCCAGGCTTGGCTTTCTGTCTCGCGTACAATGACGTGCAACCGAATCCCAAAACGTAGTGTTCTCCCTTGCGCTTCGGCTAGTCGGCGTACAGAGGATATCTTTTGGGCGACTTGTTCTGGTGGTTCGCCCCAAGTTAAATATACATCTACGTGTTTGGCAGCAATTTCTTGAGCAATGGCGGAAGAACCTCCAAACCACAAGGGCGGATGAGGTTTCTGAACTGTAGGGAATAACAGCTTACCACTTTGGATATTGAGATAGTCTCCTTGGAAGTTGGTAGTTTCTGAGGCTGCTATCTGTCGCCAGACTGCTAAAAATTCATCTGTTAATTTGTAGCGATCGTCATGGGAAAGGTGCAATCCATCTCCTGCCAACTCTACAGGATCGCCCCCGGTGACGACGTTAATTAACAACCGTCCGCCAGAAATGCGATCAAATGTAGCTGCCATTCGTGCTGCTACTGCTGGTGACATCAACCCTGGACGTATCGCTACCAAAAATTTCATTTGCTTGGTGTGCGTTACTAAAGTTGATGCCAAAATCCAAGCATCTTCGCAAGAACGGCCTGTTGGTAGTAATGCCCCTGCAAAACCTAAATGATCCACGGCTTGAGCAATCTGCCGCCAGTAATCAAAGTTAGTGACGCGTCCACCTATGGCAGTACCTAAATAGCGCCCTTCACCGTGAGTCGGAATAAACCAAAGTAGCTGCATGATATCTATGTCAGAGCAAGATTTATAATATATATCGGTAAGTCAATCGACATACCGTATATTGAATTATTTTTAGACTATCGCATAGCTAACGATGTAAATCAAGACCTCTATAAAATTAACTACGGTTAGTCTATCAATTTTTAGTATTTAAATGGTTGCGGTTTTGTGGTGAGTATGGTTAATATAAACAACAGTAAGCCGACCGTCTTATCGTAGTTTAATAAATAACTTTGTTAGAGATGTGATTCGCACCTTGACAAATTGTGGTGCAAGGAATTAACCATGCTTAAAGATGCACAAGGACTAGTAGTTACAACAGATTCACCCAAAGCGATCGCAGCTATTAACCGTTTTATCGATCAAGCACTTTGCTATGGCAAAGATGCAGAAACAGCAATTTTGCAAGCAATTGAAGCAGATCCAACTTGTGCATTAGCCCATGCTTATGCGGCGGCTTATTATCTCACCCAAGAAAACCGCAAAGCTTGGCAGCAAGCTCAACCATATCTGCAAACTGCACAACAAAATTTAGCCAAGATTACCGACAGAGAACAGTTATATGTGCAAGCAATTTCAGCTTGGGCAAATCAAGAGATTGATGTAGCGATCGCCATTCATGAGAAAATCACAAATAAGTATCCCCATGATTTGATTTCTGTGCAGCAGGGACAGTATCACTATTTTTACATGGGTGACAAAGAAAAATTATTGCAAATCGCCCAGAAAGTTGTATCTAGCAATCCCGGAAATCATTATTTATACGGTATGGTGGCGTTTGGATTAGAACAATGCCATCAACTAAAAGCAGCCGAAAAGATAGCACGTCAAGCGATCGCATTAAATAGATATGATCCTTGGGCGCATCATGCGATCGCTCATGTGATGGAAACTCAAGGAAGAGTGGATGAGGGGATAGTTTGGATGGAGAGTTTTGCAGATACTTGGGAAAACTGCAACTCTATGCTCTACACTCACAACTGGTGGCACATTGCTTTATATTATTTGCAGTTAAAAAACTATCAGAAAGTTCTCAAACTCTACGACACGCATATATGGGAACGTGCTAACAAACAATCTCCTAAAGACCAAGTAGGAGCAATTTCATTATTATTGCGCTTAGAATTGCACGGTGTAAATGTGGGCGATCGTTGGCAAAGTATCAGCCCTTATCTTTACAGCCGGATTGAAGAACACGCACTACCGTTCCAAGATTTACATTATGTCTACGCCCTCGCCAAAGCTGGACATTATGACTGGGTGAATCAGATGCTTGCAAGTATGCAGTATCACACCTTGAGTATCAATCCTTTTGTGCGACAGCGTTGGATAGAAGTAGCCATTCCCGCCGCTAGAGGTATGGTAGCTCATGCCAAAGGCGATTTTCACACCACAGTTACAGAACTCAAACCTGTTTTATCGCGCCTGCATGAGATTGGAGGAAGTAACGCACAGCGAGTGTTGTTTAGGCAAGTTTATCAAGATGCAGTGTTAGCAGCACAAAAGCAGAGTTGGGTTTACGGGATTACTGCCTGATGTGAAATCTCACGCATATTTACAACCCAAAACTAAGTAGAGACGTTATATATAACGTCTCTACTTATGTAGATAAACTAACAACAGCACGATGTCTACGACGGGCTGCGCCTACGCTATAAATCTGATTTAATATTTGATAATCTTCTAACTTTACTGCTGCAAAACGCTTGACTCCAAATTGTTGCATTACTCTTTGTAACTGAGCATCTGGTTGGAGTAATGCTAATTGCATTTGCTCAATTAAAGATATACCTAAACGCTGTGCTACTACTAAAGGTGGCATAGGAGAAGGCCCCAACACTTCTACCACACGCAAATGCTGTGATAATTCGGGAGCATCCTTTAATTCTTGTTCTAATACCACACTATCAATCGCTGCACAATCTGCTAATCCTTCAACTACCCAGCGAATTGAACACTGATGAGAACCTGATTGTAGCGTTTTACTAAAGAAATTTTCAGGATATTTTTCTTGAGTTAACCGATGACAGACTAAATTGTAACCACTATTAGAACCAAGGTCGTTATAACAAAATGTTTTCCCTGCTAAATCTGTAAACTTTTGGATATTACTATTAGCATTGACAATTACATCTGCATAGTAAACAGGGTAGTTGTTATATCGTGATGATTGCATCACAGGTGCAACCAATGTTTTTAATTGGTTGGGAACTATTTGACTATAGCGAATTAGTGGTAATCCACAAATAAAAGCTAAGTCTAACTTGTTTTGAAGTAACAGAGGGTCTTCTAAAGGGTCACATTCACCTTGTTGTATTTGAAATTCTATTTCTAAAACACGATTTAAATAAACTGCGATCGCTTGATAAAATTCCAACCAATTAGGCGCAAGATAAGATATTATTTGTAAGCTTTTATCTATATTCATTCTTGTTCTACAACAGTTTTATATTGAAATACTTGAGTGAGCTTTTTCCCAGACCAATTGATACATAAAAATACCAAACTAGCCAACGTTAAAAATAAAATACCAAAAACTGTTGTATAAGCTTTAGTATGCCACAATAACCGATTAAACAAAGCTGGAATTATTTGAGCTATCTTCGATGAAAAATGATGATCAACTCTTTTAGTTTGATTAATACTGATGTGTTGGGCTAATGCCATCTCAATTTTCTCCTTATAGCTGAAAGTTAAATACTACTAAATCGATGTATTTATAGTAGATTATAAGACGAATTATCTATTTTCGTCAAAAATTAATGCAAAGTTCTGTAAATTAAATTTTTTAATTGCTGCCACAGTTTTTGCAAAACCCAGGGTTATCCATCTGCTAATTTTTAGCCAGCACTTCTTGAGGAGTAATTTCCACATACTGTTCTGGAGTTAGAAAGCCATCTCTGACATTTACCTTCTTCGGTATTAGCCCCAAGCTATACCACTTATCAGCGACTTCCTGTTGTTTATTAATAATTTTCTCGGTAATCGGTACTAGCGCAAAATCATATTTACTGTGCATGATTTCTAAAGTGGATGAATCAAGTTGAGTAGCTTGGGCAAGTAATTGAGCAATTTCTTGAGGATGGTTTTTTGACCAAACTTGTGCCTTATGCAGTTCTTCAAGAAAAATTTTGATAACTTCTGGGTTTTCTTGATAAAACTTGCGGTTTGTAGAGTAAAAATTGTTAGTATCTCGCAAGCCGTTACCACCATCTACCAAAACACGCCCAGTTTGATTTTGAACATTTCTTGTAACAAATGGTTCCCAGATAAACCAAGCATCTACTTTACCTTGCTAAATGCCACATTTGCATCTGGAGGTGGCAAATAAACAGATTCTACATCACTAAGTTTTAGTCCTGCTTTTTCTAAAGCTCTCACTAAAAGGTAGTGACCAATCGATGCTTTTTGAAAAGCTACTTTTTTACCTTTTAAATCTTTAACACTTTGAATAGGAGAGTTTTTCGGAACTAGCAGTGAAACTGATTTACCATCATTAGAATTAGCAGCTAAATATACCAAAGGCGCACCAGCAGCTTGCGAAAAAAATAGGAGGTGACTCAGCTGTAGAAGCAATATCCAGTGCGCCTGCATTTAACGCTTCTAATTGTTGAGGCCCAGCAGCAAATTCTGGCCATTCTACTTTGTAACCTAGAGGTTTTAGTCTTTCTGCTAAAATGCCTTTTTGTTCTAAAACGGCGAGGGCTGTCAGTTGTTTAGAACGAACGATTCTGACTACTTTATTACTACTAGCTACATTTGATTTAGATGAAGTTGCTTGTTGCTGATTATTATTTCCAGGACTGCAACTCAACAGTGATGTAGACAAGACTAAGCTATAGCCAAAAGCAAATAAGGCGTGACGACGAGTGATGCGTAGGTTTAGTCTAGATTTAAATTTATTGTTAAAATCTTGTATGTATCGACTCATATTTTAATATCAGGCTATTCAAAATTCCAATTCTCAAATTGAGTAAAAAAGGTGGATAAACCACCTTTAGTAAGCGGAGGTATACTGTGGCTAAAACTTTTGGCTCAGGAAGATTACCTTACTAAGAGGATGTCTGAAAACTTTTTGGTGTTGAATTAAAGACTTGTAGATCCCCCTAAATCCCCCTTAAAAAGGGGGACTTTAACTCTGGTTCCCCCCTTTTTAAGGGGGGGGCTAGGGGGGATAAAGTGCAATATTTAATACTTCTCAAATATCCTCTAAGGTTAAGTCTTCATTCAGTATTCAATTGCCAATATCACTTGATAATCTACTGACAAATTAAAGTTAACTACTGTAAGTCGGTAGGATTTTAGATGTTTTAGTAATATAGTAGTTTTACATGGTTATATATAAAAAGCAAGTAGGTTTTGAAAAAAAGTCAAAACTAACGTTAAGTAACCTATTCAACCTTTTGCCAAAACTAGCACTAACTCTGGCTAAGTCATGAAATCTTGACATTAGGTAATTTTGAGAAATTATACTTATGGCATTTTTGCGACTGAGGCGTTTTAGCAAGGATGGATATAGCTCTAGTGTTTGCTAGATAAGGCTTTGATGATTTAAACGCTAGAAAGTAAAAGTAATATTATGCCTTTACTGTTTTCCACAACTTAGGCAGCAAAAATCAAGTTAATTGAGAGTTAATTATAAATATTGCAGAGATAGCTGACACCGATAAAGTAATCGAACAGAAGAATATAACCCTTTAAGGGATAAGGATTTCAGTCAATTAGCTGCTCATCAAATATTTAAAAACTGCTTAATTTACTTGAAGTACATAGATATAGTGTCCTTGAAATTGCTGGAATTGAAGAACATATTGATTTTCCAAAAATAAAGTTTTACCTTGCTAATTAGGTCAGCCACACCTTACAAGGACAACACCAAGGAGACTTTTATGATGATGGAAACTGAATCTTTACTCGCTGAAATGGAAGCTTGCAAGCAAATCTGCATTGAATGTCAAAATACCTGTATTGACACACTTAAGTACTGCAAGAATCAGAATAGTCAATACATAGATATGACAGTGCTTACCATGTTGCGAGACTGTGCAGAAATGTGCATGATGTGCGTCAACATGATTAATGATGGTTCTGAGTTCATGGGGAATACCTGTAGTTTGTGCGCTCAAATTTGCGATCGCACCGCAATGGTTTGTGAAAAGATGAGTAGCAATGTCACAATAATGCTGTGTGCAGCTATTTGTCGCAAGTGCGCTCAAAGTTGTAACGCAATGGGACTCAATTCTGCTTCTTATTTCCGTAGGTCAAGTTTAGTGTCAGCAGATGCACTACTGTCTAACTAATTAACCTTCAAGATTGAGTATCTTCATTTATCACAGACAATTCATTACTACTTAAACCCATATCTTGCCTTACTATTTTTAGTGATTCGCCACCCAAAAAACTTTGTGGGTGGCGATAAAATTCATAAAATTCTTTTGAACTACAGCCAAGGCACTTCTTCAGGCGCATAACGAAAAGCGCGAAAGACTGAATTTTGCTCTCCACGCGCCACTGCTGACTTATCGTCCAGATTTCGTGCTGCAAAGTGAGGATTGATATATTCCCAGACAATCTCTCCTGAAACTGTCACCTCAAATATCCGACCGTAAGCACCTTCTGTAATTAAAGTGTTGCCGTTAGGTAGACGCTGTGCGCCTGATATGTATGAACTGAAGAAGTTTTGAGGTGGGTTGTCGGTGTATTCCCAAACAATCTCTTTAGTTTGACGACTGACTTCAATCACACGCGAGAAATTCAGCGCAGTATGACGGCGATGTGCGCCATTGTCAAAAATCAGGATATTGCCATTAGCTAATTCGTTAGGAAAGTGCTGTTGTGCTAGTATGTCATCTCCAAGTGTCCAGATAATTTCTCCTGTGTTGCGATCGATAATTGCGACAGTAGAGATGTTACGAAAGCTGACTATAATATTGCTGTCAGCGAGTTCACCTACAGTATTGCCGTGAGTCCATTCGTGTCGTTGGTCTTGGGGTGTGATAGTAAAAATATCTGGGTCTAGATGTTCGTAGGCGTGCCAAGTCCAAACAATTTCACCCCCAGGTGTAACTTCGTAAAGCACATCAGCATAGATGTCACCGTCTGCTTCTGTTCCCGCTACACCGCCTTTGATATCGGGAATCAAAGACTGAGGTATCTTTTCAATGGCTAATAAAATTGTGTTCCCGTTGCGAAGTCTGCGTCCATCGTGATGATGATCTGGATGTTTATACTCCCAGATAATATTTCCCTTGGGATCTGCTTCTAAGACAACTCCACCTTTAAAAGCATCCCACAAAAGAAAACGCGGCGGAATTTCTGGGGTTTTACCGTTATAAAAAAGATTCCCGTTAGGTAAGAGATAACCATATAAACCCGGAGGATAAGGTAAATTCCATTGATGTACAATATCTCCTTCCAGGTTGAGAAGATAGACTTCTCCATTACCTGTAAGTGGTGTGAAAAGTGTATAACCCTTATATACTTTGTCTGGGTTATAAGCTTTTAAACCAGTACCACGGCGACGGATAGTATTTTGATCAACTGATGCTGTTGCGATCGTCATAATTGTAAATAGATATGATGAATTTTGTACACTGATAATGTATTTGGTATTTTCAGATCCCCGGCTTTTTAAAGAAATCGGGGATCTCGCAACACAATCTATTTTTAGGGTGCTGGATTTGGATATTGAGTATGAACTGCGTCTATTTCTGCCAGAATTTCTTTGTCGAGAACTACATTGATGCTTTCTATATTTTCTTTGAGTTGCTCTAGTGTGGTAGCACCAATAATTGTACTTGCAACAAACCAACGACTCCGCACAAATGCAATAGCTAATTGAGCAGGGCTTAGTTGATGGCGTTGAGCTATTTCTACATAAGCGGCAACTGATTTATTGACATTTGGCTTTAAATATCGCTGACCAAAGTTTTCAAACAAAGTAACTCTTGCTTTTTCTGGTTTACCGTTGAGATATTTACCAGTTAAATAACCAAATCCCAAAGGACTATAAGCGAGTAGAGGAACGTTTTCGTAATAAACTGCTTCTGCAAGTGCGCCATCAAAAACTCGATTGAGTAAATTATAAGCATTTTGAATCGAGACAACTTTTGGTAAATCAAATTGTTTAGCTGCTTGGCTAAATTGGACAACTCCCCAAGGAGTCTCATTACTTAAGCCAATATAGCGAATTTTACCGGCTTTAATGACATCAGCAAAAACTTCTAGCTGTTCAACTATAGGAACTGTTTCCTTTAATTGAGAGGGGTCAAACACTGTTTGTCCAAAACGTGGAACATAGCGGTCAGGCCAATGGATTTGATATAAATCGATATAGTCTGTCTGTAACCTTTTGAGGCTATCATCCACCGCTTGCTTGATATTATCTCTGTCAATTGCTTTGGCTCCATCACGCAACCATTTAAAACCGCGACCAGGCCCCGCAATTTTAGTAGCAATTATGAGTTGTTCTCGCTGTTGATGTTTTAACCATTCTCCAATATAACTTTCGGTGAAGCCATAGGTTTCAGCACTGGGTGGTACTGGGTACATCTCAGCCGCGTCAATGAAGTTCACTCCTTGGCTAATTGCATGATCTAGCTGCTGGTAGGCTTCTTCTATAGTATTTTGTCGCCCATAAGTCATTGTACCAAGGCAAATTTCCGAAACTTGTAAGTCACTATTTCCTAATTGGTTATATTGCATACTTTGGAATATTTTTATTGTTCAGTTTTGGTTACTCAATAATTATTACTTATGCTGAAAAATTTTTTAATTTTTAGAGTAACTGAGGATTATTTAAATAATACTACGGTATGTTTATCCAATTAAGTGTTTTTGCAATAAAATTAACAAAAACATTTCTTTTACTGCTTAACAACTTTTAGCGATCGCCATCCTCAAAATTCTGCTTTCAACATCATTTATTGTGTAGTCTAGTTATTAGTCTCAGCACAACTAATAAAGCATGATAAACTCACACGTTCAAGTTCCCATAATTGATATTAATGCGCTGGTTTCCCAAACTAGCAAATCTTATTCTGTAATGGCAGAACAAATTAGACAAGCATGTCAAGATTACGGCTTCTTCTATATCGTCGGACATGGAGTAGACGAACAATTACAAAAACAATTAGAAAATCTCAGCCAACAATTTTTCGCACAGGATGAAGACACTAAACTGCAAATTCGGATGTCTCTTGGTGGTAAAGCATGGCGAGGATATTTTCCTGTAGGAAATGAATTGACATCAGGTAAACCAGACTTAAAAGAAGGTATTTATTTCGGTGCAGAACTAGAAGACAACCACCCATTGGTGAAAGCTGGTACACTAATGCACGGTCGCAACCTTTTTCCATCCAATATTCCCCAATTGCGAGAGACAGTGCTGGAATATATGCACTTAATGACTCAACTCGGACACAGGCTAATGGCTGGTATCGCTTTGAGTTTGGGATTAGAAGAATCTTACTTTGCAGACCGTTATACACAAGACCCATTAATATTATTTCGGATTTTTAATTATCCTCCTAATTCATCATCTCAATCTCAATGGGGCGTTGGCGAACATACAGACTACGGAGTATTAACTATTCTCAAGCAAGATAATATCGGTGGATTACAAGTCAAATCAAAGTCTGGTTGGATAGATGCACCTCCTATTCCTAATTCCTTTGTGTGTAACATTGGCGATATGCTCGATCGCATGACCCAAGGACTGTATCGTTCAACACCCCACCGCGTTCGGAATTTATCAACAAGTAATCGCCTATCATTTCCTTTTTTCTTCGATCCCAATTTCAATGTTGAAGTCAAACCCATTGAATTAAACAACGTAGTAGTGAATGATGATAAAAGCGATCGCTGGGATAAAGCCAGTGTTCATGAATTTAGCGGCACATACGGCGATTATCTGTTAAACAAAGTCTCCAAAGTCTTCCCAGAACTACCCCAAACAGTGCTTTAAAATGCTAGATAAAAGTGTCTAACCTTCTGCCTCCTGCCTTCTGCCTTCTTTAATAAACAGAAGCCAAAAGCTTATCTATCGCCGCACGAAACGCCGTTGCTGCACCAGCACTCATGTCACGCGGCGCACAGATGCGATTTCTTAGATATGCAAAAGTAATCGCCCCCACAGCAGCGAAGATAGGATCAACACTGCTATTTTTACCACCAGTTCGACCACCCGGTAAAATTTCGCCATTGCCATGAATGAGATAATCAGCCAGTTGTCGCAGGTGAAAATCAACTGCTTCTTTAACTGTAGTCAAGTCACCATCTACTGCTAAAGCTTGGATTCCCGAATTTTTGATAATATCTGCGATCGCAACTTCTTGATTATCGCTCAACCTCTCAGCCGCTTCCGCGCGATATTGAATATTCTCGCTATCTGCTGCATCTAAAGGTAAGGGATTTCCTATCGGTTCTACACCCCATCGACGACGCAATAGTAAATTGTTAGTAATATTATCCGACTTCACCCGATGATAAGCAGGACGTTGATTTAGTGCATCAAACCAAGCATTAATTCGAGGAAAGCGCGGATTTCCTTTGATGTGATATCCCCGATACACAGGTAAATTAGCCGCCAATCTATCGAGATGGGGGCTATACATAATGTCTACTATGCTAAATGTACTGACAAAGAAGGGGCTGGGATATTTACTCAAAGCTTGCTCAAATTCATCTAACTTCGCCTCAAATTCTGCTTGTAACTTTGCTAACTCATCAGCATCACTGGGTGCTTCTCTCAAAAATTTAAACGCAATCTCTCTAAATCCATTAGTCTCAGCCTCTTCAACTAACTGTCTAGCAACAGCATTTTCCTCTGGATTCTCCGGCAATAATGCAGGACTAGGAAACTGTTCTTCTAAAGCCAAGAGAATATCTTTAGATTCATACACCAACTTCTCCTCAATTTTTGCAGCTGGGACAAGAGTTGTAGGAACCAAATCTGTATACCACTTGGGTTTATTGCTTAAATCAATAAACTCCGTTGCAAAAGGAATTTCTTTTTCTTCCAATGCAAACCAAACTCGTTCACAAAAAGGACACCAAGAATTAGTATCTCGGTACAGTAAGACTGGCGGTTGAGTGTTTGGGGGAAGTTTATGTAAACTGCTGGGTATTGGTGCAGTAGAAGGTGATTGTCCTGGTCTTTTTACTCTACGTGCAGAGGTATTTTTTCTAGCAGTTTCTAAAAGTTCTTCCCAAGTAGATAATGTGTTTTGAATAGCCATTATTACCTCGCTTTACTAGGAACGCCCGAAAACACAAATAATTGTTGCTCTTTGGGTTGGGGTAAATGTTTACCCTTGTATTGATGAATGCCTACACCCATGTCACCCGTAGCTGTGAGTTTGAAGTTAACTTCTGCAAATCCAGACGTACTTAAAACTTTTCGTACATTCTCAGAATAGGGAATACCGTTAGAGTGTCCGCGAGTCCAGATAACAAAAGCACCAGGTTTACTCAGAAAACTCAGGTTATCTAATAAGCGATTGAGTTCTGCTTCAGTCAGATTGCCAAAGACACCACAAGCAATCACAATATCTGCTGGTACTGCACCTACATAATTATTGGCGATCGCAGCATCACCATTGATAAACTCAATTTGCTTGGCTAAACCCAAAGATTCTATAGTTGCGCGTCCACGTTCAACTAATTGGGGGTTGAGTTCCACAAGTCTTGCATATACGTCATTTCTCCGAGGGTGATTTTCCAATGTTCCTAATAAATCTCGTCCATCACCCGCGCAAACACTCACTATCCGAATAGCTCCATCTGGGGAAGCTTTCAAGCTATATCCAATAAATTCCCGCACGATTTCTAGACGCTGCTGCAATCTAGGCTCAGTCTTGTAGAGGTCGTGCCATTCATACCAATCTTTTGGCATAAGGGGTGATTCCCGTTTAATGCACACTGTACATCTACAAAATACGGTTAACTTATCGAGTAACCGTATTTTGTGAATGAAAGCAGAGTATCACAGATATTTAGATAAAATCAAGTCTTATTTTGTAGTCATAATGTATAAAAAATGAACGAACAAGAGAAGTGGAATTATATCAATACGTTAGAGGAAGAGTTGCTTCTGGGTGGTGTAATTCTTTCTGAGTGGTCAACTTTTCTTGCTAAAGATGCTGAATTAGCGTTCTGTTCAGGAGCTAATTTAGCTGCGATTTTAGCAGCACAAGCTGCTATTGAATCTCATTTAAGGTATGTGTACTTTGATCCAGTTCAGACAAAAGGATGGGGTTTATATCATCTTATTGAAAATGCAGGATTACCGAATGATTTGAATAACAGTTTGCATAAACTTAGAAAATATAGAAATCAGTGGGTGCATGTTGAATACCCGACTCAAGATGATCATCTTCTGGAAAAACCAGAATATTATGAAGAAGAGCTAGAAGAGATGGCAAAACTAGCAATAAAGTCTATGCTGCGTGTGCTTTACATAGATCAATTCTTATAATTGGTTGCGTAGTCATTAACCAATATACCAAGCCTAGTTCTTCATAAAATTGCCCTATGAAAGCAGTTACTCCACTTATGAGTTCTCAAGTAAAGCAACTGCTTTCTCTATGCCCAATCGATTTAGACTGTAACTTTCGTACCGTCAAATTTGGTGAAAGTAAAACCGTTAAATTTCTCGTTGTATCCTAGTCTTTCATCTCTGAGTATACTGATTGCAATTTCTTCACCCAAAGCCAAGCCAGCTGCACCATCCGAACGCCAATGGATACCACCGTGACCACGACCAATGTAATAGTTTGTGGCTAATTTATTCAACTCTCCACCGACTGTCAAAGGTGTCCCACTATAGGGAATTAGTTTGGTTGGGTCGCTGGGATCGGGTTCTACAGGATTGGGAAGGATAAAGTTCTCGTCAAAAAAGGCTTTCAACAATGTAGCTTGCACACCAGCAATAGAGGCAGCACCACCAGTGTAGGAAGGATGGAATGGTGCGCCTTCTGGGTAAGCATGGGGTAATAGATAAGTGCCAAATGTGCTAAACGTTCGAGCTAAAGCTGTGGACTTTAAGACCTCAGAATTAATTGGGTAGTTAGTTCTATTGACAATGTTGTTGTAAATCAGTCCACCATAAGCTTCTGGCCGTAAACGTCGATGGACATAATACTTTTGCCAATATGAAGCTCTGATTGCCCGCGAGGGAGCCAAGTTGAGTAAGGCTTGAAAATGTGCTGGTGCAAATGTAGCCGCAGAACCTTGTTGAGTTTTGGAGTTGATATAGGGATTACCAGGATTCAAAGGCGCGTTACTACCACTAAGAATTAAGAAAGCTCCGAAGAACAAAGCCCCACCGATATGTGCTAATTCACCTAGATCGCGAACAGTGAATACAAAACGACGTGTCGGATCATACTTAATGGACTTGCCAGAATTACCGCCATTCTGAACAGTTAGCCATTCATTATAATTAGTTAGGAAGTCATTTTCCCTACCAGCAAGGGCAGTACGAATCAGTGGTGAAATAACCTGAGTGTTGTAAGGAATTTCCCGCAACAGGAATTGAGAAATATAAGGGCCATCTGTCACTCCTGGAGGAGTAACGTATTTTGCTGTTCTACCAGAGCGATCGCGTTTATCAACATAAATAACATTGCCACGAAATAAGGTTTGAGGAGTAACAATACCGTTCTGTTTTGGCCCTCGGAATGAGGAAAGACTATTCAGTTCAGCGATCGCCGCTAAGACATTTTCATCTCTATCAAACCTATGAAAAGGTACATCTCTTAATAAAGCTTGCCAGTAAAGTTCTACTGCCTCTACTGCTTGTTCTGCACTATCTAAAGTTGGTGGTGGCGGAACTGATATCTGGGAAGCGTTGATTCCTTCTAGGCTAACGGCCAAAGGCCCTTGAGGGTTAACTAATTTTCTTGCACCACCTAAGATAATCCTTTCGTAGTCATCTGGGTTCTGTGTTTTTAAAGCCTTAGCCAAAGATTCGTAAGCTTTTAAATCAACTTCACCTCTTTGATTGTGTGGCAATCCTCTAGTATCAGTAGCAATTTTGTTAGGATAGCGTTCCTCATCACCGTTCGTAGGATGCGGTGGGATCTCAATCTGCTGATTATTTTGCGCTGCTTGAATACGCACTTGAAAGGCTCGTTGGCGAAACTTGATATACTCAAAATCTTTAAAACCATTTCTACCCGAAGCAATTTCCTTAGCTTGTACAATATCTCCTTTCTTTGAAGAACCGAAAGGCGAACCAATCATTCCTGCAATAACGCTAGTAGCAGTAAAAAAAACTAGCGTGTCTGAGAAATGAACGTCTATTTACACCGTCTCGTAAAAAAAAATCTACCAAGTCCTTTTCTACTATTACGAGAGTGAGGACTTGTCGTTTCAGTTTGCAATTGTGTATTGTCTTGAGGAGGTTGATGAGAATTGTTATCGGGTTGCATAATGATGAATTTTCGTTGTTAAAGTCTACAATTTTGAGATTGCACTATCAAAAATTAAGCTCTGTCAAACTAATCTCTTAGCAAAGACGCAAAGCAACACCAAGCCAGGGTAGTTTCAACATTAAGTATTGTTAGTAGAAGACAGCTACAAATAAGCACGTTAACCAAACCCTATCTCAAGGATGGGCAAGATGCTCACCCCACAATTGGGGATAATTTATTCTTAGAAATCCCAGACTCTTAAACTAAAACTTTGCAGTCTAGAATCAATAATCAACAGCCTCTAAGGAAGCTTTTCCTAGAGCTTTTCAACTATCTATAGATACTGACTTATGCAGTTCACGATTGACAGCCAAGCTGTTTATCATCAATAGCCAATGCACTGTAAGTAGATAGATTTACTGTACTTAATGATAAAATAGAATTTCCCACAAACATCTGAAAAAAGCAAGATGTCTTTTTCAAAAAAGTCACTAAGCATTTTAATGAGAATAGGACTTACGCAAAAACTCTCTCAAACTCTTACGTCTTCGTGTACTTTGTGTCCTACCCTGCAAGTACTCCTTCGGAGAACTCGGAAGAGTAGCCGCTGACGCGTCTATGCGGTTCGTTCTTCCTTACCCGTGCGTCAGTCCTATTTAGTTCAGTATAAACCGAAGTAGTCTTATATTTAGTTATTCTAACTATTCGTGTATAATAAATTTAGATTTACATATATTTTAATTGCAAATAACTTGAATTTTATCTAATGCTATGCAATACTGCTCAATTAATCACCGTTAAATCGGTCGATGATTAGTATTTTATCGGCAATCATCTGTATTACCTTACAAATAAGTCTTCCAGTCCTTCTCTAAGTTATGCACAGATGAATTTAGCTAGTTATGCCTGTGATTTTAAAAATATGACTGTCTATGAATTAAGGAGTGAGAGCTAGTGAGCGCAAATCAATTAGCGTCTGAGCCATCATTTACTACTGACTCCAATCTAGATTTAGAGGCTGACGTTTTAGTAATTGGCGGCGGCCCGGCTGGTACTTGGGCAGCTTACAGTGCTGCTGCTAGTGGAGCCAGGGTGATTTTAGTAGACAAAGGCTATTGTGGCTCTAGTGGTGCAACTGCCTCTGGTGGAACCAGTGTGTGGTATGTAGCAAACCCTGAGCAACGTGAAACCGCTATGGCAAGTCGAGAAGCTTTAGGAGGGTTTTTATCAGAGCGAGATTGGATGGAGCGAGTATTAGACCGGACTCATGCAAATCTGCATCAGTTAGGTGATTGGGGTTATCCTTTTCCTCCTGACCAGCAAGGACAACCTTATTATCGTTCCCTCCAGCAAGGTGCAGAGTATATGCGTCTGATGCGTAAGCAAATCAAGAAAGCTGGAGTACAAATTCTTGACCATAGCCCCGCTTTAGAATTGCTAGTAGACCAAACAGGCGCAGTAGCTGGGGCAAAAGGAATCCGTCGTCAAGCAGGTGGACACTGGACAGTCCGAGCAGGAGCAGTAATTATTGCGACGGGTGGTTGTGCTTTCTTGAGTAAAGCCCTCGGTTGCAATGTCTTGACTGGCGATGGTTATTTAATGGCGGCTGAAGCTGGGGCGGAAATGTCTGGGATGGAATTCTCTAATTCCTATGCTCTCACGCCTGCATTTGCTTCTGTCACAAAAGGAGCTTTTTATCGTTGGGCTACATTTACTTACGAAGATGGCACAGTAATTGAAGGTGCTGGTTCACAACGGGGACGTTCAGTAATTGCCAAGACATTGCTCACCCAGCCTGTGTATTGTAGCCTCCATGAAACTCCAGAAGAAGTCCGCACTTGGATGCGAACTATCCAGCACAACTTCTTTTTACCATTTGACCGTAAAGGAATTGACCCCTTTACCCAACGCTTCCCAGTAACTCTGCGTTTAGAAGGCACAGTACGAGGTACTGGCGGAATTCGGATTGTTGATAATTCTTGTGCAACTTCAGTACTTGGACTTTATGCGGCTGGAGATGCTGCCACACGAGAATTAATCTGTGGTGGGTTTACAGGTGGCGGTAGTTACAATGCTGCTTGGGCAATGTCTTCTGGCTATTGGTCAGGACAAGCTGCGGCTAACCATGCTCGTCAATTGGGAGACAAGGCTAATAAACGACGAGTGCATTCAATTGGACAGGCGGCTGTTAGTTCTGAGAGTAGTCATACTTTTAATCCGCAAGAGGTTATTCAAGCTACTCAAGCCGAAGTCTTACCTTATGACCGCAACCTCTTCCGTACAGAACAAGGCTTAAGCGATTCCTTAGAAAGATTGCATAGTTTATGGCGAGAAATTCGTGATAGTGCTGCACCCTCTGATAGCCAAGCATTACCAGCCAGAGAAGCGGCAGCAATGGTGGCCACTGCCAGATGGATGTATACTTCAGCACAAGCTAGAACAGAAACTCGTGGAATGCACAAACATCAAGATTATCCGCAACAAGATGCTAACCAAAAATATCGGTTAATTAGTGGCGGATTAGATACAGTTTGGGCAAAACCTGAACAAGAAATCGTTAATCGGGAGTTAGTTGCACTGTGATTGAATTAGTCAGTGAATCCAGGTGTATTAAATGTAATCTTTGCGTCACAGCCTGCCCTACCAATGTATTCGACGCAGTACCAGGACGTGCGCCGAAAATTGCTCGTCAGAGCGATTGTCAAACTTGTTATATGTGCGAACTGTACTGTCCCGTAGATGCACTGTATGTTGATCCCAACGCAGATGAATCAGTTCCAGTGGATGAACAAACTTTGATAGCATCTGGCTTACTTGGTAGTTATCGCAAAAACGTCGGCTGGGGAAAGGGACGCACACCAGCAGCCAAAACTGAGAAGTCGGCTTACTACTATCCCGTTATGCAAGGTAGCAGCAATTTACCTACAGATGATCAAGGCAGAATCTTACCTTGGCGATCGCAGCAAAATAATTCGTAATTCCCACTCTATGAATTCCCAAGTAATTGAGTGCAGTTTTCTTCATCGTCTTTTAGTTTCCGTCACAACTGTTGCCCTTTTATTTACTCTTACTGGTTGTACTTCTCAACAAGGCCAGTCTAATAACTCAGCTGTCGCTTCATCTAATACAGGAGCTAATTCGACAACAGCAAAAACCCAGGTTTTGCGAGTTGGTTTTATTAGTTCTGAAAGCAAATTACCAATTGGCCCAGAGGGTTGGGCATTGCAAAAAGGGAAGTTAACTCCGGCGCTCAAAAGCTTGGGCGTGACAGAAGTAAAATTTATTCCCTTTGTAGGCGGCCCAGCACTCAACGAAGCCTTAGTTAGCGGTCAATTAGATATGGGTTTGTATGGAGACACCCCAGCTTTAGTTGGTCGAGCCGCAGGTTTACCAACCCGATTGATTAATCAGACAAGAGTTGGTCAGAATGCTTGGCTAATTACTAGTAAAAATGGTGTAGGCTCAGTTGCACAACTTAAAGGTACAAAAATCGGAGTTGCCAAAGGTACTTATCCGCATCGGTATTTGATGGGTTTGTTAGATAAAGAAGGGCTGGCTAAGGATGTAAAGGTAGTACAAATCCCTGCTGCTGATGCGAAAGCAGCATTAGAAAGAGGACATATTGCTGCTTATCCCTTTGCAATGGGGGCTGGGCCGACATTAGCTTCTCAAGGATTTCCTGTGATTGATCAAGCTAAAGATCATCAGGGATTAGTAGGGACAGGGGTAAGTGTTGTGACAGAGAATTTTCTTTCTCGTCACCCAGAACTACCGCAAAAGTGGAATCAAATGAGACTACAAGCTTTGCAGGAAATCAAAGCTAATCCAGAGGAATTTTATCAGTTTGCGGCACAAGCAAGTGGAAATGTGCCATTAGCGATCGCCAAAGAATCCTACCCAATCAATCTTTATCCCACAGAACCTTTTACACCAGAAGGATTAAAACTCTTAAATTCCACAAAGCAGTTTCTCGCCGAGCAGAAATTGTTGAAATCAGATTTTGATATCAAAGATTGGCAATTCCCCAATCCTTAAAAATGTTTCCATGTTTTGCCTCGCTCTTGGGGAAGTTCTGCCCTTCCCCTTTTCTGACTTTTAAAGGAGTAAATTTCATGACCTACTCTCTTCAAAATGCTTCTGGTGTTAACTTAACCACAGATGTCTTAATTATTGGTGGTGGCCCTGCTGGAACTTGGGCAGCGTGGAGTGCAGCTACTAGTGGTGCAAAAGTCGTTTTAGTAGACAAAGGTTACTGCGGTACAAGTGGTGCAGCTGCCGCTTCTGGTAATGGCGTATGGTATGTTCCACCAGACCCAGAACAACGAGAAGCAGCAATGGCCAGTCGGGAAGCAATGGGAGGTTTTCTGGCAGATCGGCAGTGGATGACTAAGGTATTAGATCGCACCTACGACAACATTAACTCCCTAGCAGATGAAGGCTATCCTTTCAGTGTTGATGTTGATGGCAAAGTTATCCGTCGCTCCTTACAAGGGCCAGATTATATGCGGTTCATGCGGCGAAAAATTAAGCAAGCAGGAGTAAAAATTTTAGACCACAGCCCCGCTTTAGAGTTGTTGCTGGATGCCGAAGGTGCTGTAGCTGGCGCTAAGGGAATTAATCGCCAATCAGGGGAACGTTGGACAGTCCGAGCCGGAGCAGTTGTGATTGCTACAGGTGGCTGTGCTTTCTTAAGTAAGGCTCTGGGTTGCAATGTCCTCACAGGAGATGGTCTATTGATGGCAGCTGAAGCGGGTGCTGACTTCTCTGGGATGGAATTTTCTAATGCCTATGCCATCTCTCCAGCGTTTTCTTCTGTCACCAAGACTCGGTATTACGATTGGGCTTCTTTCACGTATGAAGATGGCACAGTCATTGAAGGTGCAGGTTCAAAGCGCGGTCGTTCAGTGATTGCCAAAACTTTGTTGACTCAGCCAGTGTATGCTCGTCTTGACCAAAACATGGATGAAGAAACAAAAGCCTGGATGCGGTCATCTCAGCCTAACTTCTTTGTACCCTTCGATCGCGCTGGTATTGATCCCTTCACACAAAGGTTCCCTGTAACCTTACGTTTGGAAGGAACTGTACGCGGTACTGGTGGAATTCGGATTGCAGATTATACCTGTGCTACCTCCGTTAATGGACTTTATGCGGCGGGAGATGCAGCAACTAGAGAATTAATCTGTGGTGGCTTCACTGGTGGTGGTAGCCATAATGCAGCTTGGGCAATGTCTTCAGGGTACTGGTCTGGACAATTTGCTGCTAACTATGCGCTGAGTTTGGGAGGAAAGGCCAGCCAGCGCAGTGTACATGGAATAGGGGAAGCGGGATTGCATGGAGATGGTCATCATAAATTCTCCCCAGATGAAGCGATCGCCGCAACTCAAGCTGAAGTTTTCCCTTACGATCGCAACCTTTTCCGCAGTGCTACAGGGTTAAGTGCCTCTCTAGAAAGACTTGATGACCTCTGGCAAGAAATCCGCCATAGCCACACACCAGATGATAGCCAAATTTTGCGATCGCGCGAAGCTGCTGCGATGGTTGCTACGGCGCGGTGGATGTACAACAGTGGTTTGCAACGCCAAGAAACCAGAGGTATGCACAAGCGTATGGACTATCCACAACAAGACCCCAACCAACAATATCGCCTGCTGAGTGGTGGCTTAGATCAGATTTGGGTCAAACCTGAGTCAGTAGTTGCTAACCGAGAATTAGTAACAGCGTAATTAATTATCTTGAGAAAACCTCTGCGTACTTTTGCGTTAAAAAGGCTTTAAACGCAGAGGTACGCAAAGTCAGCGCAGAGTGTGACATTTTTTACTTAATTAATGAAATTACTCTCTCAGTTTAGATTCAAGTTAAATCTTGATTTACCTGCCTTTAGATCCCCCAATTATCGCCTGTACTTTGCTGGGCAAGCATTGTCAATGACAGGTAATTTCATGACACAAGTAACAATTCTCTGGCTGATTTATCAATTAACTGATTCAGCTTTACTGTTGGGGTTAGCAGGATTTTTTGGTCAATTACCAGTGTTTGCACTAGCCCCAATTTCAGGCATTTTAGCCGATCGCTACAACCGTCATCACCTGTTGCTGCTACTTCAAGTTGTAGGTATAACTTTATCTGCAATTCTAACAATCATCACATTTTTGGGTTTGTCAAACTTTTGGACATTGTTAACTCTGAGTGCATTTTTGGGTTTACTGAAGGGTTTAGATGTTCCTGTACGCCAAGCATTTGTTAGTGATATGGTTAGTCGTGAACTGATGGGAAATGCCATTGCGCTAAATGCCGCTTTTCTCAATGGTGCGCGTCTGATTGGCCCTGCTGTTGGTGGAATTTTTATTGCTCAGTTTGGTGCAGGATATTGCTTTCTATACGATAGTCTCAGCTATCTGGTGGCTATTTGGGCAATCTCTGCAATGCAGATTACACATAAAGCAGTAGAAATACACAGTAGTAATACATGGCAGAAGTTGAAAGAAGGATTTCAATATGCTTATCAATTCCTGCCTGTGCGTTCAATTTTGCTGTTACTAGCAGTAGCCAGCTTAGTAAGTATGTCTTACACGACACTCCTACCCATCTTTGCAGTAGAAATTCTGCGCGGAGACTCGGAAACCTTGGGTTTTCTCTCAGCCGCAGCAGCGATGGGATCAGTTTTCGCTTGTGTTTATCTCAGTTTTCGGCAAAATGTAGCAGGTTTAGAGCGTCTAATCGCCTTTTGCCCAGCCATAATGGGAATTGGCTTCATCTTTTTCTCTGTTTCTCAATTTTTCTGGGTTTCTCAGTTAGCTTTGGTATTAGTTGGCTGGAGTTCTACGCTTCAAGTAGCTGCTAGTAATACAGTGCTGCAATTGATTGTCGAAGATAGCAAACGAGGTAGGGTAATGAGCTTCTATGCTATGTGTTTTATGGGTATGGCTCCTTTCGGTAATTTGCTGCTAGGAACTTTGGCACATTACTTTCAAGCTCCAATTACACTGATTTTAGGCGGTATAGTTTGCATCTTGGGTTCGCTGCTGTTCTGTCAACATCTGACGCAAATGGTGAATTTAATTCATTTGAAAACAAAACAGATAGTAAATTAAATTACATAATGTGTCGGAAATAATTCTTTTTTTTGATATGAAGTGACTCTAATTTGTAAAAATTCTAATGAATAAACTACTATAATTCGGTCGATGATAAGTAGTATAATAAGCAGCAGAGTAGATATTTGCCATCCTATTAATTAGATGCACAAATCAACACTTCTCGCTTCTGTCTTACTGCTCTGGTTTGAGTTGTGCAATCTCAAATAGTCTGCATTCACCATAATTACAAGGAAAAAAACTTCATGAGTGATATACAACTTTACTTTGCTAAAGCATCTACTTTCTCTCAACGCACCCGTGTAGTATTGCTGGAAAAAAACATTGACTTTACGCCGATAGAAATTGACTTACAGAATAAACCAGATGGGTATACGCAGATTTCACGTTATGGTAAAGTTCCGGCTATCAAACATAGCGATGTTATAGTCTACGAATCTGCGATTATCAATGAATATTTAGATGAAGTTTTCCCCGAACCACCCTTATTACCACGAGATCCGGCAAAAAAAAGCACAGGCTCGCATCTGGATAGACTATGCTAATACTCGGTTTGTCCCAGCTTTTAACAAATTTCTCCGTGGTAAAGATACTAAAGAACAAGAACAGGGAAGAAGAGAGTTCACAGAAGCACTTCTATATATTGAACAAGAAGGATTAGGCAAAAGTGATTATTTTTTAGGAAATGAGTTTAGCCTTGTGGATATCAGCTTCTATCCCTGGTTTGAACGTTTACCACTGTTAGAACACTTCCGCAAATTTACACTACCAGCAGAAGCATCTCGTTTGCAGACATGGTGGAATTTGGTAAGCGATCGCTCCTCAATTAAAACAGTAGCAAATCCTGTAGATTTCTATTTACAAAGATTCGCCAAAATTCTTGGTGAACCAATTCCCGTTGGTGCAGCGCAAAAATAGCCAACACAAACAAAGTTAACCCCTTGCACTTGACGACGTGTAGGGGTTTCTTAATCAGCATGATGATGCTATTTTCTTTCATTACCGTTCTTGCAGAGTTGGTCGAATGAGAATTTCATTCACATTAACATGGTGCGGCTGAGTCACAGCATAAGTGATAGCAGCCGCAATGTCTTCACTTTGTAGGGGTGTGATGGCTTTTAATCGTTCTTCAACATTTTTCTTAGCTACAGGATCGGTGACATGATTATTAATTTCTGTTTCCACTAAACCAGGCTCGATAATAGTGACGCGAATGTTATCTTTTAAAACTTCCTGGCGTAAGGATTCTGAGAAAGCATTAACACCCCATTTAGTGGCGTTGTATATGCCTACACCTGCGCGAGCAATGCGCCCTGCTACTGATGAGATATTGACAATATGACCGCTACCTTGGGCTTTGAATATTGGTAAAACGGCATGGGTAGTATAAAGTACACCAAAGACATTGATATCAAACATTCGCCGCCAGTCTGAAGTGTTGCCGCCATCAATATTACCAGTCAATGCCACACCTGCATTATTAACCAGAATATCCACTTGTCCCAACTGAGCGTTTGTTTTGTGTATCAGGTTGTTAGCTTGTGTTTCATCAGTGATATCGGTCACGATGGGTAATGCTTTTCCACCGCTGGCTGCAATACGTTTTGCTAGTGCTTCTAAGCGATCGCTTCTTCTAGCTGCGATCGCTACTGTTGCTCCTTCTGCTGCTAAGGCAATAGCTGTAGCTTCACCAATACCTGAAGAAGCTCCTGTAATAATAGCTACTTTTCCATTTAATTTTATTGTCATAATTTACTCCTAAATTATTTACAATTCCATACTTAGGGATAATTTATTATTAATTTCTAAATTCTCAAAATACTTCATATCAAAAACCAATTTTATCTAAAAATTGCTTTAATTTATTAAAATACAATATTAATTTTATGTTTTTTAGCTTAATAAAAAATATAGGTAGATAGAGACAATAGTAAAATATCCTCCATAATACCTATATTTCATCATAGTTGAGGACGGCGGAAATCAAAGCAGTTTTATGCTTGATAAACAAACAACTCTCAGGGATTTATCAAACTGCGATCGCGGGATTTTTGTAATAAGCAGGTTCATTTCCTGGCTTCCATTTGATATTACAACCAATACTAGGTTTTTGTTCCCAAGTTACAGCCCGACCTGCTAATACTGCATCAATAGCAGCCCGCAAATCTTTTCCAGTTACAGGTATGCCATTCTGCGGACGGCTATCATCTAATTGTCCACGATACACAAGTCGCTGGGTAGCATCAAACAAGAAAAAAGTCAGGAGTACAAGCAGCAAAAAAAACTTTTAGCAGTTGCTTGATTTTCGTCAAACAACAGAGGATAAGTTAAATCTAACTCTTGTACAAAAGCTTTTAAAGATAGAGGTGCATCATCGGGGTGAGTGTTAACATCATTAGCACTAATTGCTACAATTCCCACATTGTTCTGGATGCTTTGTGCATAGTCTTTACCCAGTTGTGCTAGTTCAAATTTAATGTGCTGCACATAAGGACAGTGGCGACTCAAAAATATTACTAGCAAAGCTTTTTTATTAGCAAAATCAGCCAAAGAAATTGTTTTACCAGAAACCACATCTGGTAAATTGAAATCAGGTGCTAATGTACCTAAAGGTAACATTGTAGAAAAAGTCTTTGCCATAATTTGGAATTTTCTTGTCAAAGGGTAGAAAAGTAGAAGAAAAAACTTTCTTACACAGCTACAGCTACACGTTGGTTGTAAGCAGAAGAATCTCCTTTAACAGCCTGACTCTGCTGACCATTCACACCAACTGGGGTATCTCCTACAATAGTGACTCGTTGGACATGGCGGGGTTGATTGCCATAATCTGCGACTGCATAATGTTGAGTAGCGCGGTTATCCCAAAAAGCCACATCACCAACTTGCCAACGCCAACGCACTGTATTTTCAGGACGTGTCACATAAGACTGCAACAGTCGGATAATATCAGCAGATTCAGTTGGTGATAATCCCCGAATCTGGCGTACAAAACCACCTATGAACAGTCCTCGTTCCCCAGACTCAGGATGAACGCGCACTACTGGATGTAGAGTTTCATACACAGTCGATGTAAAAATAGCACGGTAAGCTTTGACATCTTCAGGAAGATTAACTGCGGCTTCTGCATAGTCATAGGCGTTGCTATGGACAGCCCAGAGTTCGTTAGCAAGATGACGCAAATCATCTGGTAAATCTTGATATGCAGTCACAGAGTTTGCCCAAATAGTGTCACCCCCATAAGGAGGAATCACCAATGCCCGTAAGATAGAGCCGAGAGGAGGGCGATCTACAAAAGTCACATCAGTGTGCCAATTATTAGCACGGCTAGCAGTTTTTCCATAATTCAAATCCAAAACTTCTGGATGTCCAGCTAGAGATGGGACTGTAGGATGGGCGGTAGTAATTTCCCCGAAGCGGCGAGCAAAGGCGACTTGTCCATTAGCATCCAGATTTTGATTACGGAAGAAAATTACTTTGTATTGGATGAGAGCCTGACGAATCTCGCTGATAATCTCGTCACTGAGATTAGCACTCAAATCAATTCCTAAAATCTTTGCACCAATACGTCCAGCAACTGGTTTGATTTCTAAATGTTGATAAGTCATTTTTTTCTCCAATGAGTAGAGGTAAAAGTGGGCAATGCCAACCAAAGGTGTAAATTGAGCAGAAAATTACAGCATCAGGTACAAAAATATGATTTTTGTTCAATCGTTGAACTTTGAAGCGATCGCGATTGAAGCTGTTGTATAACTCTAAAGAGTGAATAAGTAAATTACTAATGACTCATTTGCAATAATTGATTTGCATGATTACTTTCATAATTCATCACTTTTTCTAAGACTGTCTCTCTGAGATTGACGAATACCTCACTAGCCCTATCTCGTGGACGCGATAATCTTACAGATACATCTAACGCAACCCGTCCTTCTTCAATGACTATCACCCTGTCTGCTAAAGCCACAGCTTCCTCTACATCATGGGTGACTAAAAATGCTGTAAAGCCTCTTTGTTGCCATAAATCTTCGATTAAATGTTGCATTTCTAAGCGAGTTAACGCATCTAATGCTCCTAATGGTTCATCAAGTAGTAATAAATGTGGTTGACTGACTAATGCTCTAGCTAATGCTACTCGTTGTCGTTGTCCTCCAGATAATACATGAGGCCATTCACTAGCTCTATCTTTAAGTCCGACTTGTTCTAATACCCAGGCTGCTTTTGTACGCCAATTTTCTTGCAAACCCAAACCTACATTTTCAATCACTCGTTTCCAAGGTAACAAGCGGGAATCTTGAAACATTACTCTTACAGAGTGACTTAGTTTGCGTAATGGTTCTCCATCAAGTAATATGCCGCCTGTCGTGGGTTTATCTAACCCTGATACAAGCCGTAGTAAGGTACTTTTACCACAACCACTGCGTCCCACAATTGCAATAAACTCTCCTGGTGCTACTTCTAAATTTAATGATTTCAAAACAGTTTTATTACCAAAAATTTTAGTTAAATTTAGAATTTGTAGCTGTGTTCCTTTTATGTAGGAAACCATATAATTTTCTCCTTTGTAGAGTAGATGAGCGAGTTGCTATCAAAGATAGTAATTTAGGCTGAGAGTGGGAATATGGAGTCTGGAGTAGAGATGAAAAATATTTAATGTTTCTTGAAAGCTTTTACCCAGCTTTGTAATTGGGATTCCAAGATAAGAATTTGGTTTCTAGAGCTTTTGCTATAGAATTTGCTAGTTTACCTAGCAGTGCATAAATCACAATACTTAACACAACAACATCTGTTTGCATAAATTCACGGGCATTCATCGCCATATAACCAATGCCAGAATCTGCGGCAATTTGTTCGGCTACAATCAACGATAGCCACATAATGCCTAAAGAAAAGCGAACACCAATCAAAATCGAAGGCAAAGCTCCTGGAAATACAATTTCCCATAAAAGTTGGGGTGTTTTTAAACCATAAACTCTGCCCATTTCAATAAGTCCTGGATCTACGCTACGGATTCCATGATAAGTATTCAGATAAATTGGGAAAAATACACCTATAGAAACTAGAAATAATCTAGCTTGATCGCCAATACCAAACCATAAAATTACTAGAGGGATTAATGCCAAGTTGGGAATAGTACGCAGCATTTGTAAGGAACTATCTAACAGTTGTTCTGCAATGCGAGAAAACCCAGTAAGTAAGCCCAAAATAAAGCCAATTCCACCGCCAACAATAAAACCAGATACAGCACGAGCAGCACTGATTCCCATGTGTTGAAAAAGTTCTCCAGTTGCAGCTAGCCTAAATGCTGTAAAAACTACGCTACTTGGTGCTGGTAGAATTCTGCTGGACAGTAATCCAGTTCTGGAAGAAACTTCCCAGATGAGTAACACAATAAATGGTACTATCCAGGGAACGATTTTATCAGCGTATTTGTTATTAAATATTGCTTCTAGTGAAGCTTCCCTGCTTTTAGTATTTTTGAAGGTAATAGTCATAAGATGCTTAATTTTTGTCGAAATTTTTCTTGCAGACTATTTTGTTAACAGAGCTAATTACTGATGCCGTTATGTATGTTCTAAACAAGCAGACGCAGTAAATAGCGTAGAATTAGCCAAAATCATTGCTTTGTTGCTAGAGTAGTTTCTACAAAATACTATAAATCGACCAATTTACCGTAGTTTGTAATAAAAATTTTACACGAAATTATATAAAAAGCAACCACAAGTAAATTACAGAGGCAAAACAGGACTGAAAAGGAAGAGGACATTGCGGGTTTGTTAGAAAGTAAAAGTAGTGCGGAGAGTCCCTACCCAGATGGGATCGTTGGCATCGTTATGTTCAGGCTTGGTAATTAGGTAACAACTTGGGGTAATTCTGATATTGTCATTGACTCGGAATGTGTAAAAAGCTTCTAAATGTAAAGAAGTATCTGGATCTTCTCGACGGGCGGCTGTGGGCGTTGGACGATAATCATTGCTAGTCACTTTGGGTGGCACACCAATAATGAACCCACCAAGATTGCCTTCTTTAAACAAATCTGGAAAGCCAAATGTAAGCGCAGCATTGATTATAGTTGCATCATTATCTCCATTGCTTAGTTGATTAGCCAGGGTATAACCAAACCAACCACCTAAGTGAAAGCGCGTACTAGCTCTCCAGTTAAATTGAAGTCCAAAATTGTCAGTTTTTGTAGCATTTTGCCCAAAAGGATTTCTAGCAAAGGTACTACCTGTCCCACCAGTAAGATTAAAAGATCCGTTACCAAAGTATTTATGTACGTAGGTTAGACCAATATCTAGCTGACGATTGGGTGATATGGTCAATTGAGCTAGTGCAGCATTGTTGCCATTGAAGAATCCATTACCTTCGTCTGGCCTATTGGCTTGCTGATCAAAGGTAATATAACCTGCGTTTAATTGCAACTGATTGTTAAACTTATAGGCAAAAGCTGCGCCAGCACCATCAAAACCTGGTCGATAGATAGTAGGGTTAAAAGTGGCAAATCTTGAAGCCGCTCCATTTAGTCCACCCACTGAGGCATTTAAGGTTGGTGTAAAAATAGCTGGTTGCAAAGCCCTAGGGCCTATCCAAATAGTTCCCTGTTTACCTACTGGGAAACGATAAACTAACTGACTGAGATATATTCCTTCTCTGCCTTCAGCATCAAAAGTAAAACGGGTCATTGAGGTTCCCGTAGTGCTGGTTAAGTTAGGGATAGTGTTCTGTGTCAGAATTGTTGTTAGTTGATCTCTGCCAGTAAAGCTAGTTTGGAAGGAAAGTCTAGTGCGGTAGGCAAAAACAGCATTGGTATTATCTTTAGTGTCATCAGCTGGAGTATTATTAACGCGATCGCCAAATGTATCAGCTACCACAAATGTTGCATCACCCACCAATTTGGTAGTTGTAGAAAACTGATTGCCTTCTACCTGGGCAGTGCGTGCTTCCAAAGCGTCTAGCTTACCTCGTAAAGCTACCAATTCCGAAGCAAATTCTGCTTGCAACTTTTGCAAAGTAGCTAAATCTTCCTGACGTACCAAATCTGCCGTATTTGTAGCAATTAGTTCGTTGAGTCGGCTTAAAGCTGCATTTAAACCAGCCGCAAATTCATAACGCGTTAAGGCACGATTACCTTTAAATGTGCCATCTGGATAGCCTGCAATTACACCGTAGCGTTCAACTAAAGACTGTAAAGCTTGAAATGCCCAATCTGTAGGCTGAACATCATATAACTCAGAAACAGATGTCACTTGTGCTAGAGGTTCGTTTTGATCAGATACATTTAGCATTTCAGTTGCACTTGCATCTGAAGTCAGGATGAAAAATCCATTAACAAAGGCTGGGATAACTAGCCCATAATTCCACAAAACTTTCAACATTGGTGATTGAGTTATGCACAGAGAATTAACAAATCTTTGATTGCCAGCACCCTAAATGATTTTGATATCCCAAATTAGATATATATTTCGGAGAAAGATTATCTTACAGAGGGTTATTAATAAAAACCTTTGACAAAAGCTCTATGGTCTTAAAAAATCACGCACCAAGCAATAGAGAACATGAAGTATTGATTTGAAAAGCTCAATTAGCTTGATATCCTTGCAAGTTAACTATGCTGAGTTAAGGCTAGGGACTATTTTCAAACTCTGTGATCCCCAAACCCTCTTCAAAAGGGAGGCTAAGAAACTCTTAAAGTCCCTCTTATGAAGGGGGATTTAGGGGGATCTAAAAAGTTAGGAGGCAACATGAATAGTTTGAAAACACTACCTAGGCAAAGGAAGAAGGTTAAAGAGGCAGGGACAAAAATTTTTTCCTTTCCCCTTTATCCTTGACCCTGTCAAGTTGGGTTGGCAAACTACTAACTAGTGATCGTTAGCATACTACTTTAAGAATATCGACTTTTAGTAGTTTGCTATTAATTCAGGATATTTGCATAATTTTCCAAAAAAAACAATACCCTTGCTATATATTGTTTTAGAACTTTGAGCAAACTTGTGTTAAGCACTACTTGCATTTTTCTTGTAAGTGTGAAAAGCTTGCTTATAGACAAAATACGGTAAATCAATCGATTTAAAGTATTTTAAGATTAATAGACAACAGATAAAGTGAGTTCCACAGATATAAAGCACCCTTGTTTAAACTTCTCCGCACATGGAGAAGGCTTTGAAAGTTATTACTTATACTCCACAGGCTTCTGTTTGAACCTTGTTTATGGCGGGTAAGCCCAAGTGAAGTAAATACCGAAGAAGCATTACTAGCAGTTAAGCCTTCTGGATACTTAAAAATACGGGTGCAAAGGGGAAAAATGGTTTATTTGACTCAAGGCGTTAGTGTTAACAATCAACGCCATACGCGTCCACATCAACTAATTTAGCTATCGAACAGAGAAAAAAGCAGATGAGCAAAAAACGCCAGTTTCGTTTAGGTGCATTTATTCAAGCCACTGGACATCATGTTTCGGCTTGGCGACATCCAGATGCACAAATAGACGCTGGGTTAAATTTCGAGCATTACAAAGAAATTACCCAGACTGCCGAACGTGGCTTATTCGATGCAGTGTTTTTGGCGGACAGTCCAGGGGTTTGGGGTGGCGCACCAGAAACTCAAAAACGCAATGGTAAGCTTGTTCATTTTGAGCCTGTCACCCTCTTTTCGGCCTTGTCTGCTGTTACCAAAAACATCGGTTTTATTGCTACTGCCTCAACTACCTACGAACAACCCTACACATTGGCTCGTAAGTTTGCCTCTTTAGATTATTTAAGTAAAGGCCGGGCAGGGTGGAATGTAGTCACCACAGGTAATGAAAATGCGGCTGCTAATTTTGGACTTGAGCATCATCCAGAACATAGCCAACGCTACGAACGCGCCCAAGAGTTTGTAGAAGTAGTGAAAGGTTTATGGGATAGTTGGGAAGATGATGCCTTTATCCGTGATAGAGAATCTGGTGTTTATTTCGACCCTAATAAACTGCATATCCTCAACCACAAAGGTAAACATTTTTCTGTCAAAGGCCCCTTGAACGTCGCTCGTCCGCCCCAAGGCTATCCAGTAATTGTGCAAGCAGGAGCTTCGGAAGCAGGACGAGAATTAGCAGCACAGACTGCTGAGGTGATTTTTACGGCGAATCAAACCCTAGCTGATGCCCAAGAATTTTACGCTGATCTCAAAGGTAGACTCACAAAATATGGGCGTTCTCCAGACGATCTAAAAATTATGCCTGGGGCTTTTCCGATCATTGGTCGGACTGAAGAAGAAGCTCAAGAAAAATACGAATTCATCCAATCGTTAATTCATCCCGATGTAGCTTGGGGTATTTTGCGAAACTATTACAAAGGTGTCGATTTGTCGCAATATTCTCTAGATGACCTAGCACCTGAGTTACCTAATGATACTAACAACAACAAGAGCCGTCTAAAACTAGTAAAAGATTTAGCTACTCGTGGGACTCTCACATTGCGCCAGTTATATTTGGCTCTAGCTACTGCAAGAGGTCATCGCACAATAATTGGTACTCCTGAAAGTATTGCCGACCAACTCGAAGAATGGTTCAACAATGGTGCAGCAGATGGTTTTAATATCATGCCGCCCATCTTGCCTACAGGGTTAGATGACTTTGTAAATCTAGTAGTTCCTATTCTTCAGAAACGTGGTCTATTCCGTACTGAATACGAAGGCAGTACCTTGCGGGAAAACTTGGGGTTGCCTCGTCCGGTTAATCAATTTGCTATCAAACAAAAACAAGTGGATGAAAGATTGGTACTGGCGTAAGTAGATTTTTGACAGATGGTTCAGCCATATCTTTTAAAAAGTCTCTTTTGCAGATCACCGCCTAGGTGCTGCACATTTTCTCGTGGATAGCTGACTTGATTTGTAATTTTTTCAAGGACAAAAACATGACTGAATATAGCAGATTGAAAACTTCCCGCTCCGCAGCAATTAGAGCAACTTTAGATTATCCAGTCATTGACACCGACGTTCACACCAATGATTTCACTCCAGCACTTGAAGATTACATCGCTAATTACGGTGGTGCCAAACTCGTAGACGAATTACGCAAAGCTGAATCTTCTCGTCTTAATTCCAAAGTTAACGGTAAAGACTGGTATCAACAAACCCCAGAAGAACGTCAATACAACCGCACAATTCGTTCTCCTTGGTGGGCGAGAGTTACCCGCAATACGTTGGATTTAGCTACTTATACCTTGCCCGAACTCTTTTATGAGCGTCAGGCAGAACAGGGATCAGATTATTCGGTACTCTTTCCGAATAATGTTCTTGCACCAGCTGGAGCTAGACCAGAACATCGCCAAGCACTGCAACGGGCTGTAAATCACTATCATGCTGACTTGTATCGCAAATATAGCGATCGCCTGACGGTGGTAGCTGGTATCCCCATGACTACTCCTCAAGAAGCGGTTGAAGAGTTAGAATTTGCTGTAAAAACACTAGGACTTAAAGTAGCAAATATTCCTGGTGGTGTAAAACGGCCAATTAAGGCGATCGCAGATAAATATCCCGCAGACCAATACCCTGAAATCGCCAAGTATGCCTCATATATTGATTTCTACGGCTTGGATAGTGAATACGACTACGATCCATTCTGGGCAAAAGCCGTTGAATTAGGTGTACCGATTACTACCCATTACGGTAGTCAAGGTTGGACGGGACGCTCCTCTATCAGCAACTACATGAACAACCATATCGGTCACTTTGCTGATGGTTCACAAGCATTTGCTAAAGCACTGTTCTTTGGTGGTGTTACCAAGCGTTTCCCACAGTTGCGTGTAGCTATGCTTGAAGGTGGCGCAGACTGGGGCGCACACGTCTACATTCATTTAGTAGACCGTTTCTCCAAGCGCAGTCTCAAAGGATTACAAAATTACAACCCAGAACTCACCAATGCTAATGAGTTGTATGAGTTGTTTACACGTTTTGGTAGCGAGTTCCTAGAAGCCCATACGCTGAGTAAAGAAGAACTAACAAAGAGTGTTTTAGGTTCTTCCTTCAACCGCCACAGCCGTTCACCCGTTGGTAGCGAACTAGAAGACTTTGCGGCGGCTGGAATTGAAAGCATTGAAGATATTCGCGATCGCTGGGTGAATACTTTCTTCTTTGGTTCGGAATCTGATGATCGCACAATCGGAGCCGCATTCAACGACAAAGCCAATCCCTTGGGTGTGAAAATCAACGCCATCTACTCCTCCGATGTCGGTCACTGGGATGTACCAGACTTGACAGATCCTCTAGCAGAAAGCTGGGATTTGGTGCAAGAAGGAGTAATTTCCGAAGCTGACTTTAAAGCTTATGTCTTCGGTAATCCCTATAAGTTCTACACCCAAGCTAACCCCGACTTTTTCAAGGGTACAGCGATTGAATCCAAGGTGAACAACCTTGTATCTCCACAAGCTGACAAAAACCTTGTAGTAGCTTAAATCTTTGCTGTGAGAATACAAGATCCCTGACTTCTTGAAGAAGTCGGGGATCTGACCACCAAACATACAGAGGAATTACAACTATGGCTATCGAACGTCGTTCTGGTTTATTGCCTTATCTGTTCTCAGCTGTTGCTGAAGATGCTAACAAACCTGCACCTTTGGTTGTGTTTTTGCATGGCGCACGCGATCGCGGTAATGATTTAGATGTACTGCTAAAGTGGGGTTTACCTCGTTTTGTGCATGAATCCAGCCCCTTACCTTACTTCTTTTTAGCACCCCAACTTCCTGAAGGGCAGACTTGGGTGGAGCGAGAATCAGATGTAATTGCTTTGTTGGATAATTTTATCGCCTCCCGGCCTATCGATCCGTCCCGTGTCATCTTATCTGGATTTAGTTTAGGTACGGCTGGGGCATGGCACATTGCTGCTTCTCATCCTGGTCGTTTTGCTGGACTGGTAGCTGTATCTGGTCGTGTTCCCAAAACTTTAGACATCAGCCAGCTAACTGCACTCAAGGAAATTCCGATCCAAATATTCCAAGGTGGCAAGGACGAGAAATTGACAGTTGAAGATACGCAGCAGATTGTCGATACCTTGCGTGCAGCTGGCGGTAAAGTAAATTTTACTTTACTACCTGAAGGGGATCATTTCATAGCTGATGAAGTTTACACTGAATTGAAATTGCAGCAGTGGTTTGTTTCTCAGAGTCGTCGTCAAGCTTCTGTAGTTGTCTGAGGCGGAATATCGAAAAACTAACTGCTAGATTTTAGACCTCTTGCATAAATTTTTTTTGTCTCACGCAAAGACTCAAAGAAATGACTTTACCAACAACTAAACTCGGTAAAACGGGATTGACTGTTTCCCGTCTCTGTCTGGGTACAATGACTTTCGGCTTGCAGACAGATGAAGAAACTTCCAGACGTATCCTCGATACTGCGGCTGAAGCTGGTATCAATTTTCTCGATACAGCCGATGTTTATCCGCTTGGCGGAGGATTAGCTACGGCTGGTAGTACCGAAGAAATTATTGGGCGTTGGCTTAAAGGTAAACGCGAACATTTTATCTTAGCTACAAAGGCTGTTGGTCGGGTTGGCACTGCGCCTTGGGATCAAGGTGCATCTCGCAAACATATTTTAGATGCGATCGATGCTTCCCTAAAAAGATTGGGAACTGATTATGTTGACTTGTACCAATTGCATTCTGATGATGCTTCAACTCCTCTAGATGAAACTCTAGAAGCATTGGATACTATAGTTCGTGCTGGGAAAGTACGCTATATCGGGGTTTCTAATTTCTTGGCTTATCGACTTGCTCGTGCTTTGGGTCGTGCCGAGGTGAGAAATTTGACTCGTTTTGTCTCGATTCAGCCCCGCTACAATTTGTTGTTCCGCGAGATTGAGAGAGAACTTCTGCCCTTAGCGCAAGAAGAAGGATTAGGTGTAATTCCTTACAATCCTTTAGCTGGTGGTCTACTTACTGGCAAACATAACCAGGCTCAAGGCCCCACCACCGGGACTCGTTTTACCTTGGGTACTGCCGCAGAACGTTATCAAGAACGTTACTGGCGCGATCGCGAGTTTAATACTGTTGAGGAATTACGCACAGTTGCAGAGTTCGCCGGATTGTCACTCACTACTTTAGCAGTAGCTTGGGTGTTGGCTAATCCGATTATTACTGCCCCCATCATTGGTGCTAGCCGTCCAGAACAACTAGCTGACACACTCAAAGCAACAGAAGTCAAACTCGACGAAAATTTGAAACAAAAGCTAGACGACATCACAGCCGAATACCGCAAGGGAGATTCTCTGCGTTAGGATTGCTAACTCAGCAATTTTTTAGAGCAATATGCTAAAAATTAGCCAAGCAAAGTTGCATGATTATGAAAATATTAAAGCTTTTTACAAACAATGTGGTTACGGGGGCGATCTGAGTGAGGAAGCATTAACATTCATTGCCCAATTGGAGGAGAGAATTGTTGGTGCAGTACGTTTGTGTCCAAATACTGGGTTCTTTGTGCTTAGGGGAATGCAGGTTTTAGCTTCGTTTCAGCATCAGGGTTTTGGTACGCAGCTACTTCAAGCTTGTACTGAGCAGCTTGTCGATCAAGTTTGTTACTGCATTCCGTGGCAGCATTTGAAATTGTTCTATCAACAAGTAGGGTTTCAAGAAGTTTCACTGATAGAGGTTCCAGACTTCTTGTGTGAGCGATTTAATAACTACATTTCTAGAGGAATGAATGTGATTCTCATGCGTCGGTTGCCAACTGTAATAATGTTAGGGAGAAACTGAAGTGATACGCCGCAATCGCCGTTCTTTCAACAAAATTCCTCGTTCATCTCAATCCTTTCAACGTGCTGCCGATGCGCCACCCTTGCCAGATACGACCTTTAAGTTCATTTGCTATTTCGTGAACCAGTTCCGCTGGTGGTATGTGGCAATGGTGATTTTGGAGGTAATACACGCAACTTGTGGCATTATGTTGCCTTATGCCATTGGCGAAATCATCCGGAGTGTGACGCGATCGCCAGGGGACAGTCAGGAGATTTTTCATGCTGTCAGCCAACCTCTGATGTTGTTCATCGCCTTGAGTTTGGGTGAAGTGGTATTTGGGCGATCGGCTGGACTTTTGCAGACTATCCTCCATCCAATCCACCGACAGCACATCGTCCGCTCGCTATATGCTTACTTGCAACATCATTCCCATCGCTATCTAAGCAGCAGTTTTGCAGGCTCATTGGCGCATCGAATTAGCGAAACTTCTCTGGGTGTCACACAGACGATGCAAATGCTAATTAGTGAATTTATGGCAGTAATTATCGTGTATATCGTCGCTACGATTTTACTGTATCGCGCCTATCCTCCTCTGGCTGCACTCGTGGGAACGTGGGCCGTTCTGTTCATCAGTATTTCGTTCTGGTTGGCAACTCGCTGCCGAATTTACTCCCGCAGAGCCGCAGCAGCAAGAAGTGAAACAACTGGCATCATCGTAGATGCGGTAACAAATCTTACTAGTAGCAAACTATTTGCTCGCCTGGGTTTTGAACGACGTTATTTAAATGAGCGATTAAGGCAAGAACTCAAAGAGGTGAGAAAGTCTAACTGGTACTCGGAGCGAATTCGCTGGTTTCAGTATATCTCAGCAGCAATCCTGAAAATTGGCACTTTGTATTACTCGCTCTTACTCTGGAGTCAGGGTAAAATTGCTGCCGCTGATTTTGTTGTCGCCACCAGTTTGTCACTGTTAATCATCAGTGAAGCCCGAAATTTAAGTAAACGGTTTCTCGAATTTTTTGAACATATCGGTAATATTGCTAATGGCGTTCTGACTATTGTTCAACCCCATGAACTTATTGATCGAGATAATGCGATCGCTCACTCAATCACTCAGGGACAGATTGAGTTTCGCCAGGTGAATTTTAGCTACTCACTTGGAAAAAAAGTATTTGACAACCTTTCTATAACCATCCAACCAGGAGAGCGTGTCGGACTGGTTGGCTTTTCTGGCTCTGGAAAATCCACCTTCGTCAATCTGATTTTGCGTCAATTCGACCCCCAATCTGGACAGATTCTTATTGATGGGGTTGATATTCAAGATATGACTCAAGATGCCCTACACTCCCAAATTAGCTTGATTCCTCAAGATCCATCTCTGTTCCATCGGACATTAATAGAAAATATTCGTTATGGGCGAATAGATGCGGCCGACGAGGCAGTGATTGAGGCAGCACGTCAAGCCTATGCTCACGATTTTATCGCTCAGATTAAAGAAGGGTATGATTCTTTGGTGGGTGAACGTGGTGTCAAACTTTCTGGAGGGCAAAGACAAAGGATTGCGATCGCACGAGTTATCCTCAAAGATGCGCCGATCCTGATTCTTGATGAAGCCACCTCCAGCCTCGATTCCATCACTGAAAAAGCGATCCAAGATACTTTAGATTCAATGATGGATGGGAAAACCGTGATTGTAGTAGCGCATAGACTATCTACTATTGCCCATCTAGACCGCATTTTGGTATTTGACCAAGGTCGCATTATCGAAGATGGCACTCATACCACACTGTTAGCACGCCGTGGTGCTTACTACAAGTTATGGAAAATGCAGGCAGGTGGATTCTTACCTGTAGGAGTTAATAACTAGAATTAGGACTTACTCATGACTAACAAAACGTCCAGATTTTGTATTTCCTTACACTCCTAACTTGACTTTCAACACCGTCTGTCAGTAATTATTTATTTCATTGCACCTATGACTAAAATATTCAACACTCGCCGCCGTTTTATTCGGTTTGGTACAGCAGGCTTTTTGGGTTTATCAACTGCCTTGGTTCTCAGTAGTTGCAACCCCACAACCCCGCAAGCAGAAAAATCTAATACCGCAATTAATGTATCAGCTACCAGTGGTATCAAGACGAAAGTGCTGCGGATGGGATATCAACAAGCTGGTGATTTAGTTAGAGTAACAGGAGTATTAGAAAAACGTCTAGAACCTTTGGGTATCAAAGTAGAATGGGCGCAATTTGCTCAAGGGCCACAGCTGATGGAAGCTATGAACGTGGGTAAAATAGATTTAGGTTCTGTGGGAGAAACACCGCCTATCTTTGCCCAAGCGGCTGGTGCTGATATTGTTTATGTGGTTGGTTCACGACGCACCGAAAAAAGTGGTAGAGGAAGTGCGATCGCAGTTCCCCCCGATTCTCCTATTAAGAGCATCAAAGATATTAAGGGGCAGAAAGTAGTTTTTCAAAAAGCTTCTGCTTCTCACTATTTCATAATTAGAGCTTTGGAAGATGTAGGTTTAAAACCTGAAGATATTCAAGTTTTAAGTATACCTAACGTAGAAGCTAGTAGTGCATTTTTAGAAGGCAAAATTCCAGTGTGGGTAACTGGCGATCCTCATTTAGCGAGGGCTGAAAAATTAGGTAAGGTGCGGATTATTAGAACTGCCGAAGGACTTGATACTCCAGGTGGATATTATATCGGTAGGAAACAATTTGCTATCGATAATCCAGAATTACTCCGAATTGTGATTGAGGAAATTGATAAAATTCAACGCTGGGCAGAAGCTAATCCTAAAGAGACAGCAAAATTAATTACGCCTTATCAAAAACTAGATCCAGCAGTGATGGATTTGGTACTTAGTCGTCGTGGCTATGGATTAAGAGCTATTTCGCCTGAGTTAATCAGAGAACAACAAAGAGTTGCTGATTACTTCTATAAAAATGGTTTGCTTCCTAAACCTATAAATATTCAAGAAGCTGTGCTGACACCTGAACAATATGCAGCTATTACTCCTACAACGATTAGTCAGAAATAAGGGAATAGGGTTAGGTTTATTTTCTGTTTGCTCGAAGATATTTTTTAGTAAAGCTAACCCTTCTTCAATCTGAAAAACTTATTTTCCTAATTACATTGCTACCCGTGGATAAAGTCGTCCACAAATTAAGGTCAAGCCTACTAATGTTAGCAACAGAATTATACAGTCCCAACCAAAGCCATATATGCTACTTCCATTGGCTAACATCGTGCCACGCAGTGCATCAACTTGGTATGTTAAAGGATTAATATGAGACAAAAACTTTAACCAGTTGGGCATCATGGAAATCGGATAGATGGCATTACTAGCAAAAAACAAAGGCATCGTTAACAACTGTCCAATTCCTGTCATCCTTTCCCTGGTTTTTACTAAACAACCGATGATTAAAGAAAAGGCGCAAAAACAAGCAGCACCCAACAGGACAATTAATAGCACCTGGATAACAGCCAAGGGATAAAGATTAAGTTTAACTCCTAATAAGAGTGCTAACACGTATATAATAAATATTTGAGATAAACAGCGCACTCCGCAGGCTAAAGATTTACCTAATACCATTGCTACTCTTGGTGTCGGACTGGCAAGAAATTTATGCACAACTCCTAAGTCTCGTTCCCAAATTAGTGTCATCCCACCTGTAAAAATTGCTACAAATAACACACTCTGCGCTAAAATACCCGCAGCCATGAAGTCTAGATACGGTAAATCACCTGTGGGAATTGCCCGAATCTTGGTAAAGACTTGTCCAAAAATCAACAGCCACAGTGATGGTTGCACGGCTCGAACTACTAAATCAGTAGGATCATGCCGGAGTTTTCGCACTTCCATCTCTGCAATCACGAGAGTTTTTGTCAATATTTGAATAATTGTAGAGATCACATTGTTGCGGTAAAGAGGTTTTGTCTTAACCCAACCGTTGAGCTGTACGTCTGGTTCTGGCTGTATCACTGTAGTTAACTCCTGATGTTAATTGATCGCCTGTGTAATGAATAAAGACATCATCTAAGGTTGCATTTGGCTTACCCAACGAAGCTTTTAAATTACTGGGTGCGCCTGTAATCACAACTCGGCCTTGCTGCATAATCGTCACTTTGTTACACAGACTATCGGCTTCTTCTAAAAAGTGAGTAGTTAAAAATATGGTTGTACCGTAATCTGTACGCAGTTGCTGTACAAGTTGCCATACTTGAGTCCGAGCAATGGGATCTAACCCGACAGTCGGTTCATCTAAGAACAAAATCTTGGGTTGGTGCATGATAGATTGGGCAATTTCTAGTTTGCGAATCATGCCACCAGAATAGTTACGCACTAAACGATGGGCGGCAGTTTGCAAACCCATGAAATCTAGCACTTCTCGGATACGCCTTTGCCTATATTTAATAGGAATATCGTAGAGCTTGGCAAAGATTAAGAGGTTTTCGTACCCTGTCAGACTGCCATCCGCAGAAAGTGCTTGAGGTACATAGCCAAATAGCCTTCTAACAGCAGCAGCCTGATGAGTTACATCGTAGCCAGCTATAGTTGCTCTGCCTGCACTTAGAGGCAATAGCGTAGTCAACATCTTGATGGCTGTGCTTTTACCTGCTCCATTAGGGCCGAGTAAGCCAAATACTTCGCCTTGTTCTACTGTGATACTCAAATCATTGACGGCGACTGCTTTACCAAAGTAACGCGTCAATCCTTGCGTTTCTAAAATCACTGCTTGAGGGCTACTAGCAGGAGATTCCGACAAATCAGTGCTTCCTGTAAGTCTAGTCACGAGTTTGATGTAATACTAATATTTAGTTAATCTAAATATTAGCTTCGCATATTTTATAAGTCAAGAGGCGAATTTCGTTACTGATGGAGAATAAGAAAGCGATCGCCCGACAGTAGAGTGCGATCGCTAATAATTCCTGATATGCTTGCAGAGATTAGGCAAATCCTTTTGGTTTGCAGACTTGTAAACCTATTTTCATGAGGATTGCAAGTTATTTTTCCAATAAAAATTGCTTCAGGTGTGGTTGTTCTAGACTAATTCCTAACTCGGCGGCTTTTTGAGTGATTTGCTCATCAGTCAAACCATCTTGAATCGCATTGGCAATCAAGGCAATTCCCGATGCTCTAGCACCAGCTGCACAGTGAATTAATATCGGCTTAGGTAAATCAGCAATTTCCTCAAGTGCTGCCTTGGTTAACTCGTGATTTGGTTCTGTAGGTTTTAAAGGGACATTGGCATATTTTAATCCAGCTGCTTCTGCTTGCTGCTGTTCGTCACTCAAAAAACCTTGCTCATCAGGCGATCGCAAATTTATCACAGATTTAAAACCCTCAGATGCAGCTTGTTGTAATTGCTCTGGTGTGATTTGTCCAGCCGCACTCAAATCATCACTAATCTTTTTAGTATTGGTCATAATTAATACTTAAATTTTGTGAGTTTATCGTGTTTTTGATGTCTTGACAGTGGGTATCACTTCTTTCATACAACACTCTTCTAACGCAACTCAAACCCCAAATTGTTCAAAACTTGTCGCAATTTGTCGCGTCCCGATAAAGATTCCACAAACGCGATTCGTTTAGCTGAGTGTTCTGACCAATCACCAGGAACATTCATCTTTTGCGAATCATAAAATTGTTTCATAATTTCGTTATAAAACGCAATTTCCTGTTCTTGTTTTTCTAATTGATAAGTCTCCCGATGCAATATCGCCGCTTGGGGTAAACGTGGTTTAATTTCCGCATTTACCGATGAATCTGCATAACCAACACACAACCCGAACACAGCAACAACATGAGGCGGTAAATTCAACACCTCTGCGACTGCTTCTGGGTGATTCCGCAACGCACCGATATAAACAGTCCCCAAACCCAAGGATTCTGCGGCGACAACAGCATTTTGTGCTGCCAAGGCTGCATCTATAGCCGCCACCAGAAACATTTCCAGATAATTTAAACCTTCATGGGGTAATCCTTGACTTTCGGCGATGTAAGCTAATCTCGCTAAATCTGCTAACCACACAAGAAATAAAGGACACTGACGAATGTGCGCTTGGTTATTTGCTAACTGTGATAACTTTTCTTTACGTTGTGCGTCTTCAACAGCAACTAAACTCCAAGTTTGGAGATTGGAAGAAGTAGATGCAGACTGCGCTGCTGCTACTAAAGTTTCTAAAGTGTTTGGTGGTAATGGCTCGCTTAAATAAGCGCGAATCGAACGATGAGATAATAAATTAGATATAGTCTCATTCCAACGAATCTCTGCATTGAAAGCATCTATACCATAACGAAGATTGAGTAAATCAGTGCGATCGCTCATAATGACGAATACTAATTATTGAGTGTTTTAGGTGAAAAAGCTGCATATTGCTCAGGTGTCAGCATGGCTTGTTTCACATCAATTGGTTTGGGAATTAATTTTAGTTCATAGAATTTATCTGCGACTTGCTGCTGGAGAGTGATTAATTCTTGTGTAATTGGTCTAATTCCAAAGTTTCTTCTATTTGTACTTTTTTTCATGGTTTCCAAATCAATACCCAAAATAGGAGCGAGAGTCGTCGCAACTTCATCTCGATTTTGAGCAGACCATGTTTCTAAACTTTGAATTTCCTCTAGAATTGCTTTAATAATTTCTGGTTGCTGGTTAGCAAACTTTTGACTAGCGAGGTAATATCCTCCTTGCTTATTAATTCCTGCACCATCAATTAACACACGAGCATTAGCTGATTCTTCTGCTGCTGCATAAAAGGGATCCCAAATTGACCAAGCATCAATACTACCTTTGACAAAGGCTGCACGCGCATCGGCTGGAGGTAAATATATCGGCTGAATATCACTATATTTCAAACCATATTTTTCTAATATTTGTACCAGCAGATAATGTGCGCTAGAACCTTTTTGAAAAGCAATCTTTTTTCCTTTGAGGTCATTGACTGTTTTGATGGCAGAATTTTGAGGCACAAGAATCGCTGAATTAGCAGGACTAGGGATAATTCCTGCTATGTATGTAATAGCAGCACCAGCAGCTTGGGCAAAAATTGGTGGTGATTCTCCTGTATGACCTATATCGATACTGCCAACATTCATTGCTTCTAAAAGCTGTGGCCCAGCCGGAAATTCAATCCATTCAACAGATACGCCTTCAGGTTGTAGTCGCTTTTCTAAAAGTCCTTTACTTTTTAAGAGAATTGCTGATTTTTGATAGCCAAATCTAACTAATGTTGCTTTATTTTGAGTAGAGTTATTAGCAGATACATTAGTAGTATTACTTGTATTCTGTGTTGTGCAAGCGGCAAATAGCAAGCTGAGACATAAGCCAGTAATAAAAGCACCAGCTACAGAAAGAGGTACAACAGAGAAGAATTTATGTTGACGTACAACATAAGAAAACCAAAACCTCTTTAATGCTGTAGAAATTTTGTAAAAGATAAAATTAATCATTTAATCTCCAGTAGGATTTAAACTGCATAGAAAGATATGAACAACAGATTTGATGCAGAGAATGCCAACCTAGATTGAAACATTTGCATCAACATATATTTAGGTTTTCACATACATAAATAATTCAGCTAAAACAGCAATTAATTGACATTAATTTAATAATACACTAATTCGACCAATTTTTAGTAGTATAATTTTATAAGATAGTAAAATTCCAGTAAACCTGTAGTTTGCTAGTATCTATTACTACTTTAATTTCGGTATTTACAGGATAAAAAAACAAACTTGATTAATTGATAAGGTTATGGTAAATTTTAGGTTTTTAATATTAAATACGGTAAACGGATAGACTTTTAGTGCTTAAATCAAGCGTTATATTATAGGATTGTGAGACAGCAAAAATCATAAAAAAATCTTTATTGAATTTAGCACTTGGCAGATATACACCAATGTTGTTTCGTTACTAAAGATTGTGGTGTGAGAGAAAATTGCTGTAATTGCGATCGCATATTACTCAGCTATACTCAAAATATTCAAGGAGTAGAGTATTGTGAAGCTAAT
Source organism: Nostoc piscinale CENA21 (assembly GCF_001298445.1). Classification (NCBI taxonomy): domain Bacteria; kingdom Bacillati; phylum Cyanobacteriota; class Cyanophyceae; order Nostocales; family Nostocaceae; genus Nostoc; species Nostoc piscinale. The sequence continues at coordinate 6,923,345 of NZ_CP012036.1, read as the reverse complement.
TCTACCGATAGAAGTTGCTGATGAGATTCAGCCGCATCTACCTAAAGATACACAAATTGTCCGAGCAGATGTTGATGGCAATATTGATGGTGATGCTACAGATGCGGAAGTATATTTCAGTTGGTTGTATTATATTAAGCCTACAACTTTACAGAAGGTTTTAGATTCAGCACCTAAATTACGTTGGCATCAAGCCACAAATGCGGGTGTCAATAACATTCTGACACCACAGTATTTAGAACGTGAAATTATCCTAACTAACGGTGCGGGGCTTCATGCTATTCCTATAGCAGAATTTGTCCTCGCTTATATGTTGTCTTACGCTAAAAATTTTCTAAAACTGCATGAATTACAAGCTCAAAAGAGTTGGCAAAGAAGTTTTAGAAACGAAGAACTGCTAGATAAAACATTATTAATTATTGGTGCAGGTGGCATTGGACAAGAAATTGCCAAGCGTGCGAAAGCTTTTGGTTTAAAAATTTTTGGTAGTCGCCGTAATCCGCAACCATTACCTAACTTTGATAAAGTGGTAGGTGCAAATGAGTGGAAAGCACTCTTAGGGGAAGCTCACTATGTGGTGATTGCTACACCTCTGACAAAAGAAACTAAAGGACTAATTGATGCAGAAGTATTCAGCCTCATGCGTCCCGATGCTTATCTGATTAATATTGCCCGTGGTGCAATTGTTGATGAAGCTGAACTTATCAAAGCATTGCAGACAGGTACAATTGCTGGTGCAGCTTTAGATACAGTATTTACAGAACCGCTACCTCCAGAAAGCCCTTTGTGGAATCAACCAAATATTTTTATTACACCCCACTGTTCTGGTCATTCTCCTCAAACTAAAGAGCGAGCAATTTCACTATTTCTTGATAATTTTACACGCTACTATAGTGGTAAACCCATGCGGAATATTGTAGATAAAGGCGCTGGTTATTAATAAATAATAAATTTGCCAGGTGAGCAATGCCCACCTGACAACAGTCTAAAATTTTTTGGTGTTTCTGTTTAGTCGTTTGGGTAAAATTGTAAGCGAGCTACACCAAGAGATTGACTTTCTGTATTCTGATTTGCAGTAGCAGCCTTGAGATCAAATAAATAAACTCCCTCATAAATAGGATTACGGTACGGTTTGAGAGCAATTTTTACTGTTGTGCCTGTTGGTAAAGGCTGCGCGAATTGAATTGTTACTGAACCGTTTTCAGTTGAGTTACTTACCGAAGAAATAGGCAGATTTTTGCTTGTGCGATCGCTCCTTTCCACAAAAGCTCTACTCTGTCTGATATCATACTCAATATCTTCCCTGCCTTGAATCTGCGTCAGCGTCACTTGTTGTAGAGGTTCTGCCCCAGAAGCAGGTATGGCAACAGTGAAGTAATAAGTTGCTGCTGCTGCACTCGTTTGATTATATGTAGTGCTGGCATCAACGGCATAGGTTTTGGAAACAGGTAGTATACATATTCCAAAACTAGCAACCAACAAAGCTTTAGACAAAATAGCAGTACTTTTCATGGCATTAATAATATATTTCATAGGTAAATTTTTTCTAAAACCAACCTAGATAATTTTTGATTTTGTATTTAATTGTTCTTAGTTCCAAGATAAAACTGAGCAAATAATAAAAGCAAATATTATTTATTGTTAAAATCATAAATAAAAGTTTTGAATAGTCTTTATTATGCTGTAACATCATGTCCGCTTGATTACTTACAAAAACCGAAGAACCCCACCCCGCCACAGCTACGCTATGTCTTCCCTCCCCGTTGACGGGGAGGGGTTGGGGGTGGGGTGCAAAGATTGTGGAAATCACAACTAATTAACCGGACATGATATAACTCCATCACTTGCAAGCCAGAGTATAAAACAATACCGTTTAATTAAGACTAAACACCAATTCTGGCGTAGGTTGGGTTTCCCTATAGTTTCACGTAAGCCGCTTCTATTCTTTAGAGGCGGAATTATTGGAAACCAGAACTCATCTGTCTGTGCAGTGTCCCACTTGCTTTACCGATTAACTGAAATCGGAATAATTGAAAACACTTCTACTCGCGGTTGTAGCGATAGACCTCGCCGAAGGTTTTTTGATTCTTAAAATCAGAGTTAACCCAAACATAAAAAAGAAACCCGACTTTATTTAAAGTCGGGTTTTTAATAGTTGAAATTGCTTATCGCATCAAAATCATACGGATTAAAATACTCATCACCTCATCTGGGTTAGCAGTAGGTAAAAGTGGACTCCAATCACTAGTGCTGGCGTAACCAACAACATGCAAATGGTGAATAGTATTGCTAACAGCTTGAGAAGAACCAATGAGTATGTGTTTAATGCGTTCTCGTTTAGGTGATGGGTTTTCAGAAACTAAATGACGGACAGGAGTATTAAACTTTTCGCCCTCTAAAAATTGTTGTAACCGAGAAGGGGGGAAATGTTGGAGTCGTGCAAACTTTTTGACTTGTGCCATGATAGTAATTATCTCCCAGAATGGGGGGTTTAGGGAAAGGCGATCGCAAGCTCTTGGCGGAGGGCGATCGCCTTTCTTAACCTCATAATACTGTATAAATTTATACTTGTAAATACCGAAATGAAAAACATTTTGTGATTTACTTATGACTTACGAATACAAAAAATCAAGGGATTGAGGAGGGTGAAGGGCTATAGGAGCAAAATCAAGTCAAAAGTTAAAAATTCTCTGACTTTTGAATTTTGACTTCCCCGTAGGCTTGTATGTATCCAAAACCCCTACACCCTTACACCCAGTCTCCATAGAAAATCTTTGTGTGTAAGTCCTGGTACTGATAAAGCAAAAACCCCTTGAAATCGTTGGATTTCAAGGGGTTTAGTGGTATGCCAGGAACGAGACTTGAACTCGTGACACGAGGATTTTCAGTCCTCTGCTCTACCAACTGAGCTATCCCGGCGGGTGCTTTGTTTTTGCGCCACGATTTATAATCTTAGCGAACAAAAAAGGATTCTGCAAGGGTCATCCAAAAAAAAAGTTATCTAAATAGAATTCAGGAGTCAGGAGCCAGAACTCAGAAGGAATTATGTGAGACACTTCTCCTACCGGAGACGCTACGCGAACGACAAGCTCACTGCATCGCTGGCGGATGAATAAGCGTTTTTAATACCCCACGCTCTTATTCTGACTCCTGAATTCTGACTTCTGAATTCTTCTTCAAGCAGTTTGCCAACCCAGCTTGATGATAACGAACACAGCTATGAATAGCAAGAACTGAACCAGTACAATACTAGGGCCAGAGGCAAGGTTAAAAATCCCGGAAACGAGAATCCCGACAATGCTGCTAATGGAACCAACAATTACCGACATCCACAAAAAACGGCTAAAATGCTGACTCATCAGCTTGGCTGTGGCGGCGGGTATCACCAAAAAGGCGTTAACTAGTAAAACTCCCACGGCTTTTATTGCCACAGCAACGGCTAGTGACAGCAGCACGACAAAGGCGTAACGATATAATTCCACGGGAATACCTTGGACTTTGGCAACATCAGGATTGAGGGTGAGTAAAATTTGCTGGCGCAAAGTCGAGAATAAAAATATAGCACTGCCTACAAGGATGAGTAAGGTTAAAGTTAAATCGGTGGCATCAATAGCGAGAATATCGCCAAACAGCACGCCCATCAAGTTACCCCGATATCCCTGAATCAAGCTAGAAAGAATGACACCGATCGCCAACGCGCCAGAAAGAACTATACTCAGTACGCTATCACTGCCTAAATCGGTTTTATCGACAAAGTAAAGGACAACAACACCAAAAACCAAAGTAAAGGGCAGTAACATCCAAGTAGGATTTAACTGTAGCAGCACACCCAAGGCTACACCAACTAAAGCCGCATGACCAACGGCATGACTAAAAAATGATAATTGTCGTAAAGTGACAAAGCTACCTAGTAAGCCTCCCAGTATACCCATCAACACCGCACCAATCAGCGCCCGTTGCATAAAGGGGAATTGTAATAAACTCACCAAATCTTGACTGTTAGCAATGGCTAACTCTGCAATGGGGTAATTCATATCATCTCCGGTGTGATTTTTGTTGATTGGAAGATTGCTATAAAGGTGCAGGTTAGGTGACGGTTGAATCATCTAAAATGGCTAGTGAGTATTTCAAGCACCTAGCCCCGACGAATGTAATTCGCGGCTACACAAGCGAAGTCCGCCTACGCGGACTAATATAAAATCAAGGGTTTGGAACCCGCGCAGGTGGGTTTTGTCTGTGTAGCGGCGACTTCAGTCGCTAGGTGCATGATTTGAATCAACTCAAACTGCCATCTATCTGCTGTTTTGATTACCATGACTGAGCAACCTAACACTAATTTGCCATCAGCAGATTCTCAATCTACCAATGAACCGCCTGGAGGTCAAACGCAGTCGGCTAATAATGATTGGAAAAACCGCATTACAGGGATCTGGCAAAAAGCTACATCTAGTTTGATGCAGTTTCTACCTGTGGAACAAGTATCGCAGACTGTGGTTGAATGGTATAGTGTCAGCGAAGCTCAGGTAGCAGAGATTTTAGAAGCTGTCCGCGCTGAACTGCCAACTACAGAAGCTTTGTTAATTGGTAAACCCCAAGCTGGTAAAAGTTCGATTGTGCGGGGACTAACTGGAGTTTCAGCAGAAATTATCGGACAAGGTTTTCGCCCCCATACCCAACATACTGAACGTTACGCCTATCCTTCTAATGATTTACCGTTGCTGATTTTTACCGATACGGTGGGGTTAGGAGATGTTAATCAGGAAACTCAAATCATCATTCAAGAGTTGTTGGGTGATTTACAAAAGGCTAGTCGCGGTGCGAGGGTGTTAATCCTCACTGTCAAGATTAATGATTTTGCCACGGATACGTTGCGAAAAATTGCCCAAAACCTACGTCAACAATATCCTGATATTCCCTGTTTACTGGCGGTGACTTGCTTACACGAAGTTTATCCTGTGGATGTGGTAGATCATCCAGCGTATCCACCAAATTATGATGAAGTTCAACGCGCTTTTGGGGAAATTCAGCAAGCCTTTAGTGGATTGTGCGATCGCGCCGTGCTGATCGACTTTACTTTAGAAGAAGATGGTTACAATCCGGTATTTTATGGTTTAGAAGAGTTTCGAGATGCTTTAGCAGAATTGTTGCCAGAAGCAGAAGCCCGCGCGATTAATCAGTTATTATCACAGGGAGTAGGTCAACAAATTGGTAATATCTACCGTGATGCAGGAAGGCGGTATATGTTGACTTTTTCAATTATGGCAGCAACATTAGCAGCCATACCTTTACCATTTGCAACCATGCCTGTGTTAACAGCATTGCAAGTATCGATGGTAGGACTGTTAGGTAAATTATACGGGCAAACCATCACACCATCACAAGCAGGCGGGATTGTGAGTGCGATCGCCGGTGGATTTTTCGCCCAAGCAATTGGACGGGAGTTAGTCAAAATTATCCCTGGTTTTGGCAGTGCGATCGCGGCTTCTTGGGCGGCGGCTTATACTTGGTCTTTAGGTGAAGCAGCTTGTGTTTATTTTGGCGATGTGATGGGTGGGAAAAAACCTGATCCACAAAAAATCCAATCTGTAATGCAAGCCGAGTTTCAAGCCGCGAAAGAAAGGTTTAGGGGGATTAAGCGGTGATGAGATTAGACAAGGGAGACAAGGTAGACAAGGTGATGCAGACTTTGTTAGGTTGTGCGATCGCTACAAATTGATTTTAGGTGTTGCTGATTAAGGGGATGAATTTTGTTTCACGCAAAGGCGCGAAAAATAAATCTTTAGTCCTAATATCTTACCAACATCTCTCCCCCTTATCCTCCTGATCCTCTTTGTCCCCCTTGTCTTCCTTGTCCCCCTTGTCCCCCTTACTCATCCCCTCTCACCACAGCCGATTCCAACATTTTAATTGTGCCAGCATCGGCATCTATTTCGACATTCAAACCAATTGGTAATGTAAATTTATCTTTGATATGACCAATCATTGAACCATACCAAGCGGGAATTTTTAAGGGGATGATATGTTCGCGTAAGACTTGAGTTAATTTAAAAGATGGTTCATCGCCGATGCTACAGTCGGTGCATCTACCAAAGATAAAACCAGAAATTTGATTGAGAATCCCAGCGTTTTTTAGCTGAGTTAACATTCGGTCTATGCGATAAACATCTTCTCTGACATCTTCCACAAATAAAATACTTTTGTGCCAAGCAGGTAGATAAGGCGAACCTACCATTGCTGCTATCACTGATAAGTTACCACCTATTAATTTACCTGTGGCTTTGCCTGATGCAATCGTCTCAAATTGTATATCTTCAGTTTTAAGATTCTGCATTGTGATTGCTTCGCCATCAAATAAGATGCGCTTGGCATAATCTACAGTAAACTCATTCCAATTAGATGTGGCATTCGGCCCGTGAAAAGTCAGGACTCGACTACGGGCATAAATAGCCAACACTAAAGCAGTAATATCACTAAACCCCATGATAATTTTAGGATGGGTGCGAATCTGGGCGTAGTTCAGTAAAGGTAAGATGCGATTACAACCCCAACCGCCGCGCATAGTCATAATGGCGTTGACGGAACTATCTGCAAACATCGCATTTACATCATTGGCGCGGTTAGCATCTGTACCAGCTAAATAGCCATACCTATCTAAAATATGGTTTCCTAATTTAATATTCAATCCTAATTCGGTGAGCGATCGCTTGGCATTGGCTAAATCTTCCGCATCAATGACACCAGCCGGAGAAATTAATCCTACCGTATCTCCCGCTTTTAGGTGGGGTGGCTTGATGATGGTGTTTGGCGATAGTTTACCTTGAACTCCAGCCAGAGGTATCTGTGTAGCTAAGGTGGTTAAACCACAGGTGGTAATAAATTTGCGTCGTTTCAAAATTGGGGAGTTGTGAGTAGAAAAGAAACTTGATTATACTGCTTCCTTTATTTCAAACTTCAAACTTCATCTTACCCCCGCAACTGTGCTACCAATTGTTTGGGGTTCCAGTAGGCGCGGGTTGTTTGAATTTTGCCGTCTTGGTTAATCTCAAAAATGGTGATTCCTTCAAAGCTGACTGATTTACCAGTTTTACTTACTCCCTGCATTGTCCACTTGACGGCTGCTTCATTAGCAGCGACAAAAATATGTTCAGTTGTTGCGGCTAGTTTCTCAAATACAGCTTGCAATTGCCCGATAAATCGGTGATAATCTTCCCGAATCTTGACAGGGGGTTCACCAACTGGATCATGACTCACCGCATCTTCAGCAAAGTTCACTATCCAGCCTTCTGGATTCATTGCGGTAATGTTGCTAAAGTAGGCTGCAATTATGGTTTCAATGGTGGTGCTTGACATGACTGAGTTTTAGTAATGGAGAGAACAAACGGATAGATAACAATGAACAATAGACACAAGGGAGAGAGTTTTTGTCAACAATTTTAGGATTGCCATAGATTATACAACCTATTATTTGCTGAACTGTATTCATCCATCAGCCAAGTAAGTTGCTAAATTAATAAAGTATGAAGTGTAAAGTTTCATCCTCCTGCCTCCTGCCTCCTGCCTTCTAATACAACTCTGTGATTAGTGGAATATTACAATACCTGCGAACTGCCTTAACCCAAAATCAAGATTATCGTGACACCTTGACGAAGATTCACTGGTGGCGAATGGTTGTCGTTACTGGTGTGGGAGTTACTGCGTTGGTGTGGGGAATGCGGGAACTAAAGTGGTTGCAACCTTGGGAGTTAAAAGCTTATGATCAAATGTTGCGATCGCGCCCTCCAGAACCACCAGATCCGCGACTATTAATAGTTACAATTACGGAAGAAGATGTAGAAAAATTCAAATGGCCGTTATCTGATGCCACAATCAATCAGTTATTAACTAAACTTGAGTCTTATCAACCCCGCGTTATTGGTTTAAATATTTATCGCTCAGATCAAAAAAATCTTGCGGCTGGAATTGCTAATAAAAAGAACATTATCGCTACTTGTTTATTAAGCAGTCAAGGTAGATTAGAAATTTCGCCACCGCCAAATTTTCCTGTTGATAATGTTGGTTATAACGATTTACTTTCTGATAATCAGGAAGACCAAATTGTTCGCCGGAGTTTATTATTTGCCGAACCGACTAATAGCAATAAATGTGCAACCCAATTTTCCTTTGCTGGTTTAATGGCGATTATTTATTTAGAAAAACAAGGGATAAATGTAGATTTTCAAGAAAAATATTTTCATCTGGGTAAAACCACTTTCCCTATCCTCACTGCTAATTCTGGTAGTTATGTTGGGACAGATGCGGCAGGTTATCAAACATTATTAAATTATCGCCATCCCGATCACCTAGCGCAAACAGTTACTCTTTCTCAAATTTTTAACAATCAAGTTAATCCCAACTGGGTCAAAGATAAGTTAGTCATTATTGGTACGACTGCTACTAGTATTTATCCGGGGGTATACACTCCCTACAGTGCTTCACCAAACCATCCCACCAGAACATCAAATTTATTCATTCATGGCCAGATAACCAGTCAAATTCTCAGTACAGTGTTAGATGGTAGACCATTAATTTGGTATTGGCCTGAGTGGCTGGAAATAATCTGGGTGTTGGCTTGGTCTTTGCTAGGTAGCGTTTTAGGCTGGTGGTGGCGACATCCGCTAATGCTGTTGGTTGTGGGAGGTGTAGTCCTCGCTAGTTTGGGAGGAATTTGTGCGGGTTTATTTTTACTTGCTGCTTGGATACCCTTAATTCCCCCAGCGACGGCCTTTGTATTTAGTAGTGTGGGGATGTTGGTTTACACAGCGTATAACACCCAAAAGCAAACTAAATTAATTATTCAGCAAGTTGAACAACAACAAGAAGCGATCGCTCAACTAAATATTCTCTTACAAGAAACTACCTCTGCTACAGAAGCCACGAAAATTATTGACCAACATACCCACACAGCAGCCATAGTTGCACAACCCGAAAAAAGAACTGGAGATTTACTGTTGGGTGGCCGCTACCAAATTTCCAGAGTGTTGGGCGCTGGCGGATTTGGTCGCACTTATTTAGCCAAAGATACTCAGCGTCCGGGTAGTCCTACTTGTGTTGTCAAACAATTAATGCCGGCACGTCGAGACCCAAAATTTTTAGAAGTCGCCCGCAGATTATTTAATACCGAAGCCGAAATCTTAGAAGCTTTAGGCAAACATCCCCAAATCCCCGCCTTGCTTGCTTATTTTGAAGACCAACAGGAATTTTATTTAGTCGAAGAGTACATTGCTGGCCATACACTCCACGAAGAATTAGCCCCTGTACATAGCGCAAAAACCGAAAATTTTGTGATTGAAATGCTCAAAGGTGTATTAGAAGTTTTAGCATTTGTCCATGAACATCGAGTAATTCACAGAGATATTAAACCCCAAAATATTATTAGAAGTAATCAAGATAACCGCTTAGTTTTAATTGATTTTGGTGCAGTTAAATTAATGCAACCACCAACTAGCGAACAAACAGAATTGCCCACAGTTGCTATTGGCACCAGAGGCTATGCACCACCAGAACAATTTGCCGGACATCCGCGCTTATCTAGTGATATTTATGCTTTGGGGATGATGGGAATTCAAGCAATTACTGGTATTTTACCCCAAGAATTACAACCAGACCCAGACACAGGTAATATTATGTGGCAACCCACAGCCCAAATTAGTGACGAACTCAGAATAATTTTAGATAAAATGGTACGCTATCATTTTAGCGATCGCTATCAATCAGCCGCCGCAGTCCTCCAAGATTTAAATCAAATCACCGACAAATAAACTCTATATACCTCTCTGCGTCTCCGCGTCTCTGCGTGAGACAAAAAAAATCTTGTTCCCCAACCTTATTTTTGAATTAATATTATTTGGTTATATCTAAATTAAATTCAGTATGACCCTAGAAAAAGAACCTAAAATAGCAGGGATATACGAAGTATGTATTGGTGTTCCCGACCCAATTTTTGCCATTCAATATTGGGAACAATTTGGTTATCGTATTGGGCAAGTTGGTCAATTAGCTGCGGCTACAGCCTATCAATTATATGGTGTAAATTCTGCTGTGCGTTCCATTCGCCTATATCATCAAAACGCAGATCATGGGTTGATTCGGTTGATGGTTTGGCAAAATCCTACGAATCAAGGTTTGGGGTTAGCATCCATGAAAACCAAGGGAAATCGTTGGGCAACTACCCTCACTTCTGATATTTTAACAATTTTAAATCATGCGGAAGAAGCCAAAACTGCTGGTTTTTCAGTGCGATATAGCATTCCCTACTGGGAAGTAATTTACAACAAGGAACGCAAAAGCCGCCCTTTTATCGACCAAACTGTCGGGGTACGAGAAATGTTACTACTGCAACCCTTAACTCGACAAGTTTTATTTCAAAGATTTGGTTACACCATCCCAAATTACGGACATATCAACGAAGCATCGGTATTTAAAACCAGTCAATTTACCCATATAGGAATTATTGTTCAAGACGATAGCAAAACTAGCCTGAAGTTTTATGAAGAAGTTTTAGGTTTGTTGCGCGTGCGAGATGATGTCGAAACTAGCTATGAATCTTCACCCGCAGGTCGAGATTTATTTGACCTCAAGCCAGGGGAAAAATTTATCGTCACAACTTTTGATGATCCCCGTTCTTCCCAAACTGACTTAATGGCGGCGCGGAGTGGGAGACTTTACGTGATTCGTTTTCCCGAAGCGATGCACGTAGAATCACGGTTTGAAGCCGCCCAACCAGGAAGTTTAGGGATGTCGTTGTATACTTACCGTGTGCAGTGCATCGAGGAATATTGCGATCGCATTAAGTCCAGTCAGGTGCTAAATTTTACAAATATCATCGAAAATGAGTTTCGAGAAAAAAGTTTTTCTTTCACTGCACCAGACGGCTATTTCTGGAATTTAGTAGAGAATGTGTAGACAGGAAGTAGGAAAGAAGCCTTATCTCAGTGTACTGACTTTAATTATAAATAAAATATGAGTTTTAGATAGTTTTTAAAATTACGATGAATTCTAAAGTATGCTTTGTAAAAAAAGTGTTTTTTTTCTGCCATTTTGGCACCTTAAAACTAGTCAATATTGCTATGCTAATAACAAGAAAAACATCCTAAATTAGAGCAATATTAATTTTTCCTCTGGCGACAACCGTAAAAACCAGGGGATTTTTTATAGCAGGTGACAAGTGATAGGTTACAGCTTATGAGATTGCGCCGCTTCCAATGACAGAAAATATTATATTTATTTACGTCTTTCTACTTATTTAATATTTATTTTATAAATAGCCCCTCAAAGCTAAAAAACTTTGCTGATAATACAGCTAAATCCTGGTAACAAAGGACTAGTTAATTCATCTTGACTGTATAAAGTAACGACAAGTTTTAAAACTCCCTGTTCTCGGCGGTATACTTCCACCTTCTGCTCCCTGCGGTCAAAAATCCAATATTCTAAGACTCCCTGTACTGAATATAATTTGAGTTTTGCTTGGCGATCGCGTTTCTCATTCTTTTCGCCATCAGACAACACCTCCACTACCAATGATTGCGATCGCTCTCAAAGAGTGCTAAATCTGCTATTGTCCATCGCACTTGACTGACTGGTATGCTGTTCATCAAAATTTTCCAGCAGATAATTATTCAACAGTTACCAGTTATCAGTTTCTTTTACACCTGGGTTGAAGTCCCCTACCCATTAGTGGAGTGCGTTGGGGGCGGGTTTAAATCCCTCACCATACGCCTAGTAACTGATAGCTGATAACTGATAACTGATTTAATTAGGTACAGCCACTGTCGCTCCATCAGCTACCGGTTGACTTTGATATTCAGCGACAATTTGACGGAATTGTTCTCCTTCAATGGTCTCTTGTTCAATCAAAATCTCTACTAAATGGTCAACTAATGTGCGGTTTTCTTGAATCAGGCGTTTTGCAGTGTCATAGGATTGATTGACAATTTCCCGCACTTTCCGATCAATTTGGGCGGCAATCTCTTCGGAATACTCGGATTTGTTCATCCAATCACGCCCCAAAAATACCTCGTTATTAGGCGCTTCTAAGCAAAATTGCCCAATTTCGGACATACCATACTGTGTGACCATTTGTCGCGCGATCGCTGTCGCTAATTCTAATTTACGATTTTCGCGCATTCCACCAGTGACTTCTGGTAAACCAAAAATTACTTCTTCGGCGGCTCTACCAGCTAATCTGGCGGTAATTCTGGCTAATAGCTGCGATCGCGACATGAGAAAATGTTCTTCGTCGGGGGTGAACCAAGTTAAACCCCGTGACTGTCCGCGCGGAATCAAAGAGACTTTTTGTACTGGGTCATGGTCTTCGAGCAAGGTTCCAACGATGGCGTAACCAATTTCGTGATAAGCAATTAAGCGTTTAATTTTGCTATCTACTAAGGGTGTACCTTCCATACCCGCCACTACGCGGTCAACTGCATCATTAATTTCTAAGATGGTGATGGCATCTTTGCGTCTTCTGGCGGTGAGAATTGCCGCTTCGTTGAGTAAGTTGGCTAAATCTGCACCTGTAAAACCCGGTGTCCGGCGGGCGATCGCTTCTAATGAAACACTCTCGTCAATTTTCTTATTCCGGGCATGAACTTGCAATATTTCCAATCGCCCTTTTAAATCTGGCGCATCGACAATTACTTGTCTGTCAAAGCGTCCAGGACGTAACAAGGCTGCGTCTAAAACATCAGGACGGTTGGTAGCAGCGATAATAATGATGCCTGTATTACCTTCAAAACCATCCATTTCTGTGAGCAATTGGTTGAGGGTTTGTTCCCGTTCATCGTTACCGCCACCAATACCCGCACCCCGTTGTCTACCTACTGCGTCAATTTCATCAATAAATATCAAACAAGGCGCATTTTCTTTGGCTTTTTTAAACAAGTCACGCACACGAGAAGCACCCACACCGACAAACATTTCCACAAATTCCGAACCGGAAATGCTAAAAAATGGTACGCCAGCTTCTCCAGCGATCGCTTTTGCTAGTAATGTTTTACCTGTACCTGGAGGGCCGACTAACAACACGCCTTTGGGAATACGTGCGCCAACGGCCGTAAATCTTTCTGGCTGTTTCAAAAAGGTGACGACTTCTTGTAGTTCTTCTTTGGCTTCTTCTACACCTGCTACATCGTCAAATTTTACCCCTGTTTTGGCTTCCATTTGGAAACGCGCTCTGGATTTGCCAAAGTTCATCGCTTGGTTAGAAGCATTGGTGGAGCGACGCAAAAATAGTAACATTAATGCTACCAGTGGCAAAATCCACATCAGGTTGATTAACAACCCAACAGCAGCCCGACTGTTAGCAGAAGAAACTTCCCCAAACTCGACGTTTTTGGCTTTGAGCTTATTAATTAACTCTGTATTTTGATTTAAAAGTCTGACTTGTAGCGGTGGTGTATCTGGCTTCTGCCCTTGTAAATATACTTTGGCGGTTTGTTCGGTTTCGTCTAACTCGACTTTTTTAACTTCGCCTTTTTCGGTTCTTCTAATCAACTCGCCATAACTAATTTCGCGATCAGCTCTTTGTGCCAGGGCTGGTGTACCGCCCACAATATTGGGCAACATCATTAAACTGGCGATTAACGCCCCAGACCAAGCCACAGATTTTTTTTGTTCGCTTTTGGCGGGTTTTGCTTAACTCTGAGTTGGTCTTAGTTGGTTTGATCATGGGCGATCGCTGTTGCATCAATGCCTGTCTCCTAAAATTTTTCATATCATTTAACCCTTTTTTTGCTGGCATGAGCTTCGCGCTGATTTTATGCCTCTTTTTCTAGCAAAAATTGTAATAACTGGAAATCACGGTTTTTTATCTAGTCTAACTTCTACACCAAACTATTCCCTACTCTCTTTACCTATGCTAATCAAGGAATTTTATTTTAGTGAGATAAATTATACTCCTGGGAAGGATGTGGATAAACCAACCTTGACAGACTATTAGCTTTAGTATAGTTTTCTGTGATTTTTTATATCTATTGCTGAGTGCTGCGACAAATTTGACTACAAAACCATAACTCGCTAAGATAAACATAGTCGTAATGACTATGACTTGTAATCGTAATTCTGTACAAGTAGTTCATCTCAATTAATTAAAAGAAGCAGAAGTGGTCAGATTCTCGATTCTTCTTAAAGAAGTCGGGGATCTAGCAGCTTACTCTTGCTTCATTTCAGACTTCAGACTTCTTATTTGTAATAGATGAGGAAATTATGGTAAAAATTGTGGGCATTGGTGGTAGTTTAAGACCTAACTCTTACACACAGTTGGCTTTACAAGTAGCAGCCCAAAGATTACAAGCCATAGGTGCAGATGTAGAAATTTTGGATATACGGCAACTACAGCTACCATTTTGCAACGGTGAAAAAGAATATCCCGGTTATCCTGATGTCAAACGCTTGCGTGATACTGTCAGTGGTGCCGATGGATTGATTTTGGCAACACCAGAGTATCACGGCGGTGTAAGTGGCGTATTGAAAAACGCTCTGGATTTAATGAGTTTTGAAGAACTATCAGGAAAAGTCACAGGACTCATTAGCGTTTTGGGAGGTCAATCTAATAGCAACGCCCTGAATGATTTACGCTTAATTGTGCGCTGGGTACATGGTTGGGTGATTCCAGAACAAATCGCCATCGGTCAAGCCTGGAGTGCTTTTAACCCAGAAGGTAAGTTGTTAGATGAAAAACTTTCCCAAAGATTTGATGATTTTGCTCAAAGTTTAGTTGATAGCACACGCAAACTCAAAGGCATCAATTAAATTTGTAGGGTGAGCAAAAATTTGCCCACCCTACTGAATGAGGCAAAACTCAATAGGAAGTGTAACCACATTACCTGTCCACACATTTTCTATTTTGGTAATTTCTCTAGGATAGTTGTGAGTTGGGCGCTTTGGCTTGGGTACTAAAGAAATAATCCCATCGCTCCAACCATGCTGCTCCCATACTGAATATTCATTACCATATATGACATTGATAAAGTATGTACCAGCTTGAAAATTCCCATACCACCACTGGGTAGCATCTTTTCCTATAAATGCAAACCCCAATTCATTTTTAAACCATTCAAAATGTCCTATTAGTAAGAAATTTACTCTTTCCCCAGGCATCAATAATTTAAAATCTGATAATTCTGGAGAGGCGGCTGTATTAACAGTAGGGCCAAAGTGTGAAACTTTTTGCTTGTTTGCTTGCAGAAATTCTGGACGCGCTACAAATAGTAAGAAATGGCGCGGATTTTTTGTATTATTACTAATTTGAATACCAAACTGAACTTGAGTTTTAGCACCTGATAAATTTGGCGGAATTTGTACTACAAGCTCAGGCATTAATGTTACAAATTCAATTCCATCAACTTCAATGGTATTGGAATTATCTGATTCACAAGATGTCATATCAGCTACTCTTGGCAGATGAATAAGTAGTGAAACACTGCGCTAAGTTTTAAATTTATCGGTCTTTTGTTGTATACCTAAATTTCCTTGTAAGCCGCCAGTATGAATTAGTAGAATGCGATCGCCTTTACTAAAAAACCCCTGCTGTAATAAATCCATCACACCATAAAACATCTTGGCAGTGTATACATAATCTAAAGGTATACCGTAGATTTGCTGAAATTGCTGGCTAAACTTTAGTAATTCATCGTTAACTTTGGCATAACCGCCGAAGTGATAATTACAAATTAATTCCCACGCACACACAGATTTGTTTGACACAGGTAAATCAGCCGCTAGATAATTCTGCAATAGCGTTTCAATTTCTTGTTGCAGAAATTCACCATTTTTGAGAACAGGAAAAGCAATTCCTTTTTGCTGTGGAATCAGTGAAAGTAAAATCCCGGCAAAAGTCGTACCCGTTCCACAAGCAACGCAAACGATATCAAAATTTTCTGCTTGTTGGAGGATTTCTGTACAGCCCAGCACACCATTTAAATTACATCCACCTTCAGGAATAATAAACACCTCACCGTAACGTTCTCGGAGTTCTGCTTGTAATTCTGGAGAATTGCGTTGTTTATAACTAGTGCGATTCATATAAACAAGCTGCATCCCTTGTTCTAGCGCAAAACTCAACGTCGGATTTAGTGGTAGCGTTTCTTCACCGCGAATCACACCAATTGTCTGCAAACCAAATAACTTACCTGCGGCGGCGGTGGCGAAAATGTGATTAGAATAAGCACCGCCAAATGTTAACAATGTGGTGAAATTTCTTGCTTTTGCCTCTAACAAGTTGTATTTCAGCTTATACCACTTATTACCGTTAACCCAAGGGTGCATCAAGTCGAGACGCAGTACCGATATTTCCACACCAGCACTTTCGATGATGTTGCTATGAATTTGTTGTGTCGGTGGAGGCAGAAATATTGATGACATGAAGACTTATATCGCAATTTTAGTGATATTTAAATACCTGACTTCTTAAAGAAGTCGAGTATCTTATCATTCAAAACTAATGGTACACATTGATATAAATCAATGGTAAACCAAATTTAATCATGAATAAAACTTACTAATGAGTGTCTTTAGGAATTGGCATTTTACTAATTGAAGATAACAGTTCAACATAAGAGTAAGCAGATTCACTCCAGATAAATTGATTTTTGGAGAAACCCAATGGTTGCACTTACAGAAAATACTTCAATTCTTTCTAATCCATCACGTTTAACTATCCAAACTATTAAAATTGCTGCTCAAACTACTGCAATTCGTTGCCTTGATTGGGATAGAGAACGTTTTGATGTTGAGTTCGGTTTACGTAACGGCACAACATATAATTCTTTTTTAATTCAAGGTGAAAAAATTGCTTTAGTTGACACTTCTCATCGCAAGTTTGAGCAATTGTACTTGGAAATATTAACAGGATTAATTGAGCCGACCAAGATAGATTATTTAATTATTAGTCACACAGAACCAGACCATAGTGGACTAGTTAAAGATATCCTGCAATTAGCGCCAGATATTACTGTTGTAGGTGCAAAAGTGGCAATCCAATTTTTAGAGAATATGGTTCACCAGCCATTTAAATCGATCACCGTCAAAAGTGGCGATCGCTTGGATTTAGGTAATGGTCATGAATTAGAATTTATCTCAGCGCCTAACTTGCACTGGCCGGACACAATCTTTACTTACGACCACAAAACAGGCACTCTCTTTACCTGTGATGTATTTGGGATGCACTACTGTGATGACCATACCTTTGATGAAAATTTAGCCATCATTGAAGAAGATTTTCATTATTACTATGATTGCTTAATGGGGCCAAATGCCCGCTCAGTTTTGGCTGCTTTAAAACGCATTGAGAAATTAGAAATAGCTACAGTCGCCACTGGTCACGGGCCATTATTAAAGCATCACATTACTGAATGGCTAGACCGCTATCAAACTTGGAGTTTAGAACAAACTAAAACTGAGCAATTTGTTGCTATATTCTACACAGAAGATTACGGTTACAGTGAGACCATTGCACGTTATACTGCACATGGCATTACCAGAACTGGAGTAGTAGTAGAATTAGTTCCTCTCAACAGTACTGAACCGCAAGAAATTCGGGAATTAGTTTCACAAGCTGCGGGTTTAGTCATCGGAATGCCACCCCAATCTGCTATAGTTGCCCAAACAGCATTAAGTACAATATTAGCTGCGGCTCATCATAAACAAGCAATTGGTTTATTTGAGTCGGGAGGTGGAGAAGATGAACCAGTTTATCCATTGCGTAACAAGTTTCAAGAAATTGGCTTAACTGAAGCTTTTCCACCAATTTTAATTAAAGAAACTCCCACCAGAGTCACAGAACAATTGTGTGATGAAGCCGGGACAGATATCGGACTCTGGTTAAACCGCGATCGCGCCATTAAACAAATCAAATCCATCAACACTGATTTGGAAAAAGCTCTTGGACGTATTAGCACAGGCTTATATATCATCACCGCTAAGAAAGAAGAAATTCAAAGCGCCATGTTTGCTTCTTGGGTGACACAAGCCAGCGCCAGTCCTTTAGGTGTAGCCATTGCTGTGGCGAAAGAACGCGCCATTGAATCATTAATGCACGTAGGCGATCGCTTTGTCTTAAACGTCCTAGAAGAAGGGAACTACCAAGGTTATATGAAACACTTCCTCAAGCGTTTTCCTCCTGGTAGCGATCGCTTTGCTGGCGTGAAAACCTATCCTGCTGCTAATGGTTGTCCAATTCTCGCTGACGCTTTGGCTTACATGGAATGTGAAATTACCAGCCGTATGGATTGTGGTGATCATTGGGTGATTTATAGTACCGTGCAAACTGGAAGAGTAGCAAACATCAACGGACTCACCGCCGTTCATCACCGCAAAGTTGGAAATCACTACTAAATCAAGTCAAAAGTCAAAAGTCAAAAGCCAATAGTGCTGAGTCAAAATCAAAGACTTAATTTCACCTTTTTACCCTACTCAGCACTCTTCATTTAATTAATCAGTCCATATTCACATAAAAAGCCATGTATAAGCCTGTTGATGATAGTCCAATTACCGCCTACGAAATTAATAGAGTCCGTGTTGTTCGCAGCTTGGAAATGATTCAAGATGTGATTGTAATTTCATTATGTATTGGCTTATTTAGCTTCATGGCAATTCAAGTGAGAGATATGTTTCTCTCCCTACTTCCTCCGCTAAATTTCCAAGTTGTGACTGCTGATATTTTATTTTTGTTGATTTTGGTTGAGTTGTTCCGACTGCTGATTATTTACTTACAAGAACAACGCATATCTATTGGAGTAGCGGTAGAAGTTTCGATTGTTTCCGCTTTGCGCGAAGTGATTGTTAAAGGTGTACTCGAAACTAATTGGACTCAGGTTTTAGCAGCTTGCGCCTTTTTTATTAGTTCTCGGAATTCTCTTGATTTTACGAGTTTGGCTACCACCAACCTTTGAAGGTATCGACCCAGAACAGCAAATATCCCAACGCTACAGAAAAAATCGTCAAAGTCAACAATGAATTAGGAAGTATGAAGTATGAAATGAAAAATAAACCATAAAAATTTTTGCTTCATACCTCACACTTTATACTTTTAAAACTTCACACTTCAGACTTATTTTAAGAGGTTACTATGTCTATTGCTACTATCACACCCAGCCGTCCTAGAGATGTCCAGGTTGCGGAAATTGGACAAGATACAATTATTTTGCGATCGCGCACATGGGACAGGCTAAAATTTGAGGTTGAATATTCCCGCCAAAAAGGCACTACAGCAAACTCTTATTTAATTCAAGCCGATAAAAAAGCTGTAATTGACCCGCCTGGTGAATCTTTTACCGAAATCTACATTCAGGAATTAACACAACATTTAGATTTAGCAACCCTAGATTACATTATTCTCAATCACGTCAACCCAAACCGCCGCACCACCTTGAAAGTATTGCTGTCTCATGCACCGCAAGCGACAATAATTTGTTCTCGTCCGGCGGCTAATGCTTTAAAATCTACCTTTCCCGAATTGGAGTCACACATTCAAGCGGTACGTTCAGAAGATACTTTAGATTTGGGACAAGGCCATGTGTTGTCATTCGTGACTGTACCGACTCCCCGTTGGGCAGATGGACTCTGTACTTATGATTCTGCGAGTAAAATTCTGTATACAGACAAATTTTTTGGCGCACATATCTGCGAAGATAAGCTTTTTGACGAAGACTGGAAAAAATTAGACGCAGAACGCCGTTATTATTTTGAATGTCTTCATGCACCCCAAGCTAAACAAGTCGAAGTTGCTTTAGATAAATTGGCAACATTAGGTGCAAGATATTATGCACCCGCACATGGCCCGGTTGTGCGTTATAGTTTGAGTCGGTTTACTTATGATTATCGCCAGTGGTGTCAAGGGCAAAAATCCCAGGAGTTTAGCGTCGCCTTATTGTATGCTTCTGCTTATGGGAATACGGCAATTGTAGCGAATGCGATCGCTCAAGGATTAATTCAAAACGGCATTAATGTAGAATCAATTGACTGCGAACTAGTAGAAACAGCCGAAATCACGCGCATTATCGAAGCTTGCGATGGCTTTATTATCGGTTCCCCCACTTTAGGCGGTCATGCACCCACCCAAATTCAAACAGCCTTGGGGATAGTTTTATCAACAGCTGCCAAAACCAAATTAGCCGGTGTCTTTGGTTCCTACGGCTGGAGTGGTGAAGCCATTGATTTATTAGAAAGCAAACTCACAGATGCAAATTATCGCTTAGGTTTTGAAACCATTAGAGTGCGCTTTAGTCCCACTACTGAGACTCTGCAACAGTGTAAAGATGCAGGTGCTACATTTGCTCAAACTTTGAAAAAAACCAAAAAACTCCGTGTTCCCCGCCAAGCCGTTACAGAAGCACAAGTAGACCGCACAGAACAAGCGGTAGGACGAGTAGTTGGGTCTTTGTGTGTGGTAACAACTCGTGACCAAAACAGTCACAAAGGAATTTTAACTTCTTGGGTATCACAGGCAACTTTTAATCCACCCGGAATTATGATTGCAATTTCTCCAGAACAAAATGCTGATTTAATGCGTCATCCCGGCGATAAATTTGTGTTGAATATTCTCAAAGAAGGTAGAAATGTGCGCCGCTATTTTTCCCGCCAAAGTACTTCCGGCGATAACCCATTTGCTAATCTTTCTACTCAAACTGCTACTAATGGTTGTTTGATTCTTGATGACGCATTAGCCTATTTAGAATGCACAGTCCAAAATCAACTAGAATGTGGCGATCGATGGTTGATTTATGCTGTTGTAGATAAAGGTGAAATGTTAACTAATGATGGCATAACCGCTATTGAACATCGCAAATCTGGTAGTTTTTATTAATCAAAACCTAATTAGCCTGCTAAGGCAGGCTTTGTTTGCCTAGCCCCAGACTTCCAGTCTGAAGAGTTCATTCAATTGAGATCATTACGATTGGGTTTTGGCAATTGCAGTACCTCAGAAAAACGAGAATACTTAACTAAATCAGTAGGCGGATAATCTGCCGAGACTGCAATTAACCCAACTTTGATATCCTCGAAATAAATGACACCTCCAATCCGCCGTTCCACAAAAAAAGCTCCATGAAATAAATGATGTTTGGCAATATAAATTAAGAAAAAGTCACTAATATTGATTTCTCTGCCAAACATTTGCTGACAAGTTTTGCGGATAACATTATCGAGGTATTGATTATAAACAGGCTCACCCAAGTCAGTAAATTCTGGATGATCTGCAAAATTATCCATATAAAATACCCAGATATTGGATAAGTCTGCTTCATCTGTCAGCTTTTGTTTGAGTATCTGCCATTGATCTTGTTTCATAGTATAGATATTAAAGACAGTAATGTTAAACCAATTCGCAATTACGTGTTGTAACGAGGATTTAAACCTCGCCACAGCACTTGTGGCTTGATAGAAGCTGGGGACTTAAACTCCAAATTTTGTGAAAAATAAGTGTTACATAAATATGAAATGATTCATACAAATACAGGTATTTTCCTATACTTTAAATATTAAAGTAATAATCGAATAGGATTACTGTATCACTATGCAACTGCCTTTTGTATTTAACACCTTAACATTACTTGGTTTTTACATACCTATACACTTGAGTATGTTTACAAGCCTTCCAATTGTAGCAGATACGCTTCATGTTGCTACAAAAGCTGATAAACCGCAGCGTTTGAAATTAACTTTATCAGGGCATACTGAACCTGTTCGTGCATTAGCTCTTGCACCCAATGGTCAATTTCTTGCTAGTGGTAGTGATGATAAAACAATCAAGCTTTGGAATCCAAATACAGGTGCATTGCTTCGGACTTTAACTGGACATAAAGAGCGGATTAAATCAATAGTAATTACTCCAGACGCTCAAACTTTGATTAGTACTAGTTTCGATAACTCCATCAAATTTTGGAATACGCAAACAGGCGAGCAAATTCGCACAATTGGCGAAAAAACAGGAGTGAGAGACATGTTGTTGACCCCAGATGGAAAAACTTTAATTAGTGGTAGTGGTGATACAACTATCAAATTTCGGAATCTCAAAACTCGAAAAATTGATCGCATCTTGAAAGTAGAAACAACAGCACTTGCAATTAGTCGTGACGGTAAAACTCTCTATAGTGGCGGTGAAAATGGCGGCAAAATTCGGGTTTGGAATATGCTAACAGGTAAAGAAATACGCAGTTTTACCCCACCCCTACCAAAAAAAAGAAGACCTGATTACTGGTTCGGAAAAAGCATCATCTCCAATTACTCTTGCTGTTAGTAATGATGGAAAAATGCTGCTAAGTGGTGGCTATGACGATAGTTTTCAATCTGGTGGAGTTAGAACTACAGATGGTAAAAGTTTCAAAGCTTGGAACTTGAATACAGGAAAGCTAATTCATAATTTTTCTTTGGGTACAAGTATTGATGCGTTAGTTATCAGCCCCGATAGCAAGACATTTATTACTGGCGGTTTAGGTAGAGCAATTATAGTGCGTGACATCATCACTGGAAAATCAGTCTTGGAGTTGAGTGGACATGGAGGTGGCATTTATGGACTTGCCTTGAGTAGTGATGGTCAGACTTTATATAGTGGTAGTGGTGATAAATCTGTTAAAGTTTGGCAAATCAAACCTTAATCTATCAATTGTAGGGGTGTCAGGGCTTTGCCGTGAGCATCAGCCGAATGGTGTAAGTCTTCAAAATCCTTACACCCACTCTTAACAAACAATCTTTGTGTGTAAGTCCTATAGCGATGGTCAGAGATGTTAGGACAATTTCAAAGCTTGAGTGCTAGGAATAGTAAGACTTTTTCTCCTGCCTTCTGCTATATTCCATTCAGATTCCCATCAAAGCTAATTTGCGTATGTGCCATTGTTTGGTGAAAATATGCAAATCTTTGATTAAACCTGTGCTGATATCTACGACCCAGCCGTGGACTTCTGGTGCTTTGCCTTGTTGCAAAGCCTGACGCATAATCGAAGTTTGGTAGAGATTTTTAATTTGCATTGCCACATTTAATTCTGCCAACCGATTCCAGCGTTCTTGTTGTGTGGGTAACGCATCAATTTCTTCTTGTTTCTGCAAATAAATCTCTCGAATTGGATTTACCCAATTATCAATTATTCCAGTGGTTCTACCTTCTAATGCGGCTTTAATACCTCCGCAACCATAGTGACCAGCTAAGATGATATATTTCACCTCAAGATGAGAAATTGCGTAGTCTAAAATCGACAAGAAGTTAATATCTGTGAGGCAAACTTGATTGGCAATGTTACGATGGACAAACAATTCTCCTGGTTCTGTGCCGGTAAATTTAGTTAAAGCTATACGACTGTCGGAACATCCAATGTAGAGATAAGGTGGTTTTTGTCCCGATGCTAATTCTTCAAAATAAGTACCATCTTGAGCTTTTTTTTTGGGCTGCCCAAATTCGATTGTTTCGCAATATTTCTTCAATGGTGTGATGAATCATCTTCTAAACCTCGAAGATTAGGTTTTTGATTTGTCGTCTCATTGCGTAATTTCTATTAGTTCTGTGCTAACTAATACGATTTCACTCTCTCAACAGATGGCAATTTTAGGTGTAGCGATCGCATTTCCTTATTCATCAATGACATAGCAATCCTGTTTGATTTATCCACTACTGATGAAGGCTAGGGAATAGAGAGTAGGTTTATTTTTAACTCCCAAACAGACTGCTATATTTCTTAAATAACAATATCAAGGTAAATAATCAATTAACAAAATATAAAAACATTCTGATTTTTAAGATTTTTTGGATTTAATAGACAAAATTTGATAAAATAGTAATAAGTCTATAATTTCTATAAAATCAGCAATCATAAATCAGTTAATTTAGGTTGATTTTTCCAGAATTATGACTTTGGAATTATAATCATCCCCAAAAGACTGAAATTATCAAGCTAAAATTGGTATGATGCCAGCGATGGGACTTTAAGGAAAATAAATTCAGTGACCTTATTTTTGGACTCAGCGATCGCAGCAGAAGCACAAGCTGCTAAAAAGTTAGGTTGGGTAAAAGGCATCACTACTAACCCAACATTATTAGCCAAAAGCCCGTTACCTGTTGAGACGACGTTAAAACAACTGGCAGAATTAACCACAGGGCCAGTATTTTATCAGTTGATGGCTGCTGAATTTGAAGAAATGGTAGCAGAAGGCAG
The DNA here is from genome assembly GCF_001298445.1 of Nostoc piscinale CENA21. Taxonomy (NCBI): domain Bacteria; kingdom Bacillati; phylum Cyanobacteriota; class Cyanophyceae; order Nostocales; family Nostocaceae; genus Nostoc; species Nostoc piscinale. Next base: position 6,899,169 of record NZ_CP012036.1, on the reverse strand, counting down.
AGCCGCCTTTAAGTTAATTGGACAGCAAACAGTCTTAAAAATTCCCGCGTCGTTAGTTGGCTTTCAGGTCGTGGCGGAATTAGCACCAGAAATTCCCTGTGCAGTCACAGCTATATACAGTGCAGCCCAAGCCGCAGTCTCTCAAGAAGCTGGGGCAAAATATGCGATCGCCTACGTCAATCGAGCGACTAGACTATTAGGTGACGGAGTAGCATTAGTCCAGGAAATGGCCAGTGTTTTAAAGGGAAGCAACACTGAAATTATGGCAGCCAGCATCAAATCTCCCGAAGAAGCAGTCGCATCTCTCCAAGCTGGCGCACACCATCTCACCTTACCCTTAGCAATGTTGCAGTTGATGACAAATCACGAACTGTCAGTGCAAACCATTGATGAATTTGCCGAAAATGGACGTGGGATTTTGCCAGCATAGAAGTGATGTTTGACTAACTTGCTGGAGATAAGGCAAGGGAGATAAGGGAGACAAGGAAGACAAGATAGTAGTCTGCCAAGAAAACTTTGCGTGGTGGTAGGCTTCGGGGCAGGAAGCAAGGAGCGGAGGGGAAAGATTCTCTCCCTTGCGCCCTGCCCCCTGCTCCCCTGCTAGTTCTATACGGCAATTTTGAGTTGGTGAACTAGTAGTAGAGATATAGGAGGGTGTAGGTGTATTTAAAACCTTACACCCATTCTTAACAGACAAGATTTGTGCGGAAGTCCTGACTTTTATAACCCTACACCCAGCCTTAACAGATGTAATTTCTATTCCTTTTGTGTTTCCTCATCTGGACGTTGAATAGCTGGAGGATAATCCACAAATTCTTGGGTTCTTGTGGTATTTGTGGTTGCTCCTTCTAATAACTCATCCTCTGGATTTACAGTTTTATCAGCAGCCATATCCATTCGGCCTTCAGCATTAGTATTGGGTTTATCTCCAGTGCCTTTATGACTTGCATGACCGCTAGGCATAACTATTTTCTCCACAGTGATATTCTAGATTCACACTCCCAACCTAAACTGACTAACCAGACATCAGACACTATCAGAAGACTTAAATCGAAGTTAGATGAATACGTATGTCTCTGTCTGAAGAGAGTAAATTGGTGAGTGTTGAGTTACCTTGATGCAATATTTGCAACTTCAGGTTTGACAATGAATCATTGATTTGAATAAAACTTACAAATCAACACACACTGATTCAATTTCATTTGCTTGAATAGCTATATTGATAGAATTGAAATTCATGTTTCTGGACTATGGCAAGTAAATATATAGACGTGCAGGAATACACTGTTAGAGCGCATAAAAGACTAATTCACACCAGAGTCTTTCACTTTGTCTGTAAAGAATGCAATCAGACAACTAAACGCGAGACTTATGGCCCTCGTCCTTTATATTGCGAAAGCTGCCGTCCCCCACAACCGCCACGCAAATCTCCGCAGCCATCTCAAAAAGCCAAACCAAGGCCAATGACTTACACAAGTGACACCACTTTGGGTTGATTTAACGCTTTATGAAACCGCAATTGCAATTGGAACCACCCCCACAATCATTAATCTCGCCTTTGTTAGAGTTACGAGATTACTATGCGCGATTGGTTGAAGAATATGGCACTTTATACAATCAGGCGCGATCGCAACTCGATAATGTCGAAGGTTTGTTATCTAGCTGGTCTTCACTCTCAGAAGCTAACAACAAGCTACTGACGGTTGAAGTTGTGAACGAAATGCTTTCGGCCTCTAAAGAAGATTTATTTTTATCTCCTTCGTCTCAGAAATCTGATGGCGAATTAGAGGCGCATCCCGATTCTCCACAACCAAACACAGAAGCATTAGAAACAGAAGAAACAGATAGTTCTGCTGCAACAACCAACATCAACGAGTCCCCAGTTACAGACTTTAGTTTCTCAAACAGAGATTTCTCGCTCAACAATGTAGATATTCCGATGTTGAGTGAGTATAACTCTTTAACTCGGATGGAAGCTATCAAACAGCTATTAGAACAACATTTGGGTACTGTCTGTCACATAGATTTCATTGTGCGATCGCTTTATGGTGACTTAGAACCCCATGTCTTTAAAGTGGTCAAAGGTAGAGTTCAATCTTCACTCACCCAAGGTAAAGAACGACAAGCTTGGTTTAATATACCTAATGAACCTGGTTGTTACACCCTAGATTTGAGTTTAGTCAACACCAATCAAACCAGCAGTAACTCTAAGACAGGTAAAAATAAGAAGAAGCCGGTTGTCGTACCACAGGCAAAAGTTGTTCCAATGCTCAAAGCCTATGAAGGGCAATTTTTGATTGATGCTTTAACCATTTTCTTTCGGCAACATCCAGGGAAAGTTTTTAGCGTGGCTGAAGTGATCACCGGAATTTATGGCAACCTGAATGCAGAAGAAGTGCGAGAAGTTAAAAGCAAGGTACTAAATGAACTCTCACGCGGTTATCGCATAGGAAGATTCTCTAGAATGCCCGATACAGTCGGCTTTTACACTTGGGATACAAAGTTAGTTCGTAAGGGTTGAGAGTGAGAAGAGGCTAGGGGCTAGAGGCTAGAGGAAGAATTTTTTTTCTCAGCACTCCGTACTCAGCACTTTCTACGTACTTAATCTACCCAGGCCAAACTACGCTGAACTGCTTTTTGCCAAGTGCTAAAGTTAGCCAAAGCGTTATTCCTGGCTGGCTCTGGCTCAAAGATGCGGTCTATTTGCCGTTGATTAACTAATGTGGTGTATCTGTCCCAAAATCCAGCTGCTAAACCGGCGGCAAATGCTACCCCTTGTACAGTGGTATCACGCATTTTTGGGCGTTCTACAGGGATGCCCAAGACATCGGCTTGAAATTGCATCAAAAAGTTATTTTCACAAGCACCGCCATCGACGATTAACCGCTTCATTGGTGTAGGAGAACAAGCATTGATGGCTTGAACAACTTCGACTACTTGGTAAGCGATCGCTTCGAGGACAGCACGCACTAAATGTTGGGGTTGGACGCTGGCGGTAATGCCAAAAAAGGCTCCTCTCGCATTCATATCCCAGTGCGGCGCACCAAGTCCACTAAATGCAGGGACAAAATACACGCCGCCATTATCTGAAACTTGATTAGCCATTGTTTCGGTTTCGGCGGCAGTTTTGATCAGTTTGATGCCATCCCGCAACCATTGGATACAAGCACCACTAGTAAACATACTGCCTTCCAAGGCGTAACCAATCTTTAAATTACCGTTGTCTTGAGTTTGTGTCCAAGCCAAGGTGGAAATAAGTTGATTTTGCGATCGCACAATTTCTGCACCTGTATGGGCTACCAAAAAGCTACCAGTGCCGTAAGTACATTTCATTAACCCAGGGCGATCGCAGCCATGACCAAATAATGCTGCTTGTTGGTCGCCTAAAATCGCTGTAATCGGAATTTCTACACCCAGCAAAGTTTTATCAGTCACACCAAATTTGCCTAAGCTGGGCTGAATCTGGGGCAGAATCTGAGCCGGAATTTGTAAGATTTCCAGTAATGTTTCATCCCAGGTGCAGGTTTTGAGGTTCATTAACATTGTGCGGCTGGCGTTGCTGTGGTCGGTCGCGTGGACTTTGCAGCCTGTTAATTTCCACAACACCCAAGTATCAATTGTGCCTGCTAAAACATTGTTTAAGTCAAAGTCTGCAACATTTTCTAATAACCATCTCAACTTAGTCGCCGAAAAATAAGCATCAATCACCAAGCCAGTGCGGTCATAAATTTCTGCTGCGTAACCTTCGGCTTGTAATTGATTGCAAAGGGGTGCGGTGCGACGGTCTTGCCAAACAATAGCTTTATGTAGCGGCTTACCAGTGGTTTTATCCCAAATTAAGCAGGTTTCCCGTTGTACAGTTAATCCCAAGGCGACGATATCTGATGGCGCAATTTCAGCATTGGCGATCGCATTTTGCATTACCCAGCAGGTATCTTGCCAAATTTCTTCCGGGTCATGTTCTAACCAACCAGGCTGCGGATAATACTGAGTAAGTTCTTTATATGCTTGCCCAACAATTTGACCTGCGTTGTTAAACACAAAAGCACGATTGCCTGTTGTACCCAAGTCCAAAGCCAAAATATAGCCGGATGATGGAGTTTTACTTTCCAAGGTTACTGATGAAGTGTGAAGTCTGGAGTCATTTTTGGGTAAGGATATCACAAAGTATGGGCTTGAGATCAGTCTGATGATATTTCTACATTTTTGCCCACTTTTCCCGACTTAGTTCAAAGGCTAAATTCTGGCTGCTGAATTCTTCAAAATAATGTGTTTTTTAGTATCAATACTAATTAAACCTTGTTGTTGTAATTTTCCTAACAATCTTGTGACGGTGACTCTGGTGGTACCGCAAGCACTAGCTATATCTTCATGAGTTAAGCGCACGCTTAAGCGAGTCCCTTCTTCTACTAGTTCACCAATTTCCTGCTTGAGAAGTTCTAATAAATGCTGTAATCGGTCTTCGACTAATTGCTTTTTGGAGATGACTAAAAAGGATTCTGTTTGTTGTAACCGTTGATTTATTTTGGGTAACAAACTATGACTCAATGCTGGTGTCACTAATAGTTCTGACACATAAATTGGTACTAACTCCACATCAGATAAAGCCGTGGCTTGGTAAATGGATAGAGAAGTCATCCCAGAACCAAACACCATTTGCGTTTTTGCCAATCCTAATAAAACTTCTTCGCCAGTTTCACAAAATGTACTGAGTTTGACCAAACCTTGGAAAATATACCAAACCACTGAGTTATTGAGAGGAATTGTTTCCCCTTTAGAATATTTGTATCGGGGGCGATTTTGGATGAACTCGCTGTAACTCTCGGCTGATATTAGTTCTGTTTGCTGGCGATCGCCAATATTCCGCAGTAACCAGAGTAAATTAATCGCGTTACCTTCTGGGTTGCGGATGACTCTGACTGTGAAAGCTGCGTCAAAATATTCGCCATGACGTTGTTGCAATCGGATGAATAATTCTTTGGTTCTATCTGCTTGATATATCTGATTGAGTTCTTGGCGAAAGTGCTGTCGTGCTTCTAAACAAACAAAGTTAATCATCGCTTTGCCGATGAGAAATTGTTTGGAAATATTCAGTAATTTGATAGCGGCTATGTTGGCGTTTTGAATAATACCTTCTTTATTAGTAACTAAATAGCCATCTGGTGCATACTCAAATAAATCTTGGTAATGTTGGCGTTCTGTTTCTAGTAGATTTTGTGTTTCTTTGAGTGCTTCATTTTGCTGATACAGTTCTTCTGCTGCTAACTGTAACATTTTGGAATTATTATAAAGTTCTTGATAAGCCTGGGGTAGCATATCAGCAGGAATCCAAGGCAAAATACTAGCAGTTTGATACAAATCTGCTAGAGGTTTGTGCAAAGCTTCTAAACGTTTGATAAATAATTTTATATTCATCTTGTCTTCCCGCTATCTGCTTGCATATACAAAAAATCAATATTTCAAGAATAAGAATTAAAAAATTAAAATGCTGGAAAAATCAGAAAAATTTGATAGATAAAATATCTTGTATTGCTTTTAAATTCTGATTTCTGAGTTTTTAATTCTTAATTTAAAGATTTTATTAGCCAAAACAATTGGTCTAACAAGCTGCGTAATAATGCTTTTTATCAGGGTTATTTGCAATATTGAAATTGATTATTTTGTTAACAATTCATGTTCATCAAGACACAATGAAAAGTTTATTTATCGAGATTTTGCTATTTTAAAATATTATGCAAATTCTCATATTCTATTAATAGCAATCCTAAATAATTTACCAATTTTCCTCTTCTTTGTCTTCTGTACCTCCTTTATTTCTTTTATTCATATATAAAATAAACTTCTATATAGTTAATTTTGAGCATTATTCAGTATTTAGAAGAATCTATGAATACAGATTCATCCTAAAATTATCTTACAGCTTACTAGTAGACATTGCTTTTACCTTTGTGATAAAAGTTTAGAATTTGCTCAAAAATCTGTAATAAAAGAGCTAAACTGAGACTGCGATCGCACAACTATTGGTGAGATACTTTGTTAGTATCAAGAATAATTTATTTCTTGAAAAGCCCTACTCAATTTTTGCTGCTTTTTAGACAATTCTGACTTCTAAATACTCCAATTTGGTCTAAATTGAGAATTTTAGCTCCCCGATTTTGAAAAAATCGGGGATATTGTTATTTACAAATGGTGTAGAACTGCTATAGCTTAACGATAGGCGTGAATCTTATTGCTAACTTCTATCAAAAGAATAAACACACTACTACCTCAGGTATAGCTTTATTAATAGCCAAGCCAGAGAAATTACGGAATTTATACTAGCGTAAACCATCATTATCAATAGCACTATAGCTATCGTTGGCTAAAAGTCCCAACCAGGGGTCAGAACTAGGAGTCAAAAAAAAGTTGCGCGTAAACTTTCTCGTTCAATTTTGCTACATCACTAGTTTGGTCTTCTTGGGTAAACCATTGATGAATTTGGCTATGCAACATATATTCATTTCTAACGGAATCTAAAGCCATCAAATTTTCAAATTGATTGACTGTTTTTCGTAAATTTTCAGCTTCAGTTTTGGCTGATGAGAATTTTTTTGGCGCTGATCAAAGCAATGCTATTTTGATCTAGTTTGGCATCAGTGGCATAAAGTTGAGCAATTTTATTCCAAGCTTCTTGGTCAGTAATTGCTGCTAAGTTATTGCGATTGGCTGCCGCACCAGGACGTAAAGCACTCAGCATCGGGGTTTCGACGGCCATTTTAGTTACCGCTAAAGAACCTGCTGTTTCGGCTGTTGGTGATGGGTTCTCTACCAACCTTGGAGGAGATTGAATCCCCAAGCGGGATAAATCAGCAGTCCATTGAGTTTGGATTGCATTCAAGCGATCGCTATGGTATTCCTTTAAAAAAGCCTGACGTTGAGCAGCAGGAAGTTTACTGTATTCTTTAGCTGCAACTTCAGCTTGTTCCAGCTGGCGTAAAAAAGCTTTGGGGCCGTACAGTCCAGGAATAGCATCAATCGGACGACCAGAAGCATCTAATATATAATGAATGCTGTTGCCTGTAATGGTTCGCTCTAGTTTGCGACCATCCCCAAAATCAATGGTAACTTTGGGTACAGGTCTGACTGATTGCCAGTGTAAAATAAAGCGATTTTGCAAAACTTGAGAAATCGCCGCATTGGGATACAGTGCTACGCGAAAAAACCGACTATTGGCACAGCTTAAATCTTGATCTAGTCTGCCTAATAACCGCAGAGATAAAATAGGTTTACCGCTAACTTTGGCGGCTGCTTTCGCTGCTTCTAAGTCAGTGTACCAATACAACCGCGAAGCGTAGCAATCTCGCTGTTGACAAAGTTGATCTAAGGCGGTGCGGATTTGCGGATTTGGCACAACTGCGTCTGAAGAGCGCCGATTAAGTTCAGTTTTGTGAGTATTGAGGAATTTTTGCAATCCTGGATTTCCCTGTTTTCGTAGCACAGCCACCTCTTGAGACAGTGCAGAAGTTTCACTAGTGGATGTTTGTGCTTGCGCGGTTGACCAAAAATTTACAATCACCAAACTCAGAACAAAGGCTTTTGTGAAGTTTTTCAATGTCATATATTCCTAGATAAATAGAAATTGCTGTAGTAAAAGAAATCTGTTTTGTGAGTCTAAATCAGTAGATTCATATTTTATGTTTATAACTCAAATACAGGTGCGATCGCCAAATGGAAATTTTAGTCCCTAGCTATTCAATATAAAGACTTAACATCCAATTTTAAAGTTTCTGCTTGCAATCAAACTTGATCAAGCTGATATACGTCTATTTATTGAATTTTAGTGAAAACTTGATGTAGATAACATAATCAACATAATTATTGATAAAAACTTTATATATTGATACTCTGTCAATCCTTAAATATGCGAATAAATTGCCGACTGATAAATATTAACAGACGTAGTAAAATACGTAATTTTGCTCTTCAGAGATGAGTAAATATTCTTTTATAGTGCTGATAGTTGCGTTGCTTCAAGTTGTGAATCAATCCCATATTTATTATATCAATGTGCATCTATCAGTTGATTTTCTAATTTTTTTTTAGATGAGTTTTATTTCACAAATTGCTTTTAAATAGCAACATTAATGATGTCTTTTTCATAAAAATAAAACTCAAAAATTTAGGCTTATAGCATAACGCAACATTAACCAGAAATCTAACCAACACTACACCACTGCAATGAACCAATATACTTGTCCTTTACTAGCACTACTTTTAAGTGTAGTTTCTAGCTTTATTTGCATTCCTTGTCGCGCTCAAGTTACCACAGAAGCCAAAGCGACTGAATTAGATAGCAATATTTCATCAGAAAATACATCATTGACGAATAATGAGCGATCGCTAGTCAATAATGCAGATAGTTCTGCAAGTGCTAAATCAACAACTGTATCTGAAAGTGCTGAGAATACAGTTGCAGTAACTAATAACCCTACCAAGCCTCAACCAACATTTCGCGTTCCCATCAACAGTCGAATTTTTGCAGCTCCTTCAATGCAGCAGTAGAATCAAGCCGCAATTTAATTAACTCAAATCCCCGACTTTGTGATCAAGTCGGGGATTTATTTATTCATACATAATTTATACTATGTTGCTTTCAGAAATATTATTACTACTCCCCACTTCCACCACAGGTAGAGACGTTGTATGCAACGTCTCTACCTGTTTGACTGCAACTTGTTATTAAGACTGCTGTAGCAGAACTTGTTCATAACGTTTTCCAGCAATATCCCAGGTGAATTCTGTTTCTACTAATTGTCTACCTTGTTCAGATAATTCTGAACGCAATTGGGGATGATCAAATAATTGACTAATAGCTGTGACATATTCTGCTGGTGTATTAGCTCTCAAAGCGCGTATTGGTTGATCTGCACTATCTACAGCTAATCCTTCCAAGCCGCGATCGCTTGCGACAACAGGTACACCAGCGGCCATTGCTTCCAAAGTTTTATTTTTAATGCCAAAACCAGTGCGGAGCGGGACTACACAAACTGTAGACTGATGTAAATATTCTGCCATTGAAGCCACGCGGCCAGTCACAATCACACCAGGAAGATTATTCAACTCTAAAACTTCTGGAGTTGGTCTAGCACCAACAATACTAAAGGTAGTGTCTGGATAATGTTTTTGTAATTGTGGTAAAACTTCAACAGCAAAAAAAACGCGCTGCATCAATATTATGTGAAGCATCCATAGCTCCCACAAAAATTAATTTATGTCCCCCTGGGTCTTGTTGACGACAGGGAAACAATTCTAAATCAACACCATTGGGAATCACTTTAATTTCCAGATCAGGGCGCAGTTTCAGAAATTCCTGGCGATCGTCTTGGGTTGTCACCACAATGTTAGAAAACTTATTGCAGTAACGCTGTTCGTAGCGTTTGAGAATCAGAGACAAATAAAGGCGATCGCGCGTTGCATTTTGCGCCGCACCCATTTCTAAATGATCACGAATCCAGCCGTAAACAGAACTGTGAACATCAACCACCGTATTTACTAGATGACGATAGTCTGGCTGAATATAAATTTCATTGACACTATGTTCACAAGTAATCACATCACACTTCCCGGCGCGGACATATTCATCGACCCAAGCTTGAATCTCTGGAGAATAGCGATGGAGTACATTTGGCGGTGTCGCTTTGAGTACCGACTCGAAAAACCGGACTGTTTTACCGAATAAACGAGCGATCGCATTTTTTTCTTGGGGTTCCGGCGGTAAAGGAAAAATAAACAATTCACTTACATATTTCCGTAATTCTTCTATCTCGGCTGATGTCGTTTCCTTGTTACTCTGTGTAATTAACGTTATGTCGTGGTTATATTGAAGATATCGCAGTAAATTAAAAGTTCTAATTTCTGTTCCTCCACGACTGGGCGGGTAGGGAAATGTAGACGATAGCATTAATATCCGCATATAATTTTGCTGCTCCTTTTTTGAATAGTAATTTTGATGCAGTTAGGGCGTTAATCGATAATACTTTAACTCTTATTTTGTAAAATGTAAGCTGATTCTACTCTGGTCATAATCATCATTTTATTCAGTCCGTCCCTGGTAAATTTATCAGCTAAAAAAATAAATAATCAACTGCCGATTTTTATTATTTCTTCTAATAAGAATTAAGTTGTTGGGTTTGGCGATTTTACCCCGCTACAGCAATTCCAGATAAGTCGTGAACAAAAAAAACTGTTAACTACGTCAAATGTGCATTAGTTTGACTAGTGCAGTCATTTGACTTTTGCATCAAAGTTAAATTTTATAAATATATAGGTAGTCAGATATGTTAGGACAATTTGAAAGCTGGAATGCTACGAACAGTAAGACTTTTCCTCCTGCCTTCTGCCTCCTGCCTCCTGCCTTCTGCTATAACTTTCATAACTTAAGTACAACTGCTGACTAATGTTGAAATTTTTACAGTACAAAAGCTTACAAATTTATGCTTTGGTCACTAAATTATTGACTACACTTAGGCAATTTTTAAACTGGCGGTTAATACAGCGTTTTCTACCAGTTTTGTTTATCGCCTCATTCAGCATAGCGGTATTTTTAGGCAATTTGACACCGACAGTTGCTCAAATATCTGAGTCACCCCGCCAACAAATTCGCGGGGTTTGGCTGACTAATAACGACTTCGATATTATGAAGTATCAAGCCAAGGTGCAGGATACAATGGCTCAATTGCGGCGGTTGAACTTTAACACAGTCTATCCCGTAGTCTGGAATGATGGTTATACAAAATATCCCAGTGCAGTAGCACAACAACAAGGTATCCCCTTTTTCTTCAAAGGTGCAGAAGGACAAGATATCATTGCTGACATTATTAACCAAGGCCGTCGCCAAGGATTAGTAACTATACCTTGGTTTGAATTTGGGTTCATGGTTCCCTTAACCTCAGAATTAGCATCCGCTCACCCAACTTGGCTGACACAAAAGCAAGATGGAACTCAAACTTCAATTACTGCGGCGGGGGAAGTAGCTTGGTTTAATCCGTTCCATCCCGAAGTCCAAAAATTTATTACTGACCTTGTAGTCGAAATCATTACCAAATACAACGCTGATGGTATTCAATTTGATGACCACATGAGTTTGCCTGTAGATTTTGGTTACGACAGTTACACCATCAAACTATATACCGAAGAAACTGGCAATCCACCTCCACCCAACCCTCAAGCCCAAGCATGGGTGCAATGGCGGGCGGATAAAATTACAGCATTCATGCTCCAACTCCATCAAGCGGTGAAACAAATCAAGCCTAATGCTATTATTTCTGTTTCACCTAATTACTATGATTTTGCTTATAAATTTCAACTGCAAGACTGGCTAAATTGGGTGAGATTGGGTATTGTAGACGAGCTTGTAATGCAAGTTTACCGTAACGAATTAGAAGCTTTTATCAGCCAAATTACTCGCCCAGAAATTATCGAAACACAACAATATATACCTACTGGCATAGGTATTATGACAGGGTTGCGAAATCGCCCAGTTTCTCTACAACAAATTCAGTCTCAAGTCCGGGCGGCTCAACAACGCGGTTTAGGTGCGGTGTTTTTCTACTATGAAAGTCTGTGGGATATTGCACCCGAACCTGTGGCGCAGCGACAAGCTGGATTTTTAGAAATTTTTGCTAACCCTGCTTTGCGGGATACTTCCCAAATTACACGCCGCAAGCCCACTTTTGATACACTATCAGTCCCTTTATATACTAAGGGTTCCGTTAGCCAAGCAAGTCGGGGCTATTTTTTAGAAATATCTGTAGCCAATGGTCGACCGAGACGTGTTTTGTTAGATACAGGTTCAGCAGGTTTAAGAGTCCCTCCAGAATTTTTCGGGAATGCTCCCGTCCGCAAAACAGGTCAAGTTGTCAAGGAAGTATTGAGTGATGGGACAATCTTAGAAGGAGAGTTAGTTTATACCAATTTCCGAATCGGTTTCCTCGCTACTGAAGAACCTGTTCCTGTGCAGGTTGTGACTAGCCGCAAATGTACTGCCCAAAAACCAAATTGTTCGGCGAAAAATAGTACAGGGTTCTCCGGTATTATTGGTGTCAATTACTTTGAACGGACACTTCCTTATAACCCGTTGAGAAAATTACCAGGAAATTTGAGTAACGGAGCGATCGTCACAGGTAATGGTGGTACTAATAATAACGGTAGTCTCACCCTTGGCTTGACCGGAAAAAATCGCGCAGGTTTTAAAATGATTTCCCTCAAGGCGCAACCTGCAATTAATGGCATACCTGGCAACAGATGGGACTCTCGACTTAACGCCGTCTGTTTAACTATCTCTGGCAGTGCGATGAAAAATAGCTGTAACAGCAGAATGGTTACTGACTCTAGAAATACGAATGGTTTTGTTGAATTTAAGTCCCCAAACCTTGCAGGCAAACTTAAACCCGGAAGGTTACGCCCGGAAAATACTGTGAAAATAGTTATCCCTCAAGTTTTGGATTACAGTTTAGTTCCAGGCAACCGTGATGGGTTTAATTTGTGGAATATTGCGATTTCTACCCAAGCTGAACAGCCTGTATTTGTGAACAGTGGTATTGGATTTTTTGATCGATACGATGTCCTTTTTGATTTAATTAATGGACAACAGGGGTTTCGTGTTCGTCGTTAACAGTACTGACGTAAGGGTGTGAAGGTTTTGAACACCTACACCCTGTTTTCACAAACAATCTTTGTGCGTAAGTCCTAATTAGATACCGAAAAGAAAAAAGCCGCTGCAAGTCTAAGTTGCACGGCTTTCGGTGTGGTATGAGGAGCTTAACTAAATCTTATGATACGGTAACTAACTAGTTTGCTGTACGCTCGTAACAATTTTGGTAACAGAAATTTTTAGACAGTACAGACTGATAGCAAGTTTTAGAGACGTTGTATACAAAGTCTCTAACTGTGGTGAGAGTAGAAATACTATTCTCAAAACAACTGAGTATTCATTCACCCATATACTATTTTGAGAAAAAATAAAAACCGTAGAAGAATATAATTTCCTACGGTTTTATAGTGTGGTGTGAGGAGACTTAACTAATCTCATCATATAGCCCATTGGAAGATTATTTACCCATACTTAATAAAATTTGCAGCAAGATTATCGTTTGATGACAAAAACCTAAATTCTTAGGTTTTTTGTGCTTTCTGTAGTTAATTTTAAACTAAAGCTCCACCACAGCTAGAACCACTCCCTGCTGTACAACCATAGCAATAGGCGGCTGTTTGGACTTCAGAAATTAAGTCTAAATTACTAGCTGCTAACAATTGCGCTACTGTTAAGTTTTCCCCGTTGGCATTTTTTGCGGGTAGATTCATCATTTGGTTAAAATCGCAATCATATACATTTCCTAAATAATCAATCGAAAGTTCATTTCGACACATTAAATGCTCAACAGTACTGGCGTTAAAATGGGCTTCTAAAAATTGGAGATAGGGGATGTAGAGTTGTTTACGCTCTAAATACAGCTTAGTTCTACCGACTGGTAAATTTGTGATTGTAAATAAATTATTAAATTTAATATTAAATTTATATTTTAAAAATTTTTTATAATCTTGCTCTAACTGCTGTTGTTCAGGTGCTAAAGCAAATTTTTCACCTATGGGTAACTGAGGATTGTAAACTAAATCTAAAATTAAGTTAGGTTCATGACCATAGCCAACGCGGTTCAGCCACTGCAAAGCTTTGATAGAATCATCAAAAACACCAGCACCGCGCATTTTATCGACATTATCGGCTAAGTAACAAGGTAGAGAAGCAACTATTCTCACTTGATTTTGGGCAAAATATTCTGGTAAATCACCAAAGCCATCGACAAAGTAAATAGTCAAGTTAGAGCGGACGATTACTTGTTTATTAGTTGCTCTAGCTACTTCTACTAATGGTTTAAATCCATAATTCATTTCTGGTGCGCCACCAGTCAAATCAACAATTTCAATTTCGGGAAACTTATGGATTAATTCAATTAATTGCGTGCAAATTTCTGGAGACAGTTCTTCTGTGCGTTTTGGGCTGGCTTCAACATGACAATGGGTGCAAGCAAGGTTGCAACGTTTACCCAGGTTAATTTGCAAAACAGTAATTTGCTTTTTAGTTAACGGTGTATTTAATTTATGGTTAAAGTTAGTAAATTTTGAGGTAGCTTGCATGATTTGATATTCCTAATTTAAACTTCTGACTCCTGAATTTTTACATCTTTAGCCTTGTAATAATCTATAAGCTATACCACTAATAATTGCTGTGGCGGGTACAGTGAAAATCCAAGCAATAATTATCTGCCAGAAAACACGTAAATTTACTTGTTTTGCGGTTAAGCCAGCGCCAACAATAGAACTAACTGCAACATGAGTTGTAGAAATGGGTAAACCAAAACAAGTTGCTGCGATCGCTAAAAATCCGGTCACTAAATTTGCAGACAAACCTTGAGTAGAATCTATAGTAGCAAGTCTTGTACTCATGGTGTCAGCAATTCTCTGAGAGTTGAGTAACCCACCTAATCCCATCGCCATTGCAATGGTTAACATTCCACCTTGAATGGAAAAGTATTCAATAATCAGAATAATAGAAACTAACTTGGGAGTTTGACTGAAACCTCTGGCAAAACTAACAACTGCTGCACTGATAAAATGCAGGGTATCTAAGAGTTTTTGATTAGCTAACAAGTTAAGCTGAGAATTAGTATATGCAAATAATTTATAAATACCTGCTGCTAATAAAATTGCTATCAGGGGACTCAATACTAAAGGCAAGACAAAATATTTGAGTAATACACTAAAATTAACTTTGAGACCGATCGCAACTAATCCCGCCCCTAATAACCCACCTGTTAAACTGTGAGTTGTTGAAATCGGAAATCCTGTCAAAGCCGCCATTAACACTGTGACACCAGTTGCGATCGCCACGGCTAAATGAATTTCTGGCACATTAGCAATTTCATCGGGAAAAATGCCTTGTCCCGAAAAATTTTGGACTAATGTACCAGCCATAAATATCGCAGCAACTGCACCCGCAAAGGTCATAATAGTTGCCCATAAAATCGCCGTTTGGTAGCTAGTTGTTCCACTACCAAATAGCGTTGCTACACCCTTAAAATTATCATTTGCTCCATGAGAATATGCCAGAAATAACGTAGCCAAAAACAAACTAATAATTAACATTTTGGAGTTTATATTTTAACAGCAACCACCACCGTTATAGTGCCAGGTTGAATCAGTAATTATGATTTGCTGCGGCTCTAAAGTCGCCAACTTAGCAGCCGTTTTGTCGCAGACTGCGGCGGGAATCCCACGCTGGAGTAGATGTCCTGCACCATCATCAAACAAAGCTGCTGCACCACTGTAAATGGCTGTTTTGCCAGTAAAAATACAAGCGCCATCTTCTGGAATTGCAACTTTAAAAGCAACCGAATCAAGGCTTTCTAGTAATAGGTTTGCTTCTAAATTATAAGTTTGAGCATCCAGTAAGCGATAAGGGCGACGGGCGCGAATTTCAATTTGTCCGAAGCCAGCATCAATTATGCGCTGAGTATACTCTTCGTAGGTAAGTGCGCCTGACAAACACATAGCGCGTAGTTGCTCATCTTTTTGAAGATGGGTAGGAATTGGGCGGGTTGCAATGGGATCACTCATTTGCAAACGTCCACCAGGTTTCAGCACGCGATATGCTTCTTTTAAAGCTCTGGTTAAATCTTCTGGTTCAAAAATGTTGAACAGGCAATTCTGCGCGACAATATCCACCGAAGCATCAGCTACAGGCAAATTAAAAGCATCGCCTGGGCGAATTTCGACGAAATTAGGATTAAACCAAGAGTTTTCTGTGGCTGCAATTTCGAGATTGCGTGTAGCAGCCTCTCGCATAGCAGCCACAGGTTCAACAGCAATTACCGCACCAGCACGACGAGAAAAATAAGCAAATTGCAACGCTTCTAACCCCCCACCAACACCAACATAAAGCACAGTTGGTTGGTTGATGAGTTCTGTCGGGTGAACCGTTGTACCACAACCATAGTTCATTTCTTGCATCGGCAAAGGAATTTTTAAGCCAGGGAATTGCAAGGGTGAACTTTGGACACAACAAAGTCCGACTGCGGGTGTTTCTGCAACTTCGCGGTAAAATTCTGCTGCTGTTTCTAAATAAGTCATAACAGTCTGGATATTAGGTGTTTTCGGGAATACTCAACTCTGTGCATCCTAATATAACTAAGTATCGCCTAAATGAATTTATCCTGAGAGAGAAAGTATGAAGTGTGAATTTAAATTTCAATGATGACTTTACCAAAGTGGGCGGCAGTTTTGAGATAGCGATAAGCTTCTGGGGCGGCGGTGAATGGAAAAACAGAATCAATTATGGGTAAGATTTGATGGTGAGATATTGCTTGATTCATGATTTCAAACATTTCTCGACTGCCTACATAAATGCCCTGTAGGGTAAGACTTTTAGCTAATATGGGCATAGGATCAATGTCACCACCTCTTGTCAGCACACCGATTAAGCTCACACGCCCGCCAATTCTGGTGGCTTGGAGTGATTGTGGTAAAGTCCCCGCACCTCCCACTTCGATGACGTGATCTACACCAACGCGATTTGTTAACTCGTAAACTTGCCTTTCCCAATTTGGTGTGGTTTTGTAGTTGATAATTTCATCAGCACCTAGTTGTTTGGCGCGTGCTAATTTCTCATCGCTGCTGGAAGTAATGATGACTTTTGCATTGTGGAGTTTGGCAAACTGAAGGGCAAATATCGAAACTCCGCCAGTACCCAGTAATAATATAGTGTGATTGGCGCAGATGTTACCTTTTGTAACCAAAGCGTGCCAAGCGGTGACAGCAGCGCAGGGTAAAGTGGCTGCTTGGGTGTAGGAGAGGTGATCAGGTAAAATTACTAGCCCATCTTGGTCTAGCACAACGTATTCAGCCAGCATTCCGTCAATGCTACCACCTAAATCAGACTTCATTTTCTGTCTGGTTGGGGAGTCGTCAATCCAAGTTTGGAAAAAAATCCCGGCGACGCGATCGCCTGTTTTTACTCTTGTGACACCTTCACCCACGGCGACAACTTCCCCCGCACCATCAGACATCGGAATCAGTGGATATGTCAATTTAGAACCGTAGTTGCCCTCAGTTACTAGCAAGTCACGATAATTTAAAGATGTGGCTCTTACCTTAATGAGAACTTGTCTGGCTGCGGGTTCGGGTTGCGGGCGATCGACTAATTTTAAAGCATCAATGCCGGCATTACTTTGGATTTCGTAAGCTTTCATAAACTTCTGCCATCATCAAAATAGGATTCAGAGGCTGTCTCTAAAGAAATTTAAAAAGAGCAAAGTCAGACAGTCACTCATGCTGAATCATGCCGTAACTTAGAAATTATGTGCAAGTTGACAAGACGTGCCATCTGCAAACCATTGTTGTTACCAAAATGACCATCTAATACCAAGTACGTCCAATAACTCTACTACGTCAGCCCTCTCTCTTCATACTCTTTTTTTGGTTCAGGTATTGAGTTCTTTTACCGATTTATCTGGCTGATAGCGGTCTAACACCGCCTTTGCCTTTGCCAAATCACCATTTTGGGTGTAGAAGTTTGCTAGTTCTAAGTATTCTGGACGCAGACAAGAATCACGGTACTTCGGTTGCAAGCGTTGCAGATATGGATTGCGCTGAAATGCTGCCTCTTTAACGCAGAGAGTTGTTAGTAGCATCGTTTCTGTATTTTGACTTAACTGTTTGCTGTTTTCAGAATGACGACAATAGCGTGCCAGTGGTTCATTTACATAGCCTACTGCCCATTCCTCGACAATCCTTAGCCAAAGGTCATAATCTTCTGAGGAACGCAAACTTTCATCAAAACCACCGAGCTGCTCCCAACATACCCGACGGATGATAATCGTGGGCATGGGAAAAAAGTTGCCATGCAGTAGAGTCAAAGGAGTAACAGTTTGAGGCGGAACAAAACCATTGAGATAGGTTCCTGGCAGTATTCCTGCTTCATTAAAGATCACCATATCGGTGTAGACTAGACCTATACTGGAATCAGTTTCCAATAGAGGAATTTGCTTTTCCAGTTTTTGCGGTTCCCAAAGATCATCATCATCTAAAAAAGCAAGGTACTGCCCTTGAGAAACTCGTATCCCGGCATTTCTCGCTGCTGCTGTTCCCCGATTGTCTTGATGAATGGCAATAACTTGATCCGCATACTGAGCCAGAATTTCTTCAGTGTTGTCAGTAGAGCCATCATTGACTACGATGATTTCGTAATTGCAGTAGGTCTGAGCTAAAACGCTTTCAATTGCTTGACCAACCAGATGCGATCGCTGATAGGTGGGAATAATGACGCTAACTTTTGGCATTCTTTAGACGCTGTTTGTAAATGATTATGAAGTGAGCAAATAAGACTTCACCAGTCGTTTTAACATTAAACGAATTATGACTGTGTTAATTATAGATTCGCTCATTTCGGGTAAAAGTTCATAATCTTTACTCAGGCGACGATATTGGCTGTCTGACTTCGCTCTTTTTACATTTCTTTAGAGACAGCCTCTCAGGAGTCAGTAGCCAGAATTCAGAATTTAATTCTGTCCAAATTGCTAATGAATAAGTGGGTTTAAGACACTCATTAAATCTTTGATTTAGTAGTCTTCAATTAGCGAAAAGCTGCGTGGGCGGACAATGCCCGACTTGAGCAAACTTTTCAAGACAGTGGCGGCTTTGAATTACCCACTAATTGATTCGGACTTCTGCAACAAATTAATAAATAATTCCTAAGACAAATTCTCCTTGATTTACAGCTTGATTGGTCGCCACATCATAAATTAATCCATCGTGTTCAGCATAGATATCAATTAATTTTGGCAATCCACCTGCTTTGTTAAAACTAATAATTTGATAAAGCCTATCTCCGACTTTAACGACACTACCTAATGCGACTCTCGATTGAATCATCCCACCAGCGATCGCATAATATTTAGTTCTGTTACTGCTGTGGAAAACAGCCATAACATGATTTGCTCTAGCTGCGTGGTTTAAGTTAGCAGATTTGAGAATACCTTTCTGGACTAAATAATTTTTTACCCCTTCCATACCTTTAGTAACTGAATGAGGATTTATCTGCATTCCTGCACCTAATTCTAATGTACAAGCTTCAATGTCAAATTGAATTTTTCTGCCTAAACTCGCAAAAATTGCTTCTAATGCTAACCAAGGTTTGATAAATGCTTCATCAAAAGCATCGCCATCATATTTATCTAGTAAAATGCCATAATCGAGGAGAAAATATTCGGCACTATTTTGGCGATCGCGGAAATAATATATATAGTCTAAACCTTGATTTGTGGAACTGTGTAAGTCAATCACGTAATCTGCATCTAAACTCAGGCTTTGCAGTTGATAACTAAATTGATCAGTATAAGGCAAACTACTGGCTGAATGAATACGCTCTAGTATTTTGGCAAATTCCTGTTTAATTCTTAGCAAATAATTTTGGCGAATAGTGTCTTGCTCAAGTTGCAATTGTGATTGAGCAAATTCTGTTAAATCTTCAGCTACTTTTTCATAATCCCAAAAAATCCGGTTCCAGTCTCTAGCTTCGTAAACACAGTGTCTTCCCGGCGAAAAATGTTGTGCGCGTTCATTGGTTCCCATTGGATTACACACTGGAACTAGCCAAATTTCTCCGACTAAATCGGTATCATTGAGAGTCAGGAAAAATTCTATGAGTTGGTGAATAACGGCGTTACCAGAAATTTCTGCACCGTGTAAGTTAGATTGAATGTAGACCTTTTTGCCTGGATGAGCGCCAACAAATTTATAAACTTGTAAAGATAGGCGATCGCCAGAGGCCATTTGCCGTAAAAATATATTTTCAATCTGCGGAATCATGGCATTAAGTTCCAGGTAAACTTTGCAATAGTCTTTGGGGTTTTACTTTCCCACTGATCGTAATTGATTTCTTTTAAACCATCACGTAGTTGTGGTCTCCAAGCCTTCGGGAGTGAGTTCAGAGTTTATGGAACCACAAAAAGCATTATTGTGGCTGCATTCTGTTTGTCCGTGACGGAAAAAGTAAATATATAAGCTCACAGTAAATTCGCGCTCATGTTTTAAAGAGTATTAAATAATGCTTGGTTTATCACTTCTTTAAGGGCATACTACCATAGCTCTTAAAATTCTTACAAAATCTATCTAAAGATGGGAGTTAGAAAAATCTCAACAAAGATTGCAAATCATCATTCAACAAACACCAGTCGCTATCTTAGAGTGGAATACCAAGTTTAAATTTCAACATTGGAACCCAGCCCTCGAAAAATTATTTGGCTATACACAAACAGAAACTTTAGGCAAGCATTTGCGTATAATTATTCCTAAAGAATATCCCGCTTATGTAGATGATGTTGCTACTGCAATTTTGAATCAAAATGGCAGTTCTCATGCGATTAACAAAATATTACTAAAGATGGTCGACAGATTACTTGTGAATGGTTTAATGTCCCAATGTTAGATACAAATGGTGAGGTTTGTGGTGGTGTATCAATTGGTTTAGATATTAGCGATCGCGCATCAAATTGTCGAATAATAACATAACGGTAAAATCACGGTTAATTCGATTTTACGAGAGGGAAAAGAATTCGTAATTTCACTGCCAATTATATAGGAGGTGACAGGTGACACAATTAAAAGTGGTTTACTGATATCCTCAAAACCTTGGCTACTGCTATAGCAGTTTGGAAATCTAAATTCTGAATTATGGTGTATTGTCACATTTTAAAGAATGGATATCAGCGTCCAAGGCTGATCGGATATAGCAATCCTAAATGATTGACAAACATCTTGCTTCCTTGTCTACTCTGTCCTCCTTGTCTCTGTTGTCTGTGTTGTTCACATATCAAATAGGAATGCTATATTGCCTGATTACTCAATTCAGTAGTTAATGATTTCTTTAGCTAAGTATTAGTGATTCTAACTCTAACAAATGGGAATACTAAGCTTATCTAAACTTGCTGCGCGTGGTTTCATCCATGTAGAGAAGCAACCACCCAAAGAAACTAGAGGTATATATCAATGACTACTGAGTTTCAGACACCCGTCATTCCTGGATATCAAATTAGCTCTCAATTGTATGCAGGTTCTAGAACCAGAGTATATCGCGCTATCCGTCAATTTGATCAACTGCCAGTAGTCATCAAACTTCTCACTTCCGAATATCCCAGTTTTCACGAGTTATTGCAATTTCGTAACCAATACACGATTAGCAAAAATCTGCAAATTCCGGGTATTATTTGTCCCTTGTCATTAGAGACTTATGGGCATGGTTATATTTTAGTGATGCCGGATACAGGAGCGATCGCTCTGCGGGAATATATCAAAACCACGACTCTTTCTTTAGCAGAATTTTTAGCGATCGCTATTCAACTCAGTAATATTCTCCACGATTTACATCAACACCGTGTTATCCACAAGGATATCAAACCTGCTAATATTCTGATTCATCCCTACAGCAAGCAGGTACAATTAATTGACTTTAGCATTGCTTCCCTGTTACCGCGAGAAACTCAAGAAATCAAAAGTCCCAATGTTTTAGAAGGCACACTTGCTTATATTTCCCCAGAACAAACCGGGAGAATGAACCGGGGTATTGATTACCGCAGTGATTTTTATTCTTTGGGTGTGACTTTTTATGAACTGTTGACGGGGACTTTACCGTTTATCTGCGATGACCCAATGGAGTTAGTACATTGTCACATTGCTAGAACATTAATTTTGGGTAACAAAGTAGATATTCCCCAGGTAATTGCAGATATTGTGATGAAATTAATGGCGAAAAACGCCGAAGATAGATATCAAAGTGCTTTGGGATTAAAGCATGATTTAGAAACTTGCACTCAGCAATTACAACATACTGGTACAATTACTAATTTTGCCATTGGACAACGGGATATTTGCGATCGCTTTCTTATTCCCGAAAAACTCTACGGACGCGGAGCCGAAGTGATCAGCCTCTTGCAAGCCTTTGAACGGGTTGCTAACGGTACATCTGAAATGATGCTGGTTGCGGGATTTTCGGGAATTGGGAAAACCGCCGTCGTCAACGAAGTGCATAAACCCATCACCCGCCAGCAAGGCTATTTCATCAAAGGTAAATTTGACCAGTTCAATCGAAATATTCCCTTATTAGCGTTTGTCCAAGCTTTGCGCGATTTGATTGGGCAGTTATTATCCGAATCAGATACCAAATTAAATCAATGGCGTAGCAAAATTCTCGCGGCCTTGGGCGACAATGGACAAGTTTTAATTGAAGTTATGCCAGAACTCGAAAGAGTCATTGGTAAACAACCACCTGCACCAGAATTATCGGGAACAGCCGCCCAAAACAGATTTAACTTATTATTTCAGAAATTTATTGCCGTCTTTACCACCGCCGAACATCCATTAGTGATGTTCATTGATGATTTGCAATGGGCAGATTCCGCATCTTTGCAATTAATTAAACTGTTGATGGCAGATAAAAATTATCTGTTATTGTTGGGGGCTTATCGAGATAATGAAGTTTCACCTACCCACCCGTTAATATTAACAGTTGCGGAACTCCAGCAAGTTGGCAGAACCGTAAATACAATTACTCTTGCACCTCTAACTGTGAGTGACACCAATCAGTTAATTGCCGATACACTGCATTGTACAACTGAGCGATCGCTCCCCCTGACAGAATTAATTATCCGTAAAACCAAAGGCAATCCCTTTTTCATCACCCAATTTCTCAAAGCCTTACACGAAGATGGAGAAATTAAATTTAACCGTGAACAAGGCTATTGGGAATGTGATATTGCTCAAATTAATGCCTTATCTCTCACCGATGATGTGGTTGAGTTTATGGCGCAGCAATTACAAAAATTGCCTGATGAAACTCAACATATTCTCAAGTTAGCTGCTTGTATTGGCAATCAATTTGATTTAGCTACCTTAGCAATTGTTTCGGAACAATTACAAATGGAAGCGGCGACAGCTTTGTGGAAAGCTTTACAAGAAGGGTTAATTCTGCCCCAAAGTGAAGTTTATAAATTTTATCTCAGCCACGAACAAGCAAATCAAAACAACCACAAAATTGAGAATTTAACTTATAAATTTTTACATGATCGCGTCCAACAAGCTGCTTACTCTTTAATTCCTGACCTGCAAAAACAAGCAACTCACCGCAAAATTGGGGAATTAATTTTAAATAATACCCTAGAATCAGAGTTAGACTCCAGGATTTTTGATATTGTCAATCAATTAAATATTGGCATTGAATTAATTACAGAAGCATCCCCAAGACAAAAATTAGCCGAGTTAAACTTGCGGGCGGGACATAAAGCCAAAGTGGCTACCGCATACTCGGCGGCTGTGAGTTATTTAAACACAGGTTTAACGCTCCTCACAGAAAATTGCTGGCAAAATCAATATGAATTGACTCTGCAAATCTATGAATCTTTAGCAGAATCAGAGTATTTAAATACTAATTTTGCTCAATCTAAATATTTCATTGATCAAACTTTGTTATTGGCGCGTCAACCACTCGATAAAATCAAAGTTTATGAAATTCAGATTTTAGCTTACACTGCCCAAAATCAACTGCTAGAAGCCATCAATACAGGTAGAGAGGCGTTGAATTTACTGGGTGTTGATTTCCCGGAAGATTGTGATTTTGAGACGATGATTGCCCAACATCAACAACTCAAAACTATTTTAGGCGATCGCCCCATAGAATCTCTCGCAAATTTACCCATTCTTCAAGCACCTGATCAATTGGCTGCGATGCGAATCTTGGTAGGTTTATTTGCATCTGTGTATTTAGCCAAACCGCAGTTGTTACCTTTAAAGATATTCACAATGGTGAAAATCTGTATTCAATCTGGTAACTCTCCCCAAGCGGCCATAGCTTATAGTTTATATGGCTTATTTTTATGTGCGACTGGGGAAATTGAACGCGGTTATCAATTTGGTCAACTAGCAACTATTATTTTAGAGCGATTGCAAGCCAAAGAATTAACTAGTAAAGTAAATCTGACTTTTGCTTTATTTATTAAACATTGGCGAGATTCATTACGTTCCACATTACCTGTATTTTTATCGGGTTTGACCAGTGGTTTAGAACATGGAGATTTAGAATATGTTGGTTATTGTGCTAACTGCTATTGCCAATTTTTATTTTGGACAGGTGAACATCTAGAAACTGCCGAAGCAGAAGCCGATAAATATTGCCTACTCATCGAAGATATCAAACAAGAAGCTTCGTTAATTTGGGCAAATACCTGGCGACAAACAGTGATCAATCTGCGTGGCAAAGCCGAAAATGTCATGATTCTGGTTGGTAAGAGTTTTGATGAAACTGTGACTTTGCCTGCTTTAATTCAAAGTCGCAACGTCAACGGTATTTGCTATGTTTATCTAGCAAAACTCTTACTCTGTTATTTGTTTGGGGAGATTGAAACTGCGAGAGAATACGCCAACAAATTTGAAGAATATGAACAAGGCGCGGCGGGTTTATTAATTACTCCACTGAAGAACTTTTATCAATCTTTGAGTCTATTATCAGAGTATTCTAGCCCAGATACTCTCACAACAACTGTTGATTTAGAGAAAGTTGCCAAGAATCAACAATCTATGCAGATATGGGCTGCTCATGCCCCGGCGAACTATCTGCATAAGTTTCAACTGATAGAAGCTGAAACTTATCGGGTATTAGGAAAATACTATCAAGCCGGTGATTTGTACGATCGCGCGATCGCCCTCGCCCAAGCCAATGGCTACCTCCAAGAACAAGCCCTCGCCTATGAATTAGCAGCGAAGTTTTACCTCGCTTGGGGTAAAGAAAAAATCGCCGCAACTTATATGCAGGAAGCTTACTACTGTTATGCTCATTGGGGTGCAGAAGCTAAAACCAAAGATTTAGAAAGTCGTTACTCTAATTTACTGCGTCCCATTTTTCAGCAAGCCACAGCAATTCTTAACCCCTTAGAAACCCTGGCGGCTGTGACTAGTTCTCATGTCTCAATTCATAATGCCACTACAGCCTCTTCTAACACCAGTCTAAATCTAGCTTTAGATTTTGCCGCTATTATCAAAGCCTCGCAAAGTCTCTCCAGCACAATTCAATTAGATGATTTACTGTCTCAATTAACACAAATTATTCTGCAAAACTCTGGCGCTGATCACTGCGCCTTGATGTTACCCAACCGTGAGGGAATCTGGCAAGTGAGGGCGATTGCCACAACCGACACTACAGAACTTTGTGCTGAACCTTTAGAGAATAATCCTGATGTGCCAGTCAAGCTGATACAGTACGTCAAAAACACCCAAGAAGTTGTGGTGATTGACAATCTCAAAACTGATTTGCCTGTAATTGGTAATTATTTAACTCAGCGCCAACCAAAAAGCGTATTGTGCTTGCCAATTCTCAATCAAGGTAATTTAATTGGGATTTTGTACTTAAAGAATCAGTCTAGCAGTGGCGTGTTTACAAGCGATCGCATCTTGATTCTTAACTTCCTGTGTACTCAAGCCGCCATTTCCCTAGAAAATGCCCGCCTCTATCACCAAGCCCAAGAATATGCCCAACAGTTGGAACAATCCCAACTCCAGATAGTACAAAATGAAAAAATGGCATCTTTAGGTAACCTAGTCGCCGGGGTTGCCCATGAAGTTAATAACCCCATTGGCTTTCTTTACGGCAGTATCCGCAACGCCCAAGAATACACCCAAGATTTAATCGGGCATCTAGAACTGTATCAACAATATTATTCTGAACCTGCTGACCCAATTCACAAGAATGCCCAAAATATTGACTTGGAATTTTTAATCGAAGATTTACCCAAGTTACTGCACTCGATGACAGAAGCAACTGAACGGATTAAATCAATTAGCAACAGTCTGCGTACTTTCTCCCGTGCAGATACAGTCAATAAAGTCATAGCTAACATCCATGATGGTATTGATAGCACTTTAATGATTTTAAAATACCGTCTGAAAGCCAATGAACAGCGCCCCGCCATTAACGTTCAGCAAGAATATGGTCACATCCCAGAAATTGAATGTTTTCCCGGACAGTTAAACCAAGTGTTTATGAATATCTTGGCTAATGCCATTGATATGTTTGATGAAATGGCGCAAACGCGCACATTTGCCGAATTACAAACTCATCCCCAAGAAATTACTATCCGTACTTATGTAACTACCAATCAAGTTTATATCCATATTCGAGATAACGGCAAAGGTATGAGTGCAGATGTAACAAGTCGCATCTTTGACCATTTATTTACTACCAAGGGAGTCGGTAAAGGTACGGGCTTAGGATTAGCGATCGCCCGGCAAATTGTCGAAGAAAAGCACGGCGGTAAAATCACAGTCAGTTCTGTTTTGGGCGAAGGTACAGAGTTTATTATCCAACTGTCAGTGTAAATTTTTACGTCATTATAGAGTAAAGTTGATCATTCGGGAATACTAAATCGATAGATTTTGAAGATTTAGAGATATGATTGACACTCTTGTGAAGATTCCCGGATATAGCATCAGCGAACAACTCTATAATGGCTCCCGAACCCAAGTTTATCGAGGTCATCGAGAAGTTGATCAACAACCAGTAGTCATCAAATTACTGAAAAATCCTTATCCCAGCTTTAACGAACTTTTGTTGTTTCGCAACCAGTACACAATTGCCAAAAATCTCCACTCTCCCCTGATAGTCCAAAACTACAGTCTAGAACCTTGCCAAAATGGTTATGCACTAGTTATGGAAGACTTTGGGGGGATTTCTCTTAACAAGTGGGGAACTAGAGAAGCCCAACAATCTTTAGAAGAATTTTTAGTGATAGCGATCGCTCTCAGAGCTTGGGGTAGATTTATGGAAGGCATTGCAAGAAGGATTAATTCTACCGATTAGTGAGGTCTACAAATTTTATCAACCCTCTAAACTGAGTTCAGAAGCTCCCGCTTCGACGGTAGGATATGCCCTGCATGGCATGATACTGTGTTCCTTTCTGGGCGAAGTCAAAACAGGCTACGAGTTTGGTAGATTAGCACTCTCGTTGCTGGAGAAGATAGATGCTCAGTCTATGAAGTCTATGACTCTAGATTTGTTTGGAGCTTTCATCCAACATCAGCAGCAAGCACTCAGAGCAACGCTATTGACGTTCAAAGATGGCTACACCAGTGGCATAGAAACAGGCGATTTTCTTTACGCAGGCTACAACATAGTAGGTTACGCCTGTAATGAGCTTTTTGCAGGTGTAGAGGTGGACGCATTATCATCCGAATTGGCTACTTACAATGCTGTCCTGGCTCAGATGAAACAAGAATCTACGCAGATTTATTTGGATCTGCTGTTGCAAACGCTGGACGACCCATATATCATGCGTCAGCAACCTCAGAGTATTTTGTGCTGCCCGATTTTGCATCAAAGTAAGTTGATAGGTATTTTATATCTAGAAAATAGAAGACTTACCTAAAACAATCGATGCAATGGTCATGGCGTGCGACAGGTTGAAAAATGTTAGCACTAGCTTGCGGACATTTTCTCGCGCTGACAAAGACTACAAAGTACAATTTAATCTCCATGAAGGCATTGACAGCACAATTTTAATTCTCAAGCATCGCCTCAAAGCCAACGAACAACGCCCAGCCATTGACGTAATTACTAATTATGGTGATTTACCTCAAATTCATTGTTTTCCTGGACAATTGAATCAGGTGTTTATGAATATTCTCGCCAATGCTATTGATGCACTAGAAGAAGCAAATATTGGCAAGAGTTTTGCAGAGATTAAAGCTTATCCTAACCGCATCACAATCACAACATCAATTATAGATCATCAGTACGTAAAAATATCAATTGCTGATAATGGCAAAGGAATGAGTGAAGAACTCCAAGAAAAAATATTTGACCATTTATTTACTACCAAGGGAGTCGGTAAAGGGACGGGCTTAGGATTAGCGATCGCCAAACAAATTGTCGAAGAAACCCACGGCGGAAAATTGTATTGCAACTCTGTTTTGGGTGAAGGTACGGTATTCCTTATTGAACTTCCAGTATAATTTACGGCTATGTTTAGTAAATAACTTCAGATATCTGGGAATACTAAATCTTGAAGTCTCAAGAACTTATTAATAATATGATTAGTACAACAGTCAATATTCCCGGATATATCATAACTGAAGAACTTTATAACGGTTCCAGAACAATAGTTTATCGAGCAATTCGAGAAACTGACTCATTACCAGTAGTCATTAAACTACTGAAAAATACTCATCCTAGTTTCCGCGAACTCTTGTCATTTCGGAATCAATACACCATCGCCAAACATCTCAACTCGCCTTTAATCGTCCAAATTTATAGTCTCGAACCTTACCAAAATGGTTATGCGTTGGTGATGGAAGACTTTAGCGGTATTTCTCTTAAAGCGTGGAGAGTCGGGGTTAAAGAACAATCTTTGCAGGAGTTTTTAGAAATTGCGATCGCTCTATGCAATACCTTAGATATACTCTATCGAGAGCGCATTATTCATAAAAATATTAAACCTGCAAATATTTTAATTAATCCCGCAACCAAACAAGTTAAATTAATTGATTTTAGCATTGCATCTTTACTACCACGAGAAACCCAAACATTAGTTAACCCTAATGTTTTAGAAGGAACGCTAGCTTATATATCTCCAGAACAAACAGGGAGAATGAATCGTGGGATTGATTATCGCACAGATTTCTATTCCCTTGGTGTAACTTTTTATGAATTATTTACAGGAAAGTTACCTTTTCGAGCTAATGAACCAATGGAATTAGTACATTCTCATTTGGCAAAATTGCCAGAAAAGTTAAGTAATCCCAAAACAGAACTTCCTTCTGTTCTGGGTGAGATTGTCATGAAATTGATGGCGAAAAATGCTGAAAATAGATATCAAAGTGCATTAGGATTAAAGTTTGACTTAGAGAATTGTTTACAGCAGCTAGAAGCAATTGGTGAAATTAAATCCTTTGAAATATCAACAAGGGATGTGTGCGATCGCTTCCTGATTCCTGATAAAATTTATGGACGAAAAGCTGAAGTTCAAACGCTGCTGCAAGCATTTGATAGAGTAAGTTTTGGTGCAACTGAAATGATGCTCGTTGCTGGGTTTTCTGGAATTGGTAAAACTGCGGTTGTCAATGAAGTGCATAAACCAATTGTCAGACAACGCGGCTATTTTATCAAAGGCAAATATGACCAATTTCAGCGCAACATTCCCTTCAGTGCTTTTGTGCAAGCATTCCGGGATTTGATGGAGCAATTATTAACAGAAAGTGATGTACGATTCCAGCAATGGAAAACTAAAATCTTAGAGGCTGTTGGTGAAAATGGACAGGTAATTATTGAAGTAATTCCCGAACTGTCAAGAATTATTGGTGAACAACCACCAGCAATAGAGTTATCAGGAACAGCAGCAGAAAATCGCTTTAATTTATTATTCCAAAAATTTACTCAAGTCTTTACCAGTGCATCGCATCCCTTAGTCATATTTTTAGATGACTTGCAATGGGCAGATTCGGCATCGCTCAAGTTAATGCAGTTATTAATGGCTGATACAAGCCATCTTTTTATTATCGGTGCATACCGTGATAACGAAGTTAATCCAACACATCCATTGATGTTGACTTTAAATGAAATCACTAAATCACAAGCAAAGATTAATACGATTACTTTAGCACCATTGAGTCAAGTGCAAGTAAATAAATTAGTGGCTGACACACTCAAATGTTCAGAAGATGTAGCATGGCATCTTTCCGTATTGATTTATCAAAAAACTAAAGGAAATCCATTTTTTGCCACACAGTTTCTCAAAGCATTACATCAAGATGGATTAATTCAATTTGACTTTGAAATCGGCTGTTGGCAATGCAATTTATCAGAAGTGACAGCTCAAGCAGTTACAGATGACGTTGTAACTTTTATGAGTTGGCAACTGCAAAAATTACCACTATCAACACAAGATGTCTTGCAGTTAGCTGCTTGTATTGGTAACTCTTTTGATTTAGCAACTTTGGCAATTGTTTCGCAGCAATCAGAAATTGAGACAGCAGCGGCTTTATGGAAAGCTTTGCAAGAAGGGTTGATTTTACCAATTGGTGATATTTATAAGTTTTATGTCGGGAAAGAAAATCAAGCACGTACATCGGAAAATCAACTGATTGTTACATACAAATTCTTACATGACCGAGTACAGCAAGCAGCTTATTCTCTGATTCCTGATGACCAAAAACAGACGACTCACTACCAAATTGGACAACTGCTGCTAAAACAGATTTCTGCACAAGCAAGAGAAGACCGGATTTTTGAAATCGTCAACCAATTAAATTACGGCACAGCTTTAATTAGCGAACAAACTCAACGCGATGAACTAGCACAACTGAATCTGATTGCATCTCGCAAAGCCAAAAATTCCACCGCTTATCAAGCAGCACGTGAATATGCCACAGTAGGATTGTCTTTACTAGGACAAAATACTTGGCAGCAGCAGTATGAAATGACCCTCGCCTTGCATGAATTAGCGGCAGAAGTAGCACTGCTAAATGGTAATTTTGAGGCGATGGAACAGTTTATTGATACTGTCATTGAACAGGCACATTCCTTATTAGAAAAGGTGAATGTTTACTGCATTAGAATTCAATCTCAGATTTTTCAAAGTAAATTGACTTGTGCGATCGCACTTGCTCAACCAGTCTTACAACAGCTTGGTGCCACTTTTCCCCAAACACCCACACCATCAGATTGGCAACAAGAAATCCAAGAGATTGAAGAACTGATTGGAGATCGGCAAATTGCCGATTTGGTTAACTTGCCACAGATGCAAGATGCAGAAAAACTCGCTATTCTGAAGATTTGCAATATCATCAGCCCAGCAGCTTACCTTACTGGTTCACCGTTGTACCCATTGCTGAATACTTTGTCCGTTAAACTCTCGATTCAGTACGGTAACACATCGAATTCTACTTTCGGCTATGTGAACTATGGTAATATTCTCTGCAATTTCTTCCAAATCGTAGATACAGGAACACAGTTTGGTTCTCTGGCACTCCAGATTATTTCAAAACTCGATGCCAAAGCAAGTAAAACCGAGATTTTGATGATTTTGGGGATATTTATTGTACATCGCAAATCTCACATTCAAGAAACACTACCCCTTTTGCAAGAAGGTTACACCAGTGCCTTAGAATTTGGAAACCTGGTACTTGCTGGGTATAATGGACACACTTTTTGTCTTAATTCTTTTTGGTGTAATCAACCCCTGGCTACTTTAGAGCAGGATATGAGCGCCTACTGCCATAGTTTGATGCAAATAAATCAATTGACAACCGCAAATTATTGTCGGATTTATTGGCAACCAGTTTTAAATCTGCTAGGTGTTGGAGAACATACCACATTTTTGTCTGGAAAAGCCCTGGAAGAAACAGAATTTCTCCAACAGCTACAGTCTGCCAATGATGGATATGGATTGTATATTTTCCATTTATATAAATTAATGCTTTGTTTCTTGTTTGGAGAAATTGAGCCAGCGAAAAATCATGCTATTGAAGTCAGGCGCTATTTTATGGCTGGTGCGGGATTAGTCACCGAACCAGTATTTTATCTTTATGATTCGCTGCTGACTTTGGCACAATTGAATCCAGAATTAGATGCAACATCAGCTGCATTGCAGAGTGTAATAGAAAACCAAACCCGTTTACAGCGATGGGCGGATCATGCACCCATGAATTACCAGCATAAGATGGATTTGGTAGAGGCAGAAAAATACCGAGTATTAGGCAAGAATTATGAAGCAGGGGATTATTACGATCGCGCTATTTCGCTTGCTAAAGCCAACGGCTATATCCAAGAAGAAGCCTTAGCTAACGAACTAGCAGCTAAATTCTACCTTGACTGGAGTAAAGTAAAAGTTGCCGCAGGCTATATGCAAGAAGCTTACTATTGTTACGCCAAATGGGGTGCAAAAGCCAAAGTTGCCGATTTAGAAAAACGCTATCCCCAACTACTTGCCCCCATATTACAGCAAACTCGTTCCACCCTCTCAATTAACGAAACCATCATCCCCTTGGGGACTGTCACCTCAACCAGTTCTGCCACTTCTAACAGCAGTATCTCAGATACCCTAGATTTAAAGGCGATTATCAAAGCTTCTCATACTATCTCCAGTGAAATCGAACTGGAAAAATTGCTGGCATCGTTACTGAGAATTGTTATCGAAAATGCCGGGGCTAATAAATGCGTGTTAATGCTGTTGCGAGACTCGCGCCTGCTAATTAAAGGGTCAATTACCCAGGGAACACAGCCAGCAGTGTTGCAGAGAATTCCTGTTGAAGATAGTCAAGACATTCCCCACAAACTAATTTATAAAGTCAAGCACAATAATCAAACTGTTGTCCTGATGGATGCGACAACAGATCCCACCTTAGCCAACGATCCCTATATAGTGCGTCAACAGCCGAAAAGTATCTTGTGTAGCCCGATTCTGCATCAAGGCAAGTTGATCGGAATTTTATATTTAGAGAATAATTTGGTCACAGGGGCATTTACAAGCGATCGCGTCGAACTGCTCAACTCACTCTGCGCTCAAGCTGCTATTTCTCTAGAAAATGCCCGACTTTATGAACGTTCTCAGGAATATGCCCAACAGTTAGAACAGGCATTACACAACTTGCAAAATGCACAATTACAAATTGTTCAAAGTGAGAAAATGTCTGCTTTGGGTAACTTAGTTGCTGGTGTCGCTCACGAAATGAATAATCCTTTGGGTTTCATTGCTGCCAGTATCAAACAAGCTAAACCCACCATTACTGATATTTTTGCTCACTTAAAACTCTATCAAGAAACTTTTCCAAACAAGAGTGAAGAAATTGAAGACCATGCCGAATCAATTGACTTGGAATATAGCTTAGAAGACTTGCCCAAAATGCTTGATTCTATGACTTTGGCGTGTAACAGGCTGAAAAACATTAGTACTTCACTCCGCACTTTCTCTCGTGCCGATCGCGATTACAAAGTGCCATTTAATATTCACGAAGGTATTGATAGTACTATTCTCATTCTCAAACATCGCCTTAAAGCTAACGAACAACGTCCGGCGATTGAAGTTGTCACCAACTACGGTAATTTACCGCAAATTGAATGTTTTCCTGGGCAACTAAATCAAGTGTTTATGAATATTCTTGCTAATGCTATTGATGCTTTAGATGAGTCGAACATTGGACGAAACTTGGCAGATATTCAAGCCAATCCCAACCGCATTACTATTACCACTGACCTAGCAGATTTTGGTGTCAAAATTGCCATTGCTGATAATGCTCAGGGAATGAGTGAAGAAATTAAACAAAAGATATTTGACAATTTATTTACTACCAAAGCCGTCGGAAAAGGTACGGGGTTGGGATTGGCTATAGCAAAACAAATTATCGAAGAAACTCACGGTGGTAAATTGTCTTGTCACTCTGTTCTAAGTCAAGGTACAGAATTTATCATTGAAATTCCTGTATAAAAAATATACGCCTCCATTGGAGGCGTATATTTTTTGGAAAATTCAGCTTAAGCAGCCGCAGGTTCTAACAATTTAATATTCGAGAAAATAAACTCTTGAATATTTAGATGTCCGTTAACTTCGGTGCGAATTTCCCGACGGTTGAGAATAAAGTAATTACCTACCTTTTCATATTCATCGGTGAACTCACTTCTACCACCTTTTTGTTCACCAGTTTTGGGGTCATGGTAAACAGAATCATAAGTGTGAGACAAGTAACCTTCGCCAGTGTCGTGGCTGCTGAAGGTGTTGATGGTGACGACAACGCCATGAATTTGACGGTGAACCAGGCAAACTTCGTTATTGCGGACTTTATATTTATCACCAGCAGCCTTACCACCAACTATAATTTCAACTGCATCAGTTAAGTCGGTGTCACCATAGCTAAAGGTGTTTTCGCTGTGGGTTTGTTCAAAACTGCGACGGACACGGTGAATAGCAATTTCCCAAGCTTGACCGTGAATTGCTTTTTTGACTTCCTCGTCTTCTACTCCGAGAACTTCTGCTTTGAGTTCAGCATTGATGATTACTTTACCTGTAGTAACTTTATCGTCATACTTATAGGTAACATCTGCGGTGTAACCGGGGAAATTATTATCCCATGTGTAACGGTTTTCATAAGCAGCCCGGAAAAGTTCCTGAGCAGAGAGTTTGGTAACTGTCATGTGCTTCTCCTAGCGTATCCAGTGATAATAGCGTTTTACTCTTGCTGGTATTAGCATAGATGTAATTGTTGAGTAGAGCATAGTCCCCAATGGGGTACACTTTGGGTACACTTATGGCTAATTCTCTTCATGCTGTATTTCATGCGATCGCTAGTGTCCAAAACGAGCAAGAATTGCATCTGGCTCTCAAGGATAAGATTAGCGACCATTTTGGCGTACAGCATTGGGGTATTTATCTTTTAGATGAGCAAGTAGCTACAGAAATCGATATTCCCGCTATTCCCTCAGTGTGTTTAGAAGGGAACCCTGTAGGACGCTACGTAGTTGAGCGCCACGCTCCCGCCCATGAGCAATTATTATTATCTCCAGGCGATTGGAAAAATTTTTTGCTCTCGTTCTGACCACGAACACGTGATGACAGGGCCAATTGTTTGTGATGGTCAGTTAGTTGGTACTTTACACTTAGCACGCGATCGCGGCAAGCCTGCTTTTGATGGCAATGATTTAGCTGATTTGAGTGCTGTATGCTTGCATTTGTCTGCTAAACTCGCTACTTTAAGGGCAAAACCCACAACTTCACCTTTAGTTAGTCGCCTGACACCACGCGAGTTAGAAATCGCGGAATTAGTAGCCCAAGGTTTAACTAACGCCGAAATTGGTGAAAAACTCTGGATTACGCAAAACTCAGTTAAGCAAGCTTTAAAGCGGATGTTTCGCAAGTTAGAAGTATCAGCACGGGCAGAAATGGTGGCGAAGTTACAGGATGTTTTAGTTTCCTAGAGAATGATGAATTAATATGACTCGCCCACCAATTCTTCAACCTGGTGCAAGCTATACCTTTAGCAAATATTTTGAATTACCTTACGCGCCAGCCGATATTCTTGCAGAATTTGATTTTAAATATGAACGCAAGCGGCTGGACTTACCAAGATATCAAGATAAACTCAATTGTTTAGAATTTTTGAGCCGTTATCTGCAAAGAAATTTAACCTATGTCAACCCAATAAGTGAAACAGCAAGACGAGAAGTATTAATCGCACCCACACTACTAGAAGTTTGTGCCGAAACTTATGCTCAATTAAATATTGAATATCCTGTTAATGTGAACGAAAAATTAAAAGGAAGCTTTGACTATTACATTAACAGTAATGTGGGAATGTTAGTAGTTGAAGCTAAACAATCTGATTTAGGTCGAGGCTTTACTCAATTAGCAGTTGAATTAATTGCTCTTGACCAATGGACAGAATCAGCAACACCAATTTTATATGGTGCAGTCACAACAGGAGAAGACTGGCGATTTGGAATATTGCATCGTCAAAAAAAGATAATTTATCAAGATTTAAAACTTTATCGCGTCCCTGAAGAATTAGAGAACTTGCTGCGAGTTTTGGTTGGGATTATTGTTACAAGTTGACATTGATGAAAGCAATAATTTTCAGCCTCACGCAAAGGTAAGGCAGCGCGTTAGGGAGACACTGCGTTGTGGAGGTTCCCTCCGTTGAAACAAGTGTCGTCGGGTTTCCCGACTTGTAGACGCGCTCTGCACGGTTTCTCGCAGAGTAGCGACTGCCGCGCAAAGATGAAATAGTACGGAATTATGAGCTTGTTCTTCTTCTATAAAAATTGATTAACCCTAATCAAGTGACAAGTATTTTAATCCGTCAAATTTCAATTGCATAACTAACTGCAACCACCCCGGCTTTTTTGTACAGTCGGGGTGATTTTGCAGCTGATCAAACATCTGGCTCAACAATAAGCGATCGCACTCTCCGGTAAAGTCAGAAATGCGATCGCTTAACTTTTTACTTCGCCACAACCAAATTAACTGGTGCAATTCCCGCCAAATCCAAAATCTTGGGAATCAAATCTTCCCGCTTCACTGCCATAATATGGACACCATGACATAATTGCCTTGCTGTTTGCACTTGTTCGGCAGCAATTTTGACACCTTCTTCTAGTGGGTCTTTGGCTTTGGCTAATCTATCAATAATATGTTCGGGTATATTTACACCTGGAACGCACCTATTAATAAATTGAGCATTTTTCGCTGACTTCAACAGAAAAATCCCGGCTAAAATTGGTTTGTTGTGTACAGAAGCTATCTTGTCCATGAACTTTTCTAGTCTTTCAAAATCAGTGATTAATTGACTTTGAAAAAATTGCGCTCCGGCTGCGATTTTGCGTTCAAAGCGGCTTTGTAGACCTGACCAACTACCACATTGGGGGTCTACGGCTGCACCGACAAATAAATTTGTTGCGCCATCGGTCAAGGGTTTATCGTTGCAATCAAAACCTTGATTGATTTTTTGAATTAGTTGCAATAATCTTACAGCTTCTAAATCAAATACACCCTTCGCATCGGGATGATCGCCTGCTTTTACTGGGTCGCCTGTTAAAGCTAAGATGTTACGAATACCCAAAGCATGAGCGCCCATTAAGTCGGCTTGTAAGGCAATACGGTTGCGATCGCGGCAAGCCATCTGACAAATTGGTTCAACACCGTTTTGTAATAAAATTGCTGAAGCCACCAATGACGACATTCGCAACACAGCGCGGCTACCATCAGTAATATTGACAGCATGAACTCTCCCCTTAAGAGTCGCCGCCATTTCAATCATGTGAGTTGGATTTCCCCCTTTTGGGGGTGCTACCTCGGCGGTAACTAGAAATTCCCCTGCTTGCGCGGCTTTACGGAAATAATTTAAAGCAGTACAGCTATGGTTATCTTCCATAACGTTATTCTTTATGTTCTTTTTAAGCGTATAACGAATTACACCTTAAAGAACAAGGGGCAGAATTGGGAAGTGGGGAGTATAGAGGAAGTGAGTCACAACTACCCCCTACACCCTTTTCATACTCGTGCTTTGCTCACGCTCAAGTCGAGACGCTTTCTAGTAGCTTCTCAGCACTACCCACTTTATACCAAGCTTCGGGAATCAAATCATAATTACCTGCTTGTTGTGCGGGAAAATCACCAGCTTCTATTCTGGCAATAATTTTGGGTAAAGCAGCAATAAATTCTGGGCTTCTATCTTTAGGGTGTAGCGTCCACGCCGCAGGATTGGTTAAGTTTGCCCGAAAATAATCTGTCTGTTTTAGTTTTTCCGTTACCATAACTTCCCAAGAATCTAACTTACCTTTACCCGTAAAATTACCCAGAACCGTTTTTAATTGCGTGGGTAAGTTATTCATCCATTTTTTGTTGTAGTTATACCAAATTATAGGTAGAGGCAGAAGCTGATCAAACCGCCGACAATTTATTAAATAAACTCTACTACCAAAAGTTCTAAAAATATCATAAGGCTCTGATTTTTTCTTATATGTGGGCGGGCCAGCAAGTGGTCTTACAAACATCATTTCGGGATTTTCTATCATTAATTGAATTGCTTCTGTAATCCAATTATGATTAGGTTTTTGGTACATTAACATATCACTATCGAAGTGCAACATATAATCACTTTTACATTTTTCGATGCTAAAAGCAGAGCCTAAAATTGGATAGCCTTTATAGTTGTGAGTAAAGCGAATTTGTGTACCAAAATGTTTTTTGTAAACTTGCTTATGATAATTTCTATCGTAGTTTATATCGACGATACGATCCACAACACCTAATCGCAGTAACTGTTCGGCACACTCGCGCAATTCTTTCATTGTGCCGATAGAAGGACGAGTTAGTTTGTCTCCGGTTAGTGCTGCTGTGTCAATAGCTAAAACTTTTTCCTCAAAAGGAAAATTATTTACTTTTACTAAATGAGGAATTGTTTGTAAAATAAAAGATGTATCTGGACGCGCTACAAAAATCCACAATGAACAACTTGGATTTGTCACACTAAAAATACCTTGATTTTATAATTTTTATCTGTTCCCAGAATATATACTAATACGTAGGTATAGAGCTAATTTCTAAATTAGAGTAAAGTTAGAATAAATTTTTTGTTTTGTCAGGGTTATGGTAATTTGCGCCAATCCAGCGTCTATTCACTGTAAGTCTTGCGCCACAATGAATTGGAAACCCTAAAAACCTGCATCTATCAGAATTAAGAAGTGGGGAAGGAAAACAATGATCATTCTTCCCCAGCACTCACTAGTTAGAAAGTACGTAAGTGTAAACTTAAGTACAAGCTTCGCTATAGGCCATGACGAACTATACAGGCATAGAGTAGCCTAACGCTGCTTTCACATCTGCTAAAGTTTGATTAGCGATCGCTTGTGCTTTTTCCCGTCCATCACGCAACACAGACTCTAAATAACCTTTGTCATCCATAATTTGCTGATATTTTTCTTGGATGGGTTGCAAAGCATTAATTGTTGTTTCTGTCAATAAAGGCTTGAATTGTCCCCAACCCATATCTTGGCATTCCGCTGCTACTGCTTCTTTAGTCTTGCCAGACAACAACATATACAAAGTTAACAAGTTATTACATTCTGGGCGTTCTGGATCATCAAAAGTTAAACCCCGTACAGGATCAGTTTTGCACCGCTTAATTTTATTCGCAATCTGGTCTGGTGGATCTAACAGATTAATCCGGCTTAACTCTGACGGGTCAGACTTAGACATTTTGCGTGTCCCATCAGTAAAACTCATCACCCTTGCGCCATCTTTCCGAATCAAAGGATCTGGTAACTTCAAAACTGGTTGATCCTTAGCAAATTGATGATTCAATCGATTAACAATATCCCTTGTCAGTTCTATGTGTTGCTTTTGGTCTTCACCCACTGGCACTTTATCAGCTTGATAAAGCAAAATATCAGCCGCCATCAGCACTGGGTAGATTAACAAACCTGTACTAACGTTTTCTCCTTGTTTAACAGCCTTTTCCTTAAACTGAATCATGTCTTGTAGCCAGTTTAGGGGAGTGATGCAGTTAAGCAGCCAAGCAAGTTCACTGTGTGCGGAAACGTGGGACTGGACAAAGATACTGGAGTGGTTTAAATCAATCCCACAGGCCAGGTAAAGCGCGGCGATAGTGTAAGTATCTGCCGCCAAAGACGCTGGATTATGCGGTACAGTAATCGCGTGTAAATCCACTACACAAAAGAAATTTTCATACTGGTCTTGGATTTCTACCCAGTTGCGAATTGCGCCTAAGTAGTTACCTAAGTGCAGATTACCAGTTGGTTGAACTCCTGACAGCACACGCTGCTTACCCATAAATTCACTCTAGTTCTTGCTAAATGTTCATGCACGTATTCATCCCTATGATGCCGTGTCACACGGCATTATAGACTTTTTATGCGTCAAAGGTGGCAAGATAGCAATTTCTCTCCAAAACAGTAGTGTGTGTTACGGTGATCAAAGGATTTGAGCTTTTGAAAGCATGAGAATTAGCCGTAACGCACCGATATATACGATGCGTTATCAGTAATCCTTAATTTTTAATTAAGTAGAAATCTCAAATTCAGATCAATATTCCAGAAAGAACACAAGGCTGTAACCCTCTTTAATTCTGCTTTATCTCAACAAGAAATATTTACAATCCCCTACTTTTTAACTTTACAGACAGTAGGTAATACTTAAATAGTGCTAGACCACTTTCAGTATTTTGATATGCGACAATTATTTCAGTATCTACGTACCTGGGTCATCGTCTGCCTGCTGTGTTTGGTCTTAGGCTGGACACTACCTGCACAAGCAGCTACCGACATAGACTCTAAACTCGAAAAGCAAGTTTTAGAAATTATCCGTAACAATCCACAATTCGTTCTTAACTCTCTGCAAGAGTATCAACTGGCTAAACAAGAAAAATTACAGAAAGTCCAACAAGCTTTTTTAGATGATTTAAAATCTAATCCAGCAAATATCATTGGCGAATCACCAACAACTGGTGCGACTAAATCCAAAACTGTGCTAGTTGAGTTTTCTGATTTTCAATGTCCCTACTGTGCTGAAGTACATAAAACTCTGAAATCAGTAGTAGACAAGCACAAAGACGAGTTGACATTGGTTTACAAGAATTTTCCTTTGACTGGAGTCCACCCAGAAGCATTCCCCGCAGCGCAAGCGGCTTGGGCTGCTAAACAACAAGGTAAGTTCTGGGAATACCATGATGCTTTATTTGAAAATCAAAAGCAACTAGGTGAAACCTTATACGTTGATATTGCGAAAAAACTAAATCTCAATTTGGTGAAGTTTGAGAGCGATCGCAAATTGGCAAAAACAGCTATTGAAAAAGACCTCAAACAAGCGAATGATTTAGGTATTGCTGGTACACCATTCCTCGTCATCAACACTGATAAATACACTGGTGCAGTCCAAGCAGCAGATATTGAAGCAAGATTGGGTAGTGCTAGTTAAATAGACGGAATTTACACACAAAGATTGTAAACAGTGGGTGTAAGGGTGTAGGAGTGTATGTATCCAAAACCTTTACACCCTTAATTTTTTGTACCAAAGAACCACAAAGGACGGGTAAGACAAGAAGTTATAGCAATCCTATCTCTCCCTTGTCTCCCTAATCTCCCTACTCCTAAAGACTTTTTCGTTAATCTTCCAATGATTGGGCTTGTACTTCTACCGCAGTCACATCAATTGTGCCTTCTGGCGCAAAGCGTTGGAAGTGACCTTTCTGGACTGATAGCTGTTCGCCACAGTTAGGACATTGTAATTGGCTATTGTTCAACCCAGTAAATTCGTAGGCGCAGACGGGACACTTGTCAGTCACTAAGTTGCGTTGTAGCCACCAGCGAAATCCAAAGAAAGCGACTACAGGCGCTAGTGACAGCAGTGCAAAAAGGATAAATAAAGATTTTACTAACCAACCCAGTCCCAATGAACCTAGCAACCAGATAACTGCTAAGAAAGTGAGCAAAGGGCGGAGATTTAGCATATTCAATTGTGAATTGTTAAAGCTCATTTTTTAATTACAGTCTTGCTCTCTTTCTAGGATAGCGAGTTTAGAGATGGTCAATAGTCATTTGTCATTTGTTATTGGTTAAGATGTTT
Organism: Nostoc piscinale CENA21; assembly: GCF_001298445.1. Lineage (NCBI taxonomy): Bacteria > Bacillati > Cyanobacteriota > Cyanophyceae > Nostocales > Nostocaceae > Nostoc > Nostoc piscinale. Next base: position 6,857,971 of record NZ_CP012036.1, on the reverse strand, counting down.
TTACTAACACTGCAAGCTGCTGTTTAAAGGCTGCTGTCCCGAAATGCGCGATCGCTTGTTCTCGCAACCACTTACCATCACAGCGTTGATCATTCTTTTGTAAAATTTCAATACAAGCGGCAGCGACAGCATCAGCATCACGATGTGGCACTCGCCAGCCTAGTTTACCATCTTGTAAAGGATCAGCCGAGCCATCTGCATCACCCGATAAAACTGGGATACCACAAGCCATTGCTTCGAGATAAACAATCCCAAAACCTTCTTGAGAAGGCATGATATAAGCATCTGCTAGACGGTAGTGGGCGATTAAGTCTTCTGTGGGGACAAAACCCGCAAACACGACGCGATCGCTTACTCCCAAATCTTTGGCTAACTGGGCTAATCGCGGTTGATCATCACCACGCCCAATCACCAAATATTTCACTTCTGGGAAAGCCTGGGCGATTTGAGGTAAAGCCCGAATTGTGACATCTACGCCTTTGTAAATATCACCTGACCACAGGCGTGCTACTGTCATCAATACTTGAGCATCTGTTAAACCATACTTCTCGACTAATTCTGGTAATTTTTCCCCTGGGGTAAATTTATCACCATCAATTGCACAAGGCAGCATTTTCACTTTGTCGGGGTCAATCCCATTCGCAGCACAAGCGCGATCGCGGCTGTAACGGCTGATTGTCCAAATTTCGCTGGCGGCGGCGAGTGCGCGGCGTTCTGAATTTTTTAAGGGTTCCCAGACTTCTTTCCCGTAGGTGAGGACTGTGTAGGGAATACCTAACGGCTGACAAAGAGTTTGGATTAAGATGGCGAGTTTAATATGACCACAAAATACTCGTTGGGGGCGTTTTTGTAAGAGAAACTTTAATAAAGCCCCGGCCATCGCCATTCTGCCGATTTGCTGCGACTTATTTTTAAAATAATGGAATTTTACACTCTGAGAAACAAAAGGATTGGCACAGTCTGGACTATCTCGCAGGACAAATACATCTGTCTTGTAACCTGCATTCAACTCTGTATAAGCCTGAAAAATATCTTTGACATAAGACTGAATCCCTCCTTCACAGCCAAAAACTTCGATAAACACGAAAAACTGGTGCGGAGTTTGGTGAACTTTGTTAATCTCTTGTGGTTTTTCTTCTGTTAAATCAGTCAGCATTTAAGTTTTTATTGATACAAGTTCCACTTTAGTGCAGCCAGAATTATCTCTATGCTGCTGCCAAATCTTAGCAAAAGTGTCACTAAAATCGTATGCTGACTTTACTAGACTGTGTATATTTTTTATACACAAATTTTGTATTTAACCTGAAATTCCCTTATTTTTTACCATTGAAATTTATTGGCGACTGTACTCGATGATTAACAGACAATTTCGCTCATCCGCACTACGTTCATAAACCACCCGATCAGTTAAACGCCTTAACAAAAACCAGCCATAACCTCCTTCCTGGGGAGTACCTGGTTTTGGCTCGGCGATCGCATCTGGATTAAAAGGCTGGCCATGATCCCAAATTCTAATTTCCATTCGGTCAATCCATAGACTCACTTCAATATCTATAGTTGTTTCCGGTGGTAAAGCCTCATGAGCATGGCGCACTGCATTGGTAAAGCCCTCTGCTAATGCTAAATTCAGACGATAGAGTTGGTTTTCTGTCCAACCACGTTGACATAAATATTTGAGACAAAACTGCTCAAACCATTGTTGAACTTTATTTAAGAGCGGAAGTTCGCTCCTGACAGTCAGATGGTCGCGCTCCACCATTCTCAGCATTGACCTTGACTTGAGTATTCAATAAAAAACGTTTTAACTGGTTGACTTTGGGAGATTTTTAGCTTTGGTATAACTTGTGATGTCACAGGACAAAGTTAAATGTCCTAAAATCTGCTTTGCTATATAACCAGAAAAAATCTCAGGTACTGCCTAGTACAGTTCGGCGTAAATAAACAGACCATAAAAAATTGCTAAAAAGCTTGTGGTATCACTATTGTTTCTTTTTTCCTTTTTACTTTTGCCTTGTTATACTAGATTACTAAAATTGACGCTTGTTGATTGTTTCACTAGCATATTTTAGAGAGTATGAGTGGTTTTAGCCACCACTCACACCCTTTTACATGCTAATCAAACTTACACAAGCGTCAAAGCAATTTTTGGTAACTAATCTAATTTAGAAAAGTCCCAAGGTCAAGGATTTGTCTAAAGGTAAAGCTGCGCCAATACCCAACCACAAAGTTACCAAAGTTCCAAACAGAAATACTGTAGTTGCAACTGGACGACGGAAGGGGTTTTGGAACTTATTCACGTTCTCAATGAAGGGAACCAGAATTAATCCCAGGGGTACGGAAGCCATTGCCAGAACTCCCAACAATTTGTTAGGAAGCGATCGCAAAATTTGGAATACAGGGTACAAGTACCACTCTGGCAGAATTTCCAGTGGGGTAGCGAAAGGATCTGCTGGTTCACCTGTCATTGCTGGGTCTAGTACAGCTAGAGCCACAATACAAGCGAAAGATCCCATGATTACAATTGGGAATACATAAAGTAGATCATTGGGCCAAGCGGGTTCACCATAATAGTTGTGACCCATTCCCTTCGCCAGCTTGGCTCTTAAGATAGGATCGCTCAGATCGGGTTTTTTCTGTGTTGCCATTTTTAAATGCGTTCTCCTGCTGAATTTCAGTTAAAGCATTGATGTTAGCCATTTGCTTTGAGGCTACCCCAGTCTTATTAGACCGGGGAATAGCGATTATTTCTTAGTCAAACTGTCTGTGATTTTTTGCTGATGTGCCATATCTAATTGTTCATCAGTTTAAAACAAACAAATTTGTCTGGAAATAGCTAATGCCTGTTCACATTTTGGCTGAACCAACAATGAAATTACAAAGGCCCAGAAATGCCTTGTTTGCGGATCATCAAGAAGTGGAACAGCATGAAGACTGCAATTAGCCAAGGTAGAACAAAGGTGTGGGCGCTGTAGTAACGAGTTAGGGTTCCTTGACCAACACTAGAACCACCGCGCAACAAATCAGAAATCAATGTCCCAACTACGGGAATCGCTTCTGGTACACCACTCACGATTTTCACAGCCCAGTATCCTACTTGATCCCAAGGCAAAGAGTAGCCAGTCACTCCAAAGGAAACGGTGATCACAGCCATGATTACACCGCTGACCCAGGTCAATTCGCGGGGCTTTTTAAAACCACCAGTCAAATAAACCCGGAAAACGTGCAGAATCATCATTAACACCATCATGCTGGCAGACCAACGGTGGATGGAGCGAATCAGCCAACCGAAGTTTACTTCGTTCATGATGTACTGTACAGAAGCATAAGCTTCTGTAACTGTTGGTCTGTAGTAGAACGTCATTGCAAATCCAGTAGCAAACTGGATGAGAAAGCAAACTAGAGTAATTCCACCCAGACAGTAAAAGATGTTGACGTGGGGAGGTACGTACTTGCTTGTTACGTCTTCAGCAAGCGCCTGAATTTCCAAGCGTTCCTCAAACCAGTCGTAAACGTTGGCCATACAATCTCAAGTTCCTAAAAATCGGTTGCGGTTGATAAATCTCCCAAGTGGCAATTTTGGGATTTTCACAAAAAAGTTGTTTGTTTGGTTTTGTTGCTTTCAGAGTGATGAGCGTTTTCAGCAACTTAACACTCTGTAAATATGAAATATATGGCGTTCTCTTTGCAACCAAACACTTAAAATGCCAGTTCCAAAGAAGATTTTATCGTTTGTAGAGTGCCTTGTGTACTCATAGATTGCCTTAACAATTTGATGAGAGCAATGCACTACTTCTATAAAAAAAGTAACATAGTCGAGAGATAGATTTCATCAACAACAAGAGAACTGGGCAGTTCGATACAATTTGGGTTCAGGTGGAATTGAGAATGGGGTTCATGCAAAAGTACGTTTTTCGGGTAGGTTTGTCACTATTTTTGGCATTTTGTTTGGCGCTTGGCGGGTTTATCCCAACGGCCACCGCATTAACCAGTGAACAAAAGCTAGTTTCAGAAGTTTGGCGCATTGTCAATCGCACTTATTTAGACGACACATTTAATCAGCAAAACTGGGCAACGGTTAGACAAAAAGTGCTGGAGAAGCCGTTTATTAACAAAGAAGCTGCTTACACGGCGATTCAGTCCATGCTCAAGAGTCTAGATGATCCTTTTACCCGTTTTTTAGATCCAGAACAGTACCGTAGCTTGCAGGTCAATACTTCTGGAGAGTTAACTGGAGTTGGGTTGCAAATCGCCCTCAATCCGCAAACAGGTCAACTAGAGGTTGTTTCGCCGATTGAAGGTTCGCCAGCCGAGAAAGCTGGTATTAGACCGCGCGATCGCATTCTCAAAATTGAAGGATTTTCCACAGAGAATTTAACTCTGGACGAAGCAGCAGCCAGAATGCGTGGCCCTATTGGCAGTTTAGTAACGCTGTTAATTGAACGTGATGGAGAAGCACAGCGAGAAGTTAGTATAGTGCGCGATCGCATTGAACTCAACCCAGTTGTTTCTCAATTGCGTACTTCTCCTCAAGGCACATCCATTGGCTATCTTCGCCTCACTCAATTTAACGCCAATGCCTCTACAGAGTTGGCACACGCTATTAATAGTCTAGAAAAAAAAGGCGCTGCTGCCTATATTTTAGATTTACGCAATAATCCAGGGGGACTTTTACAGGCTGGCGTGGAAATTGCGCGGCTGTGGTTAGATTCTGGCACTATTGTCTACACTGTGAATCGTCAAGGTATTCAAGGCAGTTTTGAAGCCTTTGGCCCAGCACTCACAAACGACCCCTTAGTAATTTTAGTCAATCAAGGAACTGCGAGTGCTAGTGAAATTCTCGCTGGCGCATTGCAAGATAATGGCCGTGCCAAATTAGTAGGCGAAACTACATTTGGTAAAGGCTTAATTCAATCTTTATTTGAACTGTCAGATGGTTCTGGTTTAGCAGTTACAATTGCTAAATATGAAACTCCCCAACATCGAGATATTAATAAACTCGGAATCAAGCCAGATAAAATAGTTACTCAACAGCCCATTTCCCGCGATCAACTGGCCACAGAAGCAGATTCGCAATATCAAGCCGCAGTCGAAATATTGGCACAAAATCCTTTAGTAGTAGGAAGTAGGGAGTAGGAGAAGAATGTAGGTTTTTTCCAAGCTGGCTGGAAATGGGACAAGGGAGATAAGGAAGATAAGAGAGAAAAAGCTGATATGAAAGTTTTGACTCAGCCTTTGATCAAAAACTTTCTCCTTCCTACTCCCTTATAAAATGGGCTGTACCTGCAACAAATCGGAGAAATCCAAGGCAGCTAAACGCTTGTATGATTGGTCTATCACACGTTTACCTCTCAGAAAACCTGTATTTGCACCCGGACAAATATACTCAAGGGTGTCTGGGGTAAAGCGTTCTAGTAAAGATTGAACATTTTTAATTTGTCGAGGCCAGTGAAAGGTTTTAGCAGTGCGTAATGGTACTGGTTCACCCTGTTGATTAGGTAATAAATGCCGACCAGAAAATAAAATACCGCCGAATGTGCTGTCATAAAGGCAAGATGAACCAGGAGAATGACCAGGTGTCCAAATAATTTGGGTTGTGGAAGTGAGAATAATTTCTTGGGTGAAGGTAGTAACGGTTAAATTAGGTAGTAAATACGCTTCTTGTTCTTGAATGACAACCTCACAACCCAAAGCTTGCTGGAGTTCTGGGGTTTTGCCAATGGCACCACGATGCGTAATCACTAACCAGCGTACACCTCCATGCGATCGCAAAAAATCCAGATTTATTTGTTCTAACGCTGGGCAATCGATGAGGATATTCCCTTCATTTCTTACAATGAAATAGGAGGTTCCTCCCAATGTGTCCCGATTTGGCACAAAAGCAAAAATGCTGTCAAGTACAGGCCGTGGTGCTTTAGCATTATGAACGGGCGGTTGAGGTAAGGAACCCATGAGAAAAACTATACAAAAATGAGGAGTGGTACAAATTTAATCACAGAGTTGAACTGCTGATCCAATTTTCGGATTTAGTTGATCAAACAGTTGTTTTATGAGCTTTTGTGCAATTCATCTATGGCCATGATTGGACAAATTGGTACTAAAAAATTCTGCCTTAATAGTTAACTATTGTTAAAAATTGGGGTTTGAGATTCTGCTTTGTGGTGCTGACACTACTGGTGGGATATTTTTCCAAATTATTAAAGAAAACATGACTTTTTGGTTTCTCCTCCTCCTAGGACTAGCTACTTATTTGATGGTGCAGCGCAGTGCGCTTGGCATTACACGTACACCTGTTTGGTTGTTATGGCTAGTTTTAATGACACCAGCATTACTATTGACTGGATGGACAGTCAGGTATGGCATTAAACAACCTCCGCCACCATCATTGATTATCGGTTCTTCTATTGTTTGCCTTTTGTTATACTGGCTGTTATTTCAATGGGGGCGAACAGCGCCAACAGACAAGCAAACTGAACCCCAAACTCCCAAACCAGAATCGGTTATCCATCCTACCGCAGAACCAGTACCAGTGCGTCCCATTGAACCTACCGAAGAAAGCCAGCTACGAAATTGTTTTCCTTGGTCTGTATACTATATTCAAAATCTTGAGTATCGACCCCAAGCAATTATCTGTCGCGGACAGTTAAGAACTACACCACAGCAAGCTTACCAGCGAATTAAGGCTAACGTCGAATCACAATTTGGCGATCGCTTTTTGCTCATCTTTCAAGAAGGCATAAATGGTAAGCCCTTTTTTGTGTTGGTGCCTAACTCACAAGCTGCTTCAGCAGTTAATCAAAACAAAACCGAAAAATTAACTAGACCAGGATTAGCACTTTTACTATTAATTACAACTCTTTTCACTACCACCTTTGTGGGAGCTAGAATCTCTGGAGTTGAACTAACAACATTACAATCTAATCCCTATAGTTTTTTAGAAGGATTGCCATACTCCTTGGGATTAATCACGATTTTAGGTATTCACGAACTGGGTCATTACTTAACAGCTAAATTCTACAAAATTCGTTCAACCCTGCCGTATTTTATCCCCATGCCTTTCTTCTTGGGGACTTTCGGTGCATTCATTCAAATGCGTAGTCCAATTCCTAACCGAAAAGCTTTATTTGATATCAGTATTGCCGGGCCAATTGCGGGATTTATAGCCACATTACCGATTTTAATCTGGGGTTTAGCTCATTCGGAAATCGTCCCAATCCATGAAAAAATGGGTATTCTCAATCCAGATGCCCTGAATCCAAAATATTCAATTTTATTAGCATTGCTTTCTAAATTAGCTTTAGGCAGTCAACTCACTGCTAAGTCTGCTATTGATTTACATCCTTTAGCCGTGGCTGGTTTTTTAGGATTAATTGTCACAGCCTTAAATTTAATGCCTGTGGGACAACTAGATGGTGGTCACATTGTTCATGCAATGTTTGGACAACGCACAGCAATGATGATTGGTCAAATAGCGCGGTTGTTACTGCTATTACTGTCTTTGGTACAGTCAGAATTTTTTTGTCTGGGCAATAATTTTATTATTTATGCCGCTAGTTGATGAACCCGCCTTAAATGATGTCAGCGAATTGGATAATGGACGCGATATTTTGGGATTAATGGCAATGGCTTTATTAATTATCATTATTTTGCCATTACCCCAGGTGATCGCTAACTTACTCCAAATTTAAACATCGTTCCCAACTATACCTGTGATCAACGATTCCTCATTAATCAAAAGCGATCGCTCATTGTTCCCAAACAGTTTGTCAAGATGTTTTCTCAAAGTCAACAGGCAATAGAATAATAGGAATATGTGTCCGAAAACTCTGAAAATCATTGTCAGTGGTAAGGATGTTTTAGCTTCGACGATGAGCAACTGCACCAATCAAAAAATAGAGACGTGCAGTGTTGCACGTCTCTATTTTTTATGAAGCTGAATTACTAACTTCTGCTGCTTTTGCCGCAGCCGAACTACCACCCATCCGAATTTCTGAAGTAAAGGATGCCATGCTAAAGCCACCAAAACGTTTAAGAATACTAACGCGCATTCTTAAATTGGGACTGGCAAACCACAGGCGTTCTTCAGACCACATAGTTTCGTATTCTGTGGTTAAAGTCAATGCGTCATCACTACCCATCTTGTAACGTCCAGCGACAGGAGCTTTTTCGGCATAACCCATCTCACGGAGTAATCTACCTTCATTGGGATTATCAGCATCGGGTATAGTAACTAGCACAGTTGAACCTGTGTGTTTCTCTTCATCCCATTCCATTGTGCCGTTCCAAGTGACTCTTGCACCACAGGTAGCTTCACTGGGGTTGACTTCATACTGTTGGCATAGTTTGATCACTTCGGGATGATCTGCTGCCAACATCTCAATTACAATATCCGATTTGCCATCTTCAGACTGTTTAAATGCTAAGTGATGACTAGTGCGGTGTGAAAACCATTTACCAGCACTTAATTCAAAAAACTCTTCAATATTCATGAATGAAATTACCCTGCATCAAAATACTAAAAGTCCCTCTTATTATTAAAAGGTAGCAGGAGAAGGAAATTTTATGCTTGCTGCCCTTTTTCTTCAATTCGCTTGAGGCAGACTCTTGCTGCTTCGGCAACGTTAGGATGACTATCTTTCTCTAAATATTTTAAAGCGGAGATACTCTTAGGAGTTGGCAGATTGCCTAGAGCTTCTGCCAGCCGTTGTCTAACTAACCAATCATCTGATTGAGCAAATTTGAGAATACTATCAATTGCTTCTAAGTCGCCAATTTCACCTAGTGCAGAAATCGCGGCTTCTTGTAAAACCGCTTCATTACTATCCAAAGCCTGCAAGAGAATTTCACGGGCGCGTGGATCTTTAAGATTGCCTAAAGCGACAGCTGCACTAAAGCGGACTAGCCAATCAGTATCTTCATAAAATGCCCTAGCTAATGCCTCAAATGCCCTAATATCTCCTAAATAGCCCAATGCACCAGCAGCATCAGCACGAATGCCATAATCGGGGTCAGTTTGCAAAATTCTGACCAAAATAGCGTAGCATTCATCAGTTTGCTTGACTCCCAAGGCAAAGATAGCCATAGAACGCAGTTGCAGAGAATCGTCATCTAAGACTTTTTTAATTAAAGGGACTGCATCTTCAGCAGGGACATCGCGCAGACTGGCCAGTGCAACCATGCGATCGCGTAAATTTGAACTTTCTAACTGAGCAGAAATTTCCTGTAAGGGTAGAGCGGCCATTTATGATCTAAGCACTTTCTTTACTTATCTTTACTTTAACTGATTTGCCCATGAGAGTGCAGTCATTAATTTTTGGTTCTAGCATTAGTCCTCAACTAGCTACTTCTAGTATGGCTTGGCAACGAGCATTTAAGTAATAAAAGTATTTTATTATACTTTATTTATTGCATATCTTTGAGGGTGACAGGTAATAAAAATTACTTTATATATAGGATTTATGCAGCTATTATCAAACACATGAAATTACCATTATTAATCATTAGCATTTTAATTGCAGTTTGTTATACTCAAATTTTTAAACCTAGTGTATCTTTAGCAAAGTCAGATTTAATTTTAGATGAAGAAGCCAGTTTACATTTATATTTAGCAGCAAATTCAGATTATCTTTCACTTGTAGAAAAACAAGTAATTAGTGAGACAAATAAAGTTAGACGAAACCCTAAATCATATATCCCGATTTTGGCAAGCTATCGCCAGAGGTTTCAAGGTAAACGTGTTAGATTATCCTCCAGTTCTTACTTAATTACCCAAGAAGGAAGTCAAGCTGTTGATGAGGCGATCACCTTTCTTAAATCAGCACGCCCTGTTGGAGCTTTAAGCATATCTAGAGGAATGTCTTTAGCGGCAAAAGCTCATGTCAAAGACCAAGGTAATAAAGGTGCTACAGGTCATTATGGTAGTGATGGGAGCAGTCCTTTTGAACGCCTGAATCGCTATGGTAAATGGGAGATGACGGCGGCTGAAAATATCAGCTACGGCCCGAATACAGCCCAAGATATTGTTATGCAATTAATTATTGATGATGGAGTTCCATCACGTGGTCATCGCACCAATATCTTTAACTCGGCATTTAAAGTTAGTGGTGTTGCTTATGGAACTCATAAAACCTATAAAACTATCTGTGTAATTAACTATGCGGGAGGTTTTCAAGAGAAAAAAAATTAGACTGGCAAATCTCTGTCAACTATGTCAAGATGAATCAGTCTGTTATGGTCAATAAAACAATCGTTTGATCAAAAAATCAAGGAAAATTAAAAAATGCCCGTCATTTAAGTGATTTTACTAGGTATATTACTGCTATAAATTTGATTTAACTATCTGATTACTAAAACCTTGAAGTAAGGCAAATTTGCCTTACTCAATAAAATAAGTATTTTTACTATGTAAGATAATATACTTTTATTTTATCCTAGATACTTGAAAAGTATTCAACGAAAAGCAAGTGACTACAAGTAAGATTTTTCAGCATTCAATCCAGGATACGAGATTTTGAGGAAGAGCAATGCTAGGAAATGAGTGGGAAAAAATACGTCACCTGTTGGTTGTCCAAGACTTACAAGGACAAAGAACCATCCCACTACAAGAAACCACTTATTCCATTGGTCGAGATTCCAGAAATGCAATTGTGCTGCGATCTCGTTCCGTATCAAGACAACACGCCATTTTACTGCGTGTTACTCTTCCTGAAACTGACCAGTATGGTTTTCGGATTATTGATGGCAACTTTAAGGGTAAGTCTAGTACTAATGGCTTATATGTCAATGGAATGAAATGCGTCTCTCATAATCTTCAGCATGGAGATGTGATTGCGTTTGGGAATAATCAAGTCCAAGCTAAATACTATGCAATTTCTCATATTTCGGAAAAAGCTTTTTCCGAAAGTGGTGATATTGAAAACATATCAGATTTTCTCTTAGAACAGGCTCATGCCGCTAATCCTTTTCCCACCTTAGCGGTTGATCCTAACTTTGAAGCGGCCAGTGAAACTGCCCTAGCACGCCTAGCATCGTTCCCAGAACTCATTCCTAACCCAATTATTGAGATGGATTTGGGAGGAACAATCACCTATCTCAATCCTGCTGCATCGGCGAAATTTCCCAAGATTCGAGAAATTGGTAACAAGCATCCTGTACTGACGGGGTTACTCAATGCCTTAGAAGATCACCAGCTAAATTCCTTTTCCCGTGAGATTACGGTTGATCAGGAAGTGTTTGAACAATGTATTCACTACTTACCTGAAAGTGACTTAATTAGAACCTTTATAGTTAGGGATATTACAGAGCAGAAGCAAGCAGAAGCAGAATTGCGTCAACGCGATCGCCTATTGCAAGCAGTAGCCGAGGCTGCTAACTATTTGCTAGTGGAAATGAATTACGAAACTGGCATAGATAAAGCTTTAGCTGTACTAGGAGAAGCTGCCAAAGCCGATCGCGCCTATTTATTTAAAAACCATCGCCATTCAGATACGGGCGAAATGGCCCTGAGCTTGCAATTTATCTGGACAAGAACAAATTTGACCGCTTCTCGCTTTCACTGGCAAAATCAACTTTATCAATCTTCAGAACTAGCGCGTTGGTATGCCACACTCTCTTGCGGAAAATCGATTAGTGGTAATATCCGAGAGTTTCCGGTAGCAGAACAAAAGCTATTAGCCAGAGATGGAATTCAATCTTTGCTTTTAGTCCCCTTACGGCTAGAAGATGAGTTTTGGGGTTGTATTGGTTTAGCCGATTGTACTCGTGAGCGTACTTGGTCAAGACATGAGGAATCAACGCTTTTAACAATGGCGGCTAGTATTAGCGGTGCTTGGCAGCGTCAACAAGTAGAAGAAAAAATCCGCTACCAAGCACTCCACGATATGCTGACAGGCTTACCCAACCGTTTCTTTTTTAATGAAATCTTGGCTAAAGCCATACCCAACGCCACACGCAATCGTGAAAGTTTAGCAGTGATGTTTCTTGATTTAGACCGCTTTAAAGTAATAAATGATACATTAGGACATACTATTGGGGACAGATTATTAGAAATTGTGGCGCAAAGGCTCAAAGAATCTCTCAGAGACGGAGATACTGTCGCTCGTTGGGGAGGAGACGAATTTACAATTTTGCTGCCGCATATTAAATATCTTGATGAAGTAGCTCAAGTAGCCCAAAGAATCCTGCAATCTTTAGAAAAGATTTTCTGTCTTGATGGCCATGAACTTTACATCAGTGCGAGTATCGGTATTTCTGTTTTTGATGCACACAGCCATGATGTTGAAACCTTAATTCAACATGCAGATGCAGCACTATATTATGCCAAGGATGAAGGTAGAAATAATTATCAGTTTTATACTACTACCCTCAGTGCCAAAACTCCAGAGCTGCTAAATTTAGAAAAAAGCTTGCGCTATGCCGTAGAAAGACAAGAATTGACGGTATATTATCAGCCCCGTGTCAATATTTTGAGTAGCAAAATTACTGGGATGGAGGCTTTGGTGCGCTGGAAAAACCCAGAGATGGGACTAGTCGCACCGAATATATTTATTCCTTTGGCTGAGGAAAGTGGATTAATTATTACGATTGGTGCATGGGTATTACGCACAGCTTGTATACAAAATAAAGCCTGGCAAGCAGCAGGTTTGCCACCTTTGACGGTGGCGGTGAATCTTTCACCTAAACAGTTTCGGCAAGCTACGCTAGTAGAAGATGTGGCCAAAATTCTAGCGGAGACAGGATTAGAGCCACATTTTTTGGAGTTGGAAATTACCGAATCAACAGCGATCGCCGATTTAGAATTTACCAGAAATGTTTTACAAAAATTAGAACAAATGGGGGTTCATCTTTCTATTGATGACTTTGGCACCGGACACTCTTCACTTTCACGGCTGCAACTGCTACCACTACATAACCTGAAAATTGATCGCTCCTTTATTCAAGAGTTAACCACAGATGTGCGAGTAGCTCATATTGTGAAAGCAATTGTCACTTTAGGACGTAATTTAGGCTTAAGACTCACGGCCGAAGGCGTAGAAAAGCAAGAAGAACTAGATTTCTTAAAATCTATTAATTGTGAGGATGTCCAAGGTTATTTTTTCTATAAACCAATGCCAGCAGACAAAGCTACAGAAGTTCTGCAAAACAGACATTTTTCTGAACTAGAGGAGAAAAATGGAATAGGGTACAAATACTAAAAGTCTGAGGTTTGACAGGCAGGACTTACGCACAAAGGTTATTTGTTAAGAATGGGTGTAAGCGTATATGGTGTGTAAGGGTTTTGAACATCTACACCCCTATAACCTTGCCCAAACCCTTGCTTTTTCGTCTGACTGTTTAACTTAACGACCATCTTTGTAAGTCAGTCCTGATAAATTAAGAATAAACCCTGAGATTATTTCGGACAGAATAGCTATCTAGTGGGTAAATTGGGTATATATCCAGAAAGTTTTTCTGTTTCAACCTAACCCACATATCGGAATGAGAGAACATTATCGAGATTTCTTAATTCGTAACTGGGAAAAGGGCGATCGCACCAGGGCGGCCGCAGTTATCAGTTATGTATTATCAGAATACGGGTTGGGTTGGGAACCCAACGATGCTGACCGAGATGTATTGCAAGTTGAGGAATTTTACTTAGCAACAGGCGGTGAGTTTTGGGTAATTGAACACCAAAGCCAGATAGTCGGTACTGGGGCATATTACCCCATAAATCGTGGGGAAAAAGCTGTGGAAATTCGCAAAATGTATCTTTTACCAAGTGTCCGGGGTATCGGCTTAGGGAAATATTTGTTACAACAACTAGAAGCAGCGATCGCTAACCGTGGTTTTCAGCAAATTTGGATTGAAACAGCCAGCATATTAGTAGAAGCCGTCAAGTTATACGAAAGTCATGGTTATCAACCAGAAACGGGTGTGGAAACTGCTCGATGCGATCGCGTGTATGTTAAATATCTAGACTAATTTCCATGCCCAATTGGAACAATCATGTTCAAGATTTTCTGAACCTGTTTTTACAGTCTCATTGTCCTTTGTGTCAGCGAAGTACATCTGATACTTTGTGTGTATACTGTGCTAGACAACTACTCAACTGCGGTCAAAAAAAATCCTGCTGCATCATGGCAAGGTGCAATTCCGATATTTGGTTGGGGTGTGTATAGTGGGGGTCTTAAACGTGCGATCGCTGTGATGAAATATGAAAATCAGCCGAATATTGCGCGTATTTTAGGTACATGGTTGGGTGAAGCATGGTTATTAAATTCACCTCAGCGTCAGACCCAACTGTTAGTTGTACCTATACCTATGCACCCGCAAAAGCAAAAGCAACGTGGTTATAATCAAGCCGCGTTAATTGCTGAAAGCTTCTGCCAGACAACTAAGTTAAAATTAAATTTAAATGGTTTAGAAAGGGTGCGAGAAACTCAAGCGCAGTTTGGTTTATCGGTATCTGAACGCGAAAAAAACTTAGCTAAAGCATTTGCTGTTGGAAAAGAATTTCGTCGTCAATGTCTCAGTAATCCAGTATTGTTAATAGATGATATTTACACTACTGGCGCAACTACCAAATCTGCCGTACAAACACTTAGCCAGTCGGGAATTACCGTGTTGGGGTTAGCTGCGGTGGCGATCGCCATCAAAGACCAACATAGTAGTTCCTCTGCGAGTCATATCTGACAAATCTATAATTAAGCGAATACCTTGTGTATGGCAACACAGCCTGAGATTATGAGTAAAGCTTTTACAGCAGGTTTCAAAAGATTCATCACTGTTCCTACTATTTTTCTGACAATTGGTATCAGTGCAACAGCAGCATTCGCCCAAAGCAAGTTGTACAGTCCAATACCGTTAACTAATTTGACAGAACTTTCCGATACACTCTCGGAAAAAGATATACCCACAGGACAGGGTGGGTTTGCTCGTGACTATACAGTTAAATTGAATAAAGGTGATAACCTGGCAGTTGATTTATCTTCGGAAAACTTTGACTGCATTATTACTCTGTTAGCACCAGATGGTTCAACGGTGGCAGAAAATGATGATGGCCCCGATGGTACTAGTAACTCCCTGTTATTTACTCGCATCAACGAAACAGGAATATATATTATCCGCGTTAGGTCTTTTGGGGAAACTGGAGTGGGAAACTTCAAACTGAAGGTGACAAAACTGCAACCGATTAAATAAAGTGCTGAGTGATCAGATTGCCTTTTTCTCTCACTAAAATCCAGTTAACACACAGAGAAATAAGGCTTCTGTCCACTCGACGACTGCGCCGTAGGTATCGCCTGTGTGTCCGCCTAATTTGTGATTAAACCAAAGACCTGTGAGAAAGGCGATCGCACTGCCAGCAACTATCATTGTTATTGCGAGAAATAGCTGCTGGCTATCTATCAACCACAGTAAACCACTCACACTCAACAGTAACAGCAATCCCGGAATGACATCTTTATAGGAACGAATGGCTTCTTTATGAAATGCTCCTTTACCCGTAGGTTTCAGGTAAGGATATCGCAATATTGCTAGTTGTTGTCCCCAACGCCCCCAACCGCAAGCCGCCATTAAGATTAACCAACGGTGGGCTTCAATTTCTGTTAAAGCTACTGTTTTTAATAATACTATGGCGATCGCTGCCATTGCACCAAACGCACCCGTGGCACTATCGGCCATAACTTCAAGTCGTCTTTCTGGATTGCCTACTGCTAAACCATCAGATGTATCCATTGCTCCATCTAAGTGTAATCCTCCAGTCAAAGCAATCCCAGCACAAATAACTAAAGCTGTGCGGGTTAATACTGGGACGCTTAAATAATTTAGACTAGTGTCAAATAGACCTAAAATTCCTCCAATTACTAACCCTACTAGTGGTGCAAAGCGAGATACTCCCTGAAAATCTAAGCCATTAATGTTAGGAAAAGGTACAGTAGTGTAAAATATAGCACTTGCTATGAAGTTATACAGCAAAGTTTTCCACCACTGAAAAAAGTTTGTCATTTTAGTTACTTTTATTGCGGAAAGCTTTCAGGGATAATATTTATTACTGTGGTACAACCACTAGTAAATAAGTTTAAAGCTTTGGATAAGATAGCTATTAGTGTACAGACTCTGCTGAAAAATTTTGCTATGCTGGACTCGTTAAGCTAAATTTTTTGGCTTGCAATAATAACATAAAAAAATAAATTTAACAACGTAAAGCTAATGCGGAATCTTGTGTATTCATTAGCTTGCAAATTAGATCGAGAGTATTGAAGCGATCGCACCACAAAATTGATATTTTTTAAATGTAGGGAACTAATTAAGCTATTAATTTAAATTTTTTTTTAGCTGTGTTCTCATCTTTTTCCTCTCTTTAAATTTCCTATGAGTCATCATCTACCCGACACCAGGATACCGGCTCCGTGCATTGTTGACACGGGCGTGATTGTGAATAAACTCGACATGCGGCGATTACTTTCTGATTTAGGTCGAGTTCACTATATGTACACCCACGGAGAGCAGGTAGTCAGCGAGGGTGAAGGAGATGTCATAGAAGTCTTTGCAAATCCCCAGCGTTCGACTTTAGTAGCTAACAGTGCTCTTTATTTAAACGTGTATAGTTTTGATTGTATTGAATTAAAGCAGTTATCCCAACAAGAAACCTGCTTTGATTTGATGCAAGAAGGAATGTGTCTGCGCTTAATACCCCTCACAACCCCTATCCAAGAGCGTCGGGAAAAAACCTTCAACGTCAACGCCATTGAAGCCATGATGGAACAAGTCCTCTCTGCTAAATGGGATGCAGAAATGGATGATGACTGCACTGATTCGTTTTAGAATTGTCATCTGTCATTTGTCACTAGTCATCTGTCATTAGTAGAGGCACAAAGTTTTGCGCTCTAATAAACCAAGACTATTAATAATTGCTATAACCAAGGACAAAGGACAAATGACTATCATTTAGTGAAATCGTCTAATCTTTTACCTTGACTAAGAATTTTTCTTTTCAATCCTTGGCTCGTTGTAGCCAAACAAAGGCGAGAGCCGGGATATTTTTCACGCCACACGGTGCTGTTGAAACCCCAAGGTTTATGCCTGTGGGGACATTAGCTAATGTCAAAACAGTCACACCTGCCCAGTTGAAGGATACTGGCGCACAGATGGTTTTATCTAATACTTACCACCTGCATTTGCAACCAGGCGAAGCAATTGTCGCTGGCGGTGGTGGCTTGCATAAGTTTATGGGCTGGGATGGGCCGATGCTCACTGATTCTGGTGGGTTTCAGGTATTCAGCTTGAGTGAAATGCGGAAGATTACGGAAGAAGGTGTCACATTCCGTTCGCCTCACGATGGGCAGATTATCAATTTGACACCAGAGCGTTCCATAGAGATTCAGAATACTTTAGGGGCGGATGTGATTATGGCCTTTGATGAATGTCCGCCTTACCCAGCAACTCGCCAAGAGGTAGAAACGGCTACTGCGCGGACTTACCGTTGGCTAGAACGTTGTATATCCGCCCATCAACGGCAAGATCAGGCATTATTTGGAATTGTGCAAGGGGGCGTATATTTAGATTTGCGTTCCCAAGCGGCTGTAGAATTGGCTAAGTTAGATTTGCCTGGATATGCGATTGGTGGTGTGAGTGTGGGGGAACCCGCAGAATTAATGGCTCAGATTGTCCAAGCTACTGCACCATTATTACCACCAGAAAAGCCCCGTTATTTGATGGGTGTGGGGACTTACCGAGAAATGGCGATCGCGATCGCTTCTGGTATAGATTTATTTGATTGCGTCATCCCGACTCGTTGGGCGAGACATGGTACAGCAATGGTCAAAGGCGAACGCTGGAATTTAAAAAATGCTAAGTTCCGTGAAGATTTCGCACCAATGGATGAAACTTGCCCTTGTTATGCGTGTCAAAATTTCAGTCGGGCGTATATTTCCCATTTGGTGCGATCGCAAGAGATTTTAGCTTACACCTTACTCAGCATTCACAATATCACCGAACTGATTCGGTTCACACAGAAGATTCGCCAAGCAATATTAAACGATTCCTTCCTGGAAGAATTTGGTCATTGGCTAAACTCGTCGGAAACTGGAGAATAAGGTTATGGAGCAAGTCACACTCCCAGATGTTCTCACCCTGGAAGAAGCCTCTGCATATCTACGACTACCCATTGAAACAGTTTTGTATCAAGCTACTTTGGGTAATATTCCAGGGCGTAAAATTGCAGATGATTGGAGATTTTTAAAGGTGGCTATTAATGACTGGCTACGTTATCAAAGTAGTCGAGCGATTCTTCTGCAACAAGCAGGAAGTTTAGCAGATGATGATTCATTAACAGAATTGAGAAACACTATTTATCAAGCAAGGGGACGCTCAGAAGTTGATGCGGAGCCTGAAAGTTAATGTATTTGCTTGATACTGACACACTTACATATCTTTATGCTGGAAATGCTAATGTGGTTGAGCGTTTGAGGTCTTTAAATGATCCCGAAGTTGGCATTACCATTATTACGAAAGCAGAAGTTTTGCGTGGCAGGATTGAATATCTTTTAAAAGCCAATTCAGGAGTAGATTTACTCAAGGCGCAATCTCTTCTATTTCGTACAGAAGAACTACTCAGCCAAATTTTAGTTGTACCCGTTAGTCAAGCTGCATCAGAACAGTTTGAGCATTTACGTATCATCCCTAAATTCCGAAAAATAGGACGAGCCGATTTATTGATTGCTAGTATTGTCCTCTCTAATCAAGCAACCTTAGTAACAAGAAACCTTCGCCATTTTAGACAGATTCCTGGTGTACAAGTAGTAAATTGGGTTGACTAAAGTGGGTAAACCTATTTATTGGTATAACGGCAAATTAATCGAGTCTCAAACCCTGGAATTAGATATTAACGATCCAGGGTTGCTTTATGGTGCAACGGTATTTACTACACTGCGAGTTTATGAAAATTCCCTCGATAGTAGTTTAACCAACTGGCAGGCACACTGCGATCGCCTCAAATTCAGTTTACAAGTCTTTGCTTGGCAACAACCAAATTGGCAGCGAGTATATCTAGGCGCACAATTTCTCATAAAGCATTTCCCCGTTCTCAGAATTACCTTGTTTCCTGATGGTAGGGAGTGGATAATTGGCAGAAACTTACCAGAAGATTTAACACAAAAACAACAACATGGGGTGAAATGCGCCATTGCACAACCTGAATTTTCCCGCAACTTACCTTCTCATAAAACAGGTAATTATTTGGGTGCTTGGTTGGTGAAAAATAGTGTGAAGAATTTAGCCGCCCAAGAAGCAATTTTAGTTGATGCGGCGGGTAATTGGCTAGAAACCACTACTGGTAATCTTTGGGGATGGCAAGATGGTAGGTGGTGGACACCGCCCTTAGATGTAGGGATTTTACCCGGAATTATGCGATCGCAAATCATCCAATGGCTGCAAAATCAACAGCTACAAGTGCGAGAGGAACCTTGGACACCCCAGTTAGTCACGAGATTTGAAGCGATCGCCTACACTAATAGTGTGGTGCAAATTATCCCCATTCATACCGTTGAGCAAGCTTCAGGGTCGCTACAATATAATCCCTACCATACGAATTTTCGACAAATTAGGAGGCTTTTTAGCATGACAGCCGCGCCATTTTGATATACCTTAAGATAAGTTAACATAATTCTTAATAATCCCCTCTCATACAGAGACACTCCGCGAAAGCACAGAAAATACAGGAGATAGACCTCAGTGAATAAAAGATGGAGAAATGCGGGGCTGTACGCGCTACTGTTTATTGTTGTCATTGCGCTAGGAACAGCATTCTTTGACAAACAACCACAAAACACACAAACATGGCGCTACAGTCAATTTATTCAAGAAGTTGAAAAAGGTAGAGTTACACAAGTTAGGCTGAGTGCAGATCGTTCTACAGCCATTGTCAAGTCTCAGGACGGTAGCCAGATTAAAGTTACCTTAGTTAACGACCCCGACTTGATCAACACTCTTACCTCTAAAGGCGTTGATATTTCTGTATTGCCTCAAACCGACGAAGGCTTTTGGTTTAAGGCACTGAGCAGTTTATTTTTCCCTGTACTGCTGTTAGTTGGTTTATTTTTCTTACTCCGCCGCGCTCAAAGTGGCCCCGGTAGCCAAGCCATGAACTTTGGTAAATCCAAAGCGCGAGTCCAAATGGAACCACAAACTCAGGTGACATTTGGTGATGTTGCTGGTATTGACCAAGCCAAGCTCGAATTAAACGAAGTTGTAGACTTTCTAAAAAATGCCGATCGCTTTACTGCTGTCGGTGCAAAAATTCCTAAAGGAGTATTATTAGTAGGGCCTCCAGGTACAGGTAAAACCTTACTCGCTCGTGCTGTCGCTGGGGAAGCGGGTGTACCTTTCTTCTCTATCTCTGGTTCAGAGTTTGTGGAAATGTTCGTGGGTGTGGGTGCTTCCCGCGTCCGTGATTTATTTGAACAAGCTAAATCTAACGCCCCTTGTATCGTCTTCATCGATGAAATTGACGCAGTTGGTCGTCAACGGGGTGCTGGTTTAGGCGGTGGTAACGATGAACGGGAACAAACCCTCAACCAGTTACTCACCGAAATGGATGGTTTTGAAGGTAACACTGGTATCATCATCATCGCTGCTACCAACCGTCCCGACGTTTTAGACGCAGCTTTATTACGTCCTGGTCGCTTCGACCGTCAAGTTGTAGTAGACCGTCCCGACTACGCCGGACGCAGTGAAATCCTCAAAGTTCACGCCCGTGGTAAAACCTTAGCCAAAGATGTGGACTTAGATAAAATTGCGCGTCGTACCCCTGGTTTCACAGGTGCAGATTTATCCAACTTGCTGAATGAAGCTGCAATTCTCGCTGCACGCCGCAACTTAACCGAAATTTCGATGGATGAAATCAATGATGCCATCGATCGCGTGTTAGCTGGCCCAGAGAAGAAAGACCGGGTAATGAGCGAAAAACGCAAGACCTTGGTAGCTTATCACGAAGCTGGTCACGCCTTAGTTGGTGCATTGATGCCCGACTATGACCCAGTACAGAAGATTAGTATTATTCCTCGTGGTCGTGCAGGTGGTTTAACTTGGTTCACCCCCAGCGAAGACCGGATGGACACAGGTTTATACAGTCGCTCCTATCTGGAAAATCAGATGGCTGTGGCATTAGGTGGACGTTTAGCCGAAGAAATAATCTTTGGTGAAGAAGAAGTTACCACAGGTGCTTCTAACGACCTACAGCAAGTAGCAAGAGTAGCTCGTCAAATGATTACTCGCTTTGGAATGAGCGATCGCTTGGGGCCTGTTGCGCTTGGTCGTCAACAAGGTAATATGTTCCTCGGACGCGATATCATGTCAGAGCGTGATTTCTCCGAAGAAACTGCGGCTGCCATTGACGAAGAAGTGCGGAAACTCGTAGACACAGCTTACACCCGCGCCAAAGAAGTATTAGTCAACAACCGTCACATTCTTGATCAGTTAGCACAAATGCTGGTTGATAAAGAAACAGTAGATGCCGAAGAATTGCAAGAAATCTTGGCAAACAATGATGTGAAAACTGCCGCCTTTGCTTAAGCGATCGCGGTAAAAACTTAAAATCTGAATTAGGGATAGTTATTTTAAAATAACTGTCCCAATTTTTTTTGTTTTTAATTATCATAAGTTACGATAAATCTGGTAATGCGACATAACCTTACCTTTCTTCTCAAACTTAATTTTTCCTAAGTTTTTCAGTTATAAACAAAATTATATTTTTATAACTCTAAGCTTTACTAGACTTAAACTTTTGTAGCTATAAGGAATAAATCTTTATGACTATCGATCAATATAACATCGTTATGCAACCAGGAGAAGGTAATGCCTCATGGGTGCTGGGAGACTTGTATACTTTCAAGGTATTTAGTGAAGATACAAATCAAACTTACGCATTAATTGAAATTGTCATGCAACCCCATAGTGCAGTTCCATCCCATAAGCATACAAAAGAAAATGAATCTTTTTATATTCAAGAGGGTGAAGTAGAGTTCCAAACTTTTGAACAAATAATTTTAGCTACACCCGGAACTTTCTTGCACTTTCCGCAAGGACAGCCACACAGTTTTCGCAACATTAGTGGAGAACCTGCCAAATTTTTGTGTTGGTTAACCCCAGGCGGACTGGAGAAATTTTTTAGAGAAATAGGTACGCCAACCTCAGAGCAAAATACTACACCACCTGCTGTAACTGAAGCAGATATCAACAAATTACTGACCACTGCTCCCAAGTATGGTTTAGAAATTCTACCTCCTCCTGCTTGTTAGAAGAATCACCAACATCATTAATCTCTAGGAATTTTGTAGTCCCCAGATATGAACTTTACAACTAACAAATCCTCAGAATTTGCTATATATGATTCCGGGATGCTGTCAGATTATGTTACAGCCTTAGCTTGGTCTCCTGAAGGTGAAATTCTTGCGGCGACATCTGCGGCTGGCGAGGTGGTGCTATGGAATAATGGCAATGCCATAGAGTTGCAAAGTGGTAGTGGGAAGTCTGTAGACTGTGTGGCTTTTTCATCTGATGGCAAATTTTTAGCTATTGGTGGACAGGATGGAAAAGTCAAAATTTGGCGAGAAAATCAACTCATCGCCACGTTAGAAAATGCACCAGCCTGGGTAGATAAGTTGGCTTGGAATCATACTAATAACCAACTGGCTTTTAGTTTGGGGCGTTACGTGCAAGTCTGGGATGCCGATTTAGGTGAGATTGTCGTCACTTTGAATTTTGATAACTCCTCGGTTTTAGGGATAGATTGGCGTAGCGATGGCCAGTATTTAGCAATTAGCGGCTATCAAGGAGTCAAAATTTGGCATAGTCAAAACTGGGATGAAGAACCATATTTTTTGAGTATGCCAACTGTCAGTGTAGCTATGGGTTGGTCGCCTGATAGCAAATACTTGGCTTCCGGTAATATGGATCGCAGCGTCACAGTGTTGGACTGGAGCAATCCCGACCCTTGGATTATGCGTGGTTTTCCTGGTAAGATTCGGCAGTTGGCATGGTCGGAAGCTACTACAGAACTAGGTGCGCCTATTCTGGCTTCTTCCAGTGTTGAGGGTATTGTAGTGTGGGAAAAGTTAGAGGATGAATCCTTGGGTTGGGAAGCGCGAGTGTTGACTAATCATGTGGATGTGATTAATGCGATCGCATTTGCACCCCACAGCTTCTTATTAGCCTCCGCCGGCGCTGATGGTTTATTGTGTTTGTGGTCAGAAGCAGCACAAGTATCTCAAATTCTCACAGGTGCTACCGCCGGGTTCTCTACCTTAGCTTGGCATTCTCAAGGCAAGTTTCTCGCCGCAGGTGGTGAACAAGGCGAATTAATTATCTGGTCAACTGAAGTTTCTGGCGGAGTATAACGCTGCTTACTCAAACGGATGTTAGGATCAGAAAATTATGTACTCAAAAGATACACAAACACATACGGAGACTCACAAACAATTGACTCCTAATCAGGTTAGAGTTGGCTATAAAACTGAAATGAGCCATAAAGAACGGCAAAAGTGGCTAAAAACAAGAACTTATTCACAAAGCAAACCGCTTCACAATAGCTAAATGCTAAATTCTCAAGCTATATCGAAAACTTGAACTAAACTAACAATACTGCCAAGTCCCTTCACAGAAATGTAGAAGGGACTTTGTTGTAATTGGAATCCTGAATATTTAATATTTCACTGTTATTTAATAATAATGATTATTGTTAAATTTATTCAGGAAAGCTACTAGCAGTTGATTATGCTCAATAAATTGCTATTTAATACTTTGTTACGGGCTGCTTGGGTTACTTTTTTGATTGGCTTGGTTGGTTGTACAAGACAAGCAACTAATACTTCCTTCACGCAAACGACAACAGCAGATGAAAGTCTACCCAAAGTTGTTGCCACAACCAGTATATTGTGTGACTTAATTAAACAGGTTGCTGAAAATACAGTCAACCTTGCTTGTTTAATTCCTCCAGGTACAGACCCTCATAACTATCAACCAAAAACCGCCGATAGGGAAACTATCGACCAAGCTAATCTGATTTTCTACAATGGCTATAATTTTGAACCAGGCTTGATTAGAATTATTAAATCGACTAGTAATACTACACCAAAAATAGCTGTGAGTCAGTTAGCAGTCCCAAAACCACAAAGATTTATTGAAGATGGTAAAAGAGTTATCGATCCCCATATTTGGCACAATCCGAAAAATGGCATCAAAATGCTTGAAGTTATTAGCAATAACCTGAAAAAGCTAGAGCCTGATAATGCGGAAATTTATAATCAAAATACTAAACAAATTAAAAGTGAATTAACTCAACTAGACGGGTGGATAAAAACCAGAATTGCCAGTATTCCTAGTGATAAACGTGAATTAGTTATCAGTCATAATGCCCTGGCTTATTATGCCAAAGCTTATGGGATAACTTTAGTCGGGGTATTGGCTGGGATTAATCCTGAAAATCAACCGACAGAAAGACAGTTGAATAGTTTAGTTAAAGAGATTCAACAGGCTAAAGTTCCAACTGTTTTTGCTGATAAAAATATTAACAAGAATTTAATTCAATCGTTAGCCCAAGCCGCAGAAGTCAAAGTTTCGGAAAGAGAACTTTATACAGATGGTCTTGGAGATACGAATAGTGATGCTAATAGTTATCAAAAAATGTTGGAGGCTAACACACGCACTATTGTAGAAGCTTTGGGAGGTACCTATTTAATATTTGAACAAAAGGCTAGTAAATAGCAGGATTGAATAAGTTGCTAGTTGAGATGTTTTGGTATAAGTATTTGAGAATAACTATCAGTCCGATTTCCATACCTCAATAGTTGGCTGATTTTGAGCATTTCTCCCAAAACCTACTAATATTTGACTATCATTACTCATTGCTATATCAATAATGTAATTTTCCCCCTTGAGTGTTCCTAAATTTTTTCCATTACCTAATTAAGGAAAAATGAGAAAAGTCTCATGAAACATCAGCAGTTGACTTACGTCATCAACCTGACGGGCTGACGCACAAAGATTTTCTGTGGAGATTGGTGTAAGGGTGTAAAGCCACTACTGCCTCTTACTTTGACTTGGTATGTCTTAATATTTGGCAACATAATATGTAAGTGTTAAAAGTCAAACAGTAAACTTTGGTATCAAAGTTAATTCTCTGAATTTAGCTGTGATAAATTAATAATTGAAGTTGAGAAACTTCCCTGGCAGATTAACAGCCAATGTTCAAGTTAGTTATGAGGTAAAAACGCTGTTTAATTTGAATCTGTCTCGCATAAACGACAACACCCAACTCGAACACTAATATTTCCTCCTTTGGATAAACTGAGGCGTTATAACTGATAGTTCAATATATATCGGTTAAAGCCTAAGATAAAGGATGTAGTTGAGGAAATCACTAAGTGAGTAGTAGTTAGGGTGTTGTTGTTTTGAGTAGGTAATAGGTGACAGGTTACAGGTGACAGAGTTTTGATTATTTCAATTCAGCATTCAGAAATTCACCATCCCCAAGTACCAGGCCCGCCTTTAAATGGCCCGACAATATCGCTAGTAACCCAACCACCATAAAAGTTTCCTGGTTGTGGTTGAACTTTTTCACCATCTACATAACAAGCATCCATTAAATGAGCATAAAAAGCCACATGATCTTTAATAGATGTAAAAGCTGATGTTGGACTGGGATAATACCAAGCGGCGTTTTGGGCTTCTTTATCGCCCACGCGAATAGTGTAATAGCCTGCGCGTCCTTTCCATTCGCAAAAACTAGATTGTGGTACTGATATCAAGTATTCCATTTTGATATCTTCAGGAGGAAGGTAGTAAGAAGGCGGATGGCTGGTTTCTAATACACGTTTAGCGTTGTGGGTGTCTGCAATGGTTACGCCATGAAAAATTATCTGTATGTGTTTGTTGACAGGTTCTAAGCGGGGTGGGCGGGGATAATCCCATACTGATTCTTGTCCGGGTGCAGGTTCGATGCGTTGAGGAAAAACCATACAAGTAGGTAAAAATAAATATGCGATCGCTTTTACTGTACCGTAAAGCCACAGGTTGGTGTAAATGCGATCGCTGCAACAAAACTCAAAGCGCCAAAATTAGCGTACTTCTTTCAAACTATCCACTTGCTTGGTAAACAACTCAGTAAACAGACTCATAACTGTTCTTTCTTCGCGTACCTTAATATTAGCTGTAATTGACATCCCAGACTGCAATGGTAGTTTTTTACCATTCATTTCGAGTGCTTGCTTATCTAAGGATACTCTGGCGGGGAATCGGTAAAATTTGTGAGTTTCATCTGGTGGTAAAGCATCAGAACCAACAGAAACTAATTCGCCTTTAATATCGCCAAATTCGCTGAAAGGGAAAGAATCAATTCTGACATCAGCCTTCATTCCTTCCCGCACAAACCCAATATCTTGATTCGTAATAAATACTTCAGCAATATACTTATCGTTGGGGACAATTTGCAATAGTTTTTGTGTAGAGTTGGCGACAAACCCCGGATTTTTTGCTTGTAAGTCAAAAACTGTGCCACTCACAGGGGCGCGGAGTTCTTGATATCTGAGATTGAGTTGAGCTTGCGAAAGTTTGCTGGTAATATCTGCTAAACGCTGTTCGTTATCTAGAACAATTTTGATAAATTGGCTATCGATATCTGCGATACGTTGTTTATTTTCTGAAATTTTTTCTAAAACATTTTTACCAGAAGCCGCTACAGTATTAGTGAGTTCTTGCCCTCCTCTTTCGATTTCATATCTCAGGCGTTTATCTTCTTCTTGTAATTGGGCGACTTCGGCTTCTAGGGTTTGTACTTGTTGTTGCTGGTTGAGATATTGTAGCTGAGAAATTCCACCTTCTTCAGCTAGGGTTTTCAGTTTATTTAAAATCTGCTGTTGAATCGCTAAACTAGATTGGGTGTCAGCAATTTTAACTTGGTTTTGTGTTAGTTGTTTTCTCGTTTTTTCAATTTCCAATTGTGCTGCATTGGCACGGGTAGCTAATTCTAGTTTAGACACTTGTAGACGTTGTTGTTCATCTACTCCCAGCCCTTGAGTAGATGAGGAATTTCTTAATTCTTTGCGTAACAATTCATTTTCAGCAACTAAGGCGGCGCGACTTTTCAACAGAAAAACTGCATCTGTTGGTAATCTACTGCGTAAAAATTCTAATTCTGAACCCACAGTATAACTAGAATTCATCAAGCGGCGATAAATTTGGTTTTCTCGAATCAAACTATTCCGCACTTGAACTAAGGACTGTAATTCGGCTAACGTCGCAACGGTTTCAAAGGTGAGTAATAAATCTCCTTGGTTAACTTTTTGTCCATCTTTAACATAAATTGCTTTGACGACACCATTCACGGGTGCTTGTACTTCTTTGACTGTTCCTTGGGGTTTTAATTGTCCAGTCGCGGGTACAACTTGTTCAATTTTGGCAATACAAGCCCAAGCAATACCAAACCCAGCTAATGCTATCAAGGTCAACATAATTGTCCGTGACCAAACTGGAGACTGGCGTAAAACAACCGATTGTTCAAAGTTATCAAATCTTTGATTAATTAAAGGCTGTTGGGAAACTTTCTTTACAGATGTTAATACAGGTGATTCGGTAGGAATTTCTGAATGATGTTTACCGTTACCATTATTGCCATTGAGACGATTACCATTTACTTGAGTCATAGTAGTTTTACCCTTGAGGAATAATGAGTGATTAACCCTTGACTAATTACAAATTAACTTCTTGCTGTTGATACAAATAAGAATAATGACCTTTAGCAGCCATTAACTCTTGATGACTTCCTTGTTCTATGACTCGGCTTGCGTCCATGACAACGATAGTATCTGCATGGCTGACGGTATTTAGGCGGTGGGTAATGAAAAAGACTGTACTACCTTGAAAGGCTTTGGCTAAGTTTAAACAAACTTGGCGTTCTGTGGGGTAATCTAAGGCACTTGTGGCCTCATCTAAGACTAGCAGTTTTGGTCGTTGAAGTACAGAACGAGCGATCGCAATTCTTTGTCTTTGTCCCCCAGAAAGTCCCGCACCTCTTTCACCAACGCGGGTATTGTAACCGTTGGGTAAGCCCATAATAAATTCATGGGCGCAAGCCACACGGGCGGCTTCAATAATTTCTTCGGTGGTTGCTTCTGGGTTAGTTAAAGCAATATTTTCTTGTACTGTCCCGTCAAACAATAATGTTTCTTGGGGAACTACGCCTATTTGTCTTCTTAAAGAGTAAAGTTCGACTTTGGCAATATCATAACCATCAATTAAAATCCTGCCGGATTCCACATCATATAATCGCAGCAGTAATTTCATCATTGTACTTTTACCAGAGCCACTCTGCCCGACGATGCCAATAAATTGTCCGGCGGTAAATTCAAGATTGATATTAGTTAGTTGTAAGGGGCCATTGGGGTTAAATCGGAAGGAAACATTGTCAAATTTCACTGTACCGTCAATGGCTGGTAAAGGAATATTACCTCTATCTGCTTCCCCTTCTTCTGGTGTATCGACAATATCACTTAATCGTTCTAAAGATAAGGCAGTTTCTTGGAAGTTTTGCCAGAGTTGGGCTAAACGTAAAATTGGGCTGGTGACATAACCAGAAATAATCCGAAACGCAATTAATTCACCTAATGTCAGTTCACCTTGCAACACTAAATAAGCACCTACCCATAGTACTAATAAACTACTGAGTTTATTGAGAAAGTTACTAGTAGAATTAGCCAAGGTTGAAGTGACAACAGTTTTAAATCCTGCGCCTACATAACGAGCATAACGCTCTTGCCAGGAAAAGCGCGATCGCAATTCGATATTTTGCGCTTTTACTGTTTGAATACCAGACATCACCTCAACTAAATAAGACTGAGTTTCAGCGTTGCGTTCGGCTTTGTTGCGTAACTGTTTACTAATTGTGGGTGAGGCGATTAAAGTAATCACCACAAATATGGGAATTGTCCCTAAACCAACTAAAGTTAGTTGCCAACTGTAAAACAGCATGACAACAATATAAACTACAGAAAATAAGGCATCTAACCCGACAGTTAAGGCTGTCCCGGTGAGAAACTGACGAATATTTTCTAACTCGTTGATTCTAGTTGACAATTCACCGACGGGACGGCGTTCAAAATAACGCAGTGGCAATCTTAATAAGTGGTCAATAATCTGCGAACCCAACCCCATATCAATGCGGTTGGTTGTATCTACAAATAAATAAGTCCGTAAAGTCCCAATTATGGCTTCAAACAGTCCCACTACTAACAGCAATGCTCCCAGAACATTCAAGGTACTAATACTGTTTTGGACAATTACTTTATCGATAATTAACTGAATTACTAAGGGATTTGCCAGTTGTGCCAACTGTACAAAAAACGAAGCGATAAAAACTTCAATTAGTACTCGACGGTAGCGCGACAAATAAGGTAAAAACCATGATACGCCAAATCTTTCTTGTGGCGTTTCTTTGGTAGCACTTAGCAGCAACACCCGCATTTGTGGCTGGTAACTACCGTCTTCTAGTTCTAAATTTGCCAGTAATTCTTTTGGTTTACAGCGTACTATACCTTGGGATGGCACACCGACAACAACATGATGTGCATCTGCTGAATACAATACAGCAAAATTGCTGCGATAACGAATGAGTGCTGGTGTGGGGAGACGTTCAATTGTTGATGCAGGTAAATCTACTAACTGTGCTTTTAAACCAATTAATTCTGCGATATAAGCACAAGCCGGGAAAGATATACTACCTTGGCGTTTAATTTGTTCCGATAAAATGCGCCGTACAACTTCTCGACGTATGGGAATTTGTAAATGCTTGGACAGCATTTGAAAACAAGCAAAGGTGGCGTTGACTTCTCCGCTACCACGAACAAAGGGGTATTTGAGGTGCTTTTGTTTTTTTGATGCTGGATAGTCTACCGCCGTAATTTCTTCTGGTGCGTAGGGAATATCTAACTCATCTGTAATGTTTGTTTGTGTATCATAAATAGATTCTTCCTCAGCTTGAGAATAGTTATCTAAAAATGATAAATCTCCTGGTGCAAAACCAATTAACCTTGCAGGGTTTTTTCCAGTAACTTCTATTGTGCCTGCATTTAAGTCTAGGCGAGAACCTGGGGGAAAATTCTTCACTTCACCCCCACTCACAAACCAAATGCTATCAATATCTAGCTGGTTAGATGATTTTTTTCCGGGTGATAAGTATTGTATTTGAGTGTTGAGTAAAGCTTGCTCAGATAATTCAAGAAAATTCGTGACAGCATTTGCTTGTTTAGCAACTTGTACACCCAAAACACTAAAAACTTCGCAGATATGCCTGTGATTTTGCCGCATGTGGGCAAAAGCGGGATATTCTGCAATCAGGCGGGAATATTCTTCAAGATTTAAAGCTAAACATATCACCTCTGTGGAAGCGATCGCCACTTCACAAGGAACCTGACGCAAAAAACTAATTTCCCCAATAGCTGCACCCGGTTTGAGCAATTTTAATGTAATAGCTGCTTGGGTTTGCGGTTCATATCCCAACAGGCGTACTTGCCCTTCATATAAAAATATGACTTTTGGTGGTATGTTTTCATTGCCTATAATTTTCTGCCCAATGCGATAGCGCCAAGCTTCTAATTTTTCGGCAATACTCACAATTACTTCGGCAGGTAATTGCTCAAATCCTGCTAAATCAGCAATAAACTCTTGAAAGGCGCTTTTAATATAGGTCATACTTTAAAACTTGATTCGTTCCAACTTTTTTTTGATATTAGGAAAAATTTAAATCTTGATATTGATAAGATAATCAAAAAGAAATTAATTTATATTATGATTTGGTTAAATAGGTCGCTTAAATAGCAACCAAGTATACTTTCTATCCTTGTTAAATAAATTTAGATGTTGTTATTTGATAGCTTGATTTTTTTATTTCCAGCGAAGTCTTAATACTAATTAATATTCTCCCTGTAATTAATAATAAATAACCTATTTAACTTTAAAAATAGTGCTGACTCAGATACCCGACTTCTTCAAGAAGCCGTATCTGGTTGTTCACGTAAAATAAAACTATCACAACCTCGTGTATAGAAATCGTAAATTATTGGTTAAAAATTTTAGGTATTTATCAGGTTACTATCTAACAGTGCTTGAGTGACTTTTTCCAGTACCTTTAAGCCTTGTAAAGAACCACGAATTAAACGAGTCGCCGCGATGGGTTGACTGATTAAACCCCATGCTAAAGGTAAAGCTTGCAGTGAACCATCAGTACTGATAGCGGCGGAAAGGTCAGGAATATCATGTAAACTGTCATCACTGACCACACGTAATACAGCAACTTCGATTCCCATTGCTTGAAAGAACTGTAAAGCGGCGAAGCTTTCCATATCAACCACATCACAGTTGGATGTTGCAGCTAAAGAGGATTTTTTTGTAGCAGACCAGATGACGCGATCGCTTGTCAAGCCTTTTACCAGTGAGACTTTTGGTAGTGCAGCAGATAACTGAGTCATCAAGGGGCGATCGCATTCTTGCACACGTCCTTGATAAGTGCAACTTTGATACAACACGGCATCTCCAACAGCGTAATTCTGGCGCAAGCTACCACACAAACCCATCACCAATACTCTAGTAGTCTGCCAAGAAAACTTTGTATGGTGACTGGCTTCGGGGCAGGGAGCAGGGAGCGGAGGGGAAAGATTCTCCCCCTTGCGCCCTGCCCCCTGCTCCCCTGCTAGTTCTACATGGCAATTTTGCGTTGGTGAACTACTAACTGGTGACTGCTGTTTGTCCCATTGCTGCAAGTATTTTGTCAACGGCTGCATTCCCACTGGTATCGCCAAAACCCTTGGTATCGACCCTGTATTTTGGCGTAAGCCGCGACACACAGCTTTATACTCCGCACCCTGCGGCACTAAAATCACAGTGTTCATCATCAATCTTTATTGTTGAGTAGGAATGAAAGGGTGTAGGGGTTTAAGAAGGTGTTTAATTTTTTTACGAACCGCCAAGAACGCCAAGAGCGCCAAGGAAGACAAAAATAATTATTGAGTGCAAGTTTACAGAGATTTGGTACAAAAATCACAAGTATCAGTGCTGGTGAATGTTTCAGCCTTGCAGCCACTTCTTCCCCATACAACCTGACACCACTATGGGGAAGTCAAAAATCAAAAGCTAAAGGTTAAAAATCAGAGAGTTTTTGACTTTTAACTTTTGACTTTTAACTTGATTTTGCCCTTACACCCTTACACCTTCCCCAAACGCTTTTCGTTTCGGTAGTAACTGGAGAGTATTCAACGCTGTGCTGGCGAGTCTAGGTAGCAGTTGCGGTTGCAATATCCGCGAGTCAAACTTACTCATTCGCCGTTGGTTTTCTTGAATGCACACTTTAAGGAATTTTTCAAGTGTTAAATCTTGACTAAACACACTGGCTCCACTAGCAGTAAAGCCTGCACCATTGGGATCAGATTCACCAATGGCTTTAATCACACTGCTCAAGGCTCTGCCGTAGTACCAGAGAGTTTTAGCACTCCGCAGTGGTAAAAACCCATGACCACGTTGAATTTGCAAATCTGTGAACCAGTTGACAAAAAATACAATATGCCGAGCTTCTTCATCAATAATTGAGTCAAAGATTGTGAAGATTTGCTCAGGAAACACTCTGGCTTCTCGCGCAATTTCAAATAAGCCAAAAGCAAAAAAAGAATCGAGACATTCTTCAAAACCAAATACAGTGAATGTCTGCTCAAGGTTGGCGGGAATTTCTATAGGTGGACAAGCAGGCATAGGGATGTCATAACGCTCAATAAACACTTTCAGCAACCGAGCGTGACGAGATTCTTCTTCACCTTGGAGAGCGATCGCATCTTGTAAAATGCCCCTATCTAAAGTTTTGGCATATTCACTAACGATAACTCCTGCTTGACGCTCTTTATTCAAAGCCTGACCCCAAAAAGGGATGCTTCGCAAAAGTGTCAAAGCAGCATTATCCAAATCAGGCCAAGGGAGATGCTCAGGTTCATATTCCCTGTAACTCTCCATAAAACTACAACAGAATAATTCTCTATGGTCAACAGAACCAATCTTCATAAGTAAAGTTATATGTGCTTAAAATTGCTGTTAGAACCAGGATGATGTAATGAGTAACACAAGTTTTACATCAGCATAAAGTAATACATTACTGTTTACCTAGTGCTGATTGTTCAGTATTAATTATTAAGTGTTTAAGTAGAAGAAATTTTTTGACCGTTTATCCTTTATGCTTTTTTAAGAAACCAAGTTCAGTAAAATTGCCCACCAAAGGAAACTAAACCCCCCAAACTTTAGACGATTAATGTAGCATGACAATTAATTGGGACACCAGCAAAATTTTCCAAGATGGTAAAGGTTAGTAGCGCAAAATCTGCACGAGAACGCTTCAATATCTCCAAATTAGCCATTGACTTCTCGTGGTTGACAGTGAGTTTCTGGATTACTGTAACGGTAGCTGGGCTTTTGGCGTTCAGTTCCCTGAAGTATGCTTTGTTTCCAGATATTACTTTCCCGGTGGTGGTAGTCAACGCCACAGCACCACTGACAACAGCAATTGACACAGAGGCCAAACTCACCAAACCAATCGAAGAGCGCCTACGCTCTGTAGAAGGACTAGATGATCTGCGTTCATCTGTCTATCCTGGTCAAACGGCAGTTAGTTTAGCTTTTGCAGTTGGCACTGATTTAGAAAAATCCACCAGCAAGGTAGAAACTTCACTCAAACAGTTAAGCTTGCCTCAAGGGGCAAATTACAAAATTATCCCCCTGAATTTAAACGAATCAGCAGCTGTTAGCTACACCATAGAGAGTTCCTCACAGAACCTCACAGAATTGACCAAGGTAGCACAAGACAAAATTATCCCAGTTATTACCAAAGTACCGGGAGTCTTGAAAGTCAATTTGTTGGGAGCGCCTAGCCCTACACCCGCATTGCCTACAGCCCAGAATTCAGCGGCGGCACTTCCCCAAGGTGGAGCCACATTAGTCAGATTTAATGGGCAAGATGCACTGGCTTTTCAAGTCATCAAACGAGGGAACGCCAACACCTTAGAAGTGGTGAATCGGGTAGAAAAAGAAGTGCAGAAGTTGGGAACTAACCTCAAGGATGTCAAACTCACCTTAGCTGCAACCCAAGCCGAGTATATTCGTCATGCCACACAATCAACCATAGACGCACTGATAGAAGCAATTGTTTTGTCGATTGTGGTGATATTTCCTTTCTTGTGGAGTTGGCGAGCCACTTTAATTTCGGCACTGGCGATTCCGACTTCTTTACTGGCGACATTTATCGTCATGGCAATTTTCGGCTTCAATCTAGAAACAATTACCCTACTGGCTTTGGCCTTGGTAATTGGCAGTATTATTGACGATGCGATCGTTGATGTCGAAAACATCATGCGCCATATTGAAGACGGCGAAACTCCGCGTCAAGCTACATTACTGGCAACTAATGAAATTGGTTTGACTGTGACAGCAGCTACATTGACAGCTGTGGCAGTATTCCTGCCTATAGGTTTAATGGGTGGGGTAGTTGGACAATTCTTCAAACCCTTTGGGATAACAGTTTCAGCCGCAATGTTAGCTTCTATGCTGGTGGCGAGGACTTTGTCGCCAGTGTTGGCTATGTACTGGCTAAAACCCGTATCTGCTAAACCTCGGAAGCGAGAAGCCAAGTCTTGGCTAGGGTTCAACCAAGCTTACCGCAACTTACTGCACTGGTCTTTACGCCATCGCAGACTAGTCATCTTAGTAGCAGTCCTGAGTTTTGTAGGTGGGATAGCCTTAATTCCCCTGATTCCCAAAGGATTTATCCCCAAACTTGATCGCGGCGAATTCAACATCACTTATACTGCGCCCTTACCACAAATACCAGATTTAGCAGCTTTACAAAAACAGGCTGCTGCCCAAGGTATTCCCCCGTCTGGGCAAGCTTTCCCGTTGCCTAACCCCCTCAACGACTCTCTAGAAGTTGCTAAGAAATTAGAAGAAGTCGTCAGAAAATCGCCAGCCGTGGAAACAGTGTTTACTACTGTTGGTTCCCGTGAAGGCGAGCCAAATAAAGGCACACTCTACATCAAACTTAAAGAAGACCGGAATATTACCACCGCCGAACTGCAAGACCAATTCCGCACCAGCTTGCCCACATTAAAGGGAGTAACAACCAGTGTCGAAGATATTCAATTTGTCGATACAGGTGGACAAAAACCTTTGCAAGTAGCCTTGCGAGGTGATGATTTACAAGCTTTAGCCAAGGCCAGCAAAGCCATTAAAGAACGCTTAGTCAACATTCCCGGATTGGCTGATATTACAGTCACAGGTGAAGCTAATCAACAAGGACAATTCTTGCAAATTCAGCGTTTGAACAATCAACGAGTAGCCTATATCAGTGCCAACCTTGGTCAAAATTTATCATTGGGTGATGCCACTGACAAAGTTGTGGCAGAAGCAAAAGCTGTCTTACCTCCTGGTGTGACTCTCGATTTAGGTGGCGATTCTGCCAGCTTGGCAGAGGTATTTGGCAGTTTTGCTTCGACTTTGTTGCTGTCAGCCCTGTGTATTGTTGTAGTGCTAATTTTACTCTTCAAAAGCTGGGTAGACCCGGTAGTGATTGGTGTTTCCTTACCGTTGGCTTTGGTAGGGGCATTACTGGCGCTCTTGTTTACTGAGAGCGACTTTGGCATGATTTCGCTGATTGGCTTTGTCTTTTTATTAGGACTAGCCAATAAAAATGCGATTTTGCTGGTGGATTATATCAACCAACTGCGTGAATCGGGCTTAGACCGTACCGACGCTATCTTAAAAGCCGGGCCAGTGCGTCTGCGACCGATTATGATGACCACTGCTTCCACAATTTTAGGGATGTTACCCATTGCCTTGGGTCTTGGTGCTGGTTCAGAATTGCGATCGCCTATGGCGGTGGCTATTGCTGGAGGTTTGGTCAGTTCCACAATCCTCAGCTTAATTGTTGTACCCGTAGTTTACGCCATCTTAGATGACTGGTTCCCGCGCTTTCGTCAGGAGGCGAAAAACTAATGCAAGCCTTTGTCACAGGGGGAACCGGTTTTGTCGGTTCCCACTTGGTGCGGTTACTACTGCAACAAGGATACAAAGTTAAAGCTTTAGTGCGCCCTAGCAGTAATTTAGCCAATTTACGCGGCTTGGATGTGGAACTAGTCAAGGGTGATTTGACAGATTCGGAAATTTGGCAACAAATGAGGGGTTGTCAATATTTATTCCATGTCGCTGCCCATTATTCTTTGTGGCAAGTAGATAGACAACTACTGTATCGTTACAACGTTATTGGTACACGGAATATCCTCGAAGCTGCCCGCAAAGCTGAGATTGAACGCACCGTTTACACCAGTTCAGTATCAGCGATTGGAGTCGGGGCGGCTGGTAAACCTGTCGATGAAACTTATCAAAGTCCAGTGGAAAAACTGATTGGTAGTTACAAACAGTCAAAATTTCTCGCCGAACAAGAAGCTAAACAAGCAGCCGCTAGAGGGCAAGATGTCGTAATTGTCAACCCCAGTACTCCAATTGGTTCATTAGATATCAAACCCACACCCACAGGCGATATT
Source organism: Nostoc piscinale CENA21 (assembly GCF_001298445.1). Lineage (NCBI taxonomy): Bacteria > Bacillati > Cyanobacteriota > Cyanophyceae > Nostocales > Nostocaceae > Nostoc > Nostoc piscinale. The sequence continues at coordinate 6,821,381 of NZ_CP012036.1, read as the reverse complement.
ATCCTACGGTTTTTGCGGCGAGAAATGCCAGTTTATCTGGATACTGGGCTAAATTTCATCGATGTGCGGGATGTGGCTTGGGGACATTTACTGGCGTTGCAAAAAGGGAAGTCAGGCGATCGTTATATCTTAGGACACCAAAACCTCAGCCTCAAGCAATTACTAGAACAACTCGCCGAAATTACGAATTTACCAGCACCCCAACGCACCATTCCTGCTTGGATACCCTTGAGTGTGGCTTGGATTGATGAGAAAATTCTCGCACCACTAGGAAAAACGCCTTCAGTCCCAATAGATGGTGTCCGTATGGCTCAACAACACATGTACTATGACGCTAGTAAAGCTGTCCGCGAGTTGGGGCTACCCCAGTCTCCCCTGAAAGCAGCGTTAAAAGATGCCGTCGATTGGTTTATGGCTGAAGGTTATGTCAAATGAAGTCTGAAGTTTGAAGTGTAAAGTATGAAATATCAATTTCAGACTTCAGACTTCAGACTTCAAACTTTTATGTACTTATAAGAGAGGAGTGATAGGAAAGTGGGAATTAATCTACAACAAGCAATGGATATCGGGAAGTATCTGGTAACTCAGCGTCTTTTAGGGCGTAAACGCTTCCCCTTGGTATTGATGCTAGAACCATTATTTCGTTGTAATTTAGCTTGTTCTGGTTGTGGCAAGATTCAGCACCCCGTGGAAATTCTCAAACGCAATCTCACACCCCAAGAGTGCTTCGCCGCAGTGGAAGAATGTGGCGCACCTGTAGTTTCTATTCCTGGAGGAGAACCATTACTCCACCCCCAAATTGATGAGATTGTCCGAGGATTAGTAGAACGCAAGAAATATGTTTACTTGTGTACCAATGGTTTGTTACTCGAAAAAAGCCTCGATAAATTCCAACCTTCGCCTTACTTTACCTTCAGTGTCCACTTAGATGGAATGCGCGAGTGGCATGATAAATGTGTTGATCGCAAAGGTGTGTTTGATACTGCTGTCAACGCCATTCGTGCAGCTAAAGCCAAAGGTTTCCGCGTCACCACTAACACCACCATCTTTGAAGGCGCAGATGTCAAAGAAATGCAAGAATTCTTTGATTTTCTCGAAAGCCTAAATATTGATGGGATGATGATTTCCCCTGGTTACAGCTACGAATGGGCCCCAGATCAAGACCATTTCCTCAAACGCGAACAAACTCGCGCCCTATTCCGGGAAATCCTCACACCCTACACATCAGGTAAGAAAAACTGGAACTTCAATCACAATCCCTTGTTCCTAGACTTTCTGATTGGTGAAAAAGACTACGAATGTACACCTTGGGGAAGTCCGAGCTATAGCGTTCTTGGTTGGCAAAAACCCTGTTATTTGTTGAACGAAGGGCATTACACTAGCTTCAAAGAATTGCTAGATAACACAGACTGGAGTAAATACGGCCGCGCCAGTGGTAATCCCCAGTGTGCTGATTGTATGGTTCACTGCGGCTACGAACCAACCGCCGCAATGGATGCAATGCAACCACAAAACATCGCCCGTTCCCTGAGTACGGTGTTTGGTAAGAGTTAGGTCAGAAGAAAAAGGTGTAAGGTTGTAAGGGTGTAAGGGTTGAAGGTAGATTGGAACACCTTAACTCTTATACCCTTAAATATTTATTTGCTTCCAAGTATTAATTTTTACTTTTATTGAAATATTAAGGAATAGAAAATGACAGAAGCTAAAAATGTACTCGGCACAGATTTAGAAGTTTGCTGTACTTCACCGATGACTGGTTATTACCGTGATGGGTATTGTAATACTGGTGGGCAAGATTTTGGAATGCACGTTGTTTGCGCCCAGGTGACAGAAGAATTTTTGGAGTTTACCAAATCCCGTGGTAATGATTTAAGTACAGCATTTCCTGAATATAATTTTCCCGGATTACGGCCTGGCGATCGCTGGTGTTTATGTGCAGCACGTTGGCAAGAAGCAATGGAAGCTGGTTACGCACCTCCTGTAGTTCTCGAAGCAACCCACGCTAGAGCCTTAGAAGTTTGTTCCTTGGAAGATTTAAGAAAATACGGCTTTTCTGCATCTTAACCCTTAATTTAAAAATACAGACGCGATCGCTCACGTCTGTATTGTATGGTTACTTGCTTTTGAGATTTACGACGTAGTTAAAAATTTGGGTTAATAACCAAAATACACCACAGTCTAAAAATCAGCACTCTTAAACTTGAACTTACTTAATCAACCGTATTGAAAAAAGTTATTAACTAGCTTTGACATTAACAGCATTCAATTGCTCTAGCAAGGCGATAACTTCACTGCGGCTGAGTTTCTCCTTACCATTGGCAAGAGCATCAATCGTACCATGTGCCAAAGTTAACGGAATTTGACAAAAGTTTAAAGCTGGGCCAGCAGGTAAAGCTTGAGTATAAGCATCGGCTAACGCTAAGTTGCGTAGGGCATACTCTTGCATTTCTGTCACTGTCCAACCATCTGGAAAGAAGTTAACACCGCGCCCCATATCTTCAATGTGGTTGCGGAGAATATTAACAGCTTGCAAGCCACGACCAAAGCCAATTGCTAAAGTACGATTGGTTTGTGTGCCATCATACCAAGTCCATAAATCTGAAAGTAACAACCCAACTGCACCAGCTACCCCAAAGGTGTAACGATCTAAATCAGACTCGGTTTCAATTTTCCAGTTTTTTTCTGCCCAATCAGCCATCCGATCAGCCATTGCTGCGGTTGCATCCCAAATCCGTGGTGCAATAGTCTCAGGGGCTAATAAAGACCATTCTCTGACTCTCAGAGTTACTTCTGCTAAAACTTCCTCGTAGCCGCTAAACCCTACAGAGAAAGCGTCAACTGCAAAGCCATCTACTCCTGCTTGTAATGTCAAACTAATCTTGTGTAACAGTTGTGCCTTTGTTGAATTATCCAGGTCTGGATGATCTTCAATTTCATCAATGGCACGCATACACAAGTATGCTGATGCGACGGCTTCTTGCAATCCTGACGGTAAAATACTAATTGGAATATAAAAAGTTCGACTAGTTTCTTTGAGGATTTGCAAGGCATCACCACGTAAATCCATGTTGTCACTCCCCTCTGAGTTTTTACACCACATGCAGTTGAAAGTTGTTTAATGATCCGGGATATACTTTTTACCTTGAGATGAGTTAGTATTTCATCTCAAGATTAATAGTCTTTGTATCATAATTAACGACAAATTCAAACCGATTAAATTCATGTCTAGTATATAAGACTTTGGTTACTGAAATTTGTTCTGTGTGATTTGATATCTGGAGTAAGCGCAATTTTTTTGCTGTAAATATAAACAATTATGCTAAAATTCCGCAGTTTATCTAATTTTGCTTTTCAGTAGTGATGAGCGAATTGATACGGGCAGATAGCTCCTGATTCGGAAATTAGCATAAAATTCCCAACCAGATTTCTGTATTGTAAAAATATTATGAAAAACCAAATAAAATTTCTCAAAAAAATTTGTCTAACTATAAATATCAACAATTAGCTCATTGCAAGGTATAGAAAAACTATAGCTATTGACCAATTAGCTTTGCAAATACAATATTGCAGCCTAGATAACAATTTTTACATCAAATTCACAAGATGAATTTCATTAAGCAAAGAACAATTTTTTCCCCAACTTGCCCAATTAAAACAGTAGGAATCCCATAATTTTTGAAGTTAACTCCCCACTATAGTGTAGTGGGGGCGTTAGTAGTTAAAATCTCATGTCACTTATTAAAGTGGCACAGAAACTAATTTTTCCGATTGATATGAGATACCAGCTTGTTTAAAGCGGTGTAAAGCTTCACCTAAGCGATCGCAATCTGCAATTAAACTAATCCGCACATAACCTTCACCCGCAACCCCAAAGGCATTACCAGGAGTCACTACCACGCCTGTTTGTTGCAATACATTCAAGGCAAAATCGGTGGAAGTTGTACCCACAGGACATTTCACCCAAAGATACATGGTGGCTTTGGTTTTGGGAATATCCCAACCCAACTCACCTAAACCTTGAATGAGAAAGTCGCGGCGGGTGCGGTAACGCTGTTGAACTTCGTGTAAATAAACATCTGGCAATTGTAGGGCGGTTTCGGCGGCTGTTTGCAAGGCGGCAAAAATCCCGTAATCCAAGTTGGTTTTCAGCGTCCGCAAACCTTGGATAATTTGGCTGTTGCCGACAACAAAACCTACCCGCCAACCAGCCATATTATAAGTTTTAGATAAGGTATGAAACTCCACACCAATTTCTTTTGCGCCAGGAATTTCTAACAAACTCGTGGGTTGATAGCCATCAAAAGCTAACTCGGCATAACATAAATCATGCACCAAGAGAATTTCGTATTTCCGGGCAAAGGCAACAATTTCCTCAAAAAATTCTCGCGGTGCAGTGGCAGCAGTGGGATTACTGGGATAATTGAAATAGAGAATTTTAGCTTTTTGGGCAACTTCTTCAGGAATGGCCGCTAAATCAATCAACCAATCATTTTCCGGTTTGAGAATCAAGTTATGGACTTGCGCCCCAGCAATTACAGGCCCCCGAAAATGAGCAGGATAAGCTGGTGACGGCACTAAAACGACATCACCAGGGTTAATATAGGCCATTGCCAAATGTCCTAATCCCTCTTTAGAACCGAGTAGCGGTAAGGCTTCGCTGTCAGGATCAAGCACGACACCATAGCGGCGATTGTACCAATGGTGATGGCACGGCGAAAACTCGCAGTTCCTTCAAAGGGCGGATAACCGTGATTGGCGGGATTTTGCAAAGCGGCGATCGCAGCTTCTACGACTGGTTGGGGTGTGGGGCCATCCGGGTTCCCCATCCCCAAATCAATCAAATCCAATCCTTGTTCCCGTGCCTTAGCTTTAAGTTCATCCAGGCGGGCAAATACATAAGCTGGCAGTTTCTGTATACGTTCTGCTGGGGCAATCCAATTCAGTGTCATTGATGTACCACTTCTTGATACAGTTGATTTGTGTGTAAAATTTCTCTCATACATCTTCAGTTGGCGGCTGTGGATAAATTTGAGAAATTCATAAGTGAGCAAAATCTGACTTTGGCTAATCTTGGCAAAAACATCGGGTGTTATTTTGCCAGCCAGAAATTTTTTACCCCTCAATTGGCTGATCAATTGCCTTTACTGCTACCCGACTGCTTGATTCTCGGCTGTCTGTGGGTGCAGTAGTCGAAACCATCGCGGCCATCAGCTGTTCTAGTCCTACCTTGAAAGGTAAGCGGTGAATATCCGAATTTGGTACTAGGGAAATTTCGGCTGCGGTTTTTAACTCACTTAATTTAATGTTGCCTAATCCCAGATCATCTAATTTTTGGGGCAAGCCAATCTCTGCATAAAACTTTAACAACTGTTGCCTAGCAGTCGTGGCTAACTGATTACCCAAAATCATTTCTTCTAAACGCAGTTGCACTAAAATGCCAAATGCGACTTTTTCGCCGTGGATGCTGCTGTGTCCGGCAATGTGAGTTAAGCCGTTGTGTACAGCATGGGCGGCAACGGTGCGACACTGCGCCCCACCCAATCCGCCGATGACTCCGGCTAGTAAAACGGTTGCATCAACAACTTCTTGCCAAACTTCACTGCCTGGTTTTTCTAAGGCTGCGGCTGATTTTTGGAATAAGATATCGCGTAAAACTCTGGCCTGTTGGACTGCGGCAATAATTAAAGTCTGCTGTAAATGTCCGCTACTCACCGAGGCTTCGTACCATTTAGCGATCGCATCCCCAATGCCAGCTACTAATGTATATTGTGGTGCTGTGGCAATCAAATCATAGTCCAGAATTAATAAATCAGGACAGCGAGACAGCGCCACATCATACAAAAAAGCCCCCGCCTCAGAATACACATTGGAGAGGGCTGTCCAAGCTGCACAAGTAGCGGCGGAAGTCGGAATTGTCACCACTGGTAACTGCAACTGATAAGCAACTAGTTTTGCCGTATCTAATGCTTTACCGCCACCAACACCAATAATCATGTCGGCTTTGTGTTCTTTCGCTGCCTTGCGTAAAGATTTCAAAGTTGCTTCTGAACAATCTGCACCGTATGAAGCTTGAGCAGTATGCAACTGTTGTTGCTCTAAAATTGGTTGTAAAGTATTTTGAGTCAGGGCTAGAGTTTGATTGCCCGCAACTATTAAAGGACGACTACCTAAAAGGGCAATCTCTGCTGGTGCTGCTGACAATACTCCAGATCCACGGATGACTTTTGCCGGAGCGATCGCCAGTGCCGATAATGAACTAGATGTTTGAGTAGACAACGTAGTAGCTGATTGATGGGGCATATAATAACTAGTTAGGCAAAACCTGAATTTGTATTGATGCTAGTAGGATTACATAATATTTAGAGAAGGCAGTCGCCTATCAACAAAACTCACCATCACTTACGACCAGCACACACTAAACATTTTTCCATTGATGAAATTAGTAAGTAATATCTTAATCTAAAAATAATCTCTATTGTATAGTCAAATACAAAAAAAAAATTGATGTCTCCCGGAACACAAAAACCAGACTTTGCTGTTAGGGAATATACGTATAAGTTAGCAGAAAAATGAAATAATTTAGATAATGTGATCGCCCCACAGTCACCGTTAGGACTTACGTAGTGAGAAGTTTTGGAGGAGGGTGTAGGGATAGGTGAAGGTTTTCAAAAGAGGATATTCACATCTTGCACCTAGCCCCAACGAATGGAATTCACGGCTATACAACCCACATTCTGCACTTCGACAAGTTCAGTGGCTACTTACTCGGACTATCTTGTAACCCGCGCAGGCGGGTTTAGTTTATATAGCCCCAGACTTCAGTCTGAGGGCTATGTGCTGAAAGTGAATGCACTATTCCTTTTTGAGTTGGAAGTCCCTAAGCCGTAGGCTTTGGCAATTGAGCAAATTTATCTGTGTAAATCTCAATTGACATATTCGCATCTTCCCTTGAAGCCAGATTGCGTTTAATTTGACCAAGGTAAAGTGGTACAGAAACTCCAGGTTCAGGATGCACCAAGGTACGAGCGCGAATTGTCAAAGAATTATCGCCTTGTTTACCTAAACGACCATAAGAATATAAATTACTGGCGGCTTGACGCAAGGTTGCTTCTAAAGCTGAAGGGGAAATTTCTGGATTAATGGAAATTACTGTTTGTGTGGAACCATTATCATAAACCAACGTATATTTTTCGGCTCCCGGAATCACTGTGCGACTTAAGGGTACTAAAGATAGAGCAAATAACCCGCTTGTTAGCACCAGCATAAAGCCAGTTGTACCTACCAGCCGAAAGCGAATGCCCCATTTAAAAAGAAAAGCCAGTATTGCTAAGGCCGCAAATACTAATGTAGCAATACCCGACCACTGGGTGTATTGAAGAAAATCAGCTGTTGAGAACATACAGATTGGCTAATTGGGTGTCTTGAGATGATTTACAGACACACCCATTTTACCGATTACTTACACCCCATAACTGATGGAACTCTTTGATGGAGTTGCTATTCACATTAATAGCCTCGTGCTGCAAGATGCGATCGCTATTCCAGCCCATAGCTAAAAGCTGGAAATTGAAACTTTTCATAGTAATCACTTATGAGAACATGCTTATTTGCTTGATATTTATCGTTATATCTTATACTGCTAATAACAATTTCTTTGATATTGACCTTGATCAGCCAATGTCGGCATTTAAAGAAAATCTTTTCTGCTAGATAATAGACTTATTTTATCAAGCTGAAAGAGAAACCCTTCTAAACTGCAACTTTGAGCCATAAAAATTGACCTAGCCCATACTGTAACTGAGTAAATAAGACATTCATAAAAGCTTAGATTTTTCAACTATCTTTTGAGGGATAATAACTAATACTGAATGTATCTTTTTTTGCAAGTAATAATTGTAACTTTGTGTATTTCTTTACTTTTTCATCTACTATAAGTAAGAAAAATATATAAATATTAAGATATTTCATAATTTTTTGATATTTTTTAAGTAAGTGTTATCTGTCTCAATCAGTAATATGTCAGAGATTTATGACAATATCGTAATAATACTGGAAAAATAAGTGATTTAAAATGCTAGTATTGCTTGTATAAAGATAAAATTTTTATAAAAAGAATAAATTTAATCAATTTCTTAAAGCAATTTATTAAATTAATTTAGAAATACTTATATTAATCTAGTGTTTTATTTTACATTGTATTAAAAATATATAGTTTAACTTAACTAATTACACAAAATTACTGTTATCTTTTATTTGAAAGTATTAAAAAATAATGAAACAGGTTAAGTCTTGAGTTTAAAACTTCGTTAAACAAAGTCTCAAGAGATTTTTAATATAGTGGCATAGACAAACAAAAAAAAGTTTTATACTGCATAAAACGCAGGATAAAAATCAAGGTGCTGTTCATTAAAGTTTCGACAATACTTTAGCAAATCTAATTAATTGGTGAGTTTCTTTTAGTAGCTATTGCTGAATATTTAGCTACTTATCGCTCATCGCTTAAAGCTGGCTCTGTGTGAGACTATTTTCGTATACGCAGATATCAAATATTTCTCTGCAAAATTAACATGTATTTTTGCAGCTATTTTATTATAACTGCAAAGTAAATTAAGCATCAATATAGAGTTAAATATTTGGTTTCTATCTGCATAATTTAGTTGCTGCAAGTATTGTCAGTGCAAGTGTCAATCTCCGAATTAGCCACTATCTAAAACTTCAGTAATTTAGAATTTATTACAATTACAGAGGACTTATGGAAAAGTTGGTTTTTCCCGATTTATACTGCCCATTTCCTTTTCAAATTAATAAATATGTCGATGTCTTAGAGGATTATTCTTTTGAATGGGTACAGCAATTCAATCTATTAACAAATCCAACAGAATATCAGCATTTCTCTAAAGCAAAATTTTTCTTGTTAGCTTCATATACATATCCTTATTGCCAATTTGAAGAACTAAAAATTGCTAATGATTGGATGAGTTGGTTGTTTGTTTTAGATGACCAATGTGATAATTCTCATTTAGGTCAACAGCCTGAACTACTAAAGGGTTTACATAGGAGATTTTTAGAAATCTTGTATGGAGCGGAAACTAATCAACAGGATATACCTCTGAGTAAAGCTTTAAGTAATCTGAGACAGAGAATGCTCCAAATAGGAGATACAAAAAGTTTCAATTACTTTGTAATATCTGTGAAGAAATACTTTGATGGTTGCATGTTAGAAGCAATTAACCGTGCCAGTCAAACTATACCTAATCTTGACAATTATGAAATGATACATTTATTAAGTTCAGCAGTTGATATTAGTATTGATCTCGGCGAATTTTGCAACCATCATTTAGTAAGTGATTTTGTCAGAAATCATGAAATTATCAATAGACTAAGATTGATGACTAATAAAATTATATGTTGGTGTAATGATATATTTTCAGTACCAAAAGAAATAGCTAATGGCGATGTTCATAACTCGATTATAGTGCTGCATTATCAACATAGAATACCTTTGAATCAAGCAGTTTCAATTGTTGCAGATATGCACAATCAAGAGTTGAAGTCATTCCTGGATTTACAAGCGACCATTCCATATTTCAAGAAAGAAATTAATGATGAAGTTAGCAAATATTTATCAGGACTACATACCTGGATACGCGGCAACTTTGACTGGTCTTGTCATTCTGGTCGTTATCAAACAGGAAACATAAAAAATCAAATACCAATACAAGTTGGCTAGGAGAAATTATATGTCGCTACCTAATACTTTAAAAACGCCTGCTCTTCTGCAAAAACTCCAGTGGGCAGCGAACCCAGTCAAATATTTTGAAAGTGCAGCCCAACAGCATCCTGATATTTTTACAGCCGAGATAGTTGGTTTTGGAGAAACTGTAGTTTTCGTCAATCATCCCCAGGCAATACAGGAAATTTTTACCAATGATGCGTCTGGAACTATACAAAGTGTGGGACGGAAGAAGTTTGCAGCTCTTGGTGAAAAAAACAGAATTCTACAACCCTTGTTAGGGAACTATTCACTCCTTATGCTTAGTGGCGATCGCCACAAACGACGGCGACAGATTGCTATGCCCCCCTTTCACGGAGAACGGATGCGAGCTTATGGCTCTTTGATGTCTAAGCTGACGGAAAACATCTATAGTCAGTTACCACTGAATGAACCTTTCTCTGCTCGCTTTGTTATGCAGGAAATTTCCTTGCAAATTATGTTGCAGGCCGTATTTGGTTTATATGAAGGAGAACGTTGCCAAAAACTCAAGCGTCTATTAATGTCGCTGATGGATAATTTTATATCTCCAGTAACTTCTGGCTTTTTGTTGTTTTCCTTCTTACAAAAAAATTTAGGAAGTTGGAGTCCTTGGGGTCGATTTTTGTCTCAAAGACAGCAAATTGATGAACTAATCTACGCTGAAATTGCTGAACGTCGAGAAAAAAAACAATCTTGAGCGTATCGATATCCTCTCATTATTGATGTCAGCTAAAGATGAGATGGGCAACTCAATGACCGATGAAGAGTTACGAGATGAATTGATGACTTTAATACTAGCTGGGTATGAAACTACAGCTACAACAATGGCTTGGGCTCTGTACTGGATACATCGTCAACCGGAAGTCTATCAAAAGCTGCTTAAAGAAATTGATACTTTGGGTGATCATCCAGACTCAATGGAAATTTTCAGACTTCCTTATCTAAGTGCTGTCTGTAATGAAACTTTGCGGATTCATCCTTCCGTGATGGTGACAATGCCTAGGGTGGTTCAAGAACCTGTTGAATTGTTGGGATATGCCTTAGAGCCTGGTACTGTGCTTCTTACTAGCGTTTATTTAACTCATCATCGCCAAGACTTATACCCCCAACCTCAGCAGTTTAAGCCAGAACGTTTTTTAGAACGTCAATTTTCTCCTTATGAATTTATCCCTTTTGGCGGTGGTGCCCGTAGTTGTATTGGTCAAGCTTTGGGTATGTTTGAAATGAAGTTAGTATTGGCAACACTGCTTTCAAACTACCAACTGACTTTGGCGGAAAAGACACCAGAAAAACTCCAGCGTCGAGGTTTTACCCTTGCTCCAGCTAATGGAGTCAAGATGATAATTCAAGGGCGGCGTATGCGTCCAAGCTCTCTAGTATCTAAAGTAACTACACCAGCCCGTTAATACCAACATCTCATACCCTGGGATTACTGCTTGATTGGTATTTCAATCGCAAATTCAGTTCCTTTACCGGGGGTAGAATCGCAAATTAACTGACCCTTGTGCTTGTCTACAATCACCTGATAACTAATAGATAAACCCAACCCTGTACCACTCCCAACAGGTTTTGTAGTAAAAAATGGGTCAAAGATTTTCTTCTTAACTGCTTCAGGCATTCCACAACCATTATCAGCAATACGAACTTGCAAAGTATTTGGGTCTTTTAGAGCAGTACAAATATGAATTTGGGGTCTATGAATATTAGCCCTTGACTCATTCAAAGCATCAATCGCATTACTCAAAATATTCATAAATACCTGATTCAGTTGACCAGCATAACAACTGATTTCAGGTATTTTCGCATATTCTTTAATTACTTCTATTTCCAAAGTCTCACTTTTTGCTTTGAGTCTGTGCTGTAAAATCATCAAGGTGTTATCAATACCTTCATGAATATCAACAGTCTTCATTTCTGACTCATCCAAGCGTGAGAAGTTACGCAAACCTAAAACTATATTCCGAATCCGAGAACTGCCCACTTCCATAGAATCGAGAATTTTCAGCAAATCTTCAGACAAGAACTCTACATCAATTTCTGCAAATTTTGTGGTTAATAAATCGGAAGGATGAGAACATTCTTGCTGATAAATAGCCAGTAATTCTAGCAAATCTTTGACATATTCACTAGCATGAGCAATATTGCCATGAATAAAGTTAATTGGGTTATTAATTTCATGAGCAATTCCCGCCACCATTTGACCCAATGAAGACATTTTTTCGCTTTGAATTAACTGGGTTTGTGTGCGTTGTAATTCTTGCAATGCTTCCTGTAGATGTTGATTTTTATTGTGTAGCTCTTGGGTTCTAGCTTCTACTTTTACTTCTAAGCTATGGTTATATTCCTCTAAGTTTTGATTTGCCTGAGCAAGATTATTGTAGAGCATAGCATTTTCTAAGGAAATAGCCGCTTGAGTAGTCAGCAGTTTTAAAACTTCAACTCGATCGTGGGTAAATGCTCCTGTAGTTAGACTATTTTCCAGGTAAAGAATGCCCAGCAATTTACCTTGGTTTATAATTGGAATACACAAAAGACTTTTAGGCTGCTTACTGATAATGTAGCGGTCTTCCGCTAAGAAATCAACAGTCTTCGCATCATCAACTACAAACACTTCTTTAATGCGGTTAACGTATTTAATCAAAGTAATTGGAATATCATTACTAGACTCCGCATAAATTGATGGTAATTGTGTAGAAATAGATGCAAAATTTTCACTAGAACTGAGAGCCACAATCCTTAATTCTGAGTTATTATTTGCACTTAAAATCAAAGCAGATTTAGATGCTCCGGCATTTTCCATCACAACTTGCATTAATTTAGACAGCAATTGATCCATCTCAATTTCTCCAGAGAGTGTTTGAGAAGCTTTGATCACAGAAGCTAAGTCTAGTGATTCCGAAACACTTGTTTTAGAACCAATGAAGGTTGGATAGGTATTTTGATTTGATAGAGATTGATAAGTAGAAATAGTGATTCTTTCAGCTACTTGAAAACTCAGTTTTTCTTGCTGAAGTATGGGCATAAGTAATTGAGGATAGCGTGTTGCCAAATCATCTACTTTTGCCTTTGCTCCCCAACGAACATAGCAATAATAAGCATCAGTGAGATAGGTTTGAGCGATTTTCTCTTTGCCCCATTCTAAATAGAATCTAGCTGCTAGTTCATTAGCCAGAGCTTCTTCATTGATGTACTCGTTTTCTTTAGCAAGAGAAATAGCGCGATCATAAGATTCGATAGCTTCGAGATATTTACCTGTAACACGATATTTTTCTGCCTCAACCAAATAAAATTTATGCAGATAATTCATCGAGGCATGATCTGACCAACGCTTTATTTTTTCTTGATTATTTTCGACTCTATCAAGAATATTCTGTTTCTCAGAATGAGAAGCATTATGATAAATGGCTAGTCTGGACAGAGAATCATAAAAACGAAAAAATGGAATAATTAATTGTCCTGTACCACTATGGAGATAATTTTCTGCTAAATTTGCATTTGCAATTGCTTGGGTGAAATCTTGAAATAAATAATTTAGATATAGCTTATTGATGTAAAAATCAATGAGTCCAATTCCATCATTATTTTCAAGATGAACAGGTAGTGTTTGTATTTCATTATATGCTTCTCCAATTAATATAGTGGGATCATCGTCTGCTCCTAACAAATTTAAAACAGTTTGCCTATAAATTTCATTCCAATAAAATACTGTTTGTTGTTTGATTTGTTTGATAACATTGCTATAATTTCTAATTTCTCTTTCAAGTCCTATTAGTTCTTTACCAATTAAATAGGAAGAAAAAGAATAAGCATGAATAGAATAAGCTGCAAATTCTAAATCTCCTGTTTCCATCGCCACAGTATAACTTTCTAATAAAGATGTTAAAACATTTCTAGCATGTTCTTTCCAATGTCGAATAGCGGTGTTAAATGTTAGTAAAGTCTTAGGATTAACTTCTTTAGAATTAAACTTAGTCAGTAGACTTAATGCTAGTTTGCCAAACTCATAGCCAGACTCAATGTCTTCCAGAACACCACAAAGAATCAAACCATATATGACGTATGCACAGGAAGATAAAGAAGTGTTACCAAATTTGAGTGATAAATTGATTTCTGCCGCCGCAAACAGTAAGTAAAGTTCTGGAACAGCTTGATATACAAAACCCGCAGCACTAACTAAGATACGCATAGCTGCCATAGCTTGGTTATCCATCATTTCTGGTAATTTCGATAAGTCTTCAATGCGTCTACCAGCTAAATTTACAGATAATTCTGCTATAGCTAATTGCACATCAGATTGACTCGGATTTTGCGGAAATTCGACACCCAATTTTTGCAAAACAGTGAGCGCCGTGTTAACAGCTTCTAATGCTTTATTTTGTGCGCCGTAAGCTTGAATTTTGACTTCATAGACTTTTACTTGCTCTAGAAGAGTTTTAGCTTGTGCTAATACAACATCAATTAATTGCTCCATCTGCTCAAATTCACCAGCTAGGTATGCTGCTTCTGCTGCTGTTTCATACAAAGTTAACGAAAGTTCATATTGTGTTTGCCAGCTATCAGATGATAGGAGGGTGATTCCAGTTGTTAAATACTTAATTGCTGCTGTATAAGCTGTTGAGGTTAAAGCTTTACGTCCAGCCAAAAAATTCATTTGTGCTAGTTCATCACGCTGTTCCTTCTCGGTAATGAGTTCTAATGCAACATTAAATTGATTGACAATCTGAAAAATCTTATCCTCACGCTCTGCTACTGGAATGCTATTGAAGAGTAACAAGCCAATTTTTAAATGAGTTTCCTGCTTCTGACTTTCCGAAATTAAAGAATAAGCAGCTTGTTGTACCCTATCATGAATAAATTTGTATTTCGGAACTGCAAAACTATTGTTGAAAAATTCTGGAGAGTTAGAAGCTGAAGTATTACCTTCTAATTTATAATCATTTTGAAACAATTTATAAACATCAGTTTGAGGTAAAATGATTCCTTCATGTAAGGCTATCCATATATCTGAAGCTGTATCTACTACAGATTTTTCATTGACGATCGCCAGAGTTTTTAAGTCAAACTCATGTCCAATACAAGCAGCCATCTTTAATACATTCTGTGTCAATTTTGGCAATTTTTCTATTTGCAGTGCCATAAAATCGACAACATCATCAGTCAGAACTAATGCTTGTATTGCTGCCAAATCATACTGCCAGTAACCTAAATCAAAGTTAAATTTAATTATGCCATCTTGATGCAGTGACTTCAAAAATTGAGTCGTAAAGAAGGGATTACCTTTGGTTTTAGCAAACACCATTTGACCCAAATTCATAGACATTGCTTGAGGGCAATGTAAAGTATCGCTAATCAAGGTATTTAAGTGAATTTGATGGAGAGGAGCTAGGGTAATTTGATTAATTTTTGCTCCTGCTTTTTCAAGCTGTTGCAATGTTAAGCAAAATGGATGTGCTGGATAAACTTCGTTATCACGATATGCACCAATTAATAAAAAATTTCCTTCTGTTTGGGTAATTTTTTGGTCAGTCTCATCTTCCCAAACTTCACCCTCAAATACAGGGTTCCACAAGTTATTTGTGAGTTCAGGTGTAACTAAATTAGGCTCTTTATTGCTTGTTGAAATTTGACTCATTAAGAGTTGTATCAACTTCAAAGAAGCTGAGTCTGCCCATTGTAAATCATCCAAAAAAATTACTAAAGGATGCTCTTTAGTACTGAATACCTGGATAAACCTTTGAAACAACAAATTAAATCGATTCTGAGCAGCAGTTCCAGAAAGTTCTGTAACGGCTGGCTGTTTATCAATAATTTGTTCTAGAGCCGGAATTACATCGATAATTACTTGGGCTTGTTCACCCAATGCTGAGAGAATTTTGTCTTTCCATTGGCGAATTTGAATATCAGTTTCTACTAAGATTTGTCCTATCAAATCTTGAAAAGCCTGGACTAATGCTGATAAGGGAACATCTCGTTGGAATTGATCAAATTTACCTTTGATAAAATAACTACGTTGTCTGGCAATTGGTTTGTGTACTTCATTGACTACGGCGGTTTTTCCAATTCCAGAAAAACCAGCGACGAGAATCATTTCTGTTGTACCTTTAGCAACTCGCTCAAAAGCTGCAAGTAAGGTAGCAACTTCTTTCTCACGACCATAGAGTTTTTCGGGGATGAGAAATCGGTCAGAAACATCTTTAGTTGCTAACTCAAAGGTAGCTATGTTACCGCTTTTTTGCCATTGCTGATAGCAAAGTTCCAAGTCATACCTGAGTCCGTACGCACTTTGATAGCGATCTTCAGCATTTTTAGCCATTAATTTGTTGACAATGGCTGATAAAATTGGCGGATGATTAGGATTAATTTGATGTACGGTTGGTGGTTGTTTAGCAATATGCGCGTGAACTAACTCCATCGGTTCAGTGTTGTTGAAGGGTAACTGTCCGGTGAGGAGTTCAAAAAAGGTGACACCTAAAGAGTAAAAATCACTGCGGTAATCAATACCACGATTCATTCTACCTGTTTGCTCAGGAGATATATACGCTAGTGTTCCTTCTAAGACGTTGGGATTTGTCAGATATTGAACTTCTCTTGGTAGGAGGGTAGCAATACTGAAGTCGATAATTTTGATTTCTAAAGTATGAGGATTAATCAGTATATTTGCGGGTTTGATATCTTTATGAATAATCCGATGACGATGTAAACTTTCTAAAATAGATGCGATCGCAATAGCAATAGGAAAAAATTCTTGTAGTGTAATCCCAGATTCTTGTACAGCTTTATTATGTCTGCCCCAATCTTTGAGCGATAGGCCGCCAAAGTCCTCCATGATTAAGGCATAGCGATTGCGATAGTTCTCTAAACAAAGATGTTTGACTATTCCTGGTAAATTGAGATCCTTAGTAATTGTATATTGATTCCGAAATTGAGCAATTTCACTGAAGGTAGGATATTCATTTCGGATTAGTTTAATTACTACTGCTTGTTGGTTTTGTTCTTGAATTCCTCGATAAACTAGGGTTTTGCTACCACAATAGATTTGTTCTAAAATTCGATAGCCAGTCAAAGAGAACACTTTGTCAGATAAAGCTAACATCGCAGTTATAGTCTAAATATTTTAACTGCGCTTAGTATTCCCTTAAATTTACCTTATTTAACATCAAAGTATAATTTTAACAAATATACTGATACTTACCTCTTTCCATGAGTATAGGTTTCATCTAACTGGAGTATGAAAATATTGATCAAGTATGAGCCTGTGTAAAGCTTTAGAGAAATACCTTAACAAAAAGAGACTTTGCTGAATCTAGTACCTGATTTTCTTTGAAGGCAGAAACTAAAACTATTTGATAAATTGAGGGCAAATTGTAAACAGGCTATCATATCAATTTTCTCCAGTATTAATATTTGATTTTGGCAAAAATTAAGTATCTTTAAGGTGAGCATTCACTAATATATTTCAGGTTTATCGATATTTTTACTGAAAATGCCCACCCTACTTTATAGTTTAGAAATTCAATCGGCTGATTACACAAATTCAAACTCTACAGTAGTTTATGACTTCACCAAAGCGAGAATGATGCCAATTAGCGAACCTAGAAGCAGCACCATTCCACTCACCGTAGTAATGGCAAAACCAATCATTCTTTTTTCTGCGGCCTGATAGTATCCCCAAGCATAGACAATGCGACCTATGAGCCAAATAGCACCAATTACTGCCCCCCACAATGGGTTGATGTAAATAGAAAACAACCATAAGCCTGGGAGAAATAAAATAGTTTGTTCTAGAGTATTTTGCTGAACCCTTAGTACTCTTTCAAAGTTGGGGTCGCCTGTCATTTGGGGAGGCATAACTTTATATTTTGCTCTAGCTCGACCAACGTTAATTGTGATAACGGAGTACAGCACTAGTGTTAAAGCAGTGATCAGACTAGTCCAAGGTGACATATTTAAATCCTCGTTGATTATCAACAAAGTATAATTCTTACGTATGCTTTAGGGACAGTCGCCAGGAAACTCAATATTCTGACAGAAAAATTGAGCGATCGCCCCAGTTCTTAGAATAGTGTTAAAATTTGAGAAAATTTTTCTAAATATGTTCTAATTCTTAAGGTTTAATTTATTGTTACTTGCTGAAGTATATGAATAATAATGTTATACAACAGATCCAGCAAACTTCTTATGATTTGCTGATGATGAGTGAGTCAGAATATCCCTTTGAAGTTGTTTTTTGGTCTGGAGAAGGTCAAGAAAGTTTAACTAATCAAAAACTTCTTCAGTTAACAAATCACCCCTTAGAAACACCAATTGAAACAGTAGAATTAGATTATTTTTTTCGTAATTGTGCTGAAGAGCAAGAATGGCATGATGAACTTCAAAAACAAAATGTACAGAAGTTCCAAACGCTGATCAAAACCTTAAAAGATAATCTCACAAATATCAAAGTTTATCGTTTAGGTTCGATAAGTATTGATGTCTATATTATTGGTAAAACTGCTGCTAACGATTTAGCTGGAGTTTCGACAAAAGTTATAGAAACCTGAGTTTAAGGGTTTTGAACAGCAAATAAATTGTTGTAGAGATGTTTTATAAAAAGTCCCTACAACAATAGATAATAAGCTGTGGCACATTTAACTTGCATAAAAAGATAGGGTTTTCTGTCCCAGCCCACAAGACTTTAATCTAATGTCAATATGCAAACTAAATGTTTTTTAGCTTATGAATTGAGTTAACTATGTTTATAAATTGTCAACTTTAGCTTCAATTACGCTCTGGGTAGAAGTAGAAATTTGAGAAAA
The DNA here is from genome assembly GCF_001298445.1 of Nostoc piscinale CENA21. Classification (NCBI taxonomy): domain Bacteria; kingdom Bacillati; phylum Cyanobacteriota; class Cyanophyceae; order Nostocales; family Nostocaceae; genus Nostoc; species Nostoc piscinale. The sequence continues at coordinate 6,802,832 of NZ_CP012036.1, read as the reverse complement.
GAAGTCGTATCCAGTTATTGATTCTAATGTATCAACGCTAATTCTGTAGTTTCTCCAATTCGCAGTTCTCACGCCTTGGGCGTTGGGTATATCAACAGTAATTACTCTTGTGCTAGTGGTTACACCACTAACTCCTGAACCTGGTCTATCCAAAACCAGAATAGTTTTCCAAGTTCTTGCAGGGACAGAGATTCTACCACTATCAATTGTGGTTTTAAAACCGTTTGATCCTGTTCCACCAGTGCCATAACCACCGGAAATAATATAAAGCTCTTTACCTTGACTGACCAAAGTTCTACAGTAATCTTCTAGATTTGACCATATACCTTGATTATTATCAGGTGCTTGGGGAATGAAATTTGTCATCAAGAAGGTACTAGAGTTACTGGTAGTGGAGTTGGTTCTATCGGCGGAAGGAGTCATGTGTCCTCTATCAAAGCCGCTACCTGAGTAACTAGTTGCTTGGACTTGATAGCAACCCGCAGGTATGTTGGGGTCTGCACGAAAATTATCTTGGCGAGGTGTACTGCCTAACCATGATGAGTTTAACTGCCAACTTACCCAATTTGGTATTCCTTTGGAACAGTTATAAGAAAGTGCATAGGTACGTGTGGATGAACCTCCGTTAAGTAACAGGTAGTTATTTAGATTACTAGTGCCAGCACCACTGGGGTTGCCCATTGTTAAATGAACGCTGACTGAGCTTTGAGCAGTAAGTGGCTTTTGGGAGCTATTAAAGATAGCGAAAAATACTGCTGGTAAGGCAATAGGTAGAAGAAGTTTGGCAAATTTAGACTTTTTCATTTGTGCTTATTTGTTTAGGCAGAGCAAAATGATTCCTGTAGGCAATACAGAAATAAAAGAAAAGTTAGCGAATGAAATATAAATCCGGTTTAATAAGGAGAGATGAAAAAACCGTAAACCGGACATTAATCTTTGGTAATGATTAGTGCTAAATATAAGTACAATTTCTGAGAAGTAATTTCCGCAAGAGTAGATTGCAAAAAGAATTAAGTCCCACTAATCGGCCTCCTGCCTCCTGCCTTTTAACTTCTGCCTTCTTCTAGGAAATGAGGGGAAGTGTCAAGTTCTACCTACTAAGCTGGCGACTACTGTAGCTAATTCAGCTGGTTCGATGGGTTTAGGTAGATGTAGTTGAAAACCTGCTTGAATAACACGCATTCGGTCTTCACCTCTAGCGTAGGCGGTGAGGGCGGCGGCGGGAATTTTACCGCCTTGTTCTGGAGGTTGCGATCGCAATTGGCGAATCAATGAATAGCCATCTTCACCGGGCATACCAATATCACTAACTAATACATCTGGTTGCCACTGAGCAATCATTTGTAAAGCTTCTGGGACTGAACTAACGGTTTTAACTTGGGCTTGACATTGTTGCAGTACTGTGGATATGTACTCCCTGGTGTCGGCTTCGTCATCTACAACCAGGACGCGCACATCAGCTAGGGAGGGAGACGCAGGTAAAACATCAGTATGAGCTTCAGTTAAGCTAACTGGTGCAGATATAGTTTCTTTGTTGGGTAGTAGTAAGGGTAATTTGACTGTAAAGGTTGTACCTTGTCCTTCTCCGGGGCTATCGACAGTGATAGTACCACCATGTAACTCTACTAAGTGACGCACAATTGCTAAACCTAACCCTAAACCACCGTGCGCCCTGGTGCTGGAACTGTCCGCTTGACGGAAGCGGTCGAATACGTAAGGTAGAAATTCGCTGTTAATCCCTATACCTGTATCAATGATTTTAATTTGGGCGTAACTGATAGATTCGGAATGATGAGTAACACTTCTGGCAAGTTGAATTTCAACTTTGCCGCCTTGGGGTGTAAATTTAATAGCATTTGATAGCAAATTCCAGATAATTTGTTGTAAGCGATCGCTATCACCTGAAATTAAAAATTGTGATTTTTCATGATTTGCCTGGAAAAATTGCAACTCGATTTCTTTGGCTTGGGCTGCTAAAGTGACAGTTTCAATTGTGGATTCAATAATAGTGATTAAATTACAGGTAGCGACTTTTAGCCGTAACTTACCGCGAATCATCCGTGAGATATCGAGTAAGTCTTCAATCATTTGGGTTTGCATCCTCGCATTCCGTTCTATGGTTTCTAGCGCCTTACTAATTTGAGTTTCGTTGAGTTTGCGGCTGCGTAATAATTGCGCCCAGCCGAGAATTGCATTGAGGGGCGATCGCAATTCGTGGGAAAGTATTGCTAAAAACTCATCTTTCATCCGGTTAGCTTGTTGCAACTGCTCGGTTTGCTGCTGCAAGGAAGTAATTAAACTTGCACGTTCCATTGCGATCGCAATTTGATCGCAAATCGCCTGCATTACACTTCTTTGATTTTCGCTGAAGAAATTACGACTACAACTGCCAAAAGAAAGAGTCCCAAACAACTTACCTTGAGCGATTAAGGGGTAACTGAAGTAAGCCTTAACACCGAAAGAACGAATTAATGCTGTTTTAGGGTCAGTTGATTGCTCGACATTTTCGACGTAAATTGATTGACGATATTGGGCAACTGTACCACAGACTGCTTGACCAAATTCTAAAAACTCAATTTCTTTGGCGATTTCTGCTGTCACGCCTCCATAGGAAGCGAGACGCATTATTTGCGAATTATCCTCAATCAAAAAGTTGAAGTAAACATCTAAACTAATTTGTTCTTGGAGGTGAGAGAAAACACTGTCAATGAGTGCTACTGGTTGCTGGCTAGATAATAAGGCGCTGGCGGTACTAAATAGTAATTGCAGCCTTTGATTACCTATTGATAATGCTTTTTCAGCTTGCTTGAGTTTAGTAATATCTTGGAATACGAAAATGCAGGTAGCTGGATAACCGTGCATTGCTGGCAATGTATCTGCAAAAATTAATAAAGAATATGTGCCTGTGTTGGTATGCCAGTCTACTTCTATACCATCTAACCGTTCCCCACGGGCAACACGTACCCCTGGCATTTGCTCATTGGGGATGCGATCGCCTGTGACATCTGTATAATAATATGCTGTGTGATATTCCTCAGCTGGTATGCCTTGGGGAAATTCACCGCCTGCTAACTCATTGGCTGCGCGATTAGCAAATGTCACCTTTGCGCTTTCTGGTTCAATTAACAGCAATGGTCTAGGCATAAGATTTAACACATCTTCCAGCCATTGGCGCTGCTTTTGCTGTAATTCTTCGGCTTGCTTGCGACTGGTAATATCTAAGAATGCCCCAATACAACCTCTGCTGTTACCTTCTTCGTCAAACAATGGTGCAACATATTCTAATAAGTTGGTGACTCGGCCATTGTCATGAATCACATCTACTTCAAAGTCCAAAACTTCTACACCATGCGCGGCTGCATACTGCATTGGTAGTTCTTCTGGCAATAATTCTCGACCTTCGCAGTAAACTTTAAATGTGTTCGGTCGTTCTTCGGTAGGTGCAGTAAGAGACGCATTCACATCTTTTGAGATACCCAGTTGCTTGGCGAAACAAGGGTTAACGCGAATATTTCTGCATTCACGATCTTCCGCAATACCAATTCCTATAGGAATCACATCCAATAAGGTTTGCAACTCGACAACTCGCCTCTGTAAGTCTCGATTGAGTTGGACAATTGTTTCTTGTGCTTGTTGGCGTTCGGTTAAGTCCAGGATAAAGGCTACAGATTCTTCCCGTTGTTCTCCTACTAGAACATAACCAACTAACACTGGTATGTGGCTACCATCTTTGCGAATATATGCTTTTTTATATGGTGTACAAGCGCCATTGATATTTGTTTTAGCTTCGGCGATCGCTTGTGCATCTAAATCCAGATATTCTAGTGGTGTAATCTTATCCCGCTTTAATTGGCCTGCGAGTAAATCTGCGCTGGTATAACCAACCATTCTGAGAAATTCATCATTAGCTTGGTGAATATTGCCATAAATATCACCCAACACAATCCCAATGATGTTCGCATCTACGAAACTTTTGAGTTTTTCTTCATAGCCTCTGAGTGCTGTTTGTGTGTGTTCATGCTTGTACCACAGCTTTTCTACTAAAGCGGCACATTGCCAAATTAACAAAGCAAAAATAACAATCAAAATTAGTGCAAATACTGCTATGGCAAAAGCTGGTTGATAATGTCCGGCTCGTTGCCCTTGAACAATTAACCAGCCTAATAATAAAGGTACAGCGATCGCAGCTATTAATAAACGACGCGCCAGTAAACCGCCATAACTTTTACTGGTAATGACGCGCATAAATCCTTTTTCAGTACTTGACCAGAGAATTCCTATACACAGCACACTAAATATAAATACTGTGTGTAATGCCATTGGTGTGCCGTTAGGAAAGAAAATATAGAGAATTTTGATATTGTAAGTGTAACCAATCAGTGCTTCTAAGGAAATTACGCCACCTATGAGAGTCAGAATTTGACTATACCAATAGTGGCGATCGCTTTTTGGATGGATCAAAATTTCTAAAGCACAGCCCAAACATAAAAAGTTACTGGCGGTGTTAATTCCCATCCGTCCTGGATAAGATGACAAAACAAAATTTTGTGTATCTCGAAACAGCAGTTGATCAATGCCAAAATTCCAGCCAAACAAATATTGAATGATTGTGAGTAAGCCAAGAAATATGGGGATGAAACAAAACACTCTCACCAGCCATAAATAAATTTGCTGTTTTCGCTTGACTGGTTGACTTAAATAAACATCAGTCTGCTTATTGTTGTTGATTTGTAACAGCCACAACGACACACCTAATAAGATAAAACATAATGCTGTGTTCGCTTTCATTACGAACAAGCCGGGGTTGTTGCCCGTTTTGAAAAATTCAATGTCGAACATCCACCCAAGCATGACAAAACTACCAGCAAGGAAGGCGATCGCTGCTGCAACCTTGACTACCATTGAATTCTGTACATCTTGCATCTGCAAGCGGTTGCTGTTTAACATTGATATTTTTTTTTACCGCATATATAACTAGGCTAACTTGCTAAGATTTTAGTGTTTTGCGCGTTTACATCTTGTATTATTGTTCGACTCAGATATGATGATAAATTAACAATTTTTCACTTATATATAATAAAACTCTTATTTGATTTTGGCGAAGCTAGAAGAAACTCTGATTGCTGCTTGGTTTTTTTCCTGTCTCTACAAGTAATTACAGCATAAAATCCGATTCTAGCTAATTAAAATGACAAGCTTCGTTGTTGACCATCATCTAAAAATTGCTGCTGGCCTACGCCTACAAGTTCTACAATAATTTGTCGCTGTCCTGGTGTCCATTTGCCCTCGCTTGTACTTATATTGACTATTGTTTGATTTATATTTGTAACTACAGTAATATTTCTGAGAGAAAAATTTTGATGGCGATACTCAAATGTTTGTCCATCATCTTCATAAAAATTATATTCACCATTACCAGGCCAAACCCGCAAGCGGAGTTCATCAGAAGGAAATTCATCTACATATTGCATAACCGGCTGCATAGGAATCACCGCACCACCACGCACATAAAGCGGCATTTTTTCTAGTGGTGCATGGGCGAGAATATGAGTCGGGCCTTGATAAGATTCACCACTCCACCAGTCATACCAAATACCTGCGGGTAAATAAACTACGCGATGTTCCACACCAGGGCGATAAATTGGTGCAGCCATGAGTGATGCGCCTAACAGCACTTGATCATAAAGGGTGTAGGTTTTGAGATCGTTGGGAAAATGGTAGAGTAATGGTCTTAAAATTGGTGCGCCTGTAGTGGCTGCTTCCCAAAATAAACTGTAAATGTAAGGCAAAAGCTGGTAACGCAGATTAATATATTCTCTACAAATATTTTCGGTGCGATCGCCAAATACCCAAGGTTCATGGCGTGCTGTAGACATAGCTGAGTGACCACGCATCAAGGGGTACAGCATTCCTACCTGCATCCAACGGGCAAACATTTCCGCCGTTGCGTTTCCTGCAAATCCGCCAATATCGCCAACCCAACCAAACCCCACCACCCGCAACGTCCCATACTGCACAGCATCGGTAAGGACATTTCTAAATGTTCCCACAAAGAATGGTTGTCGCCCATCCACACCGCAGACCAACGCTGCACACCAGCGTAACCAGAACGAGTTAACACAAAAGAACGCTCTTGTTGACGATGCTGTTGCAACCCTTCAAAACAGGCTTTTGCCATCATCAACCCATACAAATTATGCACTTCAGTGTGATTTGTATTCTCCCCTTCTCCCCCTTGCGGCGCATCCAAGGGAAACCAAATCTTCTCCCCACCATCTCCAAAGGGACGACTATCAATCGCAGGTTCATTCATATCATTCCAAATTCCTGCTACACCAATATCTGTCAGGCTTTTGTGTAGATTCCCCCACCAATGACGCACATCAGCACGCATAAAGTCTGGAAATACAGCTTTTTCTGGCCAAACATAACCGTGAAACAAAGTTCCATCAACTTTCCGTACAAAATAATCGTGGGCTAATCCTTGGTCAAAAACGTGATAATCTGCTTCTGGCTCATACTTAACCCCAGGGTCGATAATTGTGACTGTTTTAAAGCCATCTATTGCTAAGTCTCCAATTAATTGTGCTGGGTTAGAAAAGCGCGTAGGACTCCAAGTAAACACCCGGTAACCCCGCATATAGTCGATATCCAAATGAATTACATCACAAGGTATGCGCCGTTGGCGAAATTCCTGTGCTAATTCTCGCACCACATTTTCAGAATCATAACTCCAACGACATTGGTGATATCCTAAAGCCCATTTGGGCGGCAAAGACATTCTTCCTGTTAACTGAGTATAAGTGCGAAGAATTTCCGCAGGTTCAGGGCCATAGATAATGTAATAGTCCAACTCACCGCCGCGAGTTTCCATTTTCCACACACCGGGTTGGGCTGCACCGATATCAAATTGACTCCAGAAGGTAGTATTGAAAAAAATGCCATAGCCGACATTGGGACGCAAAGCCATAAAAAATGGAATTGCTTGGTACATTTCATCGGTGAGTGCATCGTAATCTAAAGCATCAGTTGTCCAGTTGGTTTTAACTTGACTGAGTTTATCTAAAAACCCTGTGCGTTCACCAAAACCAAAGAAATGCTCATCGGCTGCAATTTTCTTCCAGCCTGCAACTGCACCTAAACGCCAACCAATTCCTATATCTGCATCTTGGGCAAAAGGTCGATTTTCTAAATCAAAGCAGGTAAGATGGCAATTTTGCTTTTGGATACAGAGGCGAATTTTTGCTGTTGTAATTTCTAAAGTTGTTTCAGTTTCTTTTACTTCAAAAGGTATTTGTTCCCACTCTTCATCATCCATAGTTACTGCCCAAGGGCGACAAGGTAAAAATTCGCCAGTGGGTGTAAAATGCACTCTAACTAGATTGGCTGCAAGTATGCTGATGCTGAGGCATGAATTCCCAGATATCAAATTAATAATATGTTCTTTTTGATTAACTGATTCCACTCTGCCAACTTTTTGCCAAGGTTGGTTAGTAGTGGGGAGTTTTCCAAAATATTGCGGCATGATAATAAAGTTTTTAAATAAAATAAATTCAGCGATTTATCAATCTTAATCTGATTTTGTAAATTAAAAAACAAAAATTTAATTAACAATTTTCAAATAAGCAAACTCATCATTAAATGTATTGATAATTTTACGATCGCATCCCCTATAAAGTAGATTTTTGATATCTATCTTGGTATAGATACTTACTTTAAAAATAAAGTTTATCTTAGTCCAAGAGTAAGTTAATTAGAATGTCAATAAAATTCTAATAAAAGCATAGGTTTGAAGACAAGTTAAGGCTGAGAAAGAAAAGGAAATTTAAAAGTAGAACTTTCTTTTTCTTTCTCCCTTTTGTATTTTTGTAATTTTTTCAAAACTAAGCGATCGCCTGTATTAATCTCTCATCAAAGTTTAGAAAAATATGAAATTTGCCTGTCTTCCTTCGCAGGAGAGAGGACTAATTTATGTCTATTGTGAGATGATGCGATCGCTTGTTTATAAAAAAGCAACTTTCAAATTTCACATAATATCCCAGCAAAATTAACGATCTTCAGCCAACATTGATTTTTTGGCTGCTTGTACTAATTCTTCTTCAGTGCATTGATATAAATCCCGCGAACGAAATAACTTGCCATACTTTCATTTTGGGTGTCGTTCTACCTTTCTCCCAGTTGCGAATTGAAGATAAAGCGCAATCTAATTCAATAGCTACATCACGACTTCTTAATCCTACACGTTGTCTTAATGCTCTTAAATCCATATTTTTGGGCGTTAAAATTTGTTGGCGCTAAAACTTGGCACTAACAATTGACAATTGATAAACGATATGGTATTGAGATTCAATTTTTGTTGAAGAAGCGTTAGTATCCCCGCCAAGAGACTCGCTAACGCCCTTTACTAAACTCCTTATGGATAGATTAATCATGCCACAAAACAGCAATTACAAAGATTTTGTCTCAGAAACTCAGACAAACGCTTACAAAGAACGTTTAAATTCTTGGATTGTTGCGCGGTTATTTCCAGATATGCAACGAGTGACAGTTGCAAGATTTCGCAATCGTTCTGATGCAGATGGTCATGTGCAAAGCTTACGCCAACTCATACCAGATGCTAATTTCGTGGTGGTTTTCGACTGTCCACGACAAAAAGCAGTGATTTAATTTTTACGAGAACTTTTAGATACCCGATTTCTTCAAGAAGTCGGGTATCTAGATTGAAAACTAGGATGATCAGTAAAACCATAACCACCACCACCAGGAGTTTCAATCACAAACGCATCATTAACATTCATTTCCACCACAGCTTTACTACCTAAATCTTCAAAAATTCCATCACACCTTTCAACATAATTTCGTCCGACTTCACCGCTTGCGCCACCACATAAACCAAAAGGCGCAACTATGCGGTGATTTGATAAAATTGCTGCTGTCATTGGTTCGAGAAAACGCAAGCGACGGATGACACCATTACCACCATGATAAAGTCCTTGACCACCGCTATTTTCCCGAATAGCAAAATTTTCTAACACAATCGGGAAGCGCCATTCTAATACTTCGGGATCTGTGAGACGGGAATTAGTCATGTGGGTGTGAACTGCATCCGTCCCATCAAAATTTGCACCCGCACCAGAACCGCCGCAGATAGTTTCATAATATTGATAGCGTTCATTCCCAAAGGTAAAATTATTCATCGTTCCTTGAGAAGCAGCAAGAACACCCAACGCACCATATAAAGCATCGGTAATCCCTTGGGAAGTTTCCACATTTCCCGCCACTACCGCCGCCGGATAAGCCGGATTCAACATACAACCTTCAGGAATGTGAATTTCTAAAGGTTTCAAACATCCAGCATTTAACGGAATATCATCATTAACTAATGTACGAAAAACATATAAAACTGCGGCTTTGCAAACTGCGGCTGGGGCATTAAAGTTATTAGCTAATTGCTGGCTGGAAGTGCCTGTAAAATCAATTTTGGCACTGCGGTTTTCTCTGTTAATTGTAATTGCGACTTGAATCAGACTGCCATCATCTAAAGCATAGCTAAAACTACCATCTTTTAAAACTTCAATCACACGTCTTACAGATTCTTCAGCATTATCTTGGACAAAATTCATGTAAGCTTGGACAGTTTCTAAGCTGTAGTGGTCTACCATTTTTAAAAGTTCTTGCACACCACGTTCATTAGCGGCAATTTGGGCTTTTAAATCAGCCAAGTTTTGGGTAATATTTCGTGCAGGGTAAGGTTCACTAGTGAGCAAACTGACTAATTCAGCTTCGCGGAATTTACCTGCTGCAACTAACTGGAAATTATCAATTAATATGCCTTCTTCAATGACATTTATACTATTTGGCGGCATAGAACCGGGAGTAATACCGCCGATATCTGCATGGTGTCCTCGTGAGGCGACGTAAAAGAGTGGGCGTGGTTCGGCTTCGCTCACCAACCGAGAGTGGGGAAAGACGGGGGTGATAACGGTAATGTCTGGTAGGTGAGTACCACCGTTGTAAGGGTTATTGGAAACAAAAACATCACCAGGTTTGATGGTGTCGCCATAGTTAGCAATTAAAGCTTGCACACTTTCACTCATGGAACCCAAATGAACGGGTATGTGGGGCGCATTGGCGACTAATTGTCCAGCACCATCAAAAATTGCACAGGAAAAATCTAGCCGTTCTTTGATGTTGACAGAGGAACTGGTATTTTGTAACGTTATACCCATTTGTTCAGCGATCGCCCGAAACAAATTATTGAAAATCTCCAGCATCACCGGATCTGGTTTTTGTCCTTTGTCATTTGTCCTTTGTTCTTTGTTTTGTGCAACCCCAACAGTAGACAACACAAGATGATTGCGTGTAGTTAACTCGGCTTGCCAATGGGGTTCAATTACGTTTGTACCCGTCGCCTCGACAATAATGGCTGGCCCTGCGATACAATCTCCTGGCTGTAAATCTTGGCGTTGATACACTGGGGTAGTTTGCCACGCCCCAGCAGTGTACATCTGCACTGTTGCTATTGCTACAAATTTTTTATCATCTCTACGTGTAATTACATTTTCCTCCGGTGCATCATGCTTCTCCACCACCTCAACCGCCACCGCTTCCACAATCAACCGCTTCTCAGCCGCAATAAACCCGTAACGCTGACGATGCAACTCCTCAAACTGACCCTGCATCATCGCCACATCTGCAAAGTCCACAATCAACGCTGCATCCATCCCCTCATATTTGAGATGTACCTTACGATAAACATCTAAAGAGGGTGTAGGGGTATAAGGGTGTAAGGGTGTATCAGTCTCTCCTCCCTCCGCGTCCTCCCGAAGTTTGCTCAACGCAGGGAACCCGCGCACGCAACTTCTCTCAGCGCCTCTGCGGTTCATTTCCCCTACCGCCTCCGCCACCAACCCAACCAACTCTAACTCTACTTCTCCCAACAAACCCTCACTCAAAACGGCTTCCACCGACTTCTCGCGGATTACCCGTACATCTGCCAAACCCATACCATAAGCAGACAACACCCCGGCGTAAGGATGAATAAATACCTGCTTCATCCCCAAAGCGTCGGCAATTAAACAAGCATGTTGCCCACCAGCGCCACCAAAACAACACAAAGTATACTCAGATACATCATAACCACGCTGGAGAGAGATTTTTTTGATGGCGTTAGCCATTTTATCAACTGCGATCGCCAAAAATCCTGTAGCGACTTCTTCCGGTGTTCTGCCATCTCCAATTTCTGCCGCCAATTGCTGAAACTTCTGCCTCACTACCTCTGCATCTAACGGTAAATTCGCACCCGCCCCAAACACCTTGGGGAAAAACTCTGGTTGCAACTTACCTACCATCACATTGCAATCAGTTATCGTCAACGGCCCGCCTTTAGAATATGCTGCCGGGCCAGGATTTGCCCCTGCCGATTCCGGCCCCACCCGATACCGCGAACCATCAAACTGCACAATTGAACCCCCGCCAGCCGCAACGGTATGAATTGCCATCATCGGTGTTCGCAAACGCACCCCTGCCACTTCGGTTTCAAAGGTGCGTTCATACTCGCCGTTGTAGTGCGCCACATCGGTAGATGTACCACCCATATCAAAGCTGATAATCTTCTCAAATCCAGCCATCCGGCTTGTTTGCACTGCCCCAACTATCCCACCAGCCGGGCCGGATAAAATACTGTCTTTGCCTTGGAAGTTCTCTGCATCCGCTAGTCCGCCGTTGGATTGCATGAACATAAGTTTGGGGGAGTAGGAAGAGGAATCGGGGCAGGGGGCAGGGGGCAGGGGGAATGATCCTTGTTGCCTGTTACTTATCTCGCCAGTTTCTTCTTCCCGATTCCCTACTGCCAATTGATGAGAGACTTGATCAACATATCGCCGCAAGATGGGGGATAAATAAGCATCGACAACTGTTGTATCGCCCCGGCTGACTAATTTCATTAAAGGGCTGACTTCGTGAGAGACGGAAATTTGCGTAAATCCAATACTTTTGGCTAAAGTTGCAACTTGTTGTTCATGGCTGGTGTAGCGGTAGCCGTGCATGAACGCGATCGCACAACAGCGAATGCCATCATTGTATGCTGCTTGTAATTGTGGGCGAACTGCATCAATATTTAACGGGATTAATTCTTCACCTTGGGCGCTGTAACGTTCCTCTACTTCAATGACTCTCTCGTAGAGCATTTCTGGCAAAATTATTTGACGGGCAAAAATATCGGGACGGTTTTGATAACCGATGCGTAGGGCATCTCGAAATCCTTGAGTAATAATTAAAACTGTGCGATCGCCTTTTCTTTCTAATAAGGCATTTGTCGCCACAGTGGTTCCCATTTTAATTGCCGCAATGCTTTCTGTCGGGATGGGCGCATCAGCCGCAATACCTAAAATTTCTCGAATTCCTTGGACTGCTGCATCTGGATATTGTTCAGGATTTTCTGAAAGTAGCTTGTGAATTATTAATTGGCCATCAGAGCGTTTTGCCACAATATCGGTGAAAGTTCCGCCTCTATCAATCCAAAACTCCCAACTTGCAGCCGATAATGATGCCCCATTCATTATGTATTCCTTAAAATTTATTTTGCTACTTCTTAGCTATGATTTTTAAGTTATCAAATTATTTGCTACGTTTTACGATTCCCCAAAGTAGGGGCTAATAGCTGTTAGCCCCTACTAATTTAATTCAAAGGTTCAATAATAGTTCGTAAGCCGTTATTAGTGAGATTTTTCAACATCTCATCAGCGTTATAACGATTACTAAATACGCCTGCTTGCATCACCCTGCGCCCTTTCCAGATGGTAGAAAACGCACCAGGTGCTACAAATTTTACTAATTCCTGTTCTTGTTCGTTGGCTACTTCAACAATGACGCGGTAACGTGTGTTGTTGGTAGGCGGTAAATAACTTTGAGTGTATGTATTTATATTAGTTTGGGGTACTGGGACTTTTCGCAGGTTGCTAGTATTCCCCAGGGGAACGTTACCATCAGGAACGGGTAACAAAGCTGCACTACCTGGAGAAATCGTTGTATTGGGGATTGGGGTAGGTGCAGTAAATTCAATGGTGTTCCTGTCAATCTGCACGTAATTGAACTGTGACGATGCTGGTTGTAGTACTGGTTTGGCTGTGGGAGTCGGTTGGGTGTTTGTTGCTGGTTGGGTTCTGACTAAGCTGCTGGGAACTGGGAAGCCACCAGGGGGAGGGGTGAGTTGTAGTTGGGGAGATTTGGGTTTGATGGGTGTGGTGGGTAATTTGGCGACGGGATTGGCTGGGGGCGGAACTTCAGTGGTAGAAACAGTAATTTCTGGATTGCTGGGAATGGCTGAGATAGTTGTGTTTGGTGTGGTTGGTAGGGAGTTATCTACAACAGCAGTAGCTGGAGCGTTCAGATCGACCTTACCTGTAATTTTGTTGCTAGTTAAAGTATTACCTGTGGCTGCGATCGCTTCTTTGACTGTACTAGCATTAATATCATAGCGAGCATTATTACGAAATTCGTTACCACCAGCTTCTGTAGTATTACCTAAGTCTGGCATAGCTTGGGCGATCGCTACTAAACCATCTTCTTGACTATCGGCAATTAGATTATTGCGGACAATAGGACGCGCCTTACCTTGGACTAAAATTCCCGAACGATTGTTTTGAATTTGATTGCCCATAACTACAGGCGCGGCATTTTGGGTAATATTTACGCCATAACCAGTTTCTTGAAAAATATTTTCTTGCACTTTTGCCTGAGAACTACCACTGAGGGTAATACCATTGGCTCCATTTCGATAAAAATAATTTTTACTAATTGTCGGTGCGCCATTACCACTCACAGCTACACCATCTTGGGTACTTCCTGTAAATGTATTTTCAGACACGACAGGGTTACTTGATTCAATCCACAAACCATAACCACGGGGATTAGCATTAGTCACACTCACCCCTGTTAACTCAGCTTGATTTGCGCCGACAATCGTGACATTCTGCCCGCCATAACTGCGACTCAGGTACAAGCCACCACCTTGAATTGTAATACCACTACCTTTGTTAGCTGCGTCACCTTGAATGGAAATACCAGGGCGTAGTATTAAAGGAAATGTTTCCCCAGTTTCTTCACTGTAATTACCCTGAGCCAGCATAATTACTGTATTGCCTTTAGCAACACGCAAAGCCTGGGTAATAGTTTTTAACGGCGTGCGATCGCTGCCATTACCTGTGGTGTCATCCCCGATACTTGGGTTGACAAACAGTACATTAACCTGAGAAATTGGTCTTTCACCCAGGGGCATTCTATTTGGTAGAGATGGCATCTGAGCAACGGCACTATTATTGATTGCCAGCAAAGTTAAACTCGCCACTCCCATACCAAACATATACAGCAAAAGTGAGTAACCAAAAGCCATCGGTATAGCTATGTTTAATGATTGATGCGGTTGATAAAGGGTTATTAGCTTGAGCGCCAGTCTGTAATGTTGACCTGACACATTGGGGGACACCATTTTTACCATACTCCTAAGAAATAACAATAAAGTCTTATACCCTTAGACAGTAATATGTCGATAATGTTACCCACAATATTGACCTATTGGCTATTTTAAAGACAAAGTAATTAATGAAGGAAATATCCAAGATGAAAGGTAAAGGCTGAAGGATAAAATTATCCTACCCTTCGGGAAGCCACCCAAAGGAGAAAATTTCAGACTTCAGACTTCACACTTCAGACTTTTTTCTTCTTAATACCTCTTGCTTAGTAAATTAATGATGCTAAAAACATTGCATATATGAAAGAGGCTGACTATTATGAAAGCACTAATGGAGTTGTGGTAATGGTCGAGCCGTATAGCCAACAAGAGCAAATACAGCAAATTGTTTACCGCATATTAGATGCTAATTTAGACCGCACTCGTGAAGGGTTACGCATCATTGAGGAGTGGTGTCGTTTTGGGTTGAATAATGCTCAGTTAGCAGGAGAATGTAAGTACCTGCGACAAGAGTTAGCAAAGTGGCATACAGCAGAAATACGAGCAGCACGAGATACAGTAGGTGATATCGGCACTGATTTATCTCATCCCCAAGAAGAACAACGCGCTAGTATTAAATCGCTGTTACAAGCTAACTTTTGCCGTGTTCAAGAAGCATTGCGAGTGTTGGAAGAATATGGCAAGCTATATAGCCCCAATATGGGCAAGGCTTTTAAGCAAATGCGCTATCGGGTTTATACCCTAGAAAGTAGTTTGATGGGTTATCAACGCCATCAGTTATTGTGGCGATCGCATTTATATTTAGTCACATCTCCATCAGATAGTTTGTTCGCCACAGTAGAATCTGCACTCAAGGGTGGATTGACTTTAGTCCAATACCGCGATAAAAATTCCGATGATACAGTACGGCTGGAACAAGCAACCAGACTCAGGCAGCTATGTCATGCTTATGGCGCTTTGTTGATTATGAACGATCGCGTCGATTTAGCCTTAGCTGTAGATGCCGATGGTGTGCATCTGGGACAACAAGATATGCCAATTGCTCTGGCGCGTCAATTATTGGGGCCACAGCGCATAATTGGTCGTTCTACGACTAATTCAGAAGAAATGCACAGAGCCATTAACGAAGGCGCGGATTATATTGGTGTCGGCCCCATTTACGAAACTCCCACCAAAGCAGGTAAAGCCGCAGCCGGCTTAGAATATGTCCGCTACGCCGCCCAAAATAGCCCCATACCTTGGTTTGCCATTGGCGGCATTGATGCCAATAATATCAATGATGTCATTGATGCTGGTGCAGAAAGAGTAGCAGTAGTGCGATCGCTCATGCAAGCCGAACAACCAACTCTCGTTACCCAATACTTGCTGTCTCAATTAAATCGCGTCCGACCACAACCAGAAATCGTGCAAAATTAGACTTACTCAGCACTCAGCACTTATGTCCGAGCAAATTACCCTTCAGGTAAATGGAGAAACCCGCAGTTGTGCATCTCCATCGTTGTTACCCGATTTACTACAACAATTGGGTTTCAATCCGCGCTTAGTGGCGGTGGAGTATAACGGGGAAATTTTACATCGCCAATTTTGGTCTCAAACTATCGTACAGCCAGGCGATCGCTTGGAAGTTGTCACCATTGTTGGCGGTGGTTAATTTTCTTGATAAAGCATCCGGTGAAGAGTTTTGCGCCGCGCTAATTCTTTACCTTTGCGACCGAGTTGTTCGCGCAATTGCGGGTCTTGACACAAGCGTTTAAAGGCTTGAAAAACTTCATAGCCAGATTTTGGGTTGACTAAAATACCATTTTCTTCGTGACTCACTACCTCAATCACAGAACCTAAACGAGAAGCAATTACAGGCTTACCAAAGTAACTGGCTTCTAGATATGTCACCCCAAAACCATCAATAAATCTTGCTTTGCTATCATTCACAGTCAGCATCGCAAAGATATCACAAGCCGCATAGTAACCTGCTAACTCGCTTTCTGGTACATAACCAGCAAAGTGCACCCGTTGGTCTACCCGCAAGCGTTGTGCGAGAGTCTGCAATTCCGACTCGCAAGCACCTTGACCACAAATTATATAGTGAACATCTATCCCAATAGTCAGCAATAAGGGGAGATTCTCAATTACTCGTTCAAAGCTTTTCTGTTTTACCAGTCTTCCGACTGAAAGGATGACAATTGCTGTTTCAGGAATGTTGTAACTTTGGCGTACCTTGACCCGTAAATCATCAAGATGACTTTGGTTTGTCCCGGCACTAAATTTTTCTGGTCTAACTATGGGATGAATGACATGAGTAGGAGTTTGCAACCGGAATGTGTTTCTGAGGTAATCTCTTGTAAAGGCGCTGTTACAAACAATGCCTGTGGCGCGAGATAATGTTAACTTAAAGAGCGATCGCCACAAGGGATTGCCTAAAACAGAGCGAATATCAAAACCGTGTAGATAAATAAAAAAACGGATCGGTAATAGATAGCTTAATAATAATAGTGAGGGAAACTCGTAACTGTGTCCCCATTCTATATAACGATAGTGATAGCGAAAATAAAGCTTAATTGCTAATACAAATGAGCTAACTAAATTCATCAAAGGTTGGAAAACATTTCCCCAAAATCCTCCTAGCCAGTATTGAGAATTCGGCCAGCGATAAATGGGAAAACGTTGCGTCTCATCAAATTTTTTATCTCCCACACAACTAGCCGCCAACACAATAATCCGTTCGGGATCTTGCACACAACGGTTATATATATATTCGCTAATCACCGCCTCTTGTGGTAAAAATTGACGCGATATCACTAAAATATCTGGACATGATGTTTTTTCTCTAATGTTTGGCGCTAGTTGAGAAATATGTTCCATATTAATTTTTGTAATTTAATGTAAATAATTTTTTAGGTTTTTATGTTTAATTTAAGTAATTGTTGCTACTAAATTAGCTCTAGATTACTAAATAGCTTGAAACTGATTATCATCATCACTTGGGCCTTTCGATATCAATCAAAATTCATCTCCTACTTGATATTTCAGCAAAATCAACTAATTGCTTAATAATAGTTATCATCACCAATAACTTACTGAACTTTTACAATAGAAGACCCACTAAACTAAGTTTTTGTGGTAATAAATTTGCTCGGCTAATTCTGATTGATCTTGGTGCTATTTATACTATATCTACATATATGTGGAATCGCAATTGGTTTTCATCTTGCCCATAGATATTGGAATTCGGTTGGTTTACCGAATTTACTTGTGTGGTGCGCGAAGCGTAATAGGCATTGAGTAGGGAATGAGGAGTAAGAAAAAGTATTTTTTCTCAAAATAAAATGTAATTTCTATATATATTTTTGTAATAATTGATGCTATTTTGTGAATATATAAACATCAATTCTTGGTAATTAAAATTATCTTTATTAGTGGACAGTAGTAAAGAAGCTTTATCTCAGGTATTGATTTTTTTAAATCAAATATGAGTGCGATATTAGCCCTATAGTCTAACTTAAATCATTCAGTATGGGTAGCCACAATGGCAAATAGCTTCTATAGCCCCAGACTTCAGTCTGTTCGCGTAGCGTGCGCCTTAGCGCAGGGCTAAGTGCTGAAAGTGGATGCACCCATCTTTAGCCTGATTTTAGAGCAATTATTAATTGATCCCAAAGTTCCTACGCTCTAGCAGAAGTTCCAAGGTACGGTAATCTACTACAGAAATCCCCCCTCCGTCTGCTGTGTACCTGGGATAAGTCGCGGTAAATTGAAGATGTAGCAACAGTTAATGATGTTACAGAAAGCTACTGCCAATACAATACTCGCTTACTAGTCGCGGGCTGGCATCGGCTACATACCGCAAAATCCTATTAGCATAGGATGCAATCATCAGCAATAAAATTTTTCAAGCGACTGTGTTATGCGTAAAAAACTACAACAAACCATCAAACCACTGTTAAAAACCTTCTTTGTCCTCAGCTTAGTATTAGCTTTAGCATTAGGTCATGCTGACGGAGCCTTAGCGGCTCGCAGTGGTGGTCGTATCGGTGGCGGTTCATTTAGAGTTCCTTCGAGCCGCACTTATACACCCCGTACCTACGCACCTCCTGGTGGTGGCGGATACTATGCTCCTTATCCTGGCGGTGGTTTTGGCTTTCCGTTCCTATTACCGTTTTGGGGTATTGGCGGCGGATTTGGCGGTCTATTTACAATTTTAATTTTTATTGCGATCGCTAACTTCCTGGTTCAAAGTTTCCGTCGTGCTAACAGTGGCGGAATTGATGAAGTTGGTTATAACAGCAACCCCAATGTTTCTGTAACTCGCGTGCAAGTTGGTTTGTTAGCCCAAGCCCGTGATTTGCAACCTGCACTCAACAAAATTGCTGAACTGGCTGATACCAACTCTCCCGAAGGTAGAGCCGCAGTTGTCCAAGAAACTAGTCTAGCTTTACTCCGCCATCCAGAATATTGGGTCTATGGAGGCGGTGGTACACAACAAGCTAAATTAAATTCTGCGGAAAGCCAATTTAATCGTTTGGCATTGGCAGAACGCAGCAAATTTAGTGAAGAAACTCTTTCTAACGTTAATAACCAACTCAAAGCAGTTTTGGCAAAAGAAGCCTTACCTGCTAGTGATGAACTCGACAACCCAACTCGCCTCATTACTGAAGGCCCTGGGGAATATATTATCGTTACCTTGTTAGCAGCAACTCTCGGTAAATTTGAAATTCCTGCTATCAATTCTGCTGACGACTTACGCCAAGCTTTGCGCCAAATGGGTAGTATTCCTGGCGAACAATTGTTAGCAATTGAAGTTTTATGGACTCCTCAAGCTGAAGGTGATACCTTAACTTCTGATGATTTGTTAGCAGAATATCCTGATTTGAAATTGATGTAAGCAGAAGTCAGAAGTCAGAATTAAAAAATAACCCGCCCAAGATGGTTAATCCATTCCTGCAAGCGGGTTTTTTCATAGGTATGCTACTAGCCTTTATCCTTGAAAGAATCTAGCCACTCTTTAACTTGTTCGCGGGCGATATCGCGTCCACCCAAACCAAAAGCTAAAGCAATAGCAACAGCGATCGCACCGAGTAATAAACCAAATGCTAAATTCACAATATCGCTGGCAACACCAATTTGTTGTAATGCCATTGCCGAAACTAAGGTAATAATGGAAATTCTGGCTGCTTGGGCTAAAATTTTCGCTTGGCGATCGCCGGAACTACTAATTAAATTAAAGGCGAGATTTGCCAGAAATAAGCCGATGGCAAACACAATTAATCCGGCAAGAATCCGCCCCAAAATAATTAAAATGCCAGTTACCAATGTTGTCAGAGCTGGAATATTTAAAATATTCACGGCTGCCACAGTGGCAAATAGCATAATGCCGACTAAAGTAATAATGCCAGCAATTTCTGAGGGTGTGCGGAGTGGTGTTAATGGTTGTGTTTCAGCATAGACTTCTTGTCTAACAGGTGAGGGTAAACCCAGCACTGCAAAAATATTATTAAAGCCCAAACTAGTCAAAACACTAGTGACTAAATCTCCGACAAAGCGCCCCACAAAAAAGGCGACGATTAAGATAGCTACAGCGGTAAAAATAGCAGGCAAACTATTTAAAATCTGTTGCAGCATAGTAATTGCTGGCACAGATATCGCCTCAATTTTTAAAGCATTGAGAGCCGCGATCGCCACAGGAATCAAAATTAAAACATAAACAATGGTGCCGATAATTGTCGATAAAGACTGTGCGCCCATTGCTGATGATAGTCCAAACCGACTACCTAAATAATCGATGCCCGTTGTGGCTAATAAATTAGTCACAATTCGGCGGACAATATTCGCTAAAAACCACCCCAACACTGCAATTAAAATTGCTGCCAAGATGTTAGGCAGAATCGAAAGAATTTCGGTAATTAAGGCTTGTACTGGTAAAAGTGCCTGTCGGAGTCCGAGAGTATCAAGAACTGGTGCCAGAAACAGTAAAAAGATAAACCAGTATAAAGCACTGGCGATCGTCTCACTTAAAGAAATGCGATCCAAGCTGATAGTATCTTCCGGCGTTTCTTGATTTAACCGCTCATCCAATTTGAGTGCTTGCAATCCTCGCAACGTCACAAGTTTGACAATACTTGCTAAGACCCAAGCAACCCCTAACAGAATGCCTGCACCTAAAACTTTTGGCAAAAAGCCAATTAGTTGGTCAAGGAAGTTATTCAGGGGTCGAGAAGCTACTTCCAATCCTAGCGCCTGTAAAGCAGCTACTACCGTGATTAAAATAATGCTCCATAAGACCAAACTAGAGATGAATTGCTCAACTTGAGGAACATCTCTGCGCCCTGTTACCCCTGCCGCAATGCGATTATCAATGTTTGTGCGATTCAGGATACCTCTGGTGATTTTCGCCATCACCAAAGCAACCAGTATCCCTACCAACAAAATTGCTACAGCACCTAGCAATCTTGGTGTATACAGAATTACTTGTTGTCCAATTCCTTGCAGATCAGCAATTCCTTGGTTTAAGTTTGGTTGATCTAAGGGTAAATTAGGTGATTGTCCGAAAAGTTCCTGTTTTTTCATCGACAAACCCATATCTATTAAGCGGGTTATCCCTGACCAAGTTGTGTTCATGGTTTTTTGATATTAAGTTTGTGTGTTTGTCAAAAATACTTGTGAACTCAGTAGAGTAGATTTGATTATGCAAAATTACACTCAAGTGAGTTTACGCGTATTTTGTGTATCAATTTACCAGTAAATACATCTAGGCAACTTATAGATAGGCTAATTTGTTACAAATAAAAAAAATATTCTGGACTTTCACTAGAATTTTTCTTGAGTAAGAACACGGTTATCTGTCACATGAATGTAGCTTGTAGATAACAAGCCATTTTGAGTTAATCTAAGGGCAGCGACAGGATTTGTGAGTTGGCATGACCCAAGTTTTTGAACAATCCATTCAAATTAACGCCACAGCAGCAGTTGTAGAACGCTGTATTACCGATTTAGGGTTAATGCACCGTTGGCTGAATCCTGCGTTACGCTGCGAACCTGTAGGTGATGTTTGGAGTACGGAGATAGGCAGTCAAAGTCGCTTTATCATTCAAGTTCCCGTGGTGCAACCGACTCTGAAGAGTGTTGTTGTAGAAAGACAACCGGGTTTAGTGGTTTGGGAATTTCAAGGATTTTTTCAAGGACGCGATCGCTGGGAATGTCAACCAGTAGCAAAGGGAACATGCTTATTCAATCGCTTCGAGTTTGTGATTCCTAATCCTATCGTGAGTTGGGGATTCAATAATTTTGCCGCTTCTTGGACAAAACAAGACATGCAAGCCCAATTACGCCGCCTTAAACGGGTTGCAGAAGAAGTACAAATTAGTCAATAATCAACCTCAGTATTTCAGTAGATACTGTCAGCACTTAAGTATCATTGCGCTTGACCGTCTTTGTTTATCCTTAAAAATTTGCGTAATGTCTCAGCCGTCAATTACGCAAATGCGCTGATCCTTCCATTACCCATCTTCATAAATTCAGCAAGATCACGGTTACATTGAACTGGGGTTCTGATCAAAACTGCCAATATCCAGTTTATTAGGGTGCAACTTATGACTAGCCCTGCGATGAAATTTATTAGAGTCAATCTGGAAATGGCCAAAGAAGTAGCCCATAAATGGGAGCAAGCTTCATATAGTCAAACCAGTGCTTACTGTTTGGATATTTTAAAAGAACTAGGATTTCCTAGTACTGAACTACCTGTTAACTTGCAAACTCGTGAAGAACAGTTAAATTTCATCGCAGGCTTTGCTTCTTATGCTTTTGGGGAGGTACAAAATGTCCAAGGTGCTAGTTGAAGACTTGTTTAATGAGCCAGAATGGGCAGAAGCAACTGCTGTACCAGCAACAGACCGAGAATTATTACTGCTCACAGAAAGAATTTCTAGTTTTGAAATTCCTATGCAAGTATTTTTGCAAGCTGTGGCGATCGCGGCTTACGATTGTGCATCCGCCTTCCGTTATGCTGATAATTATTTAATGACTCATCACAAAAATAAGCGAAAGAATCTGCGTGTTTTCAAGTCTTTGCATAATTTTGAGAATAACTGAACTTATACATACCCAAATCTTGCCCCTCTAAGCGCCTCTTTAGAGGGGTTTTGTTTTGAAATTACCGACTCCCCATTCATATCGTGTCAAGTAAAAGACTGATCATAAAGACAGCAGGGAGCAGAGGGAGAAGGAGTTTTGTCTTTCTGCACAGATATGCTGAATCATAACTGATTTGGCGGACATGATATCATCACTCCCTTGCTCCAGACATTTCAACAAATTCTAAAAAAATTGTAAATACCACTCCAAAATTAGATAGAATGTATTGCCACTCTGCAATCTGTTCTCATGACCTCATCTGCGTCGTTCGACACATTAGAGTCTCTGCAAGCCGATATTGTTGACTTAATCGATCGCCTACCGACGTTAAAAAATCGGCAATATATCCAACAGACGCTTGCTACTATCATCCGTCTAGCCGATAGTGACATTGATCGTCTGGATTGGAAGATATTATCGGCTGCTTTAGCGGATATGGAGCGAGGCTTCGAGTTATTTTACAATTACCGACATGTACGTAAAGTAACTATATTTGGTTCTGCCCGTCTATCTCCAGAAACGCCAGAATACAAAATGGCGTTAGAATTTGGTCGCGCTGTGACTCAACTGGGTTTTATGGTAATGACAGGCGGCGGCGGTGGGATTATGCAAGCAGGTCATGAAGGCGCTGGGCGAGAAAATTCTTTTGGCTTAAATATTCAGTTACCGTTTGAACAGCAAGCAAATCCAATTATTGAAGGTGATCCAAAGTTAATTAACTTTAAGTATTTTTTCACCCGCAAGCTGTTCCTCCTCAAAGAAAGTGATGCAGTGGCGCTATTTCCTGGCGGATTCGGCACTCAAGATGAAGCTTTTGAGTGTATGACCTTAAGCCAAACGGGTAAATTTGGCCCTGTACCTTTAGTATTAATTGACCATCCCGGTGGTGATTATTGGCGGTCTTGGAGTGATTATATTGATCAACAACTGGTGCAGAAAGGTCTTGTCAGTCCAGAAGACCCTAGTTTATACACTGTGACCGATAACCTGGAAGTAGCTTGCAACGCCATTACACGTTTTTACAAGGTTTATCACTCCAGTCGTTACGTTAGTAATCAGTTGGTGATTCGTTTAAGTTGCGATTTGTCAGATACGGAAGTCGAACAACTGAATGCTGAATTCAGTGACATTCTAGTCAAAGGCAAAATTGAAAAAAGTCAAGCATTACCCCAAGAAGCTCAAGATGAAACTGCTGATTTACCTCGGTTAATTCTGCACTTCAATCAACGGGATTTAGGGCGTTTATATCAGATGATTGCCACAATTAACCAAATGGGTAGTCCTTCCCAAGAGGAAATAGCACATCCTGAAAGGAAGTAGGGCAGAAGGCAGAAGGTAGGAGGTAAAAGTTTTCCTATGACTTTTTCAAACTACCTGACTGAATCAAGTTATTATTGCTTATTTGTTTGAAGTTTATCAGTGCAAATCTGTAGTTAGGATCGCCGGAAAACATCTCAGAGTAATGATGTTATTTGAATTGATGCGATCGCTTTTTTCAATAACAGTTTTTAAATCTCTATACATAACTAAAGATAGAAGAAGTTGTAAATAGACCTTGTATAGTCTATTGTGTAAATTCTATTATCGTGGAAATTAAATGCGTAAGCACCTAAATAGTATGTATTACTAATGCTATTTACGCTGTCAGTAATATTTATTAAATTAACATAGGTATAACCTCCCAATACAGCCTCACATTGAGATGGTATCAGATTGTACATAAATCCCCCTACATCAGTAGGATGAAAATAAGAAATTATGATACTAGCCATTATTTCGCTTTCTCCTCAGAAATTACAATAGCCTGGAAATTGAAGCATGTTATTAGGAGTAGATTTAAATGGTCTTGAGTTATTTTTTTGTATAAATCCTAAAGTTGTTTAACTATTCGACCATCGTCTATGTGTATTATTCGCTCAGAAATATCTAAAATTCTATGGTCATGAGTAACCATTAAAATAGCACAATTTTGTTCCTTAGCTAATAGTTGCATCAGGTTAACAATATCTCGACCTGATTTACTATCTAATGCTGCGGTAGGTTCATCAGCTAAAACTAATTTAGGATGACTTACTAAAGCACGGGCAATCGCTACTCGTTGCTTTTGACCACCAGAAAGTTCAGATGGATAGCAATTAATTCGATTCCCTAATTTAACAGCATGCAGCATTGCTTCTGCTTTTTTACAAGCTTCCCATTTAGGAATATTATTGTCTAATTCAAGTGACATTTGCACATTTTGTCGAGCTGTTAAGAAATTCAGTAAATTATGAGATTGGAAAATATAGCCTATATGACGACGCACTTGTACTAATTGGTCATTACTAGCACCAGAGAGTTCTTGATTGAGAAATTTTAGGCTCCCCTTTTGAACAGAACGTAACCCACCTATCAAAGTCAATAAAGTTGTTTTTCCTGAACCAGAAGGCCCAGTCATAGTTACAATTTCTCCATGCTGAATATTCAAGTTAATATCAAACAAAACTTGGTTTTTTAATATTTTTTTGTCAAAATAATGACTTAAATTTTTAATGTCAACAATAAAGTTTACCATAACAATTCCACAAAAATAACTAATTGAATTACATTAAATTAGAAAAAATCTGCCGGGTCAACATTTCGCAGTTTCTTTGTAGAGATTAAACCAGATGCTAAACACATTAAAATTACAAAAAATAATACTATGCCTGCTTTGTCTAAGCTCATACTAATTGGTAAGTTAGTAAAATCTCCAGCTACATCATACAAACCTATAGATATAGCAAAACCAGGTATATAACCAAAAAAAGCTAATATTAAAGCTTGTTGAAAAACCATAATTAGCAGGTATTTATTTTTAAAACCCATTGCTTTGAGAGTTGCATATTCAGCTAAATGACTAGCGATATTACTATAAAGAATTTGATAGACGACTACTACACCAACAACAAAGACCATAATCACCATCAATTGAAATACAAATCCAATGGGCGCTCTGTTCGTCCAATAGTTTTTTTCCAAATTAATAAAATCTTGGCGTGTCAATACTATGACATCTTTAGGTAATTGGGCAGATAAAATAGCCAAAACTTTCTGGGTGTTAGCATTTGGTTTAAGGTTAATTAAGCCAATATCTACATTTTTTGCTGAACGACCTTGGAATATTTGGAAAAAAGTAGAGGTACTAACAATTAAATTTCCATCAACGCCAAAAGATGGCCCCAAGCTAAATAATCCACCAACTTTTACCTTATACCCAATTGATGAAGTATAGTTAAATATTTCAATAATAACAGTTTTCCCTTGTTCAAACTCTTGAGTAATTGGGCCAAATTGTGAGCGAGATTTGCTGTCAAATAAAACTATCTTAGGTAATTGTAGTAGGCTTTGATTTTGTTGAATAATTGGTAATTTTAAAATTGCTCTTTCTGGCTCAAATCCAAGTACATATATAGGAAACTTGATACCATTTATTAAATTTTTTAGCTTGGCAAACTGCATATATAATGGGCTAACTGATTCTATACCCTCACATCCTAATATCTGATATAAATACCGGCGAGGAAAACTTTGATTAAATGTCAATGATTGATATTGAGTACTGATTATAAATAAATCTCCTTTGAGATTATTATGT
Source organism: Nostoc piscinale CENA21 (assembly GCF_001298445.1). Lineage (NCBI taxonomy): Bacteria > Bacillati > Cyanobacteriota > Cyanophyceae > Nostocales > Nostocaceae > Nostoc > Nostoc piscinale. The sequence continues at coordinate 6,776,622 of NZ_CP012036.1, read as the reverse complement.
AACTGCGTAGCACTAGTGTATAAAGCATCTTGAAATCCAACTTGGACAAACATCAGTACTGCAATAAAAGCAATTCCGGTCGAAGCCACTAAAAAACGAGCTTTTTGTCGAGCTAACTGTAGCCAAGCGAGAGATATATTAATAATCATTTGAAAAACCTAAAGTGATAAATATGAGATTGAGATAGATATCTGGTTAAAGTAAACCATTACTATCTAGTAGAAATTACATTCATTCGTTATTGAATGGTAATTACAGAAAAATGATTACTTGGTGAGTTAATCAAGCTTTTTCTAGAACTTTAGATTAAAATGCGTACCATTACCTGTAAGTTAGTAAGAGCAGCAATTTCTTTGTTATCTTTCATATTGTTGATGCGAATTTTTACTTCAATTACTTTGTTATCTGTATCGGCTTGCAAATTATTAAACATATTTTGTTGACCAACTTGCAGGCCAATATCTGAAACTGTTCCGCGTAATTGCTTTGGTAAAGCATCACTAGTAATCAAAACTGACTGACCTATACGTACTTTTTTAATATCAGTCTCATAAATTTCTGCTACTGCATACATCTGTTGTGTACGACCTAAGTCAGCTATTCCTGTTGAGCCAATAATTTCTCCAGGACGAGTATTAATTTTTAGAATTTGGCCAGCTACAGGCGATCGCACAGAACTCAAATCCAATTCTGCTTGAGCTTGTTTAACTGAAGCTTTTGCACTCTCAACATTAGCTTGTGCTGCTTGCACATCAGTAGCACGGACTTCTGTAATACTTGCAAACTTAGCTTTGGCCTCTATCAACTGCTGTTGAATAGTCTCTACAGTTCGATTGTCAGAAGCTTTAGCTTCTTTATATCGCTGTTGCAAAATCTCGACTTGCAAACGTCTTGCTTCTGACTCAGAAGCAGAAATTGCGCCTACTTTGTATAGCTGCTGATATCGCTGATTTTCGCTTTCAGCATTACTTAATTCAGCTTCTAGTCGAGCAATTGTTGCTTGCTGTGCAGATATCGCTCCAGACAAATCAGCTTCTAGACGAGCAATTGTTGCTTGCTGTGCAGATATATCTCCAGCTTTAGCCCCCGCTTTGACTTGATTGAGATTAGCTTGGGCTACTAAGACTTGCTTTTGTGCTTTTTCTAAGGCTGTAAGACGGGGATAATAACTATCAAGAACAGCAATTATTTGTCCTTGACGTACCCAACTTCCTTGCTTGACAAGAAGTTTCGCCACTCGAACACCCCCTTGAGAGTTAGGAGCAGATAGACGAATTACTTCTCCTTCAGGTTCTAAAGCTCCTAAAGCAGTAACAGCAGTCATTTTAGGAGAGCTACGAGGAGTAGGTGAGTCTAACTTAGGGGTTAACTGAAATCGTGAAAAGCTGTAGAGAGAAAGTGTAGCAGGAACTACAGCCATAGCAGCAGTCAATATTATCAAATACCAACTTACAGGTTTTGTTAATGGCTGTCTTTGTTTGTATACCATAATTATCTCTTCCAAGTTAGGTTGCACAAGTTGTACATATTAATTCACTCAAACAGGTACAACAGAATTAATGTTTAAATCCCGTTAGTCCAACTTAGAACCTCTGGTAAGCCAGATGGTAAGATTGCTACCAAATTAATAGTTAATCTTGAAAGGTCAATTGTAAAAAGTTTGTTGCCATCCAGAGAAAACAGGCGAACGCTATTTGAATAGTTACCTATACCATCCTGAATATTAGCCAAATCAACGCCAGTAATACCTCCTAATACAGTAGCTAATTCTTCTGAAGAGGCTTGGATGAACAGTTCATTATTTTCGAGATCAGTAATTTGTAGCATATTGTATAATTAACAATATCAGTATTAAAAGTAAAGTGAAGCTAATTAATAGCGAAAAGGTAGGCACATCATTTCTTTTCACAAATCACATTAAAATTGATGCCTAAATCAATTGGTTGAGTAAACTGTTTATTTCTAAAAAAGTCTAATAACGCGCCCATTACACTTACTTTTAAGCAGCGAATATTGGCTCAGAGCCAATTTCTTGAAACTAAACAAAGACGCGTTATTTACTTCAACTTATGGAAGCAAGCTTAGGAGATGAGAGGGTTAATTCTGTTTTGCAACTTTTAGAAAATAATTGTCAAAGCAAGATTTTGAACCTTTAGTTTAATCAAGCTTTACAACTTTATTTCTTAATATTAACTAAAGTTTTTAGCCCAAATCTAGAGATTGCGGCTGGGAAAGGCTTTCGGCGACTGGGTTGCGAAACTCTGACCCAAGAGAGTTCACTCCGAGCGCAATTAACACAGCAAAAATACCGGCGGTTAGTGCAGCCGCACCAAAGGCATAAGATGCAGTTAAACCGCCACTAACACTAGCAGATTCTTCATGAGAGATTTCGTTGAAAAGTTCGTGATTTTCGAGATCGGTAATTTGCAGCAGCATATTATGTAATTAACAGCATCAGGGTCAAAAATGAAGTGGCGCTTTTCATAGTGAAAAGGTACACACATCATTTACTGTCACAGCTCACATCAAGGTAAATATCCCAGTAAATTGTTTGCTGATAATCAAACTTTATTGTCTATTTACGAACTTAATAGTGAACCGTTCCTACTTCCTTTAACGTACACTCTATGCAAATTATTCCAAAATTAGATATTCTTGCCAAGTTGGCGTGAGATCAGCGACCCTATCGTTTGTCTTTACTTAACTCTCAGAAGCCTTGCTATGTAAATTGTAATCTTGATTGACGGCGCGATCGCTTACCATTTCCTTATCTTAAATTGCTATTCGCTCGTGATTTATCAAATACTAAATCATACCTATTCTTGATATGCTTGTTTGAGAGTAGAAGCCAAAATCAATATTTCAAACTTGAGTAGAAACTTTTTTATACGCGAGTGTAAGCATTAATTGATGAAACTTACAAATTTTAGAAGTAAAACAACAGTTACCTGAAATTTACTACTAAAGGTTAGTATTTATTTACTACTTTAGAGTAATTTAATTTTTATAAAATATTTTTATAAATAAACATACTAGAATAAAACACTTTTAGTTGCTATTAATTATGTGATTAATCTTTGTATACTAACTTAACAAAATAAAGGAGTTAGATAATGACTGAAATAATAGATTTAGACAGTCATCGAACTGATACAGAATCACTCATACAAGAAATAACTCTGCTCCAAGCAGAAACTTTATCAGGAGGTTATTGTCAGCCTAATGAGGATTATCCTTATGCTTATATAATCAATATTACTAAAAATCAGAGTAAGCCCAAAAGTAAAACGCAAAGTGCAGATACCTTTGACTATAGTGGCAAAAAGATTAATACTATAGATAATTCTAGGAAAATTTACTTAAATGGAGTTCCGCTACAAGGAGAAAGAAATATTCTCATCATACACTGATAAATTTTGCGATCGCTGAAATTAGCCAATATAAATATTTAAAACTTTAGTATCAACCGTTAATACATAGCTGTATAAATCGATTTAGCAAACAAACACACCGGATTTCTTAAAAGTGAGAAATCCGGCTAACTATCAAAAAAACTCTATCAATAATTGTTGGCGCTACTGCAATAAATATCAAGAATGCGTTTAAGTAGCATCCATGTAATAACTTATGCTAAAGCCAAAAAATTAGACTAGAGCAAGCACTACATTACGTTAAGCATTGGCTAAGTTTTGTACTTTTAGCTAAAGTCGAATCATCAGCACGTATGTTTTTGTACGATTGCTACTAAAAGTCCAATAACTAATAAATAAATCTATTGTAGATTGACCTTGAACTTGTTATTGTATTGATATTATTATCATGATAATTGACTGAGCCTGCACCTCCACCATCAAATCTCACACTACTGTCAACAGAATTGATATAAGTCCTATCAGTAGCGTTCGTTATGCGAAATCCATAGGTGTAAGTACCCCCTAATATAGTTTCTGCTTGTTCTATATTTAGATTGTAGATAAATCCCTTAGTAGGATTGTTATCTAATATGGAAATTACGAGTTTAGTCATGATTTTATTTCCTAAACAGTAAGGCGAATTGACTTATAATTTCTTGAATCTCCGAACTATTTTCTCAGAGAAAACAGTCCTGTTTTAGTTTTCAACAAGTGCTACTAAAAGACTAATAACTAATAAATGTATATTGACCTTGAACTGGTTCTTGCATTGATATTATTATCATGAGAATTGATTGAACCTATACCTCCACCGTCATATCTAGTGCTACGGTCAGCAGCATTAATATACGTCCTATCAGTAGTATTCATTATGTCAAATCCATAGGGATAACCACTTCCCAATATAGTTTCTGCTTGTTCTATATTTAGATTTTGGATAAAATTTTCTATGGGATAGGAATGTAAGACAGAAATTATTATTTTAGCCATGATTTTGGTTCCTACAAAACAAGTAGCTTGATTTTTAATTTGTTGCATTACTGAAATGTTTCCCTTGAATATTATATTTAAAATTTTATGTTGCCAACATAAATATTGCTAAATTTATAGGACATAAATTATTTTTTGTGTCTTTAAAAATAACATTCATGCTAGTATTTTTTTCCAATATACATTAGACAAAAATAAACACAAATTTTTATATATAGGTTATCTGTCAAAATATCATAGACTAAATTCTTTAAGTTTTGTCCTATTCAATGTTTTTTGGTTTTTAAGTAACTGTTAATTCAATAATTAATAATTTAGTTGTAACCAAGTTTTTAAAATGTTTCATTCTAATAAATAGCATTTTTTATCTTTTTTTTATGTCTTGGCTAAAAAACAAGAGCAATAATACCTGTATTATTGTCTACTTTCCTGAGTTAATCGAGTTGTGGTTTTGTTTATTCTGATTAATATTTATTCTAGAAAGCTAAATTTCTATTAAAGCAATTTAGCTTTTCAAAATAAAACACAACTAATTAAATTTTAAAAATAATAGGTAACACATAGCCTAGAGACTTCTCATCATATAGTTAGTGTGTTTTAAAGTGTAAAAGCATTTGAGCTAGAAAATTAATTTTGCTTAATAACTTATGCTATTAGAACAGGAATCACTGTCTTCTTATGAAGAAACTCTGATCAGATTGGACTACCGTCAGAGATTAGAAAAGATTGCCCGTAAATACACTAGGGGAACAGGTTTATCTTGGGAAGATGCTTATCAAATCGCTTATTTAAAAGTCTTTGTAGCTTTTCAAGCAGGAAAGTTTCGGCAAGGGAGTAGAGAACAGTTTTATTACTGGGCTATTGCTGTAGCTAGATGTGTAATTATTGATTTTGTTCGTAAAGAAAGTCTAAGGAAATGTCAGAGTTTGGACGATAATATCCCAGGAACAGATATATCTCTATTAGACACAATTCCTGATGAATTTAGCAGCTTGGATGCAATAGAACGTGCAGATTTAATTGTGAAAACACTAGAGTCTATTTACCAACTTGATAAATCCTATCACCACCGAAATTATCTTAAATTATGGCAAGGAAAAGTTGATGGTAAAACTCAAGCTCAAATTGCTGTTGAATTAGGGATTAGCCAGGGTGAAGTCTCCAAGCGATGGCAAGAACTCTTAGGACGTATTGCTGAGTTATTAGGATTATTAGAACTTCAAGAGATGAAAGATAATTTGCAAAAAATTCGTCAGAAAAAGACGGCATATAATCGCTCAACAAAGCAATGGTAAGTCAGGATAATATTAATTTACAGCCTGATTATCAAAATTAAGACACTCATCATAATTGACAAATTTCAATTGTTAATTAATAACTAATATATGGATTAAATACCATCATGTGTTGATTTTTTGCTTATCAATTTTCATTGTAAAAAATAAATATATGCTTGTAAATTTAGGCAGATTCATTTTTGTTGATCGGAAGATGTATAATACTTTAATGCCGCAACCCGGAGAAATTTGGAAAGTTAATTACTTAGTAAGAAGTCCTATAAATTTCGCAAGCCAAGAGCAACAGATTTTGTACTCTTCCTTAGCACGAAGTTTTTTAGCAGGCAACTCACAACCGCGCTATGTAATGATTGTCAAAGAACCTGAAATATTGGAAAAAATAGAGGAGAATTGGTTGATCATTTATGTGATGCTGCTATCCGTGGAAACAGATTTTATTAGTAATAGAGATTTGCGGATTCCTGCCGAAATATCAGGGTTAGACCAAGATGTATTGGCAGAGACTTGGCATATTATTCCTGCTCTAGCTTGTAATTTATTACAGCCCGTTGGTAAACGACTCTCTCGCCAAATTTATGACTATTTACTCACAGTCAGAGACTATTATCATGGGTTAGTTTCTCACCTGCCAGCAATAACAGAAATTCAGCACTTAGGGTTAACACATGATAATTTATGCTCGACAAACAACTCAAAAATTCAGGATTTTCATAAAGCAGAACAAGCCTGGAGTGATGTATTAACAGTGCCAGTGGCAGCTTATTATACTTACTTGAAAGGTATAAACTTTACAAATGCAATATTAAATGAAGTATTGCAATTAGAAAAAGACTTGTACCATGAAATTAGCGATTAAAAAAGTGATGTTTCAATAGTTTCAAGCAATTTCGTCAGATTGCTACAGAGCCAGTTTTCATCATAACAGGCCACTTTTCATTGTTCTCATGTTTGTGCAACGTGATGACCAAGTTATAGATCTGACTAATTTACTAAGTTTAGCTTTCCGACTGCTGACAATCATCGAGTTTGTTGTCCGACGACATCTGATTTTACAAGGCAACTCTCTTGCTGGACTCTATCCCGATAATCTGAAAAAACTCACTGCTCAACCTACTGTATAAGTTAAGTTCGAGCTGATTTAAAATTGGTGTAAGTTATTCATATTTCATGATTTTTAGTTACGAACTTTTATTTAGTGCTTGTTGAACGATTTTACGAACAACGGAGTTTTCGTCTGCTAAACATTGATTCAGTGCTTCCACGGCTCGGAGATTTCCTAAATTACCTAAAGCCAAGGCTGCTGCACCACGCACACGAAAATCTTCATCTTTGAGAATTGCAATTAAAGCATCTACAATCCTAGAATCATCAATTTTTGCTAAAGCTTGAACAGCAGCTAAACGTAAATCTGCATTTGCATCTTGCAAAATTCTGATTAGAGGTTCAACGGCTTTAGTTTCTCTTCTTGTTCCAAGGAACGAGATACTCATTCGACGTAGCCAGTTATCTTCACTTGCTAGTACTAAAATCAACAAATCAACTATTTGCGGATTGACAATCTTAGCGATCGCTGAAATTATGTTCATTTGGATGCGACTTTCAGAATCTTGCAGCAACTGGGCTAAGATGGCGATCAAATCAGGATATTGATGGGTAAGGAGTGTTTCGATAACTTGGTGAGTCGCTTGCTCGGAGCGTAGCCAATCTCTATTGATGGCTTGTAATAAACCTTCTCTATCTCTGAGAAATTCCACCAAAATATCTGTAGTTCTAGAATCATCAATGAGCCGTAAAGCATGAACCACAGCTAATTTGACATGAGGAAAACTAGAAACATCTATGAGAAAACTACCATTGCTGCGAAACACTGCAATCAGAGGTTCTATAGCTCTGACATCGCCAAACTTTCCTAATGCTGAGGCGATCGCACGACAAGCAGTAGAATGATTTTGATAACTCAATACTTCAATTAACGGTTCAATCGCTTGAGTATCGCCAAATTCAGCCAGCGCCCATGCTGCGTCGGCTCGCACAAAAAAAATCTGAGTCTTGCAAACACTGAATTAACGTTTCAACAGCTCGACTATCTCCCAACTTTACCAATGATTCAATTGCATTGGTTCTGACTTTACTAGAGGGATGGCTTAAAACTTGTAACAGTGGCTCAACTGCTCGAATATCTCCTAATTCACCTAACTTTTTTGCCGCCAGAGCATGGCCAGCATTGTCATAGAGTATATTTTGTAAACCAATTACTAACGGTTCCGCACCAACTTGATTAGCTAAACCCAAATTCGCTAAATTATCTAACGTATTAGCTGCCATTGCTTGTAATATACCAGCATCAGGACTCAATGGCGCAGCTTGCAAAGCCTGGATTAATTCTTCTAGCGCATTCGGATGAGACAAATCAACTTCACTAGCAACTGTTGGCGGCTTAGGATTGTATGAGTCATTCGTAGTCGATTTTTCTCTGCCCCGATAGTTATACTTACGTTGAATTTCTGCAACTTTTTGTTCGTCTGCCTCTATGTATCCTTCATCATCAAAATAATAAGCACCAGTTTCGTAACACTCTGCTGTCGCCAGCATTAAATCTGTTAAACTATCCCAGCGAATTTCTTCAATACAACCCTCTGGATCGATATACCAAACAGGGGCAGAATCTTCTCCTGTAACAACAGCGTACCTATAATCACCATTAAAATCTAATATTGGTAGCCAATGCGGATTCCAATCAAAGCCCCAATTTAAAAAGTCTGCGTACCATTTCAACGCCTCTTGCAAAGAGAAAAAATTGTCAAATTTAGGAACTATATAGCCATATTGGCAACCATTATGCCACCCGTAAAACTCGTATAATTCTTCTGGCAAGCGATAAGGAAAATTTTCAACAATTGCGTCTATTTCTTGGCGAGTTAATCCAGGCGCTAAACTCAAAGCAAATTCAGGTTGATGACTCACTAACCAAGTCTCGATTCTATCCAGTGCATCTGTTAAAAGAGACATAAAAATTCCAATGATTGTATCTTTATAATTCCCCAATTCACAAGACTAAAAACTTGCATAAGATAAACTAATTAGGCCAATTTTATTAGTAAAGTTTTACGATTAAATTCTTTAAGTATTGCTATAAATATTAGTATTTGCTATCCATAGCAATCCTCAATGATTAATAAACATCTCTCCCTTATCGTCCTTGTCTACCTTGTCTCTTTTACTCATATATCAAATAGAAACGCTATACCTTAGAAATCAAAACAGTCTAACAATTGTCAAGTCAAATAAGTAACAAATAAAAATTTCTTCTACCGACTACCCGATTAGGAATAGACCAGTTATGATTACCCAATGCTGATGAGCATAAAAAAGTTTGTATATTAGCAAAGTAAATCACAAATCACATCGTAGAATTTGGGGAGTAAGAAATGCTGGAATTATTAAGTTCGGGTTTGGTTTCTCTGTGGCTGGAAATGGCTGGGGTGGAAATTAAGCCTTCTGATGCTTTAGAAGCATTAGCTGGGCAAGCAAACCCTGGCTTGCTTCTGGCTTCTGATCCCAACCCCACCGGCGTAAATACCGTCCAGCAATACTTACAAGGACTAGTTAAATCTAAATTAGTTGCCCAAAATTTAGCCGAAAGCCAAGGAGTTTGGTTACAGTCTGGGCCAATACTCATGGCTAATCATCAAGGTACAACACCTTTACCGGCTGCTTCGTTAACTAAAATTGCCACTTCCTTAGTTTCTTTGAAAACTTGGGGGCCAGACCATCAATTTGAAACGTTAATTGGGACTACTGGGCCTGTAGTCAATGGTGTAGTACAAGGTGATTTGGTCATTGCTGGTGGTGGCGACCCGATGTTTGTGTGGGAAGAAGCGATCGCCCTGGGCAATACACTCAATAAAATGGGCATTAAGCAAGTCAAAGGGAACTTGCTAATTACAGGCAATTTCGCCATGAATTTCCAGCGTCACCCCCTACTGGCTGGTCAGATGGTGAAGCAAGCCCTAAACCATAAAACTTGGACTCGTCCAGCTAATTACATCTACTCCATCATGCCCAAAGGCACACCCAAACCGGAAGTTGTGATTACAGGTACTATCAAAGCTACCCCTCAACCACCACAACAAGCCTTGCTAGTGCGTCACAAATCTTTGCCCTTGCGCCAATTGCTGAAGGAAATGAACGTTTACAGCAATAACGAAATGGCAGAGATGCTGGCAGAATCAGTAGGCGGTGCAAGTGTAGTGCAATCAACAGCAGCTTATCTAGCGCGAGTACCTGAGTCAGAAATTCAATTAATCAATGGTTCTGGACTCGGCCCAGAAAATCGCATTTCTCCCAGGGCTGTTTGTGCGATGTTAATGGCAATTCAACAGCAAGCAGCAGCACATAATCTGAATTTAGCAGATTTGTTTCCCATGTCTGGATTTGATCATCGTGGCACAGTACACAGCAGACACATGCCAGTCGGGACTGTGATGAAAACTGGTACTCTCCGTGATGTAAGTTCTTTAGCTGGTGTTATGCCTACACGCGATCGCGGTTTAGTTTGGTTTGCTATCCTCAACCGTGGCCCCTTCGTCTCAAATTACCGCATAGAACAAGATAAGTTCTTGCAAAGTCTCGTTAAACAATTAGCAGTAGCCCCCGCAGTCCCTACAGCAATTACTCCCCACTCACCCGCTAACTCTTTACCAGAACTAGGCGCTACTAGCCGCAACGAAATTTTGTATAGAGGTTAGTAAAAAACCGTAGAGCATCTTTTTTGGTGAATTATTTGTGAGCTAAAATTTGCTCTACGGGTAAATCTTCAGTTAATTTTATTGAGTATGGGTGCGATCTCTACCCTGCAATAATTCTAGTTGTTGACTTGAACGAAAAAACTATAACGAAAATTAAGGATTTGGTCAAAGGTATGGGTGTAGGGGTGCAGGTATCACAAACTCTTACACCCTAATTAGGAGCGAACGCTTCTAATTCAATACCCTTCTATTGATTTTGAGCAGTATCAGCCCATGCGAGAAGTTTCCTACCATAAAGATATTTTTTATACCAATTTTCTTCCTTCTTGATTGCTGACTTAAGATTTGTCAATTTTTGTTGCTGTGCATTGTCATTAACTTCTGTCTCTTTTTCCCAATACAATGCTTTGTCAAGGACTTGCTTGATTACTTCTTCCATCGGATCGTGTACACCAGATGAGTACCCACCTTCTTGTTTTAGCTCAGTCCATTTATTATGGCCACCTTTCATCTTTGGCAAAGCATTAGCTTGTTGGATAAGTCCATCTAAATTTTTGTTTCCTTCTGCACGATGAATTTCGTCAACACCTTCGCTAACTCTGACAATATCATCTTTTTTGGAACTACCTCCGATTCTGATCTGCTGTAGATTGCTGGCAAACTTGAGAGCTACATTTTTCTGATTAAGATAGTCAACAACCTTTTCGGGAGTATGTGCTAAGTTCCCATTATTTTTAATACCAGCAGAAGCTATATAAGCATTAATTGTGCCAACAATACCGTTAATCTGGGTATTCATGTCCTCAATCATGCCATCGATCACCTTCTTAATGTCATTTTCCCCATCTATGTGTGTGAGAGCGTAAATAATTTCGCCATTCTCGTTACTAGCAGACATCGCCAAGGCGGTACAAGTTGCGGCTCCTGTTGTTACTAACCCATTGATTTGATTGAAGCTTTTTGTGACATGATAATAGCTTTGAGGCACAATTATATCATTAGCCATTACTTCTTTATTTTGTTGACCCAAAAAAATTTTCCGCATTGAGGGCTATTGTATAGTCTTTCGCAAAATCTGCTTTAGAAGTAACTTGTTTATATGCGTCATAAGCTTCATTTGTATTTGCTTCATTACTGCCGTATCCTTTAACTTTTGCCGTCCTAGCAAGAGCAGTTTTGATAAAATTCCACCTCTTTATATTTTTATTTTTAAACTCAGTTTCTTCCTCATCTGTAATTTTTTGAATGTGCTTTTCGGCTCTGCCAAGAGATACTATTTCTCTATCTTCTGATTTTTGGACTTTTCCTGAGCCAGTTTGTTGCACTACATGGGTTAATTCATGGGCGATTAATTCCTGCCCACCTCTACTTCCAGGATCATAAGTTCCCTGACGAAAGAAAATATCTTGACCTGTGGTAAATGCTTTCGCCTGAATTGATTTATTCATCTGGTCAGACTGAGCATCTGTATGAATTTTCACGCCACTGAAATTAGCCCCAAATGCTTGTTCCATTGGTGCTTTGATAGTCTCTGCAAGCGGCTGTCCACTACCTTGCATTCGTTGGATAGAGGCTTCTAAATCTGATGTTGCACTCTTTTCATCTATATTTGATAGCCGTTGTATGAAAGATTTTTTTCTGATTTCTTCTTCTGGTTGTGGCTGTGGCTGTACTGGTGGAGTTTCTGAAGAATTGATTCTTTGTACTACATCTTTTGCTAGTTTGTCAGCTTCTTGTTCATATTTATCCCCAGGTTCACCAATGCTAAGTTTCATCTGGATTCTTGGTGGTGGCGGTGGTTGATAGCCAGGGGGAAAAATTGGAATATTGGCAAGGTTGTTGATAGGTGTTGTTGGTGATTTCGCTTGTAAATCTGCTGGTGTTTGTTCTGCTTCTTCGGTTTGGGGTTGGATGACAAAGCGACGGGGTGCAAATTGATTTGTTGGTGCATCATGATTTGTAGATGATTGACCTTTACTGGTTTGTCGCTTATACATTTTTCCTCTCCAGAGATTTTTCGCCAACGCAAAATCCACCGTGTTTTTGCGGCAGAAAGTTTGTCAAAATTTGGCACTATCTTACTGAAGAAAAATAGCGATCGCCAAAATCGATACTATTGTTTATATAGAAATTTGATTTGATTTCCGAATTTAATTGTGTAAGCAGGGAGCAGGGGAAAAATAACGATATCTTCTCTCGGAAATTGGATAATTTATTCTCTGGAAGTCACTTAATTTTGTTACCGATGACAAATAATATGTCAACGCACATACAAAATTAGGGGCGATACATACTTTAACGATGGGCAGGAGGAGAATCGAACTCCTATGACCGCAAGGTCGCCACATTTTGAGTGTGGTGCGTCTACCAGTTTCGCCACCCGCCCTTGGGTGCAACTTTCCTAATATAACATATCTATTAACGCTGGTGCAACTAATTTTGCGGGTTAGTGTTTGAAAGTCACTAAACTAGGGTCAATATCTTGTATGGATGTGCAGCCACTCAAAGCCATCGCTATACTTAATTCATCTTGTAGCAGGGAGATGATATGGGATACACCAACTTGTCCTGCTACGGCTAATCCCCAGAGTACGGGGCGACCGATAAGAACTGCTTTTGCACCTAAAGCCAAGGCTTTGAGAATGTCTGTACCACGACGAATCCCACCATCTACTAGCACTTCGGCTTGATTATCCACAGCAGCAACTATTTCCGCCAGTGCATCTAAAGAGGCGATCGCACCATCAAGTTGTCTGCCACCATGATTAGAAACTACAATTGCTTTGGCTCCATGCTCAACTGCTCGCACAGCATCATCAGCGCGTAAAATACCTTTGAGTACTAAAGGTAGTGGCGATAACGACTGTAACCATTCCAAGTCATGCCAAGTTACAGCCGGGTTTAATTGCTGGGCAAAATAAGTAAATAACCCAGATTCTGCTGATTCTTGGGGAATATTCAACCCTGAGATATTAGTAATGTTCGCTAATTGCAATCCAGGGGGTAAGCTAAAGGTGTTCCGCACATCTCGCTCTCGTCGTCCCAAAATTGGCGCATCCACAGTTACACAAAGGGCTTGATACCCGGCGGCGTAAGCTCTTTCTACTAAATTTCGTGTTAAGCCCCGGTCTTTATGGATATACAGTTGGAACCATTGCAAAGCATTATGTTTGTAACCTACCGCAGCAACTTCTTCTAGGTTTTTGGTAGCCATTGTACTCAACACCATACCTACGCCTGCGGTAGCTGCGGCTAAGGCTGTGGCTAATTCTCCCTGGGGATGAGCTAGACACTGAAACGCCATTGGTGCGATTAACAAGGGTAGTTGTAGAGATTGTCCTAAAATAGAGGTGCTTAAATTGCGATCGCTCACATCTACCAACATCCGAGGACGCAATTTTACTCTTTCAAAAGCAGCACGGTTATCTCGTAATGTAATTTCATCCCAAGCACCACTACTGTAATAATCAAAAGCCATCTGCGAGAGATGCTGTTTGGCTAATTGTTCATATTCCCAGAGGTTAATAGGCAAAGAGACATCTGTCATGATGGGGAATGTATAGCAGGAGGCAGGAGGCAGAAGGCAGGAGATAAAATAATTCCTATTGCTAGTTTTTCCCCTTACACAATGTCCTAATATTTTTGACTACAGCCATAGCTGTAGTTCTTGATTATTTTATGACTAATACTAAGTAAATCGGCAGGGAAAAACAAAACCAAGTTAATAAAGGTAAATAAGGCTACCATTCTCTTTCCTTCTGCCTCAACCGCGTAGCGGTAAGTCAAAAGGCAAAAGTAAAAAGGCAAAAATGAAGAATACTTTTGACTTCTCCGGCTTTGCCGGAGTGCCTCCTGCCTTTCTAGTCTTAGGGGTTTATTGATCATTTACCGCCGTAGAAAAAGGCGATTTCTTTTTCCTTCAAGGGCGCAAAACCCGCATCGATGAGTTTTTGGTCAAGTTCTGCTTGAGGAATGTGTTTTGCACCAATCTCACAATCCGCGATCGCATGGTATTAGAAACACCACTGCGCTGTCTATTTGCTTCTAACGCCATAACTTGGTTATAAAGGTCTAGCTTGGCACTAGGAATGGCAGTTCCATCAAAATCTATCCCTTTGGCGATCGCTTCATCAATCGCATCTGCACCTTTGGTTGTGGAATTTACTTGATTAGTTTCAGCAGTCATGGCTATTTGCTCTTTCTTTCCTCTGGGTAGATTTTACCAGTCTTGGGATCTTGATTGAACCGCAAAGTGACGCTGAGGTCAACGCAAAGAAGCGCAGAATGATAATAAGTTATGCTCAGAAACAAAATTCCTACTTCCCACTTCCTTGACTCAAAGCCAGCATGAGTAAGCGAACGCACATAGACTCTTGGCATTTTGGGAAATTTTGGATTAACCTCGAACCATCGGTATAGGAATTAGGTGAGGCTATGTCTGAGGCTCACATCTCTCAAAACAACGATCGCACCCTCGAAAAAGCACTAACTAACAGGATTATTGACGACTATTTTGATAATTCTGAAAGTTGGCTGAGAGCGATTTTGCGTATGTGTATATTCTCGTTAGCTCACTTGAATAAAAAACCAGTATTTATTGTGGAATGCCCCAATCAAGCTGTAGCTAAACGTTTAAGTCGCAAAACATATCCGTTCCGGGGGCTAGTTTATTATTTAACCGATAATTTATACAGTGGCGATCGCACTTTGTTTTGTTATCAGGATACCAAGGACGGTACTTGGCATTGTTTTGATACTAGTACCAATTCTTGGAGAAATTTGCATAACTTGCGATCGCGCAGTTGAAGTCTTCTACCTTGTCCCCCTTGCCTCATAATCCCTTGTCATTGGTCACTAGCACCATACCCAGGGCGAATGACCATTGACAAAGGACTCAACGAAGCAGATCAGCCTGTATTTCGCATTCCCGCAGCAATACCATTAATGGTTAACAGTGCGCCCCGCAGTAACTCGCCTTTGCTGTAACGAGAGTGAATCACACCAGAGGTAGCTGTGGTATTTTTCGCTTGGCGCAGGCGCTTAAGGAGTGAAACCTGGATGAAACCGAGGGGTACAATTGTCCCGTTGCGTAATTGTACTGAACGCTGCAATACAGGATCACCATCTAACAGTCGAGTGTGACCAGTAATTTTCAGGACGAAATCTTTTGTGAGATAGTATTCACTGGCGATTTGCTCAAAGACTGTCTCGAAGCGTTCTTTGTCTTCTGGGTTGGATAATTCCTGGACGTAGTGTCGCGCCATTTGGATATCGACTTTCGCCAGTGTCATTTCCGCTTTGGAAATCACCATTTTGAAGAACGGCCACTTCATATAAAAGTAGCGCAGTAATTTCAGGTGTTCTTCTGGTTCTTCATTCAAGAACTCTTGCAAAGCTGTTCCGACACCATACCAAGAAGGTAGCAAAACTCTAGTTTGTGTCCAGCTAAATACCCAAGGGATCGCCCGTAAACTACTTAAATCTTTCTTTCCTGAAGGGCGACGTGCGGGACGAGAACTGATTTGCAGTTGGCTTATTTCTTCAATGGGGGTGACTTGGTTGAAAAAGTCAATGAAATCTGGTTGTTCGTAGATTAAAGCACGATAATGTTGCCGCGATCGCACTGCTAGTTCTTCCATAATTTCGTTCCAAGGTTCGATATCATCAAACCCTGTCCGCAGCAAACTAGCTTGAATTACCGCAGTGGTGACGGTTTCTAAGTTGTATAGCGCCAAGTCCACCAAGGAATATTTAGAAGCTAAGACTTCCCCTTGTTCGGTAATTTTAATTCGCCCGTTAATACTGTGACCTGGCTGGGCTAAAATCGCCTCGTAAGCAGGGCCGCCACCTCTACCTACAGAACCGCCACGACCGTGGAAGATTCGCAAGTTAACACCGTATTCTTCAGCGATTTTCTGCAATGACTTTTGAGCTTTGTGAATTTCCCAGTTACTACTTAAAAAGCCAGAGTCTTTGTTACTGTCGGAATACCCCAACATAACTTCTTGTAAGTCGGGTGCAATTGTAGAATGGGGATTTGCTTCCGCATCAGAAAGTCGTTGCTGAATATTTTCGTAGCCGCCAGCCAACAAAGCCCGATACAAGGGAAGTTCAAACAGCTGACGCATAATGCTGCGCGAACGCTGTAAGTCTTCTACTGTTTCAAATAACGGTACAACTTGAATTGTGCCAACGGCAATGGCTGGGTCAAATAATCTTGCTTCTTTGGCTAAAAGTAAAACTTCCAGTACGTCGCTGACTTGACGGCACATACTAATAATGTAAGTTTGGCAGATGTTAACACCAAACTCTTGTTGCAGCGATCGCAAAATTCGGAAGGTTTCAATGATATCGTTGGTTTTTTCGGAAAATGGCAATTCCGCCGGAATTAACGGACGGCGGGTTTGCAATTCGGAAGTTAACCAAGCTACACGCTGTTCTTCTGTGAGGTCATCATAAGCTTGGGGTAGAACTTGCAGATATTCTAAAATCTCATTTAACGCATCAGAATGGCGGGTTGATTCTTGGCGGATATCTAACTGTGTCAAGTTAAAGTCAAAAATTTCTACTTGACAAATCAAATTATCCAATTCTCGACAACTTAAGCCAGTTTCGCTCAAATTACGCTGAATTAGCCGCAATTCTGTTAAAAACTCTGCCCCAGAACGATACATTGGTGCATCTTCGTTGCTGGGAGTTTCCCGTTTATATAATGCTAAATTGCGATCGCGGGTATTTTCTAACCGTCTCAGTACATAAGACAACTTCAAACGATAAGGTTCTTGGCGATAACGCAATGCCAGGGCATCATATATATCACTTAACTGCGACTGGTCTAATTCCAGCGATTCCAGCAAATCTGGTAAAACATCACTCCAGTGCATGGAGATGCTTAATAATTCAATCAGCTTTTTGACTGATTGAATATAGCGTTCCAGCACCATTTTGCGTTGATAGCAAGCTGTCTTCCAGGTAATTTCCGGCGTAACTGAGGGGTTCCCATCTCTATCGGAACCTACCCAAGAACCAAAGGAACAAAAGTT
Organism: Nostoc piscinale CENA21; assembly: GCF_001298445.1. NCBI lineage: Bacteria > Bacillati > Cyanobacteriota > Cyanophyceae > Nostocales > Nostocaceae > Nostoc > Nostoc piscinale. The sequence goes on along the minus strand of NZ_CP012036.1, from coordinate 6,759,130 downwards.
TTTGCGGGGCGGTTCTAACCAATCAAAAGTTTTACCCAAAGCATATTTAAAACGTTTATGCAGTTGGGGAATACCATCAAATAAAACTTCTTGGAAGTAGTGCAGGGCGTAATCTACTTCATCTAGAACTGTGGGTTTGAACTGGTGGAGTTCATCGGTACGCCACCAGAGGCGAATTTCTTCTAGTAACTTTTCGCGTAACTCCCCTGACTCCCAAGGATATGCACCAGCACGATTTTCAATTGCGTCTATTTGTTGCAATAGATTCACAACTTGTCTTTGTTTATCGCGGATGGTATGACGGACAATTTCTGTGGGGTGGGCGGTGAACACCAAACGCACATCTAACTGCGAAATTAAACGCTGAATTTGTTGGGGTGGGACATTCAAGTCATATAAATAAGGAAACAGTGTGGCAAAAGTACCTTTTTGTTTATTGTGCATTTTGCCCACCCAACTTTTAGCCAACAAGTCTGAACCTATACCTTTGTTGACAAAGGCATCATCTTCTTTATCGTTGGAGGAATAAGTACTCTCTGACATGGTGTCAGAACTGGTGGTAATTTGATCGTCTATTTCCGAGTAGCGTGTGAGTTGCTGCTTCTGCTCATATTCTTGCTCAATAATATTAATTAGCTGAAAATAAAGCGCAAAAGCCCGTGCTGCCCGAATTGCTTCATTAATATTCAGTTGTTCAATCAATTTGACGGCGGAGGATGCTTGGTCGTTGGTGGCTTGACCTTCTGGCGAACACAAATCTCGCAACTGCCGCAACAAATCTACCATTTTCTGGCCGCATTCTTGCCGCAGGACGTTCTCCCATAATTCTTCAACGATTTGGAGACGACGACGTAAAAATAATTCTGACGCAGGGTAATAATTCGCAGCGTGTGACACAGAGTATAAAAGCGAACTCATATTTGCTTCTCTTGTAAAGCCAATTACTGTTTACATTTTTGAACTTTGTGATTTACGCTCATTGTTTTCTATGAGCGGTTTATTTTTTAAAGTATAAGTTTTAGCTTTTATTGGTTATTTCATCGTGATTGGGAAAGGGAAGAATCGGTAAGCGATCGCCGCGAAACAATTCTTCACTAGCTTGCCCGATAGATTCTAGGGCTTTGAGCGTGAATTTTTCGCTGGTCAGCAGCAGTAGTATGGACGCTGTACCTATTTCGAGGATAAAAGATTGGGGAATGCTAAACAAAACCAGATTTAGTCCGGGGTTGGGTGAAGATTGGGAGGTGATAGGAGGCATTGCTAATTTTTGGTGGTTGGCAAACGAGGAAAATGAAACGCAAAACTCAAAATCTGTATGACTTGCAACGATATAAGACTATCTTGGCCTATTTTGCAAGCACAGAAGGTAACAAAAGTGTTAAAAAAAAACAGCAAAATGTGATAGACATTATGGTTCTAGTTTACAAGCGCAGGCAATACCCCCGAATACTCGCTTCCTGTAAAGTTAACTGCCCATGAAAAAACTCTTAGTAGATAGCCAGCAAATATTAGTGCAATGGGTAAGCCAAGCAACAGGGATTAACACTTTCGGGGTGAAAGTCCGGTTGCGGGGAAATGACCTACACATTCTTTGTGAAGCGACAGAGTGTCCTCTACGCTGGCGCACTCTTGCTGATTTGCTTCACGCACTCCAGCAAACAGATTTAGATGTCTTAACCAATAACGAACAACCCTCAATATACCAAGTATTGGTTTATGGACGGAAAAAGGGCGAAAATCGACCCCAATGGTGTCATCGGGTACATCTAAATCAGTTAGACAAGCATTTAGAACAGGTAGAACAAGCCCTAAAAGATGCAGAAGCATCACAGCCTGGTGGGTCGCTAATTATATCAAATGAGAGTTTAGCCCGTCGCGGCGACCCCAATGCGATCGCTCATTATCTCAGTGAAACTCTCAGTTCTTTGGGTGTGGGAGTCCAAGTCAAAATTAAGCCACACCAACCCAAGGACAAAAATCAAGCCGCAACAAATCGTCTCTGGGTTTTTTGTCAATCTGTCTATAGTCCAGATTCTTCCTTATTAGCCGAAACAATTGCCCAAAAACTGCGACTATTAAAGTTGACGGGCTATCAAGATGCAGTCATTACCGCCCAAGTCAGTGGTGAAACAAATAATGATTGGGTACTGCGGGTAGATTTAACGCCCCCAGAAGTGATGCTGAAAGAATGGGCGCGTTGGGGGGATGTGCAAGCGATCGCTCGGCTTTTAACAGAAGTATTATTAGAATTTAAAGTCACTGTCCAAGCATCACTCAAAGAATCAACTTTACATCTTTTCTGCTCCCCAGCTTTTGATCCTTTAGAAGATGCACCTGCACCCGATAAAACCCAATGTCTGGATATCATCGTATCGCACCTAGAAGCGATCGCACCTCAAGGCATTCTCGGCGCGACGATATACGGTCAAAAAACCGCCCAAAAGCAACCAGCTTGGATTGATTGGATTTCTTTACCTGCTTCCCAACATCCAGCCTTAGCCACTTCCGCTTTAGAATTAGCCATTAGCGGCGATGAACCAGCCACCCATTTTTTATTAGAACGCTTACTTAATACCGATTTGGAATGGCGCTTGAAAACAGGCGGGATACGTGTCCTCTTGCTTCACAAAGGCGACTTGCTGCATATTATGTGTGATGCGCCTGTATGCCCCAACCGCAAACAAGTCGCCAATAAAGTTACCCAGTTTGTCCGGCAATTAAAATTACCTGGAATCACTGGAGTAAGGGTTTACGGTCGTCGCGCGGGCAATAAAGAACCAGTTTGGCATCATGGCGTAGACTTTGTTCAGCGCCAACGTTTAGTACCCGAAGCTACTCCAGAATTTGCGGCAACTTCGGAATATGTCGGTGAACTGATAGTTAAAGACGGTCAAGAACCGATTTTTCGCCCTGATTTAACTTCCGAAGAAGTTCAAAATTTTGTTACAGAAGTCGCGCGAGATTGGATTGTCACCACCAGCACGGCAATTAAAAATTTCCTCTTAGGTACACAAATATTTACCGAAGCTGGTCAGTCAACTGCCGCCGACCCCGATTTACAAGGCGGACTGAAAGTGGCTGTGGTTTGGGGAACATTGGGATTATTACTGACACTGCAAACCGATTGGATTAGCGGTCAAATGGTGGCGCGGACATTACCCCAGACACCACAGGTAACTAGTGTAGAGACTGCCAATGCCGAACCAAAGCCCCCAGCCAAACCCAAACATCAAGAAAAACTCGAATTATTGCATAATTCCTCTGGGCAGAAATTATCAGGGTCGAAAAATTCTGCCTTCAACGCTTCTGGATTTACGGTGAATGAAGATGATCCAGAAGCAACTACTTTAACAGCCGCACCATTAAAAGAAAAAGCTACAGCATCGGCAATTTTATTAGCAGCGCGATCGCAAATGCCCAGTTTTAATGCGCGGCAATTAGATGAACAATTAGCTTTATACCGCCAACAATTGAATATTAAAGGCAGTCCACCAGATGTTTTAATTATTGGTTCTTCGCGGGCTTTGCGCGGCGTTGACCCGGCGGCATTATCCAAAGGTTTAGCCAAACAAGGATATCCCAATATTGAGGTGTTCAATTTTGGGGTGAATGGTGCAACCGCCCAAGTCGTCGATTTTATTATTCGCCAAGTCTTGGAGACATCAGAATTACCCAAAGTGATTCTTTGGGCTGATGGTTCTCGCGCTTTTAACAGTGGTCGAGACGATATTACCTTTAATGCGATCGCCGCGTCCCCTGGTTATCAAAAAATCTTGGAAAAAGCTCAGAATATCGATAGTAATGAAGAAGCTGCTAACAATCCGGCGAAATCACCAGATAAGCAAAAAAACACGAAAAAACCAGAGGAAATTACTAGCTATCAAGCTATTAATAATGGGTTAAATCAAATTTTAGGCGCTTTTTCCAGTACCTATCAAAATCGCAACCAGCTTAAATCTTTACTACATCAACAACTTGATAATTTGCCATTAATTAGCGATCGCCGACCTCAAGAAAATAAATCAACTGACTCAGCTACTGAAAGTTCTGATGATGAAACTTCACTCCAATCAGTTGATTTTGATGGCTTCTTACCTTTATCTGTGCGCTTCAATCCGGCTCGATACTATCAAAAACATCCCAGAGTTACAGGTAATTATGACAATGACTACAAATCATTTCATATAGAAGGCAATCAAGATGCCGCCTTTCAAGAAGTTTTGAAGTTCACGCAGGCACAGCAAATTCCTCTCGTATTTATTAATATGCCACTCACCGCCGAATATTTAGATCCAATTCGCAAAAAATACGAGCAAGAATTTCAACAATATATGATTCGGTTAGCCACCAACCCTAATTTTATTTATCGAGATTTTAGCCAACTTTGGCCCAGAAAAAATGACTATTTCTCTGACCCCAGCCATCTTAACCGCTTTGGCGCTTACGAAGTCTCGAAAAAACTAGCGATCGACCCAGTGATTCCTTGGCCGACAAAGTAAGTGATGAGTGCTGAGTCATGTACACTTCAACTTCGCTCAGTGTACGTGTTGAGTAAAGAAATTTTCCTCCGCCCTCGGTTAATTAGCTTCACTGCCTCCTGCTTCATCTCAAATGACAAATGACCAATAACAATTGACCAATGACTAAAATATGAACTTTATTTCAATTTCCTACGGGATATTTTTACTGAGTATATTAGGCATCTACTGGACTGTTGCTGAACAAAAATGGCGATTGTGGATTTTATTAATTGCCAGTATTGCTTTTTATGCTTCTTGGAGTATTCAATACATCCCACTGTTATTAGCATTGACCTTTATTAACTTTCGCTTGGGTAGAGAAATTGGCAAAAATACTTCTCCGGGAGAGCATAATCTTGATTGGCGCATATCTAATGAAGATTGGCAGTATGCTAATGCTGATTGGAATAGTCGTCGTCTAAAATTATTATCGCTAGGCGTAATCTTAAATGTTCTATTACTACTGGGTTTTAAATATATTTCGCCGATATTAAACTTGGCTTTTCCTATCCAATCAAGTTCACCAGAAACATCTTTTAAAGTTATTGCACCGTTGGGAATTTCATTTTTTACCTTTGAGTGTATTGCTTATTTAATCGATGTTTATCGTGGCGCTCCGGCTACTGACCATTTTCTCAAATTTGCCACATATAAACTCTTTTTTGCTAAACTAATTTCCGGGCCAATTACGCGCTATCACAACTTAGCAACTCAATTTAATACACTGCAATTTCCCACAGCCGAGAGAGTCGCTGAAGCATTATGGTTAATTGCTAGAGGTGTAATCAAAAAAGGACTCTTGGCAGATAACTTGGGGATTTTTGTTGATTTATGTTTTGGGAATTTGCAACGTGCAGGTAGTACTGATTTGTGGTTGGCGACTTTTGCCTATGGTTTGCAACTGTATTTAGATTTTAATGGCTATGTAGATATTGCCCGTGGTACAGCGTTGCTATTTGGTTTAGTTTTGCCAGAAAATTTTGATTTTCCTTACTTCAGTACTAGCATTGCTGATTTTTGGCGACGCTGGCACATAACATTAGGTGACTGGTTGCGGAACTATGTTTATTTCCCTTTGGGTGGTTCTCGCCGTGGTTTGATGCGTACCTGCTGGAATTTATTCCTGGTGATGGTAATTGCAGGTATTTGGCACGGTTCCGCCTGGGGTTTCTTTGTGTGGGGTATAATCCACGGTATTGCTTTAGCAGTACATCGCCTTACAGATGATTTGAGCGATCGCAACGAAAAACTAGCCCAATTCTGGCAAAATCCCTTTGGTATATTTATCGCTTGGCTATTGACACAGTTAATGGTTTTCACTTCTTGGATTTGGTTTCGTTTACCCAATCTCCAAGATTCTTCGTTAGTAATTCAGCACCTTTGGGGTCACACTGCTGACGCACAGTTCGCCCAAAAAGTATATGTAGAAGCTCTAACAATTAGCCCTTATCAACTCTCTTGGCTGTTGGGAATTTTAGCGGCTTTGATGGGCTTGGTCTATGCTGTGAATGGCCGATTAAAACTAGAGTTAAACTGGCCTATAAAACTGGTTTTCGTACCCTTATGTTTTTATATTGTCTGGTTACTAGCCCCCGAAGGCGGTCTACCTTACATATATTTTGATTTTTAGTTTAGGAAGGTTACAGGTGATAAGCAAATCTTCACCAACAACCCTTGTGTGTAAGTCCTGTCAAGATTTTCGTCAATCGGTATGAACTCCAGGACTTACAAAACGAACTGCAAAGGACGCATAGACGCGATAGCGGCTTCCCGCAGGGTAGGACACGAAGTTATAAGAGTTTGAGAGAGTTATGGTGTAAGTTTTAAATTCTTTGGTTACTCCAAAAAAAGACTTATATCTCCCTTGTCTCCCTTATCCTCCTTGTCCTTAACTCATAGGAATTTGCAGTCCTTTTTAAAAGTTCTAAACTACCACCTTCTCTAAAATCAACTTAGAACGCTTCACTTGTTCAGGAATAGCGACTGGGTAATCTCCTGTAAAGCAGGCAGAACAAAAACTATTGGTGTCTTCTCCTGTGGCTTTGAGCATTCCTTCCCAACTCAGGTAGGCGAGGGACTCTACTTCTAGTTGTTGGGCAATTTCCTCAACAGATTTGGTAGCCGCAATTAACTGATCTTGGCTATCGGTATCAATCCCATAAAAGCAAGGATGAGTGACAGGCGGTGAAGAAATTCGCATGTGGACTTCAGCCGCACCCGCATCACGCAAGGCTTTGACTAATTTGCGGCTGGTTGTACCCCGCACAATTGAATCATCTACAATTACAACTCTTTTACCCGCCAATACATCTTTAAGAGGATTGAGTTTCATCCGAATACCAGACTCGCGCATAGTTTGAGTTGGTTGAATAAAGGTGCGTCCAACGTAGCGATTTTTAATCAAGCCTTCGCCATAACTAACGCCGGAAGCTTGAGAAAATCCGATCGCTGCGGGGATACCAGAATCAGGTACGCCAAACACAATATCGGCTTCGACATTCGATTCGGCAGCCAGTTGTCTTCCTAAGCGCATCCTATAGCTGTATAAAGTTTCATTGTGCATAACGCTATCAGGACGGGCAAAGTAAATCATTTCAAAGATGCACAATTTACGTTGCGGCTGCTGACTCCAGTGGTAAGAAGCCAAACCTTCTTCGGTTATCCAAACTAATTCTCCCGGTTCGACATCGCGCAGGTATTCAGCGCCAATAATGTCTAAACCACAAGTTTCGGAAGACAATACATAACGTACAGGATTTGTCCCAACAGTCCCAATTACTAAAGGACGAATACCATTAGGATCACGGGTTCCCATTACCCCAACAGGTGTGCCAATAACTAAACTAAAGGCTCCTTGGCAACGGTGAAACGCTTGAATTGCCCCGTCTAACCAATCTGCACCAGCGTTGACTGCTTCGGCGATCGCAAAGGCAATCATTTCTGAGTCAGTTGTTGTGACTAAGTTAAAATTGCTTTTAAGCAATTCATCACGCAATTGTGTTGTATTGACAAGATTCCCATTATGTGCAAGAGCAAGATTACCTAAGCGAGTCTCAACCACAGCAGGCTGGGCGTTAACTTTGCGACTAGAACCAGTGGTGGAATAGCGAGTATGACCAACAGCGAGATTTCCGGGCAACTCTTCTAAAATCGATTCGTTGAATACTTGAGACACCAAGCCCATATCTTTGTGCAGATGGACTTTTGTACCCTCAAAGGTAGCAATTCCAGCAGACTCTTGACCCCTGTGCTGGAGGGCATACAATCCAAAGTAGGTTAGTTTGGCAACGTCTTCTCCTGGTGCGTAAAGTCCAAAGACACCGCAAGCTTCTTCGGGCTTGTCAGGACGGTCATTATTTGAGTTGAAATTGGATTCGGGGTATTCATCCGAAGTAACGGAATCAATAGGAATCATGCTGGCTTTGCTCCTGGTTGGGGTGTCAAGTCACTGGGGTTATGGCTTGAGGTGGCTGTACCATTTGGGATTTTGGATTGTCAAACGGTGAGTGTATAACCTTTTGAGAAATCCATCTCCGCAATCACTTTTGAAAGTGTTATGGTCTATTCTTAACAAATCTTTAACCACTTATTAAAACAGTACCCTAAGAAGTCTGAAGTATGAAGTCTGAAGTGTGAAATTTTTGACTTCAGACTAGATACTTTTTTAGGCCTGAGTGTGTGCAGCTAGACGTTTAGCGATCGCATTATTGTAACGATCCTTTATATCTTCCATACTAACTGCGATTAAGGTCTGGTTATCGGTAGTTAAAACCGTCAAACCATCACCATAATTACCAACCATGCCTAATTTTTGCCACTCGTGAGTGAGATGTTCTTGTAAGTATGATTCCCAGATTTCTTGGTGTTCTGAACCCACTGAAACGATAATTCTTGCGCCAGCTTCACCAAACAGCACTTCATCCAGACGCTGTAACTGATTTGGCGAAATGTCTAATTGTACTTCTGCGCCCAAATTGCCAGCAATGGAAGATTCTGCCAAGGCGACAACTAATCCGCCCTCAGCGCAATCATGGGCTGAACGCACCCAACCAGAACGAATACCATCACGGCAAACCTTCTGCACACGGCGTTCCAAATCAAAATTTACCCTTGGTGGTCTTCCAGCTACAGTATTGTGGATGGTAGCCAGATATTCGGATGCGCCTAATTCCACTTTGGACTGTACAGTTAATCCCAGTAAATAAATCACATCACCGCTTGCTTGCCAAGCTTGACCGCAAATTTTGGTGAAATCAGGAATTAAACCCACCATTCCCACCACAGGAGTCGGATAAATTGGTTGGGGGTTGCCTTGGGAATCGACAGTTTCATTGTAAAGAGAGACATTTCCCCCTGTGACTGGTGTGGCTAGTTCTCGACAACCTTCTGCTAAACCGCGACAAGCTTCGGCTAATTGCCAATAACCAATGGGTTTTTCGGGACTGCCAAAATTCAGGTTATCGGTAACAGCTAAAGGTTCTGCACCCACACAACTAAGATTACGTGCTGCTTCTGCGACTACCGCCTTAGCACCTTCGTAGGGATCAAGGTAAACATAGCGGGGATTGCAATCTACTGTAGCAGCAACGGCAGATTTAAGATTTGGTGATGTGAGATTGGGGATGGCTTCTAATGGACGTAAGCGAACCACAGCCGCATCTGCACCACCAGGAAGAGCAACAGTATTGTTTTGTACTTGATGGTCGTATTGACGGTATACCCAATTTTTCGAGGCGATCGTAGGTGTATTGAGTAAAGTCAATAAGATATCATTCCAACTGTGGCTACCGATCCCCGCAGCTGTGCAAGCAGGTAAACTATCGGCTGTCCATGTCCAAGCTTGACAGGCATATTCTGGCGGTTCCGCTAACAACTCACGTTCATAAAGTGGCGTATTTTCTGCCAAAGCATCAGCCGGAATTTCCGCCGCAATTTTACCCCGGAATAAAATCCTGACGATGGGTTCAGCAATTACTGTCCCAGCCACCACCGCATGAAGTCCCCAACGGTGAAAAATATCAATTAACTCCTGTTCCCGGCCTTTGTGGGCAACAAACAGCATTCTTTCTTGCGATTCCGACAGCAAATATTCGTAGGGAACCATCCCCGTTTCCCGCACCGGAATCTTATTTAAATCTAATTCAATGCCGACACCGCCTTTAGCTGCCATTTCGGAGGTAGAACAGGTAATCCCGGCTGCACCCATATCTTGGGCAGCGACGACTGCACCAGTTTTAAACGCTTCTAGACAAGCTTCAATTAACGACTTTTCTAAAAATGGGTCGCCGACTTGCACCGCCGGACGGTCATCCATCGACGCATCAGTTAATTCGGCACTGGCGAAGCTTGCACCACCCATTCCATCGCGTCCGGTGGTAGAACCCACATACAATACAGGATTACCGATACCCGATGCCCCAGATTTCACAATTTCCGGCGTTTCCATCAATCCCAAAGCCATGACGTTAACTAAAGGATTTCCAGCATAAGCAGGGTCAAAGTAGACTTCGCCACCAACAGTCGGAACGCCGACGCAGTTGTGTGTCACTATCCCCGATGAAGTCACAAAAAGATGTGTATTATCTACCTCCACATCATAGACATCACATTCGGCAACGGTTTGGTGTGCGATACTCTTAATCTTGACAGTAGCTACATCTGCTGCCGACTTGGTAAACCGAGGAAATGAATGTTTAGTACCACTGTAACGATTTAAAGCTACAGCTAATTCCTGATTTCGCTCTTGACTAAAAACTGTGGCTAAGGCTTTTAATGCCGCAAAATTACTAACTTCCAATTGCCATAAGGGTTTGCGGATGTGCTTGCGTCCCTCAATTTCTGCTTCGCCTACTGGTTGGCAATAAATATATGGGATGATTCCTTGAGTTTGCAGCAAAAGGACTGTTTGCTCAAATAACTTGCGGCTAGTGGTAGCAAAACTAATTTTGGCGTGATTACCGTCGGTTTTGGTGGTCATAGAACCATCACCCCGGAATAAGCCTTTGAGGACTTCATACTGCAATTCTTGTGACCACTGGAAGACAAAGTTAGGGAATGCTTTGTTGCTGGCTTCTGTGCCGCATTGCCAAACATTCTTCAAGAAATGCCCGAATAGCCAAGAAGTTGCGTAAACAGCAATGGTAGAAGCACGTTTTTCTACACAAGGGCGTAACCCCAAGTATTTTAGACCAGCGATCGCATCCTCAACATACTCTGTTTCATGATGGGCGAAGGTGAAAATAATTTTGTAGGTATTTCCGTTTTTAGCAGCACAGCCTTCTGAGAGAAAATAGCCAATTAACCGGGCAAACAATTTATTTGGCTGAATAACTGCATTCATATAATTAGCTTTACCGCGCCGGAATAAGCGGATATCGCTACGAGGAACATTCAGCAGTAGTTCCAAAGCCAAAAAGTATGCCAGAGGAAATCTACCTGTAGATAAGTATTGATGGCGTTTGTAAACAGCAGGTTCGAGTAATCTCAACGCAGTACGTACCGCCTCTGTGACTTGCCAATTTTCGGGTAGCTGTACATATACATCTTTAGCAATGGCAGTTTCTGGATTTAAACCAGTCAGCAAATCTAAGGCTGTGTCTTTTTCTGCTGTTAATTGTGGCCATGCAGTTATTAACGGGATTTCATCACCGACTTTTAAAGACTGAGCTACTGCCACATCCCATTCACCATTGGAGCGAATTAACATTGGATGGTCTGGCGTAACCACCAAAGTACGTCCCAATGCTGTACGAATAGTAATCAAATATTGGCTACGTCGTTTAAATATTCGCCGTACAGGTTGCCAACAAACAGTTTGGCTGTCGGGATCTAAAGATAAAGTTTGAACCGCATCACTATCATGGAGTTCTAAAGTCGTGATGTTGGTTTTGAGGCGGGATTCTACAAAGTTGCCAATGGTATCAAAATGTATCCCGTCTTGATTTTTCCAAATAAAAGTTTCATCACTGACGAGACAGTTACCATAATGGCTGATTCCTGATACTACCCCAGTAAATAGCCTTTGGGTTTTAGGGTCATCGAGAGAACCAAAGCGCAACGAGTTTAACAAAGCAATGGGACGCGCACCCATTGTAAAAATATCTCTGAGGATACCACCGACACCTGTGGCGGCTCCTTGAAAGGGTTCAACGGCGGAGGGGTGGTTATGAGATTCAATTTTAAAAGCGAGGCGGAGTCCTTCACCCAGGTCAACCACACCCGCATTTTCACCAGGGCCAACAAGAATGCGGGGGCCTGTAGTGGGAAACTGTTTGAGTAATGGTCGGGAATTTTTGTAGCAGCAATGCTCTGACCACATCACCCCAAACATTCCCAGTTCTGCTTTATTAGGATGGCGGCCTAAACGTCGCACAATTTCTGCATATTCTTCTGGCTTAATACCTTCGGCGGCAATTTCTTGGGGAGAAAACGGATCTTTGGGGGTGGTGGTCATGGGAATAATGCACCAAGGGGACAGAAGACTATTTTATAGTTAATGGTCAATAGTCATTGGCCATTTGTGCTTTGTTTTTCCCATCTCGAACTGCTGTTTTAGCTCTAGTTTTATACGTTGTTACACACTTAAGTAGATACCGCTCGATAGTAACACTCAAGTGACGACAATCACATAGAAACATGATTGAGATCGTCTCTTACCCTTTGCCAAATTGGCATAATTACATACAACTGAACTCTAGCCGAGTCATTAATAGGGAACACACTAATCGCCGACAGCTTTGATGAAAGACTGTCGGCTTTTTGTATTTAAAAAATTCTGAAGTTTGAAGTGTATTCGCCTTTGGCGTTCCCGCAGGGTAGTCTGAAATTTCATTCTTCTGCCTCCTGCCCTCTAACTCCTGCCTTCAAAAATAAAATTTCCCCACAGTTGGTTGATAGCTTGACACAGAGATGGCCAAAGCCACTACCAAATGTGGGGAGAGTATGATCAAATTAGAGTTGTTATGTTTGAGTGCTAACACTCGGCACTCAATTTAGGAGACAGGACGACACATCTAAAGAAGCAAAACAAACTTTGGCTTATGACATCGCTTGAATGATGTAATCAAAGTATGGTGATGCTGCTGCTGCGTCGTCTGCACTTAGGAGGTCAAGAGAGGCTTTTTTCAGACAATTGATGGCTTCTACCATTCCAGGAACGGGAACACCAAGGGAGTTGTACATTTCCCGCACACCAATTAAACCGATTTTTTCAATTGGTTCTTTGTCACCAGCAAGTACACCATAGGTAATCAGGCGTAAATACCAGCCAAAGTCGCGGATACACAATGCACGTTGGCGTTCACCGTAGGCATTGCCACCGGGTGCGATAAAATCAGGACGCTTCTGCCAAAGTTGCTTGGTGGCTTCCTGAACTATCTTTTTTTCATTTTCGGACAGGGTGGCAGCAATACGAGTCCGTTGCTCCCCTGTTTGCAAAAATTCTTTGATACTTTTGAGTTCGCCACTGCTGGGATAACGCAGTTCGTCGTCGGCTTTGAGAATAACTTGGCTAATTACAGTCATGATTATTGTAATCACGAGAAATATTATTTGCTAGTTTAACGAGTTGGAGGTACAGAAGGGAAGCAGGGGGGCAGGGGTGCAAGGGTACAGAGGAGAATAATTTTTGACAAATGACTATTGACTATTGACCAATGACTAATATTTGGAAACAAGGTGAATTAATTGAAGTTGCGATCGCCGATCTCACTGATACTGGTGATGGGGTAGGTCGCTATGAAGAACGGGTGGTATTTGTGCCTGATACTGTCCCTGGCGATCGCGTCATGGTACGTTTACTGCATGTCAAGCCAAAATATGCTCATGGCAAACTCATGCAGCTATTGCAGCCATCCCCGCACCGCATCCGGCCAAGCTGCATTGTGGCGGATAAGTGCGGTGGTTGTCAGTGGCAGCATATTGATTATGAATATCAGCTAGAAGCTAAACGCAATCAAGTTATCCAAGCTTTACAGCGTATCGGTGGTTTTACTACACCATCAGTAGATCCTGTATTGGCGGCTGTGTCACCCCTGGGATACCGCAATAAATCTACTTATCCTTTTAGTGTTTCTACTACCGGGCAAGTACAGGCGGGATATTACCAAAAGGGTAGTCACCATTTAGTGAACTTAAATCAATGCCCTGTGCAAGATTCTCGCTTAAATCCTCTGCTTGGGGACGTGAAGCAAGACATTCAAAAGCGTGGCTGGAAAATTTACAACGAACAACGTCACCAAGGGCAAATTCGCCATTTAGGTTTACGCATCGGTCGCCGGACGGGAGAAATGCTGTTGACTTTGGTGGTGACAGATTGGCACTTAGCGGGAATTACTGAACAAGCTGAGGAATGGTTGCAGCGATATCCACAATTGGTGGGAGTTTCTTTAAATCGCAACCCAGAAAGAACAAATGCCATTTTTGGTGACGAAACTCGCACTATTGCAGGTGTTCCTTATCTCAGAGAACAATTTGCTAATTTAGAATTTCAAGTCCGCCCCGATACATTTTTCCAGGTTTCTACGGAAACAGCCGAAGCACTGTTAGAAGTCATTCAGGCAGAACTTAACCTCCAAGGAAATGAGGTGCTAGTTGACGCTTATTGTGGAATTGGGACGTTAACTCTGCCTTTAGCCAAGCAGGTACGCCAAACAATAGGATTGGAATTACAGGCTGAAGCAGTTGAGCAAGCAATTTTAAACGCGAATCGCAACAGTATACATAACGTTACATTTCAAGTCGGTGCGGTAGAGAATTTACTGCCGCAAATGGGAATAATACCTGATGTGGTCATACTAGATCCGCCACGTAAGGGATGCGATCGCACTGTCATCGATTCATTACTGCGCTCGAAACCTGCTCGCATCGTTTACGTCAGCTGTAAAGTAGCCACACTTGCGCGTGACCTGAAATTGTTATGTGAAGGAGGCATATATAAAGTTACAAGGGTGCAACCTGCTGATTTTTTTCCACAAACATCTCATGTAGAAGCTGCTGCCTTTCTTGTGTTATGACATTTAAATAAGAGTACTAACTCTTTATCAAAATCTTAAATTGCAAATGTGTAGTCTCTTGCATAGTAACAATGCTAAAATCGAATTAGCCTAAAACATAGAAATGATTTTGTTAAAACAACTAAAGTTGCATAGACTCTCATTGATTATGAATAAGGTTGTCTGATATCAAAATCGGCACTACAAAACTCACTTTCATAGTTCTCAAAAATTTTCAGCATATTTTAATTTGCTGATTGCGATCGTAAATTTTTAAAAGCCGTTTTATGTATCGACAATCAAATTTCGTAAACAGAGTAAATGCTCCCTAGCATTTTCAAAACTAGTATAAAAGACGCAAGTTTGAAGGCAGCATGACCACCTCCAATTTTGTCAGGGTGCGCGTACAAGCAAACTGATGTCTAGCTAACTGAAAGCTATGGGGTTTCTCTTGTGATTAGCATTTCGCTCCGTCCTGTTGGACGTTATTGGGGCACACTTAGTTTTGCCTCTACTCTCTATCTTTGTCCCATATTAGATTTACTGCTGGCAGAAATTCCAGTTAAATTACAAGCAGAATTGCGGCTAGGACTCCAAGAAGCCTTAGTCAATGCCGCCAAACATGGTAATAATCTCGATCCCAGTAAAAGAGTCGTAGTCCGTTTTTCGTTGATAGATAATCAATATTGGTGGGTAATTTCTGACCAAGGTCAAGGCTTTACACCGGAACCAAATTCTGATAGAGAGCCGACAGACTATTTACCACCGGATGAATCAGAAAGTGGTCGCGGTTTATGTTTACTCCATCAAATTTTTGATCAAGTAGAATGGAGCCGCAAAGGTACAGAATTACGATTGTGTAAACAGATGGAAAATCGCCCCCGATTATCTTTGAGGCGATAAAGAAAAGTGTGAAGTATGAAAAATAACATACTTCACACACTGCGTGCGTAAGTAATAGAAAAAAGTAGGTTGGGTGCAGGCATACAAAAGATGTTGAAAACAATACAGCAAATATATATTGCGCCGTAACTTAACAGGAAATTATGATATTTAAAAAAATATTGTGACAGGTGAACTAATTGTAGCGTGAATTTTACCGTTGGAATTGTGACATCCTGGTAATTGAAAGTTTTGCGGTTTTCTTCCTCTTAATAAAAGTATCTAAGCAATTGTAACTCTTAGTAGGGGAAAGAAAATTAACGGCGATCGCATTTATCTTAGTAGAGAGCGATCGCTTTTGTACTTTCATAAAGATATTAGAGGTAATATTGAAATATCTCTTGTTTTGCTGTCGTTAACTCAATTTTCTGATAGTTGCACAGATGTGTAAAATTGGATATTCCATATTTAGATAAGCAGTGCTTAAAAGTTTGCACTTCCTCTATGATTTCTTGAATGTGTCTTTTGAGAGCTATAGTTGACGGAAAATAATTAGACTTATCCAGAAATGGGAAACGCTTGCACAGAGGGAGTTTGAAGGAGAATTCTGAGAAGGTGATCGCTTCAGGGTATTCCAAACGGTTTCTCTATAGACATTTCCCGGAGCTATGCCGAGCAATTTCAGCCCAGTATGTTAAGTATATGAAGGAATCTGGTGTGAACGAATCGAAACTTGTTGTGAGGAGGTAAAACAGGCTGTTCAGCAATTTCAAGCTGAAGGTATCGCTCCTAGCGAAGCGGCTGTTTCTCCTAGAAATTCACAATGACGCTCCTTCGTCGCTACTGCTTTGCTAACGCAATTAAAAAACTTAGATATGGCAAGGACTTTAGGGTTTACATCTTTATCAGATTTTTCGTGAAATGGTATCAGCTATTGGCTAAACCAGGATGTTTTCGTGTTCAAGAGGTTCGCTTCGTCTTTAAGGTTGCAAGAAGAGAAATGGGTCTGAAAGCATAATCGTGCCGACCTTTATTGGAAGCACAAGCTTGGCATATCTTCTGCAAAGTTATAGATAAAGCCACACGTCCTACATAGTGACGTGTGGCTTTACTTTAAAATGGGCAGTACCAGACTCGAACTGATGACATCCTGCTTGTAAGGCAGGCGCTCTACCAACTGAGCTAACCGCCCGTTTGTTCTTTCTGTTTGCGCTCACAATTAAATAATATAGCAAAATATTTTGAATCGCGCTAGTATTTTTGAGAAAAATTTTTTGAATATTTTTGAGAACCTTTAAATGCCCTCTGGTCGAACGCATGATCGCATTACTTTGTGGGCTTTGCCGTTTGTGGCGGGTGTGGCTTTTTGGCAGACCCGCAGTAGCAGCGTGACCTTGCTGGTGGCTGGTGGGTTTATGTTTGGCGGTTTGATGTTTGGCCCTGACTTAGATATTTACTCTCGGCAATATCAACGCTGGGGTTATTTGCGCTGGATTTGGCTACCTTATCAAAAAAGCCTTCGGCATCGTTCTTTTTTATCGCATGGGCCGATTATTGGGACGACACTGCGAGTCATTTATCTTTCCTGCTTGTTAGCGATCGCAGCATTCATAATTTTGGTAATTTTTGAAAAACTAGGAAACACAAGATTTAATTGGTCAGGCTTGGGTGAAAATATCCAAAAATCTCTGGTTAGCTATGATAAAGAATATCTTGCCTTGTTTCTTGGTTTAGAACTCGGCGCGATGAGTCATTCTTTGAGTGATTGGTGTGGTTCCGCATATAAACGAATGCAAAAGCAGGGAATTAGCGGTTTACTCCCTACCAGCAAAGTCAAAAAGCGCAAAGTATCACGCCGTGTTCGTCCGTCACCACCTAGAACTAGTACAAAAAGGCAAAAGTAAAAAGTCAAAAGGAAAAAGGGCATTGCTGATTAGTGGGATGATTTTTGTCTCGCGCAAAGACGCAAAGAATCAATATTCTGCTTTGTATAAAAGTCTCAATTCATCCCGCATGTATACAACGCTGGAAAAAGAAAGAATAGTAATACCACAAGCCCTTTAGCAATTCCTTATGGTAACTGAGCGATTATTTATTTTTATGCGTCAGTCCTAATAAAGAAACTCCCTCACAAGTTCCTCAAATTGTTCTTCTAAATTAAAAGTGTAGGTAGCTAGCGATCGCCTTTAGTTGGTTGACTCCATCTCATACCCACTAAGACCAAACGTCAGCATAAATGCTGTTTGATGTTTGTTCGTACTCGGAAGATTTACAGGAGTTCGTTATGAAAACCCAACGCAACTATCAAGTATATC
The DNA here is from genome assembly GCF_001298445.1 of Nostoc piscinale CENA21. Lineage (NCBI taxonomy): Bacteria > Bacillati > Cyanobacteriota > Cyanophyceae > Nostocales > Nostocaceae > Nostoc > Nostoc piscinale. The sequence goes on along the minus strand of NZ_CP012036.1, from coordinate 6,741,421 downwards.
GAGGAGAAGCGATCGCTGCTTCGGCACTAGTTACCTTGGCGTTATTTGGAGGAACTGCTTGGTGGAGTTGGCAAATCACCAATCCTACAACACAGGCGAATAATTCAGTAGTAATTATTGCCTCAAAATCTGTGCCAAAAGTAGAAGCAATACAAGCGCAAACTTACTGGTTAAAATTTGACAACAACCAAATTCACTTAGTACCTCAACCTGTAGATGTAAAAGTTGGAGTCACATCTGAGGAGGCTTTAAAATTAGCGTTTACTCATCTATTAAATAGTCATAAAACTGTTGAGTTGAGTACGACAATTCCCGCAGGTACAAAATTACTAGATTTGCGAGTTACTCAAGCAGGAATTTATGTAAACTTATCACCAGAATTTATTCAAGGTGGTGGTAGTACTTCAATGACTTATCGTTTAGCGCAGGTAATCTATACTGCTACTAGTATTGATCCTAAAGCTAAGGTTTTTGTTTCCATCGCAGGCGAACCAATCGATACAGATCATCCTCTTGGTGGTGAAGGACTCATTTTGCGACAACCAATCACTCGACGGCAATTTGTGAAAGATTTTCCAATTTCTTGATTGTTTTATTTACTGTTGTGCTGTCTTAATATCTCAAACAACACTACTATGTCGAAAAATGATCATTATTTAATAAATAATTGTATTGTTTTGTGGCAATTTATTAATCAACCACTTTTCCAGCGTACGACTTTTTTTCAATCCTTTCAAGTTTTGGCAAATTTACCACACACGCCAGAAATTAGAGGAAAGCTGGAATTATGACGTGGTTCAACTTTTAGAGAAATGCGGTAACTCTGACACAATTACCCTCTTAGAGAGATGTCTAGAAATAGAAAATGAGGCTAACTAAAGATTGAAGAAAAGTTCAGAAGTCAGAGTCGATATTTAAACAAAGTTTTTCATACTCAAAATCAATTAGGAGAAGCATTTATGTCTGTTAGCAAAATAATACACACAATTACAGATGGAGCAGCACAAGTGGTCACTTATATCTCAAGTGCCGCCAGTAGAATTTTCAGCCCTAGAGATGATAATTATCCAGAAACGGGAGTTCAACCTTTTGATGGCGATATTGCTGATAGTAAACGTAGACATTAAGGTTAAATGGGCGACTTATTCAGTCGCCCTGACTCAAGTAAGGCGGCAAACATGATTACTGTTAGGAAAATTAACGATGATTTAGCGATCGCAGGACAAATTACTTTAGATCAGTTAAAGCAATTGGCTGAGGAGGGTTACCAGTCTGTAATTAATCTGCGCTCGCCTGATGAAACCAGCTCACTAGACAACGAAAAAGAAAAAGTTGAGTTGTTAGGATTACAGTATATTAATTTTCCTACTAATCTTGGAGAAATTAATCATCAAGCAGCACTTGATATCTTTCAAGTAATCAACAAATCATCGAAACCAACTTTGATTCATTGTGATGATTCCATACGTTCAGCAGCAATAGTACTTTTATATATTGCTACTAAACAAGGAGTAACCTTTGAAAAAGCTCTCCAACAAACTATAAACTTAGGGTTAATTTCTTCTCACTGTTGAAATTATTTCTACTTAATAATTAATTATAGTCGTGTAAAGACGATAAGTGACAGTTTGTTCATCTATAGTAAGAATTCAAAATTCATCAGAGTTACAAGCAACAAAAAAGTTTGATAAATCAATTTAGCAATCATCATTAATTACTGCTCAACTCTAAACTCTGACTTCTAGATGCTGAATTATTACTAGTAATTTATAAAAGCACCTTGATAAATTTGTGACTCATGATAATAAATCTATATTGAAGAGAGGCGATTTAAAATGACTAAAACTCTATTGAATCTGACGATAAGATTAGTTCTTCAAGAACTTGAAGGTATTTTAGAAACTTACCCTCATCATCCTTATCAGGAGGCCTTTGCTAATCCTGATATGCGGCAAAATCTCGTTGCTTATATTTTAAGTAGAATTCCTAATCAATACATCACAGTTGATGAGGCGGAAAAACCAAAATTTATTTGTTCAGAATCTCTGTGTCGTTCATTAGAAAGTACACTGCACATAGAATCAATTATTCGCCAAGGTGTTGAAAAAATTCTAGGTGAACAAGCACAGAATCTTCATCGCTATATCCCAGAAGCAGTTGATCCCGGTTTGGCTGCATCTCATTGGTTTGGTTGATACAAGTAGGTCGGCGTAAATAATTATTGTTGGAATAAGGCAGGGAGCAGGGAGCAAGGGGAGAAAGAGTTTGAGCCTTATTTACTTTTCTTCACATAGTTTGGTTTTATTGCACCGACTTACTTATAAAGAACACGATTCAGTTAAGAAAAAGACAAAATGTCTTGTTGTGCTGCTCAATGGAATGGTGACAGGGTTTGATAGTCTGTGTAACCATGTTCATCACCACCATAGAACCCCCTGACATCACCTTCTGTCAAAGGGGCATTGAGTTTTAGGCGCTCTACTAAGTCAGGGTTAGAGATGAATGAGCGCCCGAAAACTATGGCATCAGCCCGTCCGGTGGTAATTGCTTCATCAGCTTGTTGTCGATCAAACCCACCCACAGCCAGCAGTGTTCCTTGATAAACGCTACGTATGAGATCAATGGGGTTGAACTTCGGTGCAGTGCCTCTGGCATAACCTCGGTCATAGCCAACGTGTAAGTATGCCAAACCTAGCGGACTGAGTGCTTTGGCGACATAAGTGTAAGTTTCGGCAGGATGATCATCAAATGTGTCGTTGACTGTGAAACCAGGGGCAATCTTGACCCCAATCTGTTCTGCTCCCCGAACGCTACACAGAGCATTGACCACTTCAAGTGTGAAGCGAGTTCGATTCTCCAATGTGCCTCCATAGGCATCTGTGCGTTGGTTGGAGCCACTGACTTGAAACTGGTTTGGCAGGTATCCAGTTGCAGCATGAAGTTCTACACCATCAAAACCTGCTTTAATCGAGAGTTCTGCTGCTGTGCGGTACTCTTCTACTATTTTGGGTATTTCTGCCAACTCTAAAGCACGGGGTGTCTCGAAAGGGACTTTGCCATTCCAAATGTGAATTTCTTCAGATACCACTGGGATAGCCGAAGGTGCAATCGGTAGGGCATTGTTAGGTAATAGGGAGGAGTGTGATACCCGTCCGGCGTGCATCAGTTGTACAAATATCCGACCGCCAGCAGCATGAACAGCATCTGTCACTTTCCGCCACCCTTCAACCTGATCTTCGTTGTGCAGCCCAGGACAGGTGGTGTAGCCCCGTCCCATTGGACTCGGATGCGTGCCTTCCGTAATAATGAGTCCTGCTGAAGCTCTCTGAGTGTAGTATTCGACCATTAAGGGGGTAGGTACACAGTCAGTAGTAGCCCGGAGTCGGGTCATGGGAGACATGATGATACGGTTGCTCAGGTAAAGGGAACCTAGTCTAATGGGTGTAAAAAGTCCTGATTTTTCTGGCATATTTTTCCTCTTATAGAACTAGGGCGTACTCTGACGGCGGGGCTAGGTGCTAACTAACTTTTTGCAACTGTGCTACTTTGGGGTCAATAATTTTCTGCCCTAAACTAGCAAATTTAATCGCTACAGATATTTTATTTCCTGAACCGAAAACGTGAGTTATTTCTCCAATTCCAAAAGTTTTATGTAAAACTTTATCTCCTACTTGCCAATTGTGAGATCCTTCTTGCTGTCCGTTATTTGTGGCAGCAGTTCGAGAATAATTTTGACGAATTTTACTTTGACTCGTTAATAATTCTGGGGGTAATTCGTCCAGAAATTGCGATCGCAATGCGGGTTCCCGTGAACCATATAAACGGCGTTCGCGGGCGAAGGATAAATGTAACCGTTCTTGGGCGCGGGTAATGCCTACATAACACAAGCGGCGTTCTTCTTCTAAAGCTGCGGGGTCGTTCATGGAACGGTAGTTAGGAAATAACCCTTGTTCTAACCCCACTAAAAAGACTACGGGAAACTCCAATCCTTTGGAAGCGTGCAGAGTCATTAAAGAAACGGCCGTTTGTCCGTCTTTTAAATTATCTAAATCAGAACTTAAGGCGGTACTTTGCAAAAAGGCTGTTAACGAAACATCCTCATTTTCTTCTTGAAATTGCAAGACGGCGTTATAAAGTTCCTGAACGTTTTGGATTCTGTCTTCTGCTTCATCTGTACCTTGGCTTTGCAAGTCTTGGACATAACCAGATTCTTCTAACAAACCCATAACAATTTCCGAAACTGGAACCGTTGCGACTTGTTCTTGATAGCGGCTAATCATTTGGGCGAAATTATTCACCGCTTTTGCTGAACGTCCTGCTAATGTATTTACAGATGTTTCATCGCTGAGAATTTCCCACAAGTTAAGCCCTAATTGTTGGGAGGCGTTAATTAAATTATCAATAGTGGCTTTACCGATTCCGCGCCGGGGAGTATTAATTACCCGCAATAAACTCACTGTATCAGCCGGGTTAGCGATCGCTCTTAAATAAGCCAACACATCTTTGATTTCTTTGCGGTCATAAAATTTCATCCCCCCTACAACTGTATAAGGAATTTGATTCCTGACTAACAATTCTTCAAAAGGGCGAGATTGGGCGTTAGTGCGATAAAGAATCGCAAAACTACCCCAATTTAATTCGGGATGTTGATGTTCTAAAGTGCGGATTTGTCGAATTACAAAATCTGCTTCAGCCAGTTCATCATCAGCTTTGTGGCAATAAATTTGTTCGCCACTTCCCCGCGTTGGTTTGAGGACTTTATCAATTCGTTGGGTGTTATTTTCAATTAATTCATTGGCAGCTTGCAAAATATTCTCACAAGAGCGATAGTTCTCTTCTAACTTCACCATTGTGCGAGTATCTTCATCTGGCAAACCGTCGCCGAAATCATTTTGAAATTCCAGCAAAATGGTAAAGTCTGCCATGCGGAAACTATAAATTGATTGGTCAGCATCACCAACTACAAATACTGAGCGATTCTGCCAATTCCATTCACTTTTTCTATCTTCGCCATTAGTGACTAACAACCGAATCAAATCATATTGTGTGCGGTTGGTATCTTGATATTCATCAACTAAAATATGACAGAATTTGCGATGCCAATAACCTAAGACTTGCTCGTTTTGTTGAAATAATTTTGTCGGGACAAGAATTAAGTCATCAAAATCCAGAGCATTATTTTCTGCTAGTTTATCTTGATATGAACTATAGACTTGAGCAATAACTCGTCCGCGATAATTTGGTTGTTCTTTTTCAAAGTCTTGGGGTGATAAGCCTTGATTTTTGGCGTTACTGATGGCGTAGCGAACAGAACGCGGTTCAAACTTTTTATCGTCGAGGTTTAACTGTTTGGTGACGATTTCTTTAACTAAAGATTGGGCATCAGATTCATCAAAAATTGAAAAATTCCGATTCCATTTGCGCCCCTTTTCATCTTGATATTTCTCGATATCAAACCGGAGAATGCGTGAAAATAAACTGTGGAAAGTGCCACACCACAAATCTTTGATAGTTGTGCGATAAACTTGCGATCGCAACTTTGTCTGTTCGTGTTCTGGTAATAACTCAAACCTCGTACCATGTTGCGTCATTGCCAATTGTTCAGCAAACAGCTTTTGAATGCGTTCCTTCATTTCCCGTGCGGCTTTGTTGGTGAAAGTCACCGCCAAGATATTTTCAGGGTTCACACGGTGTTTGAGAATCAAGTTAGCGATGCGATAAGTTAAGGCGCGTGTTTTACCGGAACCAGCGCCAGCCACAACTAACAACGGGCCACAATAGTGTTCTACGGCTTGACGTTGGCTAGGGTTGAGGTGACTGAGAAAGTCAATAGTTGTAGTCATGGCTTGTGAGGTGTGCTGGTTAGTCGCTGCTAGTCATAAGGTATTTTAGCAGCGTCAACCCTGTGGTTTTAACTAGAAAGGTGCGATCGCCTCAAATCTCCAGCCACAGTATTTCTATGCAGCAAAATGGCTCTTAGCGTCATACCAAGCGTTTACATCGTCAACAATCTGTCTAAAATTCAATACCCCTCGAATCTCCTCAGTATAAGTCTTGCAGCAGATGAAGCACCCAGACTATCTACCACTTGTATTAAGCTTTCTTGATTAACATTGGCTTACTTACTTGTCAATGAGTACATATTGCATATACTGAACAGTATAGTGATTATAAAGTTTTGTATAGCGAGGACTAGGAATGTACATAGTACAGATTGCCTCGGAATGCGCTCCTGTAATTAAAGCAGGCGGTTTAGGGGATGTTGTCTACGGACTGAGTAGGGAATTAGAGGGCAGGGGAAATTGCGTTGAGATCATTCTGCCCATGTATGATTGTATGCGCTACGACCATATTTGGGGTCTGCATGATGCCTACAAAGATTTGTGGGTACCCTGGTATGGCGCAGCAGTTCACTGTTCTGTGTACTGCGGTTGGGTACATGGTAGGCTGTGCTTCTTTATTCAACCCCACTCCGAAGATAATTTCTTTAATCGCGGCTGTTATTACGGTTGCGATGATGACAATATGCGCTTTGCCTTCTTTAGCAAAGCCGCTTTAGAATTTCTCAATCAAAGTAACAAGCGACCTGATATTATCCATTGCCATGATTGGCAAACAGGCTTAATTCCTGTTTTACTCGCTGAGATTTACAAATACAATGGTATGGAATATCAGCGAGCTTGCTACACCATCCATAACTTTAAGCATCAGGGAATAGGTGGGGAAGAAACGCTGGTGGCTACAGGTTTAAATAGAGCAGCTTACTATTTCCAATACGATAAACTACGCGACAACTTCAACCCCTTTGCCTTGAATTATATGAAAGGGGGTATTGTTTACGCCAATGCAGTCACCACAGTTTCACCCAACCACGCAGAAGAAGCGCGTTATACAGAAGTTGGTTGTGGTTTAGGTCATACACTGCATTTACATCAAGATAAATTCAGTGGGGTGCTTAACGGTATAGATTACGATTTTTGGAATCCTGAAGTTGACCGTTACATTCCCAATAACTATACCTACGAAGATTTTGAACAAAAAATATATAACAAAAAGGCTTTGCGAGAAAGGCTCTTGCTTGATGCCGCCGATAAACCAATCATTGCTTATATTGGTCGGTTAGATAATCAAAAAGGTGTGCATTTAGTACATCATGCGATTTATCACGCACTCAATAAAGGCGCACAATTTGTATTACTAGGTTCAGCTACAGAAGCAGGAATTAATGCTCATTTCCGCCATGAAAAAGAATTTTTAAATAGTCACCCCGATGTGCATTTAGAATTGGGATTCAATGAAGAATTATCCCACCTCATCTATGCAGGGGCAGATATGATTGTGGTTCCCAGCAATTATGAACCCTGCGGTTTAACTCAGATGATTGGTTTAAAATACGGTACAGTGCCGATTGTGCGGGGTGTTGGTGGTTTAGTAAATACAGTATTTGATAGAGATTACGACCAAAATCTGCCACCTGAAAAACGCAATGGTTATGTATTTTATCAAACAGATAATTATGCCCTAGAATCGGCAATGAATCGGGCAATTGATTTGTGGCATCAGTCTCCTGATGAGTTCCAACAACTAGCTATTCAGGGGATGAAATACGACTACTCATGGAACATTCCAGGAGCAGACTACTTAAAAATTTACGAGTGGATTAGGCATCCTTGGTAAATTAGCGTCATTTAATAAATTTCTTGTAGCGACGGTTTTTTCATCTAAATTAACACAAAAATTTTTAGGGTGCGATCGTAATATCGAGACGCACCTTTATTATTTTGCTCAATAATGCAAGCGAACTCTACAATTACTTAGCAATTCTTGATTTTAAATGGCATCTCAAGATAGATTCCATTGTTTGAATACGCGCTATAGATAAAGTATAAGGATCTACTAAATTTGGTGATTTAGTAATGTTTTGAGAGGTAACTATGCTCCACCATATTTCCATTTCTGTCAAAAATCCTCAGCACGTAGCTAACGTGATGGCAGAAATTATGCACGGCCGAGTAGTACCGTTTTCACCTAATCCTGGTGCATATATGATGTTTGTGGGAGATGAATTTGGTACAGGAATTGAATTTTATCCATTGGGTAGTGAGCTTATCCCCGGTGGATCGCAAGGACAAGTTGGATTTCAGATGAATGAGCATCCTGCAAATTACACATCAGTTCATGCAGCAATTTCGGTTCCCCTCAGCGTAGAAGAAATTGAGCGTATTGGCGCACGGGAAGATTGGCGAGTGCTTGCTTGTAGCCGTAATGGTGCTTTTGATGTGGTGGAATTTTGGATTGAAAACCGTTTGATGTTGGAACTCCTGACACCGGAGATGGCTGCTAAGTATCTGGAAGTAACCAGTCCGCAACAATTAGAACAGAGAGCTAATTCAGTGGCGGGTGTGAAAGTGGGTGGATAAGGGAGACAAGGGAGATTTGTGTTACTTAAAAGACGTTATTATTTCTGTGCGAGGATCAATCACAGTTTCCACAATTGCTGTAGATATTCCTGAACATCCGAGAAAGTATTCCAGGGAATATACGGTTTTTGATGTTGGTCTAAGTAATATGCTAGGCGATCGCGGGCAAATACAATCGAAGCTTGTAAGCCCATATTTAAATCTGTGAGCGAGTCACCTATGGCGATTGTCTCATCAGCGGGATACTTTGCCATGACTTGCACTTTGGCTACTAATTCTGTACCGCCTTCATAATCAGAGTTGACTTTGAAGTAAGCACCACTAGTATCTATATCAACGGCGTGAATTGCGGTTATTCTTTGGGCTATCTCACCTAAAACTACTTCTACCATTCCTCGCAGTCCACCAGATACCACAACCAAAGGGACATTTTGGGAATCAAGAAAATTTAGCAGTTCGACAAATCCTTTACGTATGGATTGCGATCGCGTAAATTCTACAATTTTTCCATACTGGTAAGATGGAATTGATTCTAAAATTTTCTTGACTCCCTCCCGCAGTGTTACTCTCTGTACATACATTTCTGGCAAAAATTGTGCCGCCACTTCCGGCGCAAACTTTTTTAGCACCGCCACAAAGGTTTCTTCTACTGTGATTGTCCCATCAAAATCACAAAAAACAATCCGCTTCACAGTTTCATCCTGTTAGATTTTTGAGTAATGAGCATCCAATTTGTCGCGCTTCATCTGTATTATTCAATGTGACGTAGTAGAGCTTCATTGAATATTCCCATTAAACTTTATAACTGAGTAAAAGATTTATCTCAATTCAATTTGAACTATAGCAGAAGACAGGAGTCAGGAGGATAAGTCTTACTGTACCTAGCGTTCAAGTTTTCAAATTGTCCATAAATCAAATACGGCAACATTTTCCGATTTTTTGCGTCAGCTACCAAAACTTGCTATAAAATCCTTAATTTTTTGTTTTTCTTTAATTTTATGCTTTCATTTTATCTTCTATCTAAAGTATTAGCTTGCATCTATATTTTGATAGATATTTCGAGGTCAAGTTTGTAACCAAGCAATTCATAAGTTTATGACTTATGGCTGATTAATAAATATTAATTTTTCAGTAAAAAATATTAAGCATTATCACTAAGAAAACCTCAATTTGTGTACTATGTTACAAAACTTAACAATACCGCATGTTAACTTTAAAATAAATCAAGCTAAAAACTTGACTTTTGCTTGATAATAAATATTAATACTGAAGTAAAAGTAAATTTAATTACTAAAGAACATGTTAGAAGATGCTATTTTTAATAGTTTTTACAAGTGAATTAGAAAATTGATTGCTCAAAAAACTCGCCATGAATGCACTACCGATTACAAAACTTGCTGTCCCAGATAGATTTTGGTATACAGGAGTAAAGAGAAAAGTTTTAATTGACTTTGGTAGCGATCGCCCAAAAATTATTCATAAAGTAGGACAAAGTTCAGGTTTTGAAGCAACTGCCAGCTATACCGACCCAATAACAGGCAAACTGCGGTTATACAGTGATGGTCAATTGATTTTCCACGGACAAACTCATGAAATATTAGATAACGGAGTTTGGGGTGCAAAAAGTTGGTCAGCGACACAAGCCGTAGCAATTGTACCCGCGCCTGGTGGTCATCCTGACAGATTTTACATCTTTACCAATAACAACCAGGAGATATATTACTCCATTGCAGATTTATCTCAAGGTATTAATGGTTCAGTAATTTTATTGAACCGTAAATTGACAGGGAAACAAGATAATCCAGGGGAAGCAATGGGTGTTGTACCCCATAGCGATGGCGAATCTTTTTGGCTGATAATTTTTAATGGCAGAACAGAGGTGCGTGCCTACCTAGTGGATAAAAATGGCATCAATAGTAAATATGTCGCTTCACCAATTGATTTTCCCGAAAATCGGTTGAATCCCTTAGTTGGTAAAAAAGTTCATAAAGGTTCGATTATTTTCAGTCCCAATTGGCATAAAGTCGCCTTGGGTGTAGCAGGATTAGGAATTGCGATCGCCAAAGTTGACCGTGCTACAGGTAAAATTAGCCACAGTGATTTTTTAATTCGCGGTTCGGCTGGTTATTCTTGCGCCTTCTCTCCTGATAGTACAAAGTTATATTACGCTAAAGGTGATTGGGAGTTTGGACAGTGGAACCACCATACCTTAGAAGGTTGGAACGCCACACCACATCAAATAGACTTAGTGACTGAGATTGAAACCGAAATTGATACCTTACCTATTGGCGATACGACTGGCTATTCTGGGCCGAGATTAGCACCTGACGGCAAAATCTATTGGACAGGGCAAGGCAAATCTTCTCTAGCTGTAGTTGAAAACCCCAACGCCCCAGGACACGCCCTGAGATTTAACCCGGATGGTTTACCCTTGGGAAATGGTGTATTTGCTAGTTGGAACCTACCAACACAGACATTTAGTTTTTACCGAGAATAGGGGGCAGCAGGTAAAAATTCTATGATTAAAATCAAACTCAGGAGTCTGAATTCAGATATTTAATTTTATGTTGTCAATTAGTGGAGTAAAAATACCACCACTAATTGCTTCAGACTTTTTTATGGTGATGCTTTAGCGGGTTTCAAATTTCTGGCCTTATAGAAGGTTTCTAAACTTTGGCGATCGCCCACGAAACGCCAATGCCAAGGTTCATAACTCACACCTTGGATATTATCTTGAGGAAAAGACAACTCAAAACCAAAGCGGGCGGCGTTGGCTTGTAGCCAGGCAAAAGCTTTGGTTTGATCAAAGTTAGCTTGGAGATTAGTGGCGGGTGCGGCTCCGTCTCCGATATCCGCAGCATAACCTGTGTGATGCTCACTATGGCCTGGTGGCGCACTGAGGGCGGCTCTTTGGGCTGGGGTTTGATTGCGTTGCGCCCCGACTTCAAAAAATAATTGCTCTTGTTCTTTCACAGAACGAAAGCCAGAAATTGGCACTAAAATTACACCCGCACTCCGGGCGGTTTGGGTCATGGCGCGAAACTTTTCGGCCGCGCCTTTTCGCATTCGGATGCGGCGATCAGCAGTAATTGGCACTAACTCTGACTCTGGTGCTTCTGAGTATGCTAAATGTCCCAATACTACATTATTATCTTGGGGATTTGCTGAATTAGCTGCGCCTGGAGTTGTTGTAGTCGAGGAATCTGCTGGTGAAGATGAAGAATCGGTGATTTTTTTCGGTGTAGTGAGAGAAAAGAAAAAACCACTAACTACAGCCAGCAGGATAAATCCCGCGACTCCCCCAATGAGCAGAACTAAAGGTTGTAAGGGTGTCTTGGATGCGACATCAGGAGTATCGCGTAAAGCCACTGGAATGTCATCACCAGAATCACCGGACGAGTTTGGGGGTTTTCCCGAAAACCCAGCTTTATTCAAGGGTTCACTCCTGCTTTTGTTCAAAATTCATAACAGACTGTAGACTGGACAGAGATTAGCATATTCGGTACATTTTACATCTGTCTTTGTTAGGGAAATTTTGGCACACCTCCTAGAACTATATGTCAAACTGGCAGGCTTAATCTTAATCGGATTTTTCCTGGGACGGAAACTGCCTGCCGCAGTTCCACAGCGTTTGGGTCAGTTTCTTTTTTGGGTGGGAGTACCTTTAAGTATTGTTGCTTTTTTGCGTCAAGCTGACCTATCAGCACAGATTTGGATTGCACCTGCGATCGCCCATTTAGCGATTTTATTGGGCGCATTTTTGGCTTGGTTAACTATCAAAGGACAAGCGTATCTTACAAACACAACTTTTCAACACCCAACTCAGGGAAGTTTTATCTTAGCGGCAATGGTCGGCAATACAGGTTATATCGGCTTCCCTGTAACTTTAGCAATGGTCGGCCAAGATTATTTTGCCTGGGCTTTATTTTACGATTTATTGGGGTCACTGTTTGGTGCTTATGGTTTGGGAGTAGCCCTAGCATCTCGTTTTGGCTATGGTGGCACAAACTACTGGCAAATGACTCAGGCCATCTCGATTAACCCAGCTTTGTGGAGTTTTGGCTTGGGTTTGTGGTTTCGCCAAATTAGTATTTCTCCGACGGCAGAATTTTATCTCGAAAAATCGGGTTGGAGTGCTGTCGCTTTATCTTTAGTATTAATTGGAATGCGCCTTTCGCTGTTGACTTCTTGGCAAAGGTTTCCTCAAGCCGCCATCAGTTTGGCAATCAAAATGCTTTTAGTTCCCCTGCTTCTCGGCAGTACCTTATCTTTGTTTGGCGTGACTGGTTCCGCCGCTAAGGTAATTGTTATACAAATGGCTATGCCGCCAGCATTTGCAACAATGGTGCTGGCTGAAACTTTCAATCTTGACCGCGACCTCGCTGTGACTTCCCTGGCGTTGGGAGTGATGCTGTTGTTGGTGACTTTGCCTGTGTGGTTGTGGTTGTTTTGAATTCAGCAGAGTTGACTTAACTTTGTTGCCAAATCGGCAGGACTGGTATGTTCGTAATGTTCAAAGGGTTGGTGAATCCAAGGATTGTCAGGTAAGTAATCGACGTAATAATCCGGTTTAATCACTGAACAGGCTTTATACCAAATGACGGCGCTGCGAATTTCCGCAATTGAGGAATCGACATTTTCCCGTAACCACGGAATTGTTTGTTGAAGGGTAATGCCAGAGTCTACCAAGTCGTCAATTAACAGAATATGGGAACCTAACTTTTTTGTGGTCATGGTCAAATGATGGGAAAAAGTGAGATTACCTCGCTCTTGTTTACCGGGGCCGCTATAAGATGATGTCGCTAAAATTGCTAATGGCTGTTGATAAATCCGAGAAATAATATCTCCAACTCGCAGTCCGCCTCTGGCTAGACAGACAATTTGGTTGAATTGCCAACCAGATTGATATACCTGAACCGCCAGTTGTTCGATTTTATAGTGATATTCTGACCAAGAAACGTAAAGGTCTGGCATAAAAAAAGAGATTTTGAGGTAATACTGATAGCGATCGCAAACTTTTTATTTTAATCCGAGCCTCAGATATTATGAACGATTCTGCCGATAATTCTGCCCAAAGTCCGGCTTTGAGTCCAAAACTGGATTTTAAAACAAAATTAGCTTATGGTGCAGGTGATTTAGGCCCAGCAATTACGGCTAATATTTCGATATTTTTCTTGTTAGTTTTCTTTACAAATGTGGCTGGGATTCCCGCAGGTTTGGCTGGTAGCGTGTTGTTGATTGGCAAAATCTGGGACGCAGTTAATGATCCATTTGTCGGATTATTAACAGATAAAACCAAATCTCGGCGCTGGGGTCGTCGGTTGCCTTGGATGTTCTATGGTGCAATTCCTTTTGGGATTTTCTTTTTCTTGCAGTGGATTGTACCGCAATTTAGCAGCGATCGCAGTACAAATATGTGGGCTTTGTTTTGGTATTACGTTGTAATTGGGTTGATATCTCAGGTATTTTACACCGTTGTGAATTTGCCTTACACAGCCATGACTCCTGAACTCACCCAAGATTATGATGAACGCACCAGCCTCAACAGTTTTCGCTTTACTTTTTCGATTGGTGGCAGTATTTTATCGTTGATTTTAGCGCAAATAGTTTTTTCCCAGATTCCTGACCGCCAACAACAATATTTTATCTTAGCGGTAATTTGTACGGTAATTTCTGTGGTTTCTTTATATTGGTGCGTTTTTGGCGTGCGCGATCGCATTTTAGCTTTTGAAGCCAAACGCATCCAACAAGAAGAACCTCCATCAATCCCATTTTTTGAACAATTAAAAATTGTTTTTACCAATCGCCCATTTTTATTTGTAATTGGGATATATCTATTTTCTTGGTTGGCTGTACAAATTACAGCCAGCATCATTCCTTATTTTGTCATCAACTGTATGAAACTGAAAGAAGCTGACGTACCAACAGTCATGATTGCTGTCCAAGGTACTGCTTTAATTATGTTATTTGTGTGGAGTAATTTAAGTAAAAAAATTGGTAAAAAGCTCGTTTATTTTCTTGGCATGAGTTTATGGATTATCGCCGCCGCCGGACTATTTTTTTTACAATCTGACCAATTAGTTTTAATGTATATTATGGCTGTGATGGCTGGCGTAGGTGTATCTACAGCTTATTTAGTTCCTTGGTCAATGATTCCCGATGTAATTGAATTAGATGAACTGCAAACCGGACAACGCCGCGAAGGTATATTTTATGGCTTCATGGTTTTGTTACAGAAATTTGGGTTAGCATTCGGATTATTTCTTGTCGGTAACGCCTTACAATCTGCTGGTTTTAAAGAAGCTGTAGCTGGACAAAGCACTTTACCAATTCAACCAGAATCAGCACTCACAGCTATTCGCCTGGCTGTTGGCCCCATACCAACTGTTTGTTTAATTTGTGGTTTAGTTCTGACATATTTTTACCCCATTACTAGGGAAATGCACGCGGAAATATTGTTAAAACTCAGAGAACGTCAGACAAACAAGTAATAAATAATTTTTGGCACTATTTGGACTGAAACTATCTACAAATATGTCTTTAATAGTATAGAACTACAAGATTCCAGACTTATTTAAGAAGTCTAGAATCTGAAGGTCTGACAGTTTTCTCAAACCCAACATCCTCAAACTGATAGTTACTGATTATGTGCCAGCTGCTAGGGATGAACTGCAATGTACCCACAGATATTTGCTTTTCCTTTGAAGGTTTTTCTGCACGAGGAGGCAAAACAGACGATCATAGCGATGGTTGGGGGATTGCATTTTTTGAAGGCAAAGGATGTCGCTTATTGTTAGATGATAAACCTTCTGTGACATCTCCCATAGCAGATTTAGTCAGGCGCTATCCTATCCACTCTACTCATGTAATTGCCCATATCCGTAAAGCAACTCAGGGAGAAGTAGCTTTAAGAAACTGTCATCCCTTCCAACGAGAATTGTGGGGTAGGTATTGGGTATTTGCCCATAACGGCAATCTGCCAGATTATCATCCTCGGAATATGGGTTTTTACGAACCGGTGGGTGATACCGACAGTGAAAAAGCCTTCTGTATTATGTTAGAAACTCTCCGAGAGGCTTTTCCTAATGGTAAACCGCCTTTAGAAAAACTTAATGTTGTTCTGCGTCAAATTACGGCGGAAATCGCCCAAGTCGGTGTTTTTAACTATTTGTTGTCGGATGGAGAACATTTTTTTGCCCATTGTTCGACAAAACTCTCCTACATCGTCCGTCAAGCCCCCTTCGCCGCAGCCCACTTGATTGATCAAGATATGACGGTAGATTTTCGGGAGTTGACTTCCCCACGCGATCGCGTCGCTGTTATCGCTACTACTCCCCTCACCGATAACGAAGTCTGGACAACCATCCAACCAGGAGAATTACTCGTCTTTCAAGACGGTTTACCCCAAAAATAACTAGAGTGTATGGATGATGATTTATTTTTGATTCATCATCCATAACATTAGTATTTTTACAGTCTGCCATCAGAGCAAATTTGCTACTGATCGCCTTTACCATATTTGTCTGCTATCAAAAAGGGAATAGTACACAAATGTAAATATTGCTATGCCTATGTAGATATTTTGAGTGGTGACTGTAAAGAGTATGTAAAGATGCTTTTGGTGAGAATAGACACCTCAGTAAATATACAGTACAATTGCAATAAATTATTTAAATAATAATAGCTTCTAAGCTAAATAATCATAAGTAGCAGCCCATAATTTAAGTGTGGGACTGATTTGGCTGTCAAATACATCTTTAAGCTTGATTTTTTGATACCTGATTAGCGATCGCTAATGATCAAAGGATGGTTGAAATAAAGCCTAAATATGAGTACTTTTCTGGGAATTCATAAAGGCATAGAGAATGCAGAGATAAATAACAGCTAAACATCTCATCCCGACCCAGTTGAAAAAAATAATACAGCAATTAGACAGCTAAAAGCTACATTCACTCTCAGAAGATAGTCTAAGAGTTGAGTAATTTTTTTGGCTAAGGATTAATATTTCGGCAAGATGAGAAAAATTGAAATTTTCTCGTCTTAAATCCTATGAAATTGGCTAAATATTGAAAAAGCTTATCGGTTATTAATAGAGATACTTCTATTACGAGAAAACTGTTCAGAAGCACATTACATATTAATTAATAATCATCTCTCACAAAGCATCTTTTATGTCTATGTGTTTATTGAGAATTAGTAGAAAAACTTTATAAAAAAATTACTATGTTATGTAATCTAAATATGCTTTAGTTAAATATGTTTCTACTTAGTTAATGCGACAGCAAAAGCCAACATTATGTTGCAAAATGTGCCTTTAAAATTTAACCGAATTGTATTGCTTCTATACTCACGAAAAAAAATGCTGAAAGCATCGGCTATCGGCATATTTTTCGTTGTTTCCAATAGCAAAATCTGTAATTTGAAAACTTTCAACTGACTGAAACAATCAATTTATTTTAGGTAAGAGTTATGGCAATTAATGGCACTAATGGCGATGATAATCTCATCGGCACAGCTGATGGTGAGATTATTAGAGGCTTTGCCGGGAATGATAATTTATCAAGTAATGGGGGCAACGATATTCTAGAGGGTGGCGCTGGAGATGATCATCTTTCCAGTTTTGCAACCTCTGGTAATAGCATCCTTGATGGTGGATTAGGCGACGATGTATTAGATGCAGATCAATCAAGCGGTAATAACATCCTTAATGGTGGTGCTGGTGATGATTATCTGTCTGTTGTAGGTTCTTCTGGAACTAACACCCTCAACGGTGGTGGTGGGGAAGATATCTTAAATGCGGATCAGTCAACAGGCAATAACCTGCTGAATGGTGGTGGTAATGATGATTTTCTGTCGGCGATCGCTTCTGAAGGTAATAACGTCCTCGATGGTGGAGGCGGTAACGACACTCTAAATATCAATCAGTCCGATGGCGATAACACCCTTGAAGGTGGTGCTGGTAATGATGAACTGTCGGCTGTCGGTGCTTTTGGTAATAACACACTCAATGGTGGCAATGGCGACGATACATTAAATGCAGACGATTCCACAGGCAATAACATCCTCAATGGTGACGGGGGTGCTGATTATATTACGGCTGTGGCTTCATCAGGTAATAACATCCTCAACGGTGGTGCAGGTACTGATACCTTAGATGTTACCGATTCCACAGGGGATAATCAGCTGAATGGGAATGGCGGAGACGACATCTTAACAGCTTATCGTTCATCTGGTGATAACACCCTCAACGGTGGTGCAGGCGACGATACCTTAGATGTGGATCAGTCCAGTGGCGCTAACACCCTGGATGGTGGTATCGGTGATGATTCTTTGTTTGCGATCGGTTCTTCTGGGGACAATACCCTCTCTGGTGGTGATGGAGAAGATATCTTAAACGCAGATCAATCAACAGGCAATAACTTACTTGATGGTGGCGCTGATGATGATGATCTGTCTGCCGTTGGTTCTGAAGGTAATAATACCCTCGATGCTGGAGGTGGTGACGACACCTTAAATATCAATCAGTCCGATGGTGACAACCTACTTGAAGGTCGTAGCGGTAATGATGAACTGTCGGCTGTCGGTGCGTTTGGTAATAACATCCTCAATGGTGGCGCAGGCGACGATACATTAAATGCAGACGATTCCACAGGCAATAACATCCTCAATGGTGATGGAGGTGCTGATTACATTACGGCTGTGGCTTCATCAGGTAATAACATCCTCAACGGTGGTGCAGGTACTGATACCTTAGATGTTACCGATTCCACAGGGGATAATCAGCTGAATGGGAATGGCGGAGACGACATCTTAACAGCTTATCGTTCATCTGGTGATAACACTCTCAACGGTGGTGCAGGCGACGATACCTTAGATGTGGATCAGTCCAGTGGCGCTAACACCCTGGATGGTGGTATCGGTGATGATTCTTTGTTTGCGATCGGTTCTTCTGGGAACAACGCCCTCTCTGGTGGCGATGGAGAAGATATCTTAAGCGCAGATCAATCCAGTGGTGATAATTACCTCTTCGGTGGTGCTGATGATGATGATCTGTCTGCCGTTGGTTCCGGAGGCAATAACCTCCTGGATGGTGAAGATGGTAACGACACCTTAGTTATTGATCAGTCTACAGGCAATAACACCCTTGAAGGTGGTGCTGGTAATGATGAATTGTCGGCTGTCGGTGCGTTTGGCAATAACATCCTCAATGGTGGCGAAGGCGACGACACATTAAATGCTGACAATTCCACAGGCAATAACATCCTCAATGGTGACGCAGGCGCTGACTATATTACTGCTGTGGCTTCATCTGGTAGGAACTTCCTCAATGGTGGCGAAAGTGATGACATTTTAGATGTGACCGATTCCACAGGTGATAATGTCCTCAATGGCGCGAACGGTAACGATACTCTGACGGCTTATCGTTCATCTGGTGATAACATCCTCGATGGTGGTGCAGGCGACGATACCTTAGATGTGGATCAGTCCAGTGGCGACAACTATCTTGATGGTAGTGTTGGTGATGATTCTTTGTTTGCGATCGGTTCTTCTGGGAACAACGCCCTCTCTGGTGGTGATGGAGAAGATATCTTAAGCGCAGATCAATCCAGTGGTGATAATTACCTCTTCGGTGGTGCTGATGATGATGATCTGTCTGCCGTTGGTTCTGAAGGCAATAACCTCCTGGATGGTGAAGATGGTAACGACACCTTAGTTATTGATCAGTCTACAGGCAATAACACCCTTGAAGGTGGTGCTGGTAATGATGAACTGTCGGCTGTTGGTGCGTTTGGCAATAACATCCTCAATGGTGGCGAAGGCGACGACACATTAAATGCTGACAATTCCACAGGCAATAACACCCTCAACGGCGGTGCGGGAAATGACGAATTGTCTGCCCTTGGTGCATCCGGTCATAACACCCTCAAGGGCGACGGAGGTGATGACGCTATCTATGTCAGTACTGCCTTGCAACAGTCAGCCACCTTGGTAGTACAAACAGTTGATGGTGGCGCAGACTACGATTACCTTTTTGTTGATTACAGCAACGCTACAGTCGGCATTACCTCCACATACAACTCTTCAAGCAATATCGGTAGAATCACCGCAGGCACAAATCAAGTTAACTACAGAAACATCGAAAGTCTAGAGCTGATTGGTACAGCCTACAATGACAACATAATAGGAACCAAAGGCAACGATATACTTTCTGGTGGCAGTGGTGGCGATGATATTATCAACGGCGGCACTGGTGATGATTATATTTCGGCGATTGGTTCTTCTGGTAATAACACCCTCAATGGTGGCGAAGGTAACGATAGGTTAACGGTTGATGAATCTACCGGGGATAACCTGCTGAATGGTGGTAGCGGTAACGATACCCTGTCTGCTTATCGTTCTGAGGGTGATAACACTCTCATTGGTAATGTGGGTGACGACACATTAGATGCGGATGATTCCATTGGTAATAACACCCTTAATGGTGGTAGCGGTGATGATTATCTTTCGGCGATTGGTTCAGCTGGTAATAACACCCTCAACGCTGGTAATGGGCGCAATACCTTAGATGTGAGTCAGTCTAGTGGTAATAACACCCTGATTGCTGATAATGCTGATGATGTGTTGTTGGCAGATGCGTCTGTGGGCAATAACACCCTCAACGCTGGTGGTGGTAATGACAGATTAAGTGTGGAATATTCTGAAGGGAATAACCTACTTGATGGTGATGCTGGTGATGATCAATTGTCTGCTGTTGGTTCGTTTGGCAATAACACCCTCGATGGTGGTCATGGTAACGATATATTGACTGTTGACTATTCCAGAGGCAATAACTTACTCATTGGTGACGATGGTAACGATACCCTGTCTGCTTATCGTTCTGAGGGTGATAACACTCTCATTGGGAATACGGGTAGTGACATATTAAATGTCGATGAATCGACAGGTAATAACACCCTCAATGGTGGTAGTGGCGATGATTATCTTTCGGCAATTGGTTCAGCTGGTAATAATATCCTCAATGGTGGCGCTGGGCGCAATGCCTTAGATGTAAGTCAGTCTAGTGGTAATAACACCCTCATTGGTGACGATGGTAACGATACCCTGTCTGCTTATCTTTCTGAGGGTGATAACACTCTCATCGGTAATGCAGGTAACGACACATTAGATGCGGATCAGTCCACCGGTAATAACACCCTCGATGGTGGTAGTGGTGATGATTATCTTTCGGCAATTGGTTCATCTGGTAATAACACCCTCAACGGTGGCGCTGGGCGCAATACCTTAGATGTCAGTCAGTCCAGCGGTACTAACGCTCTGAATGCTGATAATGCTGACGATGTGTTGTTGGCAGATGCTTCTGTGGGCAATAACACCCTGATTGCCAGAGGTGGTAATGACAGATTAAGTGTGGAATATTCGCAAGGGAATAACCTACTTGATGGTGGTATTGGTAATGATGAATTGTCTGCCGTCGGTTCGTTTGGTAATAACACCCTCTATGGTGGTAATGGTAACGATATATTGACTGTTGACTATTCCAGAGGCAATAACCTACTCTATGGCGACAGTGGTAATGATACTCTGTCGGCTGTAGAAGCTACTGGCAATAACACCCTCGATGGCGGTATTGGAAACGATACTTTGATTGGTGGTAATGGTAATGATGTTCTCATCGGTGGCGCAGGTAATGACTTGATCACGGGTGGTAGCGGTGCAGATACCTTTGTCTTTAATCGTTTTAACGAAGGTACTGATACGATTACTGACTTCAGTATCACTGATGACATCATTCGGATATCTGCGGCTGGTTTTGGCGGTGGTTTATTAGCTGGGGCGCTGTCAATTAGTCAGTTTACCTTGGGAACTTCTGCAACCACGACTGATCAAAGATTCATCTATAACAATAATACTGGCGCGTTGTACTTTGACCAAGATGGTAATGCTGGTGGATTCAGACAAGTACAACTAGCGCAACTATCTGGTGCGCCGGCGCTGAATGTCAGCAATTTTGTGATTGTTTAAAGCCTGTCGCAAAACTAATTATTAAATTGCAATAGTACAGAAAACAAAGGTTATGCCATCAGCGTAACCTTTTTTCTATTTATTAATTATTTGTGGAAGCGATCGCCAATCATAACCAAATATTTTACCTGTTGTAAAAAGTAGATAACCAATAAAGAATAACGCTGAGGCTGCGATTAACAATAACAAGTTAACTGAGGCAAAAATTCGACCAGTAAATATAACTATGAGGACTCCTATAGCAATCAAAATCCAGCCGAGATGACGATTGACACGTTGTTGACATAACACAAAAATTCCGGCAAAACAAAGCGCAATGCTAGGTAGACCAAAAAATATACCGATTCTCACATTAGCAGTTAACAGCACAATGCTGGCAACTATTAAACTTAAACCTATGAGCTTAGTTGTTTTATCTACCACGATTGATTGCTTCTGCTCAACTAATGGCGGTACAATTTGCGTGCTATTAACTGCTGTCGCTAAAGCTGGTGAATGTTCTGGGGAATTTTGCCAAATGAAAGTGATGGCATCACCTTGACCAAGGTTAATGCGATCGCCTACTTTTAACTGATATCTGGTTCCCGCTTCTAGCTTGACATCGTTAAGAAATGTGCCATTAGAACTACCTAAGTCTTCAATTAAGTAGTTGCCATTCTCGACGATAATTTGAGCATGAGCGCGAGAAACAACCTCTGCATTTGGCAAACTGGAAACATCAATATCTGGGGGATGTTGCTCATTTGACTTACCAAGCCTGATCACTGTTAAATTTGGTGGTAAGTCAAAAGCGGTGTTGGTTTGAACATGGAATAGCTGTAAACTTAGGCCGATGTTACTGAATTGATTGATATTTTGCATGGCTTACCGTTGTATCGCTAATCCTATGTTAAATAGTTTAGGCGATCGCTGACACCTTTGCGTATTTCCTCAGAGGCTTGATTGATTTTATCTCTAACATAGCAGTCCTAGTTGATATGTGAACAACAAAGACAAGGGAGAGATGCTATTTGCGATTCAAGCAATTTTAGTGTAACTTTACCGGAATTTTAATCAAAAATTCTGTCCCTTTACCTGGTTCGGAAATACATTCCAAGCTACCACTATGTTTTTCGACGATAATTTGATAGCTAATTGATAATCCTAAACCTGTACCTTTACCAATCGGCTTGGTTGTAAAAAACGGGTCAAATAAACGTCTTTTAACTTCCTCTGTCATTCCCGAACCGTTATCGGAAATCTTGATAAAAATCAAATTGTTATCTAAGTTACCCGTACTAACTACAATTGTAGGTTTAAGTAATTTTTTACCATACTCATCACTATTTTTAGCTTGATTAATTGATTCTTCTAGCGCGTCAATTGCATTAGTTAAAATATTCATCAAGACTTGATTTAATTGTCCAGGATAGCAATCAATTAATGGCAGATTACCGTATTCTTTCAGAATAGATATACCTAAGCCAATGCCATTATTTTTCCAACGATGGTGGAGGATTAATAAAGTATTATCAATGCCATCATGAATATTTACCAACTTTTTATCAGCTTCATCTAGACGAGAAAAATTGCGTAAGTTCAGCACAATTTCCCGAATGCGATTAGTCCCCATTTTCATAGAATTCAGCAGATTTGCTAAATCTTTGATGAGAAATTCTAAATCTAAGTCTGCTTCTAATTCAGCAATTTCTGGTGTAGGTTCAGGATAAAATTTTCGATAGAGATAAAGTAAATTGAGTAAATCCGTTACATATTCATTGGCATAATTAATGTTGCCATGAATAAAGTTAACAGGATTGTTGATTTCATGAGCAACTCCAGCTACTAATTGTCCCAAACTAGACATTTTTTCATGTTGAATTAATTGTGATTGAGTTTGCTGTAGTTGATGCAAAGTTTGAGTGAGTTTTTCGGCTTGGGCTTGGGCGGCTAAAGTTGCGGCCTGACTCTGAGTATATAATTGGGCATGATCAATGGCGATCGCTAGTTGATCAGTTACAGCTTGTAACAGTCCAATATCACTATTACTCCAAATGCGATCGCCTAGACAATGACTGCAAATAATTGCACCAAAACTACCAACATTACTTTTAACTGGTAATAGTAATTGTGCCGTCGTTTCATCCTCATTGAACAGTGCTGGTAAATTTGGTTGACTAGATAAATTTTGCTGGACACTGTCAACGCAAACTAACTCTTGATTTACCAGGATATTGACTAATGAGCCATGACTTGCCAAAGATAAATTACCTAACATAGAAGGTAATTTATGGTTACGTGATTCGTGAGTAATAGTAAGATGTGGTTGTGAAAAATCTGGAGAATATTGCAAGAAATAGCAACGGTCAACTTGCAATAAACTGCGAATTTCATGCACCGCAGTTTCTAAAATTGTATCCAGATCAAGAGAATTACGAATTTGACTAGCTAAACCTAGTAATAATGCTTCTCTACGACTCAGCAATTCTTCTCTTGCCCAGATTCTATCAATAGCAACAGCAACATTATTGGCAATCCAATTTAACATATTATGGACTGTTTCGTTGAAAGATTCCTGACTAAACAAAGCCATAATTCCAATCAATTTTTGCTCAACAATTAATGGATAGGCAGAAAATTGTAAAGTTGAGGATTGCTGATCAAGGTGGTTTGCTGGTGTACTCAGTCTGACTGATTCATTCAGAATCGGTTGGTGGTTTTGTGATATAAAATTAAAAATCGCATTAGAAACAAAGCTATAATTAGTAAATTCTTGATTACTACTTAAAGGATGACATTTAGTATTTTGACAATAAACACCTGCTTGAAATTCTAAGTTTTGTGTTTGCTGTTCCAAAGTCCATATACATACAAAATGCACATCCAAATACTTGGAGATTGTATTTATGCAACTTTGGAGAATTTCAGCTATTGTGCCACTTTGAGATAAAGATAAACTAACTTCTGCACTTAATAATGATAAACGCGATCGCTCTAACAAAGCTAACTCAGAACGCTTGCGTTGTGTGATGTCTGTACGAATAGCCACATATTGTTGTGGTTTACTATTATTATTCAACATTGGCACAATCAGCGTATCTACCCAATAAAAACTATTATCTTTCGCTTTATTTTTAATCTCTCCTCTCCAGATTTTACCCGCAGCAATAGTCTCCCATAAGTTCCTAAAAAATTCTGGAGAATGATAACCTGAATTAATTATGCGATGGTCTTGTCCTAATAATTCTTCTCTAGAGTATTGCGAAACTTCACAAAATTTATCGTTAGCATAATTGATTCTCCCTGTGACATCAGTAATAGCTACCAAAGAATGAGCATTTAAAGCAAATTTAAATGCTTCTAATTCTTGGATAGTTTTTTGTAATGCTACGTCATTATCTTTTTGCAGTGTGATATCACGAGCCACAGCATAAATCAACTGTTCTTCAACAAATGGTGTTGCAGACCAAGCCAGCCATTTATAGGAACCATCCCGGCATAAATAGCGATTTTCAAAGTAAACCGTCTCACAAGACATTGCTAATTTTTTGGCTTCTAAAAGCGTATTATCTTGATCATCAGGATATATAAATTCAATAAATGGCTTACCTAGCAATTCTGGTGCTGACCAACCTAATATTTTTGTCCAGGCTGGATTTATTTCTTTAAAATAACCATCAAATCCAGCAATACATAATAAGTCTAAAGACAGAGAAAAGAAGCGAGAATGTTGTTCTGGTAAGTGATGTACAGTTGACTGAACTTGTGTTTGCATATTCAAGGTTGCTAGTTGTATTTGACTTGATCAAATTTGAAAATATTGATTTGGGAAAATTAATCTCTCTAATATCAAATTGAAAAATGATGGAGACAGATAGATGACTAAAAAGCCTACCAATCAACCCTTATCCAATCCAAAATGGTATAATTTCACAGGTCATACCAATTAAGCACTAGCAACTCGACAAGATAAAATTAGTCGGTCAATAGCAATCAGAAATTATTTATATTCATGACAGTTTTACACACCCGCACAACATCGTGCTGTGATTTATTCACCTGATAACTTTATGTTGTCGAGTACGAGTAGCTTTTTATTACCCAATGTTCTAAGTATAGATTGCCCGAAAAAAATTTTAATTAAACATGAATCGCATCAAATTCAAATAAGAAGTATTACAAAAATAAATTTGGTCACACTCACTAAAAAGTAATAATTATTTACATATTTTGGTTGGCAACATACTAATCGTTAAGCAATGCTTCCGCGTTTCCTGGCTTCTTTGTAAGAAGTACCAACATTTTTTAAGCCAGCTTTAATCATTTGCTTTTCTAAAAGGGCAAAGAAACGCGCTTTATCTCCACCTCTAACCACAGCTTGATTATGCGCTTCGGCGATCGCCACTGGGTAGCCATATCCTTTTTGAACTTGCGCCAGCATCAATCCCAAGGCTTCATCAAACATAGCTGTATTTTCCACAACCCAAGCCGGGACTTCAATCCGGGCAATTTCCGTACCTACGTGAACATAACAAAAATAAATGTTCTGCCCTTCATAAAACTCTAAAATTCGGGCATTACTCCGCCATAAAGGGCCGCGTTGTCCCGGCTGGAGTTGGGTTGACCACAAAGCTGTATCGCGCAAAGGTTCAAATACTTTACAAGGAACTTTTTCTAACTGGTTGGGACAATAACTTACACAGTCAGGAACAGGATGGGGACAAGCCATCAACCGTAAAAAGTTAATTCCTTCCACATTTCGAGAGGCGCTAAGATAACCCATTAATGGAATTCCCGCATCACGTAGCTGCTGCCAAGCTTGTAAAATCGGCGGTAAAATGCGATCGCGTGCCTCTAGAGGTAATTGTTCTAAAAACCAATAAACTAACGAACCATCCACCATTGCTAAGGTTGGTATTCTGTCTTGCGAGGAAGAAGAGGGAGAGAGGGTAGACAAGGGAGAGTGAGGATACAAGGGAGAAGAAACATACTTACTTCCTTGTCCACCTTGTCCCCCTTGTCCCCCTCGTCCCTCCATCACTCCACAAGCTAATTCAGCCAATACCGTTGCTTCACTCGCAGTCCGACAAAAACTCATCCATTCTTCAGTTCTGATACCCCACTGTCGAGATGTATATAAATCTTCGGGGCGGTAAAATACCTCTGGCAAACTATCAAGTAGTGGATGACGATTTTGACCGTAGTGTAAAACTACTCTGCCAATATTTAATAGATAACAATAAGCAATTTCATGATGGCTAGGGGCAATTTGTGAACCGTCGGTAGCGATGACAGTATGTACTTTAGGTGGAACAGGAATATCAATCCGAGTTTCTAATGGCTCAATTGGGGTAGCATTAGCAAATAAAATGCGATCGCGCCACTTTTCTTGACGTTCAATTAAATCTTGCTGACACTCGTAAGCATTTATTAAATGTTGTTGCGCTAATTCTAAACGCTGACGACCAGCAACAGCTTCTTGAGAGAGATGCTGGCTTAAACCTTGCATTTGTCGAGCTAATTTTGTCAGGTCAAGCATAGATTTTTAACTGAACCAGAAAATATTTGATGAGATAGAGACGTAAAATTTACGTCTCTACAAATTTATGACAACCAATCTGAGAAGTTCTTGGTAAACTGTGACAGCGATATTAACTGAATTCGCTCGTCATCTTGCGCCGCTTTTCTTTCTGGTTGGGTATTATAACCCCAATCAGCCAGAAAAAGTTTCACATCCTCTAGATCAGCTTGCTGTTGAACTAACTGCAACGTTTTGATACGGTCTTCAACAAACCATAAACTAACTGGCTGTTGATTCGCTGTTTGCATCAATTCTCGCAGAATTTCATATTTCGGACGCTTCACTTCTTTGCCAAAAATCGCCGTTGGAGGTAAATTCACCCCTTCTTGTTGCAACAATTGTTGCACAAAGCGCCCCTCTTTCGTGGTCACAATAAATAACTGCACATGACTATCCAGAGTCAATTTAATTTTTTCAATCACACCCGGATAAAATCTGTGCAGACTCAGCCAGCCGTCTAAATCTGTCGCAATCCATTCATCCCGCAGGTGATCTAGTTTTGCACCGATTTCTCTAGCCTGCAAGTTATCTTTTAATAAAATTTGTGGCGTAATTGTTGTCCATTCCTGAAGAATCTGCTCATCAGACATTCCCGCCAACAAAGCTTTAATTAAAACAGGCATTTCCCAACCTGTTTCAATTACTGGTCTGAGACGGTAAAATCTCAAAGCCAAGTCATCGGGCGGTGTATCATTATCTGGCAACCAAAGTTTACAGTAGGTTAGCCATGCGACCTCAAAATATTCAATTAGTCCGTCGCAAATTACTCCGTCAAAGTCTAAGGCTAAAATTGTGGGACTACTTGCGGTCATTGTTTTGAGGATGAAAACTGCTTTTGTCAGCTTACATGAAAAATTAAAAGTTGGTAGTAATTTTTGCTAGTTTTTTGTAATTTATATTTTTTTCAAAATAGCTTCATTTACCTTTAATTATTTATTTTTAACTCGCTCAAGAGAAAATTTCTATAGACTTTTGTTATTGATTAATCAAGCTAATAGCTTATCTAAACTAATCCGAATAATATATAAGTATTTTTTATCTACATAGATTGAGAGCAGGTTGCTGACGTGTTTCCATTCGAGTTAATTATTCATGTTATTGATTTTTTCACTCATTTGAATATCTCTAAACAAAGAAATTAAAAAAAGCTGATTTAATTTTTTATTTGCATTTTTACGCTCTTATATGATGTAAATTAATACCCGAATTCAGCACAGTATAAAACCAACAAGCGCGAGATGTAACTATTTGAATTGGAAGCAAAATTATGATTACCCAATCTGAGAAAACAACCTCACCCAAACTGTTGATGGGAAATCTGGCTCCTGTTTTGGAAGTCAAAACCTTAAATGGAACCATCTGGAAACTAGCCGACCAAACACCGAATAACTACACAATGATTGTGTTCTATCGAGGGTTACATTGCCCTATTTGCGAACAGTATATTACTGATTTAGAGCAGAAACTGGATGCTTTTCAAAAACTAGGTGTAGAAGCGATCGCTATCAGTGGTGATTCTCTCGAAAAAACACAACAATTTCAACAACAAGCTAATATCCAAAATACCACTATTGGCTATGACTTCACTCCCGATGATATGCGTCGTTGGGGACTGTATCTTACCAAAGGTCATTTTGAAAGTGAACCAGCTTTATTCAGCGAACCTGCTGTATTTTTAATCAAGCCTGATGGTCGTCTATACTTTGCCAACATTGGTACTCATCCCTTCTCCCGCGTAGATTTTGCTTTCCTGCTCAAAGGACTAGAGTACATCATTCCCAGAAACTACCCCTTCCGCGGAACCGAGTGGTAATTGCGCTCTACCCCCTGGCCAATTAATCGCAAGCAATTTTGGCCGATCTAATGTAAATTAAGAATGTACACAGCAATGCCCTCTTCAGTGGGTAGTACAAACTCAACAGGCTGGAGTTTAGCAAAATTTAGCTTTGGTGTGATGTCTAACGACAAGACGTTCTGCGTCTACGCTCCTCAAGCATCAAGTAAATTTTCTAAACCCGGCTTTCCCGAAATATTACGTAGGTGATTACACAACGCTTCTGGAGGTCACTTAGATTATTTGACGAAAAAGCAATCTAACATCAATTAGGAATTTTGCAGGTGATATTCACGTTACATCTACAAAATTTACCTGCTTCCTGAGTCTTCTCGCTTTGTGCCTATCCAAAGTTCAATTTGTGTTGCGTTTGGGTAAAAAACAAGAAGTTAATTGTTTTTTTCTAAAGTATTGTTACCGGATCGTGATATGATTCAGCTGACTGAATGTGCAGTCATAATAAGTTAGCTGTACTGGTTTCAAGTCCCGTGAGCTTGTCAGAAGAACCAATTGCGCCCCCTCCGACAACACAACAAGATGCTCCATCTGGTTTTGAGGACACAGAACCAGTCAACACTTCTATGCAGGAGTTCTATCAACTCTATCAGAAGTTGTTGGTAATCACACTTGTTTTGACGGGGATTATATTTATCTCTGTGTGGATTTTTTATTCACTAAACATTGCCCTGAATTATTTAATTGGGGCGTGTACAGGTGTGGTTTACTTAAAGATGCTGGCTAATGACGTTGAGCGATTAGGTGCTGAAAAAAATCGTTTGAGCAAAAATCGTTTTGCTCTGTTTATTGGGTTGATTATACTAGCAACTCAATGGAACGATCTACACTTAATGCCCATTTTTTTGGGATTTCTCACTTATAAAGCCACGCTCCTCGTCTATACGGTGCAAACTGCGTTCCTTCCTGATTCTTAACAAAATCAGGCTCACTAAAGACAATACACCCATCCTCGCTCGTTGGGGAAAATGCTTGAAGAATGCAAATGCTTAGTGTTTTAAACGCCTTTAATTCTTTTCCCCTAGCCGAATTAGA
The DNA here is from genome assembly GCF_001298445.1 of Nostoc piscinale CENA21. Lineage (NCBI taxonomy): Bacteria > Bacillati > Cyanobacteriota > Cyanophyceae > Nostocales > Nostocaceae > Nostoc > Nostoc piscinale. Next base: position 6,711,534 of record NZ_CP012036.1, on the reverse strand, counting down.
AGTAGGTCATCATTTCTACTGGCAATTAGGCAACCTCAAAATTCATGGGCAGGTTTTTCTCACCTCGTGGTTCGTCATTGGCGTTCTAGTATTAGCTTCATTAGCTGCGACTCGGAACATACAAAAAGTTCCCAGGGGTATTCAAAACTTAATGGAATACGCTCTGGAATTTATTCGTGATCTAGCAAAAAACCAACTTGGTGAGAAAGAGTACCGCCCTTGGGTACCATTTATTGGTACATTGTTCTTGTTTATCTTCGTATCGACTGGTCAGGTGCTTTAATTCCCTGGAAGCTAATCAAGCTGCCATCTGGTGAATTAGCAGCTCCTACCAATGACATCAATACGACGGTAGCATTGGCACTGCTGACTTCTCTTGCTTACTTTTATGCAGGTTTCAGCAAACGTGGTTTGGGCTACTTCAAGAAATACATAGAGCCAACACCCGTACTGTTGCCGATCGCCATTCTCGAAGATTTCACTAAGCCCCTCTCCCTAAGCTTCCGTCTTTTCGGTAACATCTTGGCGGATGAACTAGTTGTGGCGGTATTAGTGCTGCTCGTGCCTTTATTTGTACCTCTGCCTGTAATGGCCTTGGGTTTATTTACCAGTGCCATTCAAGCCCTAGTGTTTGCTACCCTAGCAGGGGCATACATTCATGAGGCAATGGAAGGACACGGCGGCGAAGAGCATGAGGAGCATCATTAAAGCCCTCAGTTGTTAGCACAGTTCCGACGAGCATCAAAGCTCAAAACGTCGCAAACTGCGATTTGCGAGAACTCGGTGCAGCGTGAAAAAACACGTCTTTACTAGTTAATTTACTTTTGTAGTTCTGTACTTAAAGCAAGGAAAATCAAAATGGATCCATTAGTTTCTGCTGCTTCAGTTCTGGCTGCTGCTCTAGCAATTGGTTTGGCTGCTATCGGCCCTGGTATTGGACAAGGTAACGCTGCTGGTCAGGCAGTAGAAGGTATTGCTCGTCAACCAGAAGCAGAAGGTAAAATTCGCGGTACTCTGCTGTTAACTTTGGCGTTCATGGAATCCTTGACCATCTACGGTCTAGTAATCGCGCTAGTACTATTGTTTGCTAACCCATTTTCCTAGAACCTAAAAGTTTTGTGAGTGTAGAGACGTAATAATTCACGTCTCTACAAACCAAATATTTTGGGTATTAATTTGGTTCTGATGTAGGCTGACCCTTGTGGCTATGGGTCTCTAAAATACGAAAGGTTGGATAACGTTGCTAGCCATGAAAACTGCTACTCCAGCCAAAGAGGAGAGAAATGTTTGATTTCGATGCTACTTTGCCCTTTATGGCATTGCAGTTCCTGCTGTTGGCAGCCTTGTTGAATGTAATTTTCTATAAGCCACTGACCAAGGTACTGGACGATCGCGATAATTACATCCGAACGAATACCCTAGAAGCCAAGGAACGTCTAGCTAAAGCTGAACGCCTAACTCAAGAATATGAGCAGCAACTAGCAGAAGCTCGCAGACAATCGCAAGCAACACTAGAAGCAGCTCAGGCTGAAGCTAAGAAAATTACTGCCCAGAAAATTGCTGAGGCGCAACAGGAAGCTCAAGCTCAACGAGAAAAAGCTGCTATAGAAATAGAGCAACAAAAGCAGGAAGCTATGCGTTCCTTAGAACAACAAGTTGATGCTCTCAGCAGGCAGATTCTAGAAAAACTACTAGGGCCTAGTCTAGCTAGATAAGCTAAAAATGACTGGTCTGGCAAAACCTACGCGCAACTGGGCATTTGTCCCAGAGCGCCTAATTTAAGTGTCAAAACAGACACTTTTTTCCTACGGGAAGACAAACTTATTAGCAAGCGAGCAGCGCACCTGTAAATGGCTATCATGGGCATTTTCTTCTTACTTGCCACAGAAGCTCAAGCTGTTCACTCTGAATTGGCAGAAGGCGCAGCAGAAGGTGGTTTCGGTCTAAACCTAGACATTTTAGAAACCAATCTCATAAACCTAGTGATTCTGATTGGCATACTATTCTACTTTGGACGCAAAGTTTTAAGCAATATCCTGAACGAGCGCAGCTCCAATATCGCAACTGCCATTCAGGAAGCCGAACAACGCTTAAAAGAAGCACAAGCTTCTCTTTCACAAGCACAAGAACAGTTGACCCAGGCTCAAGCTGAGGCACAGCGCATTCGCCAAGCAGCCACAGAAAGCGCCCAGGCAACCAAGCAAGCTCTGTTAGATAAAGCAGCACAAGACGTAGAACGCTTGAAACAAACAGCAGCAGCAGACTTGAACACCGAAAGAGAGCGGGCGCTAACCGAATTGCGGCAGCGAGTAGCCGCTTTGGCACTACAGCAAGTTGAATCACAGCTGCGCTCTGGTGTGAGTGACGATGTTCAACAGGCACTAATTGACCGTAGCATCGCTCAGGTGGGAGGACGGTAATGAAAAGTAATGTAGAAACAGCCGAAATCGCCCAGCCTTATGCACAGGCACTGATGTCAGTAGCACAGTCTCAAAATCTGACAGAAGAGTTCGGTAACGATGCGCGTGCCTTACTAGACTTGTTGCAAAATTCTCAACAACTGCGGAACTTTATTGATAACCCCTTCATTGTGCCTGACACCAAAAAAGCGGTAATCAGCCAAGTCGTGGGTGCAGGTGGTAATCCTTATTTACGCAACTTTTTGCTACTTTTAGTAGACAAACGACGCATCTTCTTCTTAGACCAGATTTTAAAACAGTACTTGGCATTGCTACGGCAGCTGAATCAAACTGTGTTAGCAGAAGTTACTTCTGCTGTTGCTCTCTCATCAGAGCAAGAGGAAGCCATTAAACAGAAAGTCATTGCTATCACCAATGCGCGTCAAGTAGAACTTGAAACTAGAGTAGACAGCGAACTGATTGGTGGTGTGATCATCAAAGTCGGCTCACAGGTAATCGACGCTAGTTTACGTGGTCAACTACGTCGCTTGTCTTTGCGTTTGACGAACGGCTAGGAAGAAGGCAGGAGGCAGGAGGCAGAAGGCAGGAGTAAGAGAATTACTCAGCAATCAGCAACGCCACTTGCTTCAACGGAGGAAACCTCCGCAACACAGTGGCTCCTCAGCACTCACCACTTCCAACTCAACATTTCGATATTGATTACTATTTCTTCCGTGTTGCAAAAGAAAAACATACACCATGAGCATATCAATTAGACCTGACGAAATTAGCAGCATTATTCAACAGCAGATCGAGCAATACGACCAAGAAGTCAAAGTTGCTAACGTTGGTACCGTTCTACAAGTAGGTGACGGTATTGCCCGGATTTATGGTCTGGAAAAGGCTATGGCTGGGGAACTTTTGGAATTTGAAGATGGCACCGTTGGTATCGCCCAAAACTTGGAAGAAGATAATGTGGGTGCGGTACTTATGGGTACAGGTAATAATATCCAAGAAGGTAGTTCTGTTAGAGCAACTGGCAGAATCGCCCAAATCGGTGTCGGTGAAGCCTTAATTGGACGTGTTGTTGATGCTTTAGGTCGTCCCATCGACGGCAAAGGCGACATCAAATCCAGCGAAAGCCGCTTGATTGAATCACCTGCACCCGGTATCATTGCTCGTCGTTCTGTACACGAACCTATGCAAACCGGGATTACCGCGATTGACTCGATGATTCCCATTGGTCGGGGTCAGCGCGAGTTGATTATCGGCGACCGTCAAACAGGTAAAACTGCGATCGCAATTGACACCATCATTAACCAAAAAGGTGAAGATGTAGTTTGCGTTTACGTCGCTGTTGGTCAAAAAGCTTCCACCGTTGCTAACGTAGTTCAAACCTTACAAGAAAAAGGCGCACTCGACTACACCGTAGTAGTTGCAGCTAACGCCAGTGACCCTGCTACCTTACAATTTTTGGCTCCTTACACCGGTGCTACCATTGCTGAGTACTTCATGTACAAAGGCAAAGCTACCTTGGTAATTTACGACGACTTGTCCAAGCAAGCACAAGCTTATCGCCAAATGTCCTTGCTGCTCCGTCGTCCACCCGGACGGGAAGCTTACCCCGGAGACGTATTCTACATTCACTCTCGCTTGTTGGAACGTGCAGCTAAACTCAGCGATGAGTTGGGTGCTGGTAGCATGACCGCGCTACCTATCATCGAAACCCAAGCAGGTGACGTATCCGCCTACATTCCTACAAACGTAATTTCCATCACCGACGGTCAGATATTCTTGTCTTCTGACTTGTTCAACGCTGGTGTGCGTCCGGCGGTAAACCCCGGTATCTCCGTATCTCGTGTAGGTTCTGCGGCGCAAACCAAAGCGATGAAAAAAGTTGCTGGTAAGATTAAACTCGAACTAGCACAGTTTGACGACCTCCAAGCTTTCGCGCAATTTGCTTCTGACTTAGATAAAGCTACCCAAGACCAATTGGCAAGGGGTCAACGCTTACGGGAACTGTTGAAACAGCCCCAAAACGAGCCTTTGTCTGTAGCTGAACAAGTGGCAATTCTTTACGCAGGTATTAACGGTTACTTAGATGATATCCCTGTAGATAAAGTAACCACCTTCACCAAAGGCTTCCGTGAATACCTGAAAACAGGTAAGTCTCCTTATTACGGAGCAGTACAAAGCAAGAAAGTACTCGCAGATGATGAAGAAGCCGCATTGAAGGCTGCTTTAGACGATTACAAAAAAGACCTTCAAAGCATCAGTGTAATTAGTCATTAGTCATTGGTCATTGGTAAATCTCTAATGACTGATGACAAAGGACAAATGACTAAGGACAAAGGACAAAAATATGCCTAATCTTAAAGCAATACGCGATCGCATTCAGTCGGTCAAAAACACCAAAAAAATCACTGAAGCCATGCGGCTAGTAGCAGCAGCGCGGGTACGTCGGGCGCAAGAACAAGTGCTGGCTACTCGCCCCTTCGCTGACAGACTAGCGCAAGTGCTATATGGTTTGCAAACCCGTCTGCGGTTTGAAGACGCAAACTTACCTCTGCTGAGAAAACGCGAAGTTAAATCAGTAGGTTTGTTAGTAATCTCTGGCGATAGAGGTTTGTGTGGTGGTTATAACACCAACGTCATCCGTCGTGCAGAGAACCGTACCAAGGAACTCAAAGCAGAAGGTATCGACTACACATTTGTATTGGTTGGTCGTAAAGCTACCCAATACTTCCAACGTCGCAACCAACCTATCGATGCTACCTACAGTGGCTTAGAACAAATCCCCACCGCCGAAGAAGCAAATAGAATTGCTGACGAGTTGCTGTCTTTATTCCTTTCGGAAAAAGTAGACCGCATCGAATTAATCTACACTCGTTTCGTTTCCTTGGTTAGTTCTCGTCCTGTAGTTCAAACCTTGCTACCTCTTGATACCCAAGGTTTAGAAGCAGCAGACGACGAAATTTTCCGGTTGACAACTCGTGGTGGTCAATTTGAAGTTGAACGGCAGAAAGTCACTTCTCAAGTTCAACCTTTAGCCAGCGACATGATTTTTGAGCAAGACCCAGTGCAAATTCTGGATGCCTTGCTACCCCTGTACCTGGGCAACCAATTACTACGGGCATTACAAGAATCTGCTGCCAGTGAACTAGCAGCACGGATGACAGCTATGAGTAACGCCAGTGATAACGCTGGTGAACTAATTAAAAGCCTCTCCCTGTCTTACAACAAAGCCCGACAAGCCGCAATTACTCAAGAACTCCTAGAGGTTGTTGGTGGTGCAGAAGCACTGAGTTAGGGACAAGTCAATTGTTAACTAAAGCTAATAGCTAATTGCTGGTGAGTTTAAAACTAGCAGTTAGCTATTTGTGTTTAGCTATTTTTATAATCCAGGACGTATGTATAATGAACAACTCTACAAAAGAGAATATTTTATTATCCATATTTTAATCCTCCTAAAGTCCTAAAGCTTTTTGCATTTGTATACTAACTTCTCGATCATCTCTGTTGTCATCCCATTTTTCCTGAGACTGTTTCTGATATTGATCATAAATTTTTTTGTATTTCTTCTATTGTTCTATCAGAACGTAAAACAGCAGCATACATATACTCTTCATAACCCACAGAGGGATTAAGATGAGAGCTACATCCCGAATTTCTCAAAAGCTCAATGGCTTTTGCCTTTTCTGTTTCACTCAAACCGGAATGATGATCCATCATACCTGCTACAAAAAGATACAGCAAAATAAAGATATCAGTTTTATGCTGGAATATTTACTTGTTTAAAAAAAACTACAAGTTCTGAGTAAAATGTTAGGCTTGCTGGAGTGAGTGCAAAACCCAACATCTATAAAGATGTTGGCTTAAGAAAGGAAACTCGACCTACTTCTCTCAATATACAAGGTTGGGTGAAGCGATCGCACTAATGCAGAAAAGGGCGATCACCTGGATACACAAAACTCCTAATTTTCTCTGCGCCTTTGCGTCTCTGTGTGAGAAAATTCATCCCGTACTCATTCAATATTTTACGTAAAATCAGCGATCGCACCACACAACAGTTAAAAGCAAACTACAGTAGTAGAAGCAGAAGGACGATTTTCGGGTTTAGGTTTGACTCTAATTTCTACATCATTACCCAAAATATTCAAAAATTTTATTAATCTTTCAACTGAAAAATCTTTTAGTTTACCTCTAGTTAAAGCAGAAACTTTTGGTTGATCTATACCTAAAATTTCCGCAGCTTGAACCTGAGTTAGTTTTTGACTAGTAATAATTTCACTAATTTTCATCGCCAGTTCTGCTTTAACTAAACGTTCTTCAGAATTAGACAAACCTAAATCAGCAAACACATTACCACTACCACTAATAACTTTATTTTGGTTGTCCATCTTTATTACCATCGCTCCTTTGAGTCTCTTGTAAATAATCCTCTTTAGCTACTTTTAATCTCTTTTCTATTAATTCAATATCTTGTTTTGGTGTAGCAATACCATGTTTTGATTTCTTTTGAAAAGCGTGTAATAAATACACAACACCTTCAAACTTAACAGTGTATATTGCTCTATAAGTATCCCCATCAAAATTATCTACAATTTCTAAAACACCTGCACCTGAAAACCCGCGTAAAGGTTTTGCATCTGGGTGCTTTTTACCTCGTTGTGCCAACTCAAGAGCATATCCCATTACGTCCTGTACGTCTTCGGGGAACTCTTTTAAATCATCAAGTGCGCTGGCTATGGATTTAAACTTTTTTAGCTGTGGTTTTTCTTGTTCTGTATCCATGCACTATAAATTATGCTGAAATTAGCATATTGTGTCAATAAGTAATTTTGGCATAATTTTTCGTGCGTCTAACCCAAGCCACACAAGAGTTAAAAAACTCTTGATTCTCTCTGCGTCTTTGCGTCTCTGCGTGAGAAAATATTTTACATAAAATCGGCGATCGCCAGCTTACACAGGATCATAGTAGATTGGGTGCGATCGCCTTAGAATATTTTTCTCGCCTCATAGTAGAAAGCAGGATATTCATGGCTATTCCTGCTTTCTACTATGAGTTTGCTTTAGCATTTAAAGCATATTCTTTAAATCTTTCTAAATCAGCTTGAATTGTTGATTCTACAACCCGGCCTAAAAACAAGTTATCCATGATTTTGCCAATAATGCCAGGGATAGCATAGGACACAGTTAGCTTGACAATGCTACTAGTATGGCGATCGTAAAACCGAATCGCTCCCTGATTTGGCAAACCATCAATTGATTTCCACTGGATAATTTGGTTGGGAATAATTTTGAGAATCTGCGATTTCCAGGTAAATTCCAAACCGCCAGTGTTGAGTTTCCAAATAGATATCTCTGGATCATCGGGTGGTATTTTGACCGAATCAATCCATTTCATCCATCGGGGCATTTGTTCTAAATCAGACCACAGACTCCACACTAAATCAATGGGAGCCTCTACTTCTACTTGTACGCTATGCTCTAGCCAATCTGACATTCTTTGTTGTTCCTCTGGGGTGCGCTACTGCTTAATGGTCTCTAAAATCGCTTTTGCTGCCCTTCTTCCAGAAATTGTTGCTCCTTCCATACTATCGATATAATCTTGCTGGGTATAGCTACCTGCGAGGAAGAAATTAGGAATAGGAGTTTTTTGGTTGGGGCGGTATAAATCCATCCCTGGGGCTTCTCGATAAAGAGATTGGGCAAGTTTCACGACACCATACCAAGTCATATTAAGTTCCCGTGATGAGGGGAAGAGTTCATGTACTTGCTTGAGGACGTGTTGGGCGATCGCTTCGTTACTTTCCTTAATAAATGGATCTCCTGGTGTGAGTACCAGTTGCAGTAACGAACCTTGTCCTGGGCGATAGTAATCACTGGGACTAGTCAATGCCAAGTCAGCAAAACAAGAAAAGTCTGCGTCAGCAGTATATAGTAAGTTATCTATGCCTACGGCATGGTTGAGTTGTTTGCGTTTTTCAGAATCTTGCAGTTCTGTCACCCAACCATCAAAACGCAATTGGACTGTAGCGACAGGTACTGCATCTAATTTATAAATATTGTCAAATTCTGACCATTTTCGCCAATCTGGAGGCAGTATTCGCTGAATGCCTGGAATATCACAGGCGCAGACATAGGCATCTGCGGTGATGGTTTCTGTAGTATCACCTTGAGCTACTACTATGCCAGTAACGCGTGTTTGTCCATCTACTTCAGCAAATTGAATTTCTCGCACTTGCCGACGAGTGTAAACTTGTGTGCCTCTGGCTGCCAAATATTCCAAAATTGGTTTGTGCAAGTACCCTTCCGGGGAACCTTCCAGCATCCGTAATACAGAAGCTTCACTTCTGACTGCGAAAAACTGAAAGATGGTTAACATACAACGGGCAGAAATATTTTCACAGTCAATAAATCCCAACGCATAAGCGATGGGATTCCACATCCGTTTAATGCTACCTTCACTACCACCATGACGACGAAACCAATCGGCAAAGCTAATTTTATCTAGGTTGCGGATGGTTTTCATCGCCCCGTCGAAGTCTATTAAGCCTCTAACAATGGGACTGGTACCAAGGGCGATCGCATTTTGTAACTTATCTTGTAAAGATAGTTGGGAAGTCGTGAAAAATGCTTTCAAACCATTAAAAGGCGCACCTGTGAAAAAACGAAAATCCAATGCACCGATGCGTCCGCCTTTATTAATAAAAGTATGGGTGTGTTCTTTCAGGCGTAAATGTGACAACGCACCCACTTTTTCCATTAACTCAAACAATTGATAGTAGCAGCCAAAAAAAGACGTGCAAACCCATTTCTACATGGTTGCCATCGCCATCTACCCAGCTGCCAACTTTACCACCAACAAATGGACGGGACTCAAAAATCTGGACTTCACAGCCAGCATCGGCTAAATCTACAGCGGTTGCTAGTCCAGCCAATCCCGCACCTACGATTGCAACACGCATTCCATTCTACCTCTTCAGTTTCTTTACAAATTGTAACTGGGTTGGTGTCGGAATTTGCTACTAGCATCAAGCCTATTTGCGAGGTTTCACACTCGCTGAGTTAGAAATTAGTTGTCAGAGATTGATCAGGAGTCCACCAGTATGTAGATGCACGATGGGGTTTAACCCAGTAGTAATAAAAGCTATTTTATTACTTGATTTAATTCCTGATTGCTAAATTTACTTCCTGCAAAACGATTGTGTGGGGTTACACAAACTGAAGTAAAGGTGGACTGAAAAAGCATAATAGGTATTTCTAGCCAAAGCAATGACAATCTAAGATGCTTTTTCTTATCTATTTTGCTTCCTTATTGTCATCAGATATTGGTAATCCTCGAATCAGTTCTCGAATTACATCTGTTGCAGGTCTACCTGTCTGCTGACAATATTTTTCTAGCTTCTCTGCTTCCTGTGTTGCTAGATTCACAGTGATACGTTTAACGGCCCATTTTTTATTAGTCATTATCATGCTATCTGCTGTATGTTAACACCATCAAAACAACAAAAGACTCCAGATAAGGAGGTATAAGATTATCAGAGTTTGTGTCAAGAAACAAGCAATGCTACAGACACAAAAATCATCATTTTGTCAAATTATTCATCATTTTTGTGGAAGATAATCAGAACGGGATCACTATTGTGGCAGGAAAAGTCCTTGGTGTACATTCATGAGTTGTAACAATTGCACTAACGATGTTTTCAAGAAAACCTGACATGAGATTTCATCAATTAATTTGAGATACCTAAGCTTCACTCAATCGAGATTACCAATATTTTTATTCAGAAAAAGTATTTTAATTTTTTCTGCTTCATCAGTTCAGATTACACTGTTGGAGAGACAGTTTTGTAAATAACTTCAGACCCTAATACATCTACTAGTTATCAGGTGTGTATATTTGACTGGTAATTACCCAATAGTACGCACATAAAAGGGTTTACTCCCATATTCAACAGTTTTTCCTGAATTTAGCAATGATTTTTTGGTACTCATTGGGTGTAGATATCAAAAAGTTATGATTGATGATTTAATCAATGATTGGCTGACTCCTTTATCTCAATTGGGTAAATGTGAGATTTGATGAATTACTATTTTTAGTAGTAATACAGTGATGTTTGAGTTGATTACGAATTCCGTACAAAACTTTTCGTAAACTTTCCAATATGGTTTTGCTTCGCACACATCACTATTCTCGTTTCATGATTTTATCAATTATGATAAACATCTAATTAATGAAACGAATTTCAATCAATATGTTGTACAAACTTAGGCATAAATCTCAATTCGCTTGGCAAAAAGCATTGAGGCTTTTTTAGCTTTCCTCCTTGTAAGTTCCAGTTAAAAATTATTTAGTCAGCACTCACTTCATAAGGGAATAGTTGCTTGATTTTTAGTGCTAAGGCTATTATAACCATGATTTTTCGGCTTTAAATAATCTTCATTTAGTCCTTGATTAGCAGCTTTATCGAGCTTTATAAAAAAAATATAAAGGAAAAAATAGATGAAATAAAGTTTTCAGTAATTACTGAGAAAAATAACCTTGATGATTATCAAGAAGCATCAGAATTTCAAAATTTTAGGATAAAGTTCCCAAGATTATTTAACTTCCTCATTCAGCTGTTCAAAAAAATATCATTGGGATAGATATCATAATTTAGTGAAAAAATTACCGAAAAATTCCAGCATATCTATGCTTCATGAACTTTGCATAAAGTAATTTAGCCAAGCCCCAAATATTAGTGGGCAGAATCATCTAAAAACCCAAACACATTTGCTTTATACTTGTCTTCACTAGCCAGCTAAACAAATCCTGAAATTTTGGGATTTTGGAGGAAGAGAACTGAATATCTTGTCCGGTAAGAGACTGATCATAAAGATCGCAGGAGGCGGGGCGAGGAAGCGTTTTGTTTTTCTGCACAGATGTGCTGATACCAGACATGAGATGAAAAGAGGGAACAGATAATGGGGAACAGCAGTAGTAACAATCGGCTGATCTGAACTGTATTGCTATACCAGAAGGCAGGAGGCAGAAAGAAAAGTCTTACTATTCCTGGCATTCAAGCTTTCAAATTGTCATCACATCTCTGACTACCGCTATATATATCGAATGCAGGTTAATTCAGCATGGAAAAATACCAAACAACTGGGGTTTGGGAAAATGCTGAATATGGTGATGGAATTAAAGTTGTGGCATTAGTTGTAAAGTGCCAAGACCCAAATCTTTAGGTGAAAGCGATCGCGCTTCAAACAAAGCCACCATATCACGCAGTTGAGGATTACCGCGAGCTGCGCCGGTTAATCCTTTGGCAATGATTAAACCGCAGTAACCTTTGGTATTCTTACACCTCTGATTCCATTTCTTGCGAGCTTCAACATGGATGGGATCGTCATCTAAAAATTCGCCAAATAAAAATAATTCACCATTTTGAGTTTGCAGCAAACCCAAATCGTAGCGATCGCCATCAAACGGATCAGCGCCAGGATTAAAACAAATTGCTTTGAGTCCACCAGCAGCTTCAATACTTTCAATTACTGTCTTGGCTTTGGGGCGGGAAGTTTGAATCAAAATTACAGGTAATCCGTCACCTACCTGTTTAATTTCGCCTGCTGGATGATAAGTTACACCTTTGCGGAGATATTCCAACATTTCCCAAGACACCACACCCAAGCTGAGAAAAGAATCTTCGGGAATTAAATCATCGCGTAAAGAACGAAAAATGGGGGAATCTGATGTTTCTATTTCCGATTCATCTGCACCAAAGCCAGCCATTTCCTCTAACTCAGCAGCCAATTGTGGCATAGAAGCAACAGTCACCGAGACTGATTTGGTTGCGCTTTCTGCTTCTGGGAGAGAAATTCGATAGCGATGGCTGAGTTCCGGGAAAATGTCATCACATAACTGGCGACGATGGTCACGAATAAAACGACATAAACTTTCTAAAGCAACATACACTAGTAGCGCCTCTTCGTCATATAAAACTGAGCGCAGTCCTTCTAAGGGGTGAATGTTGCCAAAAGTCGGGGCTATTTCTGATAAATCCATCTCTGCTAAATCGTCCATTTGATCCTCATCTTCGTCATCAGCATCGAGACTTTCAAAAGTGAGAAATAGACAATCTTGCTTGAGAAAAGCTTCTTCTAATCGCCCTTGGGAATCTTCATGTTGTAAAACTGCGGCTCGAAAACGTTGCAGGGATTCTTCCGAGCGATAAAACAAAATCCCGTACTCCATCCCCAACATCCCCATGACTGAGGCGTAAAGTTTACCCACATCCCATTTATTAATCTCAATTGAGATAATTTGCTGTTCTTCCAAAAACTCCCAAGGTGCTGCTTGCCAAAGGGCAAATGCTTTTTCTTGCAAAGCTTGGGCATACTGTGGCGGTAAATCTGGAATTTGGCTATCAACAATTTCTGCAAAGCCGCGAAATAATTCATCAATTAAGGGTAAATCTGGGGCGTAGTCAATCACAATATCTAAATCTTGCAGCACCCCACGCAGGTAAAATTGAATTTCTCGGTCTTTGACCACAATTTTCTGGGGTCTGGCAGGTTTAGCCGGACTGTGGGGATGCTCCATTGCCCGCATTAGGGTGCGAACAATTGCTTCTGGGCCTGTTTCGGGAGGTACTACATCCATGCCACGAACAACACCTTGTGAGCCATCAACCCAAAGAATACAATCACCATTGGCCGATGAGTCTGAATGCGGGATTGGTGACGATGACAATGGACGGCGATCGCCCTCCCATACAGAAGGAATTTGAGGTAATTTATTTAACCGACGATTGGTAGAGCGATTAAAACTTGTCATAGAGTCAGTTCATCAAAGGAAGCAATTTGCATATCAACTGTTGGGGATGGCTAGCCAGGGAAGAAATTTTCCGGGCTGCACCTGAAGAGGAATGGCGACTCAGGTTGCCACAAGGCTGAAATTCTGAAAATACCGAATGTTTAAATACACCGAGTCTCTCAATTCTAGAATAAAAAGCTTTGGCTGCTTTTGACGGAGTGTTTACAATTGGCAATTTCTGGCCTCAATGTCGCTAGAATATATACACAAATTACCCATCAACCCAGCAGCAATTACAAGTTTCTATAAGGTTACTAGTTATTAAGGAGTTAACAAAATATGACACAAGCAACGCAGCCTCAACAACGTGGCATTCTATTAAGCGAAGCAGCTTTGCGCCAAGTAAAACTCCTGCAAGCACAACAAGGTCAAGATTTATGCCTGCGGGTAGGAGTGCGCCAAGGTGGATGCTCCGGGATGTCTTATATGATGGACTTTGAAGACAAGAGCAAGATCACCCCCCAGGATGAAGTTTTTGACTATGACGGCTTTCAAATTGTTTGCGATCGCAAAAGCTTGCTGTACCTTTATGGCTTGATGCTTGACTATAGCAATGCGATGATTGGTGGCGGTTTTCAGTTCACTAACCCCAACGCTAGTCAAACCTGTGGTTGTGGGAAGTCATTTGGTGTGTAGTAAGATTGTCATTTGTCATTTGTTCTTTATATTGACTAATGACTATTGACCAATGACTATTGACTCTTAACTAATGACTAACACTGTTGAATCCTTGTTTGATACGGGTTTGGAACGTTATAAAGCAGGCGAATCAGTGGATTCGTTGATCCCTGTGTTTAAGGAGGTATGCGATCGCGCTCCAAAAACTGCCGCCGCTTGGATTTGTCTAGCATGGTTATATATGTTAGACAATAAGTCCAACTTAGCTTATAAAGCTGCACAAAAAGCCGTCAAGTTAAGTCCACAAGACCCACAAGCTAGAGTTAATTTGGCTGTAGCAATGCTAGAAACTGGTCAAAAAGGTTTACGCCAACACATTGATGCTGTACAACAGTTATTCTTGGTGAACCCAGAATGGCGTGATGAAATTAAAGATAGTATTGAAGACGGTCTGAGTCGAAAACCAGACTGGGACAGTCTCAGAAAAGTTAAGCAGTGGTTGTTTGAAGAGTAGGGGTGAGAGGTGAGAGGATAGAGGTGAAAGGGTAGGGGCTAGAGGTGAGAGTAACATCCCTGATGATTGTCACTTTGTCATAGCTAATTTATATTGCTTAATTCTTATATTCCTAGCCCCTAGCCTCCAGTCTCTAGTCTCAAATTGTCGATATGAAAGATAAACTACTAAATTGGCTGAACTTGATTTTGGTAGCCGACGTTTTCTTGGTTTTATTTGGCTTTGGTTGGTTTGCGATCGCAGTTTTTGGTGATGCTGCGGGGATAAATTTAGGTCTTGATTTATGGCACAAGCTTTGGCAACCATTATTTAACCCAGCTATTGGCATCCTTATGGGGGGTGCCATTCTGAGTGGAATTATCAGTTGGGTGTCGCGGAAATTTCTCACTGATTAGTCATAGCAGAAGGCAGGAGGCAAAAGGCAGGAGGCAGGAGGTAAAATTATTACTCTTGCTGGCATTTACGCTTTTTCAATGTCCTCAGCTATACTTCCACTGCTATATCCGTTAATAGTCAATAGTCTAATTTTTTACTATTGACTATTGACTTTTATTGTAAAATTTGCTTCAAAGCTGGTTGTAAATTGGGATATTGATAGGTAAAACCTGATTCTAAAGTGCGCTTTGGCAGAACTTGTTGACCTTCTAAAACAACAATTGCCCCGTCTCCCAGTAAAGCTTCAATGGCAAAAGCCGGAACAGGCAACCAAGAAGGACGATTTAAGACTGTTCCTACAGTTTGAGCCAGATCATTCATCCGGACAGGGTTTGGAGCCGTTGCATTGTACACTCCTTCCATATCTGACTTGTTTAAAGCTTGCAAAATTAAGTTAACAACATCGTCAATATGAATCCACGAAAACCATTGGCGACCACTGCCAATTGGCCCCCCAGCAAAAAGCTGAAAAGGTGGAATCATTTTGGCTAAAGCCCCACCTTTACCAAGAACAATTCCAAAACGCAGAATTACCAATCGCACATCCATATCTTTAACTTTTGTGGCTTCTGCTTCCCAAGCTTGGCAAACTTGAGCCAGAAAATCATTACCAGATACACTGGCTTCATCAAAAGTAGCAGTTTCACTTGTACCGTAGTAGCCAATAGCTGAAGTGTTAACTAATACTCTAGGTTTAAGGTTAGCTTTAGCTATGGCTTCAACTATTTTCTGAGTCCCTAGCTGACGACTATTGAGGATTTCTTGCTTACGTTCTGCTGTCCAGCGTCCCTCACCAATAGGTTCACCTGCAAGATTAACTACAGCATCGCAACCGCTAATGGCATCTTGCCAACCACCTGATGTTGTTGGGGTATAAGTAATAATTTCTACACTGGAAAAATTGGCGGCTGGAAATACCTTTTGAGCAAAGCCAGCATTACGTGTTAATACCAATACTTGATGACCTTCGGTTTGCAGTCGTTCTACTAAACGACTCCCGACTAATCCTGTTGCTCCCGTAATCGCTACTTTCATTCTGTACCTCCCCAAAGCCTTATACAATTTTGGATTTTAGATTGAAAATTGCTGTCTCAATCTCTGTTCTGTCAATCTATTTCCCGCAATTCTTTGGCAAATAGGTCTTATTTTAAAGTTTTTTATCAAATTTTCAAGTTGTGTTTCTCTGGTATGTTAGCGGAAACCACTGAATTTAAGCCAATTTGCCAGTACCTTTATGTAATCAATCTGTAATGAATTACCGTTTGGCGGCTTTGGTATTATACGATGGACGGAGTGTTGCAATGCTTGGGGCTATTATGGCTCGCTATACCTGTTCATTTACAATTGGTCTTTCGATTGACCGTCTTCAGCCATTACTGCTAGAACTTCTCCAAGGCTGCGATTTGGAAATTCAGTATTACAAGTCAGATTACATTCTGGCTCGTGAAATTCCTGGTAATGTTTCATTTTCTAAATCGGTCAAAGTTGAAGTATTCATTGACAGATCAAGCGCCACTGAAACAGAATCCCGGATGAGTGTCATTGTTAAAAATGAAGAATTGCCAATTCATCTTGAGAATCACTGCCGCAAAATGTTTGAATTTGTCAAACAAGAAATTGAACACAGTCGCCATTGGCATCTAATTGAAAGCCTCGCTGGTTAATTACAGCAGATTTCAAGTGAGTGAAATACATCATTTAGTTGTTAAAGCTAAATAGATAGCCTATTCTCATTCTAAATTCTGCTGTAAATGGAATGCTGATAGGCTAACTTTAGGCAAAGCTAACTCTAACAAATTGAGTTAGTGTAAAATAAACAAGCTATCCGAGAATTAGCTGATTTTTACTCTTGTATATCTTCTGGATCGTCAGTCATACCAGGATTAATCAAAGTGATATCATACTCACTGGAATCGGTTTGTCCTGAACGTTGAGTATTTCTTAAGAGATAATAGATGGCACGTACTTGAGGGCCAAAAAACGATTTCGTCTTCATTTTTTTAAATCGTGGGCTGGGATTTTGCGCCCATTAATCATCAATCCATTGGCACTGGGTTTACCTTTAGCATCACCATCTACAATTCGATAGTAATAACTGTGAGTGTTTTGTCCTCTTGGCAATCTGACTAAGGTAGCATGGCGGCGAGAGACAAATTGAGAGAATAAACGGATGTTGCAATCACGGTCTCGACCAATAGAGTAAACGGAATTTTCTAGAGCAAATTCCTTACGACCTTGATCATCTTCAAGAATCAGTAGATGGCTTTCATGAGTTTCTGGTGCCATTGATATATCGTGATCATTATCAACAGAATTTTGATTAATCAATGTTGGTCTATTATTGTTTCCTACCATTCTTGCTTACTACAGTCTGTGGTGATAACTCTGACAAACTTGAAAGCTATTCTGACTGAGAAGAGTAGAACATTGACGTTCTACTCTGTGAGATGTGTTACATCTAACTATCGATTTAGTTTAACCTGAGTTGGGAAAAACTGGCATTTAGTTTGCATTCTCAGAAAGTGCTAAGTGCTGAGTCACCGAAGTTTGCAAGGGCGGGGAGACTCCCCGAACTTGGCTCAACGCGGGGAACCCGCACACGCAACGTCTCGCTGAATGCTGAGTAAAAATACTAAGCTAATCACCTGTGAGCTAGTCTCCGCAAGAATATGGAGTTAACCACAACACTAACTGAACTAAAGGCCATGAGTGCGGCGGCGTTTGATGGGCTGAGAACGAAGCCCATACTAGGTAATAAAACACCAGCCGCTAAAGGAATACCCAAGGTATTGTATGCAAAAGCCCAAAATAAATTTTGGCGGATTTTGTTGAATGTGGCACGACTAAGGCTAATGGATTCTACAACGTCACTTAAGCGATCGCGCATCAAGATAATTTCCGCAGTTTCCATAGCCACGTCTGTACCTGAGTGTAAGGCAATGCCGACATCTGCTTGAGATAAGGCGGGCGCATCATTAATGCCGTCCCCAACCATTGCCACAATTGAGTGCTGAGTTCCAGTTTGTAGAGATTTAATCAGTTCAGCTTTTTTACTGGGGGGAACTCCAGCGATGATATCAGCATGATCTAATCCTAGTTGTTTACCGATCGCATTGGCAGCTTCTTGGCGATCGCCACTGAGTAGCATTACCCTTAAACCCTTGTGCTGCAATTTTTCGACTGTGGTTTTGGCATCAGGGCGCAAGGTATCTTGAATGGCGATGAGTCCTGCTAAATTGCCGGTAACAGCTACACATACAACTGTTTTGCCTGCTTTTGCCAGTCTTTGAATTTCTTGTTGGGCGATTTCATTAACCACAACTCCATGCCAACTTAACCAATCTTGATTGCCTAACAGCACTGTTGCTTCTGCTACTACCGCAGACACTCCTAGCCCTGGTTCGGTATGGAAATCAACGGCGTTGGGAATAGATAATTGCAGGCGTTTTACTTCTTGTTGAATTGCTTTGGCCAGAGGGTGATATGTACCACTTTCCACTGCGGCGGCTATTTGGATGAGAGATTGACTACCAGATAATGTTTTTTCTAGTCTCTCCAATACAATGCAATCTGTGACAGTGGGATTACCAGTGGTGAGTGTGCCTGTTTTATCAAAAACGACAGTATTTAGTTGGTGAACTTTTTCTAAAACGTCACCACCTTTGATTAATAAACCGCGTTCTGCACCGATGCCAGTGCCGACGAGAATGGCTGTGGGTGTAGCTAGACCTAAAGCACAGGGACAAGCGACTACCATAACAGCGATCGCTAGTTTTAAGCTGGTTAAGAGTGCTGAGTGCTGAGTGCTGAATGCTGAGTTTGTATTGTGGGTGGTGTGACTCATCATTTTCATACCACTGGAAATGATGGCATCAGGCCAGATGTGGGTACCAAAAAAGTACCAAAAGACAAAAGTTAATACAGAAGCTGTCAACACGCCGTAGGTGAAGTATCCAGCGACTTTATCGGCTAATTTTTGTACAGGTGCTTTGCGGGTTTGGGCTGCTTCCACTAGGGCGACAATTTGCGCCAAGGTGGTATCGTTGCCTGTACGAGTTGCTTGAATTGCGATCGCACCTGATTGGTTTATCGTGCCGCCAGTAACTAGATCACCTGCTTGTTTACTTACAGGTACAGCTTCGCCCGTTAACATCGACTCATCTATGGTTGTCTGCCCAAAGCGCACTTCACCATCGACGGGAATTTTATCTCCAGGTAAGACCTGTAACCATTCACCCACCCGCACTTGTTCGGCGGGGATTTCGATACTATTAGTCGCAATTCTCAATTTTTCTGGGTCTGGGTTGGGAATTAGGCGTGCTACTTGTGGTTGGAGTGCGAGTAATTGTCGAAAGGCGTTAGCAGCCCTACCTCTGGCTTGTCTTTCTAAGGTTCTACCCAGGAGGATAAAGCCTAACATCATCACTGGTTCATCAAAGAAGCACTCCCAACCCATTTGGGGGAACAACAACGCCACCAAACTTGCAGTGTAAGCGGTGATTGTTCCTAAACCGATTAAGGTGTTCATGTTGGGAGAATTGCGCCGCCAACCTAGCCAACCATCAACAATAATAGGACGGCCGGGAAATAACAGTGCTACTGTTGCGAGTCCACAATGAAACCAAATGTTGTCTAATATCGGCCAAGTCATCCCAATGAAACTGCTCAGATGCCCAATTCCCGACAACACCAGTAATATAGCAGCGATCGCTAATTGTCGGAACGCTGCACGCATTTCTTGGTGCTGTCTGTTGGCAGAATCTTCTAAAGCGTCTTGGTGACTAGATTTGCGGAGTTGAGTTGGGAATCCAGCGGTAGTTAATCGCTTTGCCAGTGCGTCCGCATCTACCATCCCAACTTCTGACTCTACGACTGCGACTTCTGTCGCCAAATTGACGCAGGCAGTTTTGACCCCCGGATGTTGGGTTAGCTGACGTTCTACAGCACTTACGCACCCAGCACACTTCATTCCTCCCACATCCAGAATAATTGTCTCGGAAGTGGGGGCTAGTTCTGGGTCAAGGTTCGTTTTCGGCACAAGTTGCATGGCAAGTTTTTGGATTCGCTACGAACATTCAACGCCTGACTACAAGCGTCTCTATTTCGAGCGTAGGCGAAATTTGGAACTATGACTGAATATCAATAACATTAATTTTTTTGTTGAACACCTTACCTACGCCTCAGTTACGCTTCCAGCGTAGATAAGTAACATAAACAAGCGCCGCCAACTGTACTGGCAGTAAGAAAATCACACTCTTTAAATAAGAATTAATCTCTAAATTAGACATGGTACTAAAATATCCACAGCCTAATAGCAATAAGCAAAACCAAATGAGATGTTTACGTTTGAGCATTGGCATAGCAGTAAAACTCAGACTGTTTTTTCCTGTCCTAATTTGATATATGAACAAAAGAGATAAGGTAGACAAAGGAGAGCCACTGCGTTGGGCGGCTCTGCCGACTCCCTTAGTGGCGTGACAAGGAAAAAAGATGTTCGTAAATCATTAAGGCTTACTAGAGCCATTCTAGACTTACTGAAACAGCAATTTACCTAAAGGAGATTTACTAAAAGCAATATACAATTCTCCTGTTTGTGAAATGTGATACAGCCGGAAGGTATGATAAATTAACACTGTTAGGAAGAATAGTATTTGTACCTTTTTTAGTCTTAATAGTTGACAATGTAAAGTTGTAATTTGCTGCCTAGTTAACAATTCTAAAGTAACGTGAACTATGGCAATTAAAAAACTAGCAAATAAAATAGGGCCAAATAAATTCTCGGCAAATGCTTGGTTTAAGTTTCCTCGCCCAATAGCCATAAATGAACGCGTCATACCACAGGTAGGACAGGGAATTCCTGTTAAGTGTCGGATGGGGCATACTAAAAACCCAAGACGATAATTTTGGTTGTAAAAATATGTCCCAAATAGGGGGGTATAAGAGAATCCTAATACACCCCAACGCACTAGCTTACCGTGGCACGATAGAGGAGTAGACGATAATTTCAACACAGATGTCCTCTGAAATCACAACGGCAAATCAAACCTACTAAAGTTAAAACTTAAAACCAGCCTTTTTTGTTGACAATATAAGCCTCAACAAATTCCTCATCGGTTTTGGTTAAGTAAATAACTCCTTCTACTAAACCAATAATGCCCATAATTGCTCCACCAAAACCACAGGTGAGGATGCTAACCAGCAACATAATCAAGCCTTCGGTTGTGTAACCAAGAATAAACTTATGAATTCCTAAAGCTCCTAACAAGATTGCACAAATTCCAGCTGCGAGTTTTTTATTACTGATCTCACTAGGACTGTTATTAGACATTGCTTAGAAATGCTCCTCAAGTATAAATAACACTCCAATTTTATAGTAACTATATTTACTTGGCATCTACATATTTACAACAGATACAATTTGTTATCTATTAAGCCTTCATTTACAATGTGCTGGAAAATTTGAGCATTTTTTTAGAGAAAATCAGAAATAGTATTAAATATAGTTAAGTATTGTATTTAAAATATCAAAATTGATTACAGTATATTTCCTTGATTAAAAATTAAAATTTTCTGATACCCGACTTCTCTAAGAAAGTTGGGTATCTTGTTGTTCTTTTGGGATATCAGCTTTAGAACCAGCCTTGTTTATTGACAAAATAGATATTGGCAAATTCTTCTGAGGATTTGTTTAAATAAATCATGCCTTCAATCAAACCAATCAGCTGCATTACTATCAAGGCGACTCCATAAGTAAAAGTACCTGCAACTATGGAGATAGCAACATAATAAAGCCTTCGGCAGCATATCCTAAAATAAATTTATGAATACCAAATCCGCCAAAAATAATCCCGCAGTAACCAGCCAAAAGTTGCTTATTAGGATGGCTAGTAGTTGAGATTTGCCATAGTATTCTTACTCCTCAAAGATTAGTGGAAAACTAAATTTTTCTTTTGATGAAGAACAATTGAGTTCAGTTCATAATTTGTAATTAAGTTTTTTGAATCTCAATATAGAAATGCAGAAATTACCAAGAAAAACAATGCTTTTTCTTAGTCATACATGAATAGTCAGCTAGGAAAAACTATTTATGAAACTGATTTTTTGTTAGTATACGCCTAACGTCTACCCAAATAAAGATGCCAACAATTTAAAGGGAACGCTACAAAATATAAGTAATAGGAACAAGTATTTTGTACCTGCAAACTAGCAAGCTACTTGACTTACAATAGAATGCAAGTATCAAAAGTCAGAATCAAATTAGTTCTCTACCTAGCTGTGAAGACTAAATTGTGTACTTTATTTAGTTGAAATTTGCTGTATGTATTTAATTGTGATTATGACATCAAAAACAGTGATTTTACAGATTCGTAAGTATGATTTCTCTGGAGGAGGATAAATACTCATAATCAGCAAAAAACGGCGATATCATACCATTTTCTACAAGTCCATTAATGTTATTTCCGGACTTTTTTGAGATGGCTGTAAGGATGAGATTTGAAGTTAGTTGGAAAAGGATAAATTCGATACAGATGACATATATTCCACAACTAGAAAATTATGCCATCTGGGTATTAGTGAATTTAAGTTACACTGAATACCTTACGTAGTTGTTTTGCGTCACTCCTATGGTTAAGGGCTAAGATCCAATATTGCCTGCCAAATATGACACAGTTAGGCAATCAACATCTGAAAAATAGCTTTAACTATCTAGATAGTACTAAATGTTTGTCTAGAAGTTTTGTAATCTATTTGACAGTAATGCTGGAATTTTTTTTGCAGTCAATATTGTTAAATTTCAGCCAAATTTCACTGAATACTGGATTTAGTAATTACTAGCAAAAAATCATGGCTTACGCAGATGTAACCAGATATTTTTTGCTACGGCAACCGTATTAAATATGTTTTATTAGTTACTACTGCCCAAGAGGAAAAGACTCAGTAGTGTGCCACTATTCCAGAGGCTGTGGAGTAGCATCGGAGCAAGGAGATTGCGCGATCGCGTGTACACTACTCCCAGAACAATCCCCAAAGCTGTCAAAGGTAAAACTTCTGACAAGCTCAGGTGAGCGATCGCAAACAACAAGCTACTAGCCACAATTGCGCCCCACACAGGTAAATAACGGGTGAGGGAAGGTAGCAAAAAGCCGCGAAATAAAATTTCTTCAAATACTGGAGCAGCGATCGCAGCTGTAGAGAAAAATATTCCTAATGCTATAGAATCTTGACTTTCTAGCGCCAGTTGCAATAACGGATTACTACCACCCTGCCCTTGCCAGAGTTTTTGATTAATCAATGACACCACCACAACTACAGGTAATGCGGTGCAGTAACCGCCTAATCCCCACAGCCACCAATTATCTTGGAGTTGGAATTTAAACCACAATCTTGGCAGAGGGAAAAACCGTTTGATGGAAAAATACATCACCGACAGCGCCCCCGCCGCCACCAAAAAGTAACTTACCAACACAGAGAAAGCTTGTAAGCGTACACCGACAATCGGGCGGGGAATTGGCAGTATAGATAATAAAATGGGAACAAAAACTTGTCCCATAAAGAAAAATCCCACAACAAAAACCTGGAGTATGGTTTCGCCATCCCAAGGTGTTGTCCAAACTAAATCTTCATTTTGTGCCAGTAAAGCTTCTTTTCCTTTCAGCAAGCGTTGTGTCAATAAGAAAATCAGTAGAATTGTGCCTATCAATGCTGCTAAGGCGGGGATCGTACCAATGAGGGTGAGTTTAAATACTGCTTGGGCTGCGGCTTCTTGCTGTGCAGCTTTGACTGCGGCTAAAGGTTCTTGACGCTGCTGGAGTTGGTATAGCTGAATCAAAGCCGTATTCTGAAACCAACCATCTAAATTCTTTTGAATTAGCTGTTGGGCATTGGGTAAGATTCGCGGAGGATTACTCCAAAGTCCACTTAAGATAGTGGCTGTATCTGCAAAATCGCTGCTGAGTTCTGGTTGTTGTAATTCCGCCCAAGTTTTCAAGGCTGTGTCTTGTTTTCCTTGTTGTACTTGTAAAATTCCGAGACGTAAATCTAACTCTGCGAGTAATTTTTGCTGTTGGTAAAGAGATTGCTGTACTTGTTTTTTGGTGAGTTCTGGAGATGCGCTAGTATCAACAGTGTCTTGTGGTAGAGGTTTAGCTGGAGAACTTAGCTGTGTAAGTTGGTTATTAAGCTTATCTAAATTAGTTTGTACAGATTTTTTGGCTTCTTGATATTGCTGCGTTGCATTTTCTAGGGGCTGATCTTCGAGGATGGCTTGGCGAATTACCTGAAAATTATCACCATTGCTATCTTCTGGCTGCCAAGCTTGGGCTTGCAGCGCAATATTGGTTTGATAAAGTTCCAGACGACTTTGGAACTGTGGTTTCTGCCAACTACTGACTAGCGATAAAGTTGCCAATACAACTGCTATCACAGTCGAAATGATTAAAACCAATCGTTTGAGAGTCATCTATCCCCCTTGGACGAACCAGAATATGCCCCTTGGGAATTATCGCAAGAAAAAGCAGGAGGTGGATAGATATGATCAAGATTGTGAGTCTACTTTACAAGGCGATCGCTCACCGCACCACAGGATGTTAAATTACAACTCACTATCCCTCTAGCGTACTTCTTACCCAAGTGCGAAATAATTTAAGTAAAGCAATTTCACCCATAGTTTTGCTTTGTTCGATAAATCGGCTCATATCACGCACTGAGACTATGGGAAAGGCCATGCTAAACTCACATTCAATATATTGCCCATCAACTAATTGATAAAATTTTAAATTCTGACCGTTATATCTCCATAGTTCAGAGATACCTAATGCGGCGTAAATATTAAACTTATTAACTGAACTACTGGTAATGTCAACTTCTATTGCTAAATCAGGTGGCGGATCAGTTTCTAAGTCTAAAGTTTCTCTATTTCTAACTCTTGATTCAGTTTGTATATAGTAACAGTTGTCTGGTTCTATGCCTCGTTTTAATAATCTTCGTTTTAAAGTTGTCGAACCAGCACTTTTAATTTCTAATGATAATTCCTCGACCAAACTAAATATTAACCGATCAAACTGAATTTTAGGGTTTTCATGTTCAAACAGTGGTGTCATAATTTCTAAAGTGCCGCAGTCATAAGCGAACCGAGAACCTCTATCTTCACCTGTATCTCTTAGCAAAGCTTCAAAGGTTTCCCAGCTAACGTTGTGCAGAACTGTTCTTTGTTCAGCAGGAGTTGACTTGGCAAGCATATAAAAACGTTGATTTTATCAGATTACTAGATAAACAAATTTTATCGTGTATATCTGTCAGATAGGAATCAATTAGTATATCTGACGTTGATTGAAGTTTTGGCCACCTTAGATATCATTCAGCCGTCAAATAGAATTGCTATATAGTATATGGTTACAAAAGCTTTTGGTTATTTGGCAGCATTAGATGTTACTGAGTATAAACTCAAGGCATACCCAGCAAATCTATGACCCTGATTATTTTCTAAATCTAAATACAATTTTTCCGACAGGCTTACGAAGATTTGAGTTTTTAAGCTGACATCGATTTTCTCATCAACTTCGCCAGCTTTTTCGACAATCGGCTTAGTATACTAAGTTGCCAGTACCACGTAATTGTCGCAAAGAATTGATGCAATAAGGACAGTCGCACTTAAAGATTCTAATTGCGGCATCACTTTCTTCATCTGTAAAATTCAATTCTGCAATGTTGGTGTCAGATGGCTGGGATGAAACCACCATAGATGTAGGTGCAGGAGGTGCTTTGGGATCTCTTTCGGAATCTCGAATACAGACAAAATCTTTCAAACCGTGGGGATTAGTAATGCAAGTGCGTCCATCGTTGGTGTGAATTAATTTTTGGGTGAGGTTCACAGAGGCGTGTGCTGGATGTATAACTGCCAATGTAGACATCAGGGAGGTAAAGATTGCGGAACTAGAAAGCAAATTCAGTACTAACTTCTTGCTCATATTTTTCCTCATAGAACAACTCTGATTGCCAAGCCTATCCTATTAGTTCTCGTTGGTCAAGATGATGTTGACAATAAATTATCAAAGATTACTCACAGTATTTACTTTATTGCTCTTCTTTGACTCAAGACAAAAAAAAACTCTTGTTCTTCATCTATCAAAGGAAGTAAAGTAATTGACTATTAAAACTTGTCACTAAAAAGCAATATAAAAGACAAACTAAGTCCATACAGTTAATAAGTATTTTCAAAATTTGTAGTCTATATAAAAACATAAACATACATGATTACACAGTGGTAAAATTTGGTTTATTATGCTATTTGCTTAATAGTCGGTTTTAAATAAATAGCTACCTTGAGAAATTGTGGATAAACTTCAGTTCAAACCTCAAAGGTGACAACTGTAAAGCGGATAAAACTACTTTTAGCTATCATTTTGACCGATGCGTTAAATTTTCTCTACTCATTCGAGGTATTTAATGACTACTCAAACTCATCCTTCAGTTTTACAAAAAACAGCAAGTGTGACTTTATCGACACCTGTGCAAGCCACACTCTATGTTTCTTTGTGTGCTTTGACTCTTTGGACAGTGTATTTTACGACTAACCCAGCTATTCACGATCGCGTACACTCATTACGTCACCACACTTTGCTAGTAGGCTGTCATTAGTAGCATTTTTGTATTAACCGATGGGGAAGTGGGGAGATAAGAAATTTAAACTATTTTCCCCATCATTGACAAAATCCATCAAAATGATTGCGATCGCTAGGGCTAGAGAAGCTAGTCTAGCCGCTTCTGGATATATGCTGAAAATCAAAAAGTTTAAGGTTTCTCTACTTGTTAGTAGTGTGGTTGGTTTGATGAGTGTTGGCTTTCATCACTCTGCGGGTTTGTCTCAGTTACCCCAAGCAAGGGTGCAATTAACTACGGAACCGCCAATTAGTCAAATCATACCTTTTGAGGCTGAAGCTAGTAAACCGCAATTGCCTGCCAAACTAACACTGCAAGCTGTAGATGCAGCAGGTAAACCATTAACAAATGCCAATATTAATTTAAAAATCTTCACTCCTGCGAAAAATCCTTGGTTGACTACGGATTTCCCCATCGTAGAAGGCACTAAATTATTAGATATACAAGCGATCGCTCCCCAAGGGCAACTGCAAGTCCAGCAAATTTTACCAATTCGGGGTAATTACCAACTACAAGTAAACATTACCCCTATAACGCCCAATGCGTTCACACCAATTCAACAAAACCTCAATTTATCAGTTCCCGAAAATCCATTTAAATATAGCAATTTTGCCATTCTCGCTATCATTTTATTGATAGTTGGTTTAGGTGGCGGTTGGGTAATTGGAGGAAGGCAAGAAACTCAACCAGGAGAAATCGCACCCCAACGGGTAAGATTATTGTTGAGTGGTGCCACTGTGGTGGCTATTGTTGCTTTATTAGCAGTCAACTTGAGTTCAGAAATAGCACAATCGCAGACATCTCATGGAGAACATCATAATCACCACGCATCTGCGACTGAACCGGAAGGAGAACATCACCATCACGGTTCTGCGGCTGAACCGGAAGTCTATAATTATGGCATTGTGAAACAACAAGGTTTAGAAGTGCAACTGTTGGGTGATGCGAGTGCGACAGTTGGCGAAACTGATAAATTACAAGTGCAAGTTGTAGATGAAAAAACCAAGCAGCCTGTTTCTGATGTGTTGGTAAACATCAAAACCAAGTCACTGGAAGATGGCTGGGTTCCCTTCGCTTACCAAGGTATTCCAGATGCAAACGGGAGACTATCTTGGGAACAGCAATTTTTTGATGGCGCACCTCATAATGTTTTGGTAGAAGTTTCGCCTCAACCAAACGCATCACGTCAGTTTTCACCACTGCGGGTGCAGAAAAATGTGGATGTCGAAGGAGTTGCGCCACCTGTGTCAATTCGCTTAATTGTGCTGGCTTATCTCACCGGGATCATCATTATTGGTTTGTTAGTGGGAATGCAACTCAAACGCAAACTGACACCGCAACACTAACGTTGTACCTGTTGGATTAAAGTTTGTGTTTGTTGGTAGCTTACGGTGTCGCCTTGCTGACGAAACAGTGTTGCTGCTTGCTGTAAATCCGCGATCGCGTTACGCTGATCTCCTAAAGCATATTTAGCCAGTCCGCGATTACCGTAAGCATCTGCTAAATTTGGATTCAAACTAATTGCTTGGCTAAAGTCAGAAATTGCGGCTTGGGGATTTTGTTGTTTAAAGTAAGCCAATCCTCGATTATAGTAAGCATCTACAGACTGCGGATCAATTTTGATTGTGCTGTTAAAGTCCGCAATTGCTTTTTGTAAATTTCCCATTTGGGCATAAACCGTTCCCCGACTATTATAAGCATCTATATGATTGGGATTGAGTTTGAGTGCTTGATTAAAGTCGGTAATTGCGGCGCTTAAGTCTCCAATTTGCGATTTGGCTAAACCCCGCAGACAAAAACCTTCGTAAAATTTGGGATTTTGCTGTACTACTTTGTCAAAATCTGCGATCGCTGCCTGAAAATTGCCTTGTTCTAACTTCTGTACCCCTTGTTGATAAGATTCTTGAAAATTTGTTTGATTATTTGGTGTCTTGGCATCAACAAGTGTAGGTGTTACAGCCAATAAAATTGTAATTCCCAAAACTGCAACTTTTTGCCGGATATGCTTCATAATTCTACCCCTTCACCCTTGCAGTACTAGTGAGGATTTTTCCTCTTTAATTATTTTAACCAAATAACCAACCAGAAATAGTTTGCACTAACAACCAAGCATTTAAAATAATGATGGCGATCGCTACTAACCATGATAAGCTTTTTAACCACCAAGGATTCACAAATTCACCCATCAAGCGGCGATTGCTGGTAAACATGACTAACGGCACTACGGCAAATGATAGCTGCAAACTTAAGATTACTTGGCTAAAAACTAATAAATTGCTTGTACTTTGTTCACCAAAATAAATAATAGAAATCAAAGCAGGTACAATTGCAATTATTCTTGTTAAAAATCTGCGTAACCAAGCTTTCATGCGTAAATTTAAAAAGCCTTCCATGACAATTTGTCCGGCTAAAGTTGCAGTGAGGGTAGAACTTTGTCCAGAAGCTAATAAGGCTAAACCAAAAATTGCACTAGCCGCATTTACACCCAACATGGGAGAAAGTAATTTATAAGCATCTTGAATTTCTGCAACATCCTGATGTCCAGAAAAGTGAAATGTTGCTGCTGATACAATTAATATTGCAGAATTAATTAAGAGTGCAAAACACAAAGCAAATGTCGAGTCAATTGTACCAAATTTAATCGCTTCCCATCGCTTTTCTGTAGTTGGTTGCCAAGCGCGAGTCTGCACAATTGAGGAGTGCAAATATAAATTATGTGGCATAACTGTAGCACCCAAAATGCCAATAGCAATATATAGCATTCCTGGATTTTGTAAAATTTCAACTTTGGGAGTATAACCTAATAAAATCCCGCCCCAATCAGGACGCGAAAACATAATTTCTAGAGCAAAACATAAACTGACAGTTCCTACTAACATAATTACTAAGGCTTCTGTGTAGCGAAAGCCTTTTTTTTTGTAGTAATAATAATACAAATACATCTAATGCTGTAATGCACACACCCCAACTTAGGGGAATACCAAAAAGTAATTGTAGCGCGATCGCACTTCCTAAAACTTCTGCTAAATCACAAGCCGCGATCGCAATCTCACACAACAACCATAAACCAAAACTCACACGCGGGCTAAAATAATCTCGACAAGCCTGGGCTAAATCTTTTCCCGTCGCTACCCCTAACCGCACACACAGCGATTGCATTAAAATCGCCATCAAGTTAGAAAGCATAATCACAGTTAGCAGTGCATAGCCAAATTTAGCCCCACCAGCTAAATCAGTCGCCCAGTTTCCCGGATCTATATATCCTACAGAAACTAAATATCCTGGCCCCGCATACGCCAAAAGTTTTCGCCAAAAACTTTTGGTCTTGGGAATTTTGATACTGCGGTAAACTTCGGGGAGGCTTGGCTTTTTCGCCGTATTATCCAAAAAAGGCATTTGTGTAGACTCTAATTTTCATAATTCTCTCATAATTTGACAAAAGTTTGACATAGTGGCATCTTTCCCCAGGTGAATTTATCCATATTCACATTGACTGAAACTTTCTCACATCATTTATTACAGTCATTCAACTAGTGATTGATAAAGATTCTCTTTCTTAAAATTTTAACTTGCATAAAATAGTAATTTCTCATAAATTTGAATATACGCTCATATATTAAATAAACTAGGATTTCGCCAAAATGCAACATAAAGTACATTCAGAGCATTCCCATTGTTGCGGTCACGATCATCATGAAAATCATAACCATAATCATGAGCATCATCATGATGATAATCATAACCATGACCACGGCGGAGAATTTATTTTCAAAAATGAGATATATTCTCTAATTGTGATTGGTGTTTTGTATATATCTGGGCTAGTTTTTGAACAACAATTACATAACACGCCTTATGCAATTGGCGAATACTTATTTTTTATTCCCGCCTACCTTCTGAGTGGTTGGACTGTGTTAAAAACCGCAGGGCGAAATATCCTCAAAGGTAGAATTTTTGATGAAACATTTTTAATGACAATCGCCACACTGGGAGCTTTAGCAATTCATAAATTACCTGAAGCTGTAGGTGTGATGTTATTTTATAAAATAGGTGAATTATTTCAGGATGTCGCTGTCAGTCGTTCGCGTAACTCTATTAAAGCTTTATTAGAAGTACGCCCAGATTATGCCAATATTGAAACACAAGGCAATATCCAAAAAGTATCTCCAGAAGCAGTAAAAATTGGAGACATCGTAGTTATTAAACCAGGCGAAAAAATTCCTTTAGATGGAGAAGTTATTAACGGAACTTCGCAAGTTGACACATCCGCTTTAACCGGAGAATCTGTACCACAAACCGTAAGGGTTGGCGATATAGTATTAGCTGGTTCAATCAATCAAGTGGGATTACTCAAGATTCAAGTTACAAAACTATTTAATGAATCTTCCATCGCCAAGATTTTAGACTTGGTACAAAATGCCAGAAGTAAAAAAGCAGAAACAGAAAAATTCATTACCAAATTTGCTCGTTATTACACGCCAGTAGTTGTATTTATCTCTCTGGCAGTCGCCATATTACCACCTTTACTAATTCCTGGAGCGACATCTTCTGAATGGGTTTATCGGGCTTTGATATTATTAGTAATTTCTTGCCCCTGTGGATTGGTTATTAGTATACCTTTGGGATATTTTGGGGGAATTGGCAGTGCAGCCAAACGCGGTATTTTGATTAAAGGTTCGATGTTTTTAGATACCTTAACTATAGTCAAAACAGTAGTGTTTGATAAAACAGGGACTTTAACTAAGGGCGTATTTAAAGTAGTAGAAATTGTGCCATTTAACGGCTATAGCGAAAAAGAAATACTAGAATTAGCCGCCAAAGTAGAAGCTCATTCCAATCACCCTATTGCTCAATCAATTCGAGCAGCATACGCTGAAGAGTTTGATATATCAGAAGTGTCAAATTATGAAGAAATAGCAGGTCATGGAATTAAGGCAAATGTAGGCAATAAGCTAGTATTAGCAG
Organism: Nostoc piscinale CENA21; assembly: GCF_001298445.1. Lineage (NCBI taxonomy): Bacteria > Bacillati > Cyanobacteriota > Cyanophyceae > Nostocales > Nostocaceae > Nostoc > Nostoc piscinale. Next base: position 6,680,084 of record NZ_CP012036.1, on the reverse strand, counting down.
GAAGCGATCGCCTACTCCACCAAGAGCATATTATCCATCATACCTGTGATGTAAAAGGCACAATTGTACATTTAGCAGTAGATAATATTTATGCTGGATATATCATCATTGCAGATGAATTAAAAGCCGATGCGAAAGCAGCCATTCAAGCACTCAAAAAAAATCGGCGTAGAAAGAACAGTGATCTTAACAGGAGATAATCAGGCGATCGCGGCTCGGATTGCTCAACAAATAGGCATAGATACTTATATCGCCGAGTTATTACCAGAAGAAAAAGTCTCAGCAATTGAAAAGCTAATTAGCACTAATCAGAAACATGATAAAGTTGCTTTTGTCGGTGATGGCATTAACGACGCACCTGTGATTGCTAGAGCCGATGTTGGTATGGCAATGGGTGGCTTAGGCTCAGATGCAGCCATCGAAACTGCCGATATCGTCATTATGACAGATGCACCTTCTAAAGTAGCCACAGCAATTCAAATTGCCAGAAAAACCCGCCAAATAGTTTGGCAAAATATCGGTTTCGCCTTAGCAATTAAAACTGCATTTATTGGCTTAGGAATTTTAGGTGTAGCAACTATGTGGGAAGCTGTTTTTGCTGATGTTGGTGTAGCATTGCTGGCAATTTTTAATGCCACCAGAATTATGAAATAGTCAGGGAACTGTCTGCTATAGGAGTCGTCAATTTAACTCCTACTATTTAATAGAGAAATCAAGTGAATCTACCAATCAAAAACATGACAACAGCTGTGTTAGCTTTACTAATTAGCTACTCAGCTAACCCAGCCGTTGCACTACCACAAAATAACTCTCATAATTTCACCATTGCCCAATCACAACTGCTAAAAGATACTTTAATTGTGCCTGGTGAAAGAGTCGGGCCGATTACCCGCAAGACTACCAAAAAAGATTTAGTCAAGCTATTTGGTACATCGCGTTTAACTGATAAAACCATTTCTGGCCCCGAAGGAATCGGTAGTTTTGCCGCTACTCAGTTAAACTTAGGCCGAGAGCGATCGCTTTTGGTAGTCTGGAGTGATAACACTCGCACTAAACCGCTAGATGTGCGTAATTTAGGGACTGCTTGGAAAACCCGTGAAGGTATTGGTGTTGGTACGCCGTGGCGCGAGTTACGCCAAAAATTAGGCAACTTTAAACTTTATGGACTGGGTTGGGACTATAGCGGTACGATTTTGCTAGACAGCAGCAAACTATCCCGTTATCAAGGAAAACTCATCCTCCGCGTAGACTCTACACCTAATGCTTACCAAAAATACCCCCAAGACTATCAAGCCATTCTCGGCGATAGTACTTTTTCCTCTAGTAATTCTCACTGGAAACCTTTAGGGATGAGAGTGTCTGAGATGATTGTCATACTTAACCCCAGTCAGTATTAAGGGATTTCATCATTTACAGACAAAGGAGACATAAGTCTTGTTGAGTCAAAAAATTGGATGATTTATTTTTTGGAGTTTCGCTGGCATATTAGTAGGAATGAAAATTTTATTGCTTACCGACATAAAAAATAGAAGCTCAAGTTAATTAGTGTCTATTTATACCATTTTCGATTCTGGAAATCGCTATACTTATCTTTAGGTTCTACCTGGGAATGATGAAGTGGCTTTGCCACTTCTTTTTATTTGAGCCATATCCCATATAAAAGTCAAAAGTCTGATTTAACTTTTCACCTTTTAGCATTACCTAATCATTAGTCAAATCATCACGCCATTTATTGCGGTTTTCTGGAGGTTCAACCTCACGTACTCTCGCTAATTGCCAAGTTCCCCACATCAATGGCTTTTGTCTTTCAATATGGTTAATAAACTGCACAATAGAGTGATCTGCTTTGATGGGTATTTTTAAGTCAAAGCGAATAGTTTGGAAAATCTTACTATCGCCTTTAACAAAATGTATACCCACAAGCTTGGCTAACCACAGCACAAATTGATTAAAAAAATTTCCCCAAAATTCCCCGACGTTTTTCATCATAAAATAGTTTGCCCTTCTGTTTTCCCCTCTGCTAAAAGACGTAGAGCAAACATGATATGTAAACCTAAAAAATCAGGGCCAAGTGTGACTATACTAGTACTGCCATACCAATAGCAAATACTGTAAGTAATGGGATGCTTTGAGAAAGCGCGAATAATTTTAGTAAAATTAAAATCTCTCCTTGGGTCTGTAATATTTGTGAAAATAATAGCATTATGATGATATTCCTGTTTCTCAAAAACAATGTCTAATCCTAGTTGATGAACTGTATTAAAATGTTGAGCATCAATTGCATTCATCATCACTACATTAGGATGACAGTTTTTGACAAAATGAAACCCAAAAGCTACATCAAATTCATATTCTGCTAAATCTGGAATATATGGTAATCGATGTTGTGGTGTTTCTCCAGTCCAAATCCAAATCATGCCATATTCTTCATCTGTCGGCCAGGTTTTTAACTTAATGGGTAATGGCTCATCTAAACAAGGAATTTCTACACAAATTCCCTGTTCATTAAATTTCCAATGATGGAAAAAACAGCGTAATTCGTTACCTTCCACTTTACCTTCTGCAAGATGAGCGCCCATGTGAGGACAGTAAGCATCACAAATAGCTACTCTTTTGTCTTGACCACGATAAACAACTAAATTTCTTCCTAAAATAGTAACAGGCTTTACTTCTCCTATTCGCAGATTTTGAGATGGCATTACCCAATACCAGCCCTCAATAAAACGCTCTGGATGATTAAAAATTTTAGGTTTACGCATCGAAATGTTATTCTGCGAGTTAACAGTTATTTGTCAACTTCACTAGAAGTGAAGCGGTTCTTCTAGAAATATCATTTCAAACAATAAGAAACAGTTATTTTGAGTACTAGGAAAAACATTATGAAAGCTAGTCGAGTAGCTTTTGGGATATTCGGAGTAAGAGAAAGTTCAATTTGTAGCCAACTAGTATAATTTGGTATTTGCTAAAATCTAATGATTATCAATGATTGTAAAAATGAAACTACGTAAAATCCGAATTAACTTTGAAATATGCTAATTTTGTCTGTAATTTATAATTGATATTTAGTTTTAGTTGTTCTGCAAGATATAATATGTTATTCCTTTACCATGACTGTGCTGCTGCATAAGTACTAGGTAATCCGATTCACATCAAATTAGTAAGATGTATGTTTGAATGTTTTTTATTTCAGAAATACTTTATCAAGTAAAGCTTAAATTAATCCAACCAAAAATCTGTTACTCGACTGCTAATCCTGATGGATCTGTAAAATAAAATACTTAATATTTACTTTAGAAATCGACTCTCAGATGTTGGATAAATTACTATAAAATTTCTACAGACTTGACTTAACTCGTCATTAGTGGAACTGTGCAAATTCATTCTCACCCCGAATTTGACCCTAGATCAAGCCAATCTGTTGAGCAGGGGTTACGAAGAGTTTTAGAGCGCCTTGTCAGAACAATGCAGCGCGATGCTTTGATTCGGCAAACAACTCATGAATTGAGAGAATCACTCCAGGCTGATCGCGTAGTCTTATATTACTTTTATTGGCAGTGGCATGGCCAAGTTACATTTGAATCCTTAAGTTCAGAGAAATATTCGATTTTGGGTTCCACAGGGGCAGATAATTGTTTTACCAATGAATATGCAGCTTTATATTTGGCTGGTAGAGTAAGAGCGATCGCAGATACTAACCTTGAACCTTTACTAGGTTGTCACCGTGAGTTTCTCCACAGCATCCAGGTACGCGCCAACCTAGTAGTGCCGATTTTAGTTCCTAAAGGTTTGTGGGGGTTGCTAGTCGCTCATCAATGTCAAACACCCCGTATTTGGTCGCCAGCAGATATCAACTTAGTGCAAACAGCAGCGAAAACTCTCGCCACCGACGCGAATATTTTAGGAAGTTAAATTACTAGAACTGTGCTGATAGGAGAATCAAATATGAAACTGGGTTATACAATTATCTGGGTCAATGATGTCATTAAAACGGTGGAATTTTACGAAAAAGCATTCGGGCTAGTGCGTCGTACCCTAAAAGAAACAGATAAATCGATTTGGGCTGAAATGGAAACTGGCGAAACCACTTTAGCATTCTCCGCAACCAGTGAAGCCGAAACATTATTTCCAAGTGGTTTTCGCAGTCATGATCCTGCACAACCACCAGCACTAATGCAACTTTCATTTGTCACACCGGATGTTGGTACAGCTTATATGAAAGCGATAGGCGCAGGTGCAAAACCTTTAGATGCACCCAAAGCCATACCAGGGGGACAAACAGTTGCGCGTGTCCGTGATTTGAATGGTGTGCTGGTGTCGTTAGTGAGTGCGTGAAGGAGGCAGGAGGCAGGGGGAATAGAATCTTTAACTCAGCACTCAGCACTCCTCACTCAGCACTCTAATTGGACTTTCCAGTTAGCTAAGTCTGCCAAAGAGCGATCGCGGTAACGTCCATAACGCTCTGGCTTACCTTTAATTTTCACACCTAAATCTGGCAAAATTCCAAAATTAGGCGGCATTGGTTGAAAATGTTTCGGTGAAGCTGAACTAATAAACTCTAATAGCGCCCCTAGCATTGTTGTAGGCGGTAAAATCAAAGGCTCTTTACCCAAAGCCAAGCGGGCGGCATTAGTTCCCGCCAACCAACCACCAGCCGCCGCCGCCGTGTAACCTTCCGTACCAATTAACTGTCCAGCCGCTAGTAAAGTGGGACGTTGTTTAAATTGCAAAGTAGGCTGCATCAGTTGGGGTGCATTAATAAAAGTGTTGCGGTGCATCACTCCCAACCGCACAAATTCTGCCTTTTCTAAACCCGGAATTAGTTGAAAAACTCGCTTTTGTTCACCCCAACGCAGATTAGTTTGGAAACCTACCATATTCCACAGTTGTCCGGCTTTATCTTCTTGACGCAACTGCACCACAGCATAGGGACGTTCCCCAGTCCGGCTATCTGATAAACCGACTGGTTTTAAGGGGCCATAACGCATTGTATCTTCGCCCCGTTGTGCTAATTCTTCAATTGGTAAACAAGCTTCAAAAAACTTGGCTGTTTCCCGTTCAAAATCTTTCAATTCTGTTTGTTCTGCTTGACACAGTGCTTGCCAAAACTGCAAATACTGTTCTTTATTCATGGGGCAGTTCAGATAAGCGGCTTCACCTTTGTCATAGCGCGATGCCATAAAGGCAATATCACGGTTAATTGACTCACCAACAATAATGGGACTAGCCGCATCAAAAAAGCTCATGTAATCCATTCCCGTGAAGCGGCGCAAGTCTTCTGCCAATTCAGGACTAGTTAACGGCCCGGTTGCTAACACCACAATGCCTCCAGGAATAGCCTTGACTTCACCGCGCCGAAATTCTACTAAAGGATGGTTCGATACAGTTGCGGTTAAATCTTGACTAAATTGGCCTCTGTCTACAGCCAACGCCCCACCAGCCGGCACTGCGTGTTCATCTGCTTTAGATATGACAATAGAACTTAATTGTCGCAGCTCTTCGTGCAGTAATCCCGCCGCGCGATCGCTCGCCATCGCCCCAAACGAATTACTACAAACCAACTCTGCCAAATGTTCTGTGTGATGGGCAGGACTGAAACGTTGAGGGCGCATTTCATGGAAAATAACAGGTACTCCAGCTTGAGCAATTTGCCATGCTGCTTCTGTTCCAGCTAGTCCACCTCCAATTACTTGTATCGGTTGTTGTTCCATAATCATCTACGTGCGTCTGCGTTTATCTGCGGTTAATTACCACTGTAGTGTATTAGTTCATCATATAGAGTTAGGGATGGGTTATTGGTAATTCCCAAGATGCAGGGATAGTGTATGTCCCCGCCGGATAAGGCAACACTCAGGAGTTAAGGTGATTTTCTGGTAAGCTTTTCAGTATTTTAAGAAAGCATATTGAGGCCGCAGGGGGCGAGAAAGAGGGTTTTCAGCTGTTCTCACCATGAAAATGGTGCAATTTATACGACGATTAGCTTAGTTCACTTTTCTGGAGAAATCTTGGCAGAGTAGATATGCCATTGACGCTGCTTTTGAGTTGAGCCAGGAACGTTATTAACTCGTCGCAGCACATAACTACCGTGAAATCTCTGAGGAGTTCCATTGGTAGTAACAGCAGTAACCGTAACTGGAATTTCAATGTATAACGAGCCTGCTGCCCCTTCTATGGAGCCTGGTTTTCCAACCTCTTCGGCAACAGATGCAGTGTTAGCAAAACCTTGCTGAAATTCCTCATAAGATTGCTTGCTGGCCGCTCCGTCTCCATCCCAAGCCAAGTAAGCTTGTTTATAGTCTTGACGAGCGATCGCATCATAATAATCATGGATGACTTGAACTGCTTGTTGCTCAAGCGACTTATTATCCGCAACATTTTGTACAGGAGAAACTGATGCTGAATTGGAGTTGGATGTATCCGAAGTTTGGCTAACAATGGATGGTAGTTGTGATTTAGCAGAGTTATTGCAGGCTGTGATGGCCATTGCCAGCAATATAGCTCCAATAAATTTACGGTGTTGTTTTAACCAGATTAATAAATGAAAATTGATTTTTGACAAAGCTATCTCCCGAAAAGTCTGTTTTTCTGTTTTTCTAAATTCAGCTTACTGCAAATATATCTATTACGAGTTTGTCTAATCAAATATGACTTTAGTCATGAGTATATTTGTGACTTTTGTAAGAAGCTATTTGATTTGAGAAGGATTTTAATAAAACTAATCATCTACCAAACAGTTAATCATTCAACAAATTCAATTATTTACTGCCCGATTCTTAGTAAAAGTTAAAATATTTCCGGTTTTCATGTTTTTATCTAGTAAAAGTGACAGAAATTAAATTTTCTTAGGTGCAAACAGCAAATGAGCTATTATAATTTTAATGACCATTTTTGGTCTCCCAAGCAAGTCTGCGTTCAATCAGCAAAACTAAAATCTGAGGATAATTCTCGCAAAGTAAGTTTTACAAGCATATTGTTTATAATATTTATAAGTATTTGGTCAGCACTTTTAATAAAAATTTTTATAGAAATTAGTAATAAGCAATTCAATATGGGAAAATTAAACACAAGTTCTTCACTTAATAATTGCTTAATGCTTAAAAGTGAGAATAGTCACCAAATTCATTGTTCTAAATTTCCCAACGAATAAACTATATAGTTAATAGAAGATTGACCACATAATTATTAATTCATAGTTCGTAAGGACGGATTGACCCAGATCATCGTCAATCATCAACTTATATCGTCAACTCGTATGTACAAGCTCCCATCAAAATTAAAGATTTTGATGGTCGTAGGGGCGAACAATGCTCAAGCAAAATCACTTGCACCAGATTTGACTAAAAAGCGATCGCACCCACTCATGCGATCGCCATCACAAAAATACATAAATTTTATTTACCCTTTGAAACCACCCTAATTATTAAGGTAAGGTCGGTTCCGAAAAACTCAGGGGGTTTTTGACTTCAGGTTTGGGTGATTCATCGGCTACGCTGGTGGTTGATTTATCGCATTTTGCGGTGGTGTCATCGGTTTCACTGGTTAACCTCCCAGGACGGAGGGCGACTAATGCAGTTTTGACAATCACAGCCGTAGGTACAGCGACAATTACACCCAACAATCCGCCAATTCTGGCACCAGTCAAGACAGAAATTAGTATCCACACTGGGTTTAAGCCAGTAAAACTGCCTAATATACGCGGCGCAATTAAATTTTCTAAAATTTGCTGCACAATTACGGCTGCGAGTAGTACTCTGGTTCCCATCCAAAAGTCTTGCAACGCCACCAATGAAGTCGTGAGAATAATCCCCACAGAACCGCCAAAGGGGACAAGCGCCATAATCCCAATCGTCAAGCCGAATAACAACCCAAACGGCACCTTGAGCCATAAAAAGGCAGGAATTAAGGCGGATGCCATACAGGTAGATAAAATTAGCTGGGTGATAAAAAAGTTTTGGAAACTGAGGCGGACTGTTTGGGAGAAAGGTTCCCGAAATCTGGTGGGTAGCCATTCTACTAAACTTTGCCAGAGTTCATCGCCATGCTGCAAAAGATAAAAAGTCAAAACCATTGTCAGCAGAAAATCGAGCAAGCTGGTGAAGGTGACAACAGCCAAGTTGAGGACTTGTCCGGCGATCGCTTGTAACTGCCCCTTGACGCGATCATTGATTTGGACTACAAGTGCATCAAGGTTAATTGGTAAGCCGAAAACTTCTGCTTTCTCATTTAACATCATTAACTGCGATCGCCCAGAATCAATTAACTCTGGTATGCGAGCCACCAGTTGTTGCGCTTGGGTGAGGGCTAGGGGAAACAGAGTCACGCCCAATGCTAACAAAATTGATAACGCTAATAAAAACACCAGCACAGCAACTTGCTCTCGTTTTGCCCCGTGGCGTTCCATCCAGCTAACAGGGTAGTTAAGGAGAAATGCCAGTACTGAGGCTCCGACTAAAATAACTATTAGAGAATGGAAATAATCAAAAATTGCCGAAAGCGCCCACCCATTGAGGACTAGCACTGGTGCGAACAGAGCGATCGCTCCGATTCGCGCTATTGGTGTTAGGGTCTGCCACCAGTCGATTAGCTTGCGTGTCTGCATCTTTAGCCGCTTGCGAGATAAAACTAAATAAAATCTTTCTCTAAAGCCTATTATCTCTAACTACATTACAGTCTTTCATCCCTCTAGTTTAGGATTAGACTCAGCCAAATGGAAAATTTTGAATCAATTCATGATTCTTCCGGGAGAGAAGAAAGGAATCAGCCTACTTCACCTGAAATTTTTAGTCAAAACTCCCGCCTTAATCAAATCAATTTGCTGATTTATGTCATCCCAGTGATTGGGGTGCTGCCATCTCTGTGGACTCTCTACCGTCGTCAAGGAAGTCGGGAACAACTAATAGTTAGCCGTCAGTCTGTTACTATGACATTTGCTTGGCTATTAGCTTATCTCCTATTAGCAACTGGATCAGCATCTTCGGAATTTTTTGCCTTGCGTTTATTAATACTCAATAGCTTTCTGACATCTGGTTATTTTTTAGTGAGTATTTGGCTAATTTTTCGGATTATTCGCGGTCAATCTAGTCGTTTACCAGGGTTGAGCTACTTAGCCGAGCGAGTCTTGGGCAAGTATTTATCGTGATGCTGTTGTGTCAATCTCTAGACGGTATTTTTACTGAATTTTTATCTAATTACAAATTATTTCCTAGCGGATCTAGTCAAACTGACTTATTGTTGTCATACTTCAATAAAACATATCAGGATTTGCCTCAAAAAAGAAAAATCCTGCTATAAGTGTTGTGGTTGACATAATAGCGAAAAGTCAACATGGTTAATTAAGAGTTAACTATTATGAGTTGATTATTTGCATACTGATAAGGGTGCAAATTTACCGAATTTAATCAGCAAGTGTGAGGAAGTCTGTGACCATTCAAAGAACTTCGGCGGAAGAAAACCACTCAAAAACCCCCAATATGAAGGGCAGAAAGTCAATAACCCCTAAATCGGGACGTTGGTTGTGGTTCTGGGTCGGTATGAGCGGCATTGCAATGGTGTCAGCAATGGCTGGTGCTTTGTTGGCGGTTTCTTTAACTAGCACGCCGTTACAGCAAGCCGATCTCAGCCCCCAAGAAGAAGCCGTCTTTGACAGCGATGCGATCGCTGGTGGTGGATTGCGCTTTTCTGAATTAACTCGTCCGGTGAATCTTTTAGTCATGGGGATGAGTGTACTACCTCCCGATGTCCAAAATCCTCCCGAAGAAACCAAAAATCTCCGCTACTTGCCCCAAGTCAACTCTTTTGATGGTCTTTCGGATGTCATGCTGTTGGTCAAATTTGACCCCCAGACCAAAAAAATAGTCATGCTTTCGATTCCTAGAGATACGCGCACAGAAATCGAAGGGCATGGAACAAGAAAAATTAATGCTGCTAATGTGGAAGGCGGCCCGGCTTTAACCGCCAAAACCGTCAGCAATCTCTTGGGCGGGGTTGGTATTGACCGCTACATTCGGATTAATGTTTTGGGAGTTGCTAAACTCATTGATGCTTTGGGTGGCGTTACAGTTTATGTTCCCAAAGATATGAAATACCAAGATGATTCTCAACATCTATATATTAATTTAAAAGCAGGCAAGCAACATCTCAACGGCGAGCAAGCACTACAATTACTGCGTTTTCGTCATGATGAATTAGGTGATATTGGTCGGATTCAACGCCAGCAAATGGTCATCCGTGCCTTGACTGACCAAAGTCTCAACCCTGCTACTCTAGCACAGATGCCTAAAATTCTGAATGTTGTCAAAGAACACATTGATACTAACTTAACGGTAGAAGAATTAGTTGCTTTATTAGGTTTTGGTGTGCGGACTAATCGCTCCAACATGGAGATGTTAATGCTACCAGGGCGCTTTAGCGAGAAAGGCGAGTATGATGCCAGCTATTGGTTACCCAGTAAAGATAGCATTGCCAAACTCATGGCTAAACAATTTGGTTTAGAATCAAATACTGAAAATACTGAGCCACAAGTAACTGATCCTAGTTCTGTGCGAGTTGCCATTCAAGATAGCACAGGAAGCGATCGCGCCGCCCTGCGGCCTTTAATTCGCGCTTTAGAAAGGGCTGGTTATCGGAATGTCTATATTGCCAAGCCGTGGAATGAACCATTAGAAGTCACTCACATTGTTGCTCAACAAGGAGATGGCAGTAGTGCTGAATCAATTCGGGATCTTCTGGGAATTGGCGAAGTTCGGGTTGAAAGCACTGGTAGTTTATATTCTGATGTCAGCATTCAAGTAGGCAAAGATTGGCTACAACACCAAATGCCTTTGGATGATTCGACTCAATCTTATTAGTAATTAATTAAATCACAGACTTTTTTAACAGCAGGGGAAAATGGATTCACCTTTCCCCTGCTGTTTCTTATTCCATACCCATTTTTTTCTATTTCAGGAACATGAACGAGTTCACCAATTGTTGATATGCTTGGCGGTAAAGAGCATCATTATTGCTGTTACCAGTTTTGGATAATGACACAACAATAATTCGAGAATCTTTTGGACTGATAAAAGCAACGTTTTCGTTTTCGTATAAACCACTAGATTGAAATTTTACACCTGTTTGTCCGGCAATTTTCGCAGATTTAAAGTCGCGGGTGACGGAAAATTGGTTACTCTGTTTTACCCACTGCTGCAAAGAGAATTTGCGGGGATTGTTGTATACAGTAACTTGCACATTGGCTGGATATTCTGTACCACCTTCATAAGCTCCAGCGCGAATTTTTTTGGGCGTGTTGTTTAGTCCAGATATCAATAGCCGCGAGAGGCACATCAACATTATTTCTAGGAGTTGATATTTTGTTATCTATGACAAAATCTTTGGTGGAGTAACTAAACCGAAAACGAAAGCGATCGCTGCGGTAAGTTCCTGGTGTTTGTGCTAATGTAGCTACTGGTTTTGCGATCGCTTGATTAGTTACAGAAGAATTAACTGGAAATTGGCAAGCAACTGTTCCTGAGATGACTAAACTCATTAAAATTGGTGACAGAATCCATTGCGGAATTTGCTTGTTGTGAATTTGCATAATTCATTCCTGGGAATTTTCTTTTTTAAACTATTCAGAGATAATAGCTTCAAGTTTTCCACAACAATTTCCGCAATTTCCATCCCACAAGAACGTTAATTATAAAACTAGCAAAACTAAAATTGTATTCACAGTGATATTGTTTAATACCTCATTTACGAGTGTTTAAGACTCATCCGCGAGTATTTAAGACTCTCTCACGAGTATTCAAGACTCGTCTGCGAGTATCAAAGACTCTCTCACGAGTATTTAAGACTCTCTCATGAGTGTTTAAGACTCGTCGGCGAGTATCAAAGACTCTCCCGCGAGTATTCCAGACTCGTCGGCGAGTATCAAAGATTCATCAGCGAGTATTTAAGACTCTCGCGCGAGTATCAAAGACTCGTTCACTAGTAAAAAATTCTCGTGCGCGAGTATCAAAGACTCGTTTACGAGTAAACAAGGTTTAACCATAACTAAATTTTCTTTGAAAACGGGTATAACAGCTTTGTTTTTGTTGTTCGCAACTTGAATGCTGAGTAACTACGCAAAATTAATTACAGTCATTACGACGTAAGAAAGCAATCTTAGTTTGCTTATAAATAATAGTAGGTTGGCTGGAGCGATCGCAAAACCAACAAAGCCTAATAAATGTTTGGTTTCGTTACTCAGCCCAACCTACGCAGAATTAGGTGTTTAGCTGTTAATAAATTAAGCTGTGGGCAGTAGGGTAAAAGCTCACAAGTTGGTGTTTGTATCAGCTTATGATTCTGCCATTTTATTATGGAGGCGCTGAAGGTTTTCTTGCACTATTTTGGTATGTGGGTGTTCAGCCCCCAGTACTTTTATCATGATTTGCAGGGCTTGGTTATAAAGAAATTCAGCTTCATCGTACCTTTCTTGTGATTCGTACAACCCTGCCAAGTTGTTGAGACTGTTGGCAGTATCGGGGTGTTTGTCTCCCAGCACTTTCATCTTGATTTGCAGGGCTTGCTTTAACAGAGGTTCGGCTTCATCGTACATTCTTTGGGATTTGTACAAGCCTGCCAAGTTGTTGAGGCTGGTGGCAGTATCGGGGTGTTCGCCTCCCAGTACTTTTATCATGATTTGCAGGGCTTGGTTATACAGAGGTTCGGCTTCATCGTACCTTCCTTTATATGTGAACAACAATGCCAAGTTGTTGAAAGTTAAGGCAGTATCGGGGTGTTCGGCTCCCAGCACTTTCATCTTGATTTGCAGAGCTTGGTTATACAGAGGTTCGGCTTCATCGTACCGCCCTTGAGAATAGTACAAAAATGCCAAGTTGTTGAGACTGTTGGCAGTATCAGGGTGTTTGTCTCCTAGCACTTTCATCTTGATTTGTAGGGCTTGCTTGAAAAGAGGTTCGGCTTCATCGTACCTTCCTTGAGATTTATACAATACTGCCAAGCTGTTGAGACTGTTGGCAGTATCGGGGTGTTCGGCTCCTAGCACTTTCATTCTGATTTGCAGGGCTTGCTGTAACAGAGGTTCGGCTTTGCCGTACTCACCTTTTTCGTGAAGCGTGTAGCTAATGTTGTTTAATCGTCGGGCTGTTTCAGCAGTTTCTTCAAAATTAGCCAGTTGTAAATGAGTGCTATACCGTTCCGCGAATTCATCCGCAGCTTTATAGTCGCCCATTTTGCGGCAAAGGCTAACCAGAGCTTGCAGCAGTTGCAAAGTTTTGGGATGGCTAAAACCAAGGCTGAGTTCTGCAATATCAAGAGCTAACTGATACTGTGTTAAAGCTTGGCGATATTTATGTTGTCCCATTCTTTGGTAAATATCTCCTAGCATCGCCTGACACGATATGGCTAGGGGATGCTCGTCACTTGCAGCAGCGATGACAATTGCTAACGCCTCTTGACACAACTTTTCTGCTGCATCCAAATTATTGTTGTAATCGTTTAACCAAGCAGCCGTGTACTTGAGTTGAGCTAGTTGCAGGGGTTGGGTATCTGGATGAGACTGGAGAATTTGCAAACCGCGTTCACTCAAGTTCACAGCCTCACGATAATTTCCCTGACTGGCGGCGATTTCAGCTTGACAATTTAATACCTCAGCCACGGCGGGAGAGTTTGCATCCAGTTGAGCGATGCGGAGATTTAACGCTTTTTGGCAAGCTTTGTTAGCATCAAAAATCCGCTCTAGTTTTAAGTAAACACCTGCTAATTCCAACTCAACAGTCGCCGCCTCAAGGCTGTCATCTAATTGTAGAGCTTGCCATTGATTCCGCGCTGTTTCTAAAGCAGTCAAGGCGGAGTCGTATTCACCCGCAACGATGAGAGCTTTACCCAAGTAAGTCGAAGCTAAAGCTGTGGAAATATCGATATTTTGTCTACTTGTCAGGAAAAATTGCAGCACGGGGATCACAGCTTGATGTCTCCCCTGTTGCTGTTGCACCCGTACTTGCTCTAAAAACCAAGTGATTGCTTTTTCTGGTTGCTGGCTGTGCAAACCATGAGTCAGTGCGGCTGTGAGTGCGGTGATTTGTAAGTCTGGTTGTTGGTACTCTGCTTGATAATGCTCAAACAACCAGCTATTTACTAATTTGCCTAAATCTTCTGACTGGTTTTCCTGTAGATGTTGCTGCATTAAGGGATGCAAACGCCATACCCCAGAAGTTACTTCTTCAACGTAGGGTGATGCGGTGACTTGTGAAAGGCGATGCTGCCAGCTATCAAGTTGAAACTGTACCATTAACTTGGTAAACAAAGCTGCATCCCAAGTCCGACAGTGAGATAAAACTTGCCACATCCGCCGTTCATCCATTTCCCACGCTGCATCCTGCTGGCGTAAAACTTCAGTCAAATTCTGGGCAAAGTCTTGCGGTTGTGGTGGGCGCTTTTGACTAATCTTTTGCCAAGTCTCGATGCCTAACTGCAAATAAAAGGGAATACCACCAGCAGCTTGGATGATAATTTGGCGAATTTCTTCATCATTAACGCCAGATTGCTGTAGTAAAACTTGAGATTCTGCCGCAGTTAATGGGAGGATAGGAATATTATGAGTGTTTTCCGTGAAATTAAGCGCACGCTTGGAAAAAATTACCCACAACACATGAGGATTCGACTGCGCGATTAACTCATCTAGCCACTTACATCGTCCCGAATCATCAGCCAAATCTTGATAAGTATCTATCAAAATCACCGCTTTTTGTTTGGCTTTCTGAATATCAGGATGTTTGAGATATTCTCCTAAATCTGCCAATAAAAATAACGGCAATTGCTGTAATATCTCACGGCTTCTCACATAATTTGTCAACTGTTCCAACCGTTCTCGACACTTGCTGCGCTTATACCATTCCCACATTTCGGGATTAGATAGCGTCATGCACAGCCAAGCTAATTTCGTCAAAGGTTGAATAATCGGGATGGGCTGTTTTTCCAGTTCCGAGAGGATAGAGTTAATCAACTCTGCCAAATTACCCCCGATTTCTGTAACATTCATCCGGCGAGAAAATTCAGCCGCATTTTGTGGCGGGTTATGATCAACACGGTTCAAATAATGCAAATAAGCCAAGTCAAAACAAGTGAAGTTAGCCTTGGCTTGGTTAAAATCCTGCCGCAATCTTAATACCGCTTTTGCTAAAGAATCTACAATAGACTGCCCAATTTCCACCCCATCTAACAAAGCACATAAATGCTGAGACTTTAGCGATTTAAATATCGAATCACATAATTCTTTCTTACCAATCCCGTCTTGCCCATAGAACACTAGTACATTCTGTGGTTTGCTGCCCAGGGAAGCAACTACTCTTTCTACCTCTGACTGATACTTTTGCCAGTGCATTTGTAGCCCCGATAACACAAAAATAATCTTTTACTGCTAGTATGACTGCCTACTAACAAAAAAAAGCCTGCTTCACAGTGTCATACACTTCCAAGCAAGCTCATTCCTGAATTTTTGATACTTTTTTTATCATAGATGTAAAGCAACTTGCCCCAGGCTACCACAGAGGAAGGAAGAAGAGAGCGATCGCCTGCTAAAATAAACATCTTATTGCTGTTGCAACCAAGCTACTAAATCAGCTTCATCAGAGAAATCCAGTAAAGCTTCTGCTAAATCCTCTAACTGAGTTACAGATAATCTCCGCAGTTGTTCTTGTAATTCAGGAGTCATTACACCAATGCGTCTTGTTAATTGACGCTGAATTACTTTCAATTCTCCTTGTTGCAGCCCTTGTTGTATTCCTTCCTCCATCCAACTAGTGACTATTTGCATAACTACCTCTTGTTGAGTTGGTTCAAATTGGGCAATTTCCGCCTGGAATATTTCGTTTTCCTGAGTATTTAGCCGTAAATAACTGTCAATAAACCCAGAAATTAACTGCATCCGTGCTGGATCTAAATGCAACGTAGCTAATAGGCGCGATCACTTTTTTTTAACGAACCACAAAGAGCGCAAAGGGCGCGAAGTAAGAGGAACAATCGAGTGTAGGTAGTTGTGATTTTAAGAAAGCGATCACTTTTGTTTTTTGATATCAACTAGTTGTAAGGCTCTCCTGAAGATAAATGAATCAGAAGCTTTCACTGTTATTGGTTAAAAGTATTTCTCACTCTATGAGTAGCAATTTGCAGTGCATTGTAATAAAGTAGTCGTGCATTATTATATTCGCGTAAAACCCTTTGATACTCTTGGTCTAACTCTTTACTTCTTGTTAGAGTTTCCATATCTAGTTCTGTCGGTGTAGACCAAAACTTTGTACCCAATAGAGAAGTTCGTAAATTTGTGCCAAATAGCGAAGATTTTTGTTGGTTCATTTTAAACCTCTTTGTATAGTATATCTGTATTATAAGATAGCATTTGACTAAAAAACTTGCCTCAGAAGCATCACACCTCCAAGGCAAGCCAACTCTTTAAATTCTTTACTCCGCGCTCTCTGCGTCTTGGCGGTTCGTTTAAAGTTGCTTCACTTCCGAAACTAACTTCGCCACCATATCTTTCGCGCTACCAAATAACATTGTGGTTTTATCTTTGTAGAACAACTCATTATCTACACCAGCAAAACCAGCACTCATCCCGCGCTTAATCACAATAGTATGTTTTGCCCGATCTACTTCTAAAATTGGCATACCGTAAATTGGACTAGCGGTATCACTACGCGCGGCTGGGTTGACTACATCATTCGCCCCAATGACTAACGCCACATCGGCTTGTTCAAATTGGGGATTGATATCTTCCATATCGTACAACTGGGTGTAAGGCACATTCGCCTCTGCCAATAACACGTTCATGTGTCCTGGCATTCTCCCAGCTACAGGGTGAATGGCATACTTTACATCAACACCCATACGTTCTAGTTGATCTGCCAATTCTCTGACGCTGTGTTGTGCTTGGGCAACTGCCATACCGTAACCAGGAACAATTACCACGTTCCGGGCATAACCCAACATCATTGCGCCTTCTTCGGGATCAATACTGCGGACGGTTTGATCTGTTGCACCAGCCGCCGCCGCACCAGCAGCACCGCCACCGGAACCAAAAGCACTGAACAGCACGCTGAACAGAGAACGGTTCATGGCTTTACACATAATCTCGGTGAGGATGATACCAGAAGCACCCACCAAGGCACCAGCGATGATTAACATATTGTTCATCACCACAAACCCCGCCGCCGATGCAGCGATCCCCGATAAGGAGTTTAACAGGGAAATCACCACGGGCATATCGCCACCACCAATGGGGATGACGAACATCACACCTAATATTAAGGAAACAGTTGTAACTGCTAAGAATACGGGTAGGCTATCTGGTGTGACGATTAAATAGGCGCTACCTGCTATATAAGCACCAAGCAACAACAAGTTAAATGGTTGCTGGAAGGGAAAGGTAATGGGGGAACCGCTAATTAAACCTTGTAATTTAGCGAAGGCGAGAAAACTGCCTGTGAAGGTGACACCACCAATTAACACATCCAACAACATGGAAATGTTGACATCTAAAGGGATGGGTTGGGAGTGTTCTAGTAAACGCCAAAATTCGGCGACAGCGACTAGGGCGGAAGCTGCACCGCCTAAGCCGTTGAGTAAACCCACCATTTGGGGCATTTCGGTCATTTGGACTTTGTAGGCTGCGATCGCACCAATACCAGAACCGATCGCCAAGCCTAACAAAATCATTTCATAATTCAGTACGTGCTGATCCAGCATTGTTGCCACAATTGCCAGCAGCATCCCCACCGCCGCAATAACATTTCCATTCCGGGCAGTAGCAGGAGAACCCAGCTTTTTCAAACCAAAGATGAATAAGGATGCAGCGACTAAGTACGTCAGCTGAATTCCAGTCGGTAAAAAGTCACTCACGCCTTAATCTCCTTTTTCTTGAACATTTGCAGCATTCTGTCGGTGACGAGAAAACCACCCACAACGTTGACTGTGGCGAGTACCACTGCAACCAAACCGAGAATTACCGAAACACTTGTCTCTTTGGCACCAGACGCTACTATCGCCCCTAATACCGCAATGCCAGAAATCGCATTGGAACCAGACATTAAAGGCGTGTGTAGGGTTGGCGGAACTTTGTTAATGACTTCAAAGCCAATAAATGATGCCAACACAAAGACAAACAATGCCGCAAGTAACGCATCTGTCATGTTTAAAACTCCTTATATGAGGGGTTAGGGGGTAGAGGTTAGGGACTGTTTTCAAGCTATTTTTTTAGATCCCCCTAAATCCCCCTTAAAAAGGGGGACTTTGAGAAACTCTTAGCCCCCCTTTTTAAGGGGGGTTGGGGGGATCGCAGAGTTTAAAAACACGCTCTAGAGGCTAGATGTCGATGAGAAAAACTAGTTTCCATTCCCTACTCCCCACTCCCTAATCCCCATTCCCTAATTAACAGCAGGTTGTTGAGTATTGATAGTTTGCAGCCCATCCTTGACACGTTGATTGCGGATTTCGCCTGCGTGGGTAATGCAAGCCGCATCAATGATGTCGTCGGCAAAGTTAATCTGCAAAGCTTTTTCTTTGTTAATTAATAGTTGCAACAAAGATGTGAGGTTCTTGGAATACAATTGGCTGGCGTGAACTGGCATAGATGAGGGGAGATTAATCGGCCCAATAATGGTTACGCCATTCCAGACAATATCTTTACCGGGATCGGTGCAGGCGCAGTTACCACCTTGTTCTGCGGCTAAATCGACGATGACGGAACCTGGTTTCATTTGTGCCACCATTTCTTCTGTAACGAGTAGTGGCGCTTTTCTCCCAGGGACTTGGGCGGTAGTAATTACTACATCAGCATTTTTGATATGTTCAGTTAAAACTTCTTGAGTCCGTTGTTTGCTGGCTTCGGAGATTTCTTTGGCGTAACCACCTGCGGCTGTGGTTTCTTCGTCGAGTTTGACTTCCACAAATTTTGCGCCTAAGCTTTGGACTTCTTCTTTCACCGCGGGACGAATATCAAATGCTTCCACAACTGCACCCAAACGTCTGGCGGTGGCGATCGCTTGTAGTCCAGCTACACCTGCACCCATAATAAATACTTTAGCTGGGGCAATTGTCCCTGCTGCTGTTGTCAGCATCGGGAAATATTTTGGTAAGGCGGCGGCGGCGATTAATACAGATTTGTAACCAGCTAAGGAAGCTTGGGAAGACAAAGCATCCATACTTTGCGCCCTGGTCGTTCTGGGGATCAATTCCATACTCAAGGCTGTAACTTTCCGGTTAGCTAACTGTTGGGCAACTACCGGATTTCCTAAAGGATTGAGAAAGCTAATTAAAACTGATCCTTCTCGCAATAAATCAATTTCTGAGCGGCCATCTTCTCGCTCTTGGGGTGGACTAACTTTTAATAAAACATCTGCTTGGTTCCACAATTGAGCAGTATCACTAATAATTTCTGCACCTGCGGCTTGATATGCAGCATCACTAAAAAATGAACGCTCCCCTGCACCTTTTTCTATCCATACTTCTAAACCTTGTTTGACAAGTCGCGCCACAGTTTCAGGATTTAATGCCACACGACGTTCGCAAACTTCTATTTCTTTAGCAACGGCTATTCTCATGAAATCTCCTAGAGATAAATACTTACATCTCTGCAAAACCTGCAACTCTCCCAATTTCGGGATGTCTTTTACTCATAGTGAAGCTGCAATTATTGCCAGCGATCGCTTGAATTTGTAGATTGAACCTTGAACTTTATCTTTCCTACTATTAGTTCTCAGGCTAAAGCCGGATTTTGCTTTTATACAGGTCAAACTTGCTGATATTGACCTATATGTTTACATATTGCTAATGCTATGTTGATTCCCCAGTTTACATCTTTAGTCTTTAGGTTATTTTCCAGATTGCAAAATTTTGCCTTAATTACATAGTGGAATCTACTTGAAATTTTTAAAGCTTAATAATTTGATGTATTTTTAAAGATTACTCTTCGATTGCTGACAACTTATTTTTATTAATCTAGCCCAATCTTCATGGCGATCGCTAATTTTATAGCTCAATTTTTATAACAAACTCCGCAAAAGTTATATACACTTGTACATATTTAGCAACATCTACACATTTTTCTAGTTCTGAGTAATGAGTTGAAAGTGCTGAGTAACAATACTAATCACTAGGCTCTAGTCTCTCTGACGCTGAAAATATGGCACTTTTTATGTTCGGTAATCGTCCATTGTCAAGAATTCGGTAGTAAAGTTTAGTTACGAATACTCAACGAGAGTATTTACATAAACAGGTTATATCTGCTAGAGGAGCCTAAATATGCAACGTTCACTTTTCAGTCATCGGTTGATACGCAAGCCACAAGTCGCAATTCTTTCTGCTTTAGCTGTAACTAGCTGCCTTTTAACAGGATTGACTACTCAAGTCTCTGCACAAAGCTTACCTGGATTCACATTATTTAGCGGTGTCAAAGCCGAAAATCAGCTACCTTTCCGCTTGGATTTTGGCGGACAAACTAACAGTACAGATAGGTACATCCTCAAAATTCCTCAACAAAAAATGAAATTGGCAGTGGCGCAATTTGCCATTACCTACCCCAACTACTACAAAGGCAGTTTTGATCCCAAGAAAGTAGAAGTCAGAGTTAGAGGGAAAAAAGTACCAATTTCGGAAGTGAAATGGGATAAAGAAGGCCGCATCATCGAAATCTTTCCCGAAGAACCAGTCCCCGCAGGCCGCCCTGTGGACGTAGTTTTATCTAATGTCCAGAATCCTTCATTTGGTGGGGTTTACTATTTCAACTGTCAAATTCTTTCCCCAGGCGATACCCCACTATTACGCTACATAGGAACTTGGATTTTGAGTATCACCTAGGTCTCAAGTTAATTCCCAACTTTACAAGGTAACAGGGAAGCCACTCACGAGAAGCGAGGCTTTAGACCAATATACGGTTCCCTATTCCCTGTTCCCTCCCGGAAGGGGCAAGATAGACTTTTGACTCTTGACTAAAAGCAGTGGTAAGATTATAGATTGTGACTTTTTATAAGAATCGCCTTAGAGGACAGCAGTATGAAAAGAACCCTGCGTGGTACTTGCCGTAAGAGAAAAAGAACCTCCGGTTTTCGTGCCAGAATGAGAACACCAGACGGCAGAAACGTCATCAGAGCTAGGAGAAAAAGAGGACGTTATCGTCTGAGCGTTTAGAGCATTTTCAGCAACTAGAGGGGCTGTGGCTTTGCCCAAGGCGAATCGACTAAAATCTCGCAAAGATTTTCAGGCAGTTTTCCGAGAAGGAATTCGGCGACAAAGCTCTCATTTCACCTTGAGAGCTTTAAAACCAAAAGCTACTCCAGAATCTGCTGGGGATGCTGCCGCTACAACTAAACTAGCAACTGATACCAAAAAAAGTTGATAGTACAAAAATTGGGATATCGATCAGCACGAAAGTCAGTAAAAAGGCTGTCGTGCGTAACCGCATTAAACGACAAATGGCAGCAGCCTTGCATCAGTTGTTGCCAAAATTATCTCCAGGATGGCGGTTGGTATTTGTGGTAAAACCAACAACAGCAGAATCTAAGTGCGGAAGCCAACAATTTCTGCAAGAATTAGAGCAGTTGTTGGCACAAGCTGAGGTATTAAATGGGCATTCGTGAAGAAATTTATTATGAAGGCGGGCCTCACATTGGGGACTTAATTCTCAACTTGCTGATTGGACTGACTGTTGTAGGTATTCCCTTAACAGTTGGAGCGATTGTCAGAGCATTGTGGCTGCGCTATCGCATCACAGACAGGCGGATTTCGGTGACTGGCGGTTGGATGGGACGCGATCGCACTGACATTATTTACTCAGAAATTGTCAAAATCGTCAAAGTTCCCCGTGGTGTTGGCATTTGGGGAGATATGGTAGTCACCCTCAGAAATGGCAGTCGCTTAGAAATGCGGGCAGTTCCCAATTTCCGTGAAGTCTATGACTACATCAACGAAAAAATCGCTGCCAAAAATCCCACTTACAGCGCGGCTCAATAAGAGATAGGGAGTAGGGGAGCCAGCACCGTGCGGAGGTTTCCTCCGTTGAAGCGACTGGCGTAGTAGGGAGTAGGGAGTTCTGTATAAAATAAAAAAATTCAAAACTTCCCACATATTAAAAACTGCATACCACTCCCGACTCCCCACTCCCAAATTTTGCCCTGGTGCGGCTATCCGTAGCGAGAGATAGTCGCAGCCGAATCACGATTTAGATAAATTAGATTCAGTTAAATTTACAGTACCTCAGGTTGAATTCAGAATAATGGACTTTGGTATCGGCTTCCTCTCAAACAACGTCATGTTGCCAATCATAGACTTTTTCTATAGCATTTTGCCGAGCTATGGATTGGCGATCGTGGCCTTGACATTGATAGTCCGCTTTGCGCTTTATCCCCTGAGTGCTGGTTCAATCCGCAATATGCGGCGGATGCGAATTGTGCAGCCTCTCATGCAAAAGCGGATGCAAGAAATCAAAGAACGCTATAAAGATGATCCGCAAAAGCAACAAGAAGAAATGATGAACGTCCAAAAGGAGTTCGGCAACCCCTTAGCAGGATGTTTACCATTACTGTTGCAAATGCCTGTATTGTTAGCTTTGTTTGCCACTTTACGGGGATCACCATTTGCAGGCGTAAATTACTCCGTCAACCTGCAAATCTTGCCATCTGAACAAATCGAACGAATTCAACCACAAGCCTTTGCTACTTCCCCACAAAACATCTACGTTGCTGATGGGGAACACCATAAAGTAACTGCTATTCTGCCTGGCGGTAGCAAACTAGCCGTAGGAGAAAAAACCAAAATCCAATATCAGACTTTAGAAGGTAAGCCTTTTGATGTTTTATTGGCAGAACATCCAGAAACCAAACTTACACCCGAATGGAAAATCACCAAAGGCGAAGAAAGAATCAAAATCGATGCAGAAGGTAATATTGAAGCCTTACAACCTGGAGATGTGACACTGCAAGGCACAATTCCTGGACTAGCAGCCGATAAAGGATTTTTATTCATTGATGCCTTGGGTAGAGTTGGCGCAATTGATCCCGACGGTACCATCCACTGGGATATTGTGGCGATGGTCATTTTCTTTGGGATTAGTCTCTACGTCAGCCAAATCCTTTCCGGGCAGAATTCCAGTGGTGGCAACCCCCAACAAGATACAGTTAACAAAATCACTCCAGTCATCTTTTCTGGGATGTTTTTGTTCTTCCCCTTACCTGCTGGGGTGCTGATGTATATGGTAATTGGTAATATTTTCCAAACTCTGCAAACTTACATTCTCTCTCGTGAACCCTTACCAGAGGAACTGCAAAAAATTGTAGCCATCCAAGAGAAAGAAGCAGCAGTAGCAGAACAAAAAGCATTACCTTTTGAACCAAAAAGTTCTAAGAAGAAGCCTACAGGTTGATAGATGACTAACAGTTCCATGCAGCGAGGTCAGCAGTGGTTAAAATCACTGCTGGAACTCACTGGGGTCTCTGCGGAGATTCGAGGCAATATAGAATTAGCCCAGCCTCACGATGATGATGATGCCCCAGAACCAGATAATTACTGGTTGACAATTGACGAAACTAACTTAACCCCAACGCAAATCAAAGTTCTGATTGGTGCTGATGGTTCCGTTTTGGACGCAGTTCAGTATTTAGCTAATTCCGTCCTGAACTTGAACCAAACACCAGAAGAACAAGCATCCTATACCATTGAGTTGAATGGTTATCGGGTGAAAAGACAAGCGGAAATTCGCGCTTTAGCTGAAGCCGCAGCTGATGAAGTGCGGAATTTTGGGCGAGAAGTGGAAATTAAATCTCTCAGTTCAGCTGAACGGCGGCAAATCCACACTTTTTTGAAGGAATTTTCTGATTTAGAAACCTTCAGCCGTGGCAAAGAGCCACATCGGAATTTGGTTGTGCGTCCGGCTATGGAGTTATGAAAGCTCACCCAGCCAACAGTTGTGACTGTACAAAGAGCTAAAATAAAGATGTAGTATCAGCAAAATTGCTGATTTGGATCATAAATTTTAGTGAGGATATCTCACAAATCCTATGGACGCAATTTTTATTCCGCAGCTCACTAAAGCACCGGAGCGGACAGAGGAAATTCAGGTTCAAGAGTTTCTGCCTGGACTAGAAACATTAACACCAATTCGAGGTCGTATTCGTGTACAGCATCACGGCAATTACCTAGAAGTGTCTGGTCAGGCAGAAACAATTATTACCTGTACTTGTAACCGATGTTTGCAGCAGTATAATCACCGTTTAGCGGTGAAGACGAAAGAAATTATTTGGTTGGATGAGGCAGCTAATCAACCACAAGACTTGCCTCTAGAAAGAGAAGTAGCTATGGAAGACTTGGTAGAAACCTTGTCGCCCAATGGATATTTTTTTCCTAGTGAATGGCTATATGAGCAGATGTGCTTAGAAATGCCTCAGCGGCAGTTGTGTGATTTGAATTGTCCAGGTATTTTAGCCAGTGTGGATGAGAAGCCAGAAAGGCCTGTTGATAGCCGTTGGGCTGGCTTAGAAGCTTTGAAAAAGCAACTTCCTGGATAGTGAATTGATATGGAACCGACTGGCCCACACGAAACGGTGAGTGGCAAACTTGCAACCCAAATTGGCAGTTACTTAGTTACAGAAAAACTGCCTTGGCTTATTCCTCGCCCTTGTCTAATTTACCCTTTTGCTGAGGCTGTTACAGTTCGTCATCCTGATGTTGTGGTGCTGGATGAAACGGTTCTTAAGCGTGAACCTTTGTGGGAGCGAGAATCAGTAATTACATTGGGGCAATCAATTAAATTAGGGTGATCGCACTTCAACATAAAATTTTGCTCAAGTTGTACATGTGTTTGTTGCATTAATCTCTAACTATCGTTAGAGTGACAAACCCTAACTCTAAAATATGATGAATTAACAGAAATTTCTGGAAAAATCAGCACTCCTTATTCGGGGAGTATAAGTATACTTAATCATTTATTGCATCTTATCCCGCTTGAGGTTGTGGATTGGGAATTGCAATCTCAATCTTGCCAAACCTGTTGTCTATTCTCTGCCATCAAAGTTATGTAGCGGTATTCAGATGTGTTAGGACAATTGGAAAGCTTGAATGCCAGGAAAATAAGACATTTTCCCCTGCCTCCTGCCTCCTGCTATAACTGGCGAATTGGCAACATACCTATTCTCAGTTTAGTTATTCTCTGGTTTGTATCTAGAGATAGTTGGGTAAAAAAATTATCTTAGTGACTCAGAACACTTTTTGTATCAAAATTTTCTGTCAAGCTATTCATATTCCTGTTACTCAGCATCTCACCTCTGCAAGTTTTTCTACCAAACTCCATATATTTATTTAGGAGGTCTCAAAATTTATTACCTAACCCTTGAGTCATACCAAACTGAGAGTTAAAGATACTCTCAGTTGACAAGCCAAACAAAGGCGTAAAGAACGTTAAAGGAGACTCAAGCTTCTGCTCTTCATGGGTTAGGCTACACATAGCTAGTAAACGCGATATCCGTAGCTTTTCTGTGGTTGACTAGTACCAAATTTAGGTTACTCTTAAAGCGGATCGCTGTAAGCTAACATCTTCGATGACAGAAGTATATGAAGAAACAATAATTTTTTAAAGTTCTGTCTGAAAGATTAAACTTGCAAACTGAATAGTTTGATACGGCAAACTGAACAGTTATCTCATACCCTAAGCTATGTAGTTAATTAACTACTGCAAATATAACCGGGAATTGTAATGGATAGTTTACAATACCAGTGGGTAAGAAAATCTAAAAAAAAATATAAAAGTGATTAAAATGACTGTGGTGTCTGGAGGACAAACGTGTTTCTGAGATTAGCACATCAACATCGTCAATTCGTTCAAGACTTGGTAATGAACCTACAAGCCTTGGCAATTGTACTAGAACGACGTGGTTATCCTGCGTCTTGTTATACCTGTGGCGACCAGATGAATAGTGCTTCGTTTATGGTGAGCCTGGGAAATAACCATCTGATTCGATTTTTGGTATCGGATTATGGGATTACTTGGACAGAAATGCGGGATGACCGTGAATTAATGAAATTAGAAGGAGCAGAAGCAATTAACCAGTTACAGGAACTGGCCAATCTTGTAAAGCAATCTGTACCAGCTTATGCAAGTGGTAAGACCTTAGCCAAGAAGAGTTAAGGATTTCTGGATCTGATGGGTTATTTTCAAACAAACTCTGAGAATAAATTGCTCATTAACAATGGCTCACTGGTAATTGGTAATTGGTAATTGTGGCAGGGTTTTTCATCCCCCATTACCTATTCACCATTACCTTCAATAGATTGGTGAATGGCTAGGTTGTGAAACGTTTTGTTTCTGTGAACTGAATATAGAAACAAGTTTTTAGATTTTGTGCATCTGCGATATTGATTGAAAAAGATTGGGAATTGACCAAGCAAGAAATATTGGTGATGTCATTGTTCTGTGTGACATTTAAAAACATTTAATTGTTGGTTGCTACATCTGTGATATTAGGATCAGGCAACGGAGAGATATTGTGGCTGACTGTGATTTAAATTATGACATGCGATCGCAGGATGATTTTGGCAGTTCTGTGGCATATATGTCTCATTTTTGTGATATTCCAGAGGTGGAAAACCATAGTTAGTCACAAACTGGAAAATGTCTGAATCACAACCAAACCCAGCACTACCACCAACCGATGCTATTGAAGTTACCGAGAGTCGTGCGTTTGAGAGTTGGTTTGAATATCCGATTAGAGTACAACCCCATCATACTGACTATGCAGGTATTGTCTGGCATGGTACTTATTTAACTTGGATGGAAGAAGCACGGGTAGAGTGTTTGCGCTCTATCGGGATTGAATTTGCTGATTTAGTAGCACTAGGCTGTGATTTACCAGTGGTAGAAATTTCAATACGCTATCACCGTTCTATTCAATTGGGTATGCAGGCTATTGTCAAAACTCGGATGACGGAAGTCACTGGTGTGCGGATTAACTGGGATTATGCAATTGTCTCTGTTGATGGACAGCAATTGTATGTCACCGCGAAAGTCACTTTAGTCGCACTGGATAGAGAAAGAGGTAAGATTATGCGCCAGCTACCTGCAAATGTTAAGGATGCGCTGGCCAAGATTGCGGGATTACATGGTAATTAATTAAGTACTTCGGGATCAGAATTCAGGAGTCGGATATAGCAGGTGACAGGGGACAGAGTTCAAGTATTTTGCTACGGATGTCCTAACCAACTTGGCTAATGCTATGGTTGCGCCTGAATTCTGATTATTTATTAAGGCGAATTTGCGAGAGAGTTTGAGTAAACTGAATGATCTGATGCCAAATATCCATCGGTGTAATGCCAAAACCTACCTGTAATAAAATAATAATTGCCGCAATAGTCAGGGCATTACTCACAGTTGTTTTGACAACTTTCCATAATATTGTAAATACAATCCAAGCAATAATTAAAGTTGGAATCATGGTAATTCTTAAAGAAGAATTCAAAATAAATTATGTGAGAAAATAAATAAAAAACTATTGTTTGGTAATGATAGCGGAAATTACCGAAGAAATTTCTGCTTATGCCTATTCTTTAGAAAAAATTTATAAAAAACAAGATACCAGACTTTTTTGATAAGTCTGGTATCTGAGTTGTAGAATTGTTACAAATCAAAGGATTGTTATATCTGAGTTTTTAGTGCAGAGAAATCATCTGCGGGGAAGTTGCTAAATTTTTAGTTGCGGTTAAAACTTCTTGTCTTGCCCATTGATCTGCTGCCAAAATGTCATCTAAAGAGGGATTTGCACAGTTATCATTTTGATGGCGATCGCATACCCATTCAATACACCGGGGAATATCTAAAAAGCGAATTTTCTCGGCTAAAAATAAAGCTACAGCTTGCTCATTAGCAGCATTTAATACGGCTGGCATTGAACCACCTGCTTTACCGGCGGCATAAGCTAACTGCATACAAGGATATTTTTGATGATCTGGCTCACGGAAGGTAAAACTGCCAGCTTTGACTAAATCGAGTCTTTCCCAATCAGTGTAAATGCGATCGGGCCAAGATAAAGCATATAACAAGGGTAAACGCATATCTGGCCAGCCAAGTTGAGCTAATACAGAGGTGTCTTGTAACTCAATTAACGAGTGAATAATGCTTTGAG
Organism: Nostoc piscinale CENA21; assembly: GCF_001298445.1. NCBI lineage: Bacteria > Bacillati > Cyanobacteriota > Cyanophyceae > Nostocales > Nostocaceae > Nostoc > Nostoc piscinale. The sequence continues at coordinate 6,651,948 of NZ_CP012036.1, read as the reverse complement.
GATGGATGACGATTTCGATATGGTCGTAATCTAAGCCAAACAAAAAGTGAGCTTCAATTACTTCCAACCCTTTATTCATCAAAGTCGCTGAGTCTACTGTAATTTTTCTGCCCATCGACCAGTTAGGATGTTTGAGAGCATCGGCAACGGTAACTTCTGGCAACTTTTCTACAGGCCAATCACGGAAAGCACCACCGGAGGCTGTCAGCAAAATCTTTCGTAAGCCGCCTTGGGGAACGCCTTGCAAGCATTGGAAGATGGCTGAGTGTTCAGAATCCGCGGGTAATAATTTTACCCCATGTTTTTCCACTAAGGGTAGAACTACAGGCCCACCAGCAATTAAGGTTTCTTTGTTGGCGAGGGCAATATCTTTACCTGCTTCAATGGCGGCGATGGTGGGTAATAAACCAGCACAACCAACAATCCCGGTAACAACCGTCTCAGCATCACCATAGCGAGCAACTTCAATAACTCCGGCTGTACCAGCCACTAAAATAGGCTGGGGATTAATGTCTTGGATGGCTGCTTGCAGTGCGGGTAATTTATCTTCAGATGCGATCGCTGCTATACTCGGTCGAAACTGGCGAATTTGATCCGCCAACATCTCGACGTTATTACCTGCTGCTAATCCAACAATCCGAAACTTATCTGGGTACTGAGCGACAATATCTAAAGTCTGAGTACCGATGGAGCCAGTGGAACCAAGAAGAGTAATAGCTTTCACAATTGCTTAAGAATTTACAGATAACTCCCACTATAAATTGCTTGGGACTCATCCATAACAGCGATCGCCACAATCATGAAAAATGCTGAGTTATGAAACTGCATTTGCAGTGCGAAAAAGTGTGAAAATATTGGCATTATTACTCAGACACCAAATTTTGGTATGGATAAAAATTTTTATCTCAAGTATGCGGCTGTTGAGGATCAACATTGGTGGTTTGTCGGTCGTCGCCAAATTGTAGAAAAATTGATTCGTCAACTCAAACTGCCGAAAAATGCCAAAATTCTAGAGGCTGGCTGTGGTACTGGAGGCAACTTAAGTATGTTGGCTCGTTACGGTGAAGTTGTAGCTATGGAGTTTGATGAAACAGCTTGTCAGTTAGCGAATGAAAGGCAAGTCACTACAGTCCAACAAGGTAGCCTACCTGATCAAATTCCCTTTAACGACCAGTATGACTTGATTGTTATCTTAGATGTTTTAGAGCATATTGATGATGATTTAGCCGCTTTAGAAGCATTGTCTAGCAGATTAAAACCGAATAGTTGGTTATTAATTACAGTGCCGGCTTATCAATTTTTATGGAGTTACCATGATGAAATTAACTACCATAAACGTCGCTATACATTGAAAAGATTAAAAAGAGTTGTGAGACTAGCTGGTTATAATATCGGCTATGGCAGCTATTTTAATACTTGGTTATTTCCCTTGGTAGCTGGAGTACGTTTATTAAAAAATCTCCTGAAACTTGATAAAAAATCGGATGCTAGTGGCGATTTAAATTTACCCGCGAAACCCATCAATAAATTTTTAACTTTTTTATTTGCTAGTGAAAGTTATTTTATGAATCGATTCAGTTTACCTTTTGGTGTATCCGTTGCGTTAATGGTACAAAAAAATCAGTCAAAATTATAAAATTAGCCAAATATTTTTATGCGATCGCCTGCAATTAATTCTGTATTTTGGATGATGGGTGTAAGTGCATTAATTTTATTTGCATCCAGTATTTTACGTCATGAATTGTTTCAATCGACTGCTTTTGATTTAGGGATTTTTGACCAAGCAGCATATTTAATTAGTCAAGAAAAACCACCAATTTCAACATTCATGGGTTATCACATTCTTGGTGATCATGCAGCTTGGATATGGTATCCTTTGGCTTTACTTTATAAAATTTATCCTAGTGTATACTGGCTCTTTGCAGTACAGGCAATTGCTTTAGCATCAGGCGCTTTACCTACTTGGCAATTAGCACGTCAAGCTGGATTAAAAGAAGGCCAATCAGTAGCAATGGCGGCTGTTTATTTGTTATATCCTTTAATATTTAATGTCAATTTATTTGATTTCCATCCAGAAGTAATTGCTTTACCTTTATTCTTAGCGGCAGTTTTAGCAGCACGGCGTAATCAAATAAGATGGTTTTGCTTATATGTATTCCTCATACTAGGGTGTAAAGCTGTGCTTTCATTCACAGTTGCAGCGATGGGGTTTTGGTTATTGGTGTTTGAAAAGCGGCGTTTATATGGTGCGATCGCGCTAGGTGCTGGTATAGCTTGGTTTTTGATAGCATCTAGAATAATCATTCCTACTTTTAGTGGTGCAGAGCCAGCAGCAGTCGGGCGTTATAGTTATTTAGGTAACTCAGTTCCAGAAATTGCTAAAAATATAATTTTGCAACCAGGAACAATTTTAGGAAAAGTATTTATCTTAAGCAACTTAGAATATTTATTACTGCTATTAGCACCCGTAATTTGGGGTTTTTCACTTGCAGGGATAAAACCTTTGGTAGCTGCTATCCCTTGTATAGCACTTAATATAATTGCTGATTATCAACCACAAAAAGATTTAATCCACCAGTATTCTCTCCCAGCTTTGCCGTTTATCTTGTTAGTTTTAATTTCAAGCTTGGCAGCAGGAAAAGGATTAATCCAAGACAGACGCAAAATTATTATCTGGTCACTGGTAGGATTTTTATGTCTAGCAAAATATACTCATTTTTTTGGGAGATATCTTGAGTCTCTTGATACATGGCAAGCTACAAGAGAGGCGATCGCTCTCGTGAAAACTCAAGGTAGTGTTTTAACAACAGCTGAAATTTCTCCTCATTTAAGTCATCGCCCCAGCATTAATTTAATTCAAGATAATTTGCCTTTAACACAAGTAAATATATTTGATTATATTTTACTTAATACACGCCATCATGACTTATCTGGCAATCAAGAGTTAAATTTTAAATTATTAGATAAACTCAAAAATGACAGTAATTTTAAATTAAAATACCAGCGTGATGATGTTTATTTATTTAATAAAATTACTAAAAATTAATTTATAGTTTTACCTGAATCAACAGCTATGGTGCAATTAAACTAAAATCTTCAGCACTACCTAAAACTTTAGTCATAGGTAAATTTAAGTTTTTTAATGTAGCATTATCTAAAAGTAAATATTCATTATTTGCCCACATTTGTTGCAGAATTAGTGTGGTTTCTGGGATGACTTGACAATCACAATAAAAGTTTAAACTAGGACGGCTATAAGCAAATGATGTATAAATTTTTGTCCCTGAAGAGACATAAATGCGAATTAAGGCGGCGACTGGTTTAACCGGGAATGCTTCATTTAATTCCCAAATCCAAGATTGGGAACTCATCAATAATAAGAGGACTAAATACATCCCAGAAAATAACACAGGAATAAATCTGCGATCACATTTATAAATCAACCATGCTGCTAAACTCATACTCATCGTTAAAACAATAGCCATAGCAACTAATACAGGCTCTTCCTGGACAACAATAAAGTAAACGCCACCGCATAAACCAGCCAGCGCCATCACAACTATAAATATTGCCCAAACTTTCCGATTAATTACTTGATTTCGCCAAACTTCACTAAGTTCTGCCCCAATTGCCAGTGCTAAAAACGGATATAGAGGCATAACATACCAAGGCAACTTTGTAGTTATTAAAGAGATAGCTACAAAGTAAACAATAGTACCAATTAAAATTAAGCGACTCCAACTAGCATAGCGTTTATTCCAAGCTAGATAAAATCCTGCTGGCCAAAATAACAACCAGGGAAAAGCATACTTTAATAACTCAATTAAATAATACCAAGGTGCGCCTGTATTACCCTCAACAGGTTGGGCTATGCGGTCAAATGTTTGCGTTTGTAAATTTATCTGTAAGAAATTACTACCATAATACTGCCATTGGGCAATATACCATGCGATCGCTGGCGCAATTCCTAATACAATTCCAACCCATAAGTAAAGGTTATTTAACACTATTAACGGCGATGAAGCCAAAATAAATAATCCTGCAATACCTCCTAGCAACAAAACCAACATCCCTTTAGTTAGAGTAATTAACCCTAAACAAAATCCCACACCTAAAGCCCAAGGTTTTTGTTGACGTGATTTTAATAAACAAAATAATAATAGTAAGAAAAATGTAATGCTGGCACCATCTAGCATTGCCAAGCGTCCGTGACGCAAGACAGGTAAAGTTGTTAAATAAACTAAAGCCGAAAACAAAGCCGGCAAACTATCGTTAAACAACAAAATTCCTACTAAATACAATAACGGCACTCCCAAGGCAGTTAATAAAGCACCCGGTAGGCGTGTTGTCCATTCATTTACACCACCTAGAGAGTAACACCAAGCAATTAACAAGTGCATCAGAGGCGGCTTATTATGATAAGGTTCACCACCTAAAGTTGGATACAGCCAATGCAGAGAACCAAAAGCAGCACGCCAAATTTCCTTGGCGACTTGTGCTACCGTACCTTCATCCCAGTCGCGTAAGGGGGAATTTCCTAAACACAGTAACCACAGTAGTAAAGCACCTATTAGCAAGGTAAATAGCCATTCTGTTTCTCGGAATGGGCGCATAGAGAAATTTAGTTTAATTATTTTATTGATTGTTGATTGATTACGATAAGTAGATATAATTTTAAGGAATTTTATATCAGGAACGACATCACCAAGTTTATAGTATATATCTACTTGAATCTGGCCTTTTCTTGCTGTCTTGATGAAATAATCCCATAAAAACTGTGATGCAACCAATATACTCTTTGGTCATTCCTATTTATAACGAAGAAGAGAACATCACGGAAATGTACCGTCGGCTGCATGATGTAGCAGAACAGTTAGCTGGTGAGGTGGAATTAATTTTAGTCGATGATGGTAGCCGCGATCGCTCTTTGAGCATGATTCGAGAACTCCGCCATCGTGATAGTCGAGTGCGTTACCTCAGTTTTGCACGAAATTTTGGCCATCAAATCGCTGTTACGGCTGGGCTAAATTTTGTCCAAGGCAGATGTGCAGTTATTATGGATGCGGATCTGCAAGATCCCCCAGAACTAATTTTTCAGATGGTGGAGAAATGGCAACAGGGCTACGAAGTAGTGTACGCTCAACGTTTAGCTCGTAAACAAGAAAGTTGGCTCAAACGTTTTACCGCTTATGCTTTTTATCGTATCCTCCGACGTTTATCTCATGTGGATATTCCCACAGACACCGGAGATTTTTGTTTACTAGACAGGCAAGTTGTAGATATTCTCAATGCTATGCCCGAACGTAACCGTTACATTCGGGGTTTACGCGCTTGGGCGGGTTTTCGCCAAACTGCTGTACTGTTTGAACGAGAACCGCGTTTTGCTGGCAAAGTTAAGTATACTTTCGGTAAATCTTGGGCTTTGGCTGTGGATGGAATTATTTCCTTTTCTACAGTGCCATTAAAGCTGGCAACCTACTTAGGTATGGTAGCAGCTGCGATCGCTTTGTTAATGATCGTATTAGTACTATATTGGCGCTTATTTGACCATGCTAGTCCTTTAATTGGTTACAGTTTAATTACAATTGCCATATTTTTTCTCGGTTCTGTGCAGTTGATTTGTATGGGGATTTTAGGCGAGTATATAGGTCGAATTTATGAAGAAGTGAAAGCCCGCCCTATATATACTGTCAAAGAAACTGGTGGTTTAATTAAAGTCTCAGAAATGCAGTCTAAATAATGGCTGTTATATCAAGTTAAGCAACAGTAATCAAAATACTAATCGTAGTGTTATTTTTTACCTTGATGCTCTGTCAGGTGAACATCTAGTTTTTTTTCGGTGTATTGCCTGTCAACCACATTATTTCGTAGCAATGACTTGAAAAACAACAAACTAACTAAAATTGCTCGACTACCGTGACTCACTCAAGACCAATGTCAGCGAACAAAGGTGAAAAGTTGTTAAATGGTAAGCATATTCAAGGTAAGTTAATGAATAAAGTTACAAACTTATTGTTTGCTGAGTTATGTAAAATAATCCCTTAACCTGGTGCTGTTAACCTTTCATATTAATGAAGGGTATTAAAAGCAGGGTAACTTTCAGCTACCCTGAAAACTTTGTATGTTAACTGTATTGATCAAGAAGATTCTAGGCTAAAAACTGAGAAAAATCTGTGCTGGATATAAAGCAAATACGGGAAAATCCCCAATTAGTGCAAGAGCGGTTGAACGGTCGTAGCGGTAATTATGACATTCAGCCGATATTAGAGTTAGACAAGCAACAACGAGAACTGGAGGTGAACCGCAGTCAACTCCAAGCTCGGAGTAACGAAATTGGTAAACTTGTCGGTCAAAAGATAAAATCTGGTGTTAATCCTCAAGACCCAGAAATTCAAGCTTTGCGTGATGAAGGTAACTCCATTAAAGCTCAGTTGAGTGAACTGGAACCAAAAGAAAAAGAACTGAAAGCTGAAATTAACAGGCTGGTACTCGCTCTACCCAATTTACCGAGTGACTCTACACCTGTCGGCAAAGATGAGGAAAATAACGTTGAAGTTCGCCGTTGGGGTGACGAGTATCTGCCAAAAAACCCCAACATTCTGCCGCACTGGGAAATTGGCGAAAAACTAGGCATTCTCAATTTTGAGCGTGCTGTTAAAGTTGCCCAAAGCCGCTTTACTAGCTTAATTGGGGCTGGTGCAGCACTAGAAAGAGCATTAATTCAATTTATGCTCGATCGCCAAATTCAGGCAGGATATATAGAAGTTAGTCCGCCATTGTTAGTTAACACGGACTCACTAACGGCAACCGGTCAACTTCCAAAATTCGCCGAAGAAAGCTTTAAATGTGCTGATGATGATTTGTGGCTAATTCCCACAGCAGAAGTACCCGTGACAAACCTCTATCGTGGGGAAATTCTCGCCGCACAAGACTTACCTATTTACCACTGTGCTTATACTCCCTGTTTTCGCCGGGAAGCTGGCAGTTATGGCCGCGATATGCGGGGGTTAATTCGCCTGCATCAATTTAACAAAGTGGAACTAGTAAAATTTGTCCAGCCTGAGACTTCCTTTGACGAACTAGAAAAATTGGTAGGTAATGCCGAAGCAATTTTACAGGCATTAAAGCTACCTTATCGGGTAGTAAATTTATGTACTGGAGATTTAGGATTTTCCTCAACCAAAACCTACGATTTAGAAGTTTGGCTACCTTCGGCTGGCAAGTATCGCGAAATTTCTAGCTGCTCTAACTTTATAGACTTCCAAGCACGACGAGCTGATATTCGCTTTAAGGAAGCAGGTAAAAAAGGTACACAGTTTGTCCATACCCTCAACGGTTCCGGTTTAGCAGTTGGACGTACTATGGCTGCGGTTTTGGAAAATTACCAGCAACCAGACGGGACGATTTTGATACCGGAAGCACTGCAACCTTATTTGGGGCGCGAGGTGTTGTAACCAACCCAGGACTTACGCACAAAGGTTGTCTGTGGAAATTGGGTTTAGGGGTGAAAGGGTATGGGGCTTCGCCGTGAGCGTCAGCCGAACGGTGTAAGGGTTTTGGATAAATACACAAGCCACTTGATTCAAGTTAGGAAACCTTTTCGGCAGTGGCTTCCCTATACCCAGTTTCTACAGATAATCTTCATGTGTAAATCTTGATTAGCCTAAATTACACAATCAATTTAAACTTTTTGAGCAGCTATCTTTTGTCTTTTTGAAGTTGCCGCACCTGTCATAGTAGCCAAGAAGATGGCCGCAAGAGTACTAGGTTCTGGAACTGATTGAGAAGTACCGACTTTGATTTGGAAGGCTAGGTTAGAACGCGCAGGTGCAGCACCAACCCAGCTAAATGCTGTTTTACCCGTTAGTGTAAAGGGTGCAGAAAGACCAGTGATATGGAGATAATCTAAATCCTTTGTAGCACTTGTACTTGCTGATGCTAAACTTCCTAACGCTGTACCATTAAGAACTAGATTAGTTAAAGAAACAGCGTTTTGAACGTTACTACCACTACCTTTATTAGCAAAGGTGCGGATAAAGATATCTGTGACAGCACCGCTAAATTCTTGAGTCACTAATTGGAAGGTTTGGGAAGTATCAAAAACTTTGTAAGTTACTTTGCTACCTGTATATTCCAAACTAAAGTCCCAAACTTTACCATTACCCCAGACTAAATCTGCTTTAGCCACAGGTAGCCCCGCACCTACAGTTGCTCTCACATCTCGATTAATCCCTAATTCTCGCTCACCATTGCCACCAAACCCATTGTTACCAATTCGAGCTTCCGCAACAAACAACTCCTTAAAATCTCCTTGATCTAGGAGTAAATTAAAGTCTGTGTCATCAAAGCCTGGGTTAGTATCTTGTGATGTCAGAGGCACAATTGTCACAGCTTTAGCTGGGTTAGGTAATATCAATAATCCCGATATCATTAACCCTAGAGTCAATAATAATTTGCTATTAGCTTGGTATCTGGTTAAAAATGACATACATTCTCCACAAATAGCTATTTTCGACAATTTAGTAGTCTGCACCTAATTAATTTAGTTCGATTTTTTACTCAGTAAAACAATCCAGTCCTCATCAATTCTTAGAGGATGTCTGAAAACTTTTTGATGTTGTATTTGAGACTTGTAGATCCCCCTAAATCCCCCTTTTTAAGGGGGACTTTGAGATTATTCACCCCTTTTTAAGGGGGGCTAGGGAGGATCTGACGAAATATTTAATACTTCTCAGACATCCTCTTAGCTTTGCAGTTCACTGAATATTTTGATGAGCAAAGTCTTTTATATACCAGTAATAGAGATAGGTAATGTTTTGTGTTTTCAGAGTAAAACAAAGTTATCTCTGCTGTCGATAACTAGTAGCTGATTTTGATTGAAACTTTATATAAGATAAAATTTTAACTTTTTATTAAAAAAATACGTACGTATATAACTGACAGCTTGATATATGCTCTCTGTGTACATCCAGGAACTTCTAAAGTCAATCACTATTCCATGACTTTGAGCAAGCTGGGGGAGAAAGAGCTTGTTTGCGCTTTGTAAACTGAATCATTCAATTTCTGGAATTACCCAACTGACAGCTTGTAGCTAACAATTAGAGTGAAACTCACCTTGCACACCAGCAACACCTGTATACCCACTCCTGGCAATGAACATTATTGGTGATGCTGGTTTCTATCGGATTCAGGAGTATTTGCTTAACGTTAAACTCAATTTCTTTCTGTCAAACAGAATACTATTTTGCAAACTTTCCGGATACACATTCAGAAGCTCAGTAGCAGTGAATATTAGAGTTCACAAGAAATATCTGCCATGCGTATTACATTTTCGCTTTTAGTTTCTAGTGTGGTTCTCGGTTCTTTGGTATTTAATGGTTCAGACAGTTTAAATCGCTCACATACGCTAATTGGTGATACAGGAGGCAAAATGTTGTTATCAGCAAAACCAAAACCCAAACCCAAATCAAATGAGCCAGAAAATCCGACACCTCATCGCGGTAGTGGACGCAGAGATTTAATTGAGTCGCTGAATAATGCTTTTCCCGTTGGTTAAAATTCTTTTAGGCTAAAATCAGCTATTAATCACAGAATCCAGTAAAAATCAAACTCTTTTCCAGAATTTCTGGCAATCAGATCACATTTTATCCTCAAAGAGATTTAACATTCTTGCAGTATTTCTGCCGTTCTTTTCTTAAAATTACCTATTCCTTCAATCAGATAATTTCTTGTTTTTTGAAAATTTTTTGAGATTTTACATTTTAAAATCCAAGAAGTCTCATTGAGATATTGTTGAATTTGGCATCTACCCGTTTCTAAGTGCGATCGCATCATCTTCGTGCCGGGAGCGGTAACATAAGAAAAAACTAATATTGATGCTGTGTTATGGCAACCCAACTCAGTGCAGCTAAATCGCCAACTGACATGGTAATCTCTTGGGAAGCGTTACCCGATGATTATCAATTAGAGGATGAACCTGTGGAGAATACCAATCAGCCAATTTTGGCTGGTGCGTTGCGTGAAAGCCTAGAAATTAGTGGCTTTATTCAACCACAGATGTTGATATCCTCAAATTTTGGTCTTTGTGCAACTGTCAATGGACAATTGATTTTAAAAGCACCTGATTGGGTTTATATTCCCACAGTGAATGAAGTTTTAAGCGATCGCAAAAGTTATACTCCCAATTTAGAAGGTGAAGTACCTGCGATTGTTATGGAAATTCTCTCTGACACCGAAGGCGGGGAATATTCTGTTAAACGCACCTATCCGCCAGGAAGATGGTTCTTCTACGAACAGATTTTACAAGTTCCCATCTATGTGATTTTTGAACCAGATGGGGGTTTATTAGAATTTTACCAACTGAAAAATCAACGCTATGAGTTACAGCTACCCGATGAAAATGGTCGTCATTGGGTAGAGTCGATGAATTTATTCTTAGGAACTTGGCAAGGTACTAAAGAAGCCCGGACTGGTTATTGGTTGCGCTGGTGGGATGCGAATGGTAATTTGTTGCCTTGGGCTGTAGAACAAATTGAGCAAGAACGCCAACGTGCTGAACAGGAACGTCAGCAAAAAGAACGATTAATGGCTTATCTGGCATCTCAAGGTATTGACCCAAATAATTTGCCTCCTTTGAAGTAGCTAATAAAGGCGAACAAATGTTCGCCTTCATTAATTTAAACTTTAGTTTTCTGTGTTTCTATCTCGCTCTTTTTGATGCCGTTGATAAACATTGGCACAAACTTCTCCATAAACTCTTGTGGGTTACGCTGCCAAGCTTTTTGTGCTGCTTGAATTCTGGTAAATTGCAATTCAGGGGCAAGTAAGGCTTGGGGTAAGCGTTCCATTAGGTATTGGGGACGTTCCCAGAGTGGCATAGTGTTTGCTACTTCTACCAGTCTTGTCACCCGTCGAAGTTCTGCACCCAGAGTAATATCCATCCCTGACTCATAAGCAGCCTGTTCTATCGCTGCATATTTACGCTTGGCTTGCTCGACTTTTTGCCGATGTTCTGGACTTTTATCGGCAATTTTGCCTAACCAACGGTTTCCCCAACGGACGTGTCCGGCTTCTTCTGGCAGAATTTTTTCTATGGTTTCGCGGATTTTGATATTTTCTTCGGTCTGTGGTGCTTGCTTTAAGGCATAAATATGAGCAGAGAAATACTCACAGCCGCGTTTTTCAGTAATGTTAATTGCTGCCATAGCCGCAATTATGCTGTCATCCAAATTGGTTTTAGGATCATGGGTATTCTTATCGAGCAGCCATTCAAATTCATCAATATAAGGCATTCCAGGGGGATTTCCGATATTCGCGCCCAAATCGATTAATAAATCGGTTAACCACATAGCATGACGCGCTTCCTCGGCGATGTGATGGGATAAATCTTGGATGAGTTCTCGTGGCTGTCCGTCTAGCCGTTCAATGACTTCTGTGAGGTCTTTGCAACTGCGCTGTTCACTGTAACGGTAGCGATTTAGGGTCATGAGGTGTAGTTCGCGATCGCTTACTACCCGTTTTAAGATATCTCTCGCACTTAGATTATCCTGAAATTTCCGTGGATAAGTAACTGTCATAGTATGAAGTTTTATTAAGTGTCATTTTTGATGCTATCTCAGTTTTTCTTTCTTTGCCGGAAACAGGAATGATTGATTTTTTCAAAGGTGAATTTTGGTAAAAATATCAATAGTTCATGACTTTTGGGTTTTTTACTCACGCAAAAATACTCATTACAGCCGCTCAAATATTAAGTTTTATTTCTTTTTCGGCTTGTGAATCAAAACGGTAGCTTAAGCTACAGAATTTTTGCTATATTAATAAATGAAAGAACTATCAGCTAAAAAATATAACTAAACCTTAAGGGGGACTGAAGTATGTCTATTCAAGAAAAATCTCGTGCATTGATGGCGCGTCAATATCAGCAAGTTAAAAACCGTCAACAATCAATGCTGATGCGTTCTGCACAAGAGCTTGGTCTTCCTGAAGAAGTGTCCCATTATTGGAATCCCATTCAAGGCAAGATCGACCAAACTACACGCACCATTTATGGCAGTAGTCATGCTGCAATGAGCTAAAGTTAGTCGGTGACAAGTAATAGGATAAAAGTTTTATCCCATTACTACTGTTGCTTTCTAGGAGTTGTCAAAAGTGTTAATTCATAAAAAAAGCCACCCCTAAAGGGTGGCTAATAAATCACTACAGGTTGCAATTAGCAGTCATAGTAGAGATAAAACTCATAAGGATGAGGACGCAACTGCAACTGCTCAACTTCATTAGCTAGTTTGTAGTCAATCCAGTTTTGGATAAAGTCTTCTGTGAACACGCCGGTTTCAGTCAAGAAAGCGTGGTCATTCTCTAGGGCTGCTAATGCTTTATCTAGAGAACCTGGGGTAGAAGGAACTTTTGCCAACTCTTCTGGAGACAGTTCATAGATATTTTTATCTAGAGGCTCGCCTGGGTCAATTTTGTTCTTGATACCATCCAAGCCAGCACAAAGCATAGCTGCAAATGCCAAGTAAGGGTTAGAAGTAGCGTCTGGACAACGGAACTCTAAGCGTTTAGCTTTGGGGTTAGTGCCAGAGAGAGGAATACGCACAGAAGCAGAACGGTTTCCTTGGGAGTAAGCCAAGTTAACAGGTGCTTCGTAACCTGGTACTAGACGTTTGTAGGAATTTGTGGTGGGGTTGGTGATAGCTAATAGTGCTGGTGCGTGTTTGAGAATGCCACCAATGTAATGCAATGCCATTTCACTCAAACCAGCATACTTATCGCCAGCAAATAGAGGCTTGCCATCTTTCCAAATTGACTGGTGACAGTGCATACCGGAACCGTTATCGCCAAAAATTGGTTTTGGCATGAAGGTAACGGTTTTGCCGTATTTCTTAGCTACGTTTTTGATGACATATTTGTAAGTCATCAACCAGTCAGCCGCTTCAATTAACTTACCGAAGCGGAAGCCGAGTTCGCACTGACCACCAGTTGCTACTTCGTGGTGTTGCTTTTCAATGGGGACACCACATTTTGCCATTGTCAGCAACATTTCTGTCCGAATGTCTTGGAAACTGTCGGTAGGCGACACTGGGAAATAACCTTCTTTGAAGCGTGGTTTGTAACCCAAGTTGGGGCCTTCTTGTCTACCAGAGTTCCAACGACCTTCTACAGAGTCTACGTAGTAGTAACCGGAGTTGGCGGTTTGGTCGAAGCGGACATCATCAAAAATGAAGAATTCAGCTTCAGGCCCAAAGAAAGTGGTATCACCAATACCAGTAGAAACTAGATAATCAACAGCTTTTTGAGCAATCACGCGCGGGCAACGGCTGTACCATTCTCCTGTGCGGGGTTCCTTAATGCTACAGATTATGCTTAAGGTTGGCTCTGCCATGAATGGGTCGATCCAAGCTGTGTTGGGATCTAACACCATTGTCATGTCTGATTCTTCAATACCTTTCCAACCCCGAATACTGGAACCGTCGAAAGGTACGCCATCAGAGAATGAACTTTCATCGATTTGGTTATGGTACACGGTCAAGTGCTGCCATGTTCCTGGTGTATCGATGAATTTCAGATCAATCATCTGAATGTTTTGGTCTTGGATCAATTTCAAGACTTCTTGTGGGGTTGTCATTGTTACTCCTTCTCTGCCAATTTCTTATTGTAAAACCAGAATCTGCCAAAGCATTCTAACCCTACTGATCCGAACCAAGTTGTGACACACCTGGATTATCGTAAAGATTTGAGATTACATAATAATGTAGTCTTTGTTACAGATTCCCTGGATTACAGGTTATATTAACCTTTCGCACGTCATCTGTAAAAACAAGAAAGTTCATTTCATCGGGGGCAACTTTGGCATAGAATCCTTAAGTAGCGGATAGATTGTTTTTGTGCCGAACTTATTTTAAATAGCACAAAAATTTACTGGTGCGTAAGTGCAGCCAAATAAATATCAAACCATAGATAGTAACGATTGGGAGAAAAGGAATGCGCGATGCAGTTACAACTTTAATTAAGAATTATGACGTAGCTGGACGTTATTTTGACCGGAATGCGATTGACAGTCTGAAATCTTATTTTGAAAGTGGTACAGCACGGGTACAAGCTGCGGCTGCTATCAATTCAAATGCGGCTGCAATTGTCAAGCAAGCTGGTGCTAAGTTATTTGAAGAACTACCAGAATTGATTCGTCCCGGTGGCAATGCCTATACAACTCGTCGTTATGCGGCTTGTTTGCGCGATATGGACTATTACCTCCGCTACGCTACTTATGCGTTAGTTGCAGGTAACACCAATGTATTGGATGAGCGTGTATTACAAGGCTTGAGAGAAACTTACAATTCTTTAGGTGTACCTATTGGGCCGACAGTTCGCGGTGTGCAAATCATGAAGGATATTGTCAAGGAACAAGTAGCAGCAGCAGGCGTAGCTAATGCTGCTTTTGTTGATGAGCCTTTTGACCATATCACCCGCGAGTTAAGTGAACAGGATGTTTAGTAATTTAAAGATAGGCTAAATATCTGTTATTGAATTTAACAAAGCGATCGCCTCTTAGTTTACGTTGAGAAGCGATCGCTTTTTGTTGAGCAACTGTTCGGTCTACACCTACCAAGCTACTCAACTAAATTTTATGTTCGGATATCGTCACCAACATCACAGGAACAGGTCTGGACTGCCTTTAAAACGCTCGACGCATTTCCATACGCCAACTCTGGCACAAAGCAGCTCTCACGGCAGAAAGATTCAATATGATGGCACGTCTGAGCCAGTGGTAGAAGCATTGTTAGCAGCAGGTATCCTACATAAAGATATTGTTTTGGGTTTCCATCCCGCAGAATTGCGCCAATACACAGATTTTGCTATATATTGATTGATGTATTAAACATTACCTAAATGTCAATTATCAAAGATAAAGAGACTTCGGCATAAGCAACTGTGCTATCGTCAAGAGCAATTAGCTGTAAGCTGTTGTAGTGCGTATTTCACTATCTAATATGGCGACGATTAACGACAACTACCTGAAGCTGAAGGCTGGTTATCTGTTCCCGGAAATTGCGCGGCGGGTAAATGCTTTTGTGGAAGCTAACCCTGATGCTAAAGTTATTCGTTTGGGAATTGGCGATGTGACCGAACCTTTACCAGAAGCGTGCCGCACAGCGATGATTAAAGCTGTGGAAGAAATGGGCGATCGCGCAACTTTTAAAGGTTACGGGCCAGAACAAGGTTATGCTTGGTTAAGGGAAAAAATTGCGGCTCAGGATTTTCAAGCACGCGGCGCAGACATCGATGGGTCAGAAATCTTTATTTCTGATGGTTCCAAGTGCGACACTGGTAATATTCTCGATATCTTTGGGAACAACAACATCATTGCTGTCACTGACCCTGTATATCCTGTATATGTAGACACCAATGTGATGGCAGGTCATACAGGTGTAGCCAATGATAAAGGTGAATTTGCAGGCTTAGTATATTTGCCAGTAACAGCAGAAAATAACTTCACTGCGGAAATTCCGAAGGAAAAAGTTGATTTAATTTACCTTTGTTTCCCCAATAACCCCACTGGTGCAACTGCAACCAAAGAACATCTCAAAGCTTGGGTAGACTACGCCAAAGCCAACGGTTCAATCATTTTCTTTGATGCAGCTTACGAAGCGTATATTACAGATCCGAGCTTACCTCATTCTATTTATGAAATTGAAGGTGCGCGAGATTGTGCGATCGAATTTCGTTCTTTTTCTAAAAATGCAGGCTTTACCGGAACTCGTTGTGCTTTAACTGTTGTACCCAAAACCTTAACAGCTAAAGCCGCAGATGGTTCCGATGTGGAACTGTGGAAACTGTGGAACCGCCGCCAGTCAACCAAGTTCAATGGCGTGTCTTACATTGTACAACGGGGTGCGGAAGCAGTTTATTTTGAAGATGGACAAGCACAAACCAAGCTTTGGTGAGTTTCTATTTAGAAAACGCCAAAATTATTCGAGAAAAACTCACCACCGCCGGACTCGCAGTTTATGGCGGTGTTAATGCGCCTTACGTTTGGGTAAAAACTCCCAATGGGCTATCAAGTTGGGATTTCTTTGATAAATTGCTACATACTTGCAATGTAGTTGGTACGCCGGGTTCTGGGTTTGGTGCTGCGGGTGAAGGCTACTTCCGCATTTCTGCATTCAACAGCCGGGAAAATGTTGAAGAAGCTATGAAGCGAATTACAGAAAAGTTTAAGGTGTAGAAACTTGTGGTGGGCAATGCCCACCTGAACTGATGTATAAAGATAGTTGGTTGAGACTGGGTGTCAGGGTTTTAAACACATATCTTGCACTTAGCCCCGACGAATAGAATTCGCACACCAGTGAGGGAGTCGGCAAAGCCGCCCAACGCACTGGCTCGGCTATAAAAACAAAGTCCGCCTGCGCGGACTAACGGAAAATCAAGGGTTTTGTCTGTGTAGCTACGACTTCAGTTGCTTGGTGCAAGATGTGAATAAACACCTACATCCTGATTATCGGGAGATTTTGACAAACACCTTGTCAGCTTTAATTTGAACTGGATATGACTGTAAAGGGACATCAGCAGTTAAACATTTCCCTGTATCTAGTTGATATTGAAACCCATGTACAGGACAGGTGATGATGCCATTTTCTACCTTTCCGCCGTCCAGTGGTGATGCGAGATGAGAACAAGCGTTGTGGTAACAGGTAATGCGATCGCCTTGACGATATAAAATTAGTGAATGTCCGCCAACTTTGGTTGCAAATATCCCCCCGTCGGGAATTTGTTCTACCGTTGCTACCCTCACCCAAGCAGTTGTAATTGTGGGTGGAAAGGGAGTAGTTAAACCAGTATTGGTATTATCTATCGTCGGGCGATCGCCCACAGCAACCACTTGCGTAATTTCTGGACAATAATTTTTAATTGCCTGTTCGACTCCCTGAGATAAAGTCAAATTGGAAGCTGGACAACTGCTGCAAGTTCCGATTAACCTAACTTCTACCGTATCTGGTGGTTTAAAAGCAACTAATTCTATATCTCCATTGTGACTTTTTTAACCCTGGACGTACTTCATCCAGGGCGGCTTGAATGCGTTGTAATATTGGTGGTAGCGGTGGTTTAACTAAGTCATGATATAGCAAAACTGCATACACAACTTGATCATCCGCAGCATGACGCAACGCTGACACTGAATCTTGTTTCAGGCTTTTAATCAACCTTGTCAGTGCTTCTTTATGCAAAGCTTCAATTGCTCGTTTTAAACCAACAGCTACACACCTTTGACTTTCATCCCACTCAGATATAATTGCCTCAAAGCGGTTAATTTCTTCGATGAATTCTTCGAGGTTGGTCATCAAGAAAAGTGTGAAGTGTGAAGTGTGAAATGATGGCGACTATTGACTAGTTCATTACTTCATTTTGAAATCTTTCAGTAAAAAAGGCATCAAACCACCCGTAATTAAACTAGATATAGTGATAGGGATACATAAAGGAATTTCTGCTTGGGCTAGTGATAATAGTGATATCAAGCCAGCACCAATTCCAATTGCTGTTTGCTGAATAAAATACATAGGTTCGCGTAATAGCTTACCCCGGAAAAATAACTTAGCAGACAACCAACCTAATTGAAACATTTTTCCTCCTAGTATTTATTTAACAAAGTTAATAAAGTAAAACCTAAAAGTATTGCTGGAATCGCACCAGCCGGAGCGAATAAGGCTCCTAACATTGCAGAAAAAGAATAACCAATATCTTTACCTGCTAATATCATCCCGCCAATTGCACCGCCAATCATCGAAATGATTGTTGCTATGACTAACCACACTGCTCCAGTAACTATGTTGATGTCACTAGACACCATACTCGTGAGAAAATCACTCACACTAAAATTGCTCAATAACTCACTCATCTTTTCTTCCTTCTCTGCGAGACGCTGCGCGAACGCGCTCTTTGTGTCCTTTGCGGTTCGTTAATAAATCTGGTCAGCCTAACTACTAGCCATAATTTCCACTTCTACATCTTTTAATGCTTGCACGACTAACTCAGCTTGTTCTAACTGTTGATGTTCGGTAAAGATTGACCAAGCTTCTTGATAGTAATTGCGTGCTTGTAAAAGATTATTGGGATTACCTAACTCTGGCTTTTCCGGATTATCAGGTAAGTTAAATAAGGCGTTAGCTTTGTTGGAAATTGTGTTAGCATATTCTAAAGGTGTATCCCTGGAATTACGCACTTTTAACGCTTCATTGTATGCTGTGATCGCCTTTAAATTATTCTCTACAGGATGAGAACTCACTAAATACTGCAAAGCATTTCCCAAGTTGTTTTGCAGCATGGCATATTCTCTAGGGTGGTCAATCAAATTAATATGCTTTAAAGCAACTTCAAATGATTGGACTGCTAACCCCTGGCGCAAATATTCCCGTTCTGAAGCCATTGGCATTGACAGGTAAGCGATCGCAATATTGTTGTATAAAATCGCGTAATCTTGAGGGTAATCTTCCCAGGTAAACACCCGCAAAGCTTCATGATAGGCCTGAATACTATCGCTAATGCGTGCTAAATTATACGGCGCTAGAGATTGCAACACTAGCCCATAATTCATCTGCGCCTCTGCAACTTCTTCCGGAGTGGCTAACTCTTGTAAAACTGGTAATGCTTCTTCATAACCAGCCTTGGCTTGCAGCAACAATTCCGTATCCGCATGGGGAATTATCTGTAAAGTTCCAGCCATTCCCACCTGCGCCTTAGCTTTCAGCAGTGGATACTCATCACCAGATATTTCATAAGCACGATAATACAACCCAACTGCATTTCGCAAATCCTGGGCAGTTTTCGGCTTCTTTTGAAAACCTTGTGCCATTTCGATGAGCATCTGGATTTTTTCTGCTGTCGTTGCTGACTCCGAAGCGATCGCCGCTACAGCTGCTTTCACCGCCGAATCTGTAATGCTAGGTGTCATAATTACCTTACTCTAGCTATTGAGAAAATTACTCGATTCCCGCCCTGAAAATACACACAAATTCCCTCATCACCAAAGGCTATTAAAGTATGAAGTGTGAAATAAAACACCCATATATTTAGCTAGATAGCGATTAATTATGGGTAACTTATTGATGCTGTGGTTTGTAGTGAGACATCAAAGTATAAATTTCAGACTTCATACTTCACATCTTGCGCCTAGCGACTGAAGTCGCGGTTCATCTTGCACACAAACAAAACCCGCCTGCGCGGTTTCAAAACCCTTGATTTTACATTAGTCCGCGTAGGCGGACTTAGTTTTTATAGCCGAGCCAGTGCGTTGGGCGGCTTTGCCGACTCCCTCACTGGCGTGCGAATTCCATTCGTCGGGGCTTGGTACAAGATATTTATTCCCCAATTTCCTTACTATAAAGCACTCTATTTTCAAAAATCTAGAGGAGAATTAACAATATTATTATCAAAATTATATACTCACATAATTAAATCATTTTTTGTATCACTAGCAAACTAAATATATTATTTGATAGCCATAAATACCTATTTAAATTTTCATGATTTTAACTATTCTTGCCTCTACATCATATTGACATCATCCTCAGAATAATTAATTTTTTTTTTAAAAAATAAAAATATAATAAAAAAAATACCTTATGGTGAAGAATAAACATCAGAAACAGGTGAGACTCTACAACGCTGATCACCTGGATAAAAAATCAACCAACACATAGCCAATGACTAACGTACTCTGGCTGCAAGGTGGTGCCTGTTCGGGCAACACCATGTCGTTTCTAAATGCCGAAGAACCGACAGTATGCGACCTCATATCTGACTTTGGCATTAACGTGCTTTGGCATCCTTCCTTGGGGTTGGAATTAGGCAATAACTTACAAACCCTGCTGTGGGACTGCATCTTAGGTAAAGTCCCTTTAGATATTTTGGTATTTGAAGGCAGTGTAGTAAATGCCCCCAACGGCACAGGTGAATGGAATCGCTTTGCCGATCGCCCGATGAAAGATTGGTTAATAGACCTAGCCCAAGCTGCCAGCTTCATAGTTGCTGTCGGAGATTGTGCCACATGGGGCGGGATTCCCGCAATGTCGCCCAACCCCAGCGAATCCCAAGGCTTGCAGTTTCTCAAGCGGCAAGAAGGCGGCTTTTTAGGTAAAGATTTCCGCGCCAAATCTGGTTTACCTGTGATCAATATTCCGGGATGTCCTGCACACCCTGATTGGATAACGCAGATATTAGTGGCGATCGCTACCGGACGCATCGGCGATATTGCTTTGGATGAACTCAATCGCCCCCAAACCTTCTTCAACACCTTTACCCAAACAGGTTGTACTCGCAACGTCCACTTTGCCTACAAAGCCACAACCGCCGAATTTGGTCAACGTAAAGGCTGTCTCTTCTACGACTTAGGCTGTCGCGGCCCCATGACTCATTCATCCTGCAACCGCATCCTCTGGAACCGCGTCTCATCCAAAACCCGCGCTGGAATGCCGTGTTTAGGTTGTACAGAACCAGAATTTCCCTTCTTTGACCTCAAACCCGGAACCGTATTTAAGACTCAAACAGTGATGGGCGTTCCCAAAGAACTACCGCCAGGAGTCAACAAAAAAGACTACGCCCTCTTAACAATGGTCGCTAAAGATGCAGCACCACCTTGGGCAGAAGAAGACTTTTTCACAGTTTAGTCATTAGTCATTGGTCATTGGTCATTAGTAAAAAACGGTGTTGCTTAATCAAGGTAGTGAAATCTACAACTCTATATTCTCTCTGCGCCTTTGCGTCTCTGCGTGAGATAATTCCTCCTTTAATAAACAACACCAACACAATGACAAAAGACAAATGACATAGACGCATTAGCGGCTTCCCGCAGGGTAGGACGAATGACAAATGACAAAGGACAAAATAAATGGGAAAACAAACATTAGATATATCACCCGTCGGGAGAGTCGAGGGTGATTTAGATGTCCGCGTGGAAATTGCCGACGGCTATGTAGTCAACGCTTGGACTCACGCCGAACTCTTTCGTGGCTTTGAAATCATCCTCCGTGGTAAAGACCCTCAAGCCGGATTAATTGTCACACCCCGGATTTGCGGTATTTGCGGCGGTTCTCACCTCACCTCTGCATCTTGGGCGTTGGATACAGCCTGGGGTACAGAAGTGCCACGCAACGCCATCTTAGCCAGAAACCTCGGTCAAATTGTCGAAACTATCCAAAGTATCCCCCGCTACTTTTATGGATTGTTCGCCATTGACCTAACAAATAAAAACTACCGTAGTAGTCGCTTCTATGATGAAGCCGTCCGCCGCTTTTCTGCGTTCACTGGGAAATCTTACGAACTTGGTGTGACTATTTCCGCCAAACCTGTAGAAATTTATGCTCTCTTGGGTGGACAGTGGCCTCACAGCAGTTATATGGTTCCTGGTGGTGTGATGTGCGCCCCCACCCTCACCGACATTACCCGCGCCTGGGCAATTTTAGAATACTTCCGCACCAACTGGTTAGAACCAGTATGGTTAGGCTGTTCTTTAGAACGCTACGAAGAAATTCAGACTTACGACGACTTCATGAACTGGTTAGATGAAGACATCAAACATCGTGAATCTGACTTAGGCTTTTATTGGCGGATGGGTCTAGATATTGGTCTAGATAAATATGGTGCTGGCGTTGGTAGATATGTCACTTGGGGATATTTAGCCCATGAGGATAGATACCAAAAACCCACCATTGAAGGGCGTAATGCGGCGATGATTATGAAGAGTGGGGTGTATGATAGCTTCACTGATACTCACACCTTGATGGATCAATCCTTCGCCCGTGAGAATTTAACCCATTCTTGGTACGATGAAGGGACAACAGATATTCATCCGAGCGATCGCACCACAAAACCCATCGCTAACAATACAAAAGACTTCGACAACGCCTATTCTTGGGCGAGTGCAGTTCTTCACAAAGACTTCGGACGCTTAGAAGCAGGCCCCTTGGCGCGTCAGTTAGTAGCAGGTGGTAATCACGGCGAATCTTGGCAACATCATGATGGCTTCATCTTAGATGTATTCAAGAAAATGGGCGGTGCTAACATTCACGTCCGTCAGTTAGCCAGACTCCACGAAATCGTTAAACTATATCGCCAAGCCGAACACTGTTTGCGCGAATTCAAGTTAAACGACCCTTGGTATATTAAACCCACAGAAAAAGACGGCAAAGGCTGGGGCGCAACGGAAGCTGCAAGGGGTGCTTTGTGTCACTGGGTAGATATAGAAGGCGGTAAGATTAAGAACTACCAAGTAATTGCCCCCGGTACTTGGAACATCGGCCCCCGTGACGGTCAAGATAAACGCGGCCCCATTGAAGAAGCGTTAGTCGGGACACCTATTGAAGATCCAACTGATCCTGTAGAAGTTGGACACGTCGCCCGTTCTTTTGATTCCTGTCTTGTGTGTACAGTCCACGCCCACGATGCGAAGACAGGCGAGGAGTTGGCGCGTTTTCGGACGGCTTAAATTCAACCGCAGAGAATTTTTTATGAGTATGGCTAATGGCTATTTGTTATTTAGTCATTAGCTTATTCAGTATTATGTCATGCTTGATAATTGCCACGAAAACGTTCAATAAATTCAGGATAATTATTCAAATCCTGCAATGATTCTAATGGTGGCATTTCAATCCAATTTGCTTCCGCGTGCAATTTATCTATGTAAGCATAAAAAGCTTCTTGGTCATCCCGATGAGTAAGAACATAATCATGTAATTCTTTCTGACTCATAGCTTGAAAGTTAGGCTTACTCATCCGATGTACCTCCACCGTCCATTAGGGTATATTTCTATAATATTTTCCTCGCCAGCCAGCACGAATATATTTCCTGTCCGTTCATCCATCCGAATAATATTGATAGGTAAATAAAGTTTTGTAAACCAGTATTACAATATATACAACTGCGTTTTTTTGTTCTGGTGTAGGGATAATTGCTCAGGATTTTTCTGTATGTATCATTGGTAAAAATAAGGAGTAGCATAAACCAAAATTACCAGAATCTTAGCAAACAGATGATAATTACTATATGAAAGTGGGAATACTGTTGTTATGACAAAAGTATTACGCAGGGTTTTAGTATGGGTTTTGCGGAAGATTTAGCTAAATTATCTGAAAAAGTTAGCAGTAGGCTTAGTATCGTCATAGGAGAAGAAAATACAAAAGCTGCTTTTATTTCTCCATTTTTAAGTATTTTAGGTTATGACATTACTGACCCAACCGAAGTTAAACATGAATACTTCGCTGATTTTGGTACGCCTGCAAAAGTAAGACAGCCAAAAAAAAGTAGATTACGCGATCGCCATTAATGGCAATATTGTTATGCTAGTTGAGGCTAAGTCTTGTCAGGAAAAACCAGAGGTTCATGACGGGCAGTTGAGAAGTTACTTCAATGCAATTTTAACTGCTCAAATTAGCATTGTTACTAATGGTGTGGAATACCGATTTTTCACTGATTTAGAGAATATCCACATAATGGATAAAGAAGCATTTTTTACATTTAATATTCTAGACTATACTCCTAAAGATATAGAAAATCTGAAGCTGTTTCACCGTGATAACTTTGATGCGGCTAAGATTAAGAATGATGCTGAAGAAATGCTCTACTCCCAAGGCATAAGTGAATTAATAGACAGACTCTTAGTTTCTCCTTCAGATAAATTTGTTCACTTTTTAATTAAGGAACTTGGTACAGTTGCACCAAAATTTGAATTTCGAGGGAATGTAGTTAATGCAAAAGTTATTAATAGATTTCAGCCCATTGTTAAACGCTCAATTCAAACAAGTTTATTATCATTGATTACTCGTTCAGTGAACCAAGAAATGACCCATTTGACAAAGGATCGAGATTTTGCGAGTTCAGAACAGGTAGAAACAGATGTCACTAATGGTTTGGAAGATGAGGATAAAACTGAGGTCATTACAACAGAAGAGGAGTTAGCAGCTTTTAATACAATTCAGTCAATTACAAAAACTTCCACAAAATATAATTTGGAAATACAAAAGAGAGATACTGTTTCATATTTTGGGATTAATCTTGGTAAAACAACATGGTGGTTTTTGCGATTATATCTATCCTCAACTAAGAAAAGTTTTATTGCTAGAATACATCCAGATGAAGCAAAAAGATTAGCCCCTGGTTTTGAAATTCAGGATGTACCAGGAGTGAACGCTGAAATGGTGTCAAAAATAAAGATTGATTCGATAGATGATTTTAATAAGCTAAAGCCTTTAATTTTACGATGCTATGAAATAGAAGCATCAAAACACTAATTGCAATGGATTTTATCTCTGCTAAATTTAGCCTCAGAACGTGTAATGAAGCGTTATAATTAGAAGCGATCGCACAAAATCACGACAGGCGATCAATAGTAATTTTTCCATTCAATAACAGTAACTTGCTAATTTCGCTTTTGCCAAATTGCGGGATTTCTTCGCCCGTGAAAAATTGCTATTACAATAATTCGGCTAGAGACAATTCGATAGTAAACTGCATAAGGAAAACGCTGTAAAATCGCTCTTCTTATATCGTTATAGACAACAGCATAAGATTCTGGGATTTGGCAAATTCTATTTAGAATATCGTCCACACATTCCAAAAACTCATCGCCAAGTCCAGCTTGCTGATTTTCATACCAACTATACGCCTCATCAAGTTCATCACGAACTTCTGGACGAAATACTAAAACGTAATCCATTATTGTCTTTTAATTGAGGCTTTGATTTCATCCCATGTCATAACATTATCTGGATTAGCTTCGTAATCATTAATTCGGCGCTCAAGTTCTTGTTTTTGTGGTTCTGTAATATCGGGATAAGTCTGTTCTGCTGCAATGCTGTCCCAAATAGCTTGCACAAGACGAATGCGTTCTTCAATAGTGAGGGTTTTAATCTCATTTAAAGTGGCTGTAAAATCCATACTCACCAAACCAAATGAAAATTTTCACAGTATAAGTCAAATATAACTGTTCAATTTAGTGCATAGCTGGTTGTAGAAAGCTGAATTTTCCTTACACTGTAAACATAATTTAACATAGCAGCACATCAACCTTGTATCATGACTCTAAATTTGGATGAGAGCGATCGCATGATAAATTGCGTAGACTATCTTACTTACGTTATACAAGAATCAGTTACTCAGTAAACAACGAAAATCAATGAATATTTCAAAGCTTTACTTACTACCGCTTGCAAGTATGATAGTTCTAACTTGTAGTTTACTTATAAAAATTCCTAACGCGCAGTCTGCTGATTTTGATACAGCAAATTCTGTACTTAATAGCTCAAAAGCTGCTGATGAAATTATTGACAGACAGAGTTTGGAAGAAGGACAAGTCTTTGTAGTTCAGACAAGAAGCAAAGGAGTTGAAATTATAGAAGCGGGTAGAGTGATGACTACGACAAGAAATTTTCTGGTAACGATAGAAGATGAGAACGGAAAAATTCTTCGAGTCTTTCATCGTTTAGGTAGAGGATCAGACCTCATCGCCACTGCTAGGATGCAAAAAGAGGAAGCCATTCAATTGTTAAAATCGGGCGGGGTGATTGTAGAAGAACTTTAAACACAGATGCGATCGCACAGAATTACGACAGGCGATTCTCTGAAGAACATTGAGTTACACTAACTCTAGAAGTGGTTGCAATTTTAATAGACATACTGTGTATGCCTGAAATTATCCAGATACCAGTTGAACTAACTCATTTCAAACTTCCCGAAGCTGTTCAAGAACGTCTTCAAGTTCTACTTGCTCGCCAAGATACAGGTGAAATGCTTACCCACGCAGAACAAAGGGAAGCCGAAGGGTTAGTCGAGTTGGCAGAATTTTTATCTCTGCTACATTTGCGCTCACAACGTGTAATGCAGCAAGGATAAATGGTAACAATCCCTGTTGCTTTACGTCGATTAGTCATTCAAAGAGCAGCTGATCGCTGTGAGTATTGCTGTTTGTCTCAAGCAGGTCAAGCAGCAACCTTTCATATCGATCACATTACACCAGTTGTGGCAGGCGGTACAACAACAGTAAATAATTTAGCACTAGCTTGTGTATCATGTTCTTTACGTAAAGTGGCTCGACAACTAGTTGAAGATCCAGAAACAGGTGAAAAAGTACCAATCTTTAACCCCCGTCAACAAGTTTGGACAGAACACTTTAGTTGGAATGGTGTACAAGTTTTTGGATTAACACCTACAGGACGAGCAACCATTAACGCACTCAACATGAATCGTGCAATTATACTGGCAATTAGAGCAGAAGAAGAATTGCTAGGTCGTCATCCGCCCTCTTAATTTGTTTTGAGAAAATAATTATTTAGCAAATTGCCGACTGTCAGCAATTGCTTACATAGCAAAAATTCCGTATTAAAAATAATCAATGCAAATTTAGCACCAACACTGACAAATTGCGATGATAGTTTTTGCAGTTATGCTAAGTTGCTGGAGAGAAAAGTATTTTTAATTGCTATTTTGATGTTGTCAATTTAACTATAAACTGATTATTAATTCTGCAATATTTATTCTGCCAAATTGCCTGTTGATGGGGAGTAAACCCGGAAGGCAGGTAGGAGGATGGGAATAAGTACTAGTAAATGACCAACAATTTTGCTAATGAGAATTTGGACTGCAATAGTTGTACTAACTTCTTCTTGGCTAGTTTCCGGGTTGGTAGCTTCTCAGCCAATCAATGCTAAAGTAGCGATCGCCGCCGATAAAACAGCATCATCTCGGTCTATTTCTCAAGCAAGCAATACTAAAAAAACGATTGCGATCGACAAAGCTGAGTTTGGTGTAGCCAGAGTTGATGCTAGAGGTAAAGTTAACTTTATCCCCACATTCAGAGTACCACTACAAGAAGGTAGTAAATATGGGTGGCGGATTCAACTCAAAGACTACCAAGGCGAAGTTACATGGCGAGAAGTCTTACGTTTGCCAAAACCCCCAGAAACTTGGGCTACGGATGATGGTGAAAACTTCTCAGTCTCTGCTGACGGTACAGAGTCGGTAATGAGGCGCAAAACTACAGCGAATGATGGTGTGATTCAAAATTATTGGACGATCGCAGCAGGTGATCCTCCTGGTAAGCATAAAATACAGGTATACATTGATGACCGTCTGATTGCAACTTTCGATTTTGAAGTTTTTCCTATGGACAGAAAAGAATCATCCGGTAGAAATCGCAGTTTGTAGCAATTTTCAACGGACATGATGTTACTCCTCAAAAAACCCCAGGATAAAAATACATAGCCAAAATTCAACAAAAAAAGGTGCAGGAGTTGACTGCACCTTTTTTTACTCTATGTTCGCCTGCTGTAACCTGGCTAGGGGGTTAGGTTTTGATTACTGAGTCGATACTCTAGAAATATCGTTTAGTAATTACAGTTGCGGTACATACTGTTGTTTTTCAGGGACATCAGTATATTCAGCAACGATTTGGCGGAATTCTTCGCCGTCGATGGTTTCTTTTTCAATGAGTAAATCAACGATGCGGTCTGTGACGGTGCGATGTTCACGCATAATTTGTTTGGCGTGTTCATAGCATTGTTCAACGATAACTCTTACTTGAGCATCAATGCGAGAAGCGATCGCTTCGGAATATTCAGATCGGGTTGTCCAGTCACGACCGAGGAATACTTCTCCTTGTTGACTTTCTAAGGAAAGTGGCCCTAAGTCAGACATCCCAAACCGAGTCACCATTTGACGCGCCATTCCGGTTACTTGCTGCAAGTCACCGCCAGCACCAGTTGTCACTTCCGCAGAACCAAAAATGACTTCTTCGGCTGCACGTCCACCCAAAGCACCAGTAATTCTGGCTTTGAGTTGAGAACGAGAAATTAAACCTTGTTCTTCGTTGGGGGTAAACCAAGTTAAACCCTGTGCTTGTCCCCGTGGAATCAAAGTTACTTTCTGTACTGGGTCATGGTCTTTGAGTAAAGTCCCCACCAAAGCGTGACCAATTTCGTGGTAAGCAATTAAACGCTTGCTCTTGCTGTCTACCAAAGGAGTTCCTTCCATCCCTGCAACTACGCGGTCAACCGCATCGTCGATTTCGCGCAGGGTGATGGCTTCCTTACGTCTTCTGGCGGTGAGAATTGCCGCTTCGTTGAGTAAGTTGGCTAAATCTGCACCAGTAAAACCAGGAGTCCGGCGAGAGATCGCTTCTAATGATACGCTGGGGTCTAATTTCTTGTTACGTGCATGAACTTGCAGAATTTCCAAACGTCCTTTGATATCTGGCGCATCGACAGTTACTTGTCTGTCAAAACGACCAGGACGTAACAAGGCTGCGTCTAATACGTCGGGACGGTTGGTAGCAGCAATAATAATAATCCCTGTGTTACCTTCAAAACCATCCATTTCGGTCAGCAACTGGTTGAGGGTTTGTTCTCTCTCATCGTTACCGCCACCGATACCTGCACCCCGTTGTCTACCTACAGCGTCAATTTCATCGATGAAGATGATACAAGGTGCGTTATCTTTTGCTTTTTTAAACAAGTCGCGGACGCGAGAAGCACCCACACCGACGAACATTTCCACAAATTCCGAACCGGAAATGCTGAAGAAAGGTACACCAGCTTCACCAGCGATCGCTTTTGCCAGTAAAGTTTTACCTGTACCTGGAGGGCCGACTAACAACACACCTTTAGGAATGCGTGCGCCAACAGCCGTAAATCTTTCTGGCTGTTTGAGGAAGGTAACAACTTCTTGTAGTTCTTCTTTGGCTTCTTCGATACCAGCCACATCGTCAAATTTCACACCTGTTTTGGCTTCCATTTGAAAACGCGCTCTGGATTTACCAAAGCTCATTGCTTGTCCAGGGCCGCCAGGAAGATTGCTGGAGCGACGGAACAAAAAGAACAATCCAGTGATCAATAAAATTGGGAAAACAAGATTGCCTAATAATCCCCAAATTGCGCCATCATTACGCATAGGGTGAGCATCAAAACTAATTTGTTTTTCTTTAAGCTTGCTAATTAACTCAGGGGCGCTAATTGGCAGGTCTACCCGCCACCGCTGAATGCGATTTTCGATATCTGGATCAATAGCTTCGACAATTGCCGTTCTACCGCCTTCATACAAATCTACGCTAGTGACGCGATCGGCATCCAAGTATTCTAGAAAACGCCCGTAAGTCATGCGGGTATTGGCAGCATTCTTACCCATATCCGCAGGAGCGTTAGCAAATGCTCCTTGCCAGAAGAAAAAGCCAATTACCAAAGCAGGCAATGTCCAGAGTACTAGGACTCTCCAAGAGAATTTCATCTTAATTTTGCCTCTGCCAATACAATTATCATTTCTAGCTACTCTCTAGCTTGGCACTCATCTAGGGAATCATCTTCCGCAAGATATTGCCGCACTTGGTAACTAGATTTTGCAACGGATGTTTATTAATCCATTTTGTTTAATTTGATGTCTAGTCACACGTCACCATGAATGTGTGACGCTGAAAAGATTCTTAATTAAATTTAACTTAATTTTAATACAGCTTGGATTATGACAACAAAATTTAAGATGTAGATACTAGAGTTTAGTACTGCGATCGCATAGCTGTGACAGAATTCATTCCCAGTGGTAGTAAAAGTTGTAGAGACGTTGTATACAACGTCTCTACAAGGATTTTATAGAATGCAGTTTCTATGTGACTTACTGCAAAGCCCTTACACCCATTCTTCACAGACAGCCTTTGTGCCTCAATGCTGTTCTCATAGAATTGGGATGATTTCTGAGAAAAACACTAATCCCTAGCCCCCAGTGACTACTTCACTTCAGTAATGGTCAATGTATAAGGATAATATTGGCCTTTATTGTATGAACCTACCCAAACTTGATAATTTCCTGGTAGCCATTCACCACTCATCCCAGCGTTTTTACCCTCAAAATCGTCATTACACCAAGTACCGCCAGGGCCTCTCACAATCAGCGTGACATCTTGAGGGCTTTGCACTTGGAGTCTGAGATAATCGAATTTGGTCTTGAGTTCTAAGGTATGGTCTGGTGCTGCATCAACAAACCCATCACAAGGCCCGGTAATTGTTTCTCTTCTTCCCGCAACTTTATTTCCAGAAATTGACCCGCCACTCATTCCCCGCACAGTTATGGGGTCTGGGGAAAAGGGATGGTTAAGGGTCACATCTCCAAATATTGTTGGTGCTTCTTGAGCATGAGTGATGGTATTAGTTATGGATGCGACACAAAATGTCAACATTGCCAAAGATAATTGTATCCCTCTATTTAAAGATGTTTGCGACATTGTGATCACACAGGTTTCTCAGTGCTTAGTAAGACATGAATTTTACACACTAAGTTCCCAAGATGAGAGAAATTGACTAAACTAATTCGTAATTCGTAAAGACTGAATTACGAATTACGAATTATGAATTACGAACTAATTGCTTGATTCAACCTTGACTTATCTAAACCAAGATGATTCAGCAGTAACCAAGATTGAATCAGGTCGGGGCCATGAACATCACCGGTTAAAGCGACACGGAGCGATCGCATCACTAAGCCTTTCTTGACGTTCTGTTGTTTTACCACCTGTTTAATAATTTCTTGAGCAGCTGTTTCTGTGAAGTCGGGTTGATTTTCTGAGGCGGCGAGTATTGCACTCAACACAGCAGAGGAACCTTCTTGTTGCAGTTGTTTACTGCCCTCTTCACTCAATTCTACGGTGTCGCTGAAAAAGATTTTGCTCATGTCTACAGCTTCCACCAAACGAGTCAAACTAGGGCCGATTAAACCAACTAACTGCTCTAACCAAGGACGTTCTCGCCCCTCTACGTTATATCCAGCTTCTTGCCAAACAGGTATGAGCAAATCTGTCAGCTTCTCCACTGGCATATTGTGGATATATTGACTGTTGAGCCAATCTAGTTTCGCCCAGTCAAATTTAGCACCGGCTTTATTCACCCGTTCAAAGCTAAATTCTTTAGCAGCAGCCTCTAGGGTGAAGATTTCTTGAGTAGAATCTGGTGGCGACCAACCCAATAAAGTCATGTAATTGACCAAGGCCTCGGCGGTGAAACCCATTTTCTGAAAGTCGGAAATCGAAGTCACACCATCCCGCTTGGATAGTTTGCGCCCATCCATATTTAAAATTAGCGGCGAGTGGGCAAATATTGGGGCTTCTGCTCCCAAAGCTTCGTATAACAAAATTTGCTTGGCGGTGTTGGCTATGTGGTCTTCACCGCGAATGACATGGGTAATTTGCATATCAATGTCATCAACTACCACCACAAAGTTGTACAGTGGTTGACCAATACCGTCTGCGGAAGCACGAGCAATGACCATATCACCACCAAGGTCACTCCCGCGCCACACCATTTTGTCCCGTACCAAGTCATTCCAGACAATTTCGCGGTCATCATCGATTTTGAACCGGATGACAAAGCTACGTCCTTCGGCTTGGAATGCGGCTTCTTGTTCTGGGGTGAGGTTGCGATGACGGTTGTCGTAGCGGGGTGCTTCACCTTTGGCTTTTTGGGCTTCGCGCAACGCCTCTAATTCTTCTGGGGTGGTGTAGCAGCGATAAGCTAATCCTTGAGCTAACAGTTTTTGGACTGCTGTTTTGTACAAATCTAGGCGCTGAGATTGGAAAAACGGGCCTTCGTCCCAGTTGAGTCCCAGCCAGCGTAATCCCGCTAAGATATTTTCGGTATATTCGGGGCGCGATCGCTCTAGGTCTGTGTCTTCAATACGTAAAATAAACTTACCCCCGTGGTGGTGGGCAAATAACCAGTTAAATACAGCAGTTCTGGCTGTACCAATATGTAAATTGCCAGTTGGGCTTGGTGCAATACGGACTCTAACAGTCACAGTTAATTCTCTCTTTCACAAAGCATGATTAATTTAAAGCAAAATTCAGCATCAATATATAGTGGCGGGTCTTTTTCCGCCACTAATTTTAGATTGCTTTATTGATTACTAAATTTTCAATTTAGCGTGGTGTTTCACTACTGATAACACACTGCGAATGAGCAAGTTTCGCTCTGGCGTTATAGGTTTGTAGAATTATTACTCCAATTTGGAAAGCTTCTAATTATCAGTTAAGCCTTACACCGATATTTACAATTTTTGTTGTTGAACGGGACTGACGGGGCTCGAACCCGCAACTTCCGCCGTGACAGGGCGGTGCTCTAACCAATTGAACTACAGTCCCTTAATTTGCAACTTTATTAGTATCGCTCTTTTTTCGAGCTTTGTCAAGTAATTTTTTTGCTTTGGCTTTTGGGGCGGCTGCGTTTTTACTCAACGATTTTCTATTATAACGTTTAAAATAATTTTGGCAAGGGGTTGCTGGTTTAAGTTTCTAAGTTGAGGAAGCCGCTGCCACCTTTGGTTGAGAAGATAGATGTTCTAGTATCTGCGATTGGATTTGCTTGTACTGCTGCTTGAGCAAATTCTTACTCGTCTGGGCTTGATCAGAGTGTGGCAAGATTTTACTTTGTTCGAGCCACTGTTGTAATCTTTGGCGCTGGGTATTAGTGATGTGGGTGTTCAGCACCGTAACACAGCTATTGGGTAGTTCTAAGGTAAAGCAAATCAAGGAATAGCGCCTATATTCGATCAACGCCGAAACCAGTTCTTGGTTTTGGAGATTCTGCATATCTAAATAGCAAGGTAGCCATTTCGGGCCGAGTTCGGAATCGTAAAGCAGCGTAATCCACAGCAGCATCGGGTAAGGCGTTGTGATGAATACAAAATGGTTGTAACGCTGACACAGAACTCGTTTTTTGATTTCTTGTTTGGGTAACATCAGCCACAAAGCGGCGAAATTCCCTTGGGGTGTGGGAAAAATTTGGGGAAAGACAATTTCTTGAATGGGTTTCTTGGATGGCCAGACAAGTTTAGCAAAGTTGGGTTTCAGGACTGGAGGTAAATCAGCACCAACATTTAAATGAGGATTGTATGTGGAATTTAAAGGTGTGGGTAAATTCTGACAGCTTGATTTTTCTAGACTGTCTAAGACTTGCAGAATTTCTGCCATGTTTTGAGGGCGATCGCTTGGTTTTTTTGCCAAGCAAGCCATGATTAAATTGTTGAGTTGTGGAGGTAATTTGAGATGGGGACTGACAGAGGCGATCGCTTGTGGTGCTTCAAAGTGATGCGCTTTATACCAAGCACCAAATAAATCTGTTTCTGGCTGCCAAGGTTTAGCTCCAGTCAGCATTTCATACATCATCACACCCAAACTATAAATATCAGAACGGCTATCAATTTCTACACCTTCTAATTGTTCAGGAGAACAATAGGGTAAAGTGCCGTTAAACCCTCTGTTAGTATTAGCTGTGTTGGTGTAATTAATAAATTTAGCAATACCAAAATCTAAGATTTTTACTAATTTTCCTAAAATTGGATCTGGCAAAACTAGTATATTGGCTGGTTTAACATCTCGATGTACTAAGGCATAAACTTTGCCATCAATATTAATTCCTTGGTGGGCGCATTGTAAGCCTAAACAAATCTGACGTGTCAAAATCAAAAACTTAGGCAATGGTATAGGTATTAAATCTTTCAAACTTTTACCATTGAGATATTCCATAACATAAAATGGCTTACCTTCAGCACTTACTCCATAATCATAAGCCCGCACAATATGAAGACTTTTCTGG
This sequence comes from Nostoc piscinale CENA21, assembly GCF_001298445.1. Taxonomy (NCBI): domain Bacteria; kingdom Bacillati; phylum Cyanobacteriota; class Cyanophyceae; order Nostocales; family Nostocaceae; genus Nostoc; species Nostoc piscinale. The sequence continues at coordinate 6,618,339 of NZ_CP012036.1, read as the reverse complement.
CTTAAAGCAGCACTTAACATTGCTTCCCTTGCAAAGTCTTGCTGCATTTTTTCACTGCAAAATTTTTGAGTTAAAAATTTGACGGCAACAGGTGTTCCACCTAGTAAAATATCATCTGCTAAAAAAAACTTCACCCATACCACCACTACCGATCAACTGTTTTAGCTGATAGCGATTGGCCAGCAATCCTGTAACTCGTGGAGAGATGAATGCACTGTGATTCACTTTTATAACCTCTAATATTGCCGCAATTAAATAATTAAAAATTTATTTCATATTTTTTCAAGGCAGTGATAAAATTTGGCGAATTTTATCAAATATTTGAGACAGCCAAGCTCTAAAACCCAGTTTGGCAATTTGTTGTCTTTCTACTAATTTTTGTAAGATTTCTGATTTTAATTTTTGGTATTCTGCTTTTAAAATATTTTTAGCTTGTTCCGAGGCGATCGCTTCATTATATTTCTGCTCTAGTTCTAACCAATCTGTCAGTTGCTGTCTTTGTTTCGCTGTCAGAGTTAGTGTCATCACATTAGCACACTGAGTTGGTTCTTCTAATGCAAAAAAAAAGTAAATGATAATAGCCTCTATCTGCTAAAAGTTGTGCGATTTTTTTGACCTCTATTATCTTTTAAATCTAAAAAATAAGATAGCCATTTTGTCAGAGAATATTGAGCATTATATAACACCGTCACCCACAATAACATCGGGTATATATTCATTTTGTCAATAAATTCTGTACTGTGATATTTATCACAAAAATTAATAATTTCTTGCTTTGGTAACATTGCCCAAAAAGTAGGAATAACCCCTTGTGTAGTATGTAGTAAATGGGGAAATCCAATTGAAGCTATTGGCTTATTTTTCGGCCATGTTTTTTGTAAACACTCTTTCTCTGAGATTGAAGTGACTGGAACTAAGTTAGTAAGATATTCCAATTTGTTACTATCAATTTCTAGAGCTATATCTCTTGCTACCTGGCGCTTAATTTTTTCTAGGACAACTAAAATTTGACTAATAGTTTGCGGACGTTCAGTTACTTCTTTGGCGAGACAAGTTAATAATAATTTTTTTTAATGCTTGAGGTATTCTAACATCAGGATTAACTTGTTCTGGTGTTGGTGGAGCTTGGAAACGATGAGCTTGATACCAACTCCCAAAAGTATTACTATCTGTTTTAAATGGGTGCTTTCCTGTTAACATTTCAAACATTAATACACCCAAACTGTAAATATCAGAGCGTACATCTAGCAGTTTTCGCCCTTCCATGTGTTCTGGAGAACAATAAGGTAAACTCCCAATAAAAGAATCAGTCAGCGTCATTCCACTGCGTTCTGTTAAAAATTTAGCAATGCCAAAATCAAGGATTTTTACAACTTCACCTTGTTGAACATCATCAATAATAAAGATATTTTCTGGCTTAATATCTCGATGCACAATTGGATAAACTTCACCTTTTAGACTAATACCTTGATGAGCGCACTGTAAGCCTAAGCAAATTTGCTGACAAATATCAATAAATTTTCCCAGAGTTAATGGTTGTACCTTCAAAATCTGCTTGAGATTTTTACCTTGAAGATATTCCATGACATAAAAAGGCGTTTTATCATCTGTCATGCCATAGCTTAATACCTGAACGATATTTTTACTTTTACGGCCTAACTGAGCGCCAATAAAAATTTCTCTGGCAAAGCGTTGCGATATTTGCTGGTTTCCTAAATTTAGCATTAAAATTTTGACAGCTACTAAAAGGCCACCTTTCGCTGCATCTTCTGCTAAATAAACTCTACCCATACCGCCTTTGCCAATCAAATCTTTTATTAAATAGCGATTGTTTAAAAACTTTCCAATATAAATATCTATGTCGGTTTTAGGCACTACCATATTTGGAAATGTCACGCTATAAAATTTTGAAATCAATATTGCTCAAGCTTTTATTGTAACCATGAATAACTTTACTAATTTTAGAGAATCAATTATAAGTTATAAAACTCGCTTTAAAAGGAAATCAAGGTTTAATAAAAAACTAATTGATTTTTCTGGAATATCACTTAAACATTATGTAACATATTTATTAATAAAATAAATGAGGAAATCCACTGAAACCAAGGATAGTTTGAAGATATCTACCCCCTAATAACAGTAAATCCACGGGGGAAAATCATGTTCACTCAAATTAGTTCTTAGAGAAACTGAAGGCAAATTTCCAGATAATCTACCAACTGAAAAAATCTAGCATCCTCCGGAACCATCTAATAATAGGGGGTTCGATTTTAAGTTGAAAAGCTAAAAACTGAGTACGCTGTAGAGAATTAAAATTATTATCACTGACCAAAATTAACGAACGCTGTCCATTAGGTAGCCAAGGGCCGAGTGTTAACCCTTCAAGATTATCTAGAGCTACGTCTAGGGTTCGCAAATCTAGCAAGAGTTGTTTCGTTACTGGGCGAATATTTTTGGAGGTACGGAGAAGGCTGTCAATATTGCGAATATCATCAGCATCTGCTAAGGAAACTTGAAATAAAAAAATCGCAAATCCTAAACCAGTAAACGACCTTTCTAAACTTAAAAAGTGTCCTTGATTATCTAAGGCGAGTAAATCTGGTAAGCCACTAGCAAACTTACCAGTTATATCTAATAATGGTGCGACTGGCTCAGTTTGGTACAAAAATTCACTTTCTGGCTGTTTAGTGAAGAGATTATATTGCAAAATTCGGCAAGGCGTAGCAACATTTGGCTTCGCAATCGACCCATCTTGAATTAAGGCATTTTCAGTTGCGGTGAATAAATACTGATTGTTGGGTGTAATAGTCAGGCTTTCAAAGGCCAAATTATTCCGAATGCCCATTTTAGCTTTTTTATCTGGTAAGAATTTTATCGGGATCTTGAGTGTTGTTATACTTTTCCCAGAAGCTAAGGAAAACTCTTTGATAAAAGGGTTAATTAATTTTTCTCTATCGCCTTCAGAAGAGATGAAGACAGTATCTTTATCAGTTAAAGCAATTCCTTCGGTATCGGTGGTTCTGGGAGGAAAGTTTTGTCCGTTTTGATTTAACAGCATTGTTACACCAACAGGCACAACATCGCCATTTTCTAGCAAGCCTTTGCTCAAGTTGATTTTAAAAGTATAGAAACGTGTGGGTGCTTTTTGCCCTCTATCGTCGGAGATAACATAATAAAGGTCATTTTTAGCATCGTAGGTAATGCCTGATAAGCCACCAATTTCAGTTTTTTGAAAAGATAAACTTTTGGGTAATGTTGCTTCTCCGATGAAGTCTATACTTCTGATTTCAACAGTATTAGAGGAATGATTAATCATTAAGAATGTAACAATTAAAACACCAATTCCTAAATAAAAAAATTTTAGGTAATTGCCAAAATTTTTTTAAATATTTTCATGTTGATGACCTTACAAAAGCAGGCGATCGCATACAGCCATTTTATTCACCCATAGTAAAATATCAGGCGATTTGACAAACAGAACAAGTGGGGATGGAGTGAAAACTTTGGTCAGACTAACTAGGGTTAAGTACTTGGTTGATGGTTTGGATCAGTTCTTGGGGTTGAAACGGTTTACTGATGTAGGCGATCGCACCCATCTTTAGCCCCCAATAGTGATCGGACATACCAGCATTAGAAGAACAGAAGATGACAGGTACTGCCTGAGTTTCAGGATTACGCTTGATTTTGCGACAGACTTCATAACCATTCAACCGAGGCATGACTATATCAAGAATGATAATATCTGGGCGATCAAATTGAATTTGCTCCAGAGCTTCTATGCCATCGCAGGCAGTCTTAACATCAAAGGCATTTGCTTTCAGTAATTCTTCTAAGAGATGGCGTTGAGTGTAGCTATCTTCGACAACAAGGACGGTACTCATTTGATTTACTCCATTCAATGAGTTCATCCTAAAGAAACTAGATACAGAAAACATGAGACATCTGTCCCCATTTCAACTAGGTCTAAAGTCCTAGTAACAAATAGGACAGCAGAATCTTGCGGCTGGAGGAAGAAAAGGTTAGGGTTGAGGGAATCATCCGAATTGAAATTGGTAAGTTGTTAAGCATTTAATTTGCATATTGAAGCCGCAGGGTAAGCCAGCGCGTTGGGGAGTTTTCCCCCGTTTTAGCAACTTTCGTTGGGTTTCTCGACTTGTAGCGACTGGTATGGCAAAGAACAGATAGCCAGGAAGAGAGTTTGCAGCTTTTCTGACCATGAAGATGGTGCAATTTAAATGACGATTAGCTTATGGCTTTCAAATCTAGGTATATTGTCCAGTTTATTTTTCAGTCATTCTTCTTAACCCATGCCGCCCATTCTTGTGCTGATTGTTGATGACCAAACTCTAATCCGTCGGGCGTTGTCTTTATTGCTGGTCGAAGATCCCCAACTGGAATTGGTAGGGGAAGCGGAGAGCGGAGAAGCGGCGATCGCTCAGATGGAAACCCTGAAACCAGAGGTGATTCTCATGGATATTGTCATGCCAGGAATGGGAGGCGTTGAAGCTACCAGAGTGATTCATCAACAATTTCCAGAGACAAAAATTTTAGTACTTAGTATTGATGATGATGATGAAAATATTGCTCAGGCACTGCGGTATGGAGCAGCAGGTTATCTGTTAAAAAATACCCCTGTCGAAGAATTGTCTCTGGCGATCCAGGCAATTCACAAAGGCTATACCCAATTAGGGCCGGGCGTAGGACGAAAGTTAATTCAGCGTATCCCTGATCCTGGGATTAATCCAGATGTCGAGTGGAAAAAACTCACCCGCCGCGAACAAGAAATTGTGCGATTGATTGGTCAAGGGGCGAATAATCGTGAAATTGCAGAGGTGCTGTTTATTTCTGAGAAGACGGTTAAAAACCACATTACCAATATCTTGAGTCGTTTAAATTTGCGCGATCGCCTCCAGATTGCTTTATTTGTCACATCAAATCCGATTTATATGACCAGCAAAGCCTGATCTGCTAAATCAGCTTCTGGCAATAAACCAAGCTCTCGATTTAAAAAGGTGCGTTACATTTTTATTGATGCACGCTCCTGTAAACTCAAGTGATCGCTCTTAATTATTTCATTCACGTACGGTCAAGATCAGTAAGTGCAGTAGATTAAGAAAACTGGCGATCGCCATTTCAATTACTGCTTTTCTGGGAACCTCAATTACAAACTATTTGTTTTGTTATCTGTTGATGACGGATATAGATATTGCTCATAATCTGGTGTCAAACTTTCAGGTAAAATTAGGTGGATCACTAGTGACAGTATCCCTACGATAAAACTCAGGATACTAGTGAATAAATAAAACCAACCCATTACCGAACGGCTTGCCATAACTGGAAAAATATATCCATTGACTTTAAAGTTCAATACGCCATAACCAAGCCAATTAAACTGAGATGAAAAGTATAAGTAAGCGTCAAACCCTGTGATGAAGCTTGCGAATATAAATCCAGTTGCTAGTACTTTGGATATATTTTTCCCGTTGAACATGAGACTTTTTTGTTAGGAAACTGGAGTGATTGAATTTAATAATTCCCATCGGTCATACTTGATGAGAACGCTTCATATTATGGAATGCGTTAGCGCCAGTATAACTTATCCCTTAAGCCTTTCAAATCAATGTGTGTGAATTTCATTCAGACATTCTATAAGATTTGGCGATCACATTTATCCTATAGTCATACATGATGCCTTATTTCTGCATTCTGACTTCTGATTCTTGAATGATACTGCATTCATTTTGGAAAAAATTTACTAGCCAGTCTTTGACGCTGCGTGTTGCGTGACAGTCGTCTTCGTTGTAGCGTTGGATAATTTCTAAGAAAGAGCGATCGCCTGTCTCTAACCATTGATCATACCAGTAGATACATTTAGCGCCACTGGCTTCTTTATCGCGCCACTCAAAGCCTAACCATCGGGCAATTACTTTTAGGGCATAACTTTCTACAGGTAAGGCGACGCTTTGAATTAATTGTTCATAAACATCTACAAATCTATTGAGAACAGGATTAACTAAAGATTTTGGTGTTTGGTATAGTTTGGCTAATCTTTTCACTGTGTCAAATTCGTAAACACAAAAATGATAAATTGGTGCATCGGGATATTGCCCAACTAAGTTAATAAATTGTCGCCAAACTAATTCTTCATCCTCTGGACTTTCCGCTAAAAAAGAATAAAATTGTTGTGTATTATTTTGTCTATCAACAACTAACACGCCTAAAAGATAATCTAAATCTAAGTCTGGCTGGGCTTCAATATCAAAATACAGTTCTACAGGAGCGGTAAAGGTCAGTTCTGCTGGCGGTAAAGAAGTTGGTAAAATTAACGGACGCTGTTCAATAACAGCTTGGGCTTGAATGGTTAACTTGGTTGCTACTACACTATCAAACCCTGGTAAGTCTTCTAAGATGATTGGATTTGTATTCGCTAGAGATTCGAGGGTGGTGAGGGAAAGGGTTTGGAGTTGGGTGTAGCGGACGGGTGTAACTCCTGGTAATAAAGAAAGATGGTTTTGTGCTTGGGCGATCGCATAACATTGACTATGCCAGTGGCAAAGGTTACACTTTTGCCGTGAAATAAACATCTCTGGCGGTTCTGGTGATTTGATAGCTTCAATGAACTCCTCCAGAATTTGGAACATCTGTGGTGTCCATTTCGCCAAATCTACGGGATAGCTAATGTCTCTGGTGCGTAAGATTAACCAAGCTTTATCCGGGATGACTCCCTGAATTGCGGCTAAGGCTTGGGCGTGGAATGCTGCTACAACTTGATATTCTTGTTTGGGACGTTTACCGAGTTCCATATTCGCAGGAACATACATCCAATCACCAAAGCAAGACTCTCCTGACTGTTTTACCAATAAATCTGGACGGCTGAGGAGTGTGTAGTTTTCACTGGCAGTTTCTACCCAGTCTTGATAATTACTTAACAATACTCCCTGGTAAATATACTCAACTCCACGCTGCATTAATTCTAATGTGGCGGCTTGGGCAGCTTCCCGATTTCCTGGTGAATATTGCGGTTTTTCATAGTCAAACCCTGCCAAAATCCCTTGATGATAGATAACTTTGTCTTGTTGCAATTTAGACAACAAGTCATTTGGTGCATCTCTCAGGCTTTTGTCAGCATTAATATCTAAAATTGGTCGGCGTTTACAGCGTTGGTATTGTAGTAAATGTTCAGCATTAATCAACATTCATTTAAGCTAACAATAATTGTGGCTTTTTGGGGTTGAGAACAAGGGTTGAGAGTAAAAATATTGAGATTCGACACATGACTAGCGTTTCTGCTATCCAAACCGACTTGCATCACCATCGAGAGCAATTTCCCGCTTTAGCTAATAAGCTTTATTTTAACTATGGCGGACAAGGCCCGTTACCCAAACAGGCAATTGATGCGATGATTCAAACTGAAACTCATATTCAGCAGCTAGGCCCCTTTGGTAATGAAGTTGGACGCTGGATAGGTTCTTATAATCAAACTATCAAACAAGCGATCGCCACGGAACTCAACGCCCCCCCAGAAACTATCACCCTGACAGAAAATGTGACTATGGGCTGTAATATTCCTTTGTGGGGAATTGATTGGCATCCAGGCGACCATCTGTTATTGTCAGACTGTGAACATCAAGGGGTAATTGCCGCAGCTAAAGAAATTGGGCGACGGTTTCATGTAGAAGTTACCACCTGTCCGTTAATGGCAACTTTAAATGATGGTGATCCTGTGGCGGTTGTTGCCCAAAATTTACGCCCCAACACCCGCTTAGTAATTCTCAGCCACGTCCTTTGGAATACTGGTCAAGTTCTGCCCCTTGACAGAATTATAGAAGTATGCAGAGATAACCATTCTTTAATATTAGTCGATGCTGCCCAATCTGTGGGTTTATTGCCGTTAAATCTAACTCAATTGGGAGCAGATTTTTATGCGTTTACTGGGCATAAATGGTGGTGTGGCCCGGCTGGTGTGGGTGGGTTATATGTCAAACCAGAAGCCTTAGAAAAACTTGCACCGACATTTATTGGTTGGCGTGGCGTAATTAAAGATAGTGAAGGACAGCCAATAGATTTGTTTCGTGATGGGCGGAGATATGAAGTCGGGACATCGGCTTATTCATTTTATGCAGGATTGGTAGAGGCGATCGCTCTTCATCAACAATGGGGTACAGCCGAAGAACGTTATCAACAAATTTGCCGCAACAGTGAATATCTCTGGCGCAAATTATCAGTCTTACCGCAAATTAAATGTCTGCGAAATTCCCCACCGGAAAGCGGTTTAGTTTCCTTTCAATTTGTTCAGCATGATTCTCAAATTAGTTTCAAATTAGTGCAGTTTTTGGAAACTAACAAGATATTCACCCGCACCATTGCCAAACCTGATTGTGTTCGCGCTACCGTCCACTACTTCACTGTAGACTCAGAAATGGATGAATTAGTCGAACAAATAAAGAAGTTTAGTCAATATAGCAGTCCTATTTGATGAACAAAACAGACAAGGGAGAAAAGAGAGAGAGTTTTATAAATCATAGGACGTATGCACCAAGATTATCTGCGAAGAATAGGTGTAAGGGTTATAGATACATATACCCTACACCCTCTCCCCAACCCTTGATTTTTTAAGTCCCATCAGGGAGCTAGAAAGCTCAAATTCTTGATACCGTGTGCGATACATTAAAAAATGCTTGCGTGAAACCTTGAAGGAGTTTTGAGGATTTATTGTTTTTGCCCAGCCTCAGAAAAATGGCAATTTATACCTCAACTCATCCTTGTAAATTGGCAAAAGTATTGTTAATAACTACACTTTTATAGGAGTATTTGCTTTTTGTCGTAGTCCGGTTGCAACTAACCACTTTCCATTTGAAGGTGCTAAAGTAATGCCACGACGTATGGGTTTAACGCTAGAGTTGCTTACTAATGCTAAATCTACTTGAGATAATACTGTTGCTAGTACAAGTTTCATTTCAAATAAGGCAAATGCCATACCCAAGCAACGACGATTACTTCCACCAAAAGGTAAATATTCATATAAAGAATATTGCCTTTCTAAAAATCTTTCTGGTTTGAACTGTTGTGGTTCTGCATACAAATCTGAACGGCGATGAGTTAAATAAATACAACCTACGAGTAATGTTCCTGGTTCAAATTGATGATTCATAATTTCTATAGGTCGTTTCACAATCCGAGGAATAGTAATCATCGCGATGGGATAAATCCGTAGCGTTTCTTGGCAAACTGCTGTTAGATAAGGTAAGCGAGTAATTTCTTCTAAATCTGCATTGTTTCCAAAACTATCTAACTCAGACAAGAGCTTTTCACGTATTTGTGGTTGGCGATGAATCCAGTACAATGCCCATGTTAAGGCTGAGGCCGTGGTTTCATGACCAGCAACCAATAAAGTCATCAATTCATCGCGTAACTCTACATCAGTCATAAGTTCGCCGTTTTCATCACGCGCTGACATCATTAAAGATAAAATGTCACTTCCAGAGGTTTCTGGATGATTTCTGCGTTCTTGAATCTCAGCATACAGTAGTTGGTCAATTTGCTCTCGTTGACGCAAAAAAAATGCCCCAAGGACTCCATGAACCTAAATCTACTTGCATTATTGGTAAAAATGATATTGTGGCACGTAAACTAGAACCAGTTAAATCTAGTATGGAAGCCAGCAGTTTTTGTAATTGAGTATAACGTTCTCCTTCAGTTAGTCCGAACACAGCTTGCAAAATCACTCTCAGAGAGATTTCTTGCATAGAGTCGCGGGCAGAAAACGGTTGACCAAATTTCCATTGACCGATGACTTCTTTGGTGATTTCGGCGATGATATTACCGTAGGCTTTCATGCGATCGCCATGAAAAGGCGGTGTTAATAACTTACGCTGGCGTTGGTGAGATGTACCAGATAGCAATATTAAAGAATTTTCACCCAACAAAGGCTGCAAAATTTGAGCAGAACCTCTAGAATCTAAATTACTGAGGTTTTCTGTAAATAATTGTTGAATTGCTTGTGGATTACTGAAAAACACCATTGGCTGTTTGTTTGTTAGCCATAATGTAAAACAGTCACCATATGCTTTGGCAGAATTTTCCATTAATTGCAATGGCTGATAAATCCATTGTAATAACTGCATGAATTTGGGGATTTTGGGACTCTCAGGGAGTTGCATAACTAATGCTCCTGGTACTGCTATTTTCACTAACTTAAGAAGAGTATTAATTACCGGACTGTTTTTTGCTGAAATCTACCTATAGGTAATTTATTGCTAGAAATATTACAACTAAACTTGCAAGTTAGTATACTTTTTTATACTAATTTCCATGTTTGATATTTATATTATCGACTTGTTCTTGATTGGACTAATCTTACTGGTAGTTACATTAGCATCCGGTTGGATTACCCGCTTACCTTTATCTTTTGCACTTATCTACCTATTGGTTGGGATTTTCCTTGGCCCTTATGGTTTAGGTTTAATTCATTTACGTCGAAATGATGTATTCAATGCGGAATTACTAGAAAGGCTGACTGAATTTGTTGTAATTATTTCAGTGTTTAGTTGTGGCTTAAAAATCATTCGTCCACTAAATTTGCGAGTTTGGGGAATTACATCTCGCCTGATTGGAATATTAATGCCAATTTCAATTTTTAGCTTGGCGGCTGTGGGCAAATTATTTTTAGGGATGAATTGGGGAGAAGCTATATTGTTAGGAGCTATTCTCGCACCAACTGACCCTGTATTAGCTTCAGAAGTGCAACTTACTGATACTAATGATAGAGATGAGTTACGTTTTGGTTTAACTTCTGAAGGTGGCTTAAATGATGCCTTAGCGTTTCCCTTTGTTTACTTTGGTATTTATGCTTTAAAAGATGAAAACTGGAACAATTGGTTTAAACAATGGATATTGATAGATATACTTTGGGCGATCGCAGCAGGAATATTCATGGGGATTTTAGTCCCGAAAATCATAGTCTGGCTTGATCAACATATCCAAAAGCGTCGTTCTGCTGACAAATTAATGGAAGATTTTGTTGGCATTAGTATTATTTTGCTGACTTATTCTTTAACAGAATTTGTTAATGGTTATGGTTTTTTAGCAGTATTTGTCGCTGGCTTAGTAGTACAACGCAGTTATCAGAATCCAGAAAAGCCATTAGCTCAATTAGAATTTATCGAACAATTAGAAAAACTGTTAGAAGTTGGCACAATTTTATTATTAGGCTCTATTTTACTATTCAAGCCTATGGTTGATTATGCTTGGCAATCTTTAGTTGTAATTATTTTCTTGTTTTTGTTGATACGACCTTTAGGTGCGTGGATCAGCACAATTAGAAAACATCCTCTTAGTTCCCATCGCTATCATCTACATCCTGGAACTCGCTGGCTGTTTGGTTGGTTTGGAATTCGTGGAGTTGGTTCCCTCTATTATCTGGCTTACGCTTTTGGTAATGGTCTGAAGGGAGAAGCTGCTGAACAGATTGCCTGGATAACTTATACAACCATTGTGGCATCAGTAATTGTACATGGTATTAGTGCAACTCCTTTAATGAATTGGTATGAGGTTCATATTGCCAAACAAAAAAAATCTACACCGGCTTCTACCATTGATGAATTTGAGTAACCGCAGACACATCAATTTCTTGATGAATCAGCTCTTTAAGTAAAATGCAATAGCTTTCATTTGTGAGTGAATTGGTTGATAATAGCTTGTGCGATCGCTTCATTTCCATCCTTGGCGATTTTTTCGCTTTGCTGCGGTGGTTGGGGTAATTCATAAAGGAAATTCCAATTACCTGTAAAAAATTCTGCGGGTGTGACAATTTGATGATGGTTGTAAGTCGTAATTCCCTCTAAAAGATAACTAGCTTCGGCAAAATCATCACGGGGAATTGTCACTAGAGGAATTTCTAAACTTGTCACCTCGGAAAAAGTACCATAACCCGGTTTAGAAACTATGCGTCCACAAATTGGCATAAAATCAACAGGGCGATATTTATTATCATGAATCTTGACTAAATTTGGTAAATCTGGTGCAGAACTATCAAAAGTGATAAATTGCCAATCTAGGAAATTTTGCAAGTTTTCGTAAGGTATTTGTTGTAAACCTAAACCGCCAAAGGTGAGTAAAATAGTTTTATCTTGTGGTGCATTTATGCCCCAATTAGCACGTAATTCATCAGCAGAATAACGCGGTGAGCCACCTGTTAAACCCACATCGGTGATATTTTGAAAAGCCGACATTGGTTCATGAAAGGGTAAACGAAACAAGCGATCGCATTTAGAATAACACTCACTAATCCAATCTGCGATCGCTACAAATTCACCACCCCAATCTCTATATATCAAATCCCAACCAAAGTTACTCATCATCCAGCAAGGAATATTTGCAGCTTTGGCAAATAAAGGTGTAAGAAACGGAATATCAGCCAAGATTAAATCAACCCGATTTTGTCGGATAAAATTAACTTCCGACGAAATTAAAGAATTTTGCTGCTTTTTAATTTCTAATAGTTTTGCTAAAGTTGCGTCTTTATCCATTGTCAAACTATCAGCTTGTATGACACCCAAATCAAAAGCGCGGGGACGATGGATAAAATCACCTTCTATATATGACTCCAGCAACCAACGCGGCGCAGTCGTCGCCATAATTAAAAGTACATTAGGACACAATTTTTGGATAGTTGCAGCTACAGATGCTGTGCGAGTAGCATGACCAAAACCGTGATTAGTTATAGCTACGTATAAGATAGGGCGTTTCATACTAATTAGGGAGTGGTAATACTAAATCTCAGTAGACCGAAAAGTTTGGCGATCATTCTGTAATGACGACCTGTTTCAGTAGAATTTTACTGAAAAGCCTTTCTATGCTTATGCTACTGTCTATGTCATTAAAAAGTATGTAAGGATTCAGGTTTAAAGTTGAGGTATTAAAGATGGGGTCTGCATAGCAGGGCTAAACATCGCTTTTATAGATTGGTCAAAAAAGTCAATTACAGAACGTCCTTGACGATGGCAAGTTTGTATCACAGCCAATAAATTGGCAATATCTTGAAACCGTTCCATAGAACGGGAAGCGCCACTGACTTTTCTTTTTGTGACAGCTAAAAGTAACGTTCGTTCTGCCAAATTATTATCAGGCGTATCGCGGGTGGGCTAAAAAATACCACCATTGATGAGCCTTATCTCGTAGGGATCGTAAAAGTTTACCTGCTTCTCCTCCGGCTATAGCAATCCATGAATGAATAGCAGATTCAACTTCTAGTTCAGGAAGTGATTAATATTATAGCTTTGTTGGAATGAAGTATGGTTTTCAAAAGCTTCATCTACCAGTTTGAGAAATTTTGTCCCAATATCTTGGTTATTTGAGCCAGGAAGTTTAATCAGTTTCTTGAAATGACGGGTGTTATAGCCGTAGCCATAATAGTTAGGACGCTGCTTGCTTGAGAACGGGTTCTATTGCATCACGTAGATTATCGGATTTGGGTAACAACTTACGAACCCTACTTTTGAGCCATGCCCAACACTTTTCAATCCGATTGAGAGCGGGTGAGTAAGGGGGGAGATAAACGACCTGGCACCCTGTGGCTTCAATGAATGAAGCAATGCGGCCACCATGATGGAATGTCGCATTATCTATAATCACCCACTCACCCGGACGCAAGACCGGAATCAAACAAGTTTCTAGCCAAGTCTCAAACACAGTTCGGTTACACGCCCCCTCTCCTATCAAAGACGCTGCGCGAACGACCGTAAATGGCGCAATCAATTGTCCCTCTCGATACCCAGCAATCATATTGATGCGACCTTGCCGTCGACCCGATTTGAGTTCGTAGAAGCGTTCCCCAACTTCCGAGTATCCGTAGCCGTAGTTGTCGCGTTCATCCATCCCAGACTCATCAACGTATACAAGATGAGAAGCTTTCGGGTTGGGTTACCCAGTTGCGCTAAGAACGCTGCCCGTTTGACTTCATCTCGTTGACTATACCCGTATGTTTTTTTTACGTGTATGTCCTATCTTTTGTAATGCTCTGGAAATGGTGCGTTGGCTAATCTCCCCATCCCACAACTGTGCCATTTCACTCTGGGTTTTATCCCTATACTGTTTCACAAAGGTACGAAACTTTTCCCAATCCTTGATTTTGCCGCTCTGCTGCGATGCTTTTCTCGATTTGGGTTTGACATTACCTGTTTGGGCTTTGCGCTGCAACCACAGGTTAATTGTATTGCGACTGATATTGAACACAAGGCTTGCTTCACACTTTTTGAGACCGTCCAACTCAATCGCTTGTATCACTTTTTGCCGAAAATCATCACTATAAGCTTTAGCCATTGAAATCGGGGTAGACCCTATGGTAACTATTTTACTTTACGTCCTAACTTATATGGCTATAGCTATAAAATCTTAAGAGAGGAGAGAATAAATACTAAAAAGCTCCTTTTTACATTAAAAGGAGCTTTTAGTGGAAAAAAAGACCTGGCGCCGAGCAATTGTGGCAGGAGGCGACCCTCCAACTATCGTAGCCGCAGCAGCGTTTCACCTCTGAGTTCGGGATGTATCAGTGTGGTTCCACCGCGCCATAGGCACCAGGAAAGACAGTGAACAGTGGGCAGTTATCAGTTATCAAACAACTGTCACCCATTCAGAAACCCTGAAGACTGCAAGAAACGCGATTTACCAAATAAATGTTTGAGGTCAAGCCCTCGGTCTGTTAGCACGCTCGGCTACATACATTACTGCACTTCCACCTACCGCCTAAGAACCTGTGTTCTACAGGTGACCTTACCTACTTAAAGTAGTGAGAACACTCATCTTGAGGTGGGCTTCCCACTTAGATGCTTTCAGCGGTTATCCGCTCCGCACTTGGCTACCCAGCGTCTACTGTTGGTACAATAACTGGTACACCAGCGGTGCGTCCTTCCCGGTCCTCTCGTACTAAGGAAGGCTCCTCTCAATGTTCTAACGCCTGCACCGGATATGGACCGAACTGTCTCACGACGTTCTGAACCCAGCTCACGTACCGCTTTAATGGGCGAACAGCCCAACCCTTGGGACGTACTTCCGCCCCAGGTTGCGATGAGCCGACATCGAGGTGCCAAACCTCCCCGTCGATGTGGACTCTTGGGGGAGATCAGCCTGTTATCCCTAGAGTAACTTTTATCCGTTGAGCGACGGCCATTCCACTCTGCGCCGTCGGATCACTAAGGCCTACTTTCGTACCTGCTCGACTTGTCAGTCTTGCAGTCAAGCTCCCTTTATGCCTTTACACTCGCCGCACGGTTTCCAAGCGTGCTGAGGGAACCTTTGCGCGCCTCCGTTACCTTTTAGGAGGCGACCGCCCCAGTCAAACTGCCCACCTGAAACTGTCCTTCTACCGGATCACGGTAGTAAGTTAGAATCCTAGCTTCGCCAGAGTGGTATCTCACCGTTGACTCCATATCCCCCACAAGGAATATCTCTTCGTCTCCCACCTATCCTGCGCAAGCGAAGCCCGGACACCATTCCAGGCTACAGTAAAGCTTCATAGGGTCTTTCTGTCCAGGTGCAGGCAGTCCGTATCTTCACAGACATTCCTATTTCGCCGAGTCTCTCTCTGAGACACCATCCAGATCGTTACGCCTTTCGTGCGGGTCGGAACTTACCCGACAAGGAATTTCGCTACCTTAGGACCGTTATAGTTACGGCCGCCGTTCACCGGGGCTTCGGTCGTCAGCTTCATGTTGCCACTGACCAACTTCCTTAACCTTCCGGCACTGGGCAGGCGTCAGCCCCCATACTTCCTCTTGCGAGTTTGCGGAGACCTGTGTTTTTGGTAAACAGTCGCCTGGATCTCTTCACTGCGACCCACTCTCGTGGGCACCCCTTCTTCCGAAGTTACGGGGCCATTTTGCCGAGTTCCTTAGAGAGAGTTATCTCGCGCCCCTTGGTTTACTCAACCTCCCTACCTGTGTCGGTTTCGGGTACGGGTACCATATGTTCATCACATGACTAGCTTTTCTTGGCACTATCTTTCACTACGCGGAGTTCGTAAACCCCTCCCAAACCAATTAGGGTGTAGCTATTTTTCATGCGTCCCTTGCCATGCTCCCATATCGTAGTCAGGGAATCTTCACCCTGTGTCCATCGACTACGCCTTTCGACCTCGCCTTAGGACCCGACTCACCCAGAGCGGACGAACCTGGCTCTGGAACCCTTAGGGTTTCGGGGCATTGGATTCTCACCAATGTTTGCGCTACTCAAGCCGACATTCTCACTTCCGTTTCGTCCACAGCTGCTCGCCGCTACTGCTTCTCCCTACTACGGAACGCTCCCCTACCGATTAATTTCTTAATCCCACAGCTTCGGTACATCACTTAGCCCCGTTCATTTTCGGCGCAAGACCGCTTGACTAGTGAGCTATTACGCACTCTTTCAAGGGTGGCTGCTTCTAGGCAAACCTCCTAGTTGTCTATGCAGTCTCACCTCCTTTATCACTTAGTGATGATTTGGGGACCTTAGCTGGTGGTCTGGGCTGTTTCCCTCTTGACGATGAAGCTTATCCCCCACCGTCTCACTGGCAATGTGTCCATCGGGTATTCTGAGTTTGTCTCGATTTGGTACCGGTCTCCCAGCCCGCACCGAAACAGTGCTTTACCCCCCGACTATATTCATTACCGCTGCGCCTCAACACATTTCGGGGAGAACCAGCTAGCTCCTGGTTCGATTGGCATTTCACCCCTAACCACAGCTCATCCGCCGATTTTTCAACATCGGTCGGTGCGGACCTCCACTTGGTGTTACCCAGCTTCATCCTGGCCATGGTTAGATCACCAGGGTTCGGGTCTATAAACACTGATTATCGCCCTTTTCAGACTCGGTTTCCCTTTGGCTCCAGCATTCTCGCTTTAACCTACCAGTGCCTATAAGTCGCCGGCTCATTCTTCAACAGGCACGCGGTCATCCGTTTAATCGGACTCCCACTGCTTGTAAGCTCACGGTTTCATGTTCTATTTCACTCCCCTTCCGGGGTTCTTTTCACCTTTCCCTCGCGGTACTTGTTCTCTATCGGTCACACAGTAGTATTTAGCCTTACGAGATGGTCCTCGCTGATTCACATGGGATTCCTCGTGCCCCATGCTACTCGGGATTCAGCTTCTATCCTTTGACTTTCGACTACAAGACTTTCACTTTCTCTGGTGCAGTATTTAGCTGCTTCGTCTAGCCTCTAGATTCGATATTGCTGTCCCACTACCCCAAAAGGTAAACCCTTTGGTTTAGGCTCTTCCCCTTTCGCTCACCACTACACAGGGAATCTCTTTTGATTTCTTTTCCTCCAGCTACTAAGATGTTTCAGTTCGCTGGGTTGGCTCATACCTGTCTATATATTCAACAGGCTGTATTTAGGGTTGCCCCATTCGGATATCTCCGGCTCAATGTTTGCTTCCAACTCCCCGGAGCTTTTCGTCGGTAACCACGTCCTTCTTCGCCTCTGTGTGCCTAGGTATCCACCATTAGCTCTTTTTCGCTTGACCACTTAACAATTGGTGTTTCACCCGCAGTCTTTTGTCTTTTGTTTCCGGTCTTTTAGCTTTTTTGCCTTTTGACTTTTCACTTTTGACTTTTTTGACTGCCTGCTATACAATCGCGTTTCTATGCAGTTTTCAAGGTTCTGGCTAGGATTCAACCCAGCATTCTAACTCTTTCTATTTGTTAGGTGCTGGTCTTTTTTTCCTTTGTTTTTTGTTTTTTCAGGTGGAGGTTAGCGGACTCGAACCGCTGACATCCTGCTTGCAAAGCAGGCGCTCTACCAACTGAGCTAAACCCCCCCACACAATTCGCAGTTCACAATTTTCAATTCGCAGTTATTAATAGCGAATTGCGAATTGCACATTGCCAATTGCTTTCAGGTGGGCCATCCTGGACTCGAACCAGGGACCTCACCCTTATCAGGGGTGCGCTCTAACCACCTGAGCTAATAGCCCCAATACGAACCAAATATAGTTTGAAAGCTTACACAATCCTCTGCGACCGACCTAGGTTGACCATCTTGTTCTCTATTTGCTGTGCGCTTTCGATTCCAAGTTGGGTAGGTCTCCCTAAAAGGAGGTGATCCAGCCACACCTTCCGGTACGGCTACCTTGTTACGACTTCACCCCAGTCACCAGCACTGCCTTAGGCATCCCCCTCCTCACGGTTGGGGTAATGACTTCGGGCGTTGCCAGCTTCCATGGTGTGACGGGCGGTGTGTACAAGGCCCGGGAACGAATTCACTGCAGTATGCTGACCTGCAATTACTAGCGATTCCTCCTTCACGAAGGCGAGTTGCAGCCTTCGATCTGAACTGAGCTCCGATTTCCGGGATTTGCTTGCTATCGCTAGCTCGCTGCCCTCTGTTCGGAGCATTGTAGTACGTGTGTAGCCCAAGACGTAAGGGGCATGCTGACTTGACGTCATCCCCACCTTCCTCCGGTTTGTCACCGGCAGTCTCTCTAGAGTGCCCAACTTAATGCTGGCAACTAAAAACGAGGGTTGCGCTCGTTGCGGGACTTAACCCAACATCTCACGACACGAGCTGACGACAGCCATGCACCACCTGTGTTCGCGCTCCCGAAGGCACTCCCTGCTTTCACAAGGATTCGCGACATGTCAAGTCTTGGTAAGGTTCTTCGCGTTGCATCGAATTAAACCACATACTCCACCGCTTGTGCGGGCCCCCGTCAATTCCTTTGAGTTTCACACTTGCGTGCGTACTCCCCAGGCGGGATACTTAACGCGTTGGCTCCGGCACTGCGAGGGTCGATACTCGCAACGCCTAGTATCCATCGTTTACGGCTAGGACTACTGGGGTATCTAATCCCATTCGCTCCCCTAGCTTTCGTCCCTCAGTGTCAGTTGCGGCCTAGTAGAGCGCCTTCGCCACCGGTGTTCTTCCTGATCTCTACGCATTTCACCGCTACACCAGGAATTCCCTCTACCCCGAACGCACTCTAGCTATGTAGTTTCCACTGCTTTTATCTAGTTAAGCTAGACTCTTTAACAGCAGACTTACATCGCCACCTGCGGACGCTTTACGCCCAATCATTCCGGATAACGCTTGCATCCTCCGTATTACCGCGGCTGCTGGCACGGAGTTAGCCGATGCTTATTCCTCAAGTACCGTCATTTTTTCTTCCTTGAGAAAAGAGGTTTACAACCCAAGAGCCTTCCTCCCTCACGCGGTATTGCTCCGTCAGGCTTTCGCCCATTGCGGAAAATTCCCCACTGCTGCCTCCCGTAGGAGTCTGGGCCGTGTCTCAGTCCCAGTGTGGCTGATCATCCTCTCAGACCAGCTACTGATCGTCGCCTTGGTGCGCTCTTACCACACCAACTAGCTAATCAGACGCGAGCTCATCTTCAGGCAGCTAGCCTTTCACCTCTCGGCACATCCGGTATTAGCCACCGTTTCCAGTAGTTATCCCCGACCTGAAGCTAGATTCTCACGCGTTACTCACCCGTCCGCCACTGAATCCTAAGATTCCGTTCGACTTGCATGTGTTAAGCATACCGCCAGCGTTCATCCTGAGCCAGGATCAAACTCTCCGTTTTGATTCCTTTCTTGGCTACTCTTTTTTAACCTTAGCCTGGTTATACTATTTACTTGACGCAGGTACTTGTGCTATTATTGCTTTCAAACTATAATCTTTTCATGGTTCGGTTCCCTTCGAGCGAGCTTCGCTTTGCAGCGCCCCCTCTCTCAGGCACTTATCCAATATATCTCTTCCTTTGTTGAGTGTCAACCTCTTCTGCAAAAAAAAATTTTCCCCCTTCTTTGAACTCTCTACTCATCGGCTTTCTAGTCCACAATAGTGAATGCACTGTGCAGAGAAAGGAAGGGTAGAGAGTGAATTTTCAGTCAGTAATAGCCACACTGCATCAATTCTGGAGTGATCGCGGTTGCTTGATTGCCCAGCCTTATGACATTGAAAAGGGCGCTGGGACAAAAAATCCCCATACATTTTTAAGGGCATTGGGGCCAGAACCTTGGGCTGTGGCTTATGTTGAACCATGTCGCCGCCCCACGGATGGTCGTTATGGCGAAAACCCTAACCGTTTCCAACATTATTATCAGTACCAAGTTTTAATTAAACCGTCACCAGATAACATTCAACAGATTTATCTTGATTCTTTGAGGGCTTTGGGTATTCGTCCTGAAGACCATGATGTCCGGTTTGTGGAAGATAACTGGGAAGATGCAACGGTAGGTGCTTGGGGAACTGGCTGGGAAGTCTGGTTGGATGGAATGGAAATTACTCAATTTACCTACTTTCAACAATGCGGCGGTATAGACTGTCGGCCTGTATCAATTGAAATTACTTATGGATTAGAGCGGTTGGCAATGTATCTCCAGCAAGTGGAAGCAATTATCAAGCTTCAATGGACAGATGACATTACTTATGGAGATGTTTTCTTGCAAAATGAGATTGAGCAGAGTACTTACAACTTTGAAGCATCAAATCCTGAGATGTTGCTAACACTGTTTAATTTGTATGAGCAGGAAGCTAATCAGTTGACGGAGCGTGGTTTAGTCTTACCCAGCTTGGATTATGTAATGAAGTGTTCGCACACTTTCAATTTGCTGGATGCCAGAGGAGTAATTTCTGTAACAGAGCGAACTCGTTATATTGCGAGGATTCGTCATTTGGCGCGAAAAGTTGCACAACTATATGTAGAGCAACGAGAAAAGCTGGGTTATCCTTTACTAAAGAAAACAACTGTATAAATTGTACAAGCCTCGAAACTAATACGGGCGCAAGTGTTTATCTAAGATTACGTTTCTGTCTCACCAAGACACTGCCTTCCAGTAAATTCGGCTGTAATTGTAGGAAGGTTATTCATTTCCTAAATAAGCCTCAATGACAGCCGGATTATTTCTGACTACAGATGGTTCACCCAAGGCGATTAATTGACCAAAATCTAAGACAGCAATTCGATCGCACAAACCCATGACTAATGGTACGTGATGTTCAATCAGAATGATGGTTAATTTGAAGCGATCGCGGAGATTGCAGATAAATTCGCTGAGTTGCTGTTTTTCACTGGGGTTCATACCGGCAGCTGGTTCGTCTAAAAGCAAGATTTGTGGTTCTAAAGCTAATGCACGGGCTATTTCTAAGCGACGTTGATCACCGTAAGCGAAATTTTTAGCTTTTTCGGCTGCGCGATCGCTCAAACCTACTAGTTCTAATAATTCTAAAGCTTTTTGTTTACTTTGATATTCTTCAGCGGGTGCGGGTGGTAATCCCAAAACTCCTGTAATCATATTACTTTTAGTATGCAAATGCCGAGCAATAATGACATTTTCTAAGGCTGATAATTCACCAAATAAGCGAATATTTTGAAAGGTTCTCGCAATACCTAAAGCTGCAATTTGATGCGGGCGCAATTGAGAAATTTCTTGACCTTGATAAATCAATTCTCCTTCAGAAGGTGGAATCAGGGCTGTAATTAAATTAAATAAAGTTGTTTTTCCTGCACCATTAGGGCCAATTAAGCCAAAAATTTCATGTTGATTAACTTTAAAAAATACATTATTTACCGCTACTAAACCACCAAAGCGGCGAGTTAGGGACTTGGCTTCTAATATCACTTTGTTTTTATCTGGGGAATTAATCTCAGACATATTTAAATTTGCATATTCTCTTTTATTTTCTGACTTTACCTATTTGAAAAATCTCAGGTGTGACTAAGCCTTGTGGAAAGAAAATAGTACCTATGACTATGAGTAAACCAAAAATAATTAATCTGCCATCTCTGAGAAATTGGGCTAACCAACCTAACCAATTAGGAAAAATACCTGAGTCGGCGATACCACGTAGAATTTCTGGTAGGGCTGTGAATACCATACCACCTACAACAGAACCTAAAAAAAGTTCTTGAACCACCGATTAAAACAAAAGTTAAATAAATAATACTGGCATCAAATGTACCTTGACGCGCATTCCAAGTGTTGAGAAAATGGGCGCTAATTGCACCTACAACACCAGCTAGAACTGCACCCAAAGTAAAGGCTAAAACTTTATAGTAGGTAGGGTTAATTCCTATTGCCCCTGCTGCTAATTCATCTTCGCGTATGGCTGTAAATGCTCTACCGACTCGCACGCGTTCTAAACGATAGAATAACAGCATACTAATTAACAGTAATGGTAAAGCAATCCACAAATATTCTATTTGACTTTGGAACGGTTGGGGTATACCAAAAATACCGACAGCACCGCCTGTAATTTCTAAATTTAAGGAAAGAACTCGCAGAACTTCCACAAAAGCAATGGTGGCGATCGCTAGATAAATTCCCCGTAATCTGAGCGCCGGAATACCTACTAATAAACCCAGTATACCAGACACTAAACCAGCGATTAACATTTCCAATAAAAGTAAATGTATGGGAAATAAATTACTACTGGATGTAAATACTTTTGTGGATAAAATCGCTGCAATATATCCACCTAAAGCATAAAATCCTGGACTGGCTAAAGATAATTGTCCAGTCATTAAAGGTAAGTACAAAGAAAGTCCTAATAATGCGCCTAGCACCATCGAGACAATTAGTGAACCATAAGTTGAAAAAAATTCAGCCATAAAGTGCCAGAATACAGAACTTCTTAGACTTTCTGAACGAAACGCCGCCCAAGTAAACCTTGAGGTCTAACTAACAGCATGATAAACAATATTCCAAATGCTACCGCATCTTTGTAGCCAGAATATTCGGCGGGGACAAAAGCTTCTACTAAACCAATAAGTAATCCTCCTAAAACTGCACCAGGAATACTACCCAAACCACCCAAGACTATCACAGCTAAACCCCGTAAACCAAAGGCGATACCAAAGTATGGGCCAGCAATACTCACACTAGAAGCCACCAATGTTCCGGCTAATCCTGCTAAGAAACTGCTGATAAAAAAATGTCAAAACAATAAAGCGATCGCTATTAATTCCTAGTAAACTAGCTGTAGTTGTATCTTCGGCGATTGCTTGCATTGCCTTACCATATTTAGTCCGATTAATAAAATAGGTAAGAATTGCCACAATTACCATTGACACCACAAAAATTAATATCTGCACACTGCGAATTGGAATTGATTTTTCGACAGTGCCGAAATTAATTGCGGGTGGTAAATTACCAAAAGTATTAGCGGGATACGTATAACTTTCTGCACCTACTAAATACTGAATCAAGTTAACAATTACTACTGCTACACCTAAGCTAGAAACAACTGTTAATAAAGGATCAGATCCTTGGCGGCGCAAAGGTAAGAAAGCAACACGTTCCATTGCGACTCCTACTAATCCCGCTAGGCTACTGCCAATGATTAAAGATATGGCAAATGGTAATTGTACAGGTAGGGTCAAATTTGCCAGCAAACCGTTAAATCCAAAAGTTCCACCCATGAGTGCATAAGTGAAATATGCACCAAGGGTAAAAATTGCACCATGCGCTAAATTAATGATGCCTAAAATAGAATAAACCAAGGTATATCCTAAAGCAAAAATCGCGTAGACACTGCCAATAGATAACCCATTTAATAATTGTTGAAAAAACAGACTAATATCCATGTAGCTACTATTTCAAAAATGTAAATTTACCTTTACTACCATCTGGTTCCATTTTAATTTGAGCTACGTAAAAGTCTTTTTGTACTACTTCTCCTATCGGTGTAAAACCAATTTCACCTAATGGTGTATTGTATTTACCAGTCAGTAGCTGTTTGTTCAATTCTGTTCGCAATGCTGGTAATTCTAACTTGTTAACTTTACTCTTTTGATCTAAAGATTTTAGAGCTTCTACATATACTTGAACTGCTGCAAATGCTTGGGCGCTAAATTGAGGTGGTTCTTTTTTTAAATTGGTCTACATAAGCTTGACGAAATGCGGTATTAATTTCACCAGGATGTTCTGGGCTGTATGCTTGAGCAATTAGCACACCATCGCAAAGTGCCTTACAAACTGGCAAAATATTAGATGTATTTAGACCATTACCACCAACAATTAAGCCTTTATAGCCTAATTCTCGCAGTTGTCTTACTAAGTTACCACCATCGGCAGCTAAACCAGAAATAATTACTAAATCTGGTTTCAGGTTAATTGCATTGGTGGCTTGACTTTGAAAATCTGTATCGCTAGTTTGGAATTTTTGGACTGTAACTAATTCTAAATTTTGTTCTTTGACTGTTTGCTGAAATATTTCGGTTTCTGATTTGCTAAATGCGTCATTTTGCGCGTAGAAAACAGCTACTTTTTTAATGTTAGGATTTAGCTTGAGTGCAGCTTTGATTGAATTCGGCGCAACTACAGAAACTGGTGCTGAAACCCGCGCAATGTAATCACCAATTTCTGGTATACCTTTGGCTGTATTTGAAGGGCCAAGTACAGGTATTTTAGCCCGTTCGGCAATGGGGTCAGCACTAAAGGCTTGTTGTGATAAAGTCGGCCCGACAATTCCCACAACTTTATCTTTATTAATTAATGCTTGAAAGGCATTAATTGTACCAGCTTCATCGCCAGCAGTATCTTGAAAGACTAATTTAATGGGTGTGCCATTAATACCACCTTTATTATTAAAATATTTTTCGGCAATTTTAGCGCCAGCAACTTGTTCTTGACCCAGTAATGCAACATTACTTGTTTGGGCTACGGCAATCCCAATAGGTATAACACCTGATGTTCCTGGAGTTGCATTGTTATTATTGGTTGGATTTGTGCTAGTGGTAGAGCCAGTACAGGCAGTAATAAATAAAGCGAAAATGGGTAGTAATGCTGTGGTACAAATAAAAGCAGTATTCATTAGTTAATAATTATGCAGTTATTAGAAATGTAAAATGATTAATTGTTTAATTATTTTTATTTGACCATGTTTTGGTGTTGCATAAATGTGGCATTGATTTCTTTAACGCAGAGACGCAGAGAGAATAAAGAGTTTTAAATTTTAATCCGTTAAATTTCATTCCATAATTCAGCAATAGATAAGTTTGCTAACTGTTTCAGTTAACGAGAAAGTCTAGTTCATAATATCTTACTGTGTGTTGTGCTTACACACTCAACCTTTGCATAAAGCGGCGGTCAATCCAATCTTTCCAGCACCATGTTAAAGGGTGGGGTGGTAAGGTGAATGCGCCTTTGGTAGCGATCGCTCGTTTGTCGCCTGTCCCAATTAAACTTAGATATTGTTGCTGTGGTATATAAGGTTTGAGTGGTTTGCCTAAAATCATTCGTTGCAAGTTCTCAAACAATGGTTTACCTTGACGCACTGCAAATACACCTGCTTTGGGACGGGGATGGTTTACCATTGTGGCAATATCACCAGCAGCAAATACATACGGATGGGTTTGGGATTGCAAAGTATCGTTGACTAAAATAAAGCCTTGTTCATCAGTTCCGAGTCCGGTAGTTGTTAACCAGTCTACTGCTGCGGCTTGTGTTACCCAAAAAACTTTATGACACTCTACCACTAACCCAGATTCACATTTCACGGCAAAGAGTTCTTGGTATATCTGTGTAATTTGAAAAACAGACTCACCTAGATGCAGCCTAATACCTCGACGGGTTAAAACTTGTTTTACCTGAAGCTGTACTGATTCATGATTATGGGGCAAAATTTCTTGATGACGATGAAATAAATGAATTTCCAGATTTTGAACTGGTTGCTGTTTCGCAATCAAGATTTGCTGTAAATGCGCTTGTATGGCGAGTGCTAATTCTACGCCACCCACACCACCACCGACAATTGCTATTTTGAGTTGCTGCTGAGGATTTTCGTGAACGTTTTGCAGCAGTTTATACCAGTAATCGAGAAGTTTTGCTACTGGTTTAGCTGGTATAGCGTATTCTGCTGCACCTGGTACAGAGATTGTAGCGGGAGTGCTGCCAATATCAATAGACAGCACATCAAAATTTACCGCAGGACGGTTAGCACAAATTACTTGACGATTTTCTAAATCTAAACCAATGGCTTGGTCTATATATAAATGTGCATGAGCTAAGTCAGCTAATCTTGACAAATTAATATGGCACTCATCGTAACTATATAATCCAGCAATGTGTCCGGGTAGCATTCCCGAATAAGGTGTGTCTGATGCTGGCGTGATTAAAGTTAAACATACTCCTGGTAGTGGTTTCATGCCAAACATTTTTAGTGCGATCGTATGACTATGACCACCACCAACTAGTACTAAATCAGGCATAGAATTCTTTTAATGAACACTGTATGATTTTTGAATATTTTCTACAATATCCTTTCTGACACGGTGGCAATGACTATCCGCCATGCGACTGAAGCTGATTTACCTGCGATCGTAGCCATTTATAATGCGGCGGTTCCTAGCCGTCTCGCTACTGCTGATTTAGAACCTGTATCTGTGGAAAGTCGCCGCACTTGGTTTCATGGGCGCTCACCTAATTATCGTCCTTTGTGGGTAATTGAACAGGAAGGTATAATTGCTGGTTGGCTAAGTTTCCAATCATTTTACGGTCGCCCAGCTTATAATTCTACTGCCGAAATTAGTATTTATATTGCCCCAGCTTTTCATCATTGCGGTTTGGGAAGACGACTATTAAGCCTCGCAATTGCGGAAAGTCCCAATTTAGGTTTAAAAACGCTCTTAGGTTTTATTTTTGCCCATAATCACCCCAGTCTAAAACTTTTTGAAACATTAGGTTTTCAACGTTGGGGACATTTACCGCAAGTTGCAGAACTAGATAGGGTAGAACGGGACTTAATCATTATGGGTTTGCGAATTGAGGACAAGAAGTCTGAGGTCTGAAAAATATATGAAAGAGTTATTCATTAGTCATTGGGTGTCTTTATACGTAGAACAGAGTGATCCCAAGATATAAATAATGATTACTATATTTATTTCTCTATAGAAAAACCATAGATATTAATCGATAGATGACATTGGTTAATTCAATCCATAGATATATAAGAATTAATTAGACTAATTATCGCTGATTTATCTAATCAACTAATTCCCTTTTGCCTCAGATAACGGTAAGCTTAATCTAACAAAATTAAGCAAATATAAACTTGCATTTTTGAATAGTGCATAGCAGCGGGATCAAAGCGATTTGATACCAAAACACTGATTCTTGTTTAAATCTAGAGGTATTTTCATGGCTCAGTTTCTACTAGAGACTGTTTGGCTGGTTCCTTTATATGCCTTAAGTGGTGGGCTTTTAGCTGTACCTTGGTCGCCAGGGATCATTCGCAAAACTGGGCCAAGGCCAGCAGGTTATGTAAACTTAATAATGACATTTTTGGCGTTTCTCCATAGTGCGATCGCCTTACAAGCAACTTGGAATCATCCCCCCCAAGAAGTATTTATTCATTGGTTATCAACAGCAGGTTTAGACTTGACCATTGCTGTCGAACTCTCCTCAATTAGTGTAGGCGCATTAGTAGTAATCACTGGTTTAAATTTATTAGCACAAATTTATGCTATTGGTTACATGGAAATGGATTGGGGTTGGGGACGCTTCTATTCTTTATTAGGTTTGTTTGAAGCCGGATTGTGCGCCCTAGCTTTATGTAATAACTTGTTCTTTAGTTATGTAATTCTGGAAATCCTCACCTTGGGAACCTACCTGTTAGTTGGCTTATGGTTTAGCCAACCCTTGGTGGTGAGTGGTGCAAGAGACGCTTTTTTAACCAAACGGGTAGGAGACTTGTTTCTGCTGATTGGGGTTTTAGGTTTGTGGACTCTGGCGGGAACCTGGGATTACAACGAACTCGCTGTATGGGCGAAAACTGCGGAAGTTGACCCCACAGTAATTACTTTGGTAGGTTTAGCCTTAATTGCCGGGCCGATGGGTAAATGCGCCCAATTCCCCCTGCACTTGTGGTTAGATGAAGCGATGGAAGGCCCTGTTCCCAGTACAATTTTGCGGAACTCGGTAGTCGTAGCCAGTGGCGCATGGGTACTGATTAAACTACAACCCGTATTAACTCTATCACCGCTAGTTTCTACCGCGCTGGTAGCAATTGGGTCAGTAACAGCTATTGGTGCATCTTTAATTGCGATCGCGCAAATTGACATCAAACGCTGCCAATCCTATTCTGTGAGTGCTTACATGGGCTTGGTGTTCATCGCTGTAGGCACACAGCAAGATGACGCAGCATTGTTATTAGTCCTCACTAATGCCCTAGCCGCAGCTTTGTTAGTGATGAGTACTGGTGGCATTATCTGGAACAGCATCACTCAAAATGTGACTCAATTAGGTGGACTTTGGTCACGCCGTCCTATCTCTGCTATTGCTTTTATTGTTGGGACTTTAGGATTAATTGGGTTTCCACCCCTCGGTAGCTTTTGGGCATTGATGGAATTAGCCGATGGGTTATGGGAAACTCAGCCTTGGCTAGTTGGGGTAGTTATAGCTGTGAATGCGTTGACAGCCATCAGTTTAACCAGAGAATTTGGCTTGATTTTTGCTGGCAAACCTAAGCAGATGAGTGAGCGATCTCCAGAAGTTCACTGGCCAATGGTACTACCAATGGTGATTTTACTCGGCTTTGTGCTGCATCTGCCCTTAGTGTTGCAAAGCTTATCACTCTTCCCTGACTGGGTAAACATGAATAAAGATGTAGCACTACTGTTAATTTGGTCTACTATCTTTGGTTGCAGCGTCGCTGGCGTAATTTATTTCGGCAACATTCCCAAGCCAGTTCGCTTACCCTGGAAAGGTTTGCAAGATTTGTTGGCTTACGATTTTTACACTCCTAAAATCTACCGTATGACCATCATTTTCAGCGTTGCCCAGCTGGCAAAATTTGCTGATATGGTTGACCGCTTTGTAGTAGATGGCATTGTCAACTTTGTTGGGTTGTTCTCCCTCCTTGGTGGCGAAGGTTTAAAATACAGCACCTCTGGTCAAACTCAAACTTATGCCTTTACAGTCCTCTTGGGAATTGGTCTTTTAGGCGTGTGGGTGACATGGCCATACTGGGGCGTACAGTTTCTAGAGTTGATGTTTTGAGTCTAAGGTTCATGGTCAATGTTCAAACATTAAGGCTTAATGTTCAAAGATCAAGGCTTAACGTTCAAACATTAAGGCTTAATGTTTAAAGATCAAGGCTTAACGTTCAAACATTAAGGCTTAATGTTTAAAGATCAAGGCTTAACGTTCAAACATTAAGGCTTAATGTTCAAAGATCCATAGTCAGTGTTTCCTTGTAATTTCTTGTTGCTTCCCTAGTTCTCTACTAATCATCTGCACGGCAGTTGCTTCAACGGGGGAAACCCCCGCAACTCACTTTCTCTTCCATCTGCGTTCATCGGCGGTTAAAAACTCCCATGCTAAGTGTTTTAATTTGGGCACCAATTATCGCTTCCGTAATTATTGGGTTTTGGCCTAACAATGCCATCCAACCAAATCGCTTGCGCTTGGTATCCCTCACCTTCTCCGGGTTAATCCTGCTGTGGAATTTATTCATCCTCTTGAAATTTGATTTAACTACACCAGGGATGCAGTTTCAAGAATATTTACCTTGGAACGAAACCCTTGGTTTAAGTTATCAATTAGGGGTGGATGGGCTATCCATATTAATGTTGATTTTAAATAGCCTCCTGACTTGGATTGCTATTTACAGCAGCAGCAAAGATACAGAACGCCCCCGCTTATTTTATTCAATGATTTTGTTAGTAAGTGGCGGTGTTGCTGGGGCATTCCTCGCTGAAAACTTACTATTGTTCTTCCTGTTCTACGAATTAGAATTAATCCCCTTCTATTTATTAATTTCAATTTGGGGCGGTGAAAAACGAGCTTACGCAGGAATTAAATTTCTGATTTACACTGCGGTTTCCGGCGCATTAATTTTAGCCACCTTCTTAGGTATGGTATGGCTAACAGGTTCCACAAGCTTTGCCTTTGATGCTGTTTCTACTCAAACCCTCTCGGCTGGAATGCAACTGCTGTTACTAGCAGGAATCATCCTGGGTTTTGGTATCAAAATTCCTTTGGTTCCCTTCCACACTTGGCTACCCGATGCTTATGTAGAAGCTTCCGCACCCATCGCTATTTTATTAGGTGGTGTGTTGGCAAAACTGGGAACCTACGGTTTATTGCGGTTTGGTATGGGGATGTTTCCCAACGCTTGGAGTATTGTGGCACCAACCTTGGCAATTTGGGGAGCAATTAGCGCGATTTATGGGGCAGTAATTGCGATCGCCCAAAAAGATATCAAGCGGATGGTAGCATACAGTTCTATTGGTCACATGGGCTATGTATTGCTTGCCAGTGCTGCTAGTAACGCCCTCGCCTTAGTCGGTGCAGTTTCCCAAATGTTTAGTCACGGCATCATCCTTGCCATTCTCTTCCATTTGGTAGGAGTCGTGGAAGCCAAAGCCGGCACACGGGAGTTAGATAAACTCAACGGTTTAATGAGTCCAATTCGTGGCATACCTTTAATTAGTGCCTTACTCGTATTAAGTGGCATGGCTAGTGCAGGTATTCCCGGTTTAACAGGATTTATCGCTGAATTTATCGTTTTTCAGGGCAGTTTCTCTATCTTTCCCATCCCGACAATATTATGTGTCGTCGCCAGTGGTTTGACTGCTGTATATTTCGTCATCCTACTGAACCGCACCTGTTTTGGCAAACTCGACAATGATTTAGCCTACTATCCTAAAGTGTTGTGGTCTGAAAAAATGCCAGCCCTAATTTTGGCAGCCTTAATCATCTTTTTGGGAGTCCAACCTACTTGGTTAGTGCGCTGGAGTGAAACCACAACTACAGCAATGGTAGCGACAATTCCCCCGGCGGAAAAAACCGTAAATTCTCAAGTTGCGTTGAAATAAAGTTTGTCCTTTGTCCTTTGTCATTTGTATTTACAAAGGACGAATGACTAATGACTTATTAGCTTAAAAAAATACATTTAACATCTAGGAAACAACATGGTACAGACTCCTGAAAAATCTGTGAATACTAAATTACCGCCTTCTTGCCATGAATTTGCCGAAGTAATTCATCGTTTAGAAGCAGGTGGTTCAATGCTACCAGACACGCCAGAAAATTTGATGCAAATTATCGGTATTTATAAGGCTTATGCTGTACCGATGGATTTTTACTGGCGTGACTTATTATATATAGCTGAACAAGTATTTTTAGAGCCATTTGCATTTTTTAAATACTTCTTACCAAAAGAGTATTTAGACCTTCATAATCATTACGCTGGCGATACTGCTGATTTAAGAATTTGGCGCGGTGAAGCAACAGCCCACCCTGAACTTTTGGCATTTATGGAAAAGGGTGAAACCTTGAAAATGCCAAATTTATTGCATCACTTATTCCACGATCGCATCAATATGGAATTTGCGGAAGCTTGTATGCGGGCAATGCTTTGGCATAGACACATGTATGCGCCAGTCAATCAATTTGATGCTTATCTCGATTCCGAAGAATACAAAGCCAACGCCGACAGGGCAATTAAAGCCTACTTCCAAGGCAACCCTGTAATGCTGGGACTGTACAAACTGTTTCCTGATATGTTTTTGGAACAGTGCCGCCAAATGTCCTACTACTCTAACCTCGGCTTATTCTGGGAAGTCATGGCCCCAGTGTTCTTTGAAATGTCCGACATTTACGACGAAGGCGGGTTTAAAGGCGTACCTGATGCAATGAACTTTTTGGTGAATGGCATATTTGCGATCGCCGGTCGTCCGATTTACCATCATGTTTATATCCGTGGCGAATGCTACGAAATCATCCCCAAATCAAAAGGCTTCACTTGGTTGTATGAAGCAGCATTACCCTACGTTGAAGCTGTATTCTACCGCACCGCCCCCTTTAGAGGCACAAAATCTTACAACGCCCAAGCAGGACAAGTCCCTGATGACCAAAAAGATTTCCACTACGGCATTCTCTACGCCGATGTCTTTCCTGTAGGTACTGCTGGTATTCCACCCACATTATTAATGCAAGATATGTTGCACTTCTTACCACAATATCTTGTTGATTATTACAAACAACATTGCCGTGGTGAAGACGATATGTTGATTCAGTTGGGTATTAGTTTCCAACGCTCAATGTATAACGTGACTTCTGCCGTAATTCAAGCTTTACGCACTGCACTTTTATATCCCTTAGATGACCCTAATCCTAAACATTTGCAAGCCAATCGTGAGTTTTTTGAACAGCAATTAAATCGCTTTACTCGTGCTGATTATAATATGCGCGATGCAGCCCGTCTGCGGAATATTCAAACCCCAGATTATCGTTAGTTAAATTTCCTTTCACTGCATTTCGACTACTTCACCTCTCTGAACAAGGGAGGTTTTTTATGTAAATAAAATTAAACTAGATTTCTCACCTATTATGCTTGCGATTAAATGTATCATCATGCTGTTTTAGAATATGTTTCGGAAGTTTTTGACAGCAGTATGAAAAATCTAAGTGTAATTGCAGAATTGCGCGGATATATGAAATTTCACTGTTAAAACTCTTGCTCTTTGCGCCTTTGTGCCTTTGCGTGAGACTTAAAATTTATGTTAAATTTGTGTGGTTTTCTTCTGTGTTAAACACATCGCAATTCCCTTTTCATAATATGCAGCTTCGTTGATGAAAATAGGGTAAACTGTGGATGTGCCTTGATAAGCGATCGCTTTCCCTTCAAAGGTTAAAAATATCGGTTCACCAGGGTTAAGTGGCTCATAATCTCGAAACTGAAGTTGGGGGTGAATCATTGCTTGAATTTCTCCATCTTCGTTTCTTGGATAATCAATAACTTCTGTATATAGGACTAATATTTGATTTTTGAAAAAGCTCCGTACATCTGAAGAGTGGGAAAATCAAAGGTAGTGTGACGGATAAACCATTCAAACATCCATTTTAAATGAGAAAATGAAGGGAGCAAAGCACAAAAACGTCGAACCCAGGTTTTGGCTTGCAACCAAACATCCTCAATAGGGTTTTGTGTTGGACAATTAGGAGCAAAACGAACGCAGTGTATTTTCCACTGGTCAGTTGAAAGTCCTTTATTCAGTTCATCCAAAAAATTCTTAATTTCTTGAGAACGATGGTAACTAGCACCATCCCAAAAAATTAATAATTGCTGATTAGGAGACTCATCTAGCAAATAACGTAGATAATCAATCGTATTTTGGGAATTTCCAGCATCATAAGTTTTAAGTATTAATTCTCCTTGAAGATAGTCAATGGCTCCATAATATGTTTGTTTCTCTCGTTCATTGACCACCGGAACCATAATTTCTTGGTCTGTTTTACCCCATATATAACCACTTAAGTCTCCCCACATTAAATGACATTCATCAATCAGTAGCACTCTTAATTTA
The DNA here is from genome assembly GCF_001298445.1 of Nostoc piscinale CENA21. Classification (NCBI taxonomy): domain Bacteria; kingdom Bacillati; phylum Cyanobacteriota; class Cyanophyceae; order Nostocales; family Nostocaceae; genus Nostoc; species Nostoc piscinale. Next base: position 6,585,057 of record NZ_CP012036.1, on the reverse strand, counting down.
CCTGTTTCAATTTCGCTCCGGTTGTTTTCCAACAATGTTTCAATCTCTTTTTTTTGCATCAACAGCATCTGGGTCGGCTTTTGGGTTAACTTTTCGTGTTTTTTTTTCCAACTTATTCCTGCTGCTTTAAAACAAATCGTAGTAACTTTTTTTTCGTTTCGTAAACTACATCGTATTCAAAAGCTAGTTTATACTCTAATTCTCCTATTTCCCAATAATCCTTTGTTTGAAGCCAACTCAATACTTCCTCTCGCTGCTCATTACTCAAATAGCTTTTTCTTCCTTTATAATTTAGTCTTAGACCATCAACACCATTCTCCTCATATACTTGTTTCCAACCTGTTATTGAACCAAGTGAAACACCAAGAATTTTCTTGATTTCCTCATATAAGTAACCTTGATAAACCAGCTTTACTGCTAATCCTTTTCTCGCTTCACGGGCATTTATATTTTGAACTATAAATTCCTCTAGTTCAGCGATCGCCTGCTGCAAGTGCTGATTCAGCATTGTTCTTCCTTATACTTATTACCTGTCTCCGTATTATCTCTTGTTTTTTTTCAAAAATCAAATATGATTCCTATATAATACCGATTATTATAGTCCTAGTATGCGTTTCTTTACTCCACTATGGCAAGGGTGAAATGAGACATAAATACTGGGGTACTACACAGTATTATCTTCAACCCTGGGAATATCCTACTAGATATGCTGAATGGATAGGTTATTCACTAGACTATGTTAATAAGCATAATGATCAGGAGAATTTATCTAATAAAGAAGAAAAATCTTCATTCTTTGAGCGTGCTAGTGTAGTTCAAATGCTACTTTTAGCTCAAAAGAAAAGCCCATATCCTATCCCATATATGTATGGACAGACATATTCAATATTACCAGAGTTGATAGTCCCACGAATATTTAACCCTAATAAGATTAGGTCGCACGAAGGTACAAGTTTGTTAAATATACATTATAAACTTCAAACGCGCGAACAGAGTTTAGCAACTACTATTGGCTGGGGTTTACTAGCAGAATCATACGCGAATTTTGGATTAATGGGTTGTGGCGGATTGGCAATCATACTAGGTGCAGCCTATGGAAAAGCTACTCGTTGGAGTATTAATGCACCAATTCTTTCAGTTCAGTCTTTATTTGCTGTCATGATGATGTCCTTTGCATTTCAATCAGAATATTCTGCTGGAGTATATGTTGCTGCTTTATCTCAATCAAGTACAGTTCTAACTGGCATCGCACTTTTTTTTAATGAAGAAACAGCGAGTTCCTAGTTATAGTTTTCAGGGAAGAAGAATGCTTTAAATCATGAATAAAACTAAATTAGCCATTATTACTTCTCATCCAATACAGTATTATGCTCCTTGGTTTCGCTATCTAGCTCATGATGATCATTTACAAATTAAAGTGTTTTATTTGTGGGATTTTGGTGTCACCCAAAAGCTTGATGCCGGATTCCAACAAGTTTTGCAGTGGGATATCCCCTTACTAGATGGATATAAATATGAGTTTGTACCAAACTTTAGTTCTAAACCAGGAGTTAGTCATTTTTGGGGGTTACAAAATCCATCTTTAATCTCACAGGTAAAAGCTTATAATCCTAATGCAGTGTTGTTGATGAATTATAACTATGCCAGCATCTATAACTTTTTATTGCATTGGGACTCCCGTAGAATACCGTTACTATTTCGGGGTGATTCACATCGCCTATTAAGACCTACTGGAATTAAAGCATGGGCGCGTCAGCAATTTATTACCCAAATTTATCGGCGTTTTGCTGGTTGTCTATATGTAGGAAAAGCCAATTATGAATATTTTAAATATCACGGTGTACCCAGTAATCATCTATTTTTCTCTCCCCATGCTGTAGATAATGATCGCTTTTTTTCTCAAGCTGCTCATGCTAAACAGCAAGCAATAATTTGGAAGCAGGAATTAGGCATACCATCAGATCATGCAGTAATTGCATTTGCTGGTAAGTTTGAACCCAAGAAACGTCCTTTAGATTTACTACAAGCTTTTTTTAATTGCGAACTTATCTCAAGTTTCCTTACTATTCATTGGTGGAGGTTCTTTAGAAACAGACTTAAAAGCAACCGCCGCAAAACACGCAAATATCTACTTTGCGCCTTTTCAAAATCAAACTTTGATGCCTCGTACTTATGCAATTGCTGATTTATTCGTGTTACCTAGTTACGGTACTTCAGAAACTTGGGGACTAGCGATTAATGAAGGAATGTGCTTGTCTTGCCCAGTAATTGTCAGCAGTCATGTAGGTTGCGCTCAAGATTTGATTTATCCGCAACGCAATGGGCTTGTGTTTCCAGCTGGTGATGTGTCAGCTTTAGCTGCTAGTCTGCAAGAAGCATTTTCTGATCGTCAGCGTTTGCAACAATGGGGCGAGGAAAGTCAAAAAATTGTTTCTCAGTACAGTTATACTCAGGCAAGTCAGGGTTTAAAACAAGCATTAGACTATGTAATTTCATCTATCACGCCAAGTGAAAGTCAGGTAAAGCTAGTTATTTAAACAAAATAATATAATATCCTACGCAATTTTCCCAAAAGTGATTAAACAGCCCTCTAGCAAAAGTAAATACCACTTTCATCTTTGGTTTCCTGCCCTATTCAACTCAACAGGGGGGATTCAGCGTTACTCTTCTTTGTGTTTAACAGCATTTCAAAGTCTTTACCCTGATTGTGTCTACGATATTGTGATTAAACATGATACAGGCGTACCACCAAAATCAGCTAATTTATGTTTTCATACGGCTGGTAATTGGCCTTTAGCCTTACGTACTCCAGCCCTTGCGGCTCAAATGATTGGTCTTGGGCTTCAGCAACGTCCCAAATTGATTTTTTCCACCCATCCCAACTTTAGTGTTACTGCTAACTTGTTGAAAAAGTTAATAGGCATTCCCTACTGGGTTGCAGCACATGGTATTGATGCTTGGGATATCCAAAATCCCCTAGTTAAGAAAGCCCTAGAAAATGCTGACTTGATTTTAGCCGTAAGTAGCTATACGCGCGATCGCCTTTTGCAAGAACAAAAACTACAGCCAGAGAAAGTTGTAGTTCTACCCAATACCTTCAATGCTGATAATTTTCAAATTGCACCTAAGCCGGATCATCTCCTCAAACAATATGGCTTAAATCCTCAGCAACCAGTTATTCTTACTGTTACCCGTCTTTCCCAATCACCACAAAGGTGTAAGGGCTATGACAAAATTTTGCAAGCTTTGCCTCAAATTCGTCAAGCTATTCCCGATGTGCATTATGTTTTAGTGGGGGAAGGAAATGACCGCGCCAGAATTGAACAGTTAATAGTCAAACTACAACTCCAAGACTGTGTAACCTTAGCTGGCTATATCCCTGATCAAGAACTGCGGGATTATTATAATCTTTGTGATCTTTTTGCCATGCCCAGTAAGGGTGAAGGCTTTGGCATAGTTCACCTAGAAGCTATGGCCTGTGGTAAACCTACTCTGGGAGGTAATCAGGATGGAGCAGTTGATGCTCTTTGCCAAGGAGAATTAGGCGCACTGGTTGACCCAGATAATATAGAAGTGATCGCTCAAACTATAATTCAAATATTACGAGGGGAATATCCTAATTCCCTTATGTACCAACCAGAAGAATTAAGAAATAGAGTAATTACCAAATTTGGTTTTGACCACTTTCAAGAGAGCATTGGTTATTACTTTGAAAAACAGTTTAAATAAATAATATTTTATATTCCTCTAATTTATTAGAACAACAAATATTTTATAATTAGTCATAATAGCTGAAAAGCAACAAAAATTATATGCTGTTGCAGCCTAAAATAGTAATTAATCAACCTCGAATTTGCCAAGTAGTGGCCAGCATTAACGAGAATGTCGGTGGACCTGCTTACTCTATCACAAATCTAGCAAAAGCTTTATCTCAAAACAATATATATTCACACTTATTCACTCTCGATTATCAATTAAATGGGCGACAACTTCCTGTTGAAAGTGTAGAATTACATAGTCTAATTGCTAAAAAACTAGCAATATATGTCAGAGGATGGCAACCATCAGCTAGTAATTATCTGACACAACTAGCATCACAAGAATTAGACCTAATTCATAATCATGGATTATGGATGTTTCCCAATCTTTATGCTCGCAAGGCGGCAGTTCGTAACAAAATACCTCTAGTTATTTCTCCTAGAGGTATGGTAGAATCATGGTCATTAAACAATAGCTGGTATAAAAAATGGCCTGCTTGGTTGTTATACGAGAAGCACAATTTAGATAATGCTACTGCTTTTCATGCAACCTCGGCTGAAGAAGTTCAGTCTATTCGCAACTTAGGATATAAACAACCAGTCGCGCTAATTCCCAATGGTGTTAGCATCCCTACAACTAATGAACAAGCTAATAGACAAGTATTAGCCGGAATATTTCCTGAACTAGCACAAAAAAAAATGGTTGCTGTTCCTCTCAAGAATCCATCCGAAGAAAGGCTTGGATAACTTACTATACGTGTGGCAATCTTTAGCTAATTCCTTTCCAGATTGGCATCTAATTATTGCAGGTGCAGACTTAATTGGCTATCAGGCAGAGTTACAACTGTTAGTTGAAAGGTTCAATTTGAGGCAACAGGTAACTTTTACTGGTATGCTTTCTGGGCAATTGAAATATTCTGCCCTGACTAATGCTGATTTATTTGTATTGCCTACTCACTCAGAAAATTTTGGCATTGCGATCGCCGAATCTTTAGCTTACGGTGTGCCTGTTGTGACAACTAAGGGCGCACCTTGGCAGGAATTAGAAACCCATAACTGTGGTTGGTGGATAGAAGATAACCAGCAAGCATTAGCGATCGCCTTAACTGAAGCAATGAAACTGTCTGCTGTGGAGAGACAAAAAATGGGTGATAGAGGCAGAAATTTAGTACAAACTAAATACTCTTGGAACTCAGTAGCCAAGCAGATGGCTGATTTTTATTACTGGATTCTCGGTGGTGGTGAACCGCCTAATTGTGTTCATCTTTATCAGTTTTAGGGAGACATCAGTATGATTATTACTATTGCTACAGGGCCTTGGTTTCCCCTTCCTGCCATACAAGGAGGGGCGCATCATCGTCTCTGGCAAGGTTTAGCAGAAGAATTTGCTGCCGCAGGCCATGATGTAACTATTCTATGTCGTTCCTATCCAGGGCAACCTCCAACAGAAACAATCAATGGTGTGCAATACATACGTCGGGGTGGATTTCCCCAAAGTACAAATATCTGGCTTGACCTGTTGAAAGATTTAGTTTATGCTCTTCTGACTTTTCCCACATTACCAAAATCAAACATATTAGTCATCAACGATTTTTGGTTGCCTGTATTTGCTCCTCTGCGGTTTGGTGTTGGCAAAATTGTTATTAGTGTTGGTCGATTTCCTAAAGGACAGTACCGTTTATATGCTTATGCACATCGCTTTATCGTACTATCAAAAGCACTTTATGAAGGTATTGCCAAACAATATCCTGATGCTATTCCTCGCATAAAAATTATTCCTAATCCTGTTGACACACACATATTTTCTCCACCTACTCTACCAAGACAAGACACAGGAGAGAAAGTAATATTATATGTGGGTAGAATTCATCCAGAAAAAGGAATTCATTTACTATTAGAGGCATTTTCGATTATATCACAGCAAATATCTCAAGTCAGACTCAGGATTATTGGCCCTATAAAAAGTAGTCAAGGTGGTGGTGGGGAAAAATATTTTAATCAATTGCAACTACAATCAAAATCTCTGAAAGTAGAATTTTTAAACCCAATTTTTGATACAAAAAAAATTGGCAGATATATATCGAGATGCAGATTTGTTTTGCTATCCTTCATTAGCAGAAAAAGGAGAAGCATTTCCAATCGCACCTCTTGAAGCAATGGCAACTGGTCTAGTTCCAATAGTATCTAATTTATCTTGTTTTCAAGATTATATCCAAGATGGAGAAACAGGTTATTTCTTTAATCATCGTGGTAACGATGCAGCACAAAATTTAGCAGCAGTTTTTACCCATGTCATTCAAAACCCAGAAAAAATATCTTATATGAGTATGAAAGCCATTCAAAAAGCATCGGAATATAGATATGAGAAAGTTGCTGATTTATATCTTGCTGATTTTAAGCTTTTATTGAAAAAATAATTAAATTTTACGCAATTGAACAAAATACAATTTAATATATAAATGTTAACAAAAATTACTCCCTTAATACTTACTTATAATGAAGCCCCAAATATTGATCGCACGCTGCAACATCTTAGCTGGGCTAAAACAATTATAGTTATTGATAGCTATAGCACAGACAAAACTTTGAACATATTATCTTGCTATCCCCAAGTTAAAGTTTTTCAAAGAAAATTTGATACTCACGCTCAACAGTGGAACTTCGGGTTAGAGCAAGTGGAATCTCAATGGGTACTTTCTTTAGATGCAGACTATATCGTTACAGATGAACTAATTACGGAAATTGCATCTTTGCCAACAAATGGAACAGTAAATGGCTATGCTGCCAGGTTTAAGTATTGCATTTTTGGTAACCCGTTGAGAGGGACAATACTTCCCCCACGCCAAGTTTTATTTCGTAAAGATAAAGCAATATATATAGATGATGGACACACTCAACTTTTGCAACTAACTGGCAAGTCTGATATGCTGTCCAATTATATACATCACGATGATCGCAAGCCCTTGAGTCGTTGGCTATGGGCGCAGGATCGTTATATGGTGATTGAAAGCAAAAAATTACTGGAAACGCCTGCTAGTGAACTGAGTTTAGGCGATCGCATCCGCAAACAAAAAGTTCTAGCTCCCTTCATCATCTTATTTTATTGCCTGATTCTTAAAGGTGGAATCTGGGACGGCTGGCCTGGTTGGTACTATGCTTTTCAACGAATGTTAGCCGAAATATTGTTATCTATTCGTTTAATTGAGTTGGAAAAATTACACAATAAATCAACTGGAATAGACTAATCTTGCCAGCATCCTCCAAGCATTTAGTCCTGTTATGAAATTGTTAGCTTATCGACTCCAAAAAATTTGGATGTTTTTTCTGGCAGGTATGATTCTTGCTTTGCTACTTACGATACCGATAAAACTAGCGATCGCATATTACCAAACTCCCAAACCCCAAGCTATCTTAACTCTTGGTGGTGGTTCAAACCGAGAAGAATTTACTGCTTTATTTGCCCAATATTATCCAGATATGAAAATTTGGGTTTCTTCGGGTAAACCGCTACACAAAGCAAGGGCAATTTTTCACACCGCAGGTATTGTTGATAGTCGTCTTTATCTTGACTACCGTGCTAAGGATACTGTGACTAACTTTACTACCTTAGTTGATGTTTTCCACCAACAGCAGATACAACACCTATTCCTAATTACTTCTGAATTTCATATGCCTAGGGTCAAGGCGATCGCTACTATCATCCTTGGTAGTCGAGGTATTGCCTTTACTCCCGTCCCCATACAATCTCAGCCAACAGAACTAGAATCGGTTTTTCGCATTCTTCGTGATATTGCTCGCTCTCTCATGTGGATAATTACAGGTTATACAGGTGCATAAGGTTAACCTGAGTATTATTTGTTGAATTCATAGCACATCTTTATAAATACTAAAAAAATGAAACCCACGTATGAGTTTCATCTTTTTGTCATAAATCTTTTTAACCAAGGCTAGATATAAAGTACTTAGCCATCAAAAATTTACTTCTTATTTAACTACGCTGATTTTTTTCTAGCCCAGCGTGTTTCCTTCCAAATCAGAATAAACAAAACTGCGGATATTAACGCTCCTATATTCCATCTTACAGAGTTTTTCAATAAATTGAACGTTACAGAAGACTGATTTGTTTCCTTTTGAGTTTTGAGTTGTTGCTTGGTTTGATTGAGTTGTGAAAGAATTTGATTTTTAACATCTTCAGGACTTCTACCATTTAATGAACCACCTTGGCGCTTAATTAAATTATCTATGTCTGTGGGTGAAGTTTTATTTAGTTGCTCTTCAACCTGATTAGCTTGAGACAGTCTTTGTTCATAGCCAGTCTTAATTTGCTCAAGGTTAGTGTTATACAAACGTATTGTGTTAACCACGCCTAAAGGAATTAGCAGCAAGTATAACAATGCAACTAACAAACTTAAACGAGATAATAATGCCAAAATACCTGATTCCCATCTGGCTCTTTTGGCTAACTTACCAGAAAAGACAAAAAGTAATCCAATTAATGGTATTCCCACTTGGTTTACCAACCTTCCCATAGTTTGGAATTCCCAAGTAGGATTCATGAAGCTTGGTGGCACAAAAATATCAATTAAGTCTAAAAATGCCAACAACAGCATACCGTAGCCAAGAAAACGCCAAAGATTAACTAGTTCTAGCAGAGGTTGTATATTCCCTACCAGTTTACTTAGTTTGGTGAATTCTAACTCAACAAATTCACGGATGTCTGTTTCACGAGCATTAGATTCACTAGTATTAGATTCACGAATGTTTGTTTCAGCCATAATTAAAAGGTAAATGAATTACAAAAGTAAAGTTATTAAAATTCAAGGTTTAGGAAATCGAGGTTGCCACCACTGATACCAAGAAAACCAAGCTTTTTCTAGTGTTTGGTAGGCTTCTTCAGGGGAAGACTTTTCTAAAGGAATTGATAAATATACCCATAAACAGCGTTTGTCTAAAAGGGCTTCTTGTCCTAGTAAGATTGGTATTAAACGATTCAAACTGATATCTTGAGAAATGCGATTTTCTCTAAACTGCGCGTGAGTGAAGGTGCTACCCCCTCGTGGATTAATACAACTACTAAGATAAGCTTTTTGTTTATCTATCCCTAGTCCGTAGTATCCAATTCCTTCTTGCTGACGCACTAAGGTAGAATATTTTATACCAAGATTGCGTTGAATGTATGCACCAATATCTGCATAATAGAAATTTTGTAAATAACGCATCTCAATATCCAATGATAAATCATTTTTAACGTATCTATAATGTTTTTTAGCTAATAAATCTGGGTTTTGCTGAGTTTTCGTTAAAGATTTTATTGGCGTAGCAAAACTAGTTTGCCATTGCGCTAAAGGTACTTCTTCAGGAAAGGCAAATGTATGAGTTTGTTCTTTACTTGGAGGGAAGAAAATTGATTTTCCCGCAACTAATATCCCTACACTGAAGATGAAAGCTAAAAATTGAATGCGGTTTTCTTTCCAAAACATTACTTTGAGTAATTGATAGAATTTTTACTTTCGTTCTCATTCCTACTTAGTAAAAACCAGCAGAAACAACATAAAAATAGACTAGCCACTATAGAAAATATTAAAGAACCATCTCCAAGATGCCAATATTCAAAAGCTTCCTTATCTCCCTGCGCTACTAAAATAGCCATTAATGCAACTCTAAATCCATTAACCACAAATCCTAAGCAGGCAGCTACTATAGGTATCATAATTTTTTGCTGCCAGCTGAGATTGAACAAATAAATAAATAGTACTGCTAAACTTAATAAATCTATAATTAAATCAATTCCAGAACATGCAGAATATACTTCTACACTTCCAGTTGGTAGATGTATCATAACACCTGAACGATTGACCTTAAAACCTGTATACCAAAGAATAACTGTAGAGAATTTAGCTGTGACTATAGTCAAATCTAACTTATTCATAATCATAAAATTACGTATAGTTAGAAATCCTAATAACCACAACTCTCTTTTATACTGCTTTAATCCTCTATAACCAGAAGCTAACAGGGCAGTACCAAAACCAGATAGTAAAGGTGGAAATAAAAATAAAAAACCAATGTTAATTTGAAAAAAACTGTAAACAAATACTAAGCCTATCAACAGTGTACCTGTAATACTAGATAATATACTGCTTTCTAGGTTTAATTGATGCCGTTTTTCTTTCAGTAATAAATAAAGAGTTGTCAAGAATAAAATATATACATAAAAATTAGTTGGGTGGTTAACCCTGCTGACTAAGTTTAAATTAATAGCGATTAGGGTTCCACCAATTCCTATTAACCATATTTCAACATTTTTTATTGAGATTGATAACCTGTTTTGCATATTTTTTATTTAATTGAGATTGAACGTCAAGTTTAGGATTTTTAAATTTGCATCACAATTTTATAAGATTATTTTTAATTTAAATATAATGAAAATTTTTTAATAAAAACAACTCTGCACTATAACAATCCTCAAATATATGTAAACATAATATCTCTCTTGTCTTTGTTTTTCAGCCTCTCAAATATAACTGCTATAGAAGCAACTAATAATATTAATTAAAAGTAGTATTGTTTAGCCCTAGAAAATCTGACGAAATAAGAAATATATTAAATATATTAAGCACTTAATTATCATCCCTAACCCAAAATCAATTCTTATAAATTGAGTTAGATATTCATTAAAATTATATCCTCAATTTAGCTCAATTTAGTTAGTAAGTTAGGTATGAACTCAATTGTGAATTTCAACAGTTGTATCTATTTAACTTTCACTATTAGACCAAGACAGGGAACAAATATAAGGTATCATAGAAACCCTTTATACATAGTTTAAAGAGTTATCTGTAAAAGACGGTGATTTCTTTAAAGGCTGATCACTGCTTCCTAAAAAATACTGATATGTCAATACATTTGCATACAATGTACAACGAATACAACGTTGTTAAAGATTTTTCATCAAATCTTCATTTGGCTTTAAACTAGATGATTACTTAATTTACCGTGAGGTATGTATCAGTGTGTTTTCATCTGCTTTATCTGGCAAGGATAACAAGCTCTTTACCTTGACTTTTATAGAAAATCCTTAATTTCTCAGATTTACATTGGATCTTCATAATCTTTATATAGAAAGCAATAATTACAAGTTATGGATTCTTGGTTAGGCAATATGTAATTTTACTATCAGATTCATTATATTTAAGAATTTATACTTACAAGTATCATATATCACAATTATTTAATCGTACAGATTTCTGCTTGATTAAATGATCGTCATTAGCAAAAAATGAAAAGATCAAAGTTTTAATATTTTTTTCTCAAAGCCTGACTTGATAAAGACTTAAAGTTTTTAGTTTCACAAATAGAAGTAGCTTGAGTGATTTGCGGATAACTGGCCAATTTTCTTAATTTTTTTAAACTATAGTAGTAAATTTTCTTACAAGACTAGTTCAATAACCACAATCTATCATCCAAAAAAATGCTGAGGTTGTTATCTCTATTTGTAATATATTATCTCAGGTGTTGCTCCGTAATAATTCGCGGACGTAGTAGCAGCTAGTTAACTGCAATTCCCTGTTTCCTATTTTGATTCGGCTTAGAGGACATGACAAAAAATAAAATTAGTAAGTTTTTACTATACGCTGCGATCGCGTTAGTATTCAGCTTATCTGGCATTACTCATGGTAAATTTTCTATTTTTGAACCACTGCAACCTTCAGTAGCGGCAAGTACATCAACTATTCCATCGACAGCAAAGGCACCTTGGCCAGTATTTCAGCGAGTAGATGCTCTCAGTTTTGCTTCTCGCTTTGGTCTACAGACAGTTTGGGGTGGTTATAACGAACGCAGCGAAGATCCATTTTCTTTTTTGGGTGTTGGACAGTCTCAAGAACTGACCAACGCTGCCAATGGCAACTATGCAATATACAACAACCTCGACTTAGGTAGTGGTGTCGAAGCTTTGATGCTACGTGTTTCCTTAGATTCAGGAACAAATAGTGTTGAAGTACTTTTGGACTCACTGAACGGCCCTGTAGTTGGAACTTGCACCATCAATACTACTGGTTTGCAAACCTACCGTACAGTTCCTTGCCCTTTGAATAGTAATCTGGCCAAAAACACGCCGGACAATGACACAAGAAACCTAGTCATCAAATTCACAGGCTCTAACAGCAATATGCGCTTTAATTGGTTTGCTTTCTGGGCTAAGGATACTGTGCAGAAAATAGACGATATCCAAAAAATCCAACCAGACCAAGTAAACAAAGGCGCTCCTGTTATACCCATTTCTGGCAGACCAGTGCGGACACAAAACCTACTACCAGCCAGTTCCGAAACCTTGGCTAGATCATACGGGTTGTGGTCTCCAGCCAAAACTGGGGAATGCCCTAAGTGGATGCACGACACCTACTGGACAAAAGCTGAAGATGGTAAGGTATACCCCACATGGCACCCGCCTGTAGACTTTAACCCAGAAACCGATATGTACTGTACATACGGACACGAGCATGGCGATGACCCACGCAGTTCTGAGGTATTTAATATTGTGGGTATGCCAGCATTTGGATATGTCAGCGAACAGCAAGAGGTTAATAGTCCATCTCACGCTAGGCATGAAGACCACTTTGGACACAAGGTTCTAGTTGCTAATAACTGGTATATGTACAACGCAAATAACACCAGCTTAAAAACTACTTGTGATGTGACTATAAAACTGCACATGGGAAGCCATTCCCCAGATGCCTTAACAAATACAGCTCATGAAATGTTTGTGGGTGGTAAATGCGATGGAGAGGAGCCTTTTAACTTAAAACATTTTGCCTTATTTGGTAAAGCTGGACAATTCAAAGAACCTGAAACCTCTTTGTGTAGTCTGTTTGTTGTTTCTGGTATTTCACCCAACCCTATTGATCAGCCTATAGGCGGTGTACAGAGAGCCATTCCCACTAAAGAATGTTTTGTGCGCGGTACACAGGAAGAACAGTTAGCTGGTGCTTCTGCTAGAAGTAGTGAGTTTTGGTTAACAGGGTTTGCAGGTGGCAGCTTCTACTTTAATCTTAAAAATCCTTCACGTTTCTTTGATTCTTCTTCCGCTACGAAAATTACCAGAACGGTTGATACTTGCTACATTTCTAGTCATCCCATGTCTAAGAGCCTATTGTGCCAAGAAGTTCTGGCGGCTGGAAGTAAAGTTACCTGGGATGACCCCCGTTCACCTTTCCGTGGAACAGTTAATTCTAATAGCCATTTTTCAGCACTAGCTTTTGCCGATTCTCCAAACTCTGTAATCTACACAGATGCTTATGGAAAAAAACGCAAAAACTGCACCAGATTCCTCTCAGGGCATTACTTTTAAGCAAATCGTTCCTGTTAAGGCTTTTCATTATAAGGTAGATGGACACGCAAGCCTCATACCTGTGGGAGACTATTCAGCTTACGGGAAAAATGGGGTAAGAGCGCCTAACTAAAAGCAGCTAAATGAAACCTTAATAAAAAATAGCCTATGAATTTGCTCATAAGCTATTTTTTATTAGATATCTCGCAGACAAATTGAAAAATAAGAATATTTTTGATAAGCTATGCTGGTTTTAGCTTAAATACTTTTATAGCTGTAATAAAAAGCCTAAATCTCGTATTTGAGATGAGTTTTAGGCATTTTATGATAATGTAGATTTTTACGTTAAGTTGAGTTAACTGATGATGTAAATATCTTTCAATTGTTGAAACACTGAGAAAGTTTAGTGGTGTTGATAATTAGGAAAACTGAACTCTAGCTACTGCCATAATTCTTTGTTAATCACTAAAATTCATCGCTTTTAATTGCAAAAACAGATTTACTTGTTTGCAAGTAGAGCTGATAAACAAGAAGGGAATACAAGTTAATAATTGGGGTTTGATAATAGGAATCTTACCCAAGAGTTACGAATTAAGCTTTGACTAGCTTTTCGTCTTTTTTGGAATACCGCTTTCTGAGATATGCACCAAAGGTTGCACCCAGAGCTATACCACCCATTGTTAGAGGTTCGGGAACAGGCTGAACTTCAACAGCTTTCAGGAAGTAGTCGTCATCCCCATCGGTAACAGTGAAAGAGTAAAGCGCGCCGAATGGAGAATTATTAATTGCTACCGAGACTACACCAGTGCCAATAGAAGCAATGTTCCCACTTTGAAGGAAAGAACTATCTACTGATATTGAGTATTCATCTCCATCTGGATCAGCATCAACTTGAGAAAAGATGGCTTTGAGGAGTTTTACTTGAGGACTAAATAACAAGTTGAGGGTTTCGTTAATGCCTAAACCATCGACTTGATTATTATCGTTCCCATCGTTGCCTGTTATTACTCCTAAACCATTACTATTACGAAATAATAATGTTTCTGCTGGATTAGCTCCAACTCCGGTTGCTTGCACTGTAATACCGCCTTGAGTGTAGGAATAGCTTGTCGCAGTGCTAAAAGAACCACCCAGGTCAATGGTAATAGCTGAAGCCTTTCCTGTGGTAGCCATCACTGCTACAGCAGACGCAGCCGCCACTGTAGCCACGTTTTTAAGTATGTTTAAATTTGCCATTTAGTTTGTTCCTCAAAAGAAAATAGGTGTTAAGTAAACCAACATTGCTGTGTGGCAAAATTCCCAGATTTATTGCAGATACCAGCCCCTTGTTAGTAAAATTACGTTTTTAAGAAAACACACGTACGTAGCCCCGAAAAGTTTAACTTGAAGCAATGTACGCAGAATCCACCCAAGTAGATTTCAAGTGAGTAGGTTAGGTTAACCAAAAGGTTTTATAAAATATCCATACCCACACTTAAGTAATTGCACTTTATCAAGACTTTGTGTTTTTCTAAAACTTAAGATTCCGTAGTTACCATCAAGCTAGTTGATATCTACTCAATAAAGCTGACATAAATACACTTACATACAACACATGGAGAACACAATATTTAGCTGATTCACTTCATAAAATCTTCATTTGCTATAGTTGTGTATCTTTGCAATATATTGATAGGACTGCTTCTCAGTGATTCACACAGTCATAGGCATACCACAACTACAAAGGATTGATTTTTCAGTAATTTCAACCACTACTCCTTTTGAGGATAAGACAGTTTCTTGCAAAAGCTTAGTTGAATTTTGTTGCACAGTTACTCTTTATAATCTTTATAATGTGACAAAAGAAAATATATAGCATCTGATGTCATATCCTTTGCATAGACTAAGATATATGTTTTTGTAAAGTTCAGCTAGTTTGGCTGACAGCTTTCCACTACTCTTTTATATAGATGTGTGATAAATGCTTAGAACTTATTTTTGATGCAAAAATATATAGAAATATGTCTCCTGAAAAATATTTGTTCTGTAGTAATGTCATTTTACTTACTTTAAAACTTATGTTCCGAACATTTTATATATAGGACTAATATTTTAATTTCTGAAATGTACGTAGTAGACTGTTTCAGCTAAAATAGGTCAATAGATTATTGATAAAGTTAATATCAATCAATGCTTTCTTATTTTTTTAATACACCGTTTTAACTGAAACAGTCCACTACATATACTTATGTTCCGAAAATTTTTTTATAGCTTTATTACTGTATTTTAACTTTCCTAGTTAATTTTTTGACAAGCGAGAACTGAATTTTTCGGACAGTCACTAAAACAGGTTATTATTTATTAGCTTGATATATGCGGTTAGATAATTACACTCTTGCTACTTATACTCCTGGCGCACCTTTATGGAAACAAGTTTTGTGGTATTTCCTGGGTTCTCCTTTGGTGCAGAATCGGTGGTTGACTGCTTCAGGGTTAAAAGTGTTGTTACTTCGCAGTTTTGGAGCGCAGATTGGTGAGAATGTGCGGATTAAACCAGGTGTGCGGGTGAAGTTTCCCTGGCGGCTGGTTGTCGGTGATCATGTGTGGATTGGGGAAGATGCTTGGATTGATAATCTAGCGAATGTGACGATTGAAAGTCATGTGTGTATATCTCAAGGGGTGTATCTCTGCACGGGAAACCATGACTGGAGTCATCCTGATTTTAAATTAATGACTGCGCCAATTCACATTCAAGAAAGTAGTTGGATTGCTGCAAAATCAGTAATTGGCCCTGGAGTAACTGTTGGGAAGGGTGCGGTGTTGACTTTAGGTGGAGTTACAGGACGTTCTTTAGAGCCGATGACAATTTATGCCGGTAATCCCGCCCAACCCATTAAACAGCGTAAGATTTAATTGTGGTAGAAGGCGATTATCACATCTTGCACCTAGCCCCGACGAATGGAATTCGCACGCCAGATGCTTCAAGTCGGCAGAGCCGACGACAGTCGCCTCAAGTCGGGAAACCCGCCCACGGCGCTGTCTCCTCAACGCACTGGCTCGGCTATAAAAACAAAGTCCGCGTAGGCGGACTAACGTAAAATCAAGAGTTTGGAACCCGCGAAGAAGGTCACTGAGCTTGTCGAAGTGCGGGTTGTGTCTGTGTAGCCGCGACTGAAGTCGCTAGTGGCGTGGCAAGCCTTCTACAATCTCCAAGGCTACTGTATTTATAATTCAGAAGCTGTATCTGGGGCAATAATTTCACCAGTACCTATTTCGAGAATCATATCTTGATCAGTAATTAATTCACTTAATTCCTTGACTTGTAAATTCATTTTTTCACAAGCTTGTCGGAGTTCTTGGGCAAAAGTATTAAGATCATCACCATAGCCACATTGATAAGCAGCAGTTTCAATTCCTTGCTTGGCATTCGCTCTGGCACAGTCTACTAGTTCTGTGCCATACAATGGTTTTGGAGATGGCATAATTCGATTATTTATTGATTAAATGTTACTTTTAGATTAGTCATTCTTTAATTATTGACACATCCCTCGGATGGAAGAATCATCATTGTCGGGTTCAGGGTGTGTGAGAAAATACTTTGGGCAGAAGTACATCTTGGCCATAAAATTCTACACGGGGAACTAAACAGAGTGCATCCCCAATTTACTGTTAGCCAAGGAGTTTTGTTGTGGACTTATCCCGTATTCCTGCTCAACCAAAACCGGGTATTCTGAATGTTCTGATTGAAATCCCAGGCGGGAGCAAGAATAAATACGAGTATGACAAAGAACTAGAAGCTTTTGCCCTAGACCGAGTGCTTTATTCTTCGGTAAGATATCCCTACGACTATGGTTTTGTGCCGAATACTTTGGCTGATGATGGCGACCCTCTAGATGGGATGGTGATCATCGATGAGCCAACTTTCCCTGGTTGTATCATTGCTGCACGCCCAATAGGTATGTTAGAGATGATTGATGGTGGCGATCGCGATGAAAAAATTCTTTGTGTACCAGACAAAGACCCACGCTATACCCATGTCAAATCTCTCAATGACGTAGCACCACACCGTTTAGATGAAATTGCTGAATTTTTCCGCACTTACAAAAACTTGGAAAAGAAAGTAACTGAAATTCTCGGTTGGCAAGATGTTGGTACAGTCTCAGCTTTGGTAGAAAAGTGCATCAAAGCTGCTAAATAAGCATTACTGAGTTAGGAGTGAAAATCAGCACTCCTAACTTCTCAGCTTCTCAACAGTACTGAGTCAAAAATTCATAAAGACTGTCTCCTGCTTTCCTATACTAGATTCAGGCAATCACAAAATTAAAAGTTTGTTAATTGCAGATTGCACACCTAGCCACAAAAATCTCAAACCTAAATGCAGCGTACAGTTCTTTTGGCAAAAATACACAATTGCACCCTGACTGGGGCGAATATTAACTACGTAGGTAGTATCAGCATCGATGAAATGTTGTTAGATAAGGCTGGTATTTTACCCTATGAGCAAGTGCAAGTCGTCAATGTTGCCAATGGTGAACGCTTTATTACTTATGCAATCAAGGCTCCAGCCAATTCGGGAATTATTGAGCTAAATGGGGCGGCGGCACGTCTAGGCATTGTGGGCGATCGCTTGATTATAATGGCTTACGGGCAGTTCTCTTTGGAAGAGTTAAAAAATTACTCTCCTACGGTAGTCATTGTGGACGAAAAAAAACCGACTATTAGAAGTGCGGCACTACGATGACCTGCTCAGTAAGGTCTAAATTGTCAGAAAAATGTCAAATCTTGCGCCGTCGGATTTCCAAAGTTCCGTAACTGAAACCGCAACTACAACCGCTAGTAGTTCCGTGGGTGAATTTGTTGTGCAATTTTGGGGTGTCAGAGGTTTAATAGCCACCCCAGCTAGTAACGCCGATCGCTATGGTGGGAATACTGCTTGTGTAGGTATACAAGTAGCAGGTAAACACTTGATTTTTGATGGTGGGACTGGTTTACGTATTCTCGGTAAATCTTTGCGACAACTGCAACAGCCGATAGAAGCACATTTATTTTTTACCAATTCTCAATCAAATCGCATTCAAGGGTTTCCGTTTTTTGCACCAGCGTTTGTTCCAGAAAACCGCTTTCATATTTATGGTTCGGCTGCTTCTAACAGTGCTTCGATTAAACAGTGCCTTTGTGATCAGATGTTACAACCGCACTTTCCTTATCCACTCCAGGTAATGCAGTCGGAATTGCATTTCTATAATGTGATTCCTGGTAATAATGTGCAGCTAGATGATGTCACAGTTACCACAGCCTTGATTAATCAAACTCAGCGTTCTGTTGGCTACCGAGTTTCCTGGCAAGACAAAAGTGTTGCCTACGTCACAGATTTAACTAAAAATGCTGATCCTGTGGATCAAGAACAGATTTTACAACTGGTAAAAGGTGTAGATTTGTTGATTGCGAATGCTACTTACGTTCCGCCAACAGCTAACAGCCATGAATCGACTGATTTACACTGGCAAGCGGCTGTAGAATTAGCCCAAGGTGCAGCAGTGAAGAAATTAGTGATTTCTCATCACCATCCCGATGATGAGGATGATTTTCTTGACGAAGTGCAAACTGATGTGAAAGCCACTTTTGCCCAAGGTTTACTAGCCTGTGAAGGTCTTGTTTTATCTATTGGTGATTAATTTACTTAATACATTTGAGCGTACCATATACTCCGCGAGTTTCCACCTGTACACAGTCTGGATGAAAACCTGCGGTGATCGCAATTTGCTGCAACTCATCGGCAGTGAAGAAGCGAAATATTATGCTGGGTAATGGTTGGAGAAATGTAGTGGCAAATAACTTACCTCCACTACTTAATGCTTGATAAATATTGCGAACTCCTGTTGTCGCATCAGGCCAGCAGTGTATAGCCGCGCCACTGTAAACAGCATCAAGAGAATTTGGTGCGAATGGTAATGCTGTGATATCGCCGCGGATAATGGTGATCTGAGATGGTAATATCCCATCTCGTTGCATTTGTTGTTGTAATTGCCCTAACATTGTCTCTGAGTAATCCAGAGCGATAATTTGCTGACATTGCTGCAATAAAGCCAAACGGCGGGCAAAAATTCCTGTACCACAACTAATATCTGCCACAGTACCTAAGTTTTGACCAAAAAACTCGATACACTGCTGAAATTCCGTATCCATCCCGCCCCGATTACGTAACCCCATTGCCCAAATTGGCGGTAAGATACGCTCGTATAAAAAAGAAATGATTGGTAAGCGAAATAACTCGGTGCGTAGTGGCTGGAAATTAACTACATCAACCCCATCCTTGACTTGTGCAGGTGTTAAATCAACTGGTGCTAATGGCATTTTTGTTACTTCCTGACGGAAGTAATTTTGACATTGATTGCAGTCTGATGGTGCAGTAGTGAGAGTTTTTTGGCAAACAGGGCAAGCGATCGCTTCCTCTAAACTAGACATAGCTTTTTTATTTTTATCCAAACTGAATCACTTCTAACTGACAATATTTTTATGTTTCAATTGCTACATTGCATAATTGATAAATTTTGATGAATTAGTGACCATATAATAACTAGCACTTGCATTGATTAGAAGAAAACACGGTTGATAAATGTAAGATTTTTATAAATTTTCCGCAAAAAATCCGTAAATATTGTAATTTAGATATCATTACACTGTAGTATTTCTGCCAGAGAAGATTGCTACTGTCCACATACAGTAAAATTTTCTTAAAAAAAAGTAGTAAACAAACTTATTTGGGTGTATCAAGCTTCGATAAATTACCTCGGCATAGAATTCCAAGCTATGTAAACAAAGTCTACATCCTTAGCAGACTTATATATAGTTAGCTTTCGGCAAATTGTTGCTGAAGGACAGATTCATTTTGTCTACATAGTCGGGAATTTAACTGTGGCGACTTATTCTTGTTCACTTATTTTTCAAGGTACAGGTAGGTAAATTAAACATGACAATAATCAAGTTAATGTTTGCTATTAGCTTGACAGTAGTTCCCGTAATTCTAAGTTTTGTAGAACCAGCCGCAGCACAAAGAAGACTTAGAACTAACACATATTCTCAAACAGGCTCAGACCAACAAAATGCGCTTGCTCAATTTAATTTAGTTAATACGGCCAGGGATGGTAGTGAAATAACTGATAGTGCCAGTGACTTAGGAATAGGTCTTTTTCAAGGAGCTATACAAGACTTTACGTCAGGGAATGGAGAAGTTTGTATTAGCGGTGGTAATCTTGGTTTTCAACCCAATTGTCCTGCAAGTTCCATTAACACAGGTCGTTATGTTTTAGATGCGAATGGCTTCCTCATTTTTAATCCAGATAGACCTTTTGTTCCTGATACCATTCCATTTGATGCAGATTTACGGGCAGAATTAATTAAAGATAACCCAGCGTTTGAATTTATCTCATATAGTATCGTTCGTCCAGGACAAACTGAACCATTGTACAGTTATCTCCTATTTGCTGGCTTTGGATTTGACCCCAATCAAGCTGTCAACAATCTGTCTTATATCTTAGAAGAAAATATTTTAGGCAAAGCCAGTCGTGCCGTAACTTCTTCTGATGGTTCTATCGAATTAATAGGTGGCGATACTCTTCTCCAAAATCGTTTTGAGCAAAACATACCAAATGCTGTCCCTGAGCCTAGTGCCACTCTTGGGGCTTTAGCTGCTGTGAGTATAGGTTTACTCTTCAAGCGAAAAACAAAATAGGTTTGAACTATTTCAATACACAAAAAACGGCGTTGCATAATGAGAATATGAATTAGGGTGAATCTTCATGGAATGTCCGCGTTGTAATTCCTCTCATATCCGTAAGAACGGTAGATAAAGAGGTAAACAAAACTACATTTGTGCAGATTGTGGTCGTCAATTTATTGAATATCACAATCAAAAGGGTTATGGTGACGAAATTAAACGAGAATGCTTAGAAATGTATGTTAATGGTTCTGGTTTCCGTGCCATAGAAAGAGTAAAAAAAGTACATCATACAACAGTAATTTATTGGGTGAAACAAATGGGTGGTCAGTTACCAGAACATCCCGAAACAGCTGAAATACCTGAAATAACTGAAATTGATGAATTAGAAACTTTTGTCGGGTCAAAAAAAACAAAATTTGGGTATGGAGTGTAGTCAACCACAAGACTTCGGGGATTTTAGGATGGGTTTTAGGAGATAGAAGTTCAGAAACTTTTCAACAGTTGTGGCAGAGGATTAAAGCGTGGAACTCATATTTTTATGTAACGGATGGCTATCCGGTTTATCCATGTTTTATTAATCAAGAAGACCATCTTGTGTGTAAAACTTATATGACACGAGTAGAAGGTGAAAATAGCAGATTAAGACATTATTTAGCCCGATTACATAGAAAGACTTTTTGTTATTCTAAGTCAGTAGAAATGCTGGAACTCTCTATTAGATTGTTAGTTTATTATCTCCAGCATCGTTGTATTCCAATGCGGGAGCAAAGCCCCCGCGAGGATATAGCGATCGCATAATTCATATTGTGATTCAGCAACGCCGAAAAAAACGCCCAATAGCACTGCGAAGTAAAACCATAACAAAATTCAGATGTATTGAGATGAATTTAACATCAGCAGTTAAGAAAGCTAGGATTAATTCTGCGTTTAAGCAACTCATGTCTGTACATTGGATCATGTCTGCCTGTTATTTAGTTTTATTTATAACTGGTTCAGGTATGGCGCGTTTATCTCGTGGAACTTTCCTAAGATCAGAAATATATGATTTTCATAAATCAATCGGAGCTTTGGTAGTAGCTTTGCTAACTTGGCGGATTTTAGTGTTGTTGCAGGTATGGTGGCGAAAATACACTAAAAATTTGCCAAGGTTTACTCCTGAATGGACACGTAAATTTATACTCCATACTCTGCTTTATTTATTAATGTTTGCAGTTCCCGTTAGTGGGTTCTTTTTTTTCTAATTCTTATAAAAGTAATAATGTCAATTTTTTTTGGTTAACTTTACCCGATTTTTTCCCACAAAAATCTAGTTTAGTAGACTTAGGTAGAAGCATTCATTTTTGGATAGCATATACATTTTTAGCTTTGATTATTCTGCATATCCTACAACAATGGAAAGTTGTCAAAGCCAACTGGCGGAGGTTTAAAGGCTTTTTGATGACGAGAAAATTGAATAAAATTACTAATTAGGAATTAGCTATCAATACCAGACTTAGGCAACTGGCAAAATAGCAAGGTGTGTTAGCAAAATTAAAACTTAGGAACCCAACATCATCCAGGTAGGCTTTGTTAGTTTGCTCTTCGTTTCACCCAACCTACTAGCGTATCAAGTCTTAAATGTTGCATTTAAAAATCGATTTCATCCGCGTTCATCTGCGGTTAATTATTCTTGCTTTTACCTCACTAGAACGATAACCGCTATAATATTCTTCCTTAAAAAGCCTACGGTGTACACTGTAGGCTTTTTAAGGAAGGATAGGTATGTCTCACATTACAGTTAGTTTGATGATAATTTGCGAGGATGCTTTGTTTTGTAACTTCTAAACCAACTACAAATAGGATAAAGCAGAATTATCATAATTATCCAAAAATTGTAGAGCATTGGTAAATCATATCCATAGTCGGCAGGCATTAGGGAAGAAAAAAGAAAAGGTAGATTAATTGCTTTTAAACCATATTTAGGTAAAGCCAGCAAAATGGCTGCTAAATGAATTAGCCAGAGGTGAATTATATAAAAAAATAAAGGAAATTGACCAAATAAAACTAGAGGTTGTAAAATCCGTAATCTATACTTTTCAAATAGATAAAGTAAGAGCATTGCTATACCTAATGTGATTAATAAATATAGTAATGAAGGTGGATATTTTTGACAGTTAATAAACGATAGTATGGTAAACGCAAAATTCTTTTGTACAGTCCAGGGTGAAGGATCGCCATAGATATTTACAGCGCGGAGAACCACAAAGCCAGCAATTAAACCCAGTCCTAACCGCAAGAATAATTGCTGTCGCAAACTTTTTTCCTGCTTCATGAAACTCCCAAAGGCATAACCTGTTGCCATTACCCCAATCCAAGGAATCAGAGGATAGCCAATAAATAACTTTTTATTAGCCAAAGGCATCAGCATTTTGGGTTCATGAAGAATTGCCCATAACCAACCCAATTTTCCTAGTTGTTCCGCATGAATCTGATCAAATAAATTATGTCCAAATATCAGTACAAGTCCGAAAGCAGCTATGAAAGGAATTGGCATTCTAACTAATACTGCTAACACAACCATTGACCAACCAATTGCCCACAGAACACCAGCTAACGAAAAGGAGTAGGTAGGATCAAATATCCAGGCAAAACGTACCACTGTTAACTCTAAAAATACTAACCACAGTCCTCGAATTATGAGATAGCGTGATAATTCATGCTTGCTTTGCAGTCGATTTTCAAAATAAAGATAAGCTGCGACTCCAGCTAAGAATATAAATGTTGGAGCGCACAAATGAGTTATCCAGCGTGTGAAAAACAGGGGGATATTTGTTTGTGTTAAGTCTGTCGGACGGAAGCGAACATTAGTAAAGAAATCTCGTACATGGTCTAGCACCATTAACACCATTACTAAACCGCGCAACATATCTAGGGAGATGATTCTTTTAGTTTGTATTTGGTCAGAATGAGAATTTGTTGTAATTGAAGAATCCATAGTTTATGTAAGTCCATTAATAATCATCAAAATAAACCCGTCATTATCCTCACAAAATTGAAAATTTATTGGTCTACAATTAGTAGTAGATACTTTTCTATCACTAATTAATTCTGACTTCTAAATTCTTATTCATAATTTTCTTTCTACTAGTAACATGCGGCGATAAGATAACCATCCACCCAGCACCATTAGCAAAGTAAAAATTAATAAAAACCAAAAATGAGATGTAATATCACTAATTTGCTTGCCATTATTCGAAACTCCAACAAATGCCTCATTCATGTGATAAATCGGGTTATATTGGGCAATGTTGATTAAACTTTTAGGAAACAATGAACTTGGTAGAAAAGCCCCACCTAAGATTAATAAAGGTACGCCAAAAGCAGCAACTAAAGCATTTACATCTTCAATTCGTCTAGCTAATTGTGTACCTAAAATAAAACCTAAGCCGACGTAAGCCGCCATACTCATCAAAATAATTATTAATCCTAAAAAAATTGAACCTTTAAATGTTGCGCCCCAAAACGCAGCAACAGTATACACGAGTAAAGCTTGTCCTAAGCCAATGCAACTATGAGCTAAAAAAATTCCGAAAAAGTAGGATACACCACTCAATGGTGAAAGAAACAAGCGTTTGATAGTTTGCTGTTCTCGTTCTGCAACGATGGTTGCAACTGTACCACCCAAACAACTGAAAAATAAAGCCGCACCGACTAATGTAGAAGGTGCAGTATATTCAAAAGCTGTGTTGATTGGTAGTTTTGCGCGTTCTGCTAAAATAAATCCACCGAGAATTAAGACGGAAATTGGAAAAATACTCCAAAAAATCAGGCTGCGTCGCCGACGGAGTAATTCAATTAAGATGCGCTGGGTGACAGCGATAGTTTCGCGCCAATATTTCATCTCATTTAGTCTATAGGATTGTTTACTCTTGACAATTTCTGCCATTCTGGCAAAATAATTCAGTCCGGGACTTAGCACGGTGATCACAGAAATATTCTTAACAATACAATCTGCGAACTCACAGTGATCATTTCACGACTTTGTTAGATGGGAAAAGTTAATTTTGTAACCAATGAGCCAAATACCTAATTTGCTGGAATCATCTACTATCTCCCGTCGTACACTGCTGAAGTTATTCGGTGTCAGTACAGTTGCAGGAGTTACGGGATACTCGCGGTTTAGTAAGCCTAAACCAACGGTATTTCAAAAAGATACTCTAGATTTGCCACAAATATTAAATCAACCCAAAACTGTTGTTGTAATTGGGGGTGGTTTAGCAGGTTTAGCTTGTGCTTATGAATTAAGTCAGCGAGGATTTATTGTCACACTGTTAGAAAAATCTCCTCAATTAGGTGGCAAAATCGCTAGTTGGCAAGTAGAAGCGGCTGGCAAAACCTTTATGATGGAACATGGATTTCATGGCTTTTTTCCCCAGTACTATAACTTGAATAGTTTGGTAGCAGAATTGGGGATAAAGGATAATTTTCAATCGCTGAATTTTTATTCTGTGGTTTATCAAGATGCTAAATACAAACCAGAGGTATTTCGCCCCAGTCACTCGGCTTTTCCCTGGAATATTATAGATTTAGCGATCGCATCTCCAAATCGCTTCCGTTGGGGCATTAATTTAACGAAAATTAAACATCTGCAAGTCTTTCAAGCGATCACTGGCTTTCAAAGAGAAAAAAAATTATCAGCGATTTGATAATATATCTGTGGCTGATTGGGTAAAAACAGAATTTCCCCAAGGTTTATATGATTTATATTTTCTGCCTTTTGCCAAATCTAGCTTGAATGCACCAGATTTAATGAGTGTGGGAGAACTAATGCAGTTCTTTCATTTTTATTTTTTTGGAAATCCTGAAGGACTGGCTTTTAATGGTACAAAAGACGATATGGGGACAAGTTTAGTCCAACCGATCGCGCAGGCAATTGTGCAGCGTGGTGGTAAAATCATCACCGACGCAACTGTGACTGAAGTTGTGGCTGTTAACGGTAAAATTGATGGCGCGAAATATAGGACTGATGGTAATTATAATTCTGTGCCATTGACGGTGGAAAAAAATACCGCGATCGCAGATAACAACATAGAATATTTTGGCGTGGCTGATGAAGTATTTGCCTTACCTGTAGGTTCTCAGCAAGCAATTTCTCTCACCTGCACTCATCAAGGTTGCACTGTCCAAAAAGCAGAGGATGGTGGTTTTCAATGTCCTTGTCATGGAGCGGTATTTGCAGCTGATGGTAAAGTTATCAAAGGCCCGGCAAAACGAGATTTAGCTAAGTTTCAAGTCGTGAAACGAGACGGTGATCAATTGCAACTAGTAGCAGTTAATCAAGAGTTGGCATCACCCGAAGAAATTCAAGCTGATTATTATGTTTTTGCTACCGATGTTCCGGGAGTGCAAACATTATTTCAGCGGATCAATGGGGATGTTGATAAAACAGTACAAAGCCAAGTCGAAAATTTGAGTATTGCTGACCCTTTTGCAGTATGTCGCTTTTGGTTTGACCGGGATTTTGAGTGGCAACAAAGTAATTTTACTTCTTTATCTGGCTACCAATTAACAGATAGCATCACTCTTTATCATCGTATTCAACAGCAATTTATTGAGTGGTCACAAAGCACTGGTGGTAGTGTGGTTGAATTACACGCTTATTGTTATAAAGAAAAGCAATTTCCCACCCAAGCAGCTTTGCTAGAAACTTTTGAACAAGAACTGTATGCCATTGTGCCAGAGTTAAAACAAGCCAAAATGTTGCATCGAGAATTAGTTAACCAACATAACTTTTCAGGATATCCACCTCATAGTTATGCTGAACGTCCTGAAACTAGTACTAATATTCCCAACTTAATATTTGCTGGTGATTGGGTGAAAATGCCTTTTCCCTGCGGCTTAATGGAACGTGCTGTGAGTAGTGGTTTATTAGCTGCCAATGAGATTTTACACCGGGAAGGTTTACAGAGGCGATCGCTATTCTCTGTCAATCCTGAAGGGCTATTGCAGATATAAAGAGCTAACTAAATCCTTGATTTCTTAAAGGAATCGAGGCTCTGGGGTTTTTTGAGTTATTATCGGTGACAGATAATATATAAATTAAGAGAATTTTGATGCAAGTGAATAAAATAGCCTTGGTAGTTGCAGCAATTCTTACTATGTCACCCTTGACTTTAGTAATGGCAAAAAAATGTGCAGGCTGTTGCTGTGGAAGAACGAATCAAATCAACACCCAGTAATCAACCAGAACAATCTGTACAAAAAACTTTTACAAATCTCATCAATGCCCTTGAACAAAACAATTATACAAACTTTATTTCTCAAGGAAATCCAGCTTTTAAAGAAGGTCTAACAAAACAAATATTTACCCATGTTAGTGAACAATTAGCACCGCGCCTCAAGAAAGGTTATTCCTCTGTTTTCTTAACAAAATTAAACCAGCAAGGCTATCAAGTTTACTTATGGAAATTGTCATTTAAAGATGGCAGCGATGATATTGTAGCGAGACTGAGCCTGAAAGATGCAAAAGTAGCTGGATTTTGGTTGAATTAATACCAATAGAACTTATGCACCAAGATTATCTGTGAAGAATGGGTGTAAGGGTGAAAGGGTGTGGGGTGTAAGGGTTTTAGATACATACACACCAAAGGGGAATTCAAAAGTCAAAGAATTTTTAACTTTTGACTTTTGACTTTTGACTTGATTTTGCCCTTCCACCCTCACACCCGTAAACTCAGCCTCCTCATTCTCTCCACTCCTTGACCAATCAGGAACCGTGTCTAGTACAGTATTGTCATAAGCTGGAGATGGGTAATTTCTGTTGTGGGTGAGAATGTGTTTTTCAGTGTTGTGATACCAACTTATAATCGTCTGCCGATTTTAGAAAAGTGCCTCCGAGCCTTGGAAATGCAGGAATTGAGTGCGTCAACTACAGTGAGTGATTACGAAATTGTTTTAGTAGATGATGGTTCTACAGATGGAACCTTAGAATGGTTGGCAGCACACAAGCAAGAGTTTCCCCATATCCGATGCTTTCAGCAAGACCATGCAGGCCCGGCGGCGGCGCGGAATTTGGGTGTAGAACAGGCACTTGGTGATACGATTATATTTATCGATAGCGATTTAGTAGTGCTGAAAAACTTTCTGCAAGCTCACGCTGACGCATTATTGCAGGGAAAAGAGAAATTAGGAAGCGATCGCTTTTTTACTTATGGTGCAGTAATTAATACTTGTAATTTCGAGAATCCCACTGCGGAACCTTATAAAATTACCGATTTCTCCGCGGCTTTTTTCGCTACAGGTAACGTTGCTATTCCTAAACATTGGTTAACTAAAGCTGGATTATTCGATACTGGTTTCCAACTGTATGGATGGGAAGATTTAGAATTAGGTGTCCGACTGAAAAACTTAGGACTACAACTTATCAAATGTCCCGCAGCCGTGGGATATCATTGGCATCCACCATTTAATTTAGAACAAATTCCTAACTTGATTGAAAAAGAAATTCAACGCGGCCGTATGGGAGTTTTGTTTTATCAAAAGCATCCCACTTGGGAAGTGCGAATGATGATTCAAATGACATGGCTGCACCGTTTACTGTGGGGTATTCTCTCACTGAATGGTCTGCTGAATGAACGCACAATGGCTCCCTTTTTACGCTGGCTGATTAAATTAGGTAAACCCCAATTGGCATTGGAAGTAGCTCGGATTTTTCTCAATTGGTACAACGTCAAAGGCGTATATGAAGCTTATGCACAGTCAACTGGGAAGTAAAAGTTAAGAATTTCTGCGGCTTACCCTTGTTGTAATTGTTGACAATAACTGTAGAGGTTATCTAGAGTGAGTCGGCCATTACCTAGTTGCAAGCAACCTAGGCTACCGTGGGCAATTATTTGGAGACTGGCTTATGCACAAGCTATATTGCAGTTAATTGATAATTAGGAAAAACACCTGTGTTTCCACTCTATGACGAAAATCCCACGCGAATCACACCGTATTTTACTTACGGTTTGATTGGCATGAACGTTTTAGTTTTTCTTCATGAAGTGAGTTTATCTAATGCCCAGTTGAATCTTTTTCTCCGCGAGTATGCTGTAGTACCCAGAGAATTAACCTATAACTTTTCTGGTGAGTGGATAACTTTGATTACATCACAGTTTCTCCACGGTGGTTGGTGGCACTTGATATCTAATATGGTCTTCCTGTGGGTCTTTGGCAACAACATCGAAGACCGTTTGGGTCATTTCAAATATCTGGTTTTTTATTTGGCCTGTGGTGCTTTAGCTGCTTTGTGTCAGTGGGTGATAGGAATTGAGTCTCCTATTCCTTCTTTGGGGGCTAGTGGTGCAATTTCTGGAGTTTTAGGTGCATATTTAATTCGTTTTCCTCATGCCAGAATTACAACCTTAATATTCTTAGGTTTTTTTGTCACTACAATTAGCGTTCCAGCACTGGTAGTCATTGGCATTTTCTTTGTACAGAATGTCATCTCTGGTCTCGCCAGCCTGCAAGCTGCTGCTAACATGAGTGTCCAAACTGGGGGTGTTGCTTATTGGGCGCATATCGGTGGCTTTGTTTTTGGAATTATACTTGCGCCCTTGTTTGGGTTATTTAAACGTGACTATGAATAGGTGCATAAGTCTTAATTAAGAAATCTAAATTCCAATCAATCGTGAACTTTTGCCAGTCTGCGCTAGGGTAGAAAAGGACACGTAATTTATCCATTCCTGCTTGTGCTTCTTCGCAAACGTCCAGCCGCCTTATTGAGTTTGGCTGTTTTACTTACTTCCCTAACAGCTTGTAGCAACAATCCAGCCGCTAAAAACCTGGAAAATTCTTTGGCGGCTGATCCCCGACTGCAAAACAACCCAGTTGTTTTTGGAGAAACTAGCAAAAACGAAGCACCAGCACAAAACGAAACAACAGTTCAGCTTCCTGCGGATTTTCCTAAAGAGATTCCGTTGTATACAAATGCCACACTTCAAGAAATTACACCTGCGAGTAATTCCAATAATCAAGTATCGACTCGCTGGTTGAGTTCTGATCCCAGCAATTTTATTACCAGCTTTTATCGTAGCCAGTTGCAAGATAATAACTGGCAAATTCTACAACAGCCAACTGATGATGTGGGTACTTTTGAAGCACGACGCAATGATTTGTTAGTCAAGGTATCTATTCAACCTCAATCTGTGACAAATCCTGCACCTAATCAACCACAAACAGCTACCAGCATCGTGATTGATTATGCACCCAATAGTACCAATACTGCACAATCTACACCCACAACTAACAATACTCCCCAACCTGGTGATTCGCAGTTTATTGGGCCAGTAGCACCTAACACTGCAACTCCCCAACCCAGCACTACACCAAATAATTCAACCACCACTGCAACTACAGCAACAGCTCAAGAATTTTCTGACCTCAACAAAGTACCGCAAGAATTACGCCAACATATCCAAGACTTAGCTGCATTGGGTGTGTTATCGGTGGAATCTTCAGCAAGTAAGGCTAATTCCAATAACACAAACTTATTTGAACCCAGTAAAATCATCACTCGCCGAATGTATGCACGGTGGTTGGTTACGGCTAATAATGCAATGTATCCGAATAATTCCACTAAGCAGATACGTTTGGCTAGTGAAACTACGCAACCTGCTTTTAGTGATGTACCAAAAACAGACCTAGATTTTCCCGCAATTCAAGGATTAGCTGAAGCTGGTTTAATTCCTAGTACTTTATCGGGAGACACAACCGCAGTTTTGTTTCGTCCTGATGCGCCTTTAACTAGGGAACAGATGATTTTTTGGAAAGTACCTTTGGATACTCGCCAAGCTTTACCGACTGCTAGTTTAGATGCTGTCAAACAAACGTGGGGTTTTCAAGATGCTGGAAAAATCGACCCGAAGGCCTTAAGGGCAATTTTGGCAGATTTTCAAAGTGCGGAACAATCAAATATTCGGCGAATATTTGGCTATACAACGCTGTTTCAACCGAAAAAACCAGTGACTCGTGCTGAGGCGGCGGCGGCTCTATGGTATTTCGGCACGCTAGGCGATGGTGTATCGGCTGCCGATGCTTTGAAGGTGAAGCGATCGCCTACCTAATTTTTCTTTATACAATATTCGTAAATCGTGAAAATTCAGTAAATATATTTTGCTGTGTCTTTATCTGCTGAGAATTTTTCAGTAAAATTGCAGAAATTTGGAATTGTAACTACAAATTTTAACCATCATTTAAATATACAGTCGGTACATTTACCTTTTTCGCAAATATCTTTTTACTGGATACGCAGCAGATGAAAAAACAATTGTTGGCGGCTGGCTTTGTCGTTTTATCTTTGGTGTTGCCGCAGAAAGCTTTGGCTGCGAATTTTAGCCAGCTTTATGTATTTGGTGATAGCTTATCTGATACAGGTAATGTTTTCAATGCAACAGGTGGTACCTTTCCTCCAACTAACAGTTACTTTAATGGCCGTCTCTCTAATGGCCCTTTATGGGTGGAATATTTTGGCAATCAATTGGGATTAAACCCTGCTTTAGTCACCGATTTGAATAATGGTAATCCCACCCAAGGTATTAACTTTGCCTTTGGTGGTTCTGCGTCTGGTTTGGGTAATGCGGTTGTCCCTACAGCACAAGCACCAGGAGTTTTAGGACAAGTCTTTTTATTTGCCCAATCTCTGTTAGCTAATAACCAGACTGCTGATCCGAATGCACTGTATGTTGTGTGGGGTGGTGCTAATGACTTTCTCTTCCCCAATCCCCAAGATTCATCAATACCAGTTAATAACATTAATCTGGCATTAAATACCCTGGTGAGTGTGGGTGTGAGAAATCTTTTAGTATTCAATTTGCCCGATTTAGGCAAGCTTCCAGGCGCTACTATAGATAATCGAGTTCCGGCTACTCTGACGCAATCAACTAATGATTTTAATTTTGGCTTGCAAGCAGCTGTCACTGCTTTAAGTCAAAATCCCAATCTGAATATTATTCCTGTGGATGTCAATTCTCTGTTTAATCGGGCGATCGCATCTCCGGCGACATTCGGTTTAAATAATGTCACACAAGCTTGTCTATCTCGGTTGGATATCTGTCAAAACAACCAAAATCAGTTTTTATTTTGGGACAATTTTCATCCTACTACCACGGCGCATCAATTCATCGCAGAGACCGCATTGGCCGCTATCCAAGCACAGGAGGTTCCCGAATCTTCGACCACTTTAGGATTATTGGCGCTTGGTGTTGTGGGTGGAGTCGGAATACGCAAGCGCCAACAAAAAAAGCTGGCTGTCACTCCAACAAATCAGGTTCTTGGCGCACAATCATCTCGTATAAAGGTTGAAAGCTGAACCAACCTAAATTATGCGAACCAACTTGAGTATGTGCTATCTCTGCATACTCATGTTTAATGGGGCTGGGTTTACCCGCAGCCTCAGCTAATAATTGTGCTTGACAAGAACGCTCCATTGTGGTAAACCACCAAGCAGCCTCATCAACTGAGTGACCAACCGTGAGTAAACCGTGGTTTTTCAGGATAATGGCTTTGTTTGTACCAAGGGTTTGGGCAATACGCTGGCCTTCCTGTGGGTCAAGCACTACCCCTGTATAGTCATCAAATAAGCTGTGGTCTTGGTAAAAAGCACAAGCATCTTGGGTAAGGGGGTCAAGCAAGCGACCAAGACTTGACCAACTTTTACCATAAATAGAATGAGCATGGGCGGCGGCGACGACATCCGGTCTGGCTGCATGAATTTGAGAATGAATGGCAAACGCAGCCCGATTCACTGGGCGATCGCCTAAAATTACCTCACCTTCTTGATTAACTAAAATCAAATCACTCACGCGAATTAAACCAAAGTGCATTCCAAAAGGATTCACCCAAAAATGTTCCGGCGTTTCCGGGTCGCGTGCTGTGATGTGACCTGCAATTCCCTCATCAAAACCATAGCGGGAAAATAACCGCAAGGCGGCTGCTAATCTTTGTTTCCGGTGTAGGCGTTCTTCGGGAATGGAGGTAAATTTTGGTGGTTCAGGTGCGTTTGGTTTTTGTACAGATATTGTTTGCATAATTTAAGTCAGTGGTGAATATTTATCGTTAGGATAAGGCAGAAGACAGATTAATTTTAATGAATGTGGGATTACGAGCAGTTATTTAAAATTATTGAAGAATTGGTTATGCACCATTCGCCTAGCGGTGCAGAGGGTGAGATTAACCAATTTTTACTCCAGCAATTTGTCGCCCTGGGAGTAGAAGTGTGGAGCGATCGCGCCGACAATATTATTGCTAAAATTCCAGGGAAGGACTCTAGTAGAGCGATCGCTATTACCGCCCACAAAGATGAAATTGGGGCAATTGTCAAAACAGTTGGCGAAGCAGGTAAAGTAGAAGTCCGCAAACTTGGCGGTGCTTTTCCTTGGGTGTATGGCGAAGGTGTAGTTGATTTGCTAGGAGACAATGAAACTATCTCTGGTATTCTCAGCTTTGGTTCTCGCCATGTCTCTCACGAATCTCCTCAAAAAGTCCAGCAAGAAGATACACCTGTAAAATGGGAAAATGCCTGGATTGAAACCAAGCGCACCACTGCCCAACTAGAAGCCGCAGGTATTCGACCAGGAACCAGAATGGTTGTTGGTAAACATCGCAAACATCCCATTCGCTTAAACAATCACATTGCCAGCTACACCTTAGATAATAAAGCGTCTGTTGCTATTCTGTTAGGTTTAGCGCAAACCCTGAAGCAACCAGCCTGTGATGTGTATTTAGTAGCCTCAGCCAAAGAAGAAGTCGGCGCAATTGGGGCGTTATTTTTTACCCAAAATCAGCAATTAGATGCTTTGATTGCTTTAGAAATCTGCCCACTATCTGAGGAATACCCAGTTCAGGATAATGAAAATCCGGTGTTGCTATCTCAAGATGCCTATGGCATATATGACGAAAACTTGAATCTACAATTATGCCGTGCTGCCAAGCAACTAGATATATCTGTACAGTTAACCATTCTCAGTGGCTTTGGTAGTGATGCCTCCATCGCCATGAAATTCGGCCATGTCGGTCGTGCAGCTTGTTTGGCATTTCCCACACAAAACACCCACGGTTATGAAATTGCCCATTTAGGTGCGATCGCTAACTGTATTAATCTGTTAAAAGGCTTTTGTGAAACATTCACCGAATAAAGCCGATGACGGGATTTGAACCCGTGGCCTGCTGATTACGAATCAGCTGCTCTACCACTGAGCCACATCGGCATACACGATTAGAAATTATAGCATTATTTACCAATGGTAGACCCAAATCCCAAAACACGCCTAAATCCAGAACAATATGCCCGTCTCAAAGCAGAGATCGCCGCACCTTATCGCGGCTTACGGCAATTTATTTATATTGGCGTGGGAGCTTCTAGTTTTATTGGCGCATTTGTCTTCTTTTTTCGCGTACTTGCAGGTAAAGAACTTGATACTGCTTTACCGAATTTAGCATTGCAAGTCGGAATTGTTGCCCTGATGGTCTTTTTGTGGCGCTGGGAAAAAAGTCGGCAACTACCTAGATAATTAAATATATCTCAAAGATAGATGGGATAAGAGTTTCGCATCATTGAAGGCGGTTGGACATAGATATATGCCGCCTTTTTACATAGCTTAATATTTTTATCTTTTCTTAACTTTTTGACATAATTTGCAATAGAAAGAGAAAAAATATAAAAAAAATATTAGGAATTTAGAAAAAATCAAAATCTCTGCAAAAATGATAATTGTTCAAACGGGGTCAGCCAATATAAAGACCCTGAAGATAGACACATAGTTTTTAGATAGGGTCAAATACAGTTTAAAGACCCTGCATTTAGGAAAAAACTCAAAAATCATCAGCGTCATAACTAGCAGTTTGTTAGCTTGACGCTTTTAACTTTTTTAGGAATTAAGCCAGAAACCGAAAAATTTAAGTAGACGGTTCGTTTTTTACTCCTCTACGAATATGAATTCTGTAACATAAATCACGTTGTGTAGAGAAACATTAGCGATTCCAAGTCAACTTATCAGTACAATCAATCTCTAGAGGGTTGCTGTATGGTTCACATTTTGTTACAAAAGTACAAAGAACTTCTAGAGACGCACTAACTAATGTTCGGCGGACTAACTGGTTTACAAGATCCTAAAGGCACTGACTGGGGTGAGCGAATGCTCAACACAGTGGCCAGCCAAACGATTCGCCATCTGTTTACCCAAAGCGAGTCAGTAGAAGTCTTGGTACGCTGCTATCCCTCCAGTAAGTTGTTGCAAGGTAGCATTGATAGTTTCAAAATGAACGGACGTGGCTTGGTGATCCGCAGAGATTTTGCGGTGGAAGAGATGTCCTTTGAAACGGATGCAGTGGCGATAGATTTTGGCGCGGTATTAAGTGGCAAATTAAGCCTGAAGCAACCCACGCAAGCGATCGCCCAAGTAGTATTATCTGAAACAGGTATTAACCAGGCTTTTAAGGCAGAACTCGTGAAAAAGCGCCTAGTTAACCTTGATGTACCTGCCTTAACAGAATTATCTGGTGGTCAGCCAGTTTCCTTTCCTGAAGTTCAGGTACAACTTTTACCAGAAAATCGCCTGCGAATTACCGCAAAAGCCGATTTAAATAATGGCGAACTCGTCCCCGTAAATATGACAGTTTCCATCGCGGTGGAACGGCGGCGACGTATTTCTTTTAAAGACCCCCAAATTGACCTTGAACAAGTCCCAGAAACGCAACGAGCAACTTCTCAAACCCTGAGTGCGGCACTGGCAGAAATTTTAGATAATATGGTCGATTTAGATCGTTTTGACTTAGATGGAGTCAAAATGCGACTTAATCGTTTGGAAACTGAAGGGCAAAAATTAATTTTCAGTGGATATGCTGAGATTGAACGTATCCCTCGGAGCGGGGGAAGTGCAACTTAAGAAGTCAAAAGTAAAAAGTCAAAAGTGAAAAGATAGTCCCCATAAATAAATTTAGGAGTCAGTTGTTTGGGCTTGTGACCATCATTCTTTTTCTTTCTTTTGCCTTGTTCGGTCAGAATTACTAATCAATTTAATACTGATGTAATTTACTGCAATATTAACTACAACCTTGTAGATTATCAACTTCAGTATTTCCAAAGTTGTAGGGCGATCGCTAGTCTTTGAGGGAACGTTAAGTAACGCACTTCCATCTATGATCAGGATGAGGACATTATTGAGGAGTGGAAAGCAATGAAGATTCTACCCATTAGTAGCATCATGCTGAGTCTCATAGCTGCAATTGGTGAATCGCCATTAGTGTTAGCAGTTCCCACAAAAGTTGCTTTTCAAGAAAATGTACAGATTACTGAAAAACAACCACAAAAACTAGCGCAATTTCAGGATGATGGAAATTCCGAGCGATCGCAACTAGTACAACAAGCAAACAATTTATTAAATAGTGGTGATTTAACAGGGGCTGAAAAAGTCTTACGTACATTAATTAAAAAAGTATCCCGACGATGCTTTTGGACATTTTCAACTCGGTAATGTACTGCGCCGACAAAAGCAACCCGAAGCAGCTATTACATCTTATCAAGAAGCCCTTCGTCTCAAGCCCAAATATGCTTTAGCTTACAATGCGATCGGTGTTGTGTATGCAACTCAAGACCGTTGGGATGATGCTATTAGTCAATATCGCAAAGCTTTAGAAATAAACCCCAGTTATGGGGAAGCCATGACTAATTTAGGACAAGCACTATGGCAAGTTAATAAAAAAGATGAGGCGGTTGCTTCTTTAGAAAAAGCTTTAAATATTTTTAAGACACAAAGTCGTAATGATAGAGTTTACCAGATTGAACAAATGTTAAAACAAATTCGGGCTGCTGATAATCCTGGCGTGTCTTAAAACAAAATTCAGTATTAAAAGAGAACAGATAACAGGGAAATTCCCATAAATAAATTTCACGGCAAGATTCAGATACCCGACTTCTTAAAGAAGTCGGGATATTTTTATTCATCAATGATTTAGTACTTTCATAAGACTAAGAGTCTAAAAATTGCTTAGTATTTTCTCATCAAGCAAAATTCCAATAAAATTAGGATACATTGCTCTGGGTTAAAGCCTATGACTTCCCTATCGGCGTTAACTTTACCTGACCACACTCAATTACCAGAGTCAGACGGAACGTTTGTGAAGAACTGGCAAGAACATCCTCAAAGTGTATTACTGACTGACTCGATAAGTCCTGTTATCGAAGCATTACATCCCGATGGTCATTATTGTATCGGTCAAGATTTAGGTATTTACTGGCGACTAACTGACCCGCCAGAAAAAGGCGCAACAGCACCAGATTGGTTTTATGTGCCGAATGTACCCGCAACTCTCAACGGTTTAACGCGGCGTTCTTATGTCTTATGGAAGGAGTACGTTGCACCGTTAATTGTGATTGAATTTGTCTCTGGTGATGGTCGAGAAGAACGGGATAGAACGCCACCATCTCAGGGTGAAGGCGGAAGTGTAGGCAAGTTTTGGATTTACGAACAGGCAATTCGTGTGCCTTACTATGCCATTTATGAAGTAACTAAAGCCCTGGTAGAAGTTTATCACTTAGTTGATAATGCCTATCAACTTATGCAGCCAAATGAACGCGGACATTACCCAATTACACCAATGGGTGTGGAGTTAGGAATCTGGCAAGGATTTTACCCAAATGCAGAATTACCTTGGTTGCGGTGGTGGGATGCAGAGGGGAATTTATTGTTAACTGGTGATGAACGAACGAAAGTGGAACGCCAAAAACGCAAGAGAATTGTTGAGAAGTTACGTAATCTTTCTCCTGAACAACTCAATGCTTTAGGAATTGACCCAGAAATGTTAGATTAATTAATTCTAATGGGCAACTGCACCACCAGTTGCTTTGACTTTTTTAATGAATAAAATCGCAATCCCACTAAGTAATAACGCTAGACCAATAAAGTAAAAACAATCATTAAAAGCCATAACAAATGCTTCGCGGCGGACAACATTTGAAATAGATGCGATCGCCTGATTTTGCGCTGTAGCCAAATCTGCACCGCGACTGATAAAATATTGTGTCATTTGGTCAATTCGCTGTTGGGTTTCTGGGTTATATAAAGATACAGCATCGCCTAATCTATTCGAGTGAAATTGCTCTCTATTAGTTAATAAAGTTGCTAACACAGCAATTCCGAGAGAACCACCCATATTCCGCATCATATTAAATAAACCACTGGCTGAACCTGCATCTTTAGGATTCAAACCAGCAGTTGCAATAGAGGTTAGCGGAACCATAATTAATGGTTGTCCCATCGCCCTTACCAGTTGTGACCACCGCAATTGATCTAACCCTGTTTGATTGGTTAATCCCGCATTCATAAATGCACTGATGGCAAACAAAGTTACTCCTAACGCCACCATAAACCGCACATCAATGCGTTGCATAACTTTTGGAATAAAAGGAATAATAAATAACTGTGGAATTCCCGCCCAAATTAGTACTTCGCCAATTTGTAGTGCATTATATTGTTGAATTTGCGCGAGGTACAAAGGCAAAATATAAATCGAACCATATAATCCTATCCCCAGGGATACATTCACAACACTGGCTAACCCAAAGTTACGATAACGTAATAACCGTAAATTAATGAATGGTTGCTTACGAGTTAATTCAATAAAGAAAAATAAAGTCAGAAAAATTGCGGCAATAATACTCAAGCGTACAATTAATGGCGAACCAAACCAATCTTTCCGGCTACCTTCTTCTAACACAACTTGTAGGGAACCTAAGCCAATAGCCATTGAAATAATTCCCCACCAATCGCCTTGTTTTAATAACTGAATTTGAGGCGGAACTTGTTTAATTCCATACCAAACACCAGCCAACATTAATGCACCAGGAAACACATTAATATAAAAACTATATTCCCAACTATAATTTTCTGTTAACCAACCGCCTAAAGTCGGGCCAATTGATGGTGCAAAAACTGCTGTAATGGCAAAAGCTGCAAGTCCTATTGATTGTTTTGCTGGTGGCAAAGTTGTTAACACAACTGTCAAAGCTGAAGGAATTAAAACTCCTCCTGTAAAGCCTTGAAAAGCCCGAAAAACTATCATGGAATTTAAATCCCATGCCCAAGCACAACAAATAGAAAAAAATATAAATAATACGGTATTAACTAATAAATAAAGTCTGAGTGAAAAAACCCGTGATAGCCATCCGGTTAAGGGAATGACCACGATTTCTGCCACAAGATAAGCGGTAGAAATCCAAGAACCTTCTTCTAAAGTTGCACCTAAAGATGCTTGAATTTCTTGTAATGAAGCGTTAGTTATTTGGATATCTAAAACTGCCATAAAGGCACCAAGCATACTGGCTAATACACCAATCCATGTTCTTAGAGGTATAGGTTCTGGTGCTACAGCCGAAACATTAGCCATAGTAATGCTCCATTTTGAGGGGCGAAGATTGGGAGAATATTAAAAATGTACCATTGATAGGAGTTTAGAGATGACAGAGTTTCTATCTACCGATTTTCTCTTAAATCTCTCTGCGTCTGGGCGTGAAATAAATCATCAAATTCAACCCCAATCTACTTCCTAGCTAAAATACCTTTCTGTTCATAAATCGGTATTACCATTTGTCGTAAAGCGGGAAGTTGTCTACTAAAAAATATTGACCCAATAATACAAGCTATACCATCAATAATTAATGTATTAGGAGCGCCAATTATATCTGCAATTCCACCGCCAATTAAATTACCGATAGGTATCATGCCTAAAAATGACATTGTATATAGACTCATCAATCTGCCACGTTTATCTTCTTCAACGATGGTTTGCAAAAATGTATTGCTTGCAGCAATCTGTAAAATTGTTCCTAAACCTACAAAAAGCATTGTGAATAAAGACAGTGGTAAAAATCGAGAAATAGCAAAGGCAATTAAACCACATCCTAAGATTGCTGGTGCGATCGCAATTAATTTCCCAATTCCTAAAATAGTTTTTCGCGTAGCTAGATATATTCCCCCTGATAATGCTCCCACGCCTGATGCTGCCATTAAAAAGCCTAAAGTTTCAGCACCACCTTTTAAGATTGTTTCTGCAAAAACTGGCACCAGAATTGTATTCTGTAACCCCATTAAACTAACTAAAGCTGATAGTAATAAAATTGCTCGAATCGGAGGAAAGCTGAAGGCATAAATAAATCCTTCTTTTACTCTTTGTATAGGATTACCTTGAATAACCGGAATTTTCCAAGGCTTAACTGTCATCGCTATTAAGCCTGCAATGACAGCAATGTAACTCAAACCATCGATTAAAAAACAGTAAGCAACACCAACTCTGGCAATTAATAATCCTCCTACTGCGGGGCCAATGAGTCGCGCTCCATTAATCATAGTTGAGTTGATGGCGATCGCATTGGCTAAATCTTCTCTGCGTTCTACTAATTCGGGTACAAATGCTTGTCTGGCTGGCGCATCTAAAGCGTTAATAAATCCTTGTAATAAACTCAAAGCAATGATATGCCAAACTTGAATCACGCCTGTTAGTGTTAGCCCAGCTAACGCTAAAGACTGGATCATTGCCATAATTTGCGTACCAATTAAAGTACGATACCGCGAAAAGCGATCTACAAACACGCCACCAAAGGGAGCGAGAAAAAAACTGGGAATTTGACTAGCAAATCCAACCACTCCTAGCATTAATGGTGAGTTGGTTAAGTCATACACTAGCCAAACGGTAGCCAGTTGAGTCATCCATGTCCCAATTAGAGAAATTCCTTGTCCAGCAAAAAACAAACGATAGTTTTTTGACCTGAAGGCAGGTAGTTGCAACTGTTTAAATTTGGTCATTTGTCATTGGTTATTTGTCAATAGCCTTAGTCAATTGACTTTTGATTCATTTAACTTCAACACTAACTTCCGCAGACATCCCTGGTGTAATCCGTGAGTCGTAACCTTGGATACTCTTTTGGTCTAAAACTATCTTCACAGGAATACGTTGCACTACTTTGGTAAAGTTACCTGTAGCGTTGTCTGGTGGTAATAAGGCAAATTGAGCGCCAGAAGCAGGGGAAATGCTGTCAACTTTGCCGCTAAAGGTGTGGTGAGGAAACGCATCAAGTTTGACTTCTACTGGTTGTCCTGGGCGCATTCTTTCTAATTGGGTTTCTTTAAAGTTGGCTACTACCCAGTTTTCGTTATCGACAATTGCCATTAATGGTGATCCGGCTTGGATTCTATTGCCAACTTCCACTGTTTTTTTACCAACTCGTCCGG
Source organism: Nostoc piscinale CENA21 (assembly GCF_001298445.1). NCBI lineage: Bacteria > Bacillati > Cyanobacteriota > Cyanophyceae > Nostocales > Nostocaceae > Nostoc > Nostoc piscinale. The sequence goes on along the minus strand of NZ_CP012036.1, from coordinate 6,544,029 downwards.
CACTAGGGGCAGTAATGTTGGTGTAGGATAACTGCAATTGGGCATCTTTTAATGATGCTTCAGCCTGGGCGATCGCAGCTTTGGCAGCTTCGTACTGGCTACGTTTGACGCTAGTATCTTGAGTTCCAGCTGTCGCTTGTTGCAATCCGCCTCTCGATGCTGCTAGTTTTGCTTGGGCGCTGGTGACACCTTCTTGGGCTTGGGCGAGTCGAGACTGGGCTTGAGCTACCCCAACTTTGGCGGAGGCTAATCTGGCTTGGGCTTGTTCAACTCCTTGGACAGCGGCATTTTTCTGCGCTAAAGCCACATCATAGGCGGCTTTGGCTGCATCCAACTGTTGACGAGCGATCGCACCTTCTTTATATAAGCTGTTGTAACGGTTGTAATCTGTTTCCGCTTTTTGCAAGTTGGCGTTGGCTTGGGCTACCTGAGCTTGGGCGGCGGGAATCCCGGCTTGGGCTAATTCCACATCGGCTTGGGCAGCGGGAATCCCGGCTTGGGCTTCTTTTACTGCTGCTTGGGCTGTGGAAATGGCAGATAAAGCACCACTCACATCACCTTGGGCTTGGGTTGTCTTGGCATTGGTGGTTTCCGCAGTTAAGGCAATATTGGCGGCGGCGGCTTCGGCTTGACTGCGGGCGTTGGCTAAAGCTGCGGCGGCTTGCTGCACTTTACTTTGATAGTCGCGGGGGTCAAGTTTAACTAATAACTGTCCCGGTTGCACTTCTTGGTTATCGTTCACTAAAACTTGGGCAACGGTTCCAGGAATTTTGCTGCTAACTTGGTGAACGTGTCCGCTAACAGTGGCGTTGTCTGTTTCTTCGTGAGAGGAAGCATACTGCCAGTAGTTATAACCAAATGTACCTGCGGTGATCGCACCTACACCCAACCCTGCCAGAATTAAAGGCAATCGCTTTTTACTACGGGGTTTTTCTTTTTTCTCTGCCTCTGGCTGTGGGTGGACATCCGTTTCCGGTGCTTCTGGTGTGGCGATCGCAGCGTCTAAAGTCTCGGTATCGGTAATTATTTCTGTTTCATCAACAGATGTTTTCTCTTTGTTGCGTCCGTTTAAAGTGGTTGCTGTCATAGTTCTTCTCTTCCTTGCTGAATATGTTGATAGTCTTTTAGTTAGAATACGTACTATTCAGTTACAACTAGCTTTTATTCTTTTATTTAGGATGCTAAATATTCTCTCAAATAAATTTATACATTGCCTCACCCGAATGGGCGATTGTCATCCAGCCTTAAGATAGGTTAGCAATTGCTTTATTTAGCAGTTGAGAAAAGAATTCGCGGTCATCTGGGGAAATACCACGCATAGCTTCTTCACGTAGTTCTGCGGCTAGTGGTGGTAAAACTTGTTCTAGTTCCTTACCTGCATCCGTCAACCAGATACGCCAAATCCGACGATCATGTACATCTCGTTCTCGACGGACTAAGCCCCGTTCTTCCATCCGGTCTAGTACGCCTGTTAAAGTCCCACCCACCTGTTGCAACTTCTCACCAATACTGGATGTGGGTAAACCATCTTCTTGCCACAAACAACACAACACCAACCAATGAAATGGTGTCAGCCCAAAAGGTTCTAGTTTGTCAGTAAACTTGCGGGTCAGCAGTTGTGAAAGTAGTTTGATTCGATAACCCAAATTGTAAGGGGCTAAAACTTGCTGCCAAGACTCACAAGTAGTAGAGTTATTAGATTGAGCAACCATTATATAAAATACTTAGCGTACGTAATATTTAGTATAACTATAATTCTTCATCTTGGCAAGCGGGTGATAGATTTAGCAAGAAATTGGTAGAAGAGGTGCGATCGCACAACAAAATATGACATATTGACATCGTTATGCTCAGAGTTCAAAGCATAACGATGACATTAAATAAAGAAGATGAGTGCGTCAACACAATCTAACAGTCTTTGAATACTTTATTTTTGGTGATTGCTTTAATACTTGACTGTGATATTTTATTTCCTCTTAATGTATTATTAGGTGTTCGCACTTCTTCACCAAAAGCGATCGCACACACCATCAAAAACCACATAATAATTAGCCCCCTCCTCGCCTGCGGGGAGGGGGTTGGGGGTGGGGTTCATCTCTGCAAACAAGCAGCAATATCCTCTAACACCCCCTCTATCCTCTCCATCACATCCTCATTTCTAAATCGCACAACCTGTAACCCTAAACTCTCCAAAAACTCTTGACGTATCGTATCTTCTACTTGGGTGTAATCGTGAATTTCGCCATCCACTTCCACCACTAACCGCGCTTCACTACAGTAAAAATCGACGATAAAACGGTCAATCGTTTGCTGGCGGCGGAACTTGAATCCTAAAAGTTGCTTGTGTCTCAACTTCTCCCAAAGTCGCTTTTCTGCTGGAGTTGGTTCACACCGCATTTGTCGCGCCAAGGGTTTGAGTTTTTCCCAAAGTTGAGGCGTGGTTTGCCACGCTTGACCCGGAACCCCACCCCCTAACCCCCTCCCCGCAAGCGATGAGGGGGAATTGGAGTTGGTGAGAGGCTTTGGCTTGGGATTTTGATTTTGGGTCATTTGCGCTGTTGGCTAATGAATATTTCAGCTATTATTCCCAGCGCGATCGCCTTCCCAAAATCAAGTTATGGACTGGATTGTTAAAACCGTTGTGCTAATTGCGGACTCCGCCCTTTTAACCCAATCATCAACTTCAGCGCAAACACCTTTAACACTGGGACACGCTGCATCAACCATAAACCCAAACGCCGCACTGCTACCAAAGGTAGGATTTGGTTAGAAAACATTCTATCTAACAAATCGGTGAACCCTAAAATTGTCAGGTTTTCCAGCTTCCGCCAGCGTTCATAGCGTTTGAGGACTTGAATTTTACCGATATCTTCGCCTTTTTTATGGGCTGTTTGGATAACTTGGGCGAGGGCGGCTGCATCTCGAATACCCAGGTTTAAGCCTTGTCCGCCGACGGGGTGACAGTTGTGGGCTGCATCGCCAACTAACGCCAAGCGTGGGAGGACGTAGCGATCGCTTTGCATTAGTTGGACTTGGAAGACAAAGCGATCGCCGAGTAACTCCAATTTACCCATGTGATCACCATAGCGGCGGCTAAGTTCTGCCAAAAATTGCTCATCATCCAAAGCACACAAAGCCTTTGCTTCTTCATGGGGGGCTGTCCAGACAATGCGGCAACGGTTCCCCGGCAGAGGTAAAATTGCAAACGGGCCACTCGGCCAAAATCTTTCGTAAGCAGTATCGTTGTGGGGTTTTTCCGGTTTGACAAAAGCCACTATACAAGACTGCCAATATTTCCAGCCATGAGTTTTGATTCCCGCCGCTTGGCGAATGGGCGATCGCGATCCATCCGCCGCCACCAATAATTTACTGCGGACTGTGTATATCTGCTCAGAAATCTTGATATCGATTGCCACTATATCCGGCTGATGCTGTGTATTCACCACCTCAGCCGGACAAAGGTAATTCACATTCGGACATTTCTGGACAAATTCTTGCAATGGCTGTAACAAAGCTTGGTGTTCAGCGACGTAACCCAACTCTGGCGAATTTCTACCAATATCCGCTGCGTCAAATTCCACCACATCAGGATAGTCAGCATCAGAAAGCCGCACATGACGATATTTAGCAATGTGGGGTACAATTTTGTCCCAAACGCCGATACCTTGGTAAATCAGTGCTGATAACAGATGCACTGCATAAGCTTGGCCTTTGGCTACAGATGCTGATGTTACCTTCGCCTCAATTAGCAAAATATTCAAGCCAGAATCTTTCAAAGCTGCGGCTAGGGTTAACCCAACAATTCCACCGCCGACAATCACCAAATCATAGTCATATCCCCGTTTGTCTGTTGCGGGTTGCTGAGGGGAAATAGTTTGAGTAAACTGCGTTAGCGCCATTGTTAAGAGAAATTAAGCCATCTTAACTATTATTCTTACGCGATCGCCCCCGATAGAGCAAGTTGAAACCTAAATTCTCATTCCTGCAATCAACATCCCTAAGTAATTCATGAATTTTTCTAACTAATTTACTTGACTTAAATGTCTTAACTGTCTTAACTGTCCAATTCCAAAAGGAGAAAGTAAATTTATTGTACAAATACTTGCTGGATTAATAAAGTGTTTGTAGTCTGGCGTATGGCAATTTTAGTTCCTAAACAGAACATAATTTCCATAGCCAAAAAGTCTGAGTTTAACTTATAAATTATGAGTTAAAGTTTGACATTTTTCTGCTGCACTCAAACAACTTCATAACCTGAAAACAGAATAATGAAACGGCTTGTAATTTGTTGTGATGGAACTTGGCAACAGTTAACGAATGCCTACCCCAGTAATGTCGTGAAACTGGCTCAATCAGTCAAATCAACTGCAAATGACGGAGTTCCACAAATTGTATTTTATGATGAGGGAATTGGTACCGAAAATCAAAAGATTTTAGGTGGAGCAACGGGGTTAGGAATTGATAGAAATATCGAAGATTGCTATCGGTTTCTGGTGCTTAACTATGTTCCTGGTGATGAAATTTATTTATTTGGTTTTAGTCGTGGTGCTTACACAGTCAGAAGTCTAGCGGGAATGGTTTATTGTTCAGGTTTGCTAGACCGCCCACATGTCACCAAAGCCCATGAAGCTTACGAACTTTATCGAAAACGCAATATTAAGCCCAAAGATAAAGAAGCTGTAGATTATCGGAACAAATATGGCGATCGCGTTCCGATCACTTTAATTGGTTGTTTTGACACCGTTGGGGCGTTGGGAATTCCTGGGTTAGCCGCCTTCAAAAAATTCCACGACCAACTAAATCAGCGTTATAGATTCCACGACACCACCTTAAACAAAGATATCCAAAATGCACTGCACGCAATGGCGATCGATGAAATCCGGGAAATCTTTGATGTCACCCCCATGAAACCCCATCCTGAAGCCGAAAACCAACGGGTAATTCAAAAATGGTTTCCTGGTGAACATGGTTGCGTTGGCGGTGGAACTGAAGAACATAGCGGCTTATCTGATGCAGCCTTGCAGTGGATGATTGATTCCGTTGGTGATTTAGGACTGGGACTGGAATTTGATCCAAACGTCATTCCCACAGGGATCAATCCTAATTATAAATGCGAATTTAAGAATGACCCTGGATTCTTTAAATTAGCAGGAATCAAACTGCGAGATGTCGGCGATGCCATTGAAGAACTACACGACAGCACAATCAACCGTTTGAAAGTTCGCAAAGACTATCGCCCCAAAAATTTACAAAAAATTATTGCCAAAATCTTAGATTAACTTCCTATTTTGGCATTTTTGTTTTTACTTGTAATCAATACAGAGGTAAGTATTATGGCTGGTAAAAGAGACACATCCAGAGATGGTTTAAACAACAAAATTCAAACATTTGTGTTAACCAATTTTAAAGGCGTTTGGGGATTACTTCAAAGTAATGAATCTATCAAACGGAAAGTAAATAAAGCATTGCTCAATAGTCTCATCTACAAAATTCCCACCCGTCCCAACCCCTACAGTACGATGACACTAGACAAGCATATTCCCGATACAGACAGAGAGAAAAAAAACTGATACTTATACTTCCTGGGAATCACTCAACGATCGCACTTATACAGGCAGACACTTACCACCAGACCCCAAACTTAATGCGCCAGAAAACCTCCCCAAAGTTGAAGACCTAGCTATTTTATTCCGCAAAAGAGATGGTCAAACAATTTACTCTAGCAAATCAACAATGCTGTTTCCCTATTGGGTACAGTGGTTTACCGATAGTTTTCTCCGCATCGATCATCACAATAAATTAAAAAATACATCCAATCATGAAATTGACTTGTGTAATGTTTATGGTTTAACCAGAAAACAAACACATCTTTTAAGAAGCTTTCAAGGCGGTAAATTCAAAACTCAAAAACTCAAACGCCAAGACGGAGTAGAAGAAGAATACCCCCTATTTTATTATTCTGATCCAACACAAGGTATAGTAGACCCCCAATTTGCTGGCCTTTATGAACCCATTAATGATGAAAAAAGACAGCCAGCCGATAAAAAACAATATATGTTTGCGATGGGTGTAGAACGAGCTAATGTTCAAATTGGCTATGTTATGCTCAATGTTCTTTGTCTGCGTGAACATAATCGTCTGTGTGATGTCTTAGCCAAGAATTATCCTGACTGGGATGATGAACGTCTCTTCCAAACTGCCAGAAATATTCTTATGGCAATTATTCTCAAAATTATTATGGAAGAGTACATTAATCACATCACTCCTTATCACTTTAAGTTATTTGCTGATCCAGAAGCTTTTACTAAAGAAAGTTGGTATCGTACCAATCACATGGCCATAGAATTTGACTTTGTTTATCGTTGGCATAGTGCAATTCCCGAAAAATTTGTTTGTAACGGTAAACCAACTCATGTGGTAGAAACTCTGTGGAACAATAAAATATTAATTGACCAAGGGTTAGGCTCATTAATGGAAGAAACTTGTTCACAAGCAGGAACAAGAATTGGTTTATTCAACACTCCTGATATCTTAGTTGAATTAGCTGAATTACCTTCCATCAGACTCGGCAGAGAACTACAATTAGCCAGCTACAACGATTATCGAGAATTGTGTGGTTTTCCCAGAGTCACCAGCTTTGACCAAATTACTGGTGATGAATTTACTCAACAAAAACTCAAAGAATTCTATGGTCATGTTGATAATATTGAGTTCTTTGTAGGACTCTACTCAGAAGATGTGCGGCAAAATTCTACGATTCCTCCGTTAGTCGCAAGATTAATTGGGATTGATGCTTTTTCCCAAGCTCTGACTAATCCTTTATTATCACCAAAAATCTTCAATCAAAATACTCTGTCGCCTATCGGTTGGGAAATCTATCAAACTACCAACACCGTCTCAGATTTAGTGAATCGCAACGTTCCGTCATCAGGTAAAAAGTATACAGTTACTTTTGACCTGCACAAAGCATAGCTTATTTTAGTTTGATTGATAGGAACAACCAGATCCCCGACTTCTCAAAGAAGTCGGGGATCTGAAACTCTCATGGTTTAATTTAATCCTTCTACTTATCTAGCAATTGAAAAATGAAACTATTTACTGAATATCCAGAAGCAGAAGAAGCTAAATACTGCGCTCTGATGAGTGAGCTAGTTAAAAAGAATATGGATAATCTGTACAAAGGTGAAAAGCAAAAAATCGCCAAGAGAGACACTCACTCCAAAACCCACGCGGCTGTTCAAGGGACTTTAGAAATTTTTGACTTTGATGAAGCAGCAATTAAACAAGAATTACGCCAACGCACTACCTTAACTGAAGCTGAAATTCAAGGAATTTCCCTCAAACAAGGTTTATTTATTCAAGCAAAACAATATCCGGTGTGGTTAAGATTTGCCAGTGGAGCCTTCTCTGTTAAAAATGATTATGAAGGCGATACACGCTCTATGGCAATTAAAGTTGTGGGTGTAGAAGGAGAACGAATACCACACAGTCATGAGTTACACACCCACGATATTATTGTTCATAATACTGATGTCTTTTTTGTGAGAACTATTAAAGACTTCTACAGCTTCTTTTTAACAATTTATCGAGCCGGGTTGTTTCCACTTTTGAGGCTCTTGGTGCTGATTTGGCTAAAGTTACATCCCTACGAAGCCACTCTTTTACAAACCAGTTTCAAACGGTTTCCTAAAAGTTTACTCACAGAACGTTATTGGAGTGCTTCAGCTTATGCTGTGGGACTTAAATCAGATTTTGACCCATCCCAACCAGGTCGAGTTCCTGTAGAATACCCAGCAGTCATTAAATATGGTTTTGTTCCGGTTTCTAGTCAAGCACCTCATCAACCACTACCTCTAGAGTCGAGACCAGAAAGTGAACTTCAGCGTGTCAAAACTTCCGGTGCAGAGGATAATTATTACCGAGAAGATATTATGCAAGCTTTAGCCAAGCCAGATGCAGAATATACTTGGGATTTTCAAATTCAATTTCAAACCAAACCAGAAATGTCTGTTGATGATTCCACTATTGTTTGGAGTGAAGAAGAGTCACCCTTTTTTACAATTGGTCGTCTCACAATTAAACATCAAAAAGTCGATTCTCCCCTAGAAAATGAATTTGGTGAAAATCTCCGGTTTTCGCCAGGGAATGGTTTAGCGGTTCATCGTCCTGTGGGTGCAATTAACCGCTTACGTTCAATTGTGTATCCTATTGTGGCTAATTCCCGTCATACAAAACGCGGAGTCAAATATCAAGAACCAACAATAGAGACAAAAGTTTAAAACCAGTAATTCCAAAAAAATCTCGCTGTTATCCGCAGATAACGGCGAGTTTCAACCTGAGTAATTACCTTTCCAGAAAATTGAGAAGATATAAATCTATGCAGAACTATTATTTGTGAGCTTTGTTAGCAGCAGTATTAGACTTATTAGTTAAATTTGTAGCGGTGTGCTTGTGACGCTTTAAGTGTTTTGTATGTTTAATTTTACCTGATTTTACTTGACTCTTGCTATTAGTAATTGCAGCTTTGTGATGAATTTTAGCAGTTTCTGTTTTAGTTGAATGTGCTTTTTTAATAGTAGTTGTTGTTTCCGCATGAACGGCAGGTGCAATCACAGCAACAGGTGAAGAAATTACCAAAGCTAATACTAAACCTTTGATGAACTTGTTCATTGTAATTCCTAATTCCTACTCAATAAGTTGATGTTTTAAATATGCCAATTACTTATGTCATCTGCTTGTTATTGATATGAATTTTGTGTGAATTTTGGCGTTGTTATATAGCGTTTCCTAGTCTATTGAGGTACAAAGTTATCTGTTTCCATCTGCGTTCATACGCGTACCCTTCGGGAAGCCGCTTGCGCGTCTACATCTGCGGTTAATTATTTTGGCTTGTATCTCACTAGAATGAGAACCGCTATAAGCATAAAAAAAACTGCTGTGATTTACAGCAGTTTTTTTTATGCTACAGGGCAATATAGTATAAAAACAAATTAATAAAAAACCTGAAAAATTTATCCGTTGAGGAATCTAGTAGTTGAACAAAAATTTAGATTTATTAAGTTATAACTATAGCCTCATATAAAATTTTAAAAAAGGGCTTGTTAGTCTTCTCTAAAATGCAGGTTAAGACGGAAAACATCTTTTAATTTGAGAAGACTAAAGCCTTATCAACCTTGAAGCTAATTACTTAGCGAGAATGGACATCTCATCAGTAACTTACAAACAAAACTATCGCAAAACAATGTGTCATTATTTTGTTCTGGATATAAATTTTATGTGTCAAATTGGAAAAAGATAAAAAACTGTTTACTACCAAGTTGCTAGATAGATACTTAAACAAGACTCACAGCCAATAACTGTTCTGACATATCAAAATTAGATGTGACATTCTGCACATCATCTAGACTTTCTAGAGTATCAATTAACTTGAGTAGCGATCGCGCCTGATCGGATTCTGTCACCTCGACATTATTACTGGGAATCCAGCGCAATTCGGCATCAGTGACTTTAAAACCTTTGTCTTTCAGGGTTTTGTTGAGAATTTCTAAATTAGCAACCTCAGTGAATATTTCCGCAGTTTCATCTTCGGTCATTTCATAAGACTCAGCACCGCCTTCTAAAGATGCTTCTAAAAGCTGGTCTTCATCAACTACACCCTGGACAACACACACGCCTTTTTGGTCAAACATCCAGCTAACACAACCAGTCTCACCTAAATTTCCGCCGTTTTTACTAAAAGCCACCCGTAAATCAGCCGCCGTGCGATTGCGATTATCAGTCAAGGCTTCAACTAAAATTGCCACACCACAAGGGCCGTAACCTTCGTAGCGAATTTCTTCTAAAGTGTGATTATCGCCGCTAAATGTACCTGCACCTTTAGCGATCGCTCGTTCAATATTGTCATTAGGGATACCCGCCGCCTTCGCCTTTTCAATCGCCGTGCGTAGTTGAAAATTCCCCGCCGGATCTGGTACACCATTTTTCGCCGCCACAATAATAGCCCGCGATAACTGCGTGAAAGTCTTTCCTCTTTTCGCATCCACTACAGCCTTTTGGCGCTTAATATTAGCCCATTTACTATGACCTGCCATAACTCGTAACTATTTCCGCTCTCTTCAAAGATTAGGATATACAAGTGAAGTATGAAGTGTGAAGTGTAAAGTATGAAGTATAGAAATTTAACTTTCATTCTTCATGAGTTGCTATTCCCTGTTAGATTAATGATTCATCTTCTCCAGCGAATTTTGGCGCGATTTTTGTATAAGAGTTGCACATTTAGGCACAGAAAAAAGAAATTACCACAGTATCTTAAGCAATCACTCCTATTACTGCTCATAGGTATAGTTGCTTTAAGTGGATGTCAAACTCTGCGTTCTAGAGTAGAAGCAGGTAAGGTTATTCATATCACTTTATGGCATGGGGTGAACCCACCACCAAATCGAGATGTCTTGCAAAAGTTGGTAGATAAATTTAACCAAACCCATACAAATATTCAAGTCGAATCTTTATACATTGGACAACAGGATCAGCAAACACCAAAAATTTTAGCTGCCGTTGTTGGCAATGCCCCACCGGATTTATTGTGGTACAACCCAACTATTGCTGGACAATTGGTAGAACTAGGGGCGCTAATTCCTGTAGATGAGATGTTAGCCAATTCCCCAGTCAAAAACGAAATTGACCCAACTTTATATGCGGCAATGGAATACAAAGGCCAGTTATGGTCACTTCCTTTTGCTACCAATAACCTGGGCATTTTTTACCGTCCAAGTTTATTTAAAGCTGCCGGAATTACAGAAATTCCCCACAATTGGCCAGAATTTCGCCAAGTTGCCCAAAAATTAACTCGTGATTTTAACAATGATGGGCAGATAGACCAGTATGGAATGTTTCTGCCCTTGGGTAAAGGTGAATTTACAGTTTTTACTTGGTTGCCATTTATGTGGAGTAGTGGCGGTGAGTTGGTGACTGGTGATGCCCAAAATGCCGCAGGTGTGAGATTAACAGAAAATGCAGGGGCGATCGCAGCTTTACAATTTTGGCGTAACTTAATTACAGACGGTTCCACGATGTTATCTGCCCCAGAACGAGGTTACGAAACAGACCCCTTGCTATCTGGGAAAGTTGCAATGCAAATCAATGGCCCTTGGAATTTAGGGCAATTTCAAGATACTAACGTTGATTTTGGTGTATTTCCCCTGCCAGTGAATCAAAAACCTGCTACAAATATTGGCGGTGAAAACCTCTTCTTATTCAAAACCACGCCAGAACGCCAAAAAGCAACATTCAAATTTGCAGAATATGCCATGAGTGCTGATTTCCAAACTGAATTAGCCCTAGGCACAGGTTATTTACCAATTAATTTAAAATCTCGCCAAAGCGCCAAATATCAAGAATTTATCGAGAAAATACCACAATTAAAAGTCTTTTTAGCACAGGCAGAGTATGGCCGTAGTCGCCCGATTTTTCCTGGTTACAATCGTATTTCCGATAGCATTGGACGGGCAGTGGAAGCTGTATTACTGGGTAAACTTTCGCCAGCCGAAGCACTCCAAACTAGTCAGCAACGGCTAGATTTAATCTTTAAATAACTCCAAAATCACCATAATCAAGGGAAAAACCTGAGCAGTGACATCTTCTGCTCAGATTTTGTTGGTGCTGTTCTGTGTCACTATTAACTTCAGCCATATTCACTAACTTTACGCAAAGTCTAAAAAAATAATATGTAAATTTACTCAACTGACTTTCACATACCATAAAACTTACGCAATAAAACGAAAAATCAATTACTTACTCAAACCCTCATACCATTTCACGAAAAATTTGATCCAGATGTAAACCCTAAAAGCTTTGCTGTATCTAAGTTTTTTAATTGCGAATTGCGAATTGTGAATTGGTATCACACCCATTTTCCACAGACAACTTTTGTGCATATTTATATTGACTTTAGTCAAATGAATAAATTATAATTTTAGATTGTCTGTCTTATTCCTGCTCGGATCAGGTAGACACACCACAAAGGCTAACCACAGCGATTCGTCAAGTTTAGATATATCGCCTTCTCTACAAGAGATTTTTGTTAGCTACCTGTACGGCAACTCCAAGGACAATTTTAATGACCTACGCAATTATTGAAACTGGTGGTAAACAAGTTAGAGTTGAGCCTGGTCGTTTTTACGACATTGAACTGCTAACTGCTCAACCAGACGAAAAAGTTACAATAAACTCTGTACTACTAGTACAACATGACGGTGGACTCAGCATCGGTCAGCCTCTAGTATCTGGGGCAACTGTAGAAGGAACTGTATTGCGCCATTTCCGAGGCCGCAAAGTTCTGGTCTACAAAATGAAGCCGAAGAAGAAAACCCGCAAAAAACGCGGTCATCGCCAAGAAATTACCAGACTGTTAATTAACTCCATCACTCTCGATGGTCAGGTATTTACAGCATCTGAAGCGGCTACTGTAGCTGATGATTCCTCTGCGGAAACCACTGCTGAATCATAGAAAAATAAGCATAAAAAGGAAATTATGGCTCATAAGAAAGGAACAGGTAGTACACGCAACGGTCGTGATTCTAATGCCCAGCGTCTAGGTGTCAAACGCTTTGGTGGTCAAGTTGTGCGTGCAGGTAATATTCTTGTACGTCAACGTGGCACAAAATTCCATCCTGGTAACAATGTAGGCATCGGTAGCGATGACACTTTGTTTGCTTTAATTGATGGCGTTGTCACCTTTGAGAGAAAAGGCAAATCTCGCAAGAAAGTCAGCATTTATCCAGTAGCTGCACCCACTGAAGCCGCAGTCAGCTAAATGCTTGGTAATTTTATCAATAATCAAATCTGAAAGAAAAGGAGGGTTGGTGATTGCCGCCCTCTTTTTTGCTGTAATTATCAATATAAATAATTGTCAGAGTTTCAGGTCTGGCAATTTTATTTACCACATAGGTGTATAAAGTGATAATTGTTCATGAATCAATGCACCACAAGCTATACCTACCAATGAAAATAAAGATGTAATCAAAAAGGCTGTTCTACTTTTAAAACCTGCTGTATGAAAATCAATCTTTGCTAAGATGGCCGCAGCAATAATGAGTAAAGTATCCAAAAAAAAGACGAAACCAAGCAGCCATTAAGAAAAACAAAAATGCTCCAAATACGGCAAATAAAAAAAGTTCTGATACTCGACTCAAAAAATACACTAGAATAATTAGCCATTGCTAAAAAAGGAACAGCTAAACTCGACAGTAAAACTAATATCCCAACGACGATGACTATCCAAAGAGACAAAGGCATGTGTGCTTCTGATAACACCCAGCCCAGAGTACTATAACTAATTAGTACTAATAATAAGGATGTCCAAGGAAGCTTTTTGACAATAGACATAAGTTGTTCTCATCATGAACCAGTAAAGTGATACTTTAAATAAATTTTCCGTTACCAAAAACTTGAACTGATGCAGCAGACTGCAAGTCAGCGAATTATATAGTTGAGTTGTCAAAGCTAGATAGAAAGCATATTCTTATTCTGACTTCTGATGTATCATACTCAACTACTCAGTTTTGATATTCGTGCATCAGTGCATAAACCACAAAGACCTTTACTCTACTCCCATAAGGTGTTGCTCTTGTAGGAGTTGTGACGCTGGTGAGAGTAAAGGCGATCGCTCTCTTCCAGAAAGCTGGGTTAGTTTCAGTATATTTTGACGAGAATGACTTAGACTATATGTTTATCATCCTATTTTTGCCAAACGTAATCAATAGGCCGTCCGCAAATTCTATAAATTTCCCAAGAATTACAGTACAAACTAGTTAAATATTTTCGTAAACATTTGTAAACTGTTAGCAGCAGAGTAGCAAAGTATCACATCTGATTAAGGAATTGTCATGAAACAACTTGTTGTCGTTGAGCGTGTAAGCCTCATCGGTCATATTGTGTCAATGGTGTTTGGGTTAGTAGGGATATTATTGGTTGTACCCAATGCCGAACTCATTTTGAACTTGTCTGAATTTGGACAAACTGCTATGCAGTGGAGTATGGCTGGTGGCGGTGTAGTTTATATGATTTTGGGTGCAGCGGCTGTATTGTTGTATGCCTCGCGGACATTGGGTGTGGGTCGTGCTGTGGCATTTCTGCTGCCTGCTGTATTAATTTCTTTAACTAGTGAATTATTAGGAACCAGCACAGGTTTTCCTTTTGGTCACTATCAATATTTAAGCGGTTTGGGATATAAAATTGCTGGTTTAGTTCCGTTTACAATTCCCTTATCGTGGTTTTATTTGGGCTGCGTATCTTATTTGTTAGCCCGTGCTGGTTTAGAAGTAGATACAAAACCAAGCTTGTGGCGGCATATTGGCGCAGTTGGCTTGGGTTCTTTGCTGCTAACATCCTGGGATTTTGTGCTTGACCCAGCCATGAGCCAAACTACCTTACCCTTCTGGTATTGGCAACAACCAGGCGCTTTCTTTGGGATGCCTTATCAAAACTTTGCTGGCTGGCTAGGTACTGGCGCAGTCTTTATGACAGTAGCAGCCTTATTGTGGAAAAATCAGCCAATTAAGTTTGAGCGATCGCAACTAAATCTACCTTTAGTAGTCTACTTAAGTAACTTTGGTTTTGCTACAGTGATGAGCCTGGCTGCTGGTTTCTCTATTCCCGTATTACTTGGTTTAGTTTTAGGTGTTACCCCTGCTATTACCTTGTGGTGGAAAGCATCCGCAGCACCTAATCAAGTTACCATTGAGCCAGCAACTCAAGAAGTTTCTGTAGCCAGCGTCAAAGTTGCTTTGAAGTAGTCAAAACTTGCAAAAAACCGGGGATGATGGGGAAATTTTTCTTAGTACCTAATCCTCAATTATTGATGAACAAGTAGATCCCCGACTTCTTCAAGAAATCGGGGATCTCAAACTGATTAAGCATAGTTATTGAGGATAAAAATACTCCAGTTAATTTACTTATAGCAGTAGTCAGATATGTTAGGACAATTGAAAGCTTGAATGCCAGGACTAGTAAGACTTTTTCTCCTGCCTCCTGCCTTCTGCTATAAAACCTAAAAATTACCGTCTTTGAGCATATTCAAGAGATTTATAGCTGAAAGTACAGATATTGTGGGAACTGTTCAATTATTATGGTCTATGATTGGCTTACTCCTGACAATGGGTGGCACATTTTTGGAAGCATATAGTATCACCTGGCCTTGGAGTTGGACTCAACATGGAATTCAAACCTTTTCTTTAGGTGTCAGCTTTCAAATTGGTGCCGTATTACTTGTAGGTTGCTTGGGAGGGCAGAATGCTGGCGCGCTCTCACAAATTGCGTACTTAGTTATGGGATTAACTTTATTGCCAGTATTCTCCGAAGGTGGAGGTTTGGGTTATGTCAGACTGTCCCAGTTTGGCTATCTCTTAGGCTTTATCCCCGGAGCGTGGATTTGTGGATTTTTGGCGTTTCAAGCCAGACCAAAACTAGAATCTTTGGCATTTAGTTGTATTTGTGGCTTGTTAACCATTCACTTGTGCGGTATTACTTATTTGACTATTAGTTACTTTTTTCAGTGGCAAGGTACAGAAAATCTGTCGTTAATGCAAGCCATCCTGAAATATTCTTGGTTTGCCGTACCAGGACAATTAGCTGTAGTTTGCGCTGTTACCTCAATAGCTTATTTATTACGCCATTTAATGTTTTATTAGTTATTAGTCCTGTGTCATTTGTCCTTTGTCAAAAGCTAATGACTAATGACCAATGACTAATGACTCTTAATTAACTCACCATGAATTTAAAAAATCGCCTGTTTTGGATTGCGGCCTTCACTGCCTTTTTCTTAGATCAACTGACCAAATATTGGGTCGTGCAAACCTTTAAATTAGGAGATACATTACCACTGATACCAGGAGTATTTCACTTTACTTATGTGACTAATACTGGTGCAGCTTTTAGCCTATTCAGTGGCAAGGTAGAGTGGTTGCGCTGGTTATCTTTAGGAGTCAGTTTAGTATTGATCGCCTTGGGTTTGTTTGGTTCAATGCTAAATCGTTGGGATCAGTTGGGTTATGGTTTAATCTTAGGCGGGGCGATGGGTAATGGTATTGATCGCTTTATTTTAGGCTATGTAGTAGATTTTTTAGATTTTCGTTTGATTAATTTTGCTGTATTTAATATTGCCGATTCATTTATCAGTATTGGTATTGTTTGTTTGCTCATCGCTTCATTCCAAAAAACACCCACCACCCCCAGGAGAAGGTGAGCTTGTTTCTGGCGAAAGGCCAATAATAATCACCGGGAGCAGGGGAGAGCTTGGTGTTATTGACTATTAACCAATGACTCTACTCAACCATGCTGTAAAAACTCTACTTTGGGTAACAAAGGGTCAGTAACAATTGCTACTCCAAGAAAACCCCAACGTTTGAGCAAGCTGCTGATTTGGCTACCTGGAAGAGACTCCACAGCAAAGCGATTTGCTACTTCTGCTGCATGAGTATTGAGATAGCTTAAAGCATCAAAATTTTCTCGAAACAGTAATATGTAACCTAAATCTTCCGAATTGGGACGTGCTGTCAGATAACGACCATCGGTTTTGGAACGCACTAGATAATAAACGTCGGAAAGCATATTGATAATTAAAGCGGTGTAAATATTTGTAGTTGCCTTGAACATTTAAATCTTCATATACCACCTTATGAGCAGTTAGAGATCCCCGACTTTTTAAAAAAAGTCGGGGATCTGAACAACCGCAACCTGTCAAAATCAATAGGGTGGAGTACTAAGTTGAGGGTTGGCGATCGCTCATCAACTTTCAAGCCTACAGCGCCAAAGTGAGAAAATGTGTAATATTTATTACCATAGAATTACTATTGATGATGGTTGCTTTCTAAAACAATATCTTTTCTGGGTAGAGTAAGTAATGCCATGCCTCAAGAAGAGTATCAAAAAATTACACTAAACGACATTTTGATTACTGAGGAGTTATCTGGGCGTGTTTTCCGGACTCCCGACTGGCAAGCACAAGCTGAGGCAATGCAAGCCCTGGCACGGCAAATGGCAAGTAATTCTCTCACCCTGCTCCAAAACTTGGTTGATATAGCACTCGATTTGTGCAATGCCGGAACCGCCGGCGTAAGTTTAATAGAGACAACCCCAACTGGTGAAGAAGTATTTCGCTGGAATGTGTTAGCAGGAGCGTTAAAACAGTACGTAGGTGGCACTACACCCCGTGACTTTAGCCCTTGTGGAGTCTGCCTCGAACGCGGTTCTCCTCAGCTTTATTCTTATCCTGAACGGTATTTTACTTATTTACAGGCAGCAAACACTCCTATTGTTGAAGGTTTAGTCTTACCCTTAATTGCCGAGAATCAGGCTCTGGGTACGATTTGGATTATGTCGCACTCTGACCAACGGCACTTTGACAGCGAAGATGTGCGGATAATGGCGAGTTTAGCAGACTTTACAGCCACAGCCTTACTGTTGCAGCAACGCCAAACAGGAGAATTACTGGCGAAGAATGCGACGTTAGAGGCGGAAATTAGGGAACGCAGGTTAGCAGAAGAGCGATTCCTTCGGAAAGCTTCGCTAACGCGTGCTTTAATCTCAAATCTTCCGGGTGGAGCGGCGTTTATAGTCGATCGCAATCTCCGCTATTTACTGGCGCAAGGAGAAGCATTAGCGATCGCTGGATTCACAAGTGAAGATTTTGTTGGGCGTACAATTTTCGAGGTTTTACCGCCCGAATTAGCCGCGAGTTACGAACCGAGGTATCGCCAAGCATTTAACGGGGAACAGTTTGAACACGAACATCATTCCCACGATCGCACCTACATCTCACGAGGAACGCCACTCCGGGCTGAAAATGGGGAAATATATGCAGTGCTTGTGGTTTCTTACGACATTAGCGATGCCTATCGGCAAGCTACGCAACGCCAACAAACCGAAGCCGCGATCGCTCAAGACCTGAGAGACACGCAACTGTTGCAAGAACTCAGCGCCCGACTGGTGACTCTTGACAACATTCAAACGCTGTATCAAGAGATTATGGCAGCAGCGATCGCCCTTACCCAAGCCGATGCCGGAACGGTGCAAATTCTCGATGAAGCGACACAGGATTTACTACTGCTGGCAACTCAGGGACTTGAACGCGATATGACCGACCATTTCTACCGCGTCAACGCCCGTTCAAATACACCCTACGGCATCGCATTGGCAACGGGCAAGCGCACCTTTGTTGATTTTGATGTCCCCGAAAGCGAAGACCCCGACGGATCGATGCGAATACACGTCGAAGCAGGCTTGCTTTCAGCACAATCCACGCCATTGCTCGCCCGTTCTGGCAAAGCGATCGGCATGGTTTCGACCCATTGGCGCAAACACCATCGACCGAGCGATCGCGAACTGCGGTTTCTCGATTTACTGGCTCGTCAAGCTGCTGACTTGATTGAGCAACGGCAAGTGGCAAACGCCCTGCACGAGTCGGAAGAAAACTATCGATCGCTGTTCAATTCGATGGACGAAGCCTATGCGGTTGTTGAAGTTTTGGCAGACGACAACGGTGAATGGAATGATTTCCTGTTTTTGGAAGTCAATCCCGCTTTCGTGAAGCAGACCGGCATGGAGTATCCAGTCGGACGTAAAGCCACCGAGCTTCTGGGGAAACCCAATCCAAATTGGGCGCAAATTTATGGACGTATTGCCGAAACGGGTGAACCGATCCGGTTTGAGCAGAATGAAACCACCCTGGGTCGCGTCTTTGACCTCTACGCTTTCCGGTTGGGCGAAGCTGGAAGCCGTCGCGTAGCAGTCCTGTTTACTGACATCACCGATCGCAAACGCCGCGAAGCAAATCTCGCTTTCCTCGCCGATTTGATGAACGATTTTGCGCCGCTTGCCACTGCCGAAGAAATCATGGAAATGGCGGGCAAACGTATCGCCGAACATCTCAATCTCTCGCGCTACCTGTTTGTTGAGATTAACCCAGAGGCAGGCGAATGCACCTATCTGCTCCCCAGCCGTCCCGCCGGTCAGCTTGAGATTAGCGGGAGCTACATCCTCGCCGATTATCACACCGAACAAGAAAACCGCCTGCTCTCCTCCGGACATTCGATGGTCGTGAACGACGTGCGCGACGGAACGCGATCGCCCGAACAGATAGCCTCGTTTGAGGCGTTCGACATCGCTTCGATCGTCAACACGCCCTACTTAAGCAATGGACGCTGGGTTTTCGATCTGGGTGTCACGCGCAACCAGCCTTCGGTTTGGCGCGAGGACGAAATCGAACTTTTGCGGGAACTCTCCGCCCGCGTTTGGCTCCGCATCGAACGCGCCCGCGCCGAAGCAGACCTGCGCCAGTCGGAAGCGAAATACCGATCGCTGTTCAATTCGATCGACGAAGGCTTCCTGCTTTGCGATGTCATTTTTGACAAGAACGACAAACCTGTTGACATTCTTTACCTTGAAGCGAATCCAGCAGCGATACGCCTCGCTGGGCGGGACTTTTCCGGGCAACGGATGCGCGAGATTGACCCGCGTTACGAAGACTACTGGTATGAAATCTACGGGGGCGTGGCGCTGACTGGCGAGTCCGTGCGCGCTGAATATTACGCCGAACCGCATGGGCGGTGGTTTGATTTTTACGCCTTTAAAGTGGGTGGGCAAGAGAGCCGCAGCGTTGCCGCCGTTTTCCGAGACGTAACCGATCGCAAGCGCACAGAAGCCCAACTGCGCCGCGCTGCTGAGATGGATGCGTTCCGGGTGAAGTTGTCGGATGCCCTGCGATCGCTCTCTGACCCCGTTCAAATTCAGGCCCAAGCGTGCCGTCTGCTGGGCGAGCATTTGAACGTTGACCGCGCCTACTATGTCGAAGTCAATGAGGTAGAGGGTTATACGCGCGTCAATCAAAATTATTTGCGCGGTGACTCGCCCTCGCTCGTTGGCGTTTATCGGTTAACGGATTACGACTGGACTCTGCCGTTCTTGAAAAGGGGCGAAGCCATCATCGTCGCGGATGCCCAAACCTCGGACATCATTCCCGAAGCCGACCGTGAGATGATGGTGGCTGTCAAAATTGCCGCGCATATCACCTCACCGCTGATCAAAGCAGGCACGTTGGTAGGCTCGCTCTGCGTTACTGAACCTGTACCGCGCCAGTGGTCAGCGACGGAAGTTGAACTGGTGCGCGAAACTGCCGAACGCATCTGGGCAACCATCATCCGCGCTCGTGCCGAAACAGAATTGCGTGAATCAGAAATTCAGCGAGTTCGAGAACAATCTGCCCGCGAAGAAGAACGCCAACGCGCAGAGTCATTGGCAGAACTCGATCGCGCCAAAACTCTTTTCTTCAGCAACGTTTCTCACGAATTTCGCACGCCCCTGACACTGTTACTCGCTCCGGTGCAAGATGCGTTGAGCGATTCTGCCAATCCCTTACCTCCAGCACAACGTGAAAGGTTAGAACTCGCCCATCGTAACAGTTTACGTTTGCTGAAACTGGTTAATACCCTGCTCGACTTCTCCCGCATCGAAGCCGGACGCAGGTCAGCAGTTTATGAACCGACCGACTTGGCACTGTACACAACTGAATTAGCCAGTCTATTTCGTTCCGCCATTGAACGGGTAGGGTTGCGGCTAGTAGTCGATTGCCCACCCATAAGCGAGCCTGTATACGTAGACCGGGAAATGTGGGAGAAAATTGTCCTGAATTTGCTCTCCAACGCCTTTAAATTTACCCTAGAAGGCGAAATCGCCGTCAGGCTGCATCTTGCCGATGACCATCATGTACAACTACAGATAGAAGATACAGGCACCGGGATTGAGCCAGAAGAACAGCCCCATTTATTTAAGCGATTTTACCAAGTGCGAGGAGCAAAAGCCAGAACACATGAAGGTTCCGGTATTGGTCTAGCTTTAGTGCAAGAATTAATCAAAATGCACAGTGGAACCATAGACGTAAGTAGCACTCTAGGAGTGGGCAGCTGTTTCACCGTCACAATTCCACTAGGTACAGCCCACCTGCCAAGCGAACATATTCAAGCTACACGCACCCTGACATCAACTGCATTAGGCGCAGCGTCTTATGTGCAGGAAGCAGAGCGGTGGATAGTAGAAGAAGCAGGGAGCAGGGAGCAGGGAGCAGGGGAGAACTTACAACAATCACTCCCCTCTGCTCGTATTCTCATCGTTGATGACAACGCTGATATGCGCGATTACCTGACGCGGATATTGAGCGAACACGTAGAAGTAGAAGCCGTTGCTGATGGGATGACTGCGCTGACTGCGGCTACTCAAAGAGTGCCGGATTTGGTTGTAAGTGATGTGATGATGCCAGGATTAGACGGCTTTGAGTTATTGAAAGCATTACGGGCTGATGCGCGGACAAAGGAAATACCGATAATTCTGCTTTCGGCTCGTGCTGGGGAAGAATCTGTAATTGAAGGACTCCTGGCTGGGGCTGACGATTACTTAATTAAACCCTTTTCTGCACAAGAACTTGTTACCCGTGTTAATGCCTGTCTACAAATGGCACATTCACGCTCTCAAGCACTCCAGCAAGAGAGAACAATTAGCCGTCACAAAGATGAAGTACTATCATTAGTTTCTCACGAACTGAATACCCCCTTAGCCGCCATTCTCGGTTGGACAAGGCTACTGCAAAGCGATCCACCCAATCCGGCTATGCTCTCCAAAGCCTTAGAGACAATTGAGCGCAATGCCACCTTGCAAGCAAAACTAGTTGAAGATTTACTCGACATCTCACGAATCACTGCGGGTAAAGTCAACCTGAATTTAGAACCAGTCCAACTGCAAAAAGTAATTGAAGATGCGATCGCTTCATTGCAACAATCGTTAGCAACCAAAGAAATTCTCTTGCAGTCTCAGCTTGAGCCTGTACCAGTAATAGTACAAGGCGACCCACACCGTTTACAGCAAATTATCTTAAATTTACTGAATAATGCGGTCAAATTTACTCCCAGTAGGGGGAGAGTTGAACTTGCTCTAGCAACTGATGAACATCAAGCCCAGATGATCATCAGTGACACTGGCTGCGGCATTGATGCGGAGCTATTACCACTCATTTTTGATACATTTTATCAAGCCCCAAGTACAAAAAAAGGGCTAGGCTTAGGGCTGGCGATCGCTCGTAATTTGGTGGAACTTCACGGCGGTACAATCACTGCTCAAAGCCCTGGTATTGGGCAGGGTACAACTTTTACTGTTACATTGCCTTTAGTAAGTCAAAAGGCAAAAGTTAAAAGTCAAAAATGAATGACTTCTCCGGCAAGGCCTGAGTGCCTTCTTCCTTTACACTAAGCTACTTATGTAGCTGTATCTGTTTGAAATATTTCTATAATATTGCCAGCATGACGAGCGTGCATATTGAGGAGCTTCATTTCCCAAGGCAAAAATTGGCGGGGTTGACGAAAATGAGTAGACAATACACCGAGTAAATTGCCTTTGTCACTAGTGAGTGGTATAGATTGAACAGCACGATATCCCGCAGCCAATGCGATCGCTCGGTGAGAACTGAAGATTGGATCAGTTTCGATATCTTCAACAATTATCGACTCTCCAGTACGCACAACACTGATGCAAGGTGAATTATCAGTAATGTTAACTGTTCTAAAGTAATCAAATGAACTTGCTTTAAAGCCGCGTTGAACTGCGAGTTCGAGCGTGCATGATTGACGCTTAAATAGATGAATGTAGCCCATATCGGTACGGTGCATTGTTATCGCTCTGTCAAGTAGACTGGACAACGCATCTTCGAGTATGGGTGATATCTGCTCCTGAGTGGTAAATAAGTTGGCGTAATTGTTCGGTATTTGGGATAAAGAACACCCTTCATATACCAAACGCACTAATAAGGGAGGGATTTCTGCACAAGGTAAAACTCGGTTTACGCAACCAGTGGCGATCGCCACTTGGGGCATTCCATCAGCGACAGAACTGGCTGGTTCTTGAGCCAGAACAATACCACCCATCTTAGATACTGCTTGCACTCCATCTTCACCGCCTTTGCCAGTACCAGTCAGTACAACTACTACGGCGCGGTCTGCATAACTCTGCGCCACCGACTCAAAAAAATTATTTACACCGTGATGCCAACCGTGTTTAATTGCTTGCTGTGCCAGAGAAATTGTACCGTTAGCATGAACAACAAAGTAATGTCCTGGTGGACACACATATACAACACTTGCCTTGAGTTGCTCTCCACCATACGCCCAGCGTACTGTGAGATGGGTTCTTAACTGTAAAACTTGAGCTAAAACGTTAGTATCGAAGGGATTCAAATGCTGTAGGCACAAAATAGGAACAGGAAAGTCACTAGGCAACCCTGAAAGAACATTACGAATTGCTGTCACTCCTCCAGCAGAAGCAGCGATCGCTACAATCCCAAAGTTTGATTTCTGACCGTGTCGATCACTAGGCATCTCTCAGCATCATTAGGACTTACGCAAAAAAAACGAAAAAATAAGGTTTTAGAACAGGGTGCAGGGGTATGAGGGTGTAAGGGTGTAAGTATTCAAAACCCATTAACCCCACACCCTTTCACCCCCACACCCAATCCTCACAGACAATTTTGGGTAAGTCCTGATCATGACACTCCTCCTCTGTCCCTCTGCTTCCGGTCGCCGAGCGAAGTCGAATCCTGCTCCCTGTACAGCCTTTATGATAAGTCTTTCATCGGACACAATCTTAAAATCTGTTAACAAGCTGTGCCACCATTGTAATTAACTCTGTTGGGTGGGCTAATTTAGGCAAATGCGATTCAAAACCTGCTTTGATTGCTTTTGCTCTGTCTTCTGCAAGATAAGCAGTCAAGGCAGCAGTAGGAATTCGCCATCCTGTTTCTGCTTCTAATGTTTTGATTTTGCGAATTAAAGTATAGCCATCTTCATCGGGCATTCTGATATCACTGATGATCACATCAGGGCGCGATCGCTCTAATTCTTGCAAAGCTTCTGCTACTGTAGCTACTGTGGTCACTACAACCCCATATTGCATCAGCATTGCTGCAATCAACTCTCGGCTATCGGCTTCATCATCTACAAACAGTACTCGTAAACCACCCAGTTGATTAAGTGTTTCTCTAGTTGCTGGCTTTTGCTCAGACACTGCTTGCTTGTACTTGGTAATATCATACAGGCATATCTGTAACGCCCCTAAAGCCCCTGAAGTTTCTCGCCCAGCTTTCACTAAAAGTAAAGCATTAAAAGCTTGGCGATCGCGGGGAAAAATGGAAACTTCCAATTCTTGCACAGACTTTTCATTCAAAGACTGCTTCAGTTTGCTAATAAATAATTGATGCTCTGTTTGAGCTACAAAATTGATTAATGATTTACCAATCAGCAAACTGGGAAATACATTTAATAAAGCAGCAGCAGTATAATTGATTTCTAAAATAATTCCTTCGGCATTTGTCACTAAATAAGCATTAGGAGCTAATTTAAACAAATCATGATAAACTTGACGTTCTGATATTAAGGTTTCATTTTGCTGGAGTAATTCTTGTTCTACAGTTTTGATTAATTCTAAATTAGTCTGAATTTCTGCTTGAAGAAATTCCAGATTTTGTATATAAGTGTTGAGAGTTTTTAAGGCTGAGATAGCCTGTTGCTGTTGTATAGGCGATTGGGTTATATATTGTTCCAGTCCCTCTATTTGCTGTTGAATTTTTTTCAAAAAAATAGCTGAACTCTTCTTGTCTCACAACTATCTTCCCTTTTCTATTACAGCTAAATTTTTAGCATTTCCTAAATGCGGAATGAAATCTTAAAATTCTACTTTTAAGCATCTAACTTAATTCGAGGATCGGCTACTTTTAACATTAAATCTGCGAGTAAGTTACCAACATTCAACAACACCGCACTCATCACCAAACTCGCCATAACTAAGTATTGGTCTTTAGCAATAACCGCCTGTAAGGTTAATCTTCCTAAACCCGGCCAGTTAAAGAACTGTTCCGCGATGAATGCACCGCCTAATAAACTCGCTAACTCAAAACCCAGCAGAGTGATTAGGGGGTTAATAGCGTTGCGGAGTGCATGAACGTAAATGACGCGATTTTCTGGCAGTCCTTTGGCGCGGGCTGTTTGGATATAATCTTGACGGAGAACATCTAACAATTCCCCACGGGTAATGCGTTGTAAACCAGCAAAACTGGTGATACTCAAAGCAATTGTGGGTAAGATCATGTGCCAGCCGATATCAATAATTTTACCGAACCAGGATAAATCAGCATGATCAATGCTGGTCATACTACCGACTGGAAATAAAGGTGAAGTAAATTGAGCAAATATTAATAAAAATAACGCCGTGATAAAGCTGGGAAAGCCTTGTCCGGCGTAACTAATGACTTGTAAGATGCGGTCTGTAGCGCGATTTTGCTTCACAGCCGCAACAATACCCAAAGGAATAGCGATCGCCCATGTCACAATTAAAGAAGCGATCGCTAATAATAAAGTTGCAGGTACACGCTCCCACAACAGCGAAGCTACAGAACGCTGGTAGACAAAACTTGTACCAAAATCTCCTCTAGTAAATATCCGCCACAACCACAAGAAATATTGCTCAGGCCAAGACTTATCTAACCCGAACTGTCTTCTAATTTCCTCAATTCTTTCTGGCGAAATTTTGGGATTTTGGCGCAGAGTATCTACATAATCTCCAGGAGACAATTTGATGATAAAAAAACGACAGCGCCGATGCCAATAATAAGGTAAACAACGCTTGCAATATCCGTTTCATCACATAAATAAAAGTTTCACTCGTAATTAGCCTAATTAGCCAATCTCGACTGGTCTCCAAGGAAATTTTTGTAGCTGTCATTTTTATTTTGTCCTCTGTCCTCTGTCCTGTGTCCTTTGTTCTTTGCCATTAGCTAAATCAAAAAGAAGCTCACATCTCACCGCGAAGCAGGAGTGTAGGTACTTCACTCAAATGACTAATGACTAATGAGCATTGACTAATATTCAATTAACGAGATAATCGGCAAATCGGGGAGATTTTTCCGCCCTTGTAAATCCCGTAGCTCGATAATAAACCCAAAACCTAGGAGTTCACACTCAAGCTGTTGAACTAACTTAGCGGTTGCACCGGCTGTACCACCTGTAGCAATTAAATCATCGACAATTAAAACGCGGCTGCCTGGATGCAAAGCGTCTTGGTGCATTTCCAAGCAGTCAGTACCGTACTCTAGTTCATATTCAATGGAGTGAACCGCAGCAGGTAGCTTGCCTTTTTTGCGGACGGGAATAAACCCAGCGCCTAATTTATAAGCTAGGGGAGCGCCAAAAATAAATCCCCGTGACTCCATCCCAATTACATAATCTGCTTGAAATCCCGCTTCATCGCATTTTTCCGTAAAAAAGTCAATAGTATATCGCAGTCCGTCGCGATCGCGCAGTAGAGTAGTAATATCTCGAAATAAAATACCAGGCTTGGGATAATCGGGAATTTCACGAATTAGAGATTTTAAGTCCATATACAGTTAGAAAATAGGAAGTCGGCTCAAGTCTTAAGACTTCAGACTTGAAAAATCGTACACTATAATGTCATACGCTGGATTTGAGGCTCTAGTATCATCATCCATTGACGATAGTGAGAATCTACACCAAGCTTAAATTATGGACTGGTATTCAATAAAAGAAGGTGAACTGATGCTGGAAAAAGGGAAATTTAAGTATACGAGAGCTTTGGAGTAGAACAAGTTAAGTCATGTATACGTCAGGTATTATGGCTACTGCCACAAGTTTAATGTTATTTTTTGGCTACTTATCTTAAATTTAGTTGTACTAGTGTATCTAGTCTGTTGGAAGCGCACAAGGTAATTTATAGAATGAATGTCTCCGCGAGCTTAACGCCGTTCAACAGTCCCGCACCTGCATCAACGCCGATGATTCTGGATACGTTACCAGATCCGGCGATCGCAGGACAAGGATGTCCGTCCAGAACTCGGCTACAAATCGACCTCATCTTATTGGCCATTGAAGCTTTAGAACTCGGTGGTTCCGAAGCAATTTTGGCCTTTGCAGAAGAGTTAGATTTAAAAGAAATTATTAAAAATCGGGTAAATTTATGGCGGATGCGTAGCTCTAACCCCATGCGCCGCGCTAATATCCGCAGACCCTTAACAATTATAGAGGCCAAGGCTTTAGTAGTTATTGCTTGCTACATTGCACGGCGGTTAACCGTGGTCATCCGCCAGATGCTGATGATATATCAGCAAATGAATGAAAAACAAATCCCTCTCGAACAAAATTTGCGTTTATCTAATTATCTAGAACGCTTCCGAGCGCATTTTAAAAGCAGAATGAATGCGCGGCGTTCTGGTGTACTAGCACTAACTTCTGATGAAAAATTAGATGAGTTAGCAATTAATTTGTTAGAAAAACTTCTATTTTGTACTGGTACGGCCGGAATGCAACGGTTCTGGATTAGTCTTTTTGATGGGGAAGTGGAATGAACATTCAACGGAAATACAGTTTACCTAACTGTACGTTGCTTTTAGAGGGTTTAAGCGATGCTTCCAGGGCAGCACATTTACAAGAACTCCGCCCAGAATTATCGATATTGGTAAATGTAGAATGCTATATATCTGGTTATAAGCAGCCTCTAGTGGGAGGCCGAGAATTTTTTGAAAGTTTGGTGAGGGCTGTCAGTGCTTATGGACAAGAATTTTTAAGCAATGTCCCCAACCCCCAAGCCCATAACCAAGACTCAGAATTAGTAGAACTGCAAAAAATTGACCATAACCGTCATCGGCTAATTGTGCATTCTGAAAGCAGTACTGAAGCTTTGGGTTCTCAGCAAACAAAATCACCGATTCAAATTGATATGAATACGGTGCAGTTATTTGATTTAGTAGAAGCAGTAGATCAATTTTTTGCCGATACCCAAACCCTACCGGAATTAGCCTTAGAGTTACAACCAATACCTCGACGCTACAGTGGTGCTAGTGAAGTTATCATCAAGCAAGCAGTACCAGCTAGTATTGGCGTTGCGAGTGTAGCCGTTGCAGCCGTTGCTTTTAGTTTGATTCCACCCCCCCAAATTCGCACACCAGAAGCGCAACCAGAAACCCAAAGCAGCGCCACACCCACACCAACTACAACTGCTGTCGCTACCCCTACCGCAGCTACAACTCCCCTAGCCAGCGCCACACCAACAGCGACTCCGAGCGCCACTCCAACTACAGCCGCCACAGCACCCCCAACTACAGATTTAGAAGCCCTATTAAATACAACAGCCGAAATTACAGATCCATCGCAACTACGGGCTTTAAATCGTCAAGTGTGGAATCAAATTGATCCTGCTTGGAGCGATCGCTCGACAGTCAAGCAAGATTTAGTTTATCGTGTTGGTGTTGCTGGTGATGGTGCGATCGTTGGTTATAAGGCAGTAAACCAAGGGTCAAATGAAGGAATTAATTTCACTCCATTACCAAAACTGCTTTACAACCCGGCAAAACGTTCGGCAATCAATAATGAACCCATAGCCCAATTTAAAGTAGTGTTTACTAACAAAGGTGTCTTAGAAGTTAGTCCTTGGCGCGGTTATGCTAGTACACCAAAGGTAGTAGGCAGTAAAATTACAGATGCTAACACCGTTAAAGAATTAAACCAAAAGCTATATAACACAATTCGCCAAAATTGGAAAGGTACTCCCAGTTACACCAAAGATTTACGCTATCGAGTTGCTGTGAATAAAGATGGCATCATCGCTGATTATGAACCATTAAATCAAGTTGCCTTTGATCATTTCCGTGAAACACCGTTGCCAAATATGTTTCAAGAAGTTTATGGTTCCAATGGCGCAGCACCAAATAACCAAGAACCTCTAGGCCATTTCCAAGTAGTGTTTAGTCCTAGTGGCAAACTGGAAGTTACTCCTTGGCAGGGTTATCAGTGACGGGTGATAGGTCACAGGTGACAGAGAAAACTAAATGTAGATTGGGTGGAACGTAGACACCCGAAGGGTGGCTTCCCGCAGGGTAGTGAAGCCCAACAAAATCTAGGTTTTTGGTTGTTGAAATATACCATTTTAGATTAGGACTTACGCAGTGAGACGAAAAATCAAGGATTTTGGAAAGGGTGTAAGGATGTAAAGGTATAGAGGTGTACTTATTCAAAACCCTTACACCCCTACATCCAGTTTTCACAGACAATCTTTGTGTGTAAGTCCTGTTTTTGGCATGGGTAAGTTCTAACTACACGTTACCGGACAAGATATGACTTTCAACTGAGTTTGTGAATACTAAATTCAGCATTGAATATTCTTATGGCTTTTTTACACGGAATTACCAAGATTTTTGTCCGTAAAAACTCTGGCACCAATTCACCTGTCAGCCCACAACCAGCAAAACTAAAAACGCTGGCGGAGTTAGAACAGGAAATAGCAAAACAAGGGCAAATTAGTAGGATATCTTCTCCACAACAACCCCGCAAAAGTAAAAAAGGTATAGGTAGCAAGCTAATTTGGCTCACCATACTAATTGGCATTCCCGCAGGTATAGTTTGGGTGGCAAATCAGCCAGAACCCACAATTCGCCGGACTATAGTACAGAAAGCACCGTTGTTGTTGCTTCCCAGTTACATCAATATAGAACAACATTATCGGCAAGCTTTGACATCTCTTGAGCAAGCTGAATACTTGATTGAAAAACCAACCAGCGCCGCAGATTTGGCTTTGGGTGAACAACAACTGCAACAGACAAAAACCCATCTGAATAACTTGCCAACTGTATTTGGTAACGATTGGCCAGAATATAAATATTGGTGGTATGACTGGCGATTTAGCGTTTATGGTTTGAATACAGCGCGTCGTCAAGTAGGACAATTAGAAGCCAAGGTTTTTCAAGAAAAAAATGCTCAAACTCTGCTGACTGATAATCATCAAGCATTATTGAATGCAAAACAGCAGTATCAACAGGCTACAACAATCACCGACAAAAAATCAGCGATCGCAGCTTGGCGTGCTGCATTAGATAAATTAGAAGAAATCCCCGGTCAAACCTTAGCCGGCCAAACTGCTCAAAATCAACTAGATAGTTACAAGCGAGAATTTCAGGAAGTTGTGGGATTAGCCGCCGGTAATGAACGCATCAGTACTTTAATTACTGCCGCCCAACAATTTTCTTGGCAAGCAGCAAAAGCCGGACAAAATCCACCACATACCGTCACCGAATGGCAACAAATAGAAAATTTGTGGTCAGAAGCTATTGAACGCTTAAAACAAGTTCCTTCTTCAGATTTAGTAGGTTATGCCGCAGCCCAAAAGTTATTAGCAACTTATGAAACTAATTTAGGTCAAGTCAAAATCAGACGACAAGCTGAAGCTGATTCTGTGCAAGCATTAGCTAGGGCGCAACAAGAAATAGAAAACTTAGTTGCCTCTTTGCCTAATGACCCCAAAAATGTCGATCGCAATCGCGTCATTAGTCAGTTACACAGTATTATCAATCAATTAGAAAAAGTGGAAAAAGGCACAACTGTTTATTTAAAAGCACAAGAGTTGCTATTATCTGCCAATAATAAATTCAAGCAATTCCAGTAAGCTTGGAATTTAGGTTAATTGTCCATGAATATATTAGTTTACATATTCTTGTAATACTGTAGAGACTTTAGATGTAACGTCTCTACAACTTGGTATCAAGATTTCAAATCGAGTAATCCTTCTTCCTTTAATTTAGGATTAAAACGGAGTTGTAATTGCAAACCACGAGATTCTAAAATTTTGAAAATTTCCGCTTCTACCCTTCGCGCCACATTTTTGACAACTTTGATTTGCGCCAACTCATCATTAGCAGGATTGTTATAACTCGCTTGTTCTTCTGCTGTCATCAAATTTTTGACATTAATGGGTTGTGTCCATTTTTCTTTATTTTCACCATTACCCGGAGGTATTGTGCCATTTTCAGCAATCCAAGCATTTTCAATATTTTCTAAAACTGTCCGACTAGGACGTTCAATAGTTTGTACTTTCACCCAATAACATTGTTCTGGTTGACGCACTAAATGTTGTTGCAAACTCAAATAAACATCACGAGAATATCCGACAAAATGTAGTAATTTCTCCTGATTAAAAATTGCATACACACCTATTTTTCCTTGAAATGTTTCCGGGAGTTTTCCCTCAGCATCAATGTAAGGAAAATAATCTAAATTTGCTAAAGATGGATTATTTATTTCATTAGTCATATAGCAGTCCTATTTATATATGAAAACAAAAGACAAGGTAGACAAGGAGGACAAGGGAGGCATTGGTGATAGATACTTATAAATGATTTAGGAATGCTATAGCAATCTGCAAAACAAAATTTATCGGCGGTTAAATTATTTCTCTTATAATTCATTCCCATAAAAATTACTATATAACAGTCGAAGCATAGTTTAAGACTATGTTTGTGGATAAAACATAATTTTCTCAAAATAGTCAAAAGAAAAAGGCAAAAGAAACTTTCTCTTGCCTTTTCTACTAATTATTCACTGATGATTTACATATCGAAATCATCATCTTCGTCAACTTCCTCGTATTCATCCTCTTCGTCATCAGATATGAGGTCGTGGACTTCATGAACTTCATCGATAATCAAATCATCTTCATCCAAAATTGATCCTGTGCGTCGGCTACCATAAGTGCCTTCGGTGAGGGAAGGTGCATCTAAATTGTAGGCGCGGGCGGTGCGATCGTCTAACACCATATCCAGAGGATCATCAACTTCATCCAAGACACTGGTAGTATCCAAAGTTGAGTAATCATCGATCGCACCAGGTTCATCATAAGTATTGTACCCAGTACCCGCCGGAATCAAGCGTCCGATAATCACGTTCTCTTTCAGACCCCGCAGCCAGTCAGATTTACCTTCAATTGCTGCTTCCGTCAATACCCGTGTTGTTTCTTGGAAGGATGCAGCCGAGATAAAGCTGTCTGTATTCAAGGATGCTTTGGTGATACCTAACAATACTGGTGTATATTGCGCCCTCGCACCACCTGTAATGGCCATTGCTTCGTTAACTTGTTCAACTTGGCGCAGTTCCACCAACTCACCAGGAAGCATAGTAGTATCACCACCATCATCAATCCGCACTTTGTTGGTCATCTGGCGGACAATCACTTCAATGTGTTTGTCGGCGATATCAATACCTTGGGACTGATACACTAACTGCACTTCGTTGACTAAGAATGTTTGCACTTTCTGTAGTGCATGGCTGGCGCAAGCGTAGACTCCATCCTCAGAACCCAAACTGAAGAAGATTTCCAGAATTTCGTGGGGATTGGAGGGGCCATCTGTGATTGGTTGTCCGGCGGCCACATGAGAACCGTCGGGAACAATCAAATTTTGCCCAGGGCCAAGGGGATAGTCGCTGACTACACCATTGGATTCAACGATCTTCACAGCGATCGCTTCATCACCATCACCATAAACAACCTTAACTTCTCCCCCACGGCGTACCAAAATACAAGCTTCTTTTGGTTTACGAGCTTCCAGAAGTTCTTCAATCCGTGGCAAACCTTGAATGATGTCTCCAGTTTTAGCTCGTTCAAAGACCAACAGCACTAAGTTATCACCACGCTGTACCAAATCGCCGTCTTCTATTTGCAACACCGCACCAGGACTGACGCGGTAAGGACGACCAGAGCGAATCGTTACACTATAGTTCTGAGTACTGAGTGCTGATTCATCACCAGCAGAGGCGGGAGCCGCATTCTTCACTTCTACAACTTCCCCAGATTCTTCCGCAAATACACCAGGGGCTATTTCTGCACCTTCTACCAGCAAATTGCCGACTTTCACTTTCGGTTGTGCAGTCGTTGTCACAGTGTTCATATCGCTGTGACGCAATACTAAGCAACGACGTACTGCTTCTGTTCCTTTTTGAACACCACGCACAATCCCACCTTCTTTACACAAGATTTGGGTACGTGCGACTACAGCACTAGGTGCAATCGTGTCACCATCTTTAACTTCCAAACTAGTTTGGGTACTACCTTGGGTAGCATCAGCTACAATGTCACGGCGAATTACTAATGACTCCAAAATCACTAGCTGCAAGCGTTGGATTTCTGAATCTTCTGCGTCAGGAATCAATTCAATATCGGCAGCTAATGGAGAAGCATTGTGGTCTTGTTCGCCTTCTTGCTCAATTTCTAACACTAGCTGAGTCCGTAGTAGCTCAACACCCTCTACAGATTTGACACGCTCAGAATCTTTGTAAGGTAGGCGCTGTACGGCGCGTAATTGAATTGAACGTCCGGTTTGCTGACTTACAGATGTTGTCGAAGGCACATCTGGAGTATTAGGTACAGCGAATTCTACTACAGGACGGCTTAACAATGCTGGGCCTTCTGGAGATTCTACATACTGGATGTAGCGCAACTCGGTAAAGGTTTGTCCCAACAGTTCTTCTCCAGGCTGGACAAAGGTGTTATCTCGCCCAATCACCGCTTCAGGATCATCCACCATCAGCAGTTCGCCGGGTTTAATTACCACTTCCCGCAGAATGTCATTTTTCTGGGTGACTTCGACGACACCACTGTTTTGACAGAAGATATCTTTGACGACTTCAGAACCTGCTTCGACAAACTGACCATCTTCTACCAACAGCAGCGAGATATCTTTATTAACTTCGTGGGTTTCTTCGGGAATCCACAGGATTGTACCGCCCTGTACCACTTCATAACCTTGTTTGGCTTTGCCTTTCTTCTGGACTTCTAGTCCAGCGAATTTCAAAAAGCCACCAGTGGTTGTGCGATAGCGGTCATCAATTAATTCCGCAACTACTTGACCATTCTGCACTTTTGTGCCTGGTGTAGCCCGCAGGTTAAATTCCTGGTTGTTTCCGGTGGTAATTAAGTAATTGTTCCGTCCTTGAGAACTGTTAACAGTAACGGCTGCTTGGTCTAACACTACCGAAGCGGTAATAATTTCAATTTCTCTGGTACTCTTGCCGGGGGTAGCTTCTGGTAAACGCACTACCCCACCATGTTGACTGGTGAGTTTAGTTTCCGCTAACACACCGTTGCTATCGATGCGATCGCCATTATTCACGACCAATTCTGCACCAGGGGGTAAGTTATAAACTTCCCCAGATAAAATCCAAATCAAACCACCTCTAGCGGCTGTGGTTGTGGTGTTACCTTGACGGTCGGTTTTTTGTTCCGCCACCACATCGGCAAATTTCACTTCTCCAGCTAAGTCCGAGGCCACATCTTTCACCGCTTTTTCAGTGTTGGTGCGGGTAGTCCGTCCCCCAATGGCGACTTCTGCCAATAACTGACCTTGTTTTACCTGTTGACCATCAGTGATGTATAGTGTGGAACCTTGGGTAACTTGAATTTCTTGGTTAACGGGGGTTTCGCCACCTTCTTTTTTAGGTTCTAAAATTAAGATGCCGTTTGCTTCTACATACAAAGCATCTTCACCGTGGCGGGTACGGTAGGGTCTTGTCCGCAACTTGCGCGGAATCTTGACTGTCCCAGCCATCTTGGAGCGCACTTGTTGAGCAACTTCCCCAGTGAATACCCCACCAGTGTGGAATGTCCGCATGGTCAGCTGCGTACCGGGTTCACCGATACTTTGCGCCGCAATGATTCCCACAGCTTCGCCCAGGTCTACCATCTTGGCGTGCGCCAAACTCCAGCCGTAGCAATGTTGACATACAGAACGGGCGGCTTCACAGGTCAGAGGCGATCGCACCACCACCTCTTTCACCCCAGATTTTTGAATTTCTTTCGCTAAGTCATCAGAAACCGGAGTATTCCGGGGTGCAATAATTTCGCCAGTAGTCGGATGTACGACATCCTCGCCAATCACCCGTCCCATCAAACGAGTCGCCAGAGGAATCAAGGTTTTGCTACCTTCAGTCATGGCTTTGATCGGAATACCTCTGGTAGTACCGCAATCAAATTCCCGAATAATCACATCCTGGGACACGTCCACCAGACGGCGAGTCAAATAACCAGAGTCAGCCGTCCGTAGCGCCGTATCTACCAAGCCTTTCCGCGCACCGTAAGAAGAAATAATGTACTCTGTAACGGTCAAACCTTCCCGGAAGTTGGTTTTATTGGTAAGTCAATAATTTCCCCTTGAGGATCTGCCATCAGTCCCCGCATCCCTACCAACTGACGGACTTGGGAAATATTACCCCGCGCTCCCGAAAACGCCATCATGTACACAGAGTTGAGGGGATTGGTTTTCTTGAAGTGAACCACCACCTCATCTTTGAGAGCTTCACTCGTACCGTTCCAAGTGTCAATTACTTTTTGGAAACGTTCTACTTCTGTAATTTCGCCCCGTTGATAACGAGCTTCTGTCGCCCGAATTTCTTCTTCGGCAGCTTCTAAAAGACTGCGCTTACTCGGTGGTACCATCAAATCATCCACACTGATGGAAACCCCAGCTCTAGTAGCGTAGCGGAAGCCTAAATCTTTGAGTTTGTCCGCCATCACTGCGGTTCGCGCCGTACCGTAGTTGGTAAACGCCCAAGAAATCAAATTTCTCAGTTGACCTTTATCAACTACGCGATTGCGAAAAACTTTTTTTTTCGTTAGTCATTAGTCATTCGTCCTTAGTCAATAGAAGTCAAAAGGCAAAAGTAAAAAGGTAAAATTACTTTTTTCTTTTGCTTTTTGCCTTTTTACTTTTAACTTACTAGTGCTTCCTGAATTGCCTTGTTGTAAATGACGCGGCCAGGTGTTGTGCGTATGTACTGAGAAATCAAATTTCCTTGGGAATCTTCTCGGACTCGGCGGAACTTATACAGTAATGTCCGGGTACCGTCATCGTTATTAGTAACTTCCAAGGGTTCTGTATCAGGTTGATCTGATTCAACCTCACCATCAAACCGCACGTAGATATAGGCGTGTAAGTCTATTTGCTGTTGCTCAAAAGCCATAATTACATCTTCGAGGGAAGCAAAGTACTTACCAGCACCTTTGGTAGCATGGGGGTTTTCGGCGGTCAGGTAGTAAGCCCCCAATACCATATCTTGGCTAGGTGTAATGATTGGTTTACCTGTAGCTGGCGACAGAATATTATTAGAAGCCAACATCAACAATCTTGCTTCCGCTTGACTTTCTAAGGACAGGGGTACGTGTACCGCCATTTGGTCGCCGTCGAAGTCAGCGTTAAACGCCGGACAAACCAGTGGATGTAATTGAATGGCTCGCCCTTCCACTAAAATTGGTTCAAAAGCTTGAATCCCCAAACGGTGTAGTGTGGGTGCGCGGTTGAGCATCACTGGGTGTCCTTCGATCACCTCTTCCAGCACATCCCAAACACTGGGATCATTCCGCGATATCAGCTTCTTGGCAGCCTTAATGTTATTCACCATCCCGCTACGAATTAAGCGGTTAATCACAAATGGTTGAAATAGCTCAATGGCCATTTCTCTTGGTAAGCCACACTGGTGAATATTCAGTTTCGGCCCCACCACAATTACCGACCGTCCAGAGTAGTCAACTCGTTTACCTAACAAGTTTTGCCGGAAACGTCCTTGCTTACCTTCAATAATGTCAGACAAAGATTTTAGTGGGCGGTTATTAGCACCAACTACCGTCCGACCCCGACGACCGTTATCAATCAGCGCGTCTACCGCTTCTTGCAGCATCCGCTTTTCGTTCCGCACAATAATTTCTGGTGCCAAAATCTCCTGTAGGCGTGCCAGTCGGTTGTTGCGGTTGATTACACGTCTGTATAAATCATTCAAGTCGCTGGTTGCAAACCGTCCACCATCAAGTTGCACCATTGGGCGCAAATCTGGCGGAATCACGGGGATGACGGTCATCACCATCCACTCTGGTTTAGAACCAGTCGCAATGAAGTTGTCAATTACCCGCAGCCGCTTAATCAGCTTGGCGCGTTTTTGACCTTTAGCTGTACTAATTTCTTCCCGCAAACTTTCTGCTTCTTGCTCTAAATTAATATCAGCTAACAAACGCAGCAGTGCTTCTGCACCAATGCCCACTTCTACCCCTTGTAAGGTAGAATCTTCGCTGTAAATTTGGTCTTCTATTTCCAACCACTGGTCTTCACTCAGTAGTTGCTTATAAGTTAAAGTTTCGGCATTGCCAGGGCTGAGAACAACATAAGAGTTGAAATACACTATTTGTTCTACATCCCGCAAAGGCATGTCCAACAGGATGGCAATATAGCTGGGTATACCTTTGAGATACCAAACGTGAGCGACTGGTGCAGCCAGTTTGATATACCCCATCCGGTGGCGGCGTACTCTAGATTCGGTGACTTCTACACCACAGCGTTCACAAACAATCCCTCTGTGGCGGACTCTCTTGTACTTACCACAGTGACATTCCCAATCTTTTGCCGGGCCAAAGATGCGCTCACAAAATAAGCCATCCATCTCTGGTTTTAAAGTCCGGTAGTTAATCGTTTCTGGTTTGGTGACTTCACCTACTAATTGACCATTGGGTAGGGTGCGTTCGCCCCATTGCCGAATGCGTTCTGGTGATGCCAAACCGATTTTTACGTAGTCAAACTGATTAGTTTGGGCTGCTCTCATACTTAAGTGTTGAGTTATAAGTAAAGTATTCAGTTAAAAGTAATCAATCGAGAGAGATGTCTAAGCTGTGAGTGCGAATACTGAGATGTTGAATACTCAGCACCCAACACTCAGCACTTAGTACTTTCTACTCGTCGTCGTCTAACGATTCACGGGAGAGAGATTCGTAAGTTGGGCGTGGTGGTGTGCGTCTGGCTGACTGGTCTGCCATTAAATCAACTTCCACGTCTAAAGAACTACCATCAGCTTGGGTTTCTACTTTATGAACCGCAATATCTAACCCCAAGGATTGCAATTCTCGCATCAACACCTTAAAGGATTCTGGTGTACCTGGTCGGGGAATTGCCTTACCTTTAACGATCGCATTTAAGGCTTCATTTCGTCCCTGCATATCGT
Organism: Nostoc piscinale CENA21; assembly: GCF_001298445.1. NCBI lineage: Bacteria > Bacillati > Cyanobacteriota > Cyanophyceae > Nostocales > Nostocaceae > Nostoc > Nostoc piscinale. Next base: position 6,506,131 of record NZ_CP012036.1, on the reverse strand, counting down.
CGGATTTCACTGTCAGCAATTCCTGCAAGGTGTAAGCTGCACCAAAGGCTTCCAACGCCCACACTTCCATTTCCCCGAATCGCTGACCACCTTGTTGGGCTTTTCCACCCAAGGGTTGCTGTGTAACCAAAGAGTAGGGGCCTGTGGAACGAGCGTGAATCTTGTCATCGACCAAATGCACCAGTTTCAGCATATAAGCCACACCAACGGTCACTGGTCGGTCAAAAGGTTCACCGGTACGGCCATCAAACACCATGATTTTGCCGGGGTCATCGGGGTTATATACCCAGTCTCTACCTGTTTCGTCCCGTGCTTCTTGTAATTTGCCATGCACAATTCGGCGGGATGATTCTTCGCCATACATTTCATCAAAGGGAACTATCTTAAATCTCACGCCCAAGGTATGACCAGCCCATCCCAACAAACACTCAAATACTTGCCCTACGTTCATCCGGCTGGGTACGCCCAAGGGGTTGAGTACGATGTCTACTGGGGAACCATCTGGCAAGTAAGGCATGTCTTCCAGTGGCAAGATCCGCGAAATAATCCCTTTATTACCGTGGCGACCCGCCATTTTGTCTCCGACTTGGATTTTCCGCTTCTGGGCGACATACACCCGCACTACCATGTTGGCTCCGGGTGGCAGTTCATCCCCTTGTTCACGAGTGAACAAGCGCACATCAACTACGCGACCTTTTTCACCGTTCGGTACACGCAAGGAGTTATCCCTCACATCCCGTGCTTTTTCCCCGAATATGGCACGTAAGAGTTTTTCTTCTGGTGGTTGGTCAGATTCACCTTTGGGTGTAACTTTACCGACTAAGATGTCTCCTGATTCTACCCACGCCCCAATCCGGATAATGCCTTGTTCATCTAACTGGCGCAAAGCATCTTCCCCGACGTTGGGAATTTCTCTGGTGATTTCTTCTGGGCCTAGTTTGGTTTGTCTAGCCTCAATTTCATATTTTTCAATGTGAATTGAAGTGTAAACATCATCCTGTACCAGCCGCTCAGAAATCAAAATTGCGTCTTCGTAGTTGTAGCCTTCCCAAGGCATATAGGCGACGATAATATTTTGTCCTAACGCCAGTTCTCCACCTTCTGTAGATGAACCATCTGCTAGTACTTGTCCAGCCACAACTCTTTCCCCAATCCGCACCAAGGGTTTTTGGTTCAAGCAAGTATCTTGGTTAGAACGCTGGTATTTAGAAACGGTGTACTTAATTTCCGGTGCGTTTGGTTTGGGACGTACACGAATTTCTGTGGCATCAACGTAGGTGACATCGCCATCAGTACGGGAGACAATCACCATCCCAGAGTCTCTCGCACCTTGGGCTTCCAAACCAGTTCCTACCAAGGGACGTTCTGGTTTCAGCAGAGGTACTGCTTGCCGTTGCATGTTAGAACCCATTAGCGCCCGGTTAGCGTCGTCATGTTCCAAGAAGGGAATCATACTAGTCGCTACCGATACAATCTGTACAGGGGAAACCGCTACGTAGTCTACCTGCTCTGGTGTTGTGGTTGCCCAATCTTGACGATAACGAACTGGAACTTGCGGCCCTTTTATGTAACCATTTTCATCTAAAGGTATGTCTCCTGTTGCTGTCCGCAGGTCATCTTCTTCGTCGGCGGTCATGTAAACTGGCGGTACGTCAAATAGGACTCGCCCATTTTCTACAGGTCTAAAGGGCGTTTCTAAAAAGCCGTATTGGTTGACACGGGCATGGGTAGCTAAGGAACCAATCAAACCCGCGTTGGGGCCTTCTGGTGTTTCAATGGGACAAATCCGTCCGTAGTGGGAGGGGTGAATATCCCGCACGGCAAACCCCGCCCGTTCACGAGTCAGACCGCCAGGGCCTAAAGCGGAAAGTCGGCGTTTGTGGGTCAGTTCTGCCAGAGGATTGGTTTGATCCATGAACTGACTTAATTGGCTGGAACCAAAGAATTCTTTGATTGCTGCTACCAAGGGTTTGGGATTGACCAGGGAAGCTGGTGTCAAAACTTCCGCATCAGATACGGTCATCCGTTCCCGAATAATCCGCTCTAAGCGATTTAATCCTACCCGGACTTGATTTTGCAGCAATTCTCCTACGCTTCTGACACGGCGATTACCTAAGTGATCAATGTCATCAACACTGCCGATGTCATATTCTAGGTTGATGAGGTAATCGACGGCTGCTAAAATATCGCCGGGGGTCAGCACGCGCATGGTATCGGGAACTGACAACCGGAGTTTTTTGTTGAGTTTATAACGACCCACTCGACCCAAGTCATAGCGTTTGGGGTCGAAGAAACGCGAGTCTAACAGTTGTTGTCCACCTAATACGGTTGGTGGTTCACCAGGACGGAGTTTGCGATACAACTCCATCAGGGCTTCTTCTTCTGAGAATTGCCCTTCTTTTTCGATGGTTTTTTGGAAATATTCTGGGTGGCGGAGGGCATCAAAAATTTCGTTATCAGATAAACCCAGAGCTTTGAGGAGTACCTGTGCTGAGAGTTTACGGGTTTTATCAATCCGTACCCATACCAAGTCGTTACGGTCTGTTTCAAATTTCAGCCATGCACCCCGGTTGGGGATGAGGCTGGCAGAATATGTCCGCCGACCGTTTTTATCGATTTCAGATTTGTAGTAAACTCCAGGCGATCGCACAATTTGGTTGACGATTACCCGCTCGGCTCCGTTAATAATAAAGGTGCCGCGATCGGTCATTAACGGCAAATCACCAATAAATACTTCTTGTTCCTTAATATCCCCTGTTTCTTTGTTCAATAGGCGTGTGGGAACATACATCTGAACTGCGTAGGTGCTATCCCGCCGTTTTGCTTCCTCTACGCTGTACTTTGGCTCTTTAAGTTTATAATTCTGTCCTAAAAAGTGCAGTTCTAATTTGCCTGTATAGTCTGTAATAGGACTAAAGGAGTTCAGCTCTTCTATTAACCCTTCTTCTAAAAACCAGCGAAAGCTTGATCGCTGAATTTCAATCAAGTCGGGCAACAAAAAGGCGGGTTCCATATATTTGTCGTTATTCATGCCTCTACCTTTGTCAACCTGGTTAAACTTTTAGAGGACACTGCTCAGGGATGATGCTTGATCCGCGTCAGTGTCCGTAGCAATTGGGGAACTTCTCCTTGTGCCACCTGCTATTAATTCATGCTGATAACCGCAGCATTTTTTTTAATCTGGACAGGGTGATTTTGACAAGGGGGGTAAGCGCCCTTGCAAGCTATCTATAGCTGTTATAAACCAGCTATTAACTTGATTTCTCAACGACAGGTTGAGAGAGTTCTGCCTTTGATTTAGTTTCCTCACTTCCCCTCCAAAGCGCGTAAGTAGCTTACGCAGCTCAAAATTTTTGCATCTTAAATCTTTAAAATAAGCAAGCTGAATCTCACGGCAATATCAAAAGATAATGATAATCGGCCGCGTGATGCTGGCTTGGAATCAAAATGGCTTTATTTTGGTGGGTTTTAATCACAAGACAAGTACTTTTAACAATTTTCTATAGTTTTAGATACAAAGCAGGGTATATTTTGCCAAATTTTAGTTCAATTTCGGTTGCTATGGTGATTCATTGATTCCGAGCATCCGTATGTGGAGAGTGGAGGATGGTCAAGTTGATAACAATATATTAAGCTTAAAAGTTTGTGGTTTCTTCCTTTATCATTATGACGCAAGCAAAATGTTTTGGAGGCATTAATATTAGCATATTTTTATCCTCCTGAATTTTTCTTTCTTGGTACACACCCGACAATTGCAACAGTTAATTATTTACAGAGCCAATCCAAATAGTTTACAAGCATTTTGCGTGGTTTGGTGGGCGATCGCTTCTACAGTTTCTCCCCGCAATTCGGCTAATTTTTCCGCTACATAGCGTACATAAGCTGGTTCATTGCGTTTCTCACCCCGTTTGGGAACAGGGGCCAAAAAAGGACAGTCTGTTTCAATTAATAGGCGATCGCTACTTACCATCGCGGCTGAGGCGTGAATTTCTTTAGCGTTCTTGAATGTTACAATCCCGCTAAAGCTAATGTAAAAACCCAGATCCAGAAACCATTGGGTTTCCTCTGGTGTCCCACCCCAGCAGTGCATTACACCCCGAATTCTTCCATCTGTAATTTCCTGCCATTTTTGCAAAATTTCCCTGACATCACTGGCCGCATCTCGACAGTGAATAATCACGGGTAAATTGAGTGCTGATGCGATCCCTAATTGCTCGGCAAATACCATGCGCTGCTGCTCATAGTTTTCGGCTTTGTAGTAATCCAGACCCATTTCTCCAATTGCCACCACTTTCGGTTCGGAACTTGCCAAGTTTTTAATTTTCTCGGCTGTGTCACTTTGCCATTTTTCGGCATCCAAAGGATGTAACCCTACAGCAAAACTCAGTTCAGGAAATTGCTGGGCAATTGCTTGAATGCTGGAAAACTCTGATGGTTCTACACAGGAATGTACTAAACGCACTACCCCTGCTGCTTGCCACCGCGATCGCACTGCCACTAAATCTGGCTGGAAGTTATCAAAGTTAAGATGAACGTGGGTGTCAATTAGCTGCATTTTGTCTTTTGTTCTTTGTCATTAGTCATTAGTCTTTGCTGCAACGCATGACCAATGACTAATGACTACTACTGTGCGGTTGCGACTGGCTTGAGTTTGTGAGCCAATCTCGATTTTTTCCTAGCACCGTTGTTAGGATGCAGAATGCCCCGCTTTACAGCTTTATCGATTTTGCTGTAAGCCTCAGCCAGCCGTAATTCAACTTCTTGTTTGAGTTCAGGCGTAGGATTAGCTGCGTAGGTTTCTACCACAGTCAAGTATTTCTTCATCAGCGTCTTAACAGCTGACTTGTAGGTTTTATTCCGCAGCCGATTGCGTTCTGCGATACTGGCGCGTTTAAGAGCAGACTTTGTATTCGCCACAGTCGATTCCAAAAAGACTATTTAATATGTACACACACTACTAGATTTACTAATATAGCATTCATCTTGCCAATATCAGAATTTCTCCAAAAAATCTTGCTTTGGTTTGAAGAAGGCAGGGGGCAGGGGAAGACTGAGACATGGATGTCTCACAAGATAGAAATCTAGGCGTGTGGGAGGGGTGGGAGGTGTGGGAGGATGGTGAAGAAATCTTTCCCACACTCCCCACACTGCCACACCCTATTTTAATCAAGTCGTCTAGTCCTTCTTCGATGCTGGGTGGCGCGTTCTCGGAGTTGGCGGTGCATTTTTAAGATGACTTCTTCGGGAACTTGGCGATCGCGTCTTTTTATTGCGAGCTAAACACAGCCATACTGGTGTAGTTAGCCAAATTCCCACCACTTGCTTAAAACCTATGTCACGGCTAAAGGTGATTAAGTCGCGGCGATGGCTTCTTTGGGCGTTGGTAGCATCAAAAATTGCTGATTGATTAGCCATGACTGTTTTTTGGAGTTGTTGTTCTAATTCTTGCCAAATCAAAAACCACGGCCCTTGAATGATTTCATCACCAAACAATTGCCCCCGGATAGCATCTGTAGAAGTCAGCTGCATCTGGGGGCATTTAGCCATTAATTGTTTTGCTAAAGTTGACTTGCCGCTACCCGGTAGACCGATGAGTAATATGAGTGTGGAGTGCTGAGGAGCCACTGCGTTGCGGAGGTTCCCTCCGTTGTAGCAAGTGGCGTTGCTGAGTGCTGAGTGAGAAGTTAACAGAGAATAGTAGTCATTAGTTGTACTCATAATTCAAAGTTTCAAACTCAGCACTTTCAAGCCAGAGGGCAAGAGGCGGGTTTGAATCCCTCTTTGATTACCCTCCTGCCCCCTGCCTTCCAACTCCTGCCTTCTTTAAATAATCGTCCCATCGGTAATGACTGCACCTTTGAGGACAACTACAATCCCGCTACGGATGTAGAAGCCTTGATTTTCTCGGTCAGCTTCTTGGACGTTATCTTTGTTGATGATTTTAACATCGTGGCCAATGCGAGCATTTTTATCAACGATCGCCCGCCGAATGATGGTATCTGTACCAATACCTACGGGAATATCACCTTTGTCGATGCTGCATTGACGTTCCACCGAAGCTTGATAAAAGTCTGCACCCATGAGCAAAGATTCTTCGATGACACAGCCCGATTCAATCCGCGATCGCACTCCTAAAACGGAATGCTGAATCCGGCAGTTTTTCAAAATACAGCCTTCACCAATAATTGATTCGGTGACATGGCAATTTAATAGTTTGGTAGGTGGTAGATAACGCGGACGAGTGTAAATTGGTGCTTCTTCATCGTAGAAGCTAAAAGGTGGTTGTGGTTGCTGGGTTAAGGCTAAATTGGCATTATAAAATGCTTCAATTGTTCCGATATCTTCCCAGTAATCATCAAATAAATAAGCTTGAATGTTATAATCTTCGGCTGCATCAGGGATAATTTCTTTACCAAAGTCAGTCCGTTCTAATTTTTCCCGCAGCAACTTGATTAAAACATCTTTCTTAAAGACATAAATCCCCATTGAGGCGATATATGGCTGTTGTTCGGCTTGTTCTTTGGTTAATCCCAAAATGGTAGTATCAACCTGCATTTTTGCTAAAGCCTCACCTTTGGGCTTTTCGCTAAAATCAACTACTCTACCAGCATCATTGATTTTCATCAAGCCAAAGTCAGAAGCCCGACGGTTGTCAATGGGAATTACCGAGAGGGTAATGTCAGCATTGGTTTCTCGATGACGCTGGATGAATTGACGATAATCCATCCGGTATAGGTGATCTCCTGAGAGAATCAAATATTCATCTACATCCCATTCCTCCAACATCCACAAGTACTGTCGCACTGCATCGGCTGTACCTTGGAACCAGTTGGGGTTTTCTGGAGTTTGTTGTGCAGCCAGCACTTCCACAAACCCTTCACTGAATCCACTAAAATTGTAAGTACGAGCAATGTGACGGTTCAGAGAAGCTGAGTTGAATTGTGTCAGGACGTAGATTTTAAAAATTTCCGAATTAATACAGTTACTCACAGGGATATCAATTAAGCGATATTTCCCCGCTACGGGAACTGCTGGTTTTGCCCGGAGTTTAGTTAAAGGGTAAAGGCGGGTGCCTGCGCCACCACCGAGAATGATTGCTAAAACTTTTTTCACAAAATTTCTCCCGACTGCCTTTCAACTCTCACTTTCAGTTTATGACTGTATGTAGCCTCTGATAAGGGGGGATCGAAATATTCTCCGGGATGATTTTTGGAAAATACTGGCTGTAACTGGTACTAGTGGAGGACTAAAATCACTCCAGCGTCATATTTCTCGTGCCATCTGAAATTCTGAAATAATGTATGAGACTCTCCCAGTGATCCGAAAAATCAAGAGTATAAGAATGTGGGGGTAGAACTAAGCCAAAATTCAAAAGTTATCTCACTTTTGACTTCCTTGTAGGGGTGTGTATCCCAAACCCCCATACCATTTCACGTAGGTCTGGAATATCTATCTTTGGCTGGCTAAAGTCTAGCCAACAACATCGTATTTTATTTACAGATCATGTAACGCCCTGTAATCGTTTGTAAATCATGAACTCTCGGCGACCCAAAAAATCTCAGTCTTCTAATTCCGATCAGCAACAACAAGCACTCCAAAATGAATTATTTCCGATTGTAGGGGTTGGTGCATCTGCCGGAGGATTGGAAGCATTTACCCAATTACTCAGCCATTTGCCCAATGATACAGGGATGGGGTTTGTGTTTATTCAACACCTAAGTCCTAACCAAAAAAGTATCTTGGCTGAAATTTTGTCCCGGATAACGGAGATGCCAGTCACGCAAGCCCAAAATGGCATGGTGGTGGAACCGAATCATGTTTATGTGATTCCTCCCAACGCGATGATGACCATCTCTGAGGGCAAGTTAAATTTGGTTCCGCGTCAGAAAATTCGCGGTCAAGTAATGTCGGTTGATACATTCTTTTTTTCGTTGGCACAGGAACGGGGTAGTAAAGCGATTGGCGTAGTGTTGTCTGGGGGTGATGCTGATGGTTCAAGGGGATTAGAAGCAATTAAGGAAGCTGGGGGAATTACCTTTGCCCAAAATGAAACATCGGCACAGGTGAGTAGTATGCCGAATACAGCTGTGGCTTCTGGTCAGGTAGACTTTGTGTTAACACCACAAGCGATCGCTCAAGAGTTAGCTCATCTCAGTGATCATCCCTACATTCGTCCCTTGAATCCCGAACAATCAATTGAAGTGCGATCCACTGAAGAAACTGCTTTGCCGCAAATCTTTAGTCTGTTAAAGGCTGCTACAGGTGTTGATTTTAACTTATACAAACAAACCACCCTCAAGCGGCGCATTCTGCGGCGGATGATTTTATACAAGCTAGAGAGATTAGCAGATTATGCAAATTATCTTCAGGAACATCCGGCAGAAGTCAAAGCATTGTATTATGATGTGCTAATTACGGTCACCAGTTTTTTCCGTGATCCAGAAGCTTTTGAAGCTTTAAAAACCAAAGTATTTCCGCAGATTCTTAAAGAGCGCAAATCTCATGCCCCCATCCGGATTTGGGTGGTAGGATGTTCTACTGGTGAAGAAGCCTACTCAATTGCGATTTGTTTACTAGAGTATTTGCACAATCAAGATATTAGTCGACAGATTCAAGTATTTGCTACGGATATTAATGAAATTGCCATCGAAAAAGCCAGAAGTGGAGTTTACAAATACAATCAATTAATTGATGTCTCTCCTGACCGTCTGCAACGTTTTTTTTATCCCGGTAGAAGGTGGCTATCAAATTAGCAAAATAGTGCGCGAATCTTGTGTTTTTGCTAGACAAAACCTGATTAGTGATCCTCCTTTTTCGCATTTGGATTTAATTACCTGTCGCAATGTTTTAATTTATTTGAGTTCTGCTGTCCAAAAGAAACTGCTGCCACTTTTTCACTATGGTTTGAATCCCAACGGCTTTTTAATGCTAGGCACATCCGAGACAATTGGTGAATTTAGTAACTTGTTTGCATTGATTGACAGAAAGTACAAAATTTACTCGCGCAAAATGGCTGTGGCTCGGTTGGGAATTGATTTAATTAGTAGTAGCTATCCCAGCGAAACTTCCAGCACACAATTATCAGCGAGTGAAAGAACGTGGAATGATATAGAAATACAAAAAGTGGCTGATCAAATTGTATTAGAACAATATGCGCCAGTTGGTGTAATTATCGACAGTGATTTAGAAATTCTCCAGTTTAGAGGACAAAGCAATCCTTATTTGCAATTACCATCAGGTAGACCAAGCTTTAATTTGTTGAAAATGGCTAAAGAAGAATTAAGGCTAGAACTACGCAGTGCAATTCATCAAGCTAAAAAACGCGGCATAATAGTCAAAAAAGAAGGCATCCAAGTTAAAGACAACGAAAAATTTAAGCTGGTCACCATTGAAGTTATACCCTTTAATGCTGCGGCTACAGCAGAACGCTACTTTTTAATCATATTTGCAGAGATACCCGCGGCCGCCACTTCTTTGTTAGATTTACCTGATGATACCCGTAAAAGCAAACCAAGTAATGGGCAAGACGAAATTAACCGACTCCAACAAGATTTAGCCACTACTAAAGAATATTTACAGTCAATTATTGAAGAACAACAATCGACTAATCAAGATTTAAGGGCGGCTAATGAAGAAATTCTCTCTAGTAATGAAGAACTACAAAGCACTAATGAAGAACTAGAAACTGCAAAAGAAGAAATTCAAGCCACAAATGAAGAATTAAACACAATTAACGACGAACTGCAACGCCGGAATTTAGAATCTACCCAAGTCAGCAACGATTTACAAAATCTCCTCAGCAATATTAATCTTCCCATCTTGATGTTAGGGGGCGATTTACGGATTCGGCGGTTTACTCCGGTTGCAGAAACTATTTTTAACTTAATTTCTTCCGATGTGGGGCGGCCATTGAGTGATATTAATCACAATTTAAATGTTCCTGATTTAGAACAGCAAATTATGGAAGTGATCAACACACTCAATTTTAAAACTCAGGAAGTCCAAGACCAAGAAGGACATTGGTATGATTTACGCATTCGTCCTTATCGCACCATCGATAATAAAATAGATGGTGCTGTTGTGGTGTTGGTTGATATTGATGCCCTCAAACGCAGTGCTAGACAAATTACAGCTGCTAGAGATTATGCAGAAGCCATTGTCGCCACTGTGCGAGAATCATTAGTTGTCTTAGATACAAATTTGCGCGTAATTACCGCCAATCAGTTTTTCTACGAAAAATTTCAAGTCTTACCAACAGAAACCGAACAGCGATTGGTTTATGAAATTGGCAATGGGCAATGGAATATTCCTCAATTGCGATCGCTCCTCGAAAGCATTCTGCCTGAACACAGCCAATTTCAAGATTTAGAAGTTGAACATAACTTTGACCAAATTGGGCAGAAAGTTATGCGGTTGAATGCCAGAAAATTGTTGCATATCCACGATGCACCAATGATTCTTTTGGTGATTGAAGATATTACCCAACAAAAACAGCTAGAAGCAGAACGCACTCAACTATTAGCCCAAGAACAATCTGCCCGTGAAGCCGCCGAAACAGCCAACCGCGCCAAGGATGAATTTTTGTCAATTTTGTCTCACGAACTGCGAAACCCGTTAAATGCAATGTTGGGATGGGCAAACTTACTCCGCACTCACCGACTCAACGAAGCCACAGTTAATCAAGGGTTAGCAGCCATTGAAAGTAGCGCCTTGGCTCAAGCCAATCTGATTAATGACTTGTTGGATATCTCCCGCATTAGCTCCGGGAGGCTGCAAATGAATCCTCAAGAAATTGAGCCTAGCTCAATTATTGAAGCAGCGATCGCGGTGGTGCGTCTAGCAGCAGACACCAAAAACATTCAAATTAACACTAACCTAGGTTCCACAAGGCGAGTAATTATCGGTGATCCAGTCCGCTTACAACAGGTAGTCTGGAATTTGCTATCTAATGCCATCAAATTTACCCCAGCCAATGGCAGAGTTGATGTCACTTTAGAGTACACAGATTTACAAGCGCAAATTCGAGTCAGCGATACAGGTCAAGGAATCAGTGCAGAATTTTTACCCTACATTTTTGAACGCTTCCGCCAAGCAGATGGCAGCAAAACACGTTCTAATCCAGGTTTAGGGTTAGGACTGGCGATTGTGCGCCACTTGGTAGAACTCCACGGTGGGACAGTAGAAGCCCAAAGCCCAGGAGAAGGTCAAGGCTCAACATTCATCGTTAGACTACCTCTACAAGTTAATCAGCCAGAAATTCCTCTGGCAACTCCTCCCTTACCATCCATTACCAGAAGTAACCTACCGGACATCCCACCCGATGACCTTCCCTCCTTAGTAGGTGTGCGGGTACTAATAGTAGACGACGAACCAGACATCCGCCAATTATTTAAATTAATTCTGGAAGAATATGGAATTGAAGTCACAACCGTTGCTTCCGCCAGTGCTGCCTTATCAACTTTAGTGGCAAATCCTGGCAATTATGATGTCCTTTTGTCTGACATTGGCTTACCAGAAGCAGATGGTTATATGCTAATGCGCCAAGTCAGGGAACTCAGCCCCGAACTTGGTGGGCAAATTCCCGCCGTCGCCCTCACCGCTTATGCTTCTGATACAGACTATACCGAAGCTTTGGCCGCAGGCTACCAAATGCACCTCGCAAAACCTGTTGAACCCGCGCAGTTACTTAGTGCTGTTGCGGTTTTTGTAAGTAATCAAGCGGACATGATATCAGTTTGTCCCTGAATTCAACATTGTTGATTTACCCCAATACTAAAGTTTCATAAGTTAACCGAGTTAAATGTTGAGAACTATCTAAATAATGGCGTTCAAAATAACGCAAAATTTCCGGTTTATAACTGTGACGCTGTGCAACCAATGACTTGAGATGACGGTATATAATTAATAGTTTAACTAAAGGCGATCGCTCTTTTTCTATGTATGTACTTAACTTATTATCAAAGTTCAAATCTGAACTTGTCAAATTAGCAAAAGATATCTCTTAATAAATCAATAATCTTTTGTTAAACTTTATATTTTACTGACACAAATATTTATTATAGCTAAATTCAGTAATCTTACAGAAGTCATTAATCAAGTCTCTAAATACCATAATTAGTTGTATTAATTCTGAGTTTAATGCCAATAATTTATTCAGGGATTGAATATTAATTTTCCCTATTGATTACAGTATCAATTTATATTGTCATTGGCTCTCCAGAATAGATAATAATTATGAAAAGACGAAAACTATTAAGCTACTGCTCTATCTTTCTGTCTGGATTTATAACAGCATGTAATTCTAATTCCCAGAAGCAAAACACAGAAATATCAATTAACATACCAAAAAATCTCAAATTCACTATTACAGATGTTAATAATCTCCAAGAATTAGAAGCAAGTTATGGAGAATTAAGAAAGACATTAGAAGAAATATTAGATATAAAAATTGAATTTTTACCAGTTGAAAATAGAACAGCCGCAGCCGCAGCCTTGGTCTCAGATAAACTAGATATTGCTTTCGCAGGGCCTTCAGAATATTTAATTTTAAATTCTAGAGCTAAAAGTATTCCTATAATTGGAGTTAAGCGTCCTAATTATCATTCCATTATTGTTGTCCGTGCAAACAGTAAAATTAAATCATTATCTCAATTAAAAGGAAAAACAATTGCTATGAACCGTATTGGTTCAACTTCTGGACATATTGGGCCAACAAAATTACTGATGGATGCTGGATTAGATCCCAAGAATGATGTCAAAATTGTTATGTTAGGTGATCAGGGACTAAAAGCTTTAGTAAAAGGCGAAGTAGATGCTTGGGTAAATGCTTCTGATACATATAATGATAAACTAGCGAAAGAAAAATTCTTAGAAAAAGATTTTGATATAATCGCCAAAAGCCCCTTATTACCTAATGATGTATTTGTTGCTAATAATCGACTTCAAGCTAACTTAGTAGCAGATATGCGATCGCGGATGCTAACAAATCAAGATAAAATACTTCAAAGTATTATACTAGCTGACAAGAAATACCAAGGAGCAAGTTTGACGACTGCAAATGACTCTGACTACAACATGATTCGGCAAGTTTATCAAAACATGGGAGAAGGAAGCTTTTTATAAATATATTCATGTTGTAAATTAAATGAATTTTACTAAAAAAAATTGGTTAAAAAACTTTCAAACTGGTTATTCAAATTAAGCAACAACTGGAGTATTGCCCAAAAGATAATTTACGGCTATACAGTAACTGTTGGTATTACTTGTATAGGTACAGCAAGTGGTTTACTAGTAGCATATAACTATGAGACTTATGCTCACAAGCAGCTAATTCTTGCTTATCAACAACAGGCTTTATTAAAAGATTTAGAAAATGCTGTTACTAGAGTCAGACTACACCCCCAAAGATTAGTTACAGTATTAGATAATTCCATTTGGCTAGAATTTGAAAAAAATCGGTTTTTAGATGGTATTGTTCAAGTTAGGCAAAAATTATTAGAGTTAGAGCAATTTGTCAGTCTTTATCAGAATGATTTATTAATTAATAGTCAAGATATTCATCAGTTATTAAATGCTTATGATCAAACCACTGAGAGTTATAATCAAATTGTCAAAATTTTTTTGGCAAGAAATTGAAGTAAAAAAATTCATCATCAATCAAGAATAAAAATTACCAGCAACAAATATTAAATTTTCTCAATCAAGAGAAAGCTACTAATATTCCGATAAAATTTGAGCAGCTATCAGATGAATTAACTCGGTTAATAGGACACGCTGAACTGCAAAAGCAGCACGCAAATACTAGTTTTAATAATGCTCAAAAATTACAAGTGAATGTTATTTTAGGAAGTGTGCTAATATCAGTTGCGATCGCTATCCTACTAGCAATATTTACTAGTCATTTAATTGCTCACCCTTTGCAAGTAGTGACTAATGTTGCTAAAACAATCACTCAAGAATCTAATTTTCGGATTAAAGCCGATATCACTAGTAAAGATGAAGTAGGAACATTAGCCAATTCTTTAAACCAATTGGTAGAGTGGGTAGGAGATTATACCCAAGAATTAGAACTAGCTCGTCAAACTCTAGAGAAACGAGTAGAGGAACGTACTCACGAATTAGAATTAGCACGCCATAATTTAGAAAAACGAGTAGAAGAACGCACTCAAGAATTGCAAAAAACTCTTCAGGATTTGCAAGCTACTCAAGGACAACTAATTCAAACAGAAAAAATGTCTTCTCTCGGACAGATGGTAGCAGGTATCGCTCACGAAATTAATAACCCTGTTAGTTTTATTTATGGCAATATTCAACACGCCAAAGAGTATGTAGAAGATTTATTAGCATTAGTAGAGTTATACCAGCAACAATATCCAGAACCAAGCCATGTGATTATTGATAAAATTGAAGATATTGATTTAATATTCATTAGCCAAGATTTATCTAATTTACTGTCATCAATGCAAACAGGCGCACAACGCATTCGAGAAATTGTATTATCTTTACGCAACTTTTCTCGACTAGATGAAGCTGAGATGAAAGAAGTAGATGTTCATGAAGGTCTTGAAAATACATTACTAATTTTAAATCATAAAATTATTCCAAAAATAACTGTAAATAAGAACTATCATAACCTACCTTTAATTGAATGCTATCCAGCACAGATCAATCAGGTATTTATGAATATTGTGAGCAATGCCATAGATGCTTTAAGCGAACAAAATAATATTACAAACAAACAAATTAATATTGAGACTTTCAAAATAGATGATAATTACATTAAAATAAATATCAAAGATAATGGTAATGGAATCCCTACGGCTATTAAGCATAAAATTTTTGACCCATTTTTTACAACTAAACCAGTAGGCAAAGGTACAGGTTTAGGTTTAAGTACTTGTTATCAAATAGTTGAAAAACATCAAGGTAAAATAGAAGTATATTCGGAAATAGGACAAGGTACAGAATTTACGATAACCTTGCCAATTAAATATAAAATAAATCAAAAATTGTCTGTTAACTCTACAGTGATTATTTAGTTTTATAGTAAGTTTTGGTAAAGCCCAATTAGAAATGCTATTAATAAAATTTCTAATAAACCAGAGTGCAGGGTTATTCGATGACTATCTATTTTTATAGCACCCGCGAACAATATGGCTGCTTTTCCAACTTTTCTGCTCATGGATTTGTTTTGGATGATTTATACTGGTATACTAGCGAACATTATTTTCAAGCACAAAAGTTTGTTGGGACATTTCATTTAGAACAAATTCGCTTAGTAAAAACTCCTAAAGAAGCCGCAAAAATGGGTAGAGAAAGAAACCGTCCTTTGCGTCCCGATTGGGAGCAAGTCAAAGACGGTATTATGAAAAAAGCAGTACTGTGTAAGTTTGAAACTCATGCAGATATTCGGGAAATCTTACTCAGTACAGGTGATGACGAAATAGTAGAAAATTCTCCCATTGATTATTATTGGGGTTGTGGTGCTGATGGTAGTGGCAAAAATATGTTAGGGATTATTTTAATGGAAGTACGTGATATCCTACGCGCAGAAGATGGCACCAAACCGGGAAGTGTTACGATAAAATAAACGGGCTACTGAGAATTTTCAGTCTTGTATAGCAGTCCTAGTTGATATGTAAACAACAAAGATAAGGGAGAGAGATGTTTATCAATCATTTATGATTGCTGTATATATTATCATTTCAGTCATAAATGTGAATTTATTAATAGATGTTTACTTAATAATTACAAAAACATAGTTTTTGTAACTTTAAGTTAAAAATAACAGAGTGTGGAAGGAGGCAATATTAAGGAGGCAAAAATATGCTCTTATCAAAAACCAAGGTCAAGCAATATTGCAAATGGTTTTGGGATGAAACTCTGGGAGGAGAATATGATGCTTGGGGTACTAGTACTTACTTTCTCGAAATTGGTAATGATCTATATCCTGTGAGACAAATAGAAGTCTATGAAAATGGCAACGTCTTATTTTATGATAGTAGCCACTTCGCAGACAATTACGGAATGTTATGTGATAAACCAATTCAAGAAGAAGATATTCGAGAATTTGGGATTACTAAGGCAGAATTTGAATTAGTTTGGAATACAAAAATCCCCATGAACCGATAATTTTGGGTAGTAGAAATTAAAGTTTGCTGACTTAATTTAAACAGATAAATTACAATGGCGTGCAATTGTCCAATGGCGATCGCTTGATTGATAAACTTTCACTCCAGCTAACCCGACACTAGCAACCAATTGATTCACCTCATCTAGTGTAAGTGCAGCGTGGAGAGAATCTCGAAATAACTTTTGCTGAAGCGGATCATAGTCATGGCCAATGCTGGATACTAAAGCATTCATTGTCTCTTCGTCGGCTGGACGTAATAAATCACGAATCAGCAAACCACTGCTGGGTTTACTAACTCGCTTGATTTCTTGGAAAAATGGCAGAGGATCAGGTAAATGGTGAACCAAGCTATTAGAAATCACCAAATCAAACATTTCATCTGCATAGGGTAACTGTTTCGCATCCACCAATTCCAAGGAAATTTGCGACTGTAAGCCAGCTTGTTGAACATGCTGCGTGGCAATTTTTAGCATATTTTGAGCTAAATCAATCGCAATCAACTGCCATTGGGGACGCATTTGAGCGATGAGAACCGGGATACGACCAGGGCCAGTCCCCGCATCTAGTACTAAACATGGTTCTGTTGTACCCAGAGCGATCGCTTCCTCCGCAAAAGCTGTGTTAACCCCAGTAAAATCCATCGCATCATAGTCAATGGCTTCTTCCCAAGTGTCCATGACCTCTGGTTCCAAAACTCTTTCCATCATCAACCCTAGTATTCAACCAACAATACTAAAGTAATCGTTTTCCATGAGAGATAAGCATTGATTTTGGGAACACTTGATCTACCAGTTGATTTAACGGGAATTGGTCAATGTCAGACGGTCAATGGAAAAACAACTTGAACAGTACCTCTCCTGCGCCAGCGCCTACAACCCGCCTTACGCCAATCAAGCGCAATACCATTACCCATGAATTTGACCAAAATTCACCAGAAGCAATGTTGGCGGAAGACAACAACACTCAGTTATGGGAAGCAGCAGAACTATTGCGCCAAGGTATACAACAGCAACAAGCGGGAGAACTCATCGCGGCTTTGAAGTCCTTGCAACAATCATTGGCGTTATTTGAGGCTGTTGGAGATATCCAACAACAAGAACAGGCACTATGCTTTTTAGCAGTAGTCACCTACGCTTCTGGAGATTATAAAAGTACTATTATTTATGCCAAGCAGTGTCTAGCGTTAAAAAAAAGAGACACCAGACCCATCAGTACAAATGCAAGCATTTTCCCATTTAGGTAATGCTTATCGTCACTTAAATGAGTATGACAAAGCAATTAAATATTTAGAAGAGTGTTTAAAAATTACCCGCAGCTTACAAGACAAGCGCAGTCAAGTTGCGGCCTTAAATAATTTAGGATTGGTTTACAAAGCAGCAGGTAACTTACCACGGGCGATCGAGTATCAAGAGCAAAGCTTAAAACTGGTGCAGGAACTCCAAGATAACTGGGGTATAGAACAAGTCCTGAAAAATTTGGGTAACGCTTGGTATGCTCTAGACAATTATCCCAAAGCGATCGCCTACTATGAACAATGTGTCAAAGTTGCACGCATTCTCAACAACCCCCGCAGTGCCATTCAAGTACTCAAAAATTTAGGGAATGCTTGTTATGCTACCAATGACTACGGCAAAGCTATGACTTATTATCAAGAACGTCTCCAACTAGCCAGAGAATTAAAAGACAAACGCAGTGAAGAACAATCTCTAGGCAGTTTAGGCGTAACTTGTGAAGCTTTGGGCGATTATAGCCAAGCCATCCAATATTATGAACAACGCTTACTCTTAGCCAGAAGTATCAAAGACCGCCGCATTGAAGAACAAGCCCTTGCCAGCCTCAAAGTTGCTTGCTATGCCTTGGGTGATTACGCCAAAGCCATGCAATATCAGCAATAGGGAATGGTTCTTTGGCTTAAATTCGCTGCTACAATGGAACTCACGCCAATTTCAGTATTCTGCAATCAACATCATCTAGGTGCTTAAACCAACAAGCGTAGTTTCATGAGCAGCGACATTCAACTGAGTCTCTTTGGAGAATCTAACATCAATCAAAAAGACCAGATTCCTACAGATGCCAAAATTCCCATTCCGGCGGGAACCTACACCAACATGACCGAGTTAGCACAGCACTGTAACCAGTGCCAACGTTGCGAATTAGGACAAACGCGCACCCATGCTGTCGTAGGGCGAGGTAATCTCAACGCACCAATCATGATTGTGGGAGAAGCACCAGGCCAAAGCGAAGACGAAACAGGCTTACCATTTGTTGGTCGGTCTGGCCAGCTGCTAGAGAAAATATTGGCTTCGGTGAATTTGAGTACTGAGCAAGATGTCTACATTGGTAACATTAATAAATGCAGACCACCGAATAATCGGGTTCCGACCCCTAATGAAATGGCAGCTTGCATCCCATATTTATTAGAACAAATTCGCTTAGTTGATCCCCAAATTATTTTGTTAACAGGTGCAACGGCCGTAAAAGGATTAACAGGCGAAAAACAAGGAATCACCAAAATTCGCGGCCAGTGGATAGAATGGGAAGGCCGTTTATGTATGCCAATTTTTCACCCTTCCTACTTGTTGCGTAACCCATCGAAAGAAAAAGGCAGCCCAAAATGGCTGATGTGGCAAGATATCCAGGCAGTCCGCGCTAAGTATGATGAGATAGCAGGTGATAGGTGATAGGGGTGTAAGGGTGTAGGTGTTCAAAACCTTTACACCCAGGCTCAACAGAGGTAAGTTTAGCTAATACTTAAGCTGGGGGATAGCCAGCATTGGCTAAAGCATCTTTGATTTTTTCCTCAGAAGCTTGAGTTTCCACACTAACAAGCTTAGTTGAGGGATCGGCTTGTACGATCGCATCAGCATCAACTGTTTTCACGGCATTGGTGATATTGTTAGCACAAGCAGAACAAGCCATGTTGGGAACGGTGAGTGTCAGTGTCATAGATTTAGAATTTTAAATGATAAAACTACTTAGACCAAGCTTGATACCATTGCTGCATCTGTTGAATTTCAGCAGTTTGAGACTTAATGATTGCTTCAGCTAACTTCCTAATTTCGGGATGTGTGGCATTATTGGCTACCATTTTTGCCATCATGACTGCTGATTCATGGTGAGGAATCATCTGGCGAATAAATTCCTGATCAAAATCAGAGGCATTTTTTAATGTCTCTAAATTCATCCCCATACCCATCATTCCTGAGTGCATGGACATTTCCGGCATTTTGTGGCCTGTACCATGATGAATTCCCATCTCCGTGCTTGGAGTCGCAGGAACTTCCGCGCCATACCATTGTTTGTACCAAGCTTTCATTTGGTCAATTTCTTTGGTCTGGTCAGCTTTAATTGCCGTAGCCAGCTGTTTAATTTCTGGCCGTTGAGATTTTTGCAAAGCTATATCCGCCATCTCAACTGCACCTTGATGGTGGGGAATCATCATTTCAATGAAGTGCTGATCTACTTGGTGTGTTCCTGCCATCTTATGTAGCATAGTGCTGGTTGTAGCACAAGGAGGCGATTGTAGACGCTGTTGTGCGGCTCTGGTAGCGTAGGTAAAAGATAAAGCAGTAATCGTACTACCTGCGAGTATACCTACTAGTCCATAAATTGTTGGTTTACTTAACATAGCTGTTCCTCTTTGTTATTCAAAGGAACTATTTGTGTCCTACTCGTTACATTCATCCTAAACTCTCCAGTCGAATGGAGAATCTAGTGGATTTTACAAGTTGTTACACTTGCACTTAAGTCCAAAATGTGGAGCGATCGCCTGTTTATGTATCTTTTTATAACAATTTTTCTCTTTTCTTCCCCAAAATTTACATCTTGTGTCATGATGAGGTGTGAGAATTAATTCGGCGATAGCGTTTGTTTTTAGTATTGATGGGCTTTTCCTTTTGGTATTTACAGACTTCTCCCCGAAATCTAATATCTCTGCAAACTTGCGATTTCGGATTTAAATTATGTCAATTTACGTAGGTAACCTCTCTTATGAAGTTACACAAGATGCTTTGAATAGTGTTTTTGCAGAATATGGTTCTGTAAAGCGGATTCAAATCCCTACCGACCGTGAAACAGGTCGTCTACGTGGTTTTGCTTTTGTAGAGATGGGTAGCGACGCTGAAGAAACAGCCGCTATTGAAGCACTTGATGGTGCTGAATGGATGGGTCGTGACCTCAAAGTTAATAAAGCTAGACCAAAAGAAGACCGTGGTTCCTTTGGTGGTAATCGCGGTGGTGGTGGCGGCTACCGTAACCGCTATTAAAAACTGATAGTTTCGGGATGATTTAGTCATCTTAGTTAACTAATTTAATCAAGGCTTAAGTAGTAATACTTGAGCCTTTGATTTTTAAGAGACAAGGAAGAGAGGCTGTTGTAAATTTTTCTGCTTTATCAGACAATGAGCAAGATTTGGGGGATTCTCCACGCCACTGAGGGAGTCGGCAAAGCCGCCCAACGCAGTGGCTCCCCAAGCTCCCGATTGTGGGACGGTTGCGTCCCCCAAACCCCCTCCAAAATCAATTTTTTGTTTTTTGTTGAGTTAAGTAATATAAGTAGAAAGATGTAAAAAAACAAAGTATGTAACTAAAAGTAAAGTTGCCCTAAACCCTCTTCACTCCTGCCTTCTGCCTTATCCCTGTTTGTAACACTCCTATCCTAAAGACAAGACGACGCGAAAACCGCAAATTCTTAAACCGCCGTCTGATTCATTCCAGCTACGACTGGCGCTACGACACAGTTCTGCGCCGAAGTTCCAAGAACCACCACGCAACACCCGCCGATGGCTATCACCCCCATCTTCCCAAACTCTTCCATCTGCGGGTGCGCCTTGGTAGTTGTTGTGCCAAGGGTCAGCGCACCATTCCCACACTAACCCGTGCATATCGTACAATCCAAAGGCGTTAGCTACTTGAAAACTACCGACATCGGTGGTTTCTTTGCGATATCTGGTTTTGGTTTCCATGATGTAGGTATCGCTGTCGCTGTAGTTGACTAATTCTGTGGTAATTGTTTCGCCAAAGTGAAATGATGTGGTGGTGCCGGCGCGACAAGCGTATTCCCATTCGGCTTCACTGGGGAGGCGGTATTCCCGTCCGGTTTTTTGTGAGAGTCTAAGGCAAAATTCTACAGCTTCGTGCCAAGAAACGTTTTCGACTGGGCGATATAGTCCTTTAAATTTAGAAGGGTAGGGGTTTAGGGTTTGTTTGACTTTGGGTAAGCCTGCAACAGCACGCCACTGGGCTTGGGTTATAGGATATTTACCCATAAAAAAGGGTGCGATCGCAACTCGATGTTGGGGACGTTCGTCAGCATCGCCTTCAAAGTTGGGTGAACCCATGAGATATGTCCCACCGGCAATGGCGACCATTTCTAAGGTGATGCCTTTACTTAATTCTTCCACAAAAAATTCGGCTGTGGCGCGATCGCGATTAACTTCTCTACCGCCTGTATCTATTGTGACTACATCAAATTCACAGGTTTGTAATGGCGGTAATGGTCGAATTATTTTTGGTTCTGTTGGTAATTTGAGTAATGTTGGTTGAGTGACTTGTGGTTCAATAATTACTGTTTTGGCAGATTTTAAATCATTGAGAACTTCTGTGGCTGATTGATATCTGTCACTCGCTAAATGTTGCAATAATTTATTGAGAATTTTCCTTAAATCCTCGCTAATAAAAATACCTTGTGCGTCTATATATTCCTGCCATAACCACTGACCATTCATGGCATCATATAAAGGATCTTTAATCTGCCCGTAAACATCTTGTATGGGTAAACATTGAGTTAGTAACCGCACACAAGTTACACCCAAAGCATATAAATCACTAGCAGGACAAGCAAAACCAGCCATCTGTTCACTTGGGGCATAACCCATTGTATAAATGACTGTGGCTTGTCTGGCTATACTGGTTTGTGTAACTTGTTTGGCACCACCAAAATCAATTAATACTAATTTGCCATCGTTGTCACGGCGAATAATGTTTTCGGGTTTGATATCCCGATGGACAACATTACAATTATGAATAAAGTCTAATACTGGCAATAAATCAGTTAAAATCTGCCGGATTTTTTCTTCGTTAAACGGCTGTTCTTTAACTTCTTCTACGAGTGTTCTACCTTGGATAAATTCTTGGACTAAATACAAACTAGAACCTTGAGCAAAGTAAGCCAATAATCTCGGAATTTGGCTATGATTTTCTCCTAGTTCATACAGCCGAAATGCCTCTTCTTTGAAGAATTCTGCGGCTTTAGTACGTTGTCCGGTTCCTTGAATTTGCGGAAAGAACTGTTTAATGACGCAAGGTGCATCCAGTCTATCTGCATCTTCGGCTGCGTAAGTTTTGCTAAATCCGCCTTCGCCTAATAGTCTAATGACACGGTAACGGTTTCTCAGCAGTTTACCAAAACTGCTTTGTCCACAACTTATGCAAAATCTATTGCCGTCAGCATTAAATGGATTTGAACAATTGGGATTTTGGCAGATTTGCATAACGAGGAGGAGGTAGCATCTTGTCCAAAGTTAGCCCCAATATTATCGAATTGAAAACCGATTTCTAGACAAATAAATATTAACTATTCTCATCTGCATATATACCAGCACTAAAAAATACAAATGAGCATAATTTATTTATTTGTCACTCTGTGTTGGGTACTCTTGAATTTTGAGAATGAATGATAGCACTAATTCCCATTCCAAGAGGAATGATAAGACGGCAATATTGCGATTGTCAAGGGTATTTAATAATGGATGTGAGTACAAATTTATCTCGCAGATATTTTGTAATAATTGATATATTCCATTTGATTTTTAAAGTTAACTTTGGATACATTTTGCTATACCCAAATTTTGAAATAAAATTGGGTATCTGCTTGTACAGTAACTACTTCCTTTCTCCCAAAATCCGCATAAATTCAGCTATAAAAGCAACAATAGCTGAGACCGTAATTAGCAACATACTGAGGGCATTTATATCAGGTTTTACACCAGTTCTAATCCGACTAAAAATTTCCATTGGTAAAGTGTTATAACCACTACCAGCCGTAAAACTAGCAATCAAGAAATCATCTAAACTCAGCACAAAAGCCAGCAAGCAACCAGCGATAATTCCTGGCATTAATTGTGGTACTAAAACTTTAATAAATGCTTGTACTGGTGTAGCGCCTAAATCTAACGCGGCTTCTTCTAAGTGGGGGTCTAAATTATTCAGCCGTGAACCCACAACTAAGCCGACATAAGCTAAACAAAAGACAATATGTGCGGCGACAATTGTCCATAAACTCAAAGGAATAGCAAAGGCGGCGAGAAATACAAGAGTGGCAACAGCGATCGCAATATCAGGAATAATTAAGGGTAAGTAAGCTACACCACGATACAAGCTCTTCCCAGGGAATTTATACCGCGCTAACCCTACCGCCATCAACGTTCCCAACACGGCGGAAATTCCCACCGCACAAAAGGCAACGATCAAACTATTGTTCAACGCTGATAAAATGCGATCGTCACTGAACAGTTTCCGATACCAATCCAGGGTAAATCCTTGCCAAGTGGCACTATACGGTGACTGATTGAAACTATAAAAACCTAGTACTAGTATAGGCAAGTACATAAAAATATACATGATTACTGACAAAACCGCCTGCCATACGACACGCGGTTTTTTTTGTGTGGGCGAAATATTCATCTTCAGAGTTTAGTGATTTTCTATAATCTCCTAGTGTATTCGATTTAACCCAAAAGTCAAAAAATTGGGGTGTAAGGATGATTTAGGAGATATCCACACTACAACAACTGAATCAATTCTCTGTATTTGAGCTAATCGTCATTTAAATTGCATAATTTTCATGGTAGGAAAAGCTATAAATCTTCTCCCTTACTCCTTGCCTCCTGCCCCCTTGCAGCCTCAATATACCTTTTTATCTGCTTAACAACTTACCTCTAAAGGATAATTACATTTCTCTACAAAGATAGACAACTTCTCAAGAAGTTAAAGTCTAATATTTTAATGCACTTATTTATAAAATTGCTTTTGAAACTGAGTTGATAGTGCTAGAAAAAAATGCTGAGTTAGAACTTTAGTGAGTTATTCTCACTCAAAACTCATTGCTAGTTAAATAACATAACTACGAATTAAACAGCAGACTCTATTAACTCAAAATTATTTTTTAGGAGGTTTGTGATGAGAATAGCTCAAGTTGCCCCACTATGGGAGAGAGTACCACCTCCAGCTTATGGGGGTATCGAGTTAGTGGTGGGGTTACTGACCGATGAATTAGTACGACGCGGGCATGAAGTTACTTTATTTGCGTCTGGTGATTCTATCAGTTTAGCCAAGCTAGAATCAGTGCATCCTCGTGCTTTACGACTTGATAAGGATGTTAAAGAATATAACATTTATGAAATGTTGCAGTTAGCTTCTGTCTACGAACGAGCAGATGAGTTTGATATTATTCACTCTCACATGGGTTGTGCAGCATTACCTTATGCAAAACTTGTCAATACCCCATCAGTTCATACATTACACGGGATTTTCACACCTGATAATCAAAAGATGTTTCAACACGCGAAACGTCAACCTTTTGTGAGTATTTCTGATGCTCAACGGGAAAGTTCACTAGGTTTGAACTATACAAGCACAGTTTACAACGGTATTGATGTTAGTAGTTACAAATTTTATCCCGAACCAGAAGAACCACCTTATTTAGCATTTTTAGGTCGAATATCGCCAGAAAAAGGGACACATTTAGCAATTGCAATCGCTAAACAATCGGGTTGGCGATTAAAAATGGCTGGTAAGGTAGATGTTGTGGATGTCGAGTACTTTGAAAGAGAAATTAAACCTTTAATTGATGGTGAACAAATTGAATATTTAGGTGAAGCGAATCATCAACAAAAAAATGCTTTGATGGGAGGTGCTTTTGCTACTTTATTCCCAATTACTTGGCGCGAACCTTTTGGTTTAGTCATGGTGGAATCAATGGCCGCAGGTACGCCAGTAATTGCGATGAAATTAGGTTCGACAACTGAGGTCATTGCCCACGGTGAAACAGGTTTTCTCTGTAATAATGTGACAGAATGCGTAAGGGCAATTAATAAAGTGGCAGAGTTAGATAGATATGCTTGTCGTCAGCATGTCGAAAATAACTTTAGTTTTCAACGAATGACAGATGGCTATGAAGAAGTTTATCGGCAAATTCTCCAACAGAAATTTGCAAAAAATGGACATCTCCGGAGTAAAGTAATTGCTGGAAATATCAAAAAATAAATCGGAATGTAGCAGTTGAAATTTATTGTGTAAACAATAAGATACCCGACTTATCAAATAAGTCGGGTATCTGAAAGGATGGCTGAATTTTGATTTATCTAGCTTGTCTAACAAAAACAACCTGACAATCTTGACCACCGTATTTTTCACAGGTTTCTACAGCAAATCTTTCGGCGAGAGATTGGTTGGTTCCCCAACCTGTACCATAACTACCATCGGAACCTACAGCTAAGGCTCCCCAAGCATTTTTAAACCACAATGGTGTTGTACAATCTTTAGCACCACTTTGACGGCGACAGTTATTCAAGGATGCGTTAATTGCGGCTTGCTTGGTTTTCGCAATTCCTGATGTGTAAGTTCCAGTCGAAGGAGAATAAGAAATTGCCCCAAATACATTTCTGGCAGAACCAGCCTCAGCAGTTGAGGTAATTACTGGTAATATCGAAACAACTGCGATCGCTGTTAATAAGCCTTTTTTCAAACCAGTTTTTAACATATTATTTCCTCATAATATTTAGGTTGTGACTACAACACATCAAGTTGTATTGCAACTATTATTTGCTAAGTTAATTAATTTCGAGATTCGCGTTTATACGGTTTTTTGATGAAGATGCACTTCATAAGTAATTTCACGTTTAAAACCCCCAACTTCTTAAAAAAGCTAGGGGTAATTTGATTCACGAAGATAGTCTAGATTTTCAATCTTTTTAGTTTACAAAAAATTACAATCTCCTGTGCCTAGCCTCAAACTATAATGCTTGGAGTTCGGCACGAATGGTTTCTATGCGTTTACGGTTAACACCTAAATCACTTTGTCCTAAACGAGAAGCTGAACGGACATGAAAAATATTCGCCTCTCGGTCTAGATAAAACTCGACATCATCCACAAATCCCATCAAAGCACTTTTAAACTCAGCATATAAATAGTCTTGAGTTTCAGTAATAATTGTGGTTCTGGGTAAGGATTGAATTACGCTTTTGAGATTAGCGATCGCTTGTTCGGGGCTAGTATTAAAAGTTAGGGGGGCAATTTGGTGAATTGCATCTGTACTTTGGCTAGAAACACAATTAGGCGAATTAGGACAAGCCGCTAATCTGCCATTATTTACACCCAAGTTATTGGGACGTTTACCTGCAAATATCATAGTTCTGTTGCCTGATAGAGAGATTACTGTCACATATTTACAGTATGTTTTAAGTAAATAACTTACAAGCTAGGTATAGGGTATTTTTTTTATTCTGAATTCTGATTCAATCATGATGATAATGTGCTAACACCCATAAGGTATAACGTTCTAATCCTACCAACACAACAGTAATTCCAATTGCCAAAGCAAACAGCACTAAATTGCTGACATTGCCAGCTTTTAAAGCAAAACTTAAGGAAGTAGCAACAGCCGGAGGGTGCATTGCATCAAAGAAAATCATAAATGCGATCGCAATGATCATTGCTGTCCCGCCCGATAAATATCCCCCACCAAATAACAAATAGGTGATAAAGCCAATGCTGGCAGCCATCATCTGTGAAAGAATCAGGGTTCGCACCGAGTTTGTTCCATGCTGGGGATCGAGATAAATCAAAAATGCGCTAGAAGCAAGAGACGCAAATAATAAACGCTGCTGAGTCAGGGCTTCTACTAAAGCCATTACCGCCAGTACAATCACCGTTGGTACAGTTACCAAGGCTATCTCTCCCTTAAGATTTAATCTGCGTCGCCATTGGCGATTTGCCCCTTCTAGGGGTTTTAAACTGGAACGTTCTCGCTTCATGACAATTTGGTAACGCTGCCTAGGATTGACTGTAAGA
Source organism: Nostoc piscinale CENA21 (assembly GCF_001298445.1). NCBI lineage: Bacteria > Bacillati > Cyanobacteriota > Cyanophyceae > Nostocales > Nostocaceae > Nostoc > Nostoc piscinale. Next base: position 6,478,928 of record NZ_CP012036.1, on the reverse strand, counting down.
CTTGGACACAATTCTGGCTTCCGGCAAATGAGGGATTAATTCTAGAGGATACAAGGGTGATGCGATCGCTCTATGATGCGGTAAGTACTGTCTAGACAAAAAGGAATTATGTCGCAAACCATCTCCATTAACGATAGTCAGCGATTACCACTCAAACCCCTGGAAATCCCCTCCAAGCTGCTATTAGGCCCTGGCCCTTCCAATGCCCATCCTACAGTTCTCCAGGCAATGAATACCACACCGCTAGGGCATCTTGACCCAGATTTCTTAGGGCTGATGGATGAAATTCAGTCTTTACTCCGCTATGTTTGGCAAACCGAAAATCCTCACACTATCGCGGTGAGTGGTACTGGTTCGGCGGCAATGGAAGCAACTATCGCCAATGCTGTAGAACCCGGTGATGTAGTGTTAATTGGTGTAGCTGGATATTTCGGAAATCGCTTAGTCGATATGGCAGGGCGATATGGTGCTGATGTTCGCACTATTACTAAACCTTGGGGGCAAGTTTTTTCTTTAGAAGAACTCCGCACAGCCATAGAAACCCATCGCCCGACAATTTTGGCTTTGGTTCACGCCGAAACTTCTACAGGTGCGCGTCAACCTTTAGACGGTGTTGGTGAACTGTGTCGGGAATTCGGCACACTGTTATTGATAGATACTGTCACCAGCCTTGGTGGTGTGCCGATATTTTTAGATGAGTGGGGAGTTGATTTAGCTTATAGCTGTAGCCAAAAAGGCTTGGGCTGTCCGCCTGGGGCTTCACCTTTTACCATGAGTCCTCGTGCTTGGGAAAAATTGCAGCGCCGCAGCACGAAGGTGGCAAACTGGTATTTAGATATGACTTTGCTGAGTAAGTATTGGGGTAGTGAACGTGTTTATCATCATACAGCCCCCATTAATTTGTATTATGCTCTACGGGAAGCTTTGCGGTTAGTTGCTGAGGAAGGATTAGCTAACTGTTGGCAACGTCATCAAAAGAATGTGGAATATCTCTGGGAGAGACTAGAAGAAATTGGACTCAGTTGTCACGTTGAACGGGAATATCGTTTACCAACTTTAACTACAGTCTGTATTCCTGAAGGTGTGGACGGTAAAGCCATTGCTAGACAGCTATTAACAGAACACGGAATTGAAGTTGGCGGTGGACTGGGTGAACTTGCTGGTAAAGTTTGGCGCGTTGGACTGATGGGTTTTAATAGCCGTAAAGAAAATGTTGACCGCCTCATAGAAGCACTGGCAAAAGTCTTACATTAGGGGCTAGGGAATAGGGAAAATATTCCCTATTCCCAACTCTCGATTTTTCATTCCCATTTATACATAATTTAATACTGGTGCGTTAATTAGGATGTAACGCACCGTAATAACAATGGTAATCGCACCCTTATTCCTTCGTTTGTGTAATTAAATAACGACTTGACACTTTAGGCTACAACTTCTTCACGTTGACAATCAAATACAACCATAAAAGAAGCATCAGGAATCATTTGACGTAGGCGCTGCATATAACCATCGGCATCAGAACGACTGCGAAAGCGAGCGACAATTTCTCTTTGGGCATCGGGTTGTAAACGGGCAATTGCCCAAGAATTTAGGCGCTCTTTGTAGGCGATCGCGTGATTTTCGTTCTGATTAGCTTTGTATTCAGTATTTTGTGGCATGATTTAAAATATCCGTGTGTAATTTTCAGTGGAGGCGTTACTGACTTCTCTTGGCGGGGATGCACTAACGCCTTTTTTCAAGTTGCTGCCACCTTGTTATTCTATTATTTTTGGATTGTCAAGATTTCGCGGATTATTTTACAAGAACTTATCTTGTTAATTAAACTTGCGATCGCTCTCAAAGCCTTCATTAGCAACTAACGAAGGTCAAAACCAATCCAAAATTTGAATATTAACAAGTGTGGCATCTCCACGAGAGTTACTTACTTCTACACGCACATTTAATACCAACCGGAAAAATTTCTTAATGTTTTAATATATACATTTTTGAAATTCCGTATCCAAAATTACCTCCTCAAAGGCTATTTATATCTGAAAAAATAATATTAATTTTTATCAAATATTATTAAATTTATTGAGCAATATTTTTAATTGCTGAGATAAAAATCCGAAAAAGTGCCTGATTTTAATTAGCTTGACCAACTGTTTAGTAATTCGTTAAAATTTCTGCGAATTAATACTTCTGTATACAGAAAATGCCATTATTAACATCGATAATTCAAAAAATTGCTTCCCAAATAGGAGCAGTAGTTGTAGTAGACCCAGAATATGCTTTTGTTGGGCATATTACATTTAAAAACGGCAATAAAGCTTGTTTTAGTCATAGTAAATTAAATATCAATGGTTTTGGTTCTGCCGAGATAGCTAAAGATAAAGCATATTCAAACTTTTTTTTTAAAACACTTTGGATATAAAGTTACCGAAGGACAAACTTTTTTTTAGCAAAAAAAATATGTGAAAAAATAGGCAGTGAAAGAAATATAGATGCTGGATTTGATTATGCTCAAGAATTAGGTTTGCCCGTAATTGTGAAGCCGATTAATCTCAGTCAAGGCAGATTTGTTACCAAAGTATATAATAAAACTGAATACTATCAAGTTGCGAAAAAAATCCTCCGCATCACTCCCGGATTTATAGTCGAGAGATTTTATTCTGGTAACGATTACAGAATTGTCGTCATAGACGATGAAGTCCTCGCAGTTTATCAAAGAATTCCTTTGTGTATTGTTGGTGACGGCAAGTCTACTATTGTAGAACTAATGCAAAAAAAATCAGCAGAATTGACTGCGAATGGCAGAAAAAATAATGTAGATGCTGATGATTTCCGCATCAAGCGCAAATTAAAACGACAAAAGCTGAAGTTAGATAGTGTCATCCCCGAAAATCAGGTTGTTTATTTGTTAGATAATGCTAATTTATCAAGTGGCGGTCAGGGAGTAGATATGACAGAAAATATCCATCCTGACTTTAAAAAGTTAGCGGTAAACGCTACAAAAGATATGGGTTTAAGATTGTCTGGTTTAGATGTGATTACTGATGATATAACTCAGCCAATGAACAATTATGTAATTATCGAAATTAATGGTTCTCCTAGTTTAACTAATTTTGCTTCTATTGGTGAAATGCAGATACAACGAGTTGAGAATTTATATTTCAAAATTCTGAAAGCATTGGAAAATGAGCAAGTTTGTCTGAACTCTAATTGAATTAAATTGGATAAAAATTGTGTGTTTCAGATCCCTGAATTATTAAATAAGTCGGGGATATTGCTGTTAAGACTACGATGTTGTCTTGTCAAACTCTAACAAAAGACAGATATTTTTACCTAAATTCCATCTTTTGTAAGGTGCGAAGAATATTAAAAACGCACTAAGCTACTTCTTGTTGAAGATGCTGACTATCCTTAAATAAATGATGGATTTTAGCCAAACTCTGATTAATAAAAGTGATGCGATTGTTGAGCAATGGGTAGAAGCAGTTTATCAAGATGAACAAATTGAAGCGACTAAGGAGCTAACTTTTAAAGCTGTACGTGATAGTTTACCTAGAGTTTTAAAAGCGTTAGCCACAGTACTTTCAGAATCGGAAAAAAGCGATTTACAAACAGTAGTTGATGCAAGTTTAGAACATGGCTTGCTGCGTGCTGAACAAGGATTTGAACCAGCAGAAATCGCGCGAGAGTATCGTTTATTGCGGTTTATCATTTTCTCTTTTCTGGAAGAAGATTTATTAAAAGCATCTTCTGTGGAACTGTTGCGGGCTGTGCGCCTGATTGATACAGTGATTGATGAAGCGATCGCTCGTTGCTTTAACAGTTATACTCACGGAAGGCTACAAGAGTTAGAACAACTCCAAAGTCAGTTACGTTTGACTAACCAAGAACTCACTCGCTTGGTTCGCGCTAGTAAAGATAGTCTGTCGCAGTTAGCGCATGAACTTAAAACACCGTTAACTTCCATTATTGGTTACGCCGACTTATTTCTGCGTCAGCAGCGTCAAAATCCCGAACTCAAAGATTCCTATTCTAATCTCGAAAGTATCGAGCGAGTGATGAAAAGCGGGAGACTGATTCTGCGGTTAATTAACGATACTCTGGAAATCTCTCGTTATGATGCTGGCAGAATGATTTTACAGCCGACTGTCATTGATATGCGTGAGTTAATTAACTCAGTTGTTGAGATTATTGAACCTTTAGCACGTAACAAAGAATTATCTTTAATTGTGGATTGCGAACGCGCTCCCAATCAAGTTACTACAGATCCGTTGCGGGTTCAGCAAATTCTAACGAATTTACTCAGCAACGCCATTCGCTATACAGAATCTGGAAGTGTGAGTTTGCAATGTTACCAGGAATCTGAACAAACTTGGGCTATATCTATTACTGATACTGGATTAGGTATTGCTTTGGACGCTCAAAGTAAAATTTTCCAGCCGTATTTTCGTGTCGTCAGTGAACAAAAAACATCAGATTCTCATGGTACAGGTTTGGGATTGGCAATTGTATCTCGGTTAATTCAATTATTACATGGTGAAATCAAGGTAGATTCTCAATTGGGAAAAGGCTCTACATTTACGGTAATTTTGCCGTTATAGAGAACAGGATTACAGTATTGAGTAGGGTGTGTTATGGCTATGGAAAGATTTGGGATTTTGGGAGAATCAAGATTAGCTGTAACGCACCCTACAATTTAAGCGGGTGCATCCACTTTCAGCACGTAGCCCTGCGCTAAGGCGCACGCTACGCGAACAGACTGAAGTCTGGGACTATACAAACTAAACCCCTTCGGGTTCGGGGGGTCGCAATCGACGGGAACCGCCAAGACTGCGACCCCCTCACCGCCTGCGCGGGTTTCAAGATAGTCCGCATAGGCGGACTTTGTTTGTGTGCAAGATGAACCGCGATTTCCAATCGCTTGGTGTTTCTTCCAATAGTGGATACTCCCATTTAAGCTTTACTGTTTTCTAGTTAACTGCGAATTTTGTAGTTTCCAAAGTCGCAACTAATTGCACCCCAAACTCTGCTTCAAATACGCCTTTTTTTGTAATCTAAACTCCACATTTCTAAGGAGCAATCATCATCAGGATTTGCGGGGAAGATTGACAGACTAACCTGATGTAAATCAGGATAATAACTAAATTTTACCTGAGATATTGCCCCAATTTGTCGTCTATCTAAAGCAACAGCTAATCGGAGAATTGCACTTAATTGACAGACTATTTGTCGATGATTTTTACTCAACAAATTGCGGAAATTTTCGTGCTTTTTCTTGGGTGGGGATTTGCGATGATAACGGGCTAAGTTGGCAATAATTTCGATTTCGGTTTCGGTATAGCCTAATAATTCACCATTGCGAATTAGATAGTATGAGTGTTTGTGGTGAGATGAATGGCTGATATGATGACCGCAATTGTGTAAGATGGCTGCTGCCCATAAAAGTTGACGTTCCTCATCTCCCCAGTTGTGGAGAATGCCTTGAGTTTGGTCAAATAAACTCAAGGCAAAAACAGCCACGCGATCGCTATGTTCAATATTGATGTGGTATTTGCTAACCTGTTTCAATACACTGCGCTGGCGAATGGAACTTTGGTAACGCAAGCGGTCTTCGATTAAACCGTGAGTCAGCATCCAATCGACAATTACGCCTTCGCGCAACGCCCGCCCGCATAGCGTAACCGCATCTACACCCAACAAGGTCATTGCTTCTTGCAGAACTACCGCACCTGCCAAAATCACTTCTGACCGTTTTTCTGGCATTCCTGGAATGGCTGTTCTTTCCACATTGGTCATTGTTGCCAAGCGATTCACCCAGCCGCGCAAATCCTGAAGACTCAATTGATAGCCATTCAGGGTGGAAGGGATTGTACCTAACTTTTCCCTAGCATCAATCATGGCTAAAGTTTCAATTGTGCCGGATGTTCCCACTAATCTGGGCGATTCGCCAAACTGAATATTAGCTAAAACATCGTCTACAGAACGTTCTAGCATTCCCCTGACATACGCTTGCAGATATCGCAACTCGCTATTGCTGATGGGGTCGGTAGTGATAAATTCCCCTGTCAGCCGGACAGCACCAACTTTGGTACTGGTGAGTATACGCGGTTCTTGACTATCTCCCAAAATAATTTCTGTGGAACCACCGCCAATATCAATAATGATGTGGGGCTGGTTGTTAAATTCCATCCCCGACAGCACTCCTAAATAGATGCGGCGTGCTTCTTCTTGACCAGAAATCAAGTCAACACTTAAACCCAACTCGCTGTCGATTCTTTGGAGAAAATCTCTACCGTTGGGGGCTTCCCGCACTGCACTGGTAGCTACAGCAATGATGGTTTCGGCATTAAAAGTTTTTGCAACTGCTTGGAAGCGTCTTAAAGTGGCGATCGCCCTATCCATGACTTCTGGTTTTAACTCGCCAGTAACTAAATTGCGATCGCCCAATCTCACCGTCTCTTTTTCTCTGGTAAAAATACTAAAAGCTGGTAGGGTTGGGTCGATTTTTACCACTACCATGTGCAGAGAATTTGTTCCCAAATCAATGGCAGCAATAATCCGTTGTTGCTGAACTGGTTGAGTTTTCATACTCTCCCAGACAGCGGAAACTAAATTTAGCATCTAGTTTTCTCTCTCTATTTAGGAAGGACGATAAAAGATGGGATTGCGGGATTATGGACTTTGAAACTGGGTGCTACAGATGCCTTCTCAGACTGATGGTATCGAGACGCTACCTGAGCTTGGTAGATTTACCCTGCCATTTACAACTTAAGTGACGGTGAATTATGTATCCATCGTTGCAAATTTAGGTTGTGTTTTTACAAATAACAAATAAAGTTATTCTATAGATGTAAAGAAGTATTAACTGAGCAAATTTTAGTAATTTCTGCTGAATTTCTATGTTGAGTACGCCAGAAAGCAACCAAGAACCTGTGTGGTCTGTGATTATCCGGCTTTTACGGTGGCATAAACCAGAAGGACGGTTAATTTTGATGATTCCGGCCTTGTGGGCTGTGGTTTTGGCGGCGGCTGGTCAACCGCCTTTACCTTTAGTGGGAGTGATTGTTTTGGGTACTCTGGCCACAAGTGCGGCTGGGTGTGTAGTTAATGACTTGTGGGATAAAGATATTGATCCAGAAGTGGAAAGAACACGCGATCGCCCTTTAGCTTCTCGTGCTTTATCAATTAAAGTTGGCATTGCCGTGGCAATTGTCGCCCTGGGATGTGCGGCGATGTTGGCATTTTATTTGAATCCCTTGAGTTTTTGGCTTTCGGTTGCCGCAGTCCCCGTAATTCTCCTGTATCCAGGGGCAAAGCGCGTTTTTCCGGTGCCGCAATTGGTACTATCGATTGCTTGGGGTTTTGCGGTGTTGATTAGTTGGAGTGCTGTTACGCAAAATCTTTCTCAACCAACTTGGTTACTTTGGGGCGCAACTATACTTTGGACGTTGGGATTTGATACTGTGTATGCTATGAGCGATCGCGAAGATGACCGACGCATAGGTATTAATTCTAGTGCTTTGTTTTTTGGTAATTACGCCCCAGATGCGATCGGTATTTTCTTTGCTGGCACAATCTTGTTATTAGGTTGGTTGGGGATTGAGATTCATCTACACCTCGCTTTTTGGATAACTCTCGCCTTGGCGAGTATCGGTTGGGGTTGGCAATATTGGCGATTGAAACAACAAGACTTACCAAATGCGGCTTACGCCCAAATGTTTCGGCAGAATGTGTGGATTGGCTTTATTTTACTGGCAGGAATGATTGTTGGCTGGCTTTAATCTTACTCAGATACCCGACTTCTTTAATAACAATGGGTGTAGGGGTGTGAGGGTGTAGGGGTGTCAAGCTTTTGAACACCTACACCCCTACAAGGAAGCCAAAATTAAAAAGCTAGATAATTTTTGACTTTTAACTTTTGACCTTTTATTTAGAAGAAGTCGGGGATTTCAGCCTCATTTGATTTACAAGAATTTTATGAAGTTGCCGTATTTTCCCTGATTACACAAAGATTTCATCAATATTATAAATATTAGCTCCGCAATCTTACGAATATAGTTTATTTGTTGGGTATATGCAGATAAAGTTTAGCAGCACCCAACGCAATGCAGCGATCGCACCTTGCTAAAGCCGCCATGATAGTTTTCCTTTCCCTTGGTAGTTTAGGGATTGTGGGCGGGAGTTTTTTAATCCGGAGGGCTTTCAGTAGTACTACTGAATCAAGCATTATTACTAATGCAGACCGTTACAGTGAAATCCGCAATCAACTATGGGCAAGTCCCGCCGAAATTCAGCATTTTCCCCGCACAATTTCCGTCGATTCCCCAGATGTGCGAATTGCCTATTCTCCAGGGGTTGCCCAAGCTAGTACTTTTTTCCAAGTGCGACAAAAACAATCTCCCGCCCAAATTCAACAATTATTAGCAAAATACAGAAAACTAGCCAAGCATAAATACTTAGGTGGCGATACCAATGTCCACTCTAACCTTCCTAATGGTGTTCCCACTACCTTTTTCTACACTGGTGATGCTGAGAGAGAATCTTTTCCGCCTTCTTATGAAATTTTAGTGTTGAATGCGAAAGATAAAGGTACTCCGGGATTTAAATGGAATCACGGTGATAGTTACGGCGTAGCTATTGATAGTACAGCCTCAGAAATTGTTTATTGGGCTGAAAAATGGTAAGGCTGAATGCGGAAAATTGTGATTGGGGTAATGGGGCCGGGAGAAACGGCGACAAACAATGATTTACACAATGCTTATGAATTAGGTAAACTCATTGCCCAACAAGGATGGATTTTGTTGACTGGTGGACGAAATGTTGGCGTGATGGAGGCCGCAAATCAGGGTGCAAAGTCCGCTAATGGGTTAACTCTAGGTATTCTTCCTGGTAGTCAACCAGATGGCATTTCGGCTGCGGTGGATATTGCAATTTTCACAGACATAGGAAATGCACGGAATAACATCAACGTTCTTTCTAGTCATGTGGTAATTGCTTGCGGTATGGGTGCAGGAACTGCTTCCGAAATTGCCTTAGCGTTGAAAGCACATAAGCCTGTTATTTTGTTAATTGACGACACAAACAGCAGAAATTTCTTTCAGAAATTATCTGGAGATAATGTTTATTTTGCGGATTCTGCTTTAGATGCGATCGCCACTGCTTTGAAAGTGCTGAGTGCTGAGTAAAGGGGATGAAATATAGCGGTAGTCAGATATGTGAGGACAATTTGAAAACTTAAATGCCTGGAATAGTAAGACTTTTCCTCCTGCCTCTTTAAGAAGACATAACTCTCAGATTAGAGAAATCAGAATATTCCCAACTCACAACTCGGTTTCGTCCTAAAGCTTTGGCATTTAATAAGCATTGATCAGCACGATGAAGCAAGCTATAACCTTTATCATCATCATCTGCTTGCAAACTAGCAACACCTAGACTAATTGTGATTGGGATAGTTAGTTCTTTGCTCATAGCAAATGGTTGTTCTGCAACAATGCGATTTAAGCGTTCGGCAACGATGACAGCTTCTTCGCCAGTGGTGTTAGTCAGCACAATTACAAATTCCTCGCCACCGTAACGGAATGGTGTATCTTTAGAGCGTAGGTTGTGCCGTAGGCGAGCGGCTAATAATTGTAAAAGGCGATCGCCTACTAAATGCCCATAAGTATCGTTAACTTTTTTGAAATAATCGATATCTAGAATAATCAAACTCAAAGGATTACCTTGAGTCCGGGCTTTTTTGACTTGTCGAGGTAAATCCCATTCCATCGCCCGACGATTACTAATTTCTGTGAGTGAATCTGCTAAAGCGATCGCAGATAATAAATCATTTGTCCGCATCAGTTCACGGTATTTTTGGGCTTTCCGTAAACCAACATTGACTTGAGCTAGTATTACCTGATGATGGGCAGCTAAACTGACTGGATTCTGAGCAATTATCTCATCTGTTACTTGCCAAATATAAGCATCTGCACCTTGCCTAAGTGCAGTAGCAGTCATTTCCCATTCCCAACACAAATCCTGCTCACTTTTGGTAGCTAACTGATAGGAACGATCCTCGAAAAGAATACAATACAACCAAGATAGCTGGGTCTGATTTTTTATCCAACCGCATAGTTCTATACTTTTATCCAAACTTGCCTGTATAAATATGACATCAGGTGGTTCATTTTCTAGTTGAGAAATTGCCTGATGAAAATCAGCTATCACTTCTAAAGTAAAAGCGGTTGTATCCAGTATCTGATCGGGAAGTTTGGCGACGAATTTCTCACTTCCAAAGACCAGAATTGAAACATTCATTTTTTTGTATCTGCCTTATTTCGAGATAAAAATTCCTACTAATTTTTACAATAGAGAAATTACCAGTATTTTTATTATCGATATATTTCCCTATACTTGATAGTCATAGCCTCAAATTAACTATAATCGGATAATTTTAATATCATCTTAATACATGACCCTGAATACAACTACTGAACTTTACAGTTATGATAATTACTGTCCGTCTTTACCCTTTTTTTTTTAAAACAGTGTAAATACGGAAATTATATTTGTTTTTAATAGAATCACTGTAGTTTCCAGGTGTTAGTTATTTACAAGTGTGAACACAATCAAATAGCAGACTTTTTGTTCGGGTTCGCTTTATTTTATGTATACAAATTAAATATTTAAAAAAATATAAAATTTTGCCCTTGTCCGTAAAAACCGAGATGCTTTATAAATAGGAAGAATGCTATGTAGTTTCAACTGGGTAAGGATTACCACCTCAATCAAACTGAGTTGTTAGAGGATTTTAACTAGACTTTTTAGATAGTTTTATCTGTTGAATAAGTGAATTTACGAGAGATGTAATTTTGTCGGTAGACTGCAAGTGAATCAAGTAGTTCTCAAATCTATATATTGAGCATATCCTGATACTAAATTCTGTAGGGGCAAATGACCTTCAGCCCCTACAAATATTGCACTATGCTGTAGATTCAGCACCAACTAATCTAAAAATCTTATAAACCCTTTATGAAGGAATTAATAACCTTCAATGTTGTAACCAGATGCAACAATCACCTGTTTGATTGACTCTTCCGAAGCAGCAGATTCTACGGTGACAGTTTTATCTTGCACATTAACATCTACCAGAGCATCAGGTTCCATTACATGGATAGATTCGGTAATTTTTTCAGCACATCCTTCACAAGTAATGTTGGGAACTTTTAGTTTTAGTGCCATTATTTGCCTCTTTTGAGAAACTTTAATATTTGTTTTATAAATAAAATTTTATTTCTGCATTGGGATCGCATACATCTAGCTAAAGTGGGGTAGTAAGATTACGTATATAGGCATAGGCGATCGCTGGATAAATATCTCTCTAAGTAAAAATTACTAGCAGTAACCGAAAACAAAATGCAAAAATAAGGCTAGAGGTTAGGGGCTAGAATGATGTTTATAATTTCTATTTGCATCAGTGTCTAGCTCAAAAGTACTGATTTATTTCTCCAATAACTAGTTCCTAGTCCCTAGTCCCTAATCATTCTTTTTTGTTTTCTATCCATGTCTTCTAATCCCCAGTACCGCAGCGGTAACGAAATTCGCACCTTATTTCTTGACTTCTACGCCCAACGGGAACACCAAATTCTGCCCAGTGCTTCCCTCGTACCAGAAGATCCAACCGTGCTGCTGACAATCGCGGGGATGTTACCATTTAAGCCGATATTCCTGGGACAGCGCACATCTGAATTTAAAAGAGCAACCACATCACAAAAGTGTATTCGTACCAACGATATCGAAAACGTCGGACGCACCAAACGCCATCACACGTTTTTTGAGATGTTGGGTAACTTCAGCTTTGGTGATTATTTTAAAGAACAAGCGATCGCCTGGGGTTGGGAAATTTCCACACAAGTTTTTGGCTTCTCTCCCCAAAACCTCGTCGTCAGCGTCTTTGAAGAAGATGACGAAGCATATAATATCTGGCGCGACAAAATTGGTGTATCTGAAGCCAGAATTAAACGCATGGGTGCAGATGATAACTTTTGGGCTTCTGGCCCCACTGGCCCTTGCGGCCCTTGTTCGGAAATTTATTACGACTTCCACCCAGAACGCGGCGAAGATAATATTGATTTAGAAGATGACACGCGGTTTATCGAGTTTTATAACTTGGTATTTATGCAGTACAACCGCGATGCAGCCGGGAATTTAACACCACTGCAAAATAAGAATATCGATACTGGTATGGGTTTGGAGAGAATGGCGCAAATTCTCCAACAAGTACCGAATAACTACGAAACAGATTTGATTTTCCCGATTATTAAAACCGCTGCCCAAATTGCTGGCATTGATTATCATACAAGCGATGAGAAAATCAAAGTCTCTTTAAAAGTCATTGGCGATCATGTACGCGCTGTAGTTCACATGATTGCTGATGAAATTCGCGCTTCTAATGTGGGAAGGGGTTATGTGTTGCGGCGATTAATTCGGCGGGTGGTGCGTCATGGCCGATTACTTGGCATTTCTGGGAATTTTATCAACCAAGTGGCGGAAACTGCGATCGCTCTTTCAGAATCTGCTTATCCCAATGTCCGCCAACGGGAAGCAGCTATCAAAGCGGAATTAGAAAGGGAAGAATCGAATTTCCTCAAAACTCTTGATAGAGGCGAAAAGCTTCTCGAAGATATTATCCAACAAGTCAAACAGCAAGGACAAACCCAAATTAGTGGTGAAAGCGCCTTCACCCTGTATGATACCTACGGCTTCCCCCTAGAACTCACCCAAGAAATCGCGGAGGAAAACAACCTCACCGTTGATGAAGCCGGATTTAACACCGAAATGCAAAAGCAAGTGGAACGTGCTAAAGCCGCCCACGAAACTATCGATTTAACTGTACAAGGTTCCCTGGACAAACTTGCAGAACATATCCACGCCACGGAATTTTTAGGTTATACCCAAGCTGCGACGACAGCGAAAGTAGAAGTATTACTAGTTAATGGTGTCGCCGAAGAAGCAGCCGAAGCCGGAACAGAAGTACAAATCGTCCTCAACCAAACCCCATTTTATGCAGAATCTGGTGGACAAATAGGCGATCGCGGTTATATCTCTGGCGATGGTATTGTGGTGCGCGTGGAAGATGTGAAGAAAGAATCTGATTTCTTTGTCCACTTCGGCCGCATCGAACGGGGAACACTGCGAGTAGGCGATACAGTCACCGCCCAAATTGATGCTGCTTGTCGCCGTCGCGCCCAAGCAAACCACACCGCCACCCACTTACTCCAAGCGGCGTTAAAGAAAATCGTTGATGAGGGAATTTCCCAAGCGGGTTCTCTCGTTTCCTTCGACAGATTGCGCTTTGACTTCAACTGTCCCCGCGCTTTAACAGCTGAGGAAGTCCAGCAAGTTGAAGAACAGGTAAACACTTGGATTTCCGAGGCACATTCCGCCAAAATCGAAATCTTACCCTTAGCCGAAGCAAAAGCTAGAGGTGCGGTGGCGATGTTTGGGGAAAAATACGGAGATGAAGTCCGCGTCATCGATTTTCCTAGCGTGTCGATGGAACTGTGCGGAGGTACGCACGTAAGTAATACTGCGGAGATTGGCGTATTTAAGATTATCTCTGAGGCTGGTGTTGCGTCTGGAGTGCGGCGGATTGAAGCGGTTTCCGGCCCAGCGATTTTAGATTACTTAAATGTGCGGGATAAAGTCGTCAAAGATTTAAGCGATCGCTTTAAGGTTAAACCGGAAGAACTACCAGACAGAATCACAACACTACAAACTGAACTGAGAAACGCTGAGAAGCAACTAGAAACGCTAAAAGGACAACTAGCGATCGCCAAATCTGACAGCTTGCTAGACACAGCCCAAACCGTAGGCGACCATAAAATTATTGTTGCCCAACTCGAAGGCGTTGACCCCGAATCTTTGAAAACTGCGGCGGAACGCTTACTACAAAAAATCGGTAATGGTGCAGTGGTACTCGGTTCCGTTCCCGAAGCTGGTAAAGTCAGCATAGTTGCAGCCTTCAGTCCAGAGGTAAACAAGAAAGGATTACAAGCTGGAAAATTTGTCGGTGCGATCGCAAAAATCTGCGGCGGTGGCGGCGGCGGTAGACCAAACCTCGCCCAAGCCGGCGGCCGCGACGACAGTAAATTACCACAGGCTTTGGAACAAGCGCAGAGTGAGTTACAGCAGACTTTGAATTAAGCTGTACAAATACTCAAATCAGCGGCAGCAGACTGGAAGTGATGCAGACAGCATCTTGTCGGTCTGTCTGCCGCATTAGAAGTTTTATGCTATTGAGTCTGGCAATTTTTCTGGAACACAAGCTTGAGCAAACATGCTACCAAAAGAAGTTAACTGAGCATAACTTGTAATATTGACACCTGTTTGGATAGCAGCTTCTCCTTCAAAAATTGGTTCTTGATTGCCTTGTTGCCAAATTCCAGCTAGATTCAAGCTGTGGAGATGATCCATATAGACTGCAAAGTTTTCAGGAAAAATAAGTTTGTTAGTAGGAAACTCATTTTCAATAACTTGCTTCGCTGAAAATGTTTTTTGTTCAGAGTTGAAAGCGGCGTATTGGCGGTAGAGAAAACGCTTCTTCCGAAGCCAAAAAATGATTTGTGCTTCATCAGAACTCAATTGAGAAATGATACTTGCAAAAGCTGGATGAGCCTCGCTAACACGGTCACGGTCAATCGCTCGTGCTAATAAATTAATAAACAAATCAGCGATGACATTATTTTCATCAACATATCGAAGCCCTTCAAGAACTGGCCCTGCAACTTGCGGGTGTGCCTCAATACGCCTTTCTTCAGGTACTTGTTCAGCAATACGCGTAAGATATCTTTGCCAGCGATCGCTTTGAGCAGCAAGATATTCGATAGGAGCAAGTAGTAATCGAGCTACTTTTGCGGTTGATTCAAGCGCACCTCCTACTTGCTTTGCTGCTGGTTGAGCAAGGTCTTTATATATATCGCTTAATGGTAATAGCTTAGCAATATCTTCAGGTTTATCCATACCCATCATCATGTAAGTGTTTATATCTATTATGCTGTTTTCGTAATTGACATTGACTACCAATAGATAAACCCTTTTTGTTGACACTATGAAGGGGTAAGGGGAATAATTAGCAGATTTGCTAAATAATTACAAGTTTTTACATATATTTCTTGCTTTTATCCCTAAATTCTCCGTCCAGTATCCAAATTTAGACATTACACAGGAATTAATTAGTATAACTTCTAAGATAGAAAAATACCAATATAGTTCTTAAAAAACTGGGCAATCGCTAAGTTTATTGCTTACTTTACCAAACCTCCTGCAAATTTTGGAGCGCACTAAAATTAGATTAGGGCAGTTAATATATTCACATTAATACATAGAAGTATTTAGATGCAGAAAGTTACAGTGGATGAAATCCAACAAAATCCCTTAAAATACCTCAACCTAGTTAAGGCAGGTGAAAGTTTTATTATTATTCAAGCAGATAAAGAAATTGCTGAATTAAAACCAATTCAAAGTATTAACAAGCAGCTAAGACCATTTGGTTTGTGTGCAGGAGAGTTTACTGTGCCTGATGATTTTGATGCACCTCTGCCCCAAGATATTTTGAATGCGTTTGAGGGCGGATGAAAATTCTTCTAGATACTCATATTTTCTTATGGTTTATCAGTGGTGATAAACAGCTACAAACAGATGTTAGAGATGCCATTTGCAATATAGATTATCAGATTTATCTCAGCGTTGTCTCAATATGGGAGTGCATTGTTAAATATCAATTGGGCAAGTTACCATTGCCAGAATCCCCTGAAATATATATTCCCAAACAACGCGATCGCCATCAAATTGCAAATTTGGACTTAGATGAAGGTAGCGTTACTCAACTGGCGAGTTTACCAGCATTGCATAAAGATCCGTTTGATAGAATGCTTATCTGTCAGGCTTTACAGCACGGCTTAACGATTGCAACAGTTGATTCAGCAATCCGCGCCTATAGTGTTAGTACTATTTGATAGTGTATCTTTACTATTCATCCACACCGCAGATAAAGTACTTGCATCTAACTCCTGATTTTCACCCTCAGCCGTATTTTGAAACAACATAGCAAATGCGCCAGCACCCAATCTACTCTGCGGAAATATCCGGTAACAAGGAATGTTTGTCAGGTGCGATTGATATGCTTGTAAATGGTTAACATTAACTGGTTTAAATTGGGGAAAGCGTGATAAAAACCATTCACAAACCTGCTCATTTTCTTCTGGGGAATAGGTGCAAGTCATATAAGCCAGATATCCTTGCGGCGCAACTATTTGAGCAGAGTTCGCAATAATTCTTTTTTGACGATTGGCACTTTTATTAATTGCTGTGGGGTGAAAACATCCAGGGGCTTTTTCACCTTTAGCTAGTAATGATTGTCCGGTACAAGGCGCATCAACAATTACTAAGTTACTAGATGCAGAGATACTTTCAGCAAAAATACTTGAATCTCGATTCACTACAATTGCTGGGTGAATTTGGCTAACGTTTTAAGTTAGAAATTAACATACCTAAACGTTTACCAATGACTTCGTTACTAATCAATAATTTTGGTTGCAAAGCTTTCCACGCAAACACACTTTTACCGCCTGGAGCAGCACACATATCAAAAACTGTAGGGATTGGCTGCGTAATTGCTAACAAAATTGAAGCTGAAAATACAGAAGAAAAATCTAAGCAATAGAAATATCCTTGATTATGTAGGGGATGTTGACCGGGTTTTTCTCCTAAAGCTAACCTGTCTATAAATTGGGGTTGCCAAGTTAAAGGTGTTTCTACGGCAAAGGGCGATGTTTCGGGTTTTGGCTGACACCAAACAATAGAGGGTGCAAAAGCTTGGGGATTAACTAAGGCTGCGATAAATTTTTCTTGTTCTTCTAAACTTTCAAATAAACGCCGTGCGAGTTTCAGTAATAAGTTGGAAGGCTTTTCCATTATTTATGTGAATGATTATACGTATTTTTAATCCTAGTAAAACTGTTACACAAGAACAACGCTATTTCATGCCTTGGCTGCATACTGAAAATACAATAACCGCTATGCTGACCCATAAATCTTTGTTGGTCGGGAGTTAGGCAAAAATCGCTCTTTAGCTTAATTTATCGTAGATACAAAGTGGCTGGCTTTCCGAAGAGGACTGCGCTTCGGGTTAACCAGTCGCAATCATGCTAATACATCACAGAATCTGCGTAAATCCTGATATTATCTGCCCTCTGCTGTCTTTTTGGGGTGAATAGAACATCCAAAATCTAGAGTTTGACCGTGAAACTACCTCGTTGCTTTGGAGATGGTCATGATATTGGATAATTTTCAGAGGAAGTTACGCCGAGAATCGCAATTATGGCGAGATGAAGGTCTGATTAGTGCTTCGCAATACCAACAACTAGCAGACCGTTATCAATTTAATAATTTAGAAGCGGCGGCACGCGATCGCTCCACGATGACTGCGGTCATGACTGGTAGTATCCTACTAACATTGGGCATTATCACTTTTGTGGCGGCTAACTGGCTGGGATGGTCGCGAGATGTCAAATTCATCATTATGATGAGTTTGTTTATGGCTACTACCATTACTGGTTTTTACACTTGGCGGCAAGCCGCTATTGGTATCCCGGAAGGCAAAAAACCAAAACGTAGTCAACGCCTCTTGGGTGAAGGGTTGCTGATTTTAGCGGCGATGGTTTTTGGTGCAACTATCGCTTTGATGGCTGATGTTTTCAATATTAACGGTTCAACGCCCGAACTGTTTTTTGCCTGGGGTTTTGGCGTTTTGGTGATGGCTTACAGTCTGTCGTTAAATTCCCTGGGAATTTTGGGAATTATCCTCATCCAAATTGGGTATTGGACTGGTATTGGAGACTTGCGTTATTCGGCAAATGATTGGAATTGGGCGACACTGGTTATCAGACACATGCCTTTGCTGTCGTGGGTGTTGTTTGTCCCCTTAGCTTATTTTTGCCGTTCGCGGTGGATTTTTGCGATCGCTGCTTTTATTTTTGCCAGTTCTTTACAATTGAATCTCGACCCCTTACCACTGTCAAGTCTGTCGGATGCTGCGCCTTGGGTCGCCTCTTTTGCTTTTACACTCCCGCCGGCATTATTCTGGAGCTATGATGACCTACTATTCCCGACAATTAATTACAGGCTATTTCAACCTTTAGCCCGTGATTTAGCGTTAATCGCTTTTGGTCTAGCTTTTTATATCTTGTCTTTTCGTTGGCTGTGGCAAACTTCCGGCTACAATTTCTCTTCGTCAACGACTAACATGAATATATTCATGAATCGCCCAATCATTGACTTGGGAATTCTCAGTGGTTTGGCGGTACTGCAATGGTTGTTTTTAGTCCGCCAGCGCAACAACCCCATTCGTCGGGAAGCAGTCTTCAATCTACCTTTGATTGTGACTTTTTTAGGCTTCACAGCTATTGTACCTTTCTGGCATCAAGCGATTAACCCTATCGATGATTTAGGGGTTTTTGCTTTTAATGTGTTGTTCACAGTTTTGGCTTGGGGACTAATTCGGGAAGGCTTGAAGTTTAACGACAGGCGATCGTTCTGGGGCGGTATGCTGTTGTTAACTCTGCAAGTGATTAGTCGTGTGCTGGAGTATGACACAGAACTGCTACTCAAATCACTGGTGTTTGTTATGTGTGGTTCAGCGTTGATTAGTGCAGGACTGTGGTTTGAACGCCGTGTAGGTTCTAACTCTAAGTCTTCCGGTAACGCCAAATCTTCCTAATTTTCTCTCCGCGACTCTGCGACTCTGCGTGAACAAAAATTAACCGCAGATGAACGCAGATAAAATCTAATAAACTAGTACAAGTCGGCAGGAATAAACAGACCATAAGGAATTGCTAAAAGGCTTGTGGTATTACTATTCTTTCTTTTTCCTTTTGACTTTTGCCTTGTCGTACTAGCTCCTAGTTTCTCTGCGTAAGTCCTAATATTCTTTCTCGCTAATAGTAGGACTACGCCAATGAAAAATGAATCTTCGGAATCTACTAAAAAGTCGGAATCTACTAAGTCAGAATCTACTAAGAATAAATCATGGTCGCCCGAAGCGGAATTTTCTGAGAAGCTGACGTTTCGTGATTATTTATTAGCTACAGACCAAAAAGCCAATAAGCCTTTACCGACTGGAAGGTTGGTGCTTCCTTTGGCTATTCAAGCTGCAATTATTTTCGCAGTGCCTTTTTTATCGATGTACACTACCCTCACAGGTAGAGAGGTTATTTTACAAACTGTACCTGTGAATTCTCGAAATGTGCTGCAAGGTAATTCTTTAGAACTAGACTACAATATCTCGCGGATTTCTACACTCAGAAGGCTATCAGGTTGGCAAGAATTACTACGGAGAAATCGTGGCAGGGATGGAGAATTACTAGAAGGAACCAACTTGTATGTGATTTTACAAGAACAGCCATTTTTTAGTCGGGGTGTGCCTAGGGCTTGGCGACCGGTGCGGGTAACGACTAATCCCCCCAGATCCTTACCTAGCAATCAAGCCGCCCTCAAGGGTGTGTATCAAGATGGTTATGTGCAGTATGGTGTGGAAAACTATAATGTCCAAGATGAAGAACGGCAACAGCTAAATCGGGATGTTGCCCAAGCTGTACGGCAAACAAGAGATGGACAATCACGTTCTATAGTTGTGAAAGTCAAAGTAGACCCACAGGGTAATGCTGTACCTGTGAGTCTCTGGGTACGCGATCGCAACTATCAATTTTAGTCTTCTTGCTTGATATTCCATGCTACACCGAAAGCTGCCCCAGCCCCGGCGATTAACCCTGTACTCATTCCTTGGATGGTTTTTTCAACGGGGTCTTGGGTCAAGCATTCACTTGTAACTTGACTCGAACGCAAACAAAGATTACTCTCTGCCCAGCTGCTAGTGCCGCCTAAAATGACACCAGCAATACTACAGGAAGCTACAAGCAGCAATAGGCGTTTTGTTTTTCTATCCATAGATGGATGTATGTTGGGAAGTAATTAGTCCTCAACTACTTTACACATCTATGCTGTTGTTGTCAGCTCCTTTTTAAAGTGCTGAGTGTTGAATATTCTCCAATTATTAGCAGCAGCCACAGTTTTTCTGCGTTCAAGTCAATTTTGCGCTAACCAATTGGTTAAATCAAGTGGGCTAGAAAAATCTAACAATCTCACACCCAGGCGCGATCGTATTGTACAGGCCAGAGTTTCTCGTAGCCTAGTTTTTTGGCTGCTAGATGTGGCCAGTAAGGATTGCGGAGTAATTCGCGCCCTAATAAAACTAAGTCGGCTACTTCGGTGCGAATAATTTGGTCGGCTTGTTCGGGAGAGGTAATTAAGCCGACTGCGCCTGTTGGGATTTTGGCTTCTTGGCGGATACGTTCGGCGAATTGAGTTTGATAACCAGGTTTGACGGGAATATTGATGCCAGGGATAATTCCCCCAGAGGAACAGTCAATTAAGTCTACGCCCAAAGATTTGAGTTTATCGCTTAAGGTGACGCTTTGTTCTATGTTCCATCCTTTATCTATCCAATCGGTGGCGGAGATTCGCACAAATAAAGGATAGGTTTCTGGTAAGATTTGGCGCACAGCTGTGACAACTTCTAATAACAAGCGTGTCCGGTTTTCAAAGCTGCCACCATATTCATCTTGACGTTGATTGGCTAAGGGTGAGAGAAATTGATGGAGTAGGTAGCCGTGGGCTGCGTGAATTTCGATGACTTTGAAGCCGGCTTGTAGGGAACGTTGAGTAGCAGTGACAAAGGCTTGAATAATTTGTTGAATTCCTTCAATACTCAAGGCTTCGGGAACGGGACTATCTTTACTAAATGCGATCGCACTGCTGGAAACTACAGGCCGCCAACCTTCTTGGGATTCATCTACAGCTTTACCACCGCGACTGGGTTTGGCTGTGCTGGCTTTTCTCCCCGCGTGGGCGAGTTGAATTCCTGCAACTGCACCAAAGTTATGAATTAATTCGACAACTTTGGCTAAACCTTCTATGTGTTCATCTGACCATATACCCAAGTCTTGCGGACTAATTCGCCCACAGGGTTCTATCGCTGCTGCTTCTGTGAATACTAAACCTGCACCACCAACGGCGCGAGAAGCTAAATGTACTAAGTGCCAATCATTTGCAAACCCATTTGTACTAGAGTATTGACACATGGGTGAAACGACAATACGGTTGCGAAAAGTGATTTCCCGAATCTTAAATGCCTCAAATAAATGTGCCATTGGAATGATTTCCTTCGCTTGCTAGGGTAGAAATACTACTGATGTAAATTCCATAAATTTCAGTCTCTAGATAATGCCCGAAAGCACCAAGGCAGCTATAATTCTTGTGTAAGTTTGAACAAAAATATTGTAAATTTATATAAATTAAATATTGAGAATTTATCACAATAGATATTAGAAATTTACTCACACTCTTGATGTTGAACTGCCTACTCGATAAAACTCAATTATCTAGATTTTTGGTGAGTGATCGCCCCCAACCACTCACCAAAAAAATATGCTTCACGCTTATGAGCATTCATTCAATAATATAGCTAAATTGTGGCTAAACTTCGCAGCTAATTGCCTAAGAAAGTCTATATTATTAGTGAATAGTCAATTAATCTACAAATGGTTCACTACCAAAAGCTACTGAGAGTTTCTACTACTGGCAAATCTTTTCACAATATTACTGCCAAAATCGAAGCTATAGTTGCTGAGTCGGGCGTGGAAACTGGACTCTGCACTTTATTTTTACGCCACACTTCCGCTAGTTTAGTCATCCAAGAAAATGCTGATCCTGATGTGTTGGTAGATTTAGCTAACTTTATGGCCAAGCTAGTCCCAGAATCGGGGGGATACATTCACGATGCCGAAGGGCCTGATGATATGCCAGCACATATCCGTTCTGCATTGACTCACACTTCTGAACATATACCTATTAATCGTGGTCATTTAGTATTGGGAACTTGGCAGGGAATTTATGTTTGGGAACATCGCCAACGCAGTCATACACGGGAGTTAGTTGTACATATTTCTGGATAATGAAAGTATCGCTGATGAGTGTTTATTCCTATTTTTTGACTTTGTGTGATGCCGCGCAAAATAAATTAATCTTATTTGAGTTATAAACTACTCCTGAATGTAGGGATTAGATGTGTTTTTTGAAAAAACGTTTTTAAAAGAGGTCGCTAAAAAAGCGGCTTTTTTTGTATTAATACAAATATTAACGTTTGTTTATATTTGATTAATAATTTTAGGTATTTTGATACAGAAAATCATAAAATTAAATATATCACTTGCTGAGGCTAGTTAAATCTGTATGAAGCAAGACTTACCTTTTACTTATAACTTTCAAATTATTGATGAATTTCTGGTGCAAAATTCGGTTAATCCTTTATCACTCAGTCCTCAAAAACAAGTCATTACCAGATTTGCGGAATTAGAAAGTTTAATTGAGGAAGAAACTACAGATATTAGACTGATATCGAATTTGCAAAATACATTGGAATGTATTCTAGAAGCTCAATTAGAAAACTTTCCCGACAATATTTTTTGGGATTGCGATTTTATGGTAAGTAGTATTTTACGACAAGCTCTAGCAGTGGCAGATGAGGCTATTGGTTTTTTAAAGATGTTTACTGAGAAAATGGTTGCTCTCAGCAGGTTATTTGGTATTCATCAAGAAATCCGCTTTTGTTATGTTCACGATTTTATGTATGGTTTTGAATGGGCAAGATGGGTACAGAAAGACCCACAAAATCGCGCCCATATAGAACCTTTTAGCTTGTTTTTTTTAGATTATTTGCTGGCTAAAGGTCAAGAACTAATTCATCGAATTAATCACGAGCAACCGACATATTATCAGCTGTGCGCTACTGGGTTTCGGAATCCTTTTCCGTTTTCCCGCGAACCAGAAGATGAATATCGATTGTTAACTTATCTTGCTAATGAAGGACTTATCCCCGTTACAGCTTGGAATTGGCATAGTCAACCTGTCTGGAATCAGCCTTTTCAGGAAATACGCCAACAGTTAGCATTACAGTTGAATATTCAGCCGCAAAGGCGATGAAGAAGGCAGAAGGCAGAAGGTAGGAGGTAAAATATTTTCTGTTTTTTAAATTCAAAATATCTATTTACAGAATTATGAAAATTGTTGATTTAATTAGTTGGTTTGAAGAATGGGCGAATCCGGCTTGGTGTGAAAGCTGGGATAATTGTGGTTGGCAAGTTGAGCCTGGGGTTTTGCAAGAGTCGGCGCGGGTGTTGGTGTGTTTAACTCCGACTTTGGCGGTGATGGAGGAAGCGATCGCACATCATGCTAACGTGATTTTTGCCCATCATCCGTTAATTTTCACTCCTCCCAAATCTTTTCGGCGTGGTGAGGCAATATCCGAAATGGTACGGTTAGCCTTCATTCACAATATTGGTATATATACTGCCCATACTAATTTCGACCAAGTACCAGACGGTACAGCTGATGTCTTGGCTCAAATTTTAGAACTTCAAGAAGTCTCGCCTATAGTACCGGCTGTCTCTGGTTTTGGTTACGGAAGGGTTGGTGAACTGGAAAAATCACTCACACTCCAAGAGTTACTCGCAATTATTCAACAGCGCCTTTCTCCTCCCGATTTGATTTTTTCACCCACGGCTGATTTACAACAACAAATTTCACGGGTGGCTGTTTTGGGTGGTTCCGGCGCGAGTTTCATTTCGGCGGTTGTAAAAACTGGGGCGCAAGTTTATTTAACTTCTGACTGCAAATTTCATCAATTTCAAGAAAGCCGCGATCGCAATTTAATCTTAGTTGATGCAGGCCATTACGCTACAGAACGCCCAGCTTGCGATCGCTTGTCACAAAAATTTATATCTTTAAACCTTGACTGGGTGCAGTTAAGTCAACAAGATGAGGATTTCCGTGAGTTTTTTAATAGCAGGGTATGAGGATGTATCTACAACCCTTACACCCCAAAACTTTTCACCCTTATACCCAGTCTTCACAGACAATCTTTGTACGTAAGTTTTTTAAGTAAAAACTTGGTATTTTTTCAACTACGTAATAATAGTTAATTTATTCTCAAAGCCCAAAACAATGATTATGTTCCTTGCGGTTTGTACTGATAATCTATATATCGGCAATTACTGTGATCACAGGAAAATGTGATTTAAATCACATTTTTTGTGTAACTAAAATCACAATAATCTACGGTGTGATATCAATCAATCTGAAAGCAAAATATTCCACACTAGATATATTAAGTTGCTGATGATGCCCTAATTACAATGATTCGCGCACTCGTGGAATCTGCTTTTCAAACTGGATATCTTAGTGTTGAATCGGAAGGTCTGCTCCATCAAGTCCTAGCGACTAAATGCTATCAGTCTGAAGACTTGGTAGCGTTAGCAGACCTATATGATGCAGTTCAGGCAGGTAAAATCAAGCGAGAAGGTTCTTCAGCGCGACTGATAGAATTTCTTACCCAGTACAAATCCAACTAAAACTAGGGGTTTGAGGAATGATGTAGGTGAGCAAAACCCGTACACCCCTTTACCCTGACACCCTAACACCCAGTTTCATAGTATGGAATTTCCCAGGTAACAACCTAAAAATTTAAAACTCATTAAGATGTTGTTGTTGAAAACCATGAAGGCAAGCAAAATAATGAGTTAAGATCAAATACACAGGGGTAAAAGTACAGCAGATTCCCCAGACTTCCCAGTGATGCCCATGACTACAAGTAGGCAACTTAAACAACCGCAATCACCGCTTGTTTTGGAGTATTTATTATTACATAATGATAGGAAAGACTCACCAGCAGCTATTAAACTGGTTAGCACAAATCCCGGATTGTGTGACTTCTCTGAAGTAGACATTCTCTCTTACAACCCTGAAGGAGATTGTGTTTAACGGGTGCAGTAGCTACTGGTTTATGACCTAAAATTTACCTAAATGGTCATTAAACGCACTACATTCTTAACCGTGAAACTCAATTTTTCTAGGGATGTAAATCCTTGGGGTAACACCCAACTTTTTTCAGGTTTAACGTACGTTGTTTAAAAAGGCAGAAGCAGTACATGCTACACCGCAAGATTTATCAACTGTGTTGCGATGGGCGGGAGGTATGTGTTTTCTTGCGGGACCAGCAACGCTGGATCGAACGCGCCCGCATCATCGACATCGAGGGAGATTTGGTGACGCTACGCTATGAAACGGATGAGGAAGACGAAGTTTGTTCATGGGAAGAAATGGTTCGCCTCGAAAGTATTGGCGCTGTCACTCAAAAGTTAGCTTCCGTACCTAGGGGTAATGTCGAACCTCTCTTAACTGAAGATTGTCCTGACGCTGAACGCATCCGTAATCGTTTTACCGACTCCAACCCTGATTAACCAAAAGCACAGTCCTAAGTCCTGGGTGAGTGAGATCAATTTCTCTTTGCTCAGGACTCGGTTGTTAATGAGCGTTCAAAAGCTGGACAATAACCTTCAAGGGTAACTTTAAAGTTGTATAAGGGCGAAACAGGGTTCCAACAACGCTGTCCCCTTTGATGTCGGCAAGTTCCACAGCAGTCAACATCTGATAAAGTATAGCGATCGCCACTTTGATTTAGTAATTCTCTTTGGGATAATCCGCGTAAGACAATTTCTTCTCCTTGCCAACGCGCTTCAATTAAACCCGTATCTGCAAACTCTCGCCAGCGCGGATCTTCGGTAATCGTTTCGGGTAAAGTAATGGTGATGACTGTGGCTAATTCTGTCAGTTCGCCTTCGTAGTTCGTCTCAGGTGCAGCTGGTTGAACAAATGTGTCCCCAATTGGTAGTTCTACTGAGGTGTTAGCTGCTGGTGAGTGGACGTGATAGCGGTTTTGCAATTCCTCTAAGCTAGTGAGATCCGCTAAATAAGCAGCCGAACCGTGAACGAATAAGACATGCTGGGGGCGCAAATTATGAATTAGTTGAGTTGTACCAGGCCATCACTGTGTTGAGCCAGCAAGTAACTTTCTACAGTGGTAGAAGCTAAATTTTGCTTGTTAATTTTTTACATCAATTTTTTCTGGTACCAGAATCAGCCAAGGGCCTGTGTTGGGTTGACAATATTCGCTTAAATCAGCATTGGAATCCGTCAGCACAATACAGGGTAACTTTCCCACAACAGCACGCTGTTCTGGTTGCAAGCGCCGGACTCTGGGACGTACCCGTTCATCCCAAAACAAGGTTGATGACGGGCAAAGTTCTGCACAGAGGGGGGAAGATAAGGTAAGAGTTCTAAATAAGCATCGCAGCCTTTCGCCACAGTACCATCTACCCAAATATCTAAATCTCGTCCGGTGAAGTGATGATGACTCCGCAGCAGCATTAATAGTTCTTGTCCTAAACCTAATGCGGGTGTGGGGAGAAGTACAGCATGAGAGTCGGCGATGGCGCGATTAATTCTTTCCGCTAGTTGGTTTTCTTGGTTGCGGCGGTGGGGATGACGTGATGTCCCATAAGTACCTTCGATGATTAACACATTCACATCTAACCCCCGCAGTTCTTCTAAGCGCAAACCTTCTACTAAGCG
Organism: Nostoc piscinale CENA21; assembly: GCF_001298445.1. Taxonomy (NCBI): domain Bacteria; kingdom Bacillati; phylum Cyanobacteriota; class Cyanophyceae; order Nostocales; family Nostocaceae; genus Nostoc; species Nostoc piscinale. Next base: position 6,452,375 of record NZ_CP012036.1, on the reverse strand, counting down.
GGAGTTGGAGAGGAAAAAGTCACCTGTGTAGAGTACTTTGTAAGAGCGATGTTCGGTTGTGTAGGTGAGTAAAATTGCTACAGCCCCTGGTAAGTGTCCGGCGGGAAATAACTCTACTACTAAACCTTCTTGCAATTCTATGGGCGATCGCAACGGCAGAGCATGACACAATTGGGGAATATCTTTAAGGTTTTGTTCGGGCCAATTTAATGGCAATAATTTGGTAGTGACTTCACTGGCAAAAATAGGTAAAAGCGGGAAAGCTTTATGTAATGCCAACACACCTCTAGCATGATCTGGGTGAGCATGACTGATCAATACCACATCTGCGGGTAAGGGAGAACTACCTCGACGTGCCGACTTGGTTAACCCCTTTTGCAGTGAAGCAATATTACCCATTCCACAATCTAGCAGAATGCGATGCGGCCCCATTTTGACCAGTAAACATACACCCTCATCATTATGCTGGACACTGTAAGGAAAACAGTTTAATTCAACATTTGTTTCCTCAGTATCAAAGCGAGAGGATGCCGACAGATTATCCCTCATGCTTTCCCCCCTCCAACCTAATCACCTTTGACGCATCGCAAAAGCTTGAGTTTTGGAGATTTTGCTTTTGTGACATAGGGCTAAGTTTTGGACTGCGCCCATATACCCTGAAATTAAGGATTTTTGATTGGAGAGAACACCTTTGACAAACCTAGATTGGTTTGCAAAAGTTAGGCATGATGTACCTTGAAAAAGTGCTGAGTGCTGAGTAAAAAGACTACTCATCAGTTCCTAGTTGCTTTTTCATTTATGACTGCTAGTTAATGTGCAGAGCCATTGCCATGATAGTTCTCTGAATCATAAAATCCATTTTTTGTACCAAAAAACAGGCACGCAACACTAAACACTACTGTTAATCCAGCCAGGATTAGTTTGACTTCCATTGTCTACTACCCTCTACTAAAGACTTTCCTATCTTAATAGAATGACTCTACAGACAAGCAGAATCACTAGAAAATCTTTACTATGCTGGGGTTGATGGTGCAGTAAGTAGATTTACTTTTATGAGACAAATTTTAAAACGTTTCGGTACACCTGTCCATCTATTAACCTCGGCAGATTTGATCACAGTAAAAGTATTTTTGTACTATTTTAGCGTAGATTAATTACTGGTAGCTATAAATACTTTTATACCTCATTTTACTTATATAATTTTGTAGTCTAATAATTTGTGTACTTTTAATTTGCCTGTAAATATATTTTTTGCTAAACATCTAAATGTTTAGACATTTTGCTATTCAGATGTTTAAATGTTTGAATTGTGTAAAATCTTGGCAGGTAAATAAAATGATCATCACCGTAGCCGCCTTTAAAGGAGGGGTAGGTAAATCAACGACAGCGTTGCATTTAGCTACATACTTGCAAAACAAAGCTGACACACTGTTAGTAGATGGAGATTTAAACCGTAGTGCTTTAGATTGGTCTAACCGGGGTTGTTTACCGTTTAAAGTTGCAGATGAAGCGCAAGCGGTAAGTTTGGCTAAACTCTATGAGCATATAGTAATCGATACTCCTGCCAAACCGGATGCAGATGAGTTAAAAACCCTGGCGAAAGGTTGTGATTTATTAGTTATACCAACTACTCCAGATGCGATCGCACTAGCCGCAACATTACAAATGGTAGAGTCATTGCAAAAACTCAAAACCAACTATCGAATTTTGCTCACCTTGATTCCACCATTACCTAATAAAGCAGGCGAAGAAGCAAGAACAACCTTATTGAGTGCAGGTTTACCTGTATTTCAATCAGGTATTCGGCGACTCGCTGTATTTCAACGTGCAGCTTTAGAAGGAGTTCCTGTTAATGCAGTGAAAGATTCTTACGCTCAAATTGCTTGGCGGTGTTACGCTGAAGCCGGAAAAGAAATATTGAAATAATTAAAATGAATAACAAGAAAAAGACTAGCCGATTTGATGATTTAATTGATGCTGCCCGTAGTCGTCAACTCAGAGATAAATTGCCAAATGTTGACGAGAAACCAACATCTCCCACTAAAAGCACTGACCCAGATTATACCCGTACAACTATTTATTTGCCTAAACAATTACACCGCCAACTCAAAGCCGCCGCAGTCTCTCAAGAACGGCAAATGAGTGATATTGTGACCGAATTGATTGAACAATGGCTATTAACTCAATCTGATTAGCTGGATTGAGCAAATGACGAAAAATCAAGGCTTTGGGAGGGTATGAGGTGTAGGGGTGTATGTATCCACAACCCTTACAGCCCATACCTTTCGGCTGACGCTGACGGCGAAGTCCTTTCACACGCCAGTTTGTGAAATATGCAGTATAATCTATAGCTTGATGATGATTTATCTATAAGTATATATTCTTAATCAGACTAAATTTTTTATGGGAATGATTTTATTATTGATTTTAATCATTTGGGCTGTTGTAATTTTTGTAGGTTTATCATCGGTTTTAATCTCATTTATTAGTTGTCGTAATGTACCTGGATACCAAAATATTGCAATTATCGGTGCAGTTTTTATCCCCGCAATTCTTCTATATTTAACCTTTTTGCATATCTCAATCAATAAACCTACTCCTGGCCCAATAATGTATGAGATTCAAATGCTGGGAATTATTGTTTGGTCTAAAACTTTTTTAATTTGCTTTTTGGGTGGTTTTGTAACTGCGGCAATTGCTGTATTTAAATCTAATGCTATACGTCGTTATTCAGCACTGAGTTGGGGTTTTCTGATTTCATCTCTTGCGGCTTCTGCATTTGTGTTTATCAAATTTTGATGTACACTCTTATAATTTTAAATAGTTCTGAAAAATGGTTTTGTAAATCGATGTTTGGAATTGGTTCTGTAATTGGTTCTGTTGCTGGTTCTTTTAGCGGTGCAATTGTTGGTTCTGCAATTGGTTCTGTTGTTGGCGTTCTGAGTGGTTCACCAACAGTTGCATTACTAATGCCTTTGAGTGCTTGTCTGGTTGGTTCAGTTATCGGTTCACTGACTGGTTCACTAGTAGGAGCATACTTTGATGAATTCTGGTCTGAAGAGTTATCACGTTACTATGGTTATTCAAAAAATCGGCATCCGATGAAATCTGCGGCTCCTATTGATTAAAACAGTAAGTGCAGTGCAACAGTTAACTACCACCGTGTAGGAGTAGCCATTCTAAGAATGACTTAGCCATCGGATAGCAACCACCAAATTCAACGCCGTTCAGCCAAGGGTGACTATCATGTCCGTCGATGACGACTCCGTAATAGCTGTGGTTTTGGTCGCAACACAGAAGATACTCGTGTTTATCTGACCAGCTACCAATACTCAACCAAAAGCCAGAATCCATTGGTGGTTCGTCTTCTTCTGCCTCACTCACAAATAACCGAAAGTTACTCTCGGTGGCTATAGTAACTATCTGTGCTTCAAATAGCTCCCATTCTAAGCTAAACGGCCATTTCCAGCCGCCGCCGATAATTTGCATAAAGACTGCATAATCTTTGGGGACTGAAAAACGCGCTGCAACAGATTCGTATCCATAATAATTAGCGAAGATTGTCTGTATTGACTCTACACACATCAACCACGATGCTTGTAATGCAGTAGGGTCAATGTCTTCAATTGTCCGAACTAATGGCCCGGATCTGGTACAAAAGTGTTTGGTTACTTGCAACCAAGCTGCTTGTAATTGTGATTCTAGGTTCACGTATCACTCTCCAACAATCAAAATATTTGATTTTCACTGTCTCAAAGCCTTTTCAATTCTGCGGTCAGGAATGAGCCAGGTAATGGCAACCAGAACATATAATGCACAGCCTAACCACGATTTTACAAAGGAGAGTGGAATTGCAACCGCATAAATCAACAATGAGACTTTGCCTTTCCAATCTCGACCGACGGCGGTTGCAAGTGTTGAATCTTGACCGTGATGAGAAATTAAGGCGTGGGTGAGAATAAAATAAGCGATCGCAGCCATGAAAAGAACTACACCATAAAGGGCAACTGGCAAGTTTGTAAAGTTTTCTCCCATCCAAGCAGTAGCAAAGGGTATTAAAGATAACCAGAATAACAAATGCAAGTTAGCCCATAATGTCCGACCGTTGACTTGCCTAACTGCCTGTAGTAAGTGATGGTGATTGTTCCAATAGATACCAACGTTGACAAAACTTAAGAGGTAGCTAAGAAATATTGGAATTAGTGGACGGAGTGCGCCCATTTCAGCCCCATGAGGCACTTTTAATTCCAGCACCATAATAGTGATGATGATTGCCATTACACCATCACTAAATGCTTCTAGTCGCCCTTTTCCCATCGGTTTATTAGGTTTCGCTATGCTTCTGTAAATTACCTTGTTGGTAAGCTGACAGCAAGTATTTGACTAAAAAGTTTAAAGTTTCAGAAGTTGAATTTTTTTGTGTCTCTCGCAGAGGCGCATACTTCGGCTGCGCTCAGTAACCGGAGGCGTAGAGTGGAATGACCGCAATTTTACTCAAATTGCCCAAATAACCGATACAATCGTTTAAATAGATTCTAAATTATATTTAAGCGATCGCTATGGTAACTACATCTAATGTGCAGGTGACTGTTTCCCTGACGGAGTTGGGTTTGGATGATGAAGAGTTGCAAGCCCAAGTACAGAATTTGCTTCCCCAGTTGCGCGAGGTGGATGGGGTAGAGGATGCAGATTTAGTTGCGGTTACGGATGTACCAGAGGGTTCTAAGGCTTTGGGGGGTTTTTTGTTGGGGTTTTTGAATGCAGAGGTTAACCCCAAAAACTTGAAAGCTTTGTTTGGGTTTCTGGGCGATCGCTTTGGCAACAAACCAATTAAAATCATGGTGAAAGCGCCTGATGGTAGAGAACTCAACATCGAAGCCAGCAGCCGCGAAGAATTTAACTTTGCTTACCAAAAAGCCCAGGACTTTCTCAACAACTCGTCAAACAGCAACAATGGCTAAGGTAGCACTGTTAATTGGAATTAGTGAATATCATGAACCAACACTAGCACCGCTACCCAAGGCTGTGGAAGATGTGGAGGCGATGCGGCGTGTGTTAGAGAACCCGGAAATGGGTGGTTTTGATGATGTCACGGTGCTGAAAAATCCCAAGCGTCAGGAATTGGAAAGGGAAATTTATAACTTGTATGCTAATCGTCAAAAAGATGATTTAGTACTTTTGTATTTTTCTGGTCATGGGGTGACGGTTGAAAACGGTGATTTTTACTTCTCGACTTGCGAAACTCAAAAAAATCAAAATAAACTGCTTCCATTTACAGCCGTAGCTGCCACAAGTGTACACCGATGGATGAATGAGAGTAAATCTAAGCGCAGGGTAGTAATTTTAGATTGCTGCTTTAGTGGTGCTTTTGCCAAAGGTTTGACAGCTAAAGATAGTGGTACGATTGACTTGCAACAGCAATTAGGCGGTGAAGGAACAGCAATTCTCACTGCTTCCACTTCTACACAATATGCCTTTGCATCTGATGAATTAGACTTGTCGATTTACACTCAATATTTAGTAGAAGGCATAGAAAAAGGTGCAGCCGATAAAGATGGCGATGGTTTAATTGCGGTGGATGAGTTGCATGACTACGCCAAAACCAAAGTCCAAGAAGCATCTCCCTTGATGACACCGGAGTTTTATCCTTTTAAGGATGGTTATCGGATTTTTCTGGCGAAGTCACCCAAGGATGATCCTAAGTTGAAGTATCGCAAGGAAGTGGAACGCCGCATAAATCAGGGCAAGTTTACCATCCCTGCTCGTCGGCTGTTAAAATCATTACGTCTCCAGTTACAGCTTGATGCTGATGTGGCTGATGCAATTGAAGCGGAAGTTAAAAAACCATATCTGGAATATCAGCGCAAATTAGAAGAATATGAAGCAACGCTAGTTGAAACAGTTGAAAGTGAACCAACCCTGAGTGAAAGAACACTCAACGATTTAAGGGATTATCAGCAACATTTAGGTTTGCGGGATGAAGATGTCGCACCGATAGAACAAAAGATAATTGGACAAGTAAAACCGCCTGTGTCTGCGGAAGAATTATCTGATGTGGCGTATTCTTCAGACCTAACCCCCAGCCCCTTCCCTACGAAGGAAGGGGAGCAAGATTCAAAGCCTCTCTCCGCTTCGGGGAGAGGTTTGGAGAGGGGTTCTGCGATATATGAACCCACTCCACCCAATCAGTTTGAGTTTGAAATAGTGAAGGTGGACGCTCAAGGACAAATCATCAACCGTAGCCCTGGACGCGCCGAGTTTTTTACTGAAGACTTGGGTAATGGCGTAGTTTTAGAAATGGTGTCCATTCCTGGTGGTAAATTCCTCATGGGTTCGCCAGAGAGTGAGGAAGGACGATATGACTCTGAAAGTCCTCAGCATAATGTCACTGTTCCACCCTTTTTTATGGGTAAATTTCCCGTCACTCAAAGGCAATGGCAAGCCGTTGCTGCTCTTGATAAGGTAAATATTGATTTAAACCCTGACCCATCACGTTTTAAAGGCGCTAACCGCCCTGTGGAGCGTGTTTCTTGGGATGATGCGGTTGAGTTTTGCGTTCGATTATTGAAAAAGACTGGTAAGATATATCGCTTACCGAGTGAAGCAGAGTGGGAATATGCTTGTCGGGCGGGAACAACTACGCCGTTTTATTTTGGTGAAACGATTACGACAGATTTAGCAAATTACAGGGGAAATTCTACCTACGGTTCTGCTCCCAATGGTGAATATCGAGAACAAACAACAGAAGTGGGGAAATTTCCAGCTAACTCCTTTGGTTTATTCGATATGTGTGGTAATTTATGGGAATGGTGTCAGGATGAGTGGCACGAAAATTATAATAATGCGCCCACTGATGGCAGTGCATGGCTAAGTGAAGGGTCAAGCAATATAAGATGTCTGCGGGGCGGTTCCTGGCTCGTCAATCCTGACTACTGCCGTTCTGCGTCTCGTCTCTTCAATAATAGGGCGGGGCGCGACTTCATCGACATTAATTTTGGTTTTCGTGTTGTCTGCGGTGTTGGGAGGACTTTTTAGCCCTTTGCATTCTTCCCCTCTTGCACTTTACACTATTTCTTTTTCCCTTCCGTTTCGCGCTCTGCGCGATCAAATTTTTTTGAGATTTTCTGGATGAGTAACCTAATAATACAGAAAACCGCCGACTTAATCAAGAGTACGATCGCAATCTCCTGTAGGTTGGGTTACACTTCGTTTCACCCAACAAATCATCTTAAAAATCCACATTTCTCAACTACAACAATTGAAATTTACACAGTTGGGTTACGGCGCAATCTCGATTTACTGTGTTGCTATCAATATCTTTGTGCGCCTCCACCCAACCTACATCTTTAGGCTTAATTTCTCTTCTAGTCGCGCCATTACCACTTGACTATCTAACATATCTCCATGTTCGATAGAAGCAAGTCCAGCAGCTAGTTTTTGCTGAGTTTCTTCTTCCCATTCCTGATAACCCTTTTCCCATTCTTCTAGTAGTGTCAAGGCTTTAATAATCACATCTTCAGCGTTTTCATATCTACCTGTAGCAATTCGGTTTTGAATAAATTGCTCATATTCTGCTTTAAGTTGAATATTCATAGTTTTTAGCAGTTCGGTTAACGTTTTAGTATTTTTAGATCCCCCTAACCCCCCTTAAAAAGGGGGGCTAAAAACTCTCTTTTACCCCCTTTTTAAGGGGGTCGCCGCAGGCGGGGGGATCTTGTTTAGGTATTATTTAGCCACATTCTAGCCAAGTTACCATTTTAGAATGTGTCGATAATATACTAGATGTGGAATCGCTCTCATAATTTTACTTTCACTGATGCAGGAGAGATAAGCTGATGAATTATTCTGAATAGAGAGTGAAGGTTTTAGAAGAAGTTCAGCAAATTCCAGATGCTGAATTAGCGCAACTGTATGAGCTAATTCATGACTTCCGACTTAATTCAGAAACCAAAACTAACAATGCTGCTGCAATCATGAAGTTTGCAGGTTGTTGGAACGATTTACCAACCTTGCAAAATTTGAGCCGCCGTCAATTTTAAATCAGGAAATACTGGTGATGCGATCGCATTATCCCCCACATACACTTGCTCTTCATAAAAACCCTCTACCCATTCCAATACTGTGACTTTTTGGGCAATAGGATCAACAATCCAATATTCATTAATCCCCCGCGCCCCATATTCAGAACGCTTGTAGCGATAATCACGACTGCTTTGGTTAGGGCTGACTACTTCAACTACTAATAATGGTGGTGGCATTTCTGGCATAATTGTAGAGCGTTTCGCGCCCTCCATTGCCGTTGCCAACTCTTCGGAAAATACTATCAAGTCAGGAACACGCACCCGCGAACCTGTGGTGACAATTTCCGTTTTCATGGATAGCCGATAAGCCGGAATACCGAGTTGCACAAAGCAGACAAGCAGAAACATTGCTATTCGGCGATTAATTTCACTCTCGGCTGTCATCAGCAGCAAGTTTCCATCTTCAAACTCATATATTGCATCTGTGCCATCGTCATAGTTAAAGAACTCCTCAATTGTCATCTTTGCAGATGCAGCTTTATCTAATGCGATCGCCATATCATTTTACTTATCATCAGCTTGAATCTATTATGGCAATTTCCGTTTCAGAGCGATCGCCGGAATGATTGCAGATTTACACATATCTAGTCGCGACTATAAAAACAAAGTCCGCACTTCGACAAGCTCAGTGACCACCTGCGCGGACTAAAAAAAAATCAAGGATTGAGAATCCGCGTAGGCGGGTTTTGTCTGTGTAGCCGCGACTTCAGTCGCTTGCTACTAAATCATGATTTGCCGGACTAAAATACTCATCACTTCACCTGAGTTATCGGTTGGTAGCAGTGGACTCCAATCTCCGACACTGGCGTAACCAATTACTTGCAAATGGTGAATTGTACTTGTCACAGCCTTAGCAGAACCCCTCAAAATATGCTTGATTGGTTCTCGCTGGGGAACTGGCTGTTGGGTGGCTTGGTGGCTGGGTAACTGCCCTAACTTTGATAATTGTGCCATTATGGTATTTGTACTCCATTACGGGGTTTACATAAAGGCGATCGCCCTCCGGCCAAAGATGTGTGCGATCGCCTTTATTATTCTTATAGTAAAGTATAAATTTATACCTGTCAACCACAAATACAAAAATTCTTGTTAAGAATTATCCAGATTTTAGAGATTATAGATAGTAGGAAATAATCAGGCGATCGTCATTATAATTGTTCTCTTATCCAAGCCCGAAAAGCTTTCATTGCTGCATTTCTACCTTCAGCTTTACTCCGTTGTAAATATTCTGGTATTACTTGAGCGATCGGTAAATTAGGAAAAGCTAAACTGTTATTAGTTGTTACATATTTACCATTAATCAAGATATTAATTTCTAATTTATTGCCTCTCCATCGCCACAATTCCGGCACTCCTAAGACTTCATAATTATTAAACCGAGTCCGCGATGTAATATCAATTTCAATAGCTAGATCTGGAGGTGGATCAATTGTTAAATCAATTCTGTCCTTACCTCTAACAGCCGCTTCATTTTGAATGTAGAAGCAATCATCAGGTTCTACCCCAGCATCCATTTTTTCTTCGTCAAAAGTTGTAGAACCCAAACTCCAAAATTCAATGTCGAGTTCTTCTAGAAGAATTTCTACTAAATTACCGATAATTTTTTTGCCTACTTCATGTTCTGGTAACGGAGCCATGATTTCCAACACCCCTTGACTGTAAGATATGCGAGAACTGCGATTTTCGCCTAATTCTGCCAAAATATGTTTATAGGTTGACCAAGATATATTTTTAATTAACAACTGATGACCAGCAGGTACAATTAGTTGGTTGAGTTCTAGTAACATCACTTTCCTCGCTGTTTAAATTAACCTAACCAGTACCAACTCTAGGATATAACAATGACAGCCATTACATTCAACCTCAACGCTATTGTTAAACTCACTGACGAACAGTTCTATCAACTGTGTCGAGAAAACCCCGATGTTAAATTTGAGCGCAATCATAAAGGAGAGTTAACTGTTATGCCACCTACAGGCGGAGAAACAGGAAAAAGTAATTTTGAAATTGCTGTAGAATTTGGTATATGGAATCGTCAAACAAAATTAGGTGTATGTTTTGATTCTTCCACCTGTTTCAAGCTTCCTAATGGCGCAAATCGTTCTCCTGATGTTGCTTGGATAAAACAAGACAGATGGGATGCACTAACACCCAAGGAAAAGGCAAAATTTCCCCCCATAGCGCCAGATTTTGTTTTAGAGTTGATGTCCCCTAGCGACGACTTGACAGAAACTCAAGCCAAAATGCGAGAGTATATGGATAATCAAGTGCAACTTGGTTGGTTAATTAATCCTCCAGCCAAGCAAGTTGAAATTTATCGTCAAGGTAAACCAGTAGAAATTTTGGATGCGCCTAAACAATTATCTGGGGAAGATATATTACCAGGATTTATTTTAGATTTAGCAATAATTTGGAATTAATTGATTATTTACGACTTTGGGGTTGAGTAATAGGAATTTCAATGACAAATTCTGCACCTTGTTTCGGTACTGAGTTGCAATATAATTTGCCACCATGTCTATCTACCACAATTTGGTAACTAATTGATAAACCTAATCCTGTGCCTTTACCCACATCTTTAGTTGTGAAGAAAGGGTCAAAAAGTTTAGCAAGTACAGGTTGAGTAATTCCCAGACCATTATCTGATATACGGATAGCTATTCTATTACTATTTACTACTTCAGTACGAATCAAAATTTGTCCTTGTTCACCAACAAAAGCTTCATCTAAGGCATCAATAGCATTACTCAAAATGTTCATAAATACCTGATTGAGTTGACCAGGATAACACTCAATTAGAGGTAATTTACTATATTCTTTAGTGACGATAATTTCGGGATGATTTGGTTTACATTTGAGACGGTTATGCAGAATCATTAAGGTACTTTCTATACCTTCGTGAATATTTACTTGTTTAAATTCCGCTTCATCTAGACGGGAGAAATTACGCAGTGACAAGACAATTTCACGGATGCGTTGAGTACCCACTTGCATTGACTGAAGCAGTTTAACTAAGTCTGTTTTGAGAAATTCCAAATCAATGTGTGAGATTTCTGCTTGAATTTCTGCTGGCGGCTCAGGAAAATGTTGTTGATAAAGTTCTACTAAACGTAATAAATCTTGGGTATATTCGCTGGCTGGAATTAGATTAGCGTGAATAAAGTTGACTGGATTATTAATTTCATGGGCTACACCTGCAACCATATTACCCAAAGAAGACATTTTTTCGCTTTGAATAAGTTGAGATTGAGTGCGTTGGAGTTCTAATAAAGTATTTTTTAAATTTTGGGCTTGTTGTTGTAATTGAAGAACTGCTTGTTTGCGTTCTGTAATATCAGTTGATACGCCTAAAACTTGCTTAACTTTGCCATCAGCATTCCGAGTAAATGGAGTTTCTCGTGTGTAAAGCCAAGACCATTCACCATTGTGTCTTTTTATCCGAAATTCAACTTCAAAAATATCTCCATCATGAGCAGTGGCTATTTTTTGATGATTTTGGATGACTATCGCTAAGTCATCGGGATGAACAATAGTAGGAATTACTTTATCTCCCATTTGTTGAATCATTTCGATAGAGTAACCAAGCATAGTAGCAATTTCTTTATTTGCATATACATTGCGTTGTTCTTCTAAATCAAAAATGTAGAGAACATTAGGCGAGGAATTAGCAATGCGTTGAATAAAGTGTTGGCTAGCTTGTAGTTCTGCTTCTGCTTGTTTGCGGGCTGTAATATTCAAAGTTGAACCAACAATCCGATAAATTCTCCCTTCACTATTTTTCACAGGATTCAGAGTAGTCAGCCACCAAGTTTCCTCACCTTCAAAAGTCAAACATTCTTCATAATCAATACTATCACCAATATCTACACAGCTTTGATAGCGTTGAGTAACTGCTCTACCTTCAACTTCTCCATGTAAATCTTTGGGTGTCTTACCAACAATTTTGTCATGATTAATCCCCACCATTTTTTCTGCTGCTGAGTTGCAACCAGCAAACCGAAATTCACCATTTTCTAAAACATTGACGACAAATATTAATTGAGGAAATCCGTCGTAAATGGTGCGTAAAAATTGTTCTTGTTCTTGTAATTGAGCCTCTGCTTGTTTGCGATCGCGGCTATCTCGTGTAATAGTTGATAGATACAAAGGTTCACCAGTCTCAGGGTCTTTCATCAAAAAAAGATTATAATCAACGGGTATTATTTCTTTGGTTTGAAAGTGTTGAAACCGATATTCTCCTTGCCAAACACCATCTCGCATCACCGCCGGAATAATCTGCTGATAGAGATATTCTTTATCTTCTGGAGCAAAGCAGGTATCAAGGCTAAAATCTTCACTAAATCCTTGACTAGCTAATCCCAATAGCTTGCGTCCAGCTTCATTTAAAAATATAGGTTTGCCGTTTAAATCTGCACAACCAATGAAATCGCTGCTATTTTCAATTAAAGAAACAAACAATTGACGTTCTTTCTCAGCTTGCTTACGTTCTGTAATGTCGGTGATAGTAATAACTAGTTGAGTAATTTGCGAGTCACTATCAAAAAGCGGCGTAACATTGAAGAACCACCAAATTTCTTGTTCATTTACGACAAAAGATTCTTCAAAAAATATCGTCTTGCGAGATTGCACACATTCTCTATAGCGTTGACGATAATAATCTGCTACCTCAGCAGGTAGCCCTTCTGTCATTGTTTTTCCGACTAAAGGTTCCAACGGTATCAAGCTAAAGTTAATAATAGCAGGATTCCATTTCACGAAACGAAACTCTGTACCGTTATCTAAAACGTCTAAAACGCAGATACCATAATCTACGCCTTCCCAGATACTTTGTAAAAACTGGGCTTGCTCTTTTAATTGTTGTTCAGTTTGCTGTGCTTCGGTAATATCAGCCAAGTAACCATACCAAATAATTGCTCCGTCTGCTTGCAATTCTGGCCGAGATGAACCGCGAACCCATTTCTGTTGACTAGAGACATTACCAGTTCGCCATTTATAGTTAAACTTTTGCAGAGTTTGGGCAGAGTACATAATTGCAGCTTGCAATCCAGGAAGATCATCAGGATGAACATCAGCAAATCCTAAAAGCGCATCTTCTTGGACTTTTTCGGGTTCTAGTCCCAAAACTTCATGGCATCCCGAAGACACAAATGGGAAAGACATACTACCATCAGTATCAAGCCGAAATACATACAACATCCCTGGTACACTATCAGCCAGCTTTTGGAATCTAGCTTCACTCTGGCGTAAAGCGGCTGTACGTTCATCGACTTGTGCTTCTAATTCTTCATTTAATTGTTTAAGAGCGGCTTCTGCTTGTTTGCGTTCCGTAATATCCAAAATGACACCACAGAAAATAATTTCCCCTTCTTCATTGCGTGTAGGTGTTGAGTCGCCTTGAAACCAGCGAATTTCGCCATTGGGTTTCACCAAACGCCCTTCGTAGTGCCAAGTAATAGATTTTTCTATGGCTGTTGTTGCTGAACCTATATAACTAGCAAAATCTTCTGGATGTATGCAAACATGAAATTTACTAATATCCTCCATCACCTCGGCGGCTGTGACACCTGCAAGCTGCCAAATAAAATCGCTCACATAGTCTACTTTCCAAACATCATTACGGTTGGTAAATTGAAAAATTGCCCCAAATATATTATCTGTAATACTTTTTAAACGCCTTTCGCTATTTTCTAGGGCGATTTCTGGATGTAAGTTGCTGGATGAATTGGTTTGCTGATACTGGACAACTAGCTGACGCAACTCCTTGAGTTCTTTTTGCAAGGAGTCGTAAGTATTTTTATCTACAGTTATCAGATTACCAGCCATAGTGTTTTTACTTGCCTGTTAGGGAACTGAATTGAACTTAATTTATATGTTTCCCAATCTCAGGCGAACAAGAACAAGATCCCGACTTGCTGAAGAAGTCGGGGATCTAAGTCTTGCAAATTTTACAAATCAAAGATGAAAGTCCATTTTATATTTCTTGATTTAATAATTCACCCAATTGATGCTTAATCAATAAACCTTTGAGAGTGGCATTTTCTGCTTTCAAGGCTGTATTTTCTGCCTCTAGCTCCTTAATTCTTTCTTGTAAAACTTCTTTAGTTGTACCTTGTCGATGAATTACAACTTCTTTATAAATAGCTAAATTTGCATCCTCATTCATCCAGCGTTGATAAGTTTTTGTATGCTCTTGGACTGTATGCCCCATGTAATCAGCCATTGTTTTGATTGGCACTCTTAAACGATGACCACGAATTGCATAAGCATGGCGCAAATCGTAAGGTTTAAATCCTACCTCAGCATTTCTAAATCTAACTTGCAGTTTTGCAGTTTTATTATTCAGAGTACCTGTATGACAAGGTAATTTAATATTTTTCAAATCAAACAATTCTACCCAATGAGGATGTAGCGGCGGAATACCACAACTGCGTTCACCAGTTTTTGTTCCGTCTGTCAGGCTAGGATTTAAAGCTACTAAATGAAAAGTGTTAGCTGTATCCATAAAAGCATTTATATCAACAGCAAATAGTTCATGGGGTCTTAAACCATAAGTAGCTAACATACCATAAGCCCATTGCCATTGCTCTGGTTCTGTGAGGTTCTCTTTACTGGCGTATACTGATAATGGACTACCAATTTTGATAAATCCCTGAATAATCTCTTCATCAGTAGGAACTTTTCGCAGTGTAGGATGGGGTTTGGGGGTGGCGTAACTATAAATTGTGGCAAAGTTGGTAATTCCACAAAATTCACAAAACTTTTTCAATTGCCAAACTAAGAAAAAGCGGGATGAGGTGTTAGGTTTAGTCTTTTCTAATGCTGCTTCTAATGCTTGAGCAGACATGGGAATATCTGGGGGTAATTTTTTGAGATGACGCAGATAATGAGTTTCCCAAGTGCGGATTCCTTGGCGATTTTTTTCGTGATTCTTCCAAAATTGGCGCTCGTATTCTTGAATTAATTCACTGATGAGTTTGGTAGATTGTTCTGTGGCTGTGGGTTCAATTTTTTGGGCTTGTTTACCGAGTAATTCAGCAGTCCATTGAAATTGTTTGGTGATTAATAATAAGTCTAGTTCTCGCGCTTTTAACACTGCCATTTTCAGCCCGGTGTCATTGGCAGCAAATCCACAAGAAATTGTATATTGTTTGTTAGGACTACCTTGTTTACCAATGTCACCCGGACGACAAGGAAATGTGCCTTGTAAGCCGATGGTTTTATGACTGGTTAACTTGAGTTTGACTTTAACTTTTTCTAAACTTAATGCCGAGTTAGCTTGCTGAATTGCATATTTAATTCTTAAATATTCTCGTTCGATTTTGGCAAATTCATCTGATGCAGGGTGTTTGGCTTTCCACTGCTTCCATTTAGATGGTTCCCATTGGTCAATTGTAATACCATCCCATTCAGCTTTACGGGGGTCGTAGGTGCTGGTAGAGTTACTGGGCATGATGATCTAATTTGAAGATAAGTAATCAGAGTATAAGAATTAAGGCAATACTATTGGCAAATTTATACGGAATTGATACCAATGACACTGAAGTTAAAGAAGAAAGTATGGCAGTACAACTATGAGTCAAAGATATTTAATCCCATTAATTGTTGTGGCGATCGCCGCCAGTCTGGGCAGTTGTAGTTCTAATCCTACACCAACAGCCAGCAAAATTGACGAACAAGCCCCAACAACCGCCCCTACCACAAATCCAAACCCAAATCCTAGCCAAAGCCCTACTATGGCTCAACTGCGAGCCAAAAATACCAACATTGAGCCAGTGGAAGCAACACCAAAAACTGAGTCAAGTAATACTGTCAAAGTTACCCCCAGCAATACAAAAATTGAACCATTGGAAGCAGCACCAAAAACCGAGACAAGTAACACTGTCAAGGTTACTCTCTACACCAGCGATACCCAATGTCAAGAATTAATTCCCCAAAAGGTGGAAGTATCAGCTACAGAACCTGTATCTAGCGCCGTTGGTAAAATTGTCCAAGAACGAGACACCGCCGATTTTAGTTTGTCTGGTTATCGGGTGAATGTGCGAAATGGTGTAGCTACCGTTGATTTGCGTTTATCTCCGCAGTCGAAGCGCCAAATAGCTTCCCTTTCTAGCTGCGAACAGTTTGCTTTATTTGGAAGTGTCCGCAAAACTTTGATGAGTAATTCTCAATGGAAAATTAAAGACGTGCGCTTTACAGAGAAGGGCGAAGACATTGTGCTTTAGTTATTTTTGATTCTGCTTTACTTTTATGGGTGGAGGCGCACAAGATAAAAATTGCGCCTCCACCCAACACTAATTACTAATTTTCAGAAATTACTTGACCAATACGCTTGAGAATTTGCCAGACATAATACAATTCCCTGGCAGATGTAAATAAAGCAAACACCCGTGATAAATCGTATTGTGGTGTACCTGCTTTTCGCTGGACTTTGATAAATAAAACATCGTCTCCATTTGTCACCATACCAAATACAGGTTTATTCGGGTGAGGATTAGCCATTAAATAAGCTAATGCTTGTGGTACAGCCGACCAAATTGAAAGGGTGGTTTTTTTGGATTCTACTACTAGCACCCACAACTGATTTTGTAATACTAAAACATCAATCCTTCCACGCAGTACTTCTTCTGTATCATCCAAAATCAAATCCACTGATGATTCTGCTTTAATTCTGAAAGGAGGGTCATAAAATCCAGATAGCGCCAGCAACGGAGATACCACCAGCAACATAACTGTTCCCTCTAATAAATCACCCTCACCACGATGATAAAGATATCTGCGTCGCAGCACATCCAAGGAAGCTTTCTCGGTGTCAGTAATTTGTGGTAATTTATTAGACCACTCTGGAAAAAAATTGCTCTGACTCAATGCGAACCAATCCAAAGCGGGTTTCTGCTTCTGTTAGACTGGTAATCGCTTCTGTGATGGCTGTTACTTGGTTCATCTTTGCTTCACCAGCAAATCAAGTTTGTGTGTTGAGTTTCATTTTCAATATCGCACATTCTCAAATTAGCAACACGATAAATCTAGACTGCGCCGTAACCCAATACCAATTGCAGGGTTAATTTTTGTAGTTGAGAAGTTTTGCGGTTTTTGGCGTATCATTTGTTGGGTTACGCTGTCGCTAGAGAAGAGGCGATCGTACTATGATATTGATGATTACGGTGAAGAATGGGAAAACAACGTTTGGAATTGATTGATTACCTTACCTACACATTAAAATATTAAGTAAATCAGAAAAAGTCAACTATGGCTGCTAAAGATAAATTTCATGCTGTGGTTAGAGTTGCTTTAGAAAAGCAGCAGTGGACGATAACCGATGATCCTCTGCGACTAGAAGTTGGCGGAACTAAATTTGAAATAGATTTAGGTGCAGAACAACTGTTAGCAGCAGAGCGCGGTGAAGAAAAAATTGCTGTAGAGATTAAAACATTTTTGAGTGATTCACCACTAACAGATTACCACGCTGCGTTAGGACAGTTTTTGAATTATCGGCTTGCCTTAGAAATCGGTGATCCGACTCGCATTCTTTATTTAGCAGTACCTATAGGTGTGTATGAAGTCTTTTTTAAGCGGGAATTTGCCCAAATATCTGTAGAGAGATATCAAATTAAACAAATTATTTATGACCCAATTCAAGAGGTAATTTTACAATGGATACCCTAGAGTCTTATCGCCATATTATTCAGTCGTTGCTGACGGCTTATGCTGCTATTCCTATAGCAAATGGTCAGATTGATTGCTACACGGTTTTTGATACAAAACAAGACCATTATATGGTTATGAATGTGGGTTGGGATGGTCATCGACGAGTTTATGGTTGTGTTTTACATTTGGATATTAAGCAGGGAAAAATTTCAATTGAGCAGAATATGACGGAAATGAGAGTTGCTCAAGAACTCGTAGAGCGAGGGGTTCCTAAAGATGATATTGTTTTAGGATTTCAAGCTCCTGAAATGAGAGAATATACAGGATATGGAGTTTTTTAACAGTTATCAGTTATCAGTTACCAGTTATCAGTTTTTTACTGTTTACTGTTTACTGTTAAGTCTTGTTTTTTTGAGGATGGAAAATAGCATTTTTCCTATTTCGTCTGCGTCTGTGTAGATACTGTTAAAGGCTTTTTCTTCTATATATTCTGTGTCTTTCAACAGAGAAAGCCAATATTTAGTTTCCAGACATTCTTTATATGCAATGGATATTTTGGCGGAAAAATCTGCTGCTGAAATTCCTCCATTGGCTTCAGCAATGTTAGCACCTATTGATGTACCACTTCTGATTAGTTGCTTCGATAAAATAAATTCTTTTTTGTCTTGAGTCAGATATTTATATGCTTTGACTATTCGGATAGCAAATTTATATGCTTTTTCATATACCAAGCTGTTCATGTCAGTTAACAGTAGACAGTTATCAGTTTATTAATAAACAACCTTAAAAGCTTCCGAGTTTATCCTTAGCTCTACCTCACAACCTCTAACTCATACTTTGATAACTGTTCACTGATAACTGATAACTGTTTTACGCCACCGCCACCACACGAAAACCCACATTGCTACCCGGAATCTCGCGCGAACTCCTGGCACGGCTGGCAGACCGACAGACATAACCATTTATGTGCCACGCACCTCCACGCAGCATTTTTTATGTTGCTATCATTACCAGTTAACCACGCACTTCCATTTATCGGTGCGCCTTGGTAGGTATCGTTATATACATCCTGACACCATTCATATAAGTTACCACACATATCGTATAAACCAAAAGCGTTTGGTGGAAATATTCCGACATCTGTTGTTTGCTGTCGATATTCTCCTTTGGGTGCAGCGCCGTAGGGATAGTCACCGTTGTAGTTAACTAAATCTGTGGTGATAGTTTCCCCAAAATAAAACGGCGTAGTTGTTCCCGCACGACAAGCATATTCCCATTCCGCCTCACTGGGTAGCCCATAAGTATGTCCTGTCTTTTGACTTAGCTTTTTACAAAACTCTACAGCATCATCCCAACTTACTTGTTCTACAGGTCGTTTTTCACCTATGAAATAAGAAGGATTTTTCTCCATGATTGCTTGATACTGTGCTTGGGTAATTGGATATTTCCCCATGAAGAACCCAGGAACTTTTACCTCATACTGTGGTTGTTCATCTGAAAATCCTTCACCTTTTGGCGAACCCATCATAAAGGTTCCCCCTGGTATCTGCACCATTTCCAAGGTGACACCATTCCCCAAGTCTTCAGCGAAATATTTTGCTTCGCAGTTGCGGCGGTTGGTGATGTTACCTCTTGCGTCTACCGTCACCGTTTCAAATTGAAAGGTTTTTAAGAAATTGCTTTCAACTGTAGATGCGCCTTTAGTAGACTGTTCAGCAGTAGAACTCGGTTGTGGTGAAGGCTGTTGTGGACGTTCCCAGCGTAAACGCTCAATTCTTTTAATTGCTTCAATTGGATCTCTATCATTTCCCGAAGCAGCAGCTAAAACGCGAATCCATAATTGTTCTGCTAAATCTAAATTTCTGTTTACTTCTGCTTGGTAAGCATCTATTTTCAACGTCGCAATATCAGGCAAAGTTGCATATCGCGGTACAAGTATGAGGTGCGATTTATTTACAGGTTCCGCAATTATATATGGTGTTTGCCTCCCACTTTTATGCTGACGCACAATTTCCGGCACACGAAAATTGAGATACTGATTTAACCTTTCAACGGTGGCGCATTTACCTTGAATACCTAACCCTTCTAATAACGCCGTAGTAAACGCACCTTGTTGCAGTGCTTCAATTTCATAAGAATATTCCTGGGGACTACAGGAAAATATACTAATCACACCTTGTTGACGTGCTTCCTCGGCTGTCTGTCTCCCTATACCTTCACCCGCACGAGTCCCCAAACTGCGACAAGCATCTAAAATCAACACAACATTATCAGCACCACAACGCCGCAACCGTTCGGTAACAAAGTTAATGGGTATCGCTGTTTCTTCAATATCGGTGGGGTTCCCATCCAAAGGCATGAGATAATCGCGTTCAGCATAGCGCATCCCATGTCCACTAAAAAAGAACCAGAAGTTATCACCCGCACCCATGAAGGGTTGGTTAAATAACTCTAAAAAGACGCGCCGCAAATTGGCGCGGGTGGGACGAGTTGATTTACCACCAATTTCAGGAGAGTCATCGGTGAAAAAAAATATCCTCTCAAACCCCGCCTCTGTGAGAAGAAACTGCTGAATTAATTCTGCATCCCGCTTGGCATAGTTTAGCGGTTGCAGATAATCATACTGGTTAATGCCAACTGCGATCGCCCAATTTTTCGCCATCTACTTTGGTTCTTGTCGCTTAAATGTCAGCTTTATCGCACCTTTCCCACTGGCTTTTGCACCGCTACCAATTAACTTAACTTCCCCTTCACCGCTAATTTCTACTGATAGTTCAATTTCCTCAAGCTGCATTTTAGAACTTGCTTGCTGTTCTGCACGACTAAACAACCTTCCTACCAATTGCAAAAACTGAGTCATGTTCTGTTCTAATTTTTGCGCGGAGACTGGAACCGCATCGCCTTTGGTGCTGGTAGGTTCTTTTACTTCGTCTCCCCAACCTCGTGGGTTGTTAATTCCGCCTTTTGTCCCGTCAGGAATGGTGATTGGCGCTACATCGTCGGTGACAATCAAAATGCTGTCTGGTGGTGTATCTGACATACTTTACTCGGTTTTTATTTAGCATTTTCGCATAATTCTTTTGTATCACGTAGAAACACGGAGAGATTTAATATTAGATTATCAGTGATGCGATCGCTCAAAATGCTCATACGGGTTTTGGGTATCAACCCTGATACCCTGTAGAGTAGCTGGTGATGATGAAGTGCGATCGCTATAATTTCTCGTAAGATCAATTATCAAGTTACCTGTTCTTTCCAGGTAAATTTCAGTATGCTGTTCAAATCTTCTGCTTCTTCTTGAAAGACTTGATAAAGTTCCCAGTTTTGTTGTAGGTTCAACCAAAACTCTGCACTATTTCCCAAAAATTTTGCTAACCGCAATGCTGTGCTTGGTGTTATTGGGCGTTTTCCAGTTACTATTTCATTTATGTGTTGAGGGGGAACGTGAATTGCTTGAGCTAGTTCGGTCGGTGATATTTTTAGTGGTTCTAAAAAGTCTTTGAGTAAAATTTCTCCAGGATGGTTGGGAGGACGATATTTAGGGATTCTCATGATTATGTACCTCAATCGTGATAATCTACTATTTCTACTTCACAAGCTCCTTCATTTGCCCACATAAAACACATTCAATATTGCTTTTTAAGTCTCATGATATGCCGACCTTCTCTTTCATTTCATCATGCTTCTAACTTATTACCTGGAGGTATTTTCATATCATCTAAAGATATTGCCGCATTTAGTTTATCTAGTTTTTTTATGCAACATTCTACAGGTTGACAGGGCAAGTTTTTCGAGCATCTTTTGAACTGTTGCCATCAAAGATATCTTCTGTGTCTTGATTTTTGAATGACACCATTATAATTAACACGATGGCACAGATATTACACTGTCATTTATCACAAAATTAATATGATGTCAATAAAAAATTATCAAATTGTTATAAAAAACAATATTTAAAAGTAAGCAAAAAGTAAGAAATATATTTTTCGACAAACGCCCAAAACATTACGGAATAAGGAAAATAGATGGTACGACCGCGCAAGGTTTTTGCTCAACATTGGCTCAAAAGTGACAAGGTACTCAACGCAATTGTGCAGGCGGCAGAGTGTAGTACAAATGACCGCATCCTGGAAATCGGGCCGGGTACAGGCATATTGACACGGCGTTTATTACCTTTAGTAGAGTCTTTATTAGCAGTAGAAATTGATAGGGATTTATGTAAGTTATTAGTAAAAGAATTGGGTAGTAAAGACAATTTTTTTATTATTACAAGGTGATTTTTTGGAGTTGGATGTAGCAGCAAATTTAACAGCGTTTCCTAAATTTCAAAACGCGAATAAAGTGGTGGCGAATATTCCTTATAATATTACTGGGCCAATCATCGAAAAACTATTAGGAACAATCGCCAATCCTAACCCCCAACCATTCGATTCGATAGTGCTATTAATTCAAAAAGAAGTAGCAGAAAGATTGTATGCTAAAGCCGGGTCAAAAACCTTTGGAGCCTTATCAGTTAGGGTGCAGTATTTAGCAGAATGTGAGTTAATTTGTCCAGTCCCGGCTAGTGCATTTTATCCAGCACCGAAAGTAGACTCAGCAGTTGTCAGGTTGCGTCCGCGTCAACTAGAAACTTTAGCTAACGACCCACGCAGATTAGAGAATCTGGTAAAGTTAGGTTTTGGGTCAAAGCGCAAAATGTTGCGGAACAACTTGCAATCTGTAATTGACCGCGATCGCCTGACCCAATTACTGGAACAATTAGAAATAAATCCCCAAGCCAGAGCTGAAGAAATCAGCACTCAGCAATGGGTAAGTCTGAGTAACCTACTCAGCACTTTTAACTCAGCACCCAGCACTCAAGATGCGTAGTTACACTCTCATCGCTCCTGCCAAAATAAATTTGTATTTGGAAATCATCGGCGATCGCCCCGATGGTTATCATGAGTTAGTCATGATTTTGCAAAGCATCGACCTCGCCGACAAAATTTCTGTCCGCGCCATCAGTGAACAAATTATTCGCGTCCACTGTAACCATCCCCAAGTCCCCACCGATAAAACTAATCTCGTCTATCGCGCCGCCGAATTAATGACCAAACAATTTCCCGAAGCTGCGGCTAAACATGGCGGTGTGGAAATTACATTAGAGAAAAATATTCCCGTCGCGGCTGGGTTAGCAGGAGGTTCCACAAATGCAGCGGCGGTATTAGTCGGGATAGATTTATTGTGGAACTTGGGACTGACTCAAACAGAAATTGAAGAGTTGGGCGCTATTCTAGGTTCAGATATACCATTTTGTGTGGCGGGTGGAACAGCGATCGCTACAGGTAGAGGAGAACAACTCGCGCCACTGCCGAGTTTAGATCATATATATATAGTATTGGCAAAATATCGTAGTCTCGAAGTATCTACCCCTTGGGCATACAAAACCTATCGTCAAGAATTTGGTCATACCTATCTGAAAAACACCGAAGATTTAGCCGCCCGCGCCGCCGCAGTTCATTCTGGTGAAATAGTCAAAGCAATAGTCCATAAAGATGCAACAGAAATTGCTCAAAAGTTGCACAATGATTTAGAGCGTGTAGTTTTACCTGCTTATTCCCAAGTCATGCAACTGCGGGAACTGTTTGCAACTCAACCAGGAGTTCTCGGAACAATGATGTCTGGTTCTGGGCCGAGTGTGTTTGCAATTGTCGAGTCGGAAGCGCAAGCACAAGCAGTCAAACAATACATCAGGAAAGCAATTCCCGACGAAGATTTAGAATTGTTTGTGACTCGCACCATTACACATGGCATTCAGATAGCATCGTCAATCTAAACCAAACTGATTCTGAACTTTGAATGCAACAATACCAATCAAGACCACAAGTCCTAAAGCTCTGCGAAAATAATTCACACCTTCAAACAATTCTAGCCAAGCCCAAGTAAACAAAGAGCCAGTCGCCAGGGTATCAAACACTAAATTGATTTTCCCAGTCGAAAAAATTAGCGACAATATACTTGTGACAAACCACACAATCAGAGGTAAGTTTGGCATTTGAGCAATGACAATATTACCATTGCTATCACGGAAGGTTTTATCAACTAATGTATTGTCCATAATTTTAGATAGGAGTTGTTTAATTCAATTAAAACATTCAGACAAATCCCACTCCAATGTATCTAATTGCTGATATTTGGGCAGTCCAGATATGTCTGTATGGGTATATTCAGATTAATGTAGCAAGCAAGATACAATTGTGGACATAACTGAGACGCTATGGAAGATTTCTGATTATGCCAGTCTCAGCCTTTTTCGTCTTTGTTCAACCAGTCGAGTTCAAATTAAATTGTATGAGTGACCAAAACATTACACCAAAAGAAACCACAACACCAACTCAAGTATCACCACTACGCTGCATAACAGGCGCAATCATTTCTAGTGGATTAGCCTATACTTTATATTCGCTGATGATTGCGATCGCTACTAACTTCGCCAGCAAACCACTTCATTCTCAAAATGAACTCGTCATCAAGATTAGCTCTGCGGTACGCACCTTAGTTGTGGGGATAGTTGCTTTAGGTAGTGGCATATTTGGGATAGTAGCGATTGGTTTAATCGCTCTAGCTGTGCAACTATTAATACAGCAGCTATCAGCCAAACCAAAAAGCAACTAAATAAACGGCGTTGCATAATGAGAATATGAATTAGGGTGAATCTTCATGGAATGTCCGCGTTGTAATTCCTCTCATATCCGTAAGAACGGTAGACAAAGAGGTAAACAAAACTACATTTGTGCAGATTGTGGTCGTCAATTTATTGAATATCACAATCAAAAGGGTTATGGTGACGAAATTAAACGAGAATGCTTAGAAATGTATGTTAATGGTTCTGGTTTCCGTGCCATAGAAAGAGTAAAAAAAAGTACATCATACAACAGTAATTTATTGGGTGAAACAAATGGGTGGTCAGTTACCAGAACATCCCGAAACAGCTGAAATACCTGAAATAACTGAAATTGATGAATTAGAAACTTTTGTCGGGTCAAAAAAAACAAAATTTGGGTATGGAGTGTAGTCAACCACAAGACTTCGGGGATTTTAGGATGGGTTTTAGGAGATAGAAGTTCAGAAACTTTTCAACAGTTGTGGCAGAGGATTAAAGCGTGGAACTCATATTTTTATGTAACGGATGGCTATCCGGTTTATCCATGTTTTAT
Organism: Nostoc piscinale CENA21; assembly: GCF_001298445.1. Classification (NCBI taxonomy): domain Bacteria; kingdom Bacillati; phylum Cyanobacteriota; class Cyanophyceae; order Nostocales; family Nostocaceae; genus Nostoc; species Nostoc piscinale. The sequence continues at coordinate 6,427,453 of NZ_CP012036.1, read as the reverse complement.
TAATCAAGAAGACCATCTTGTGTGTAAAACTTATATGACACGAGTAGAAGGTGAAAATAGCAGATTAAGACATTATTTAGCCCGATTACATAGAAAGACTTTTTGTTATTCTAAGTCAGTAGAAATGCTGGAACTCTCTATTAGATTGTTAGTTTATTATCTCCAGCATCGTTGTATTCCAATGCGGGAGCAAAGCCCCCGCGAGGATATAGCGATCGCATAATTCATCTTGTGATTCAGCAACGCCAAATAAACTTTTATCCCCCTTGTCTCCCTTGTCTCCCTTGTCCCCCCTTCCGCCATACTATCTCTGACTCACATGCAAGCACTTTTCCAACTGAGTGCAAGTATTAAGAAGCTGCTGCTTTTTTCGCCAATGTTTAGGAGGTATGCCATGATACTGGCGAAATTGGCGAGAAAAGTGACAAGCATTTTGATAACCTAAAGCCAAAGCAATTTGCTCAACAGTTTGGCTAGTATCCTTCAATAAAGAACGCGCCGCCATCATCCGTCGCTTCAAAATCCAGCCGTTGACAGTTTCTCCTGTTTGTTTGGCGACTCGGTTGGTTAAATAAGCGCGGGAATAACCCACCGCTTCAGCAACTTTCGCTAAAGTAATTCCTTGGTGATAATTCGCTTCAATGTAGTCAAAAACTTGTTGGAGTTGGGGAACCGATGGGAAAATAGACTTTGGCTTTTCTGAGACAGTCATGTTTGCAGGTATAGATTCCGAAATTTGTTGTGATTGAGTAGCGTACCAATACCTGAGCAAAGCTTGTTTTTCTAACCGGATTTGAATCGCCTTGAGCAATTGCTCTACAGTCAAAGGTTTGGTAAGATAATCATCCGCACCCAACTCCATACCTTTACGTAAAGCATCTTTAGTATCGCTACCAGTGAGAAAAATAAACGGAATAATTGCTGTGAGTGGGTCTTGACGTAAACCATTTAAAACACCATAACCATCAATATCTGGCATCGAGATATCACAGATAACCAAATCAGGTAAATTCTCTTGTGCTAACTGGATACCAATACGACCATTTTCTGCGCTGATGGTGTCATAACCTTCAGCTTGTAGACTCTCTAAGAAGAGATTACGAGTAACACTATCATCTTCAATGACCAGAATTGTGTACGACGATGTGTGCATCATTGTTTCATCAGTAGGATTTGTGGCAGGTTAAAAAACTCATTCAAAACTTTTATTTCATGGAGGGGAAGATAACTGTAAAAGTTGTGCCTACACCAACTTCACTTTTCATATCAATGTGACCACCATGTAAGTCAACCAGAGTTTTCACAATTGATAGTCCTAGTCCAGTACCTGGTAGATGAGCAATATTGCTACCTCGATAAAATGGTTCAAATAGTCGCTGTTGGTCTGCTACAGGTATACCAATACCTCTATCTGCAACTTGAAAAATCACCTTCTCTGGTTCGCAGAAAAGTTGTAAATCTACCACCGCACCTGATGGAGAATATTTAATTGCATTGTCGAGTAAGTTTTTCAGAATCGGTGCTAGTAATTTTCTATCGATAGAAGTAGTGCAGCAGGAACCTTGACTGTCAAAATTAACTTTGTTTTGGTTATTGCAAGTATGAATTTGCGCTACTATCTCATGGCAAAACTGTACTAAATTCAGCGGTTTAGCCTCGATATTTAATTTAGCCGCTTCTGCTTTGGCAAACAACAAAATGTCGTCTAACATTCTGCTTAGTTGTTCGACGGCTGTTTGAATCCGCTCTAACAATGGTAGAGTTTTTTCACTCGTCCATTCATGGATGTGCTTTTTGAGTAAGCTATTAGAAAATGAAACTACATTCAGCGGTGTACGTAATTGGTGAGACACCATAGATAAAAATTGCGATCGCAGTTCGCCGAGTTGTTGTGATTTTTCTACAGTTTGGCTAAGTTCGGAAATATCCCAAATACTCCAGACTCTCCCAATAATTTTTTCTTCTAGCCTCTGCGGTTTGGAGTATTGCGCGAAGACTCGACCATCTTTTAACTCTAAAATATCGTAGCGATCGCCTGTAAAATCACACCTCATCTCCCACATCGAATCATGTAATAACTGCGGCTGTTTTAGTTGGGTTTCCAAAAAAATTTCGCCACTGCACACTATCTCTTGATATTTTCAGAGATTTGGGAACCCGCCACATATCGATGAATTGTTGATTCACACTAACAATATCTGCCTCTAAACTAACTGCCATCATGCCATGAGCCGTTGATGCCAAAATATAACGCAGTAAAGTTGCAGATTTTTCTAAACTCGATTCTTTCTGCTTCAGTTCTAAAATATCTTGCTGTAAATGTTTGTTAATCTCTTGTAATTCCTCAATTAAAGTGTGCATATTTAGCTCTAATATTTCATCACTCTTACACCTGAAAATGTGGTTAAATTCCCAGCCTTGACGGACAAATGTCAACTCTGCTTGTGGTTTTTGCATTCGTTGAGAGATGGAACGAACTAACGTGTAACCGTCAGTTTTCATATCCCGCACTCCTTTTAAATATTTGATAATCAAGCCATACAGATAGCCTGAATCAATGGCGATAGCAAAGTGAAAATTAAAAATTAATTGAAATTGCTGATTTATTTAAAAATATTCTACCAATAAAAAGATATCACTTTTATTTTCTTGATATGAAAAAATATTGCTTGTCAAAAAGTAAAATTTTTATATAGGAAATATAAAGACAACTTCATTTTTACTGCTAATTCAGTAGCTAATCACAGTATAAACAGCCCGTTGTTTATTAATAAAAATTAGATATCTCAGCTTTCGTGCCAAGTAAATAATTAGTATGAGATTAGAGCTAAAAAGTATATATTTATATCAAAATCTTAGATATGAATCGACTCAAAAAAATCACATTCACTATGACCAACGTACTGTAAACTGACATAAGTTTACTAATTTCGACTGGTTACAAAAGTAAATATTAGAAAAATATCGTAATCTTTATTATCTGGGTTGGTTCATATAATATTTATTTTTTTAAATTTTACTCCCTAGGGAATCTAACTATAAAATAATAAACCAAATCATCTATCTATAGGTATAAATAAATCAATAAAATAAGTTAAAACACACCATAAAAAAGATGAATAATCAGATATACATCCAGCTTTAGAATTAAAAAATATTAAGTTTTTATGTATTGTAAAATACATAAAATTAATTGTGACGACAAAAAAATCGCAGAGAGAGTCAAACATTGATTGTTGTTCAGATCATGTCATATCACTGCATTGTTAGTATTGATGCAAAGCAGTAGAAAGTTGACAAAAATTAATTAATATAGGAATCATATTTAATTGCTGAAAAATCAGTACACTGACTCCCTAATTCCTAGCTACACAAATAAGTAAATGGGTATGAATATTTATAGTTAGGGAAAGGCAGAAGGCAGGAGGCAGAAGGGAAGAGGGTTTGGGGCAACTTTACTTTTAGTTACATACTTCGGTTTTTTTTACACCTTTCTACTTAAATTCGGAAATCACACCAAATTTCTATAGCAAGAGCGAAATAATAGATAGGTCTAGCAAAACAATCATCATATATCTGCGACCTAATATTCAGTAGTCTTAACAAAGAAGCAGCTTCTGCAACACGGTTTATTGATAGGGGCGGGACTATGGATCAATCACTCTCGCAAATCACAATGCTAGTTGATGCCCATCCACCCCTATTTTCAAATTCTGTTAGTGCTGATTGATTTAGTGCTGTAGTGTCAAACTTGTTTTGTTGAGGTAGCGAGATTGATGGAAAAATCCAGCGATCGCGCTATATGCTCTGCAAAAGTTTACAAGAAATGCCGATGATTTGTGATTCCTTCACCTACCAAACCTTGGGCGATGTTCATTTATCCTGCACTGTCACTGAAATCAAAATGTTTCACCTGGATTCGTGGAGGCTTATTCACCAGCAGCTACGCATATTCAGGACGATATCAAAGATGGGCAATTGACTTGATGGAATTAACCATCTGGGTAATCAGCGATCGCGCTCAAGTATTATTCCCAATGTTACGGGAGTGTTTATCCCACCACCCGCAACTATTGGCAATGACACTTCAGATCAGCACAGAATTATTTGCAGAAGAAGAACGCAGCACATGAGCGTCAGCTTGTCTTCAGTGTGAATTACACTCTTCATCTACCACCTACAGGCCAATCCATAAACTACAAGGGTCAACGTCTTCTACCAAACCATGAAACAGGTGAGTATGCCAAATTAGTTGAAGTGGCATTCTACTACTTTTACTTTCGCCAAGTTCCGAGCAGAACTTTTTCGGCGGGAGTGATTGGTCTGGAGATTATCCAAAATTGAGTAGGTAACTACCTACAAAAATTACAGTCCCTAGTGTAATTAAAAAAAATTTTCATCGATATACGCCGCATTTTTGGGGGCAAATATGTAGGCGCATATCGATAGCCTAGCCTATAATTATCCGTCCTATTTATATCCGTGAAACAATAGGCGGATACCCCGAATAGAGTTTTTGGTACTAAAGATAATCCAACCTAGAAAATCTAGGATGAAAACCAAAAAGAGGGTTTTATGTATCAACTAGATAACCTACAAAAAGCTAAACCCATTAATACAGAACAAGTCGAACAAATTATTAAAGCAATTATTGCAGGTAAATACTCCTGGGCATGTGTTTTAATGCTGAGATTTTCTGGTTATAACCCCATAGACTACATTCCTTACCGCACTTATATTCGTCTCCTCAAAAATAACTACTTACTCCACGGTGGAAAGCCCAACGCATCTCAAGATTCTAAACATAAAATAGGTGTCTTGACCTAAAAGCAAATTGCGTACGCTCTTAAAACATACAATTTTCATCAGCAATTATCTAGCCTTATCTACCTGAAAAAACTCCTGCATTAGCCAGATATTTCTGGCTGATGTTCATATTTTGCATTGTAATTTATAGCAGATTTCTTGCTATAAATACCAAAGAATTCGTTTGAAAACTTTCTAATCAGACCAATTTATTGTGCTGATGTGAATACTTAATGTTTTTAATTCATCTCACTTCCCAATTTTTGGCAACTTATGATTTACCCGATGACTACTGTGAATCCTCATCTCCAACCTATGTTAAGAGAAATTGTGTGGCAAAAAAAGCAAGAAGTTGCACAGATTCAACAACACATGTCTTTAGCTTCTTTGCAACGTCAGTTAACAGCTGCACCCACCATCAGAGATTTCTTAACCGCCTTACAACAAAATCCTTATAAACCTAGTTTAATTGCAGAAATTCAAAAAGCATCTCCTGGTTATGGGATGATTCGTGCAGACTTTGATGCTATTGCGATCGCCAAAGCTTACGAACGTGCTGGTGCAGCTTGCATTTCTGTCTTCACCGAACGAACATTTTTTCAAGGTAGTTTTGAAAGTTTGCGGATGATTCGCCACAAAGTATCAGTACCACTGCTTTGTAAAGAGTTTATTATTGATCCCTGCCAAATTTATTTAGCACGAGCCGCAGGAGCAGATGCAGTTCTACTGATAGCCGCAATTCTCACAGATAGACAACTGCAAGATTTTCAACGCATCATTCATTATCTGGGGATGAGTGCCTTAATAGAAGTACATACTTTAGCTGAACTGGATCGAGTATTGCAGCTAGATGATGTCCGCTTGATTGGAATTAACAACCAAAGTTTAGTAGACTTTACCGTCGATATCAGCACAACTCAAAGACTACTAGCCGCTAGGCGATCGCAAATTCACAACTTGGGTGCGATCGTCGTCAGTGAATCGGGACTTTACACCCACGCTGATTTATCTCTGATGGCAGCAGCTGGTACCAACGCCGTTTTAATCGGCGAATCTTTAATCAAAGAAACAGATATAGAACAAGCTGTTCGCCGTTTACTTAACATCGATTCTTCAACGTTCCAATAATTAGGTTTCTTTCCTCTTACCCACTTATCAACTGTCAAATCGTTGGGTTTTGTATTGCTTAACCCAACAATTTGAAATAAATATTTACATTAATTAACCAGATAATGACTATTAATACACAATTAAGTTACTCTTAAGAAAAATTAACATTTAAATTCCGCCGATGCTAAGACTATTTACCGACTTCGACGGCCCCATTGTTGATGTTTCTGAACGGTACTATCGTGTTTATCAATATTGTTTGCAAAAAACCCAACGTCCAGGTCAAGCAGTACGACAATTAAGTAAAGCTGAATTTTGGCAACAAAAGCGAGCTAGAATTCCCGAAAAACAAATTGCGTTAAATTCTGGACTTGATGAAGCACAAGCACAAGAATTTTCACAACTGCGGCGGAAAACAGTACATACAGAACCTTATTTTGACTATGACACCTTAATGCCAGGTGCTGTAGAAGCATTAGAAAAAATTCAAGCCGCCGGAATTGACTTAGCAGTCATGACCATGCGGCGAGTTTGGGAATTAGACTTTGCCTTTCAAAAATTTGATTTAGGGAGATTTTTTCCCGAAAATCGCCGTTATTGTCTGAGCAACGACTATGTTAAGACCCGTGACATTGACGATAAGCCATTGTTAATGGCCAAAGCCTTAAAAGAAATATCTTCCGTTAGCGATACATGGATGGTGGGAGACACAGAAGCCGATATCACTGCTGCTAAAACCCATAATATTAAAGTCATGGCTGTAGAATCCGGTATCCGCGATCGCGCTCAACTAGAACTATACCGCCCCGATTTGATTGTTCCTAATTTAAGTTCAGCCGTAGCTCTCATCTTAGAAAAGAGTACTCTAACAGTCCGATAATAAATATGGGTAGCAGAATCAATCATCTGCTACCCATAATCAATGCCAAATTTTATATATTACCGCAGAAAGCTACTAATTAACCACAATAATATAAACGTGAACACTGTAGAAAATTGCTCAGGATTCAGTCTCACCAAACTGATTTGTGGTAAACCGCTTGCAATCAATCCGCCAATAATCAAGCCTAAAATTAGACCAATCAGCGTTAATAAAACGGCTCTACCGAACTTACCTTCTTTACGATTGAGAAAGTAAACACTAATACCTACCCCAACCACCAACGCCAACTGTAAAACTTGATCACCAGAGGTGGGATAGAAAATACCAATAGCACTCAAACCTAAATACCAAGCACCTGGTAACAGTACATCTGCGGTTGTTGGCTGGTCTAATAGCCTCTGTAGCCATGCAGGCGACTGTTCACGAGGAGTTGAAACTTCTTTAGGAGGAAATTGGACTCGTAGTTCTGGGAACCGGATTCGTTCAGGTACTTTGATTTTGCCTTCCTGGCGCATCCGTAACCGATCCATTAAAATCGCATCATAAGACGCTTCAATGAGTTCCAGAGCCTTTGCATCGCCACTGTGTTGCTCCAATAGGCGATTGCGAGCATCCTGAATCTCATCAAAGCTAGCATCTTCGGACACCCCAAGTTTGTCGTAGGGATTTTGATCGCTCATGGGAGTTTACACTTCAGCCTTAGTCAGCAGCGGTATTTTGCTTTTGGAAAACAACTTTAGGTTTTGCCTAGATTTCAACAAATGTTGCAAGCAACTTATATGCTCTACCAGGATAGTAGCACGGGTAAGTTAAACTGACCCAGAAAATTTAACTATAGCAACTTTAACATATTGCTAGAACTCCGTGTATCCCCTCATGTCGTTGAACAGTGGTGGCTTTACTCTAGAATTTGAACTAAGACTTCTTAAAACTTATTTTTTTATGAAAAAATTAATTTTTATGTTTCAAATTTGGCAATTTACCGTGCCTTGAGGCAATTTAGATGAACCTGCTTCACAATCACTAGTGGTATCCATAAGCATATCGATATTAAAATTGAAAAGCTTTAAATTACCACGTAATTGGGAGTAGGAAATTTTCCAAAGTTACGCAACTGCTGTGGCTCATATTGAGACTATATTAATGATTTGACATCAAATTGCCATTAAAATGGCTGCATCTCAAGTGCGGGTAACACCAGCAAAATTTGTGTAACAATCCCAAAGTACGCAATTCTCCTGTTAATCTTACGAATTTTTGTGCAAAGTGATGGTCATGGCTCCTGCCAAGATTCTTGTAGTTGATGACGACCCTGCGGTTCGCAACTTAATCCAACGCTTTTTGATTAAGCAGAACTATCAGGTGGAGGCGGCTGAGGATGGTAAAACTGCCTTGGCGCTATTCGAGCAATTTAACCCTGACTTGGTAATTTTAGACGTAAATTTACCAGACGTGATCGGGTTCAACCTCTGCCAAGAGATGCAAAGTCGTAATGGTGTGTTTGTTCTCATGCTTACTAGCCGTGCGGATGAAGCTGACAAGATTCGCGGCTTTGCTAAAGGTGCTGATGACTATCTCACCAAGCCATTTGGTCTAGGAGAGTTAGAAGTCAGAGTCGCCGCGATTTTACGGCGACAACGGGTTGTAACAACAGCAGAACAAAAACGCCTAGTTTTTGAAAAACTGATGATTGATCCCGTTCGGCGGGAAGTGACATTAAACAATCTACCAGTACCCCTAACAGCATTAGAATTTGACTTACTGCATTTTTTAGCCAGCCATCCTGGACGGGTTTGGCGACGAGCCGAACTCATTCAAGAGGTTTGGGACTATGAATATGTTGGCGACCAACGGGTTGTCGATGTACATATCGGTCAAATTCGCAAAAAAAATTGAAGCTGATGCCAGTCAACCAGCATTAATTCAGACTGTACGCGGTGTAGGTTATAAGTTTGAATGTCCCACACATTCCCCCCAATTGGAAACCAACCCTTGAATTAATTATTTCATAATTAATACTAAGTCAGGGCGAACATTTGTTCGCCCTGACTATTTATATATGTATTCTGTTTTTGCCCCAGTCCTGATTGATATAGCGATCGCCAAGACAGTTAACATATCAGGAATGTCACCCACTTACCACATAACTAGCAGTTGTGGAATAAAGTTTCTAGATAAACACGAGCAGCACGGCGATCGCTATCCCCATTTTGGAGTAAAAACAGTGACAAGGCTGCTGTTAACACACGAGTTTGATCCCAATCAGGGTGAGTTTCTAAATAAGTTTTGAGAGATTCATGGAGTGTTTCGGGAATTTCCGTAAAAATGCTCACCTTTGTGTTCATGAGATTTTCCTTCTCTGAGGTCGATCAAGCGAATTTACTAGCACTCTTGAAGCAAAAAATCAAAATTGTCGCTTCTGTTGCCTTCAAACATCTCAGGAATTTTTTGATTTCCCCAGATAAATTCGGGTAGAAAAAAAGTGCCAGTCGCATCATTGTGCTTCAAGAGGGGGTGGTTTTGTCAATGCTGCGAAATGTTAACAAAAGTGCTTAAGAAAAGAAAAACTCACGAAATAATCAGGGTTTAAGCTGAGTTTTTGTTACATCAATTCACAAAAACTCAGTCACTGAAACAAGCAACAGCTATCACCTCAAAATCCCCAGTAACCCAGCAAGTGCTGATCATCTCGTAGTGTGTCTGTGGAAAACTACTCAAACCCCTGTGGAAACCCTGTGGAATCAGTGAGGAAAAGTTCAGTGAATGATAAGAATTACAAAAAGTTTGAAGGTAGGAGTCAATAAGAGGAAAAGGGGCAGGAGGCAGGGAGCATAGGGGAAGACCAAGACGAGGCTTTTACTCATGTTTGCGCCCCGCTCCCTGCCCCCTTTCCCCCTACTTCTTCTGGTCAGGAGGCAGAAAAATCATTTCATCCTCTACTTTCCACTCCTTAGTCCCTAATCTCTAGTACAGATCGGCGTAAATAAACAGACCATCTAGAATTGCTAAAAGGCTTGTGGTATTAATATTCTTCCTTTTTTCTTTTGACCTTTTACTTTTGCCTTGTTGTACTAGTCCCTTAACTTCTCCGTTCTTGTAACTTCCGATATACCGCCTTTAAATCGACTTGATGATGAGCTAAAGCAACCAAGGTGTGATACAGCAAATCTGCTACCTCGCCTGCAATGGACTCTGGCTCATCATCCTTAAAAGCCATTACCACCTCAGCCGATTCTTCACCAATCTTTTTTAAAATCTTGTTATCACCGCCTGCAAATAGCTTGCAGGTATAAGAACTTTCTGTGGGGTGGTCGCGGCGATCGCAAATCACCTGAAACACCTGAGATAATGTATCTGCTGGTGGTGGTTGAATTTTGCCATCTACTTGATGAAAACAGCTGCGCTCACCCGTATGGCAAGCAATATCTCCAATTTGCTCTACCCCAATTAACAAAGCATCACTATCACAGTCATAACGAATGCTTTTAAGTTTTTGAATATGTCCCGAAGTCCTGCCTTTATGCCACAACTCTTGACGGGAACGACTCCAAAACCAAGTTTCTCCAGTTTCCAAAGTCTTTTGTAACGACTCCCGATTCATCCACGCCATCATCAAGACTGTGCCATCCAAATAGTCTTGTACGATAGCCGCTATCAAACCCCGTTCGTCGTAGCGAATTTCTTCAACGGGAATAGCCTGGTGGAATAAATGTGGTTCGGTAGAAAACATACCAGCTTACTTGCTTTAACAACAATGATTAATGGATTCACGATACCATTCTCAATATGACAGCTGGCATGTTTTATGAAAATGAAAATTTATTACCTAGCCAGAAACAACAACATTTCTGTCCATTGCAGACTGCATTCTAACGGCACTTAGCGCCACTTGGTGAGCTTTCGATGCTTCCCCATACCAATGGAGAGCCGAGTTAAAAGCTGCACGGTAAAGCTCCTGGTATGCCTCAGATAAGCGAGTCCTGATTTCTAAAGGCAAGTCTTCATTGGACTTATACAACATAGTTGTTATTTTCCTGGTTCAGCTATTTATATAGGATAGAAATTATGCACAGTATTTAACCCTATCCTAAGATAGAGCTTTTTTCTTTCTCACTGTTAGGAGAGAACCTTGGTAAACACCACAATTAAAACCACAAAATCACAAGAAATTTTCGCCGCCGCCCAAAACCTCATGCCAGGAGGAGTTAGTTCTCCTGTCAGAGCATTTAAATCTGTAGGTGGTCAACCCATAGTTTTTGACCATGTTAAAGGGGCATACATCTGGGATGTTGATGGCAACCAATACATCGACTATGTAGGCACTTGGGGGCCTGCTATTTGCGGACATACTCATCCAGAAGTGATCTCAGCACTCCATGAAGCTTTAGAAAAAGGTACAAGTTTTGGTGCGCCATCAGTTCTGGAAAACGTACTCGCAGAAATGGTGATTGATGCTGTTCCGAGCATCGAAATGGTCAGATTTGTCAACTCTGGGACAGAAGCTTGTATGGCAGTTTTGCGGCTGATGCGGGCTTTTACCAATCGGGAGAAAATCATCAAATTTGAAGGCTGCTACCACGGACATGCTGATATGTTCTTGGTCAAAGCTGGTTCCGGTGTGGCGACCCTCGGTTTACCCGACTCCCCAGGAGTACCAAAATCAGCAACTAGCAACACCTTAACAGCTCCTTTCAATGACTTGGAAGCCGTCAAAGCATTATTTGAAGAAAACCGTGACCAGATTGCTGGTGTCATTCTAGAGCCAGTAGTTGGCAATGCTGGGTTTATTCCTCCTGATGCTGGGTTTTTAGAAGGTCTACGGGAACTCACCCACGAACATGGCGCTTTACTAGTGTTTGATGAAGTCATGACAGGCTTCCGTATCGCCTACGGTGGCGCTCAAGAGAAATTTGGCATTACTCCCGATTTGACAACACTGGGTAAAGTCATTGGTGGTGGTTTACCAGTTGGAGCCTACGGAGGACGGCGGGATATTATGTCCATGATTGCTCCCGCTGGCCCTGTGTATCAGGCGGGTACTCTTTCCGGGAATCCCTTGGCGATGACAGCTGGTATCAAAACCCTGGAATTGCTTCAAAAACCAGGTACTTATGATTATCTTGACCGAATTACGCAAAAACTATCTGACGGGTTACTGCGAATTGCTCAAGAAACTGGTCACGCTGCTTGTGGTGGTCACATTAGCGCCATGTTTGGCTTATTTTTCACTTCTGGGCCTGTTCATAACTACGAAGATGCCAAAAAGTCAGATGCTGCCAAATTTGGACGTTTTCATCGCGGAATGTTAGAGCGTGGTGTTTATTTAGCACCTTCTCAGTTTGAGGCTGGGTTTACTTCTTTAGCGCATACTGAAGAAGATATTGAGCAGACTCTAGCCGTCGCACGGGAAGTATTGTCTAGTCTCTAGGTGCTGAGTCACCGAAGTTTGCTCAACGGGGGAAACCCCCGCAAGCAACTTCTCGCTGAGTGCTGAATACTCAGTACTAATTTGCCAAGCAATTGAGAACATTAGCGCCTACGGCGCTTTCTAAACTCAGCACTCAGCACTTTCAACTCAGCACTACTTACGTGACTGTAAAAATACTTAGGATTTTTAGTTGAAAATAACTTATTACACAAATAGCTTGATAACTACTGACGATCGCGCTGTAAATCAGCTATCTTGTTGTGATGATCGCTTAGATAAACCAGTCGAACTTTAGGAACTCTTCAAAGGATTTCCAGCATAAATTACCTGCCCAGAGTAGGTTTTGGTCTAAATAATTAAACTAGAGCGTAACGCTCCCGGCCATTTTCGCGCAGCGAGTTGACAGTGCATGAGCTACTGCTTAAATCCAACCTGTCCCAATCCAGAAAATGTGGTATATAGCCAAAGGTGTCAGTCTTGCGGCTCGCGCCTACTGCTGCGCGATCGCTATCGGGTGAGTAAACCGTTAGGTCAAGGAGGCTTTGGCGCAACCTTTCTGGCTCAAGATGAAGCTTTACCAGGAGAACCAAGTTGCGTCATCAAGCAACTACGACCATCAGGAAACGCACCCCATGTTTTGCAAATGGCGCGAGAACTATTTGAGCGTGAAGCCAGAACTTTGGGTAAAATTGGCAACCATCCTCAAGTCCCCAGATTACTTGACTATTTTGAAGAACAGGAACAATTCTATCTAGTTCAGGAATACATTAGTGGTGCTACCTTGCAACAGGAAGTCAAAGCTAATGGAGTATTGACTGAAGTTGGCGTTAAACAGTTTTTGAGTGAAATGTTACCTGTACTGCAATACATCCATGAGCAGAAGGTAATTCACCGTGATATCAAACCAGCCAATTTAATTCGTCGTACTCAAGATGCCCGAATGGTGCTAATTGACTTTGGTGCTGTCAAAAACCATGTTACTCAAGCTGCGCCGAGTCAATCAGGACAGACCGCCTTAACCGCCTATGCAATTGGTACCCCTGGCTTCGCACCTCCTGAACAAATGGCGATGCGTCCGGTTTATGCTAGTGATATCTACGCCCTGGGAGTAACTTGTATTTATTTGCTCACCAGCAAAACCCCTAAAGATTTAGATTACAACCCCACCACAGGGGAAATGATGTGGGAACATTTGGTGCATGTGAGTGATCACTTGACTGGTGTATTACGAAAAATGTTAGATGTTTCCGTACGCAATCGCTACCAGTCAGCAGCAGACGTTCTCCGAGCATTAGAAATGGAGCCTTACTTAGATAGTTTGGCTAAAAGCTTGCTAGTAAAACCTGAAAATAATTCTAAAGAAAAAACACCGCAGCGTGGAGATAACTCGGCGATTTTATGCAGCAATCCTTCCGCAATTGGGGGTACTGCGACAGGAGTAGCACAGGTAGCCGCAGCAATTCGCGCCAGAAGAGCGAAAATTGCTGAAGCTGCTGCTTCCGATCAAGGTGGAATGCGTGCAGCCTCTGTAGGTAAACCCGGAACGTTACCTATAGGACTAATATTTGATTTTTGAAAAAGCTCCGTACATCTGAAGAGTGGGAAAATCAAAGGTAGTGTGACGGATAAACCATTCAAACATCCATTTTAAATGAGAAAATGAAGGGAGCAAAGCACAAAAACGTCGAACCCAGGTTTTGGCTTGCAACCAAACATCCTCAATAGGGTTTTGTGTTGGACAATTAGGAGCAAAACGAACGCAGTGTATTTTCCACTGGTCAGTTGAAAGTCCTTTATTCAGTTCATCCAAAAAAATTCTTAATTTCTTGAGAACGATGGTAACTAGCACCATCCCAAAAAAATTAATAATTGCTGATTAGGAGACTCATCTAGCAAATAACGTAGATAATCAATCGTATTTTGGGAATTTCCAGCATCATAAGTTTTAAGTATTAATTCTCCTTGAAGATAGTCAATGGCTCCATAATATGTTTGTTTCTCTCGTTCATTGACCACCGGAACCATAATTTCTTGGTCTGTTTTACCCCATATATAACCACTTAAGTCTCCCCACATTAAATGACATTCATCAATCAGTAGCACTCTTAATTTACCTGTTTCAATTTCGCTCCGGTTGTTTTCCAACAATGTTTCAATCTCTTTTTTTTTGCATCAACAGCATCTGGGTCGGCTTTTGGGTTAACTTTCGTGTTTTTTTTCCAACTTATTCCTGCTGCTTTAAACAAATCGTAGTAACTTTTTTTCGTTTCGTAAACTACATCGTATTCAAAAGCTAGTTTATACTCTAATTCTCCTATTTCCCAATAATCCTTTGTTTGAAGCCAACTCAATACTTCCTCTCGCTGCTCATTACTCAAATAGCTTTTTCTTCCTTTATAATTTAGTCTTAGACCATCAACACCATTCTCCTCATATACTTGTTTCCAACCTGTTATTGAACCAAGTGAAACACCAAGAATTTTCTTGATTTCCTCATATAAGTAACCTTGATAAACCAGCTTTACTGCTAATCCTTTTCTCGCTTCACGGGCATTTATATTTTGAACTATAAATTCCTCTAGTTCAGCGATCGCCTGCTGCAAGTGCTGATTCAGCATTGTTCTTCCTTATACTTATTACCTGTCTCCGTATTATCTCTTGTTTTTTTTCAAAAATCAAATATGATTCCTATATGCCATCGCTAGACTCAAAGCTGTCGCCATCTTTTTCTAGGCTTTCAAGTTCTAGCTCGATAGCTCTTTGCATCTCTAGCAAAGCGCGTTTGTATTTTCGTCTTCCGATGGCTATTACCTTGGATTTTTGCATCACTACACCTTCAAAACTGTCCATAAGCCTTCAACCGTTCAATTATTTTGTTGTAGTCAGTTGCCAGAATATTGTTAGTTGACTCAACCCCAAACTCTACAAATACCGCCTTAACATCGGTGTCTGACAACTTAAGTTCATTGCGTGCGATCGCCCATAATCTTTGGGCTTGTGCCTTAGAAATGGTTTTTGCTGGAGAAACGCCACTCATATCATGCAGAATCGAGCCTTCTTTAACTGTTGATTGTTGAGTTTTCGGAATCGGCTTGGCGCTAACAGTCGAATTAGGTGGAAGTAGTTCACCTTTATTTCTAAGGTATGTGATAAGCGATCGCAGTTCGTTTTTTACCTTATCGCTCAGTTCTTCCGCGTTTTTGCTGAGGTAAGTTGCCACAAAAGCCTGATCGTCCAGATAAACACCTACGCCCCATGCTTCAGCAGCGTTCTTAAAAGCCTCGGCGGATACCCTGTCAGCCGCACTACCACGACTGACATCTTTGCCATCTTTATTGGTGGCAGCGACTAGCGGAACGCTACCAATTGCTTCTTTGCGTATGCCCAAAATTGTGATAGCACAACGGCAAACTGCGTCAGAACCCAATACTTCCACAGAAGAGAAATCAGATAGCCATTCAGGGGCGACCTCATCTAATCTTTGGCGGATAACTTGATGCGGGACAAACGCCCAGTAACCCTTCCCTGGTAATTCTCTAATCTGATGAAAAGAAGGGGGAAAAGGTTTCTTTAAATCGATTTGAATACGGCGCAATTCCTCCCTGATTTCTGGAGTAATCATTCCTTGATCACCTCTTCTAAATACCCGATCGCCATCTCTAAATTACAAAGCGCATCTTCTAAATATTTTTTGATTTCTGGGCTGCGATCGCATAATTGCTTCCAAGTATCGGATGAGCTTGCGATCGCCTTAACTCCTATATAGTGGCTCTCCAGTTTGATTTGAATACTTTCGACTTCTTCAAGGTTGATGGTTGGAAATTCTGCCCTGATTTTCCCTAATTCAGTTAGCAAAACATTCAGGAAATAACCGGAGTCAATATATTTACCCCCCAGAGTATGCCCACCTTTGTTGAGGTTCAGTCTTTCACTCCCATACCTGCAAATTGTCAACAATTCACTGCAAAACGTGAATTCTGCCCAAGCTGATTGATTATAGACCGCCTTAATTTCAATCCCTAATTCTAGTTGTATTTCAGGTGGGATTGCTTTATCAAGAAAAGCTTTAAATTCAGCGATCGCGTTGTCAACCCAGCGGTGCTCTTCAGCTTCTTTCGCCTCTTTTTGGGCTTTTATTTCGGCTTGGTATTTGTTGTAGGCGCTGGTGATTAATTGGTCTAAGCTCATAGTTGTTACCACTGATAAATCGAGATTTTAGGAATTGATGTGGAGACAAGAGACGCGATACCTACGGCACACCTAACGGTGAACGCCGTAAATCTACAATCCTCCTCATCACCGTGTACCCGTCCCATTTTCACTATCTGGTTGCCCGTTATCGCTTGGAACGTAAGCATCTCGTCTCAATTGCTCACGCTGCTGTTGTTCCCATTGCTTTTTGCAAGCAACTGCGTCACCTTGGAACCCAGGCAATGGTTTACCCTTGTCGCACTGGATATTTAATAGTTGCATTTTTGGGGGCTTGCCAGTCCATCTTTGGCGGACACGCACAACTGGTTTAATTTGCTTGACACAATTTTCTTCACGGCGATCGCACCCACGATTAGCGATCGCTACAGCATGACCAAAGGCGATCGCGTGTTGGTTGGACAGGGAGATCCCAGCAGATAAAACGGTTGTAAAAATGATGATGGTTGCGTTATATTTCAGCATAATTATGATTTGATTCTCAACGTTTACAGTTTTTGTGTGGCGGCGGATTTGTAGCGAGTCCGCCTTTTGCTTTGGGATTATTCGCCAGGGATTATATACTTGGGCTTGTCGTTGTCGAAGGGAGTTTTTCTAACCCCTCCCGGTTCTGTCTGTTTTGGCTTTTGGTCTTTCTGTTGTCTGTGGTACATCAACAGCACAGATGGGCATGGCAAGCAGAAGCACCAGCAACAGTGCAGACTTTGTGATATTCTTCATGGTGTTCATCTTGAGTGGTGGACAGCGATCGCTGACTTCTTGGCAGAGGGGCGATCGCTTTTGATGATTTAAACTGCGATTAATTCTTGAGCAAATTCGTGTAGATCAATTACTGCTTCTTGTGGCGTAGCAAACGATCCTAAACTCATGGTGTGAGACCAGAAGCAATCCCACCCCATCCTGATTTCACCCATCACCGCGCCATCGCAACTTACATCCCACACAGCAGCACAATCCCCGCTGACTTGAGCGCATCTTAAAAAGTAGTTGCCGATAAAATGAGAATCACCAACTTGCGGTAATTGCGCGGGCTGTTGTGCTTCAACCACTTCGGCGGCAACCCTATTAAGTTCTTCGTGAAATAAATAATCATCGGCGGGTTCGGAGGGGATTGGTAAAGTGCCTTGCTTGTAATGCCAGCAGATATACGAGAAGCACTTACCCCAAGCGGCATCACGGAAAATTTCAACGCCGTTAATTGCTACAAAATAAGGTTGAGTTAAATTATCATCCTGTTCGATGGACGCGATCACTACCCCATCAACCACAACATCACTACCATCAACATCAAAATTAACTGGCTGCACTGGTTGGGGCTGCTTGGCTTCAATTGCATCAATCCATGATTGCTTGGAGCGTTTATCTTGAGCTACTGCGCCAATTGGTTGAGCAATCGCCTTCAACTCAACTAAACTTTTAACCTTGAGCGTATCGATTGAATAAATTTGGTACATTGTAATAGACCTTTTTGGGTTAAGGCGATCGCTTTCTTCTTGGTCGGAGGCGCGATCGCCTTTGTTTTTGCTTCTATACCTAATGTTATGCAGATTTACATCACTTGTCAAGCATATTTACATAAAAATGCTGTAGGATTAAAGTAATGTGATGTAATTGAGGTGTAACGCGTGAGTAAAACAATAATGAAGCGGCTAAGTGCAAGCATTCCAGACAAGCTCTACGAAAGGTTAGAGAGGTTGGCCGAATCCGAAGGTAGATCGGTTTCCAACTTGGTTTCGTACCTCTTGGAGTACAGCATTGAAAGAAAAATTGAGGGCTATGAAAAGGAAGCGCAGAACGCAAAAGCCTAGAAATCTGCCCACTATTACTTATTAAGTAGGAGCTATCGCGATGTTCAAAACTTTACCAAGATACCCTTTGTTTTGCCCAGAATGCGGACATCCTAGTTTTAAGTGTCTAAACTTCTGGGATGGGCTTTGGAGGTGCTACGAGTGCGGTGATACGCGATTTGTTGCCAAAGAGGGGCCGTGCTACCAGTCACTTCCTCCAAGTTATGTAGAGAATTTTCCTTACCCAAACCCAAAGAGCGATCGCGGCTAATGTTACTTAGATTAAAACTGCCAGTCACAAAAGATTGGACGGAAGAAGAACAAGAGGTCATTGCTCAAGTATGCGGATACCATAAAAATGCACGAACAGCCAGAGATTGCAGCAATATTCGACGAATTACAAAAACAAGTAGGAATGTGGGAGCGATCGCGATGAATATACAGCAGTTTGAAGCATTAGTAAAAAAACTGCCTTGACATCCCTTACGAGATTCGAGCTACCCGCAGCACTTACGAGGCAATAGCTATGGAGGAGGAGAACCCTTTGGCTATTGCTTGGGAATACGGCATCCTTGAGGGGAAGTTCGCTTTTTGTAGTCGTGAACTTGTGGACGGGGAATATATTACACTTCAAGGCTCCGGTAAAACCCCAAAAGAGGCTTTTACTAATAAAACCACAACTTAGGAGCAAAACTAGGAGCGATCGCGGTGAATAATATTCCAGGACGGCAAGTAAACAATATTGCGGAGCTAAAACGCGACGACTTTTTGATCATTAAAGGAAATTACAAAGGTTATGACGAAAACGCGGTTTACGTTGTCAAAAGCGTTAACGATAAAGAAAATTATTGCGATATTCATACCAAAGAAGGCTTTGCGGTTCTGTATGTTCTCAATGGGGAGGTAACAAAACATGAAAACTGGCGACTATTTGCTAATACGCGCCCAATATTTCAATCAGAAATCAATACCCACATTGCGGTCTTCAAGACAAACCTGACCGTCCCTAACCCCTCCCCACTACCCCCACTAACAACACAATCAATTCCCTAATCCCCTCATCATCCAAATTACGCACAGCAATCTGAAAAATATCCCTTGAGCTTTTTTGTTCAAGGGTTTTTTCATCTCCACTCAAATAATCATAAAATTCCTGCACAGACATCCCCGCCGCCGTTGCAATTTTTTCTATATTCTCAGCATTAGGCAATCCAGAGCCACTCATCCAATTTTGCACAGTACCAACCGCCACATCCAAATCTAACGCAAACTGGCGCACTGAGCGATCGCCCTTCACTCTCATCAAAATATCCGCCAATCTCCGCCGCGATCGCCTATCCATATCAAGCTAATATACACACCTCGTATATTATGCCCAAGTTGATGTATAAAACACGACTGACTATTTAATAGATCATAAAACAACAAATAAATGAACGCTATATTTTTAATAATTAAAGGTGTTATTTATATATTGAAGAAGAATTCAGAAGTCAGAATTCAGGAGTCAGAATCAATCAATGGGGGATTCAAACCCACCACTGATTGTAGACCGCTAAATCGAATATTTAGCGGGGGTTTAAAACCCACTTATTCATCCGCCAGTCGTACAGAATTCAATTGGAGAATTCTGACTCCTGACTCCTGAATTCTATTTTGATAAAAATCCTACTATCGCAAGTAACAATGTCAACATTGAATGCCATTGATTTGGCTGAATTGATCTCTAAAAGCTGTTCTGTTTCTCTGATGAGCGATCGCGTATTAATTATCTGCGATCGCCATGAAGATTACGCCGTTTTGTTACGTCAAGAAGACATCATAAAACAAGCATTAAACTTCATCATTAACAGAGAATTATTCCAAATAAATTGGGTAACAATAGGTATCAAAGATACCGATACTAGGCATTCAATTAAGGTTATGGAACACAAAACTGAGCTAAAAATCATCACATTAAATGACGACTTGATAACAGAGTGCTTAAACTACAATGGCGCTTGTGGAATCGTTCGTATGTCAGACCACAAAGGATTATTCTCGAACGAATTAATCACTTTTAGCAGTCAATCCCACCCTAATGATTGGGTGGGTAAAAACATGGCTGATTTTTGGTTTGACGACGAACTTGAGAAGTATGTGCAGAGGCTTTCTCAAGACGGAGAATTGAGGAATTATTCTTACGTGGCTAAGATGATGGATGGGCGAGTCGCCCGTCTAACTGTTGATGCGAGAATAGTAAGTTGGCGGGGCGAACTCGCTCGAATTGTAAAGACAATTAACCGCGAATTCTTATCTTAAATTCGTTAAGTTGGTGCCGTTCTGTGTCGTCCTGTGGCATTGCTGCCAGTAATCGCCTACTCTGTACATTCCGCAATAGTCTGTTATTTCTTCTAGGGTGCCAAATTTGTTTTTTGTCAGGGGATTTGTTAGGTATCCGGTTATTATACGTAATTCGCTTGTCTTTATTGGCTCCCCTCGCATCGCTGCTTCCAAATCGCTCAATTCTACTTTTGTTTTTTGAGAAAATTGAGCAAGCGTCATCGATTCCTCTCTTAAGTGCGCCTCTATTAATTCGGCTAATGCATTCATATAAAAAGTTTCAGAAGCAATATCAATAAAATCGTAAATATTCAAGGTGCGATCGCCCAACTCTACAAATTCGGCCGCCGCGATCGCTGCCAAAGTGTTATATTTAGGCTCACTGACACCCCTCTCGATCATTCCGAGAGTATTATGTGCAACTTCTATGCCTGTTTGTGCAGAAATTATGCAAGCAGCATCACGCAAATTCAAACCTTTCGCTTCTCTGCTATGTCGAATTATCTCTCCTAGCCTTATCAATCCAGCCTTTGTCCAAATTAAGGGTCTCACATTTCCGGTGTACTGCACAATGAACAAAACCAGCATAGCATAGTCATTGCAGAGTGCCACATTTATGCTATATTGGTCATTGGGCATTACACATTACAAATGCGATGACCAAGCAAATAGTTAGAGAAAAACCACAAATCCGAATATCAAGTGAATTGCGAGACAAAATTTCTCAGCTCGCAGAACGAAGAGAAATAACAAAAAATGATGCGGCTGAATTCCTCCTAACGATTGGGTGGGAAGTGCATCAATTAATAGAGTCAGGGCTTGTATTACCTAAAGCTAGTTAATAGCTAAAAACAGCCACGGCATTTAGTAGATGTCGTGGCTTCTCAATATTTATTTACTAATACAATTTTATGACCCAAACCACTGCCAGCACAATCGCATTTGCCGTACATCGGTCTAGTGTCCAGGAAGTCTTAGGAGCGATCGCGCTTCTCAAGCACCTAGCAATATTTAAGTTAAAGTTTGTCCGTGATCGCCACCTCTATCAAGAGAAGTACTCTTCCTTTGAGGAGTATTGCAATACAGAGCTTCAAGAATGGGGTGGATATCAAACAGCCTCAGCGTTACTGGATAGCAGCACACCGTGTACCGAAGTGTCGGGAGGTGTGTGATGACAGATTTCTCTACACGCGATCGCAACATAAACCAAAAGTTTTTCGCACTCTCCGCAGAGTCAAAAGAGTTGCGTGAAAACTTGAAGCTAATGAGAGACAGCAAACTTTATTTAGAGAAAGGATATTTTACATTTCAGGATTACTGTGATGCGGAGCTTGCCCGGTTTGGTGGTTACTCCCGTGTTGAGCGCCTTTTGGGGCAAGAAGGGGGTGTGTAATGGTATCTCAAGCACCTTCTTTAAATCAGGAGCAATCTTATGCGTTGCTATCAAAAACTGAATGCCTATTCGCCGCTATTTGGCACAATCCCGAAGGGTCGGTAGGCACAGAAGAAGTTGCCAAATATTACGAGGTTAATCCTGACGCGATCGCGGCTATCCTTGCAGTCCATCACGAAGAGTTCAGTATTACTGAGGATAACTGGACACCAAGAGAAGCAATTCGGTTGGGGATGCTACTCAATTCGTCGGTGGCTAGTAATGTGCGATCGCTGGCATTAGATGTAATCGAGGCGCAGAAGTGCAAAGACAAGCGACAGCAAGTTACGCGTTTATTACAAAATTCTGATTTTGTGCGATGGAGTAATCGTGAAATCGCCAAAATATTAGGATGTAGCCACACGACCGTAAACGAAGTCCGCAATCAGCTAGAAACCGACAACAAAGTAATTAAGTTTGAGCGTCGCAAGCACATCCAAAACGGTAAAGAGGTAGAACGAAAAATAGGCGTTTCAGGGCAACAGATGGAAACTAGTTTCCATCTACAGGACTCAAACCCTGATTCTACCGTTCAGGCTTTGGCAACCTTTTGCTCACCTGGAGATCCAAGAGACGGAGTAGAAGTCCCAGTGAGAGAAATCAAGGGAAACCCAAGGCAGATGCTTGCGGACTTCCCTAGCGGGACGGAGGTAGTCAGCGTTAAGAAACTCACCACCCCAAGTTCACCCTACCCCCAAGAACGTAGACTTCCACCTCAATACCAAGAGGCGATCGCGCAACTCGAAGAACAACACAGACAAGAGATTGCGCGGTTGGAGATGGAGATTGAGTCCAGGATACGGGGAGAGGCAGAGCGATTGGCGATCGCGTCTCTGCATGATCAAATCAAAGCGGCGCAAGATTTAGCTAATACTAAATCCTTGGAAGTAGCCAAATTGCAAAGACAGTTGGTTGAACTGGAATCTTTGCGACAACTGGAAGAAGAGAACCGTTCTTTACGCGATCGAATTGGGGAATTAGAACGCGCCCTAGAGGATCGCCCTCTTGCGGACTGGGGGAACACTTTCACCAAGCAAGCCGAAAAAGTAATCAATGCCCAGGTCAAAAAAAGTTGTTGAAAACCTAGAACCAGAATTACACCTCAGAACAATGGCTAAGTCCGCCCCAGAAGAAAACCCCCGTGAAACCGTAACATTGCTTGGGCTATCTTTAACTGCGATGGCTAATGGACACCCAAGGTTTGCGGCAGAACTTCGTAAGGCAGCGGCGATTATTTTAGGTGTAGACGAAGCCCAGTTAGAAACAAAAAAACAGCAACTTGAGCAATTATCAAGCGCGATCGCGGCGTTCCAAAAAGTAAATACTTGGGCAGAAGTTTCACAATTAAGCGATCGCTACCACCTAATCAAACAAGAGATTTGGGTAAACCTCATTCCCCAGCAAAGGCAAAAAATCGAAGAACTCAAAAACTCGGTTGATGTCTGCGACGACTCACTGAAAATCGGTGATCGCGTCTCCCATTCAGATAAATTCCAAGTCCGCTATCAATCTAAAGGCACAATCATTGGCTTTGAAAATGAAATGTTCTTGGTGGAATGGGACGGCGAAAAGCACTTATTCCAGCACAGATATGAAGAGTCCGAGTTAAGAAAAATATGACCGAACATCAATATCTGCGTGGGCTAGTGGCTGACAGATTTGACGCGGAATATTGCGCGATCGCGCAGTCTCTATCCCCCCGAATCAACCAAGCCCGACTAGACGGCGATGTCCTGCAAGTTGAGCTACTCAAATGCAAACGTGAATTCCTTTTTCAGCAAGCTCTACTGCAAAAAATGAGATCGGAGGACATCATTTACTGGCTAGAGCAGGACAACGAATTAAGACGTTTAGGAGCAAACTATGTCGAATGCCACGAAGCCCCAAGCTTCACCTAAACACAAAGACTTAGCCGCGTTAATGCGAGAAATTCAACTCACCGCAGGCGCGATCGCTTCTTATGCTGAAACGCGATCGCCTGAGCTACCTTTTT
This sequence comes from Nostoc piscinale CENA21, assembly GCF_001298445.1. NCBI lineage: Bacteria > Bacillati > Cyanobacteriota > Cyanophyceae > Nostocales > Nostocaceae > Nostoc > Nostoc piscinale. The sequence continues at coordinate 6,403,483 of NZ_CP012036.1, read as the reverse complement.
CTAGTGATTGGGTAGCAAGTCGAATTGGATATTTAGACGTGAAATTGCAATTGGCGGAGGAAATTAACTGTGGATCTAAAGACAAAAATAATCCAGGAACTGAGCAAGGGCGATAAATTCCCATGTCAACTTTACGACGCGCTTGAGCTTAGAAATTACCAAGATTTGTGGCGTGTATTAGGGCAATTAAAGGCAGAAGGAAAAGTGCAAACTTATTTCACAAATACCCCACCCAGCGCCACTTTAACTTACACGCTTACCGAAAAACCAAAATCATTCCCTTTGATTCTTTGGAAGCCATTAAATGCAAGCCACAGAAACCCAGCTTAGAAAACCAAAATCTAGCCTGTTTATTCAGTCGATAAAAATTGACCACGGCGACGATTTTAAACTGTCAATTGTCCAGGACTTACCACCAGAAGACAAAGAAACTAAAAAGCTTACATCCAAGTACACAGATGAGCCAAAGAAAAGTTTCTTCCAAGCATTGAAAATCCTTCATCAAACCGTCATGGCTAGATGTGGACTTGATGATGAACTGTGGGTAAACGGCAAAATTACCAGTATAACCATCAAAGAAACAGAGGAAGGCATAAACATCACTATTGTTTCTTGCCTAGAGTTTGGCGAAGAAACTCAATGTTTTATCAAGTTGGTGGAAGAAAATATTAGCTACGAATTGAAGGAGAGATTAGCCAACCTAGAAGCAGAAATTGAGGACTACATTAAGGGCGATCGCGCCTACAATCAGCAATCACTCTTTTAGCCATAAAAAAATCGCCTTACGCGAGGCGATCGGTGGTGTTTAAGAGTAATTGATATCATCTACCTAACAAAAAGGATAATACCATGAAGATACCAATTATTACAATTACAAAAACTTCACACAATTATCCTAATTCTTATTATTTTAAGTGGGATAATGGTATTAACGAAAATGCCTCCGCGTTGCTGTCAACAACCGGAGGCGGGGCAACCTATTCAGCAGGTTACAGAATGATCATACCAAACTCTACTCAAGGTTACATATATTTAATTCACGCAATTGGAACGCCACGCTACAAAATCGGGAAAACAAGACGAGATCCGTCTAAAAGATTTTTAGAATTAAATAGTTCGCAAAGCCCATACCCTTTAAGGTTGTTAACCTTCTACAAAACAAGCGACATAGACCAGCAGGAAAATAGAATTCATGCGCTTGCAGCACGGCACAGAGTTCATGGCGAATGGTTTGAAATCCCTGATTGGTGGCTAGAAAAGCTAGATGAATGGTTTTACAAAAGCAATGGGCAATCTCCCCCTCATAAATCATGGGAGACAAGGCTAAGGATTGTAGACAAATCAAGCAACTGCTCCAACAAACTGGGTTATGGTGACATTTATTCGTTGTCGCTTAACCTTATCTTGACAAGTGATAACAAGGTTGTCCAAGGTCTACATACGTTGCTAGATCAGTACCTCAAGTCACAAGGACAAGAAAGAAGAAAGATTATAGACAAAGTTAAGCACGAGTATAAAATCGATATCCTGTCTGAGAGCTATGCTGCCGCATTTAAAAAAAACTCTCAGGATTGTTAGACGCGATCTAGCAAAAAATAGAGCGTTAAATGAGTTAAGCGTGGACAGGGTTCAATCTTTGTTCGAGGCGGAGTCTGATTCATGAAAAATTCTGCCGCGATCGCTGCTTACCGTGCCGCTAGACAAAATACCCCCTTTACTAAGCTGCACTGGGGTGTAGCCAATCACATTGGCATACAATCCGCGCTATTTATAGAAATCATTCAAGATTGGTGCGACAACAACATGATTCATTGTCGCAATAATTACTTTCACAATGAGCATTGGTGGACAAGGGGTAGCTATCAAGAATGGGAAGCAAGATATCCATCACTAGGGAGCGAAAGAACATTGCAGAGGCTTTTGCTCAAACTAGAATCTAGTGGATATGTTTTAAGCGGTCAATTCAATAAGGGCAAGGATAATACAAAGTTTTATCGTGTTAACGAAGAAAAAATCGGAGAGCTTTATTTACAAGCCATAGAAGAGTTTAGGCAATCCAACGTGCCAAATTGGCATGATGAATCCAAAGCACCAGATCCAACATGCCAAATTGGCACGGTCAACATGCCAAATTGGCACGGTCAACATGCCAAATTGGCACGGTCAACTATATATAAACAGATCAAGAAAATAGATCAAAAAACAGATATAACCCCCCCTACCCCCCAAGGGGAAGAAGAGGGGTGGGAGATTCCTGAAGAAATAGCAAGCGCGATCGCCGTTCAAAGCCAGGAAATAGAGCAAGCTTATTTTCAAGAATTGGCGCATTCCGAAACAGTCACTTCGTTGTCAAATAAATCAGGAACCTCGGATACCGAAGAACCAAAAGTTCTTTCACCAGTTCCGCCGCAGTTCAACAAATCCGAACAAGCGAACAAGCGAGAAGACCCGTTTTTAATCAATCGCCTTTACAACCAGGTAAAAGGCACGTATATGTCAAATTCTTTTGATCCGTGGATGGTTTCAAAGTCAAAACCTGTTGAAGAGTTTGCTGTGTGGGTTTTTGAAACCAGATACAAAGACAAGCCGGGTAAAACTTTGGCTGACGCAAAAGCGGAGATTAGAAACAACTGCGATCGCGCCTGTGATTTGTGGGAAGACTTTCAAAAATTTAAGCAAGAGCGTGATTCTAGATTGTCGCAACGACAAAGCCTTGAAATCATGGACTCACCTCCACCACAGCAAGAATATATAGCTCCGAACCTCTCCCCCGAACTTCTTGAAACAGTGAACGCATTGAAAGCCAAACGCAGGAAAGTGTCATGATTGAATCTTACGTGATTGATGCGGAGATGCAGGTGCTAGGCGCACTGCTGCTAGACCCCGAAGCTATGATTCGAGTAGTGGGCATCCTTAAGAGCGAATACTTTTTTGTTCCAAAGCACCAAGCGATTTTTAAATCGATGCTGGCGATGCACGATCGCGGCGAAAATATCAACATTCCAGCTTTATGCCAGCAGTTGAAAAGAGAAGGCAAACTTGAGTCGGTAGGAAGAACAACGCTAGGCGAACTTTTTTCTAGTACCGTCACAAGTGCCAATGTAGACGCATTAGCTCAAGTTATTGTTGAATCTTATGCCGATCGCAGAATAGAGGGCTTGCAGGGTATTTTAAGTGGCAATGAGCGTTCATCTGTACAAGAAAAGCTGGCTGTCTTTGAGCAGCAAATTGCAAGTATCCGATCAGAAGCGATTGTCAAAGAAGACAAATCGGTTGAGCCGATTGGTTCAATCTTGCTGGATTTATACACTCAGCTAGAAAATTTATCATCAGGTGATGAGGCGATCGCGCCTATACCCACAGGTTTTTATGATTTAGATGCGATTCTCAACGGTGGATTGCATCGTCAAGATTTGGTAATTGTGGCTGGTCGCCCATCAATGGGTAAAAGCGCCTTTGCTCACCAGATTGCTTATGACATTGCCAAACGCGCATCTAAACCAACCTTGCTATTTAGTTTGGAGATGGACAGGAAGCAAGTTGTAGGGCGCATCACCTCTAGTGAAACTGGGATATCTAGTAGTTGTTTCCGCTCTGGACGAATTTCGCAAACCCAGTGGGAATTATTTGTTCAAAAGATGACCGAGATGGAGAGCATACCTTTTTACATTTCCGACATCTTCACGTCTTCCCCTTTAGAAATGGTTGCCACAATCAAGCGAGTAATTGCTAAATCAGGGCAGCTATCCGCAGTCGTTGTTGACTATTTGCAGCTGATGGCAGAGGGTGACAAACGCGCTCAAGAAATTGGCGACATTACCCGCAGATTCAAAATCCTAGCCCGTGAATGCGACATTCCTGTAATTCTATTGTCGCAGTTAAATCGGGATGTAGAAAAAGCTAATAACAAGCGTCCTAGCTTGAGTGATTTAAGAGATTCAGGGCGGATTGAAGAAGATGCTGACATCGTGATTGGGATGTACAGAGATGAGTACTACAACCACGACACACCAGATCGAGGACTAGCTGAGGTGATATTGCTCAAGCACCGTAACGGTGCATTAGGTACAGTCAAGCTTTTATTTGATGCTGAACATACCTGTTTTAAAAATTTGAGAAGGTAAGCAAAATGAAAGAAATTAGCGAAGGGCAAAAGAAACAATACGAGGCGATCGCGCAATACGATCCGCACGCTGCGATCCGCTACCTATCCTATACACAAGCCAGAAACCAAATGCTCTGCCCAATCTGTCTTGCGCCTTTAGTTCGCAGTCGTGGCAGACATGGAAATAATTACATTTGCTCAGTTATGCGTGGGAGAAGGCATGAAAGTAAAAAATAAAAAGGCAAAAGTAAAACTCCGCTCCTTCTGCTGCGAACTGAAGCACCGCCCCCTTGGTGGCGACAGTGATAGCGAAGAGTTGATAGATACCCTAACTCTGCAAGTCCCCAGACTGCGCCATAGCAAACTAGAGATACAGTGGGCTTTCGCCTTGATTTGGCAAAAACTAGAAGAGCCTGAGTACTGCGATCGCGGCATCAACCAAGTTTTCATCTTTACAGCCGACTTCAAGGAACTCCTAGCAAGGATAGAAACCCAGCCATTTGAGGATGAACCAGCCAAGCATTTGAAGCCACCAAGCCAAGATACTTACGACCAGTGGCAACGAGTCCTGGAAAACCGATTTAAACAACTGTACGGAATAAGTCTTGAAGAGTGGCGCGATGCAAACAACTGACACATGGAACCCCGCGCACTTTGGCGAAATTCCCCGCCAGATTGAAAGCGACGGGCAAATAAGTATTTTTTATGACACATCTGGCGAACCGCCCGAACCAGACGACTTCGCATCTATTGAGGAATTTAACAGAGCTTGGGAGGAATGGGAGAACTTACATCAGGACACATATTCGCAGGCGGCGGCGGGGACACCGAAGGCGCGATCGCCGCAGGATATAAACCAATCTGGGGGGTTGAAAATGATAAGTACGCCGCCTCAGTCTACAGAAAGCGATTTCCAGACGTTAACCTCATTGAGCAAGACATACAAGATATCCCTGACGAATTCATCCTTACCCTCCCAACCCCAGACATCACAATTTGGGGAAGCCCTTGTCCAGACTTTTCCGTGGCTGGTAAACGAGCCGGAATTGATGGGACTCGCGGAAAATTGTTTTTTGAAGGACTCCGATTCATTCGCGTCCAGCTTCCACCTGCATTCTTGTTTGAAAACGTCGATGGATTACTTAGCGCAGACAAAGGCGCTACCTTCCCGAAAGTCATCCAAGCGTTTACAGATTTGGGGTATTGCTGCACCTGGCAGCTTAGGAACGGGAACCGCCATGTCCCCCAAAATCGAGAGCGGATTTTCATCGTGGGCTATCACCGGGGAAGTGAAGGCGATCGCGCCCAAGCCAGAAAAGAAGTCTTTACAGGAATTGCTTAGTGAAGCTATCCCGATCAAGGTTTACCAGGATGGCGTTAAACCAGTAGATGAAGCGCCTACTATCGTGCCTGCTGGATGGTTATCTACTACAAATACTAAAAAATCAAGCGGCGATAGTTCTTTTGCTATCCTCTACCGTGCCAACGATGGCGATCGCTTATACGAAGAGGAAGCGCCTACACTGCGATCGCCCGCCAAAACAGGCAATCACCAAGGTGGTAGCGGCGCGTACAAAGTGCGTGAGTATCAAGGCGAGGCTTATTATGAACGCCCTATAAATGCCACTGAAGCCGAGAAGCTGATGGGGTGGGAAGCGGGCAGTACAGCAGTGGGAATTGACAGTAATGGAAACGAGATCCAAGTCTCCCAGACGCAGCGCATCAAGATGCTGGGTAACGGGATTATTCCAAGGGAGGTGGCAGATATTTTATTGGGGTTAAAGCCGATGTTGCAACTAACAGATACAGAAAGCGCGGTAGCGAAGCGGGGCGGAACGCACATCGCTGAGGAAAAACAGAGAATTACTCAGTTATCTGCGAGCTTTGTTGACGTGGAAGCTATCGCTACTCAACTGATTGGCGAACAAGAAGTTACATCCCGTTTCTACTCTTACCTAGTCGAGTATTTGTATGAAGCATATGGACTGCGAAGCTCTCAACTACAACCCGATCTAACCTGCTTTGTCAACGCTCAAGCAAACACCTACTCGCACATAAACCAAACGGGACAGCGAGAATCGGAAGCCAACAACATTGCTGGACATATAGAATTGTGCGGAGTCAGATCAAACAAAAATAAAAAAACCAAAAAGTACGAGATCAAAGAAATTATTCCTGATTGCAAACACCTGAATTTTGCTGAGTGTACAGTTTTGATCGACTCTGGTGCTTATCCTGAAGTGCAAGCAGATCGTCGTGTAACTTTTGAAAAATCCTTAGAAAGGCAGTTAAACGTAGTTGCCTCGCTTCCAAAGTTTAAGAAGATTCACATAGTCAGTTACGATCTTTTGATAGACGAAAAACACCTGCATGGAAAGCGAATCAAACAAAGATGGTCTGTCGAAGAAGGCGAATTAGCCGTCGCCGAGACGGTCAATGCTGCTAAATATTTAGATAGCCAACGCCATCGACTCGAAGGTTATACCCTTGTCCAAAGTTGTCAAGGCGTTGATGCACAGCAATATGCCAGATGTGTTGAGCAAGTTTTGCAATACTGTCGCCCCGGTGACGTGATTGGGCTTGGCGGTTGGTGTTTTTTGGGGAGATTCTCGAAAAGTCTGCCCATTTTTTGGGAAACTATCAATTTGGTGATTCCGATGATCGCCAAAGCCGGAATTACCAAAGTTCACATCTTTGGTTGCACTTGGTACAAGCCTAAAGACGGCTTTCCACTTCCACCCCTACAATCCTTGCTGTGGCTATGCGATCAACACGGCATCTCACTTTCTACTGATGGGCGATCACCTATTGCTAATGCTCTGTGGAAAGACACCAATCGCGCCGGGGCGACCTTTCCATACTGGCGACACAATTTAGCGTGGGTAAAAGCTGAGTTTGCTACACTCAGGGACTCGCCTTTATATCAAGCGCCCCCAGGATGGAAGCAACCAATAGAATTCTCGCCCACTGAAAGACATCGCCTGGATTTCTACGAGTCCCCCTCATGGTTCACAACTGAACTACTACGCCATGTCCCGATATCTGGCGTGATTGGTGAACCTTGCGTTGGTGGAGGTGCGTTCGGCTCTGCCGTTGCCGGAGGCATCGCGTCACTTCTCCGATCGTGGCCACACAGCACGCACATTTGGACAAATGACATTGACCCCAATAAGCAATCTGATTACCACCTAGACGCAACATTGGCTGAATCTTGGGCGCTTTTTCCCAATACCGACTGGATTATCACGAATCCACCTTATGCCGAAAATGCCGCACCGATCATCAAAAATGCTTATCAAAAAGCGCGGGTTGGCGTAGTCGCATTTTTATTGACTAGTTTTTTGGAGCCTTGCAGCGATCGCGCTGACTTCCTCAAGGATCATCCACCTTCGCTAGTACTGACGTTCCCCCGTTATTGTTTCCGCAAAGATAAAAGCGGCAAACGCTGGGCCACAGACAACATGACAATTTCTTGCATGGTTTGGGATAAACGCGCAACCACTCAGCAATTAATCGTGCGCCCACAATCTGAAATTATTGGCTTCTACAAAAACCCTGACCACGCAATCAGCCAACAAGAAGCTGAAGCGATTGTAAAACAAATTGCTTTTGAATCAAAAATTAAAAAAAAAGGAACCCGTTATGCGCTCAACTATTACTAAAAAAGATATCAAGCCAGGTGTTTGCATCACCGATTACTATGGCGAAATCGGAACAATTAAAGCTGACCTTGGTTTTGGCTTCACTGTCCAATGGCATGAAGACGGTACTGAAATAACTTACAACTGGGAACGAGATAGTGAAGGGATTAAACATTTGTCAGTAATCAGTGAGCCGGTTGCTCATAGCTGCTCACACATGGATGATTTTAGCTTCCCTCAAGTTGATGTTATCACGCAACAGATCGCTCAACTACAAACGCAATTAGCTAAATATCAGGATTGCCAAACCAACGCTAATCAATTGAAAGAACAGGTGGCATCACAAGCTCAATTAATGCTTGAATTGGGCGTTAAACAGCAAGTAATAACTGATTGGGCGAATCGCCTTTACTTCCTTGTCACTGGCACGAATGTAGGAGAAATGACAACTAATTCAGTCGAACTTGCAGCGAAATTGATGTTAGCAGAACAAGAAAATAAAAGTTTGCAGTATCAGTTGAGTAATGCTTCTGCTGAGGTTGAGGCGTTGAAGCAGGAACGCGATGAATTACTTAAAGAACGAGACGAAGCTTTTATTAAGTCTGGGCAATTGCTAATCTCTCAAGGTGAACTCAAGCAAGAGCGCGATCGCCTACTCAATAGCATTCAAGAGCTAGAGGCACAATTTAAATCAGAACCAAAATTTGTAATAGGCGATGCCTGCGGCAACCCCGAAGGGGAACGTGTTCAAACTCAAAAAGGTGAAGGGGTTGTAACTACCTTTGTTTATGGCAATCCAGTTGTAAAGTTACTGAATGGAGAATTTCAGTTTAATGCAAGCGAACTCACCAAAATAGAATCAGAGAATGAAATTCAGTTCAAAGAAGGCGATCAAGTCAGAATCATCAAGGGTAAACACAAGGACAAATTCGCCACAATCAAAGAAATTGGAGAACAAATTTCATGTTGGGTGAATGATGAGTTTTACTTCCACTTTACCCCCGGCGAATTAGAACTTGTCACCCCAAATCCAGAACTAGAGCCACAACGCAAAGCAGAAGAATTTATATCAAAACTCAACAAGAAAACAACTTGGCATCAAATCAAAGAAGTCTGTCAAGGCGATGTCGAAGTGTGGCGTGAAATATGTGTATTTGCCCGAACTAAAACCCAAAAAGCATTAATTGAATCAGTGCCGCAACTACTAGCTAATTACATTGAAGAGACGGGCGATCGCTCTGATTTGGAATGGATTGGTGACACTCTAAAAGCGAAAGTGGAGGCTTTACTAGTCCCAAAGGAGGAAGTAGCTTGAGTATTGAATTTCCTATCCGCGACAATTACACGCTCATGGAAATGTTTGATTGCTCTAATTTTGCGAATGGATTTGAAGAGCAAGAATGGGGAGAGCTTGCAGATGCCGATAGATGGAACCCTGAACACTTTGGCGATACGCCAAGATTGATTGAGGAATCTGGGCAAGCAACTATATTTTTTGACCCCAGAATTGAACCGCCCGACCCCGACGATTTTTTAACCATAGAAGCATACGAAAAAGCACGCCAGGAGTGGGAATTGAAATGAAAAAGCGATTGTTTAAACCAAATTTTCTTGAGTCACAGGCTTACATGTTAAGCAACGAAGATGAAGCACGAATTCAGTTTTTAACATTAAGAGAAGTGTTCAGTGTTGACAGAGAAGAATGGGAGGTTAAGCGCGAACCCAAGTATGATTGCTATGCCCATCAAGGTTATGTTCCTGTCTCCGATCTGCTAAAAGATGGCTGGTGGTTTGAGTGTTATGAATGCTTTAAGAAAGTTGATAGCGAAGCTTGGGACTACGACGAAGATAAGCCGATGGATGTAGTCGTACTAGAGAAAATCCTTTTTTGCAGTCACAGATGCCACAACAAATACAAAGCCAGAGTGCAGCGTATCGTCGAAACCAAGGAGTATCTACTTAAGAAGTTTTCAGTCTCAACCAATCTAAGTGTTTGGCCGTACAGAGATTCAATTTGTGCATCGTTCGATCTACCAGGATGCCAAGAATCAATCAGATGGCAGAGCGATCGCCCCGACGAAATTACTTATTGCGCAGTTGACAAAGATGCTATTGAACCATATTTAAGCAGAGACTAAATATGATTATCCTAATAAAAGCAGACTCAGATGAACTAATTAAATGCTCCAGTTGCCTAGAAATTGGGAAACTAGCAGCAAGGCATCCAACAGATAATAGAAAAGTCTGCCAAAACTGCATCAATCAAATGCGCTCAACTCTTCTTACATTTTTGGAGTGGCGTATCTATAAAACAATTGAATCTTTGCAGCATAAACCAAACTTCGTAGTACTAACTGCTCAATCCCTTGGACTTGACTACAAAAAAGTCAAAGCGATCGCCTGTAGGTTAAAAGAGAAGGGACTAAAGTGTGGGTACTCACCCAAAACTTTTACCGTCAATGGAATAACGCTAACAGAAATTGAGTACCTAATTTACCAATCTACTAATACTTGGCGCTCCCTGATTAACCTTAATTACGCTGCCAAAACATCACACGAATTGGGGATAAATAAACACACAGTTGTCCACTATCTTGATGTTTTGAAACAGAAAGGCTTTCATATTCTATCTTCAAGCGATCGCTCCAATAATTTGAAAGAGTTCGTACTAGAGCAGATGAAAATCACCCAAAAACCAAAAGCCGAATTTATAAAGCACATGGTAAAAGTTACTGGCTTTAAACGACAAACAATCCGCCATATTGTTAACGAGCATGAAAACAAAGGTGTTGAAATTAAGCGCGGTTTTGCAATCCAAGAAATACTCAAAATAGTTGGCGATTACAAAGAGATTGAATTAAATCATTTACGCTCTCTGCTGCCTTACCATCCTAGTTTTATTTTGCAAACAGTTCGCAGACTTGAGCGCACGGGGAAAGTGCAAACTAGGAGAGTGCATGTAAGAAAAATATTTATTTCACTACCGACACCAACCCCAATCGGGTTGACTGTTAATCATCCCCTATTAAAATTCCCTCATCCACTGGAGGCGGTATGAATGAAATCATTCACCCCAGTAGTGAATTTGCTCAAACTATTGGGTTTACTTCAGATAGATTCGGTGGTTGGCTGTGGCGAAACAACGGAAGGATTGTATTTTCTTTTCTGATATCAAAACAGCCCAATCAAGGCAATTTATCTGAGTTGATCAAAGCGATTGAAATCATGGGTTTGCGTGTAGCCGTTTCTACTCCCTTGGAGAGAATGGCTAATTACTTAGCTAAACGCAATTTTGTCCCACATTTAGAGCAAGATCCGCAATTAGGCTCTATAGAAGTATGGGAGCGATCGCCCTCTTATTTAGGTATCCCAAACCAGCCAAAAGAAGGTGAGTTTTACCAGCATTTCAAAGGTGGTAAATATCAAATTATGTGTGTATCCAATAGCGTGTGGATACCAGATTCAGGATCTGAATTTCGTTCTGATTTTGTCAAAGATTCAGAAACAGAAGAAATCTGGTGTATTTACAGGCATGAATTTGGCAATACCCTTGTTGATTCTAGGAATGCCGCGATCGCTGCACCGCACGTAATTTACCACCCACCTGAAGATGTTTTGTATAGTTGGGCGCGGGAATTAAATAACTTTTTAACTCCCAAGGATGACGTGGCGAGGTTTGTAAAGATTCGACCCTCTGGATTGGCTAAGGGTGAATTTGAAGTTCCAAAAGATTTTGACGGGGATGACGTATGAGTATTTCTCAACTAGTAAAAGATTGTGAACGCTTGGCGATCGCCTCGCTCAATACTTATCAGCAACGTGGATACGGCGAAAAACTACCACTCCCTCAGCTTCCAGACAGGTGGAAGCTTGAACAAAAAACAGATATTGGTTCTTGGTGGGAAGGATCGCTGGAATCTGGTTTTTCAGCGCCTAGGTTCTTGGTCGGTTACACCCTTTGTTTGGAGAATGACGATAAATTATGGCTGCATATATCTATTTCTAAAAAGCAGCAGGGTAAAAAGCGAACCATTCCTGATTATTATGAAGCTCAAAAAATATGCAGGCTATTTTTTGGCAACTTGCCCTATATCCAATACTTTCCACCTCAAGAAGAATACGTCAACATTGCCGAAGTTCTACACTTTTGGCACTGTTTGGATGGTAATCCGCTGCCTGATTTTAGGAAGTTTGGGAGGATTTGAATGAAGCAATTAACAAAATTATTTGAACTTGGTAGATACAAAGCAGAGGTGCGATCGCCTAGTGAAAGGTTTCCTGATCTCGGTTACTCAATAACAATTTTTGAGGACGACTCTCCTGTTCATGGATTGCATAGAGATAGCGAAGAAGAAGCGGTCGCTACAGCAAAGAAAACCCTGTCTTCTTGGTACGAGATAGGGGAAGCAAAACCTAAGACCCTAACAGCTATGACATTAACCTCTGAACAAATAAAAGCAATGCACGGTAATGGTGGCTACTGGTGCCAAGGTGATGCTGTGCATATTCAGTCAAATGATGAACTTGGCGCGATCTCTCAATACCGACTCAAAATGAGTCAAGGCAGTATCGGCATCACCTCCAATCTAGAAACTCTAGACGCATACAAAGCCAAAGTAGCGAATGTTGCGAAAAACCTAGCTTATTCAGAGCGTAATAAAATGCTCGCCGCTTACTGCCGACTAGCCTTTACTTCTGGCTTAACAGTAGGGATTGGACAGGATGACAGCGAATCCGAAGAATGGCGAAACATCATCTTTATTGACACGCCTAACGGTCAAGTAAGCTTTCACATCCACAGTAGCGAATTACCTTTATTTAGCTTTCTTCCTCCCTACACAAGGAAGTGGGATGGACACGACACGGAAACAAAGTGGCAACGATTACTTGGTTTAGCTAAGGGCGAATTTGAAGTTCCAAACGATTTTGACGGGGATGACGTATGAGTATTCAACAAGTATTAAACGAAATAGCGATCGCCCACCTCAACCGTAAAACTCAAGAAGAATTAAAGCGACTGCAAGCGATCGCGTCTGCTGCATCTGTTGTGGCCCAAGATGAGCGAGTCAAAGATTTGCGAGGAGGCAGGGATTTAGTCGCAGTGCTAAACCTTCAAAGTAATTGACTCAACCACCCCATCCCTAATTACGATTCTTTCGACTAAACTTTTATAGACGACTATTTTTTGTTCGTTCTCCGTATCACGCCAACAACTAGCATCAGAAAACGCCCACAATAGCAAGTCTCTATTCCCTTCTGACTTGCTATTGTGGGTTTTTTGTTGAATTTTCAACCCCTCAATTTGATTTTCAATATCTTTTTTGGCCTTCTCGATTGCTGGATTACTCCCCAGTAAAGACAACCCGCTCAACTGCTGCCTTAACTCCCTAACCTCAATCGACTCAATCTCAATCTCTGGTTCTTGAGCCAAATCAGCAATCTTAGAAGCTGCTTTCACTAATTCCGCAATCACAGCATCTTCAATTTTGTGCATCGCCACTACTTTTTTTTTGATTGCAGCTGCGAACCCGCCAATTTTTGCACTGGAAATAATAGTTGTATCCTGGTTGATTCTTGCCCCTACTACCTTTACAGCTATAACAAGAACTGCGGCACTCACCACAAAACACCAGACCAGACAAGGGGTATTTCTGCCCTTTCTGCCCATAGCCCCGCACCTGTCGGTTATGGGTAAGCATCTGCTCAATTTCTTGCAGTTGTAATTCAGTGAGAATTGCTTGGTCTGGGTGAGTATTGTAGTGAATATCTGCGCTTGCCTTACCCCTATTTCGTAGATAGCAAGTATGCCCCCGAAGCACGGGCGACGTTAGCCAATTTCTTAACCCCCCAGCACTAAACCTAAATAGTCCCCTGGTCAGTAACCCGCCTGTTTTGTGGTGGTGAGCAAAAGTCTGAATGCCGTATCGCTCATTAATAATCCTCAAGCATGACCGGAGCGATCGCCCCTCGAAAAATGCCTTAATAATCTCAATCGCAACTTCACCCCGCGATCGCTCTTCTTTATTGGATAGCAGACACAAAAACGGCTGATAATCTAACCTGTATCCATCGTCAACCTTGCAGTAACCGAAAGGCGGATTCATGGCCACCTTGCGGTTACGAAGATGCTGCCACCCATGTTTTACCGCTTGCGATTTCTGATCTGAATGATGCTGTGCTAAAACCGCCAGCATCCCCGCCGCAAATTTACCCGATGGGCTTGATAAGTCAAACGGCTCATCCAACGCCCTCAAAGTAACGCCAGCTTCCAAGAAATCATCAAATAAAGCAAACGATTGCTTGCCCTTGCGGGATAGTCTGTCAATCCTAGTAACAATCACTTCTGAGACTTGGCGCGATCGCACTAGGTTCATTACTTGTTCTAACTGCGATCGCTTTCGCCCTTTGTACCCTGACTCAACGTCAACATATATTTCTTCTGCACCAGCTAATTTTAATCGCTCTTTTTGTTGTTCTAAGGCATGAGAATCTAGTGCTTGCTCGCGGCTTGAAACCCTTGCGTAGCCTATAGTTTTAGCCATTTAGTGCCTTGTATATAGCTAATGTTTTTGTGGGATTTCGCTTGGTGATTGTGCTTTTTTCTATGCGTCCATCGACGTGCATTTGGTATAAAACCATAGAAAAAGTGCCTGCGTTAATACTTTCGCCACTTTCTAATTTGGTTAGGTAATTAAAAATCTCTGCTCTAGTCAACCATTTCTCTGCGTCTTGGTTTAACAACGCCAAAATATTTTCTTTTAGCCAGGCTGTTCTACTAAGCCTTGGACTCTTTGAGACTAATTCACGTTCTTTGTAGTTATTCTCAAAGGTTGATAGCCTAAACTGTGTAACTGCTTTTTTTATTTCCTCGGCGGTGGTTTTTGGACTAAATTCCGCTTCTTGCATTAATAAATACCCTGCAAATCTCTGCCACCTAGCGCCACCTGATTTTTGATAAGCAAGGAAATGTTCGGGTTTATCTGGGGCAAATTTATGGCACTCTGCACAAAGTGTTATTAGGTTATTTGGCGTTGCCATTCCACCATAAATAACTGGCTGGATGTGGTGTACTTCCGGATTTTCAACATACCCACAGCACTGACAAATACCTCTATCTCTAGTTAGTACCTGACGGCTTACACTACAATCTCTAGGCTTCGCTGCATTCACTTGCAAGCCTCCTTCTATATGCGTCTTTCTCCTGCAATGCCTCTATACCTTGTTTTGTAATCTCGTAATACTTGCGCCTAGCGGCAATATCCGAGTCTCCCCAAGCACTCTTCAATAGTCCTCTTTCTTCTAGTCTCGAAAAGATTGGGTAATAAGTACCTGCTACGCCCGGCCTTTTCCCCTCACTCAAGGAAGCGATCGCGTCTATAACCTGTAACCCGTAAACGCGCTTTCCTGAAATGTATATCAGCACCTCTTCTTCAAGTGCTGACAATGCTATTCCACTCATAGGATTAATTGTTACAACATCTAATTATACAGAAAATCTGTACAGATTTTCTGTTTTTATGTCGTCAAGCTGTCCAGAAATAATATACCTCTGTGAGATAAAGATATTTCACCAGGACGGGGAAAACTACCGCCACCAACCAAAGAAGGGCCGGATGCGGAATGGTGGGGACTGCGAAAAGGGCGATCGCGCACTAAAGAACCACGATTTTTTAATAATCCAGCGACAGAATGAATCCGCGTTACTTCCAAGGCTTCCGAAAATTCCAAGGGTGGCAAAATTCCTGACAAGCGTCTGGCTAACATCGTTTTCCCGCTTCCTGGAGGCCCGACAAATATCAGATTATGCCCGCCAGCCGCCGCAATTTCTAAAGCCCGCCGTCCATGAGCTTGTCCTTTGACATCGTGCAGATCGGCGATCGCATAAGATACTTGTACCATATCTGCGACATTATTGATCTGCACAGGTTGATAACGTCCAGGATTATTTAATAAATCAACTACTTCCGATATACTTTTACAACCATAAACAGCTAATCCTTCTACTACAGCCGCCTCTTGGGCATTATCAGCAGGCACAACTAAACCTGCAATTCCCATTTTTTTAGCAGTCGCAGCAATGGGTAAAACCCCAGCCACAGGGCGCAGACTTCCATCCAGGGAAACCTCACCCAAGAATAAATAATCTCCTAATAAATCAGCATTAATTTGCTCAGAAGCCGCTAAAATACCCACACTAATCGGCAAATCAAAACAAGGGCCTTCCTTGCGTAAATCTGCGGGGGTAAGATTAATCACAATTTTCCGCATCGGAAAGGCAAAACCAGCATTTTTTAAAGTAGCCTTTACCCTTTCCTTTGATTCCTGAACTGCGCTATCTGGCAAGCCCAAAACAATAATGCTTGGCAATCCGCCTGAGACATCAACTTCCACCCCCACTTTTACAGCATCGATGCCAACAATTGATGCACTCCAGACTCTAGCAAGCATTATTTTAGTCCTTAGTCATTAGTCATGCGTCCGTCTTATCATTAACAATTGGCAAATGACAAATAACATAATCACCAATGACGAATCAAGACACAATTTTTAGTAAGATTATCCGGCGGGAAATTCCAGCCAATATCGTTTATGAGGATGAATTAGCCTTAGCATTTACAGATGTTAACCCCCAAGCGCCAGTTCATATCCTCGTCATTCCCAAAAAACCCATAGCGAAATTAACTGAGGCCGAAACTGAAGATGCAGCTTTATTGGGACATCTGTTATTAACCGCCAAGCGTGTAGCCACCGAAGCTGGTTTAACCAATGGTTATCGCGTTGTCATCAATACCGATGCTGATGCTGGTCAAACTGTCTTCCATTTACATTTGCATATTTTAGGCGGAAGACCAATGGCTTGGCCTCCTGGTTGATGTTGTCAATTTTACGAAGGGTGTGAGGGTGTATGGGTTTAGGGGTGTATGGTTTTTGTCCACCTATACCCCTTAACCCAAACCTGGACTTTTGAAACTATCTTTTGTGTGTAAATCATCTCTGTGCATACCGTTAATCAATATCTGGTTGGTGGGAATACTAAAAAAGTCGAGACAAGCTCTGCACTGCTTGTTGATGAACAGCAAAAACCAACTTGTGCTATGAGGTACGTTTAGATGGCGACAGTTAAAGCCCCCATCATTCCCGGATATGAAATTAGCTCACAACTATATGCTGGCTTCCGAACGATTGTATATCGAGCTATCCGCGAATCAGATCAACTTCCAGTCGTCATCAAGTTATTAACTTCAGAATATCCTACCTTTCAAGAATTACTCAAACTCCGCAATCAATACACCATTAGCAAAAATCTCAACATTGCTGGGATTATTCAGCCATTATCTTTAGAAACATATAACAACGGTTATATTCTCGTGATGGCAGATACCGGAGGAATATCATTACGAGAATATATTCAAAGCAATACTTTATCTCTAGCAGAATTCTTGCATATTGCTATTCAATTAAGTACTAGTCTCTATGAATTACATCAAAATCGCGTGATTCATAAAGATATTAAACCAGCAAATATTTTAATTCACCCGCAAACAAAACAAGTTCAATTAATTGATTTTAGTATTGCTTCATTACTCCCAAAAGAAACTCAAGAAATTAAAAGCCTTAATATTTTAGAAGGAACTTTAGCTTATATTTCCCCAGAACAAACAGGGAGGATGAACCGCGGTATAGACTACCGCAGCGATTTTTATTCTCTGGGTGTGACATTTTATGAATTATTGACAGGAGAATTGCCATTTAATAGCGATGAGCCGATGGAGTTGGTACATTGCCATTTAGCAAAAATGCCAACGTTGATAGGGAACAGGAAAGAAATTCCACAAGTAGTAGCAGATATTTTGTTGAAATTAATGGCGAAAAATGCCGAAGATAGATATCAAAGTGCTTTGGGATTAAAGTATGATTTAGAACTTTGTTTAACACAACTCCAAGATACAGGGCAAATTATTGATTTTAAAATTGGTGAGCAGGATGTGTGCGATCGCTTCCTCATTCCCGAAAAATTATATGGTAGAGAAGCAGAAGTCAGCACATTATTACAAGCATTTGAACGTGTAGCTAGTGGCACATCAGAAATGATGTTGGTGGCAGGATTTTCGGGAATTGGGAAAACGGCTGTTATTAACGAAGTTCATAAGCCAATTACCCGTCAAAAAGGTTATTTTATCAAAGGAAAGTTTGACCAATTTAACCGAAATATTCCCTTCTCTGCCTTTGTCCAAGCTTTGCGTGATTTGATGGGGCAATTATTATCAGAATCAGATGCAAAACTGGCACAGTGGCGGAGCCAGATTTTAGAAGTTGTGGGAGAAAATGGTCAAGTTTTAATTGAGGTAATTCCCGAATTAGAACGATTGATTGGGAAACAACCACCTGCACCAGAATTATCAGGAACTGCGGCACAAAATCGCTTTAATTTGTTGTTTCAGAAGTTTATTGCTGTCTTCACCACATCAGAGCATCCTTTGGTGATATTTTTGGATGATTTACAATGGGCAGATTTGGCTTCTTTGCAATTAATTAAACTATTGATGGAGGATAAAAACTATCTGTTGCTGTTGGGGGCTTATCGAGATAATGAAATGTCATCAGTGCATCCGTTAATGTTGATTGTGGAGGAACTAAAGAAAGCTGGTAAGACAGTTAATACTATTACCCTCACACCTTTAGCGAGGCAGGATGTAAATCAGTTAATAGCTGATACTTTACGTTGTCCGACAGAGCGAGACTCCAAAGAAGTCGCTGCACGATCGCAACCCCTCACAGAATTAATCGAACGCAAAACTAGAGGGAATCCCTTTTTCATCACCCAATTTCTCAAGAAATTATATGAAGATGGGGAAATTACATTTAATAATCAGCAAGGCTATTGGGAATGTGATATTACCCAAATTCAATCACTATCGCTCACTGATGATGTCGTGGAGTTTGTCGCTCAACAATTACAGAAATTACCTCAAGCAACACAAAATGTTTTAAAGTTAGCTGCTTGTATTGGTAACTCTTTTGATTTAAAAACCTTAGCAATTGTTTCTCAGCAGTCTGTCACCGATGCGGTGACAGCGTTATGGAAAGCTGTACAAGAGGGTTTGATTTTACCCACTAGCCAAACTTACAAATTCTTTCAGACAGAGAGTGAAGTACAAACTAATTCCCAGAAAAATATTGATGATCATTCTGTAAATTTGACTTACCGCTTTCTGCACGATCGCATTCAACAAGCAGCCTATAAACTAATTGCAGCCGATCAAAGACAAGCCACCCATCTGGCGATCGGTCAACTACTGTACGCAAATACATCAGAAACTCAACTAGATAGACATATATTTGAAATTGTCAATCACTTGAATAAAGGGATTGATTTAATTACTCAGCCTGATGAACAACTAAAGTTAGCTCAACTGAATTTCATTGCGGGATGCAAAGCTAAAGGTGCGATCGCTTATAATGCCGCCGTCAATTACTTCACTCAAGGCATTGATTTACTCCCGACTGATACTTGGACAACAAACTACAAATTAACCCTGAATCTGCATCACCAGCGTCTCGAAGCTGCTTGTCTCAGTACAGACTTTGACAAGCTGGCAGCCTGGGGTGACATTATATTGCAATCTGCGACTTCTTTGCTCGACACGATTAAAGTCCATGAAACCCGAATGATGGCTTTCCGTTCTCAAGGTAAATTTGCCGAAGTGGTAAAAACTGGGTTACAAGTGTTGAAATTACTTGGCGTGGAATTTCCCGAACAGCCGACTAAAGACGATATTGGCGCAGCTGCCCAACAGACACAAAAACTTTGGCAGGGTCGCACACCCTTAAGTTTGCAAAATTTGCCTGCGATGAACGACCCCCATCAGCTCGCAGCAATGCAGATATTAACAAAACTAGTACCTTCAGCCCACATTGCTGTACCTCCGCTTTTACCACTACTCATCTTCAAGCAAGTTGAGATGTCTATTCAGTCTGGTAATTCCTCTATTGCTGTTTTTTCCTATGCAGACTACGGATTAATTCTCTGTGGAGTGATGGGAAATATGGATGCTGGGTATGAATTTGGACAATTATCATTAAAGTTACTCGAAAAATTCCAGATTAACGCTTTCAAAAGCCGAGCTTACTTTATTGTCAACAGCTTTATTCGTCATTGGAAAGAACCCTTGAGTCAGTCTATTCAATTTCTGCTGGAGGGCTACCAAAATGGACTGGAAACCGGAGACTGGGAATGTGTAGCACTGAACATAATGACATACAGTCAGTACAGCTATTGGAATGGTCGAGAATTAAGTGCTTTGGCTGAGGAAATGGAGGCTTATCGGCAAGTTATCAGCCAGGTTAAGCAAGAAGCAACTTTAAAATATCATGAGTGTTACCAACAAACAATTCTGAACTTATTGGGAAGGGCTGAAATCCCCTATTTGTTGGCAGGTGAAGTCTTCAATGCAACCCAGGTTTTGCCTCATTTACAAGCTACCCATGATCGAGTCGCGTTATTTCATGTTTCTTTATCTCAAGCTATTCTTTGTTATCTGTTTGGAAAATATGAACAAGCTGCGGAACAAGCAACCATAGCAGAACAGTATCATGATGCTGGCATTGGTTATTTCATGGTAGTTATGCGGGTTTTCTATGATGCTTTAATTCATTTAACGCAGTATGAAATGGCGGATGCTGAACAACAATCGATGATTATTGAGCGAGTCAATAGTCATCAAGAAAAACTCCAAAATTGGGCAAATTTAGCCCCCTTTAATCATCAACATCGCTCTTCACTTGTAGCAGCAGAAAAATTGCGGGTTTTAGGTCAAAATTATGATGCAATGGCACATTACGATTTAGCCATTACTGGTGCGAAAACTCACGGTTATTTACAAGAAGCAGCACTCAGCAATGAACTGGCTGCCAAATTTTACCTGCATTGGGGTAAAGAGAAAGTGGCCTCTGGTTATATGCAGGAGGCATACTACTGTTACGCTCGCTGGGGTAGCCAAGCCAAAACCCAAGATTTAGAAAACCGCTACCCTCATTTACTGCAACCTATTCTCCAGCAGAAAGTACAATCCCTGAATGTGCTGGAAACATTCTCCACACAAGTTAATCCTCAAATTTCGATTCATAGTTCCAAAGAACAAACTCGTTCTTCTAGTAGCAACATCAATATAGCCCTGGATTTTGCGACGATTCTCAAAGCTTCTCAAGCTATCTCCAGCACAATTCAACTGGATGAACTGCTGCAACAACTGACTCAGATTATTTTGCAACATTCTGGGGGCGATCGCTGCGCCTTAATTTTGCCTGATAGTCAAGGAGAATGGCAAGTAAGAGCAATTGCTACACCAGATAACACCGAACTTTTTTGTGAACCTTTAGAAGACAATCTCAATTTACCTGTCAAATTTATTCAATATGTGAAAAATACCCAAGAAATTGTGGTAATTGATGAACTGCAAACAGATTTACCTGTAATTGATGAATATTTACAGGAAAGACAGCCAAAAAGTTTATTGTGCTTACCGATTCTCAATCAAGGTAATTTAATTGGCATTTTATATTTAAAGAATCGCTCTACTCGTGGAGTGTTTACTAGCGATCGTATTCTAATTCTCAACTTTCTTTGTACTCAAGCAGCGATTTCTCTGGAAAATGCCCGACTTTATCAAGATTCCCAAATTTATGCTCAACAGTTAGAACAATCGCTGGAAAAGTTACGCCTGAGTGAAAACCGCTTTCAGAAACTTGCAGATAATATTCCCGGATTGATTTATCAAATTCGGATTCAAGCTGATGGTTCATCTTCGATATCTTATGTCAGTTCTGGATGCCAAACTCTTTACGAAGTAGCTGCTGAGGATTTAATGTCAGGAAAATATAGTCTGCGTGATTTTGAACATCCTGAAGATCGGGACAATAATTTTCGCGCTGCTATGGAATCAGCACAAAATCTCTCCACCTTTCGACATGAATGGCGGATTATTACACCCAATGGAAATGTTAAATGGGTAAAAGCCATTTCTCGACCAGAAATTAGCGAAGATGGTGAAATGGTATGGGATGGGATTGTCATTGATATTAGCGAACAGCAAGCTGCACTTCGTGAACGCAAACGTGCAGAACAAGAGCAACAACAACTACTAGCAATTGTTGATGCTACCCCAGATATTGTGGGCATTACTGATAATTTCGGCAATAATCTTTATATTAACCCTGCTGGACAGAAATTTTGGCAGTTCCAAGATAGTAAGGCAGAATTTCATATTTCTAGTCTGACACCACCCCAAGCAATGCAATATATGCAGAGCGTCGCCGTACCCATCGCTATCCGTCAGGGAACTTGGAGTGGTGAGTCAGCAATTTTAGACTTACAGGGTAAGGAAATTCCAGTTTCTCAGGTGATTATTGCTCACAAAAATGCTGCCGATGAAGTTGAATATCTGTCTACTATTATTCGAGATATTAGCGATCGTAAACAAGCTGAAGCCGCCATTGAGCAAAAATCACAGGAACTCGAACAAGCTCTCCACGAACTAAAACAAACTCAACTACAAATGGTGCAACAAGAAAAAAATGTCTGCACTTGGTAACTTAGTTGCAGGTGTAGCTCATGAAATGAATAATCCTCTTGGCTTTATTTCGGCTAGTCTGCAACAGGCTCAACCCATCTTGAGTGATATTACTACACACCTCAAATTCTATCAGCAAGCTCTCCCTAATCCTAAAGATGAAATTCTTAATCATGCCAAAGAAATTGACTTAGACTATAGCTTAGAAGACCTACCAAAAATGCTCGATGCAATGGTGTTAGCTTGTGAGAGATTAAAAAGTATTAGCACCAGTTTAAGAACTTTTTCCCGTGCCGATCAAACTTATAAAGTGCTGTTTAATATTAATGAAGGCATTGATAGCACAATTTTAATTCTCAAACATCGTCTGAAAGCTAACGACCAACGTCCAGAAATTATTGTGGTGACAGATTATGATGATTTACAACCAATCCTATGTTTTCCTGGGCAATTAAATCAAGTATTTATGAATATTATCGCCAATGCGATCGATGCTTTAGATGAGTCAAGTGCCGGGCGCAGTTTTGAAGAAATTAAACTAAATCCTTATAAAATTATTGTCACAACAGCAATCGAAAATTATCATGTTACAATCTCCATCGCTGATAATGGTCAGGGCATCAGTGAAGATATTAAATCCCACATATTTGATTATTTGTTTACAACAAAAGGAGTCGGGAAAGGTACAGGATTAGGACTAGCGATCGCTCGGCAAATTGTGGAAGAAAAACATGGCGGCAAAATCACAGTTAATTCTGTTTTAGGAGAAGGCACAGAGTTTATAATTTCTCTACCTATTACAGATAATTAGCGGTGGGTTGACGACAAAATTTATAATTAAAGATAAGCTAGATAAACCTGTATCTAGAAATTATCAATTACACATTATTATCATATTTCACATCATGAATTAGAAAAGCAGAAAAATTATTGACATCGTTAGCAAAAGTCTAGTTTATGGGAATACTAAATTCTAGACGCGAACAATAACTGATGCCTTGAGGCATGTAATATGGCTACTCTAACTTGTATTCCTCTAATTCCCGGATACCAAATTTGCTCTCAACTTTATGCTGGTACTAAAACCCACGTCTATCAAGCTATTCGCCAGTCAGATCATCTGCCAGTAGTCATTAAACTGTTAGCGTCAGAATACCCCAGTTTTCATGAATTACTAGAATTTCGTAACGAATATACGATGAGCAAAAATCTCCACATTCAGGGGATTGTGCAGCCATTATCACTCTTAACTTATCACAACGGTTATATTCTGGTAATGCCAGATACCGGAAAAATATCTTTACGAGAATACATCACATCTACTCACATCTCGCTCATAGAATTTTTTTAGTATTGCCATTCAACTCACAAGTATTCTCGATGCGCTACATCAACATCGAGTCATTCATAAAGACATTAAACCAGCAAATATTTTAATTCATCCCCAAACAAAACAAGTTCAATTAATTGATTTTGGTATTGCTTCATTACTCCCAAAAGAAACTCAAGAAATTAAAAGTCTTAATATTTTAGAAGGAACTTTAGCTTATATTTCCCCAGAACAAACAGGGAGGATGAACCGCGGTATAGATTATCGCAGTGATTTTTATTCTTTGGGTGTGACATTTTATGAATTATTGACAAGAGAATTGCCATTTAATAGCGATGAGCCGATGGAGTTGGTACATTGTCATTTAGCGAAAATGCCAACGTTGATAGGGAACAGGGAAGAAATTCCGCAAGTAGTAGCAGATATTGTGTTGAAATTAATGGCGAAAAATGCCGAAGATAGATATCAAAGTGCTTTGGGATTAAAGTATGATTTAGAACTTTGCTTAACTCAACTTCAAAATACAGGGCAAATTATTGATTTTAAAATTGGTGGGCGGGATGTGTGCGATCGCTTCCTCATCCCCGAAAAATTGTATGGTAGAGAAGCAGAAGTCAGCACCTTATTACAAGCATTTGAACGTGTGGCTAGTGGCACATCAGAAATGATGCTAGTGGCGGGATTTTCCGGGATTGGTAAAACGGCTGTAGTGAATGAAGTTCACAAGCCCATAACCCGTCAGCAAGGTTATTTTATCAAAGGTAAATTTGACCAGTTCAACCGGAATATTCCCTTATCCGCTTTTGTGCAAGCTTTACGTGACTTAATATCACAATTGTTGTCCGAATCAGACGCACAATTGCTACAGTGGCGCAATCAAATTTTGCAAGTTGTGGGAGAAAACGGGCAAGTTTTGATTGAGGTAATTCCCGAATTAGAACGATTGATTGGGAAACAACCGCCAGCACCAGAACTATCGGGAACGGCGGTGCAGAATCGGTTTAATTTACTGTTTCAAAAGTTTATTGCCGTGTTTACCACCAACAAACATCCCTTGGTGATGTTTCTCGATGATTTACAGTGGGCGGATTTAGCTTCGCTACAGTTAATTAAACTGTTGATGGAGGATGAAAATTATCTGCTGTT
This sequence comes from Nostoc piscinale CENA21, assembly GCF_001298445.1. Classification (NCBI taxonomy): domain Bacteria; kingdom Bacillati; phylum Cyanobacteriota; class Cyanophyceae; order Nostocales; family Nostocaceae; genus Nostoc; species Nostoc piscinale. The sequence continues at coordinate 6,378,691 of NZ_CP012036.1, read as the reverse complement.
GTTGGGTGCTTATCGAAATAATGAAGTATCAGCCGCCCATCCATTTATCTTGACAGTGGAAGAACTCAAGAAAGCAGGTAAGGCGGTGAATACAATTACTCTGGCTCCTCTTTCCTTGAGTGATACCAATCAGTTAGTTGCTGATACTTTGCATTGTCCAACAGAGCGATCGCTTCCCTTAACAGAATTAATCAATCGTAAAACCAAAGGCAATCCCTTTTTTATCACCCAGTTTCTCAAGGCTTTATACGAAGATAAACAAATCACATTTGATCACCAGCAAGGTTACTGGGAATGTGATTTTGCTCAAGTGAATGCCTTATCTGTGACTGATGATGTAGTGGAATTTATGGCTACTCAGTTACAGAAATTGCCTCTTGATTCGCAAAATATCCTGAAGTTAGCTGCTTGTATTGGCAACTCTTTTGATTTAACCTCTTTGGCAGTTGTTTCCCAACACTCGCCCCAGACAGTAGCAGATGCTTTGTGGCAGATTTTGCAGGAAGGATTGATTTTACCCCAAAGTCAAGTTTATAAGTTTTATCTCAGCGATGAGCAAGAAGCTCAGACTAACAATGTCGAAAATGTTGCTTATCGCTTTCTCCATGATCGCGTCCAACAAGCGGCTTACTCTTTAATTCCCGAAGACCAAAAACAAGTCACCCATCTGGCGATCGGTCAATTACTGCACGCGAATACACCTGCAACTCAAATAGATACATATATTTTTGAAATTGTCAATCACCTGAATATCGGCATTGATTTAATCACTCAGCCCGACAAACAACTAGAGTTAGCCGAACTGAATTTGCTGGCGGGGCGCAAAGCTAAAGGTGTAGCCTATAATGCTGCTGTCAAATATTGCACCCAAGGCATTGACTTACTTCCCGCCGATGCCTGGAGAGAACATTACCAATTAACCCTAAATCTGCATAACGAGCGTTTAGAAGCGGCTTGCCTGAATACAGACTTTGACAAGCTACCAGCATGGGGTGAGGTGGTGTTGCAATCGGCTACTTCTTTGCTGGATACGATCAAAGTCTATGAAGTCCGAATGATGGCATTTCGATCGCAAGGTAAATTTGCCGAAGTGGTTGAAACTGGGTTGCAAGTATTGAAATTACTTGGCGTGGAATTTCCCGCACAGCCAACTACAACAGATATTAGCACCGAAACCCAATATACACAGCAACTATGGATAGGTAGCACCCCCCTAAGTTTAGCGGATTTGCCTGTAATGAATGATCCCTATCAACTAGCAGCCATGCAAATCATGACTAAACTGGTGTCGTCTGTTTACATTGTTGCACCTGCACTATTACCACTCATCACCTTCAAACAAGTGCAGATGTCTATCCAGTTTGGGAATTCGTCTATTGCTATTTTTTCCTATGCAGACTATGGATTAATTCTCTGTGGTTTTATAGGAAATATTGATGCTGGCTATGAATTTGGGCAACTTTCGTTAAAATTACTCGAACAACATCAAATTAACGCATTTAAAACCAGGGCTTATTTTATCATCAATACTTTCATCCGCCACTGGAAAGAACCTTTAGATCGCATTATTCCATCTCTTTTAGAAGCTTATCAGAGTGGCTTAGACACCGGAGATTGGGTATATGTGGCGATGAACATAGTGACATATAGTCAGTATGCTTATTGGAGTGGCCGAGAATTAAGTGATTTGGCACAGGAAATGAAGGCTTATCGGCAAGTTATCAGCCAAGTCAAACAAGAAGCAACCTTAAAGTATCAAGAGTGTTATCAGCAAACAGTCCTCAACTTATTAGGACAAGCAGAAGTTCCCTATCGTTTAGAAGGGAAAGTCTTCAATGTCACCGAAGTTCTGCCCAGTTTACAAGCTGTCAACAATGATACAGGGTTATTCTATCTTTATCTTAATCAAGCCGTTCTCTGTTATTTGTTTGGCGAAGATGAACTTGCTTCCCAACAAGCTGCCTTAGCAGAACAGTATAGTGGTGCAGTCATTGGCTATTTCGTTGCAGTTATCGGAGTTTTTTATGATGCTTTAATTCATCTGGCACGCTACAGTGATGCTGATATCCAAGAACAATCAGTTATTTTAGAGCGAATTAATGCCCATCAAGAAAAACTCCAAACTTGGGCTACTTATGCACCATTCAATCATCAACATCGTTGGCAACTTGTAGCCGCAGAACGCTATCGAGTGCTTGGTAAACTGGCTGAAGCGATGGAATATTATGATTTAGCTATTGCCCAAGCTAAAACTCACGGTTATCTGCAAGATGAAGCATTGAGCAATGAACTCGCAGCTAAATTTTACCTGAATTGGGGTAGACAAAAAGTAGCAGCCAGTTATATGCAGGAAGCATACTACTGTTACGCTCGTTGGGGTGCAAAAGCCAAAACTCAAGATTTGGAAAATCGCTATCCTGATTTACTGCATATTATTCTCCAGCAGAGAGTACAACCATTACAAATGCTGGAAACACTATCAAGCAGTATCAGCCCCGTGATCTCTATTGATAATTCTGCTCATTTGAGTCGTTCTTCTAGCACTGACATCAATACCTTTGATTTTGCTGCTATCCTCAAAGCTTCTCAAGCGATCTCTGGCACGATTCAACTAGATGAACTACTGCACCAATTAACACAAATTATTCTGCAACATTCTGGGGGCGATCGCTGTGCCTTAATCCTACCTGATAGTCAAGGCCAATGGTTGGTTAGGGCAATTGCTACACTAGCAACCATAGAACTTTGTACCGAACCTTTAGAGGGTAACTCCAACTTACCACTCAAGTTGATTCAGTACGTCAAAAACACTCAAGAAATGGTGATGATTGACGAACTCAAGACCAATTTACCTGTAATTGATGAGTATTTACAAGAACGACAACCAAAAAGTTTGTTGTGCTTACCGATTATCAATCAAGGACAGATAATTGGGATTTTGTATTTAAAGAATCGCTCTACCAGTAATGTATTTACCAGCGATCGCATTCTAATTCTCAACTTTCTTTGTACCCAGGCAGCGATTTCTCTGGAAAATGCCCGACTTTATCAAGATTCTCAAATTTATGCCCAACAGTTAGAACAATCCCTGGAAAAATTACGCCTGAGTGAAAACCGCTTTCAGAAACTTGCAGATAATATTCCGGGAATGATTTATCAAATCCGCATTAAAGCCGATGGTTCAGCTTCAGTACCCTATGTTAGTTCTGGATGTCAAAGCCTTTACGAAGTGGCTGCTAAGGATTTGATGTCAGAGAAATTTAGCCTGCGTGATTTTGAACATCCCGAAGATCAAGCAGAGACGTTTCGCGCCACTATGGAATCAGCACAAAATCTCTCCACCTTTCAACATGAGTGGCGCATTATTACACCAAATGGGAATATCAAGTGGGTAAAAGCTGCATCCCAACCAGAAATTAACGAGGATGGTGAAATGGTATGGGATGGGATTGTCATTGATATTAGCGATCGCAAACTTGCTGAAGCTGCCATTGAGCAAAAATCTCAAGCCCTAGAAAATGCTCTCCAAGAACTGCAACAAGCTCAACTGCAAATGATCCAACATGAGAAAATGTCTGCACTTGGTAACTTAGTTGCTGGGGTAGCCCATGAAATGAACAATCCTCTCGGCTTTATTGCGGTTAGCCTCGAACAAGCTAAACCCACCTTAACTGATATCACCGAACACCTAAAACTATACCAACAAGCTCTACCAAATCCTGACGCAGAAATTCTTGCTCATGCCAAAGAAATCGACTTAGACTATAGCTTAGAAGACTTACCAAAAATGCTTGATGCAATGGTAATAGCTGCTGATAGATTGAAAAATATCAGCACCAGTTTAAGAACTTTCTCTCGTGCAGATCAAGATTATAAGGTACTATTTAATATTAATGAAGGCATTGATAGCACAATTTTAATTCTTAAGCATCGCCTGAAAGCAAATCAGCACCGACCAGAAATTTTAGTTGTAACCAAGTACGATAATTTACAGCCAATCTTGTGCTTTCCTGGACAATTAAATCAGGTATTTATGAATATTCTTGCTAATGCCATTGATGCTTTAGATGAATCAAGTATTGGCAAAAGTTTTGAAGAACTCAAGCTCAATCTTCACAAAATTATCGTGAAAACTGCCATTGAAAATCAGCATGTTACAATCTCCATTGCTGATAATGGTCAAGGCATGAGCGAAGAGATCAAATCGCGCATCTTTGACCATTTATTTACGACAAAAGGAGTTGGGAAAGGTACAGGACTGGGATTAGCGATCGCCAGACAAATTGTCGAAGAAAAACATGGTGGTAAAATTGCAGTTCATTCTGTTTTAGGACAGGGAACAGAGTTTGTAATTTCCTTACCCATTACAGATGATGCTATCAACAATCATTAAGTGTGGGATAAAGTAGACAAGGCAGTCTGATGAAACTGATTTCTTCATCAAGTATGAAAGAGCAATATTCTGTTTACTCATAACTCAGCACTTTCAAAAAGCAGAGGTGTTTGTCCATCATTTAAGGATTGCCATAGTTCAAAAATCAAAGGTTGTACGAACCACTCCTACATATTGTTGAGTATCGTTATTGCGGTTGTTTTCTGGGTTGAGAATTACCCAAAAACCAGGAGTCACAGATATATTGTTGTTCAGTCGCCAGCGATAAAATGCTTCGATGTGGTAAGCGTTATCTCCTTCTTGACGGACATCACTGTGAGCAACTCGCGGTGGTAAACCAAAAATAATTCCTGGGAGATTACCCTTACCCCCCACATCTGGAAACGACATCCCAATTGCCCCAAACCAAGCATTCGCATTGTCGCCACTATTGACGAACAAAGAATCTGTGCCACCCCGCCCATTAGAAATATCGCTGAAACCAGAGTTCTTGGCAGTTGCCCAAATATATCCACCCCAAGCATGAACCTGGAAATTTGGGGAAAACCGATAGTATCCTTGCATCCCAACAATACTGTTAGCAGTGGCAATACTATTACCAAAAGGAGAAGTCGCTAAAACACTCCCCGTTCCACCTGTGAGATCAACTACTCCACCAGGGCTATAACCATGAGAGTAAGCTACACCAATAGCTCCTTGTTGACCGTAATAAGCTAAGTGAGCTAGGGCATTGTAGCCACCATCAAATAACCCGTTTTTAGCGGATGGTGTATTCGGACTGCTGGCTAAGTAACCCAAGGAGAGAACCAAGTCTTGAGTAATATTCCAGTTAGCGGCTGCCCCACCGCCACCTCTGCGGAATATGGGACTATATGATCCAAATAGAGAAGGAACCCCATTACCATCATCAGCAATTGTCGGAGGTGTAACCGTAGTTGAAATGTCTGTATAACCAATACCTGTAGGGCCAACTACAAAGGAGAGGGAATCACTCACCGGGAAGTAATAACGAACGTGGGGTACAAACAGCGTATTGTTACTATCAAAATCGAAGTTCAAGCGCGTCATCCCTGTGCCTGTAGCAGCAGCAACTTGGCTAGAACCATTATTATTCGCAAAGTTACCAAACTCCAGCCGGACTCGCAGCAAATCTTTGCCCGTAAAACTACTTTCTAAATTCAAACGACCACGAGTTGCCAAGAATGGGTTAGTTTCATCTTTTGTACCGCCTACTTTGTTGCCAAAGGTATCACTCACAGCCGTAATAATTTGAGCATTTAACCTGGTAGTTGTAGAAAATTGCTGTTGTTCTAGAGTGTTTGTCCGCGCCTCTAAATTATTTATCCGACCTTGCAAAGTGGCTAATTCGGTGGCGAAATCTGTCTGTAACTTTTGCAATACTGCTAAGTCTTCTTTGTTGACTAGCTCACTAGTAGATGTGGCAATTAATTCGTTGATATGGTCTAAGCAAGCACTTAATCCAGCTGCAAATTCATAACGAGTTAAGGCACGATTACCGCGATAAGTAGAATTTGGATAGCCTGCTATACAACCGTAGCGTTCTACTAATGATTGCAAAGCTATAAATGCCCAATCTGTTGGCTGTATATCAGAAAATTGAGACACTGATGTGACTTGTCCTTGCAGTGCGTGAGCATTGATATTGGCTGTATTCAAGTTATTATCTATAGGTTCTGCTAAGGCTGTTGGAGAGGCTAAGAGTAAAAGCGAAAAACTGTACAAAAGATGTTTCAACATGGCGTTTGGTGTAGTAAAAATCTGCATAGCAAATTAGAAACCTCTAGCTGTGTTTGAGCTTGAGAGATTTCGATTCAGATATTTGGGAATGAGACAGAAGTATGAAGAAACGTAGACGCGCAAACGGCTTCCCGCAGGGTACCACAGAGGCGCAGAGGACGCTGATTCAGGAGAGTTTCGGAGAGTTTGTGTGTACGTCTATAAAACTCAACTTTATATTTCGTATCGCTGATTTGTATGTATGCAATAACAGCACAGGTTATTGATGTGAAAGCTTTTATCTGCGGTTAGTTATTCTGACTGAAGTGAGAACCGCTATGGAGGGAATAGAGAATCTGAAAACTGTTCCCTATTCCCTGGTGTAATTACATATCTTCTAATTCCATCCCTTTGGTCTCTTTAATAAAAAATAGTACAAAAAATAACGAGATAGCTGCCGCAGTCGTATAGAGTCCGTAGGCTGCACCCAAGCCGAAATATTGCAGAATGGGAGGAAATGATGTGGAAACAGCAAAATTAGCTACCCACTGCATCGCGGCTGCAACAGACAGTGCTGCGGCGCGAATTTTATTGTTAAACATTTCGCCTAACAGTACCCAGGTGACTGGCCCCCAGGAGAAGCCGAAACAAAATACATAGAGGTTGGCAGCTAAAAGCGCAACAAGACCTGAACTGCCTGTGAGACTGGGGTTGCCAGCAGCATCTAGTGGCGCAGTACCAAAAATTGATGCCATTGTTCCCAAGGTAATGGTCATCCCGATTGACCCTAGAATTAGTAAGGGCTTGCGACCAAATTTATCGACGAAGGCGATCGCTACTAATGTAGTAATAATATTTACTGCACCTGTAATTACTGTGATACTAAGGGAATCTTTTTCAGAAAAGCCAACAGCCCGCCATAAAACACTGCTGTAGTAAAAGATGACATTGATACCGACGAATTGTTGAAGTAAAGATATACCGATACCAATCCAAACTATCGGGAGAAGTCCGCCACTCCGGCGTAAAAGGTCAGAAAATTGCGGTTCCCGTTCCCGCATCACTGTTTGGCGAATTTCTTCGATTTTGGCGAGGACGTTACCCCCGATAATTTTATTCAACACGTTGGCGGCTTCTGGTTCTCGTCCTTGGGCTACTAAATAGCGGGGTGATTCAGGAATCATTAAAGCAGCCATACCATACAACACCGCCGGCGGAATTTCTGTCCAAAACATCCACCGCCAAGCATCTATCCCAAACAAAAATGGCGACTCGGCGGAACCTGCTGATACTGCTATAAAGTAGTCACATAGCAGGGCGATGAAAATGCCGACGACAATTGCTAGTTGTTGCAGAGATCCCAATCTGCCTCGCAAATTACTAGGAGAACATTCAGCAATGTAAGCCGGGGCAATTACACTGGCAGCACCAACAGCTAATCCACCCAATAACCGCCAAAAAATAAAATCCCAAATGCCAAAGGCAATCCCAGAACCAACAGCACTGATGGTAAAGAAAATTGAAGCCACCACCATTGCTTTGACTCGGCCATATCGGTCTGCTATTTTGCCAGCATAAAAGGCTCCGATCGCCGAGCCTAACAATGCCAGGGATACCGCAAGGCCAGTTAGTACACTATTGGCGTTAAAAGCTGTAGATAAAGCTGCCACTGCACCGTTAATTACGGCGGTATCAAACCCGAACAAAAAGCCACCGAGGGCAGCAGCACCAGCAATTAAAATGACATAGAATGTGTTGGATTTACGACGATTTGTGGTAGTTGTCATGGTTGTATTTGGTGTTGGGGAATAAGATCATGAGTGATTCACGCCCAGACGCGGAGGCGCAGAGAGGAGAAGAGTTGAAACCTTTGCCCTTTCTGCCTCCTGCTTTCTTTTACCTTCTGGAACGTCTGCGGAGTCTATCAATCATGACTGCGGCAATGATTACTAAGCCTTTCACAACGAGTTGCCAGAAGTAAGACATATTCAACAGGGTCAAACCGTTGTTAAGAACGGCAATGATTAATGCACCCAAGAGTGTGCCGCCAATTGTACCGATACCACCTGTAAAGCTGGTTCCACCGAGGATGACGGCAGCGATCGCATCTAGTTCATAACCTTGTCCTAACATCCCTGTAGCACTGTACAAGCGACTAGCACTCATAACTCCAGCTAAACCTGCAAGCAACCCACTGACACCATAAACAAACAGCAACACACGATTGACTTTAATACCTGTTAATCTGGCGGCTCGTTCGTTACCACCAACAGCGTATATTTGCACACCTAAAACTGTCTGTCTCAGTACAAACCAACTCACAGCCACAGTTAATAAAGCAAGGATAACTAACCAAGGCAGAGGGCCGACGTAGCTATTACCTACCCAAGCAAAGTTAATGTTGCGGTTAATAACTGTTGTGCCATTGGCAACTAAATAAGCAGCACCCCGTAAGGCTGTTAATGAACCCAAGGTGACAATAAACGGTGGAACATCCAAAAAGGTGATTAATGCACCATTCACTAAACCCAAACATAATCCTGTCAATAAAGCAGCTGGAACAGCTAACCAACCCAATACAGGGATGAGAGAGACTAACACTGCAACTACCGCAGATACCGCCAAGATAGAACCAACAGAAAGGTCAATCCCACCAGTGAGAATCACAAATGTCATCCCTGTGGCCAGCACAATATTAATAGATGCCTGACGTAAGATGTTGACGGCGTTACCAGCTGTGAAAAAGTTGGGACTCAGCAGGGAAAATAAGATGCAGATGATGACGAGAATCGGTAAAATGCCCGCAACTTGCAAAAAGTTGTTGATGGATTTACGCCGACTGGCTGCGGAATTTTGGTTAGGTCTATTGTTGACAGGTCTTAAGGTTTGACTCATGATGCTGTTACCTCCGATGCTCCAGTTGCATAGTGCATAATGTTTTCTTGGGTGATTTCTTTGCCTGGGCTGTCGTCGAGTTCGCCGACTAACTTTCCTTCGCGCATGACTAAAACGCGATCGCTCATCCCAACAATTTCGGGCAATTCACTAGACACCATCAAAATGGCGACTCCTTGGGCGGCTAAATCGCTAATAATCCGGTAAATTTCGCTTTTCGCCCCAATATCTACGCCGCGTGTTGGTTCATCTAGCATCAATACTCTGGGGTTAATGGCTAACCACCGCGCCAGCAGGAGTTTTTGTTGATTCCCTCCAGATAAATCCACGGCGCGAATTTCTAAGTTAGCTAGTCGGATATGGAAGTTTTCGACGGCTTCTGTGGCAATCTGATTAACTGAACCCCAGTTGACAATGCCAAGGTTGGCATCTTGCTTGAGTCTATTCAGTCCAATATTCTTTCGGGAACTCATTTCCAGAAATAAACCTTGGTCTTTGCGGTCTTCTGGGACGTAGCCAATACCTGCGGCGATCGCATCACTGGGCGAATTAATCTCTAGTTTTTTGCCATTCAGGAATATTTCTCCACTAGCTTTGCGGTCAGCACCAAAAATTAACCGCGATACCTCTGTCCGTCCTGCACCCACTAACCCAGATAATCCTAAAATTTCCCCAGCCCGCAGTTGAAAACTCGTCGGCTGAATTTTGCGTCCATCAGTAATATTTCTGACTTCTAGCACCACTCCACCAGGATTCTTTTGTCTTTGATGTTCGTAAAAGTCCTGCATGGAACGACCGACCATCATCTGTACTAACCGTTGTGGCGAAATTTCATCACGAGTCAAACTGCCAATATATTGACCATCACGCAACACACTAATGCGGTCAGCCAAAGCATAGATTTCTTCCATCCGATGACTGATATAGATAATGGCAATGCCATCGTTGCGGAGTTTGCGAATCACTTCAAACAAGCGTTCCGTCTCACGGTCAGATAAGGCGGCTGTTGGTTCATCCATCACCAAAATCCGGCTTTTATCTTTCAGCGCCCTGGCGATTTCGACTTGCTGTTGTTCGGCGATCGCTAATGTGCCAACAATAGTTTGTGGTGTAAAAGTCGCTCCCAAACTATCTAGCACTTGCTGGGCTTCGAGTTCCATCGTTTTGCGGTCTAAAAACTGACCCCTCTGCAACTCGCTCCCCATAAATATGTTTTCGGTAACGCTTAAGTTGGGTGCAACATTCAGTTCTTGATAAATCAGATTAATACCCGCTTGTCTGGCTGTCCCTGGGTCGGTAATTTTCACCGATTGACCATTAATGCGAATCTCTCCTTCATCGGCAATGTAAGCCCCAGCGAGAATTTTCATTAATGTGCTTTTACCTGCCCCATTTTCACCCATCAGGGCGTGAACTTCGCCGGGATAAATGGTCAAGTTTACACCTTGCAAAGCCGGAACACCATGAAATCGTTTGGCAATCCCCTGCATCTCTAGTACAGGGATGGCTGTCGCCATCGGCAGAAAATCAGTTTGAATATTTGTTGTCATGATGATTAAGTGCTGAGTGTTGAGTAATGAGTCACCGAAGTTTGCTCAACGCGGGGAACCCGCGCACGCAACTTCTCGCTGAGTGCTGAGTCAGGAAGATTAATTTTCCCCCTGTACCCTTACACCCTTACACCCCTAAACCCCTGCCTCTTCTACCAACCAGTAGAAGTACTGACGTTCTCTTTCGTAATCAACTTGGCCGGAATCAAAATGTTGGGTGATGCAGGTTTTTTGCCGTTTAAAATATCGTTGCCAACTTGCACTGCGGTTGCCGTCATCCCTCTAGGATTTTGAGTGGCGGTGGCAGCATATAGGCTATCGTTAGCAGCGATCGCTTCAATTGCTTCTGGCGCACCATCCACTCCGACAATGAAAAATTCTTGGCGTTTGGCTTGGTTGGCAGCTAAATCTACTCCCACGCCACTGGGGTCGTTGATGGCAAAAACAGCATCAATTTTGGGGAAAGTTACTAGCAAGTCACTCATGACTCTCAGTCCACCATCCCGGCTACCTTCGGCGTTTTGGTCTTTAGAAAGGATTTTGATATCGGGATATTTAGCTAAGACTTTTAAGCAGCCATCAACTCGCTGAATGACGGAAGCGACTGGCGGCCCGTTGACTATAACGACATTACCTTTACCTTTGAGGCGATCGGCAATATATTGACAGCTGATTTCTCCGGCTTGCAAGTTATTGGTGGTGACGGTAGCATCTACCTCTGCGTCTACGCCTGTGTCTACCGCAATCACAATCTTGCCTGCTTTTCTGGCTTGCTCAACTGCTGGTCTAATACCTTTACTATCAGCCGCGTTGAGAATAATCATGTCAGTATTCGCAGCGACGAAGTTTTCAATTTGATTAAATTGCTGATTCAAGTCATAGCCGCTAGAAACTACAGTGACTCTGACATCATTACCACCGATTTTTTTTGGCTTCTGTCTCCGCGCCTTTTGCCATAACGACGAAGAAAGGATTACTTAAATCGCCCAGGGATACACCAACAGATCGTAATTTAGTATTGTGTGTACTTATATCAGATACATTTTTTTGCTTCAGTGTTGGGAGAAACATTGGTGCAGCTAACTAAAGTACCACTGACAATACTTAATAAAGTCGCTGCTATTGCTTTCTTGTTCACATTCACCTACATCCTAATAAAACAGTTTGTAAAACTCGAAATATGTGTAGAAATGTTAATTTATCTGAGATCATCTTTTAATTTTGCCGTTTAACTCCTGTTTTCTGCGTTCTCCTAACGATAGATATTCACTTTCTTCTCTGCCTCTTCGGTAGATTTGTTTTATGCACAGGTGTGCATGAGTGATGATTTTTATTTTTGCACACCTGTGCATAAAAATCGTGTTAATTTTATTTAAGTAACTGAAACAGAATCCAAAATTCAGCCGCCAGAAGCCCAAATCGTTTCTGTGTCAATGAATTTACTATCAGGGTTGCAAGCCGATGATTTTAATCTGGGAAAATAAAAAAACTTGCCTAACTCCCAGAGGCGGTATTCTGAATTCTGGGTTCTTTGTCCTTCTCATCAACAGCAGTGGTCAATATGAGTAAGCGAAAGATTTCCATTGAAGATATTGCTCGCAAAGCAGGCGTTTCTCATTCCACGGTTTCACGCGCTTTACGAGACAGCCCTTTAATTAGCGCCAAAGTGCGGGAAGAAATCAAAAAACTGGCGCAGGAAATGAACTACGTACCGAATGCGATCGCCCAAAGTTTACAAAATCAGCGCACTTATACCGTTGGGGTAATTGTTACGTCCATCGCCGATCCCTTTTTTGGTGAACTAGTAGAAGGAATTGAACAAGTAGCCAGAAAAGCCGGCTTGAATGTGTTGTTAAATGCGTCACATGGAGATTTTGACCAGGAAATAGCCGCTATTGAGAATTTTCATTACCGCCGAGTAGATGGAATTTTAGTCGCTGACTCGCGCATTGGCAAAAACCATAACAAGCGATTAACCCAACTTACTGTGCCAACAGTTCTGATTAACATCGATACGGAAGCTCACAACGAAACCTTTCACTCAGTTGCCATAGATGATCGCTTAGGCGGCTGTGTAGCTGTAGAACATCTCCTAGATTTAGGACACACTCGGATTGGCTATATAGGAGTAGGTGATAGTAGCAAAGCAGACCAACAACGCCTAGAAGGATATCATCTGGCGCTATCTCAAGCAAAGTTATCAGCAAATCAAGATTGGGTAGCCATTCCCCAGCGAGACAGTCAAACAATCAGCGATTTTGATATCGGTAAACAACTCCTACCCCAATTAGTAGCGGCTGGCGTAACTGGCATTTTTTGCTACAACGATATGGTTGCTGTCGGCGCTCTTTTAGCTTGTAAAGAACTAGGTATTTCCGTTCCGCAAGACTTGAGCCTTGTGGGATTTGATAATATTGCGCTTGCCAGTTACATCACACCAGCACTCACAACAGTCAGTCAACGTATGGTAGAAATGGGCGAATTGGCTATGACTATGTTGCTTGACTTATTTGAAGAAAAAGCTGTAGACAATATTCTTTTATCTCCGTTTTTAGTCAAACGGGGTAGTACTACCCAAGTTAGTAAAGCTAAAAAAATCAGTAATTACATTGAGGTAAAAATTTAACTTGGTGGTAAAGTTTATAAGTATGTAACAAAAACTTTACGGTTATTTATGAGATGCTTTGATGATCTTTGTGCGTAATATCTTGTTCTGCCGATTTTTCATATATCGAAACATCTATGTAAAAACCGTAGAATATTCTCCCCTACTTCCTACTCGTGACAGTTGACAAGTGACAGAGCAATTCTCAATGATTCACAAACATTTCTCTCCCTTGTCTCTTTTGTTCACATATCAAATAAGACTGCTACGGGTTAAAGAGTTAAAATTCCGTCTCTCAAAAAAAAATTACCGGAGCAGTTAAAGATAAAACACCGCTCCGGTAAGTTAATTTAGATAAAATATTCACAGTCTCGCAAGTGGATTTACGCAACAACTTTTCTTGATAAATTCACTGTGGGCTATGATTTCGTCAATGCTGTTGAGAAAAGTTGTTTAAATCAAACTTTAATTGTTCTGCAATCTTTATTTGCCAAGAAAAATAATAGAAGACTCTGGATCAGGGAATATTTGTAGTAAAAAACTAGAGACTATAGCTATAGCTTCAGTGAGGTGGGCGGTAAATTTTTCTGTGTCCAAGTTAAACATGCAAAAAATATACTCCCAATCCAAAATCTGAAATCATAGACTGATTAGTCATTGTCCCATTGTTCACGACCGATGAGGTCGCCAATGCGATCGCGCAATAGAAAATCGCATTTTTCCAACTCACATTCAACGCACACCCACTCTCTCGCTGGGATGTATTGGCAGAGTGTATATATTGGCTGTTGTCGGCTAACCATCCCCTTCTGCACCAGTCGGCGTGCTTCGTCTTGGATTACATCTAGAGAGTAGTAATTGATAGAGGGCACCGTATTCACACTCATGATTTGTTCTCACACATTTATACGTAGATAGTATTCCCACTTATCATGGGAAACAAACATGACAGAGATTAGACTTGTGGCTAGGGTTTTGTATTTTGCTATACGGAACTAATTTCATTTTGACGCTACATACCCTCAAATTATCTAAAGAAATGTTGAGAAAGTCAACATTTTCTGACATTAGTCTTCCATATAGTCAATACAAAAAATCCCATTGTAGTGAAATTAACTTCTTGTAAAGGTTGTTTTATCTGCCTTAAATAAGTTCTAAAGCTTCACTGCAATGGCCTTCAAGCATAATTCAGCAGACGCTCATAGTTCATACTGTAAATTTAGTTATGTAATTAATCACCAGCAAGTCTAATTTAAAAATGCTGATATAAGTCCATAGCTAAATAGCCGAAAAGTGTTTCGGTGAGCATAGAAGTATAAACTGTTGCAAAATATATGCGCTAACGTACACTACGAAAACTTGCACAGTCGTATATATTAATCATTTCTTAAAAAATAACCGCAGTTCTGTTTGTTAATTGCAGCACTGCGGTAAGACATATAACTTGTAATTCACATACTAATGATTGGGTTTAAGGGTGTGGGGTGTAAGGGTTTTGAATAAGTAGATTCTTATGGAGAAGTCAAAAGTCAGAGAATTTTTTGACTTGATTTTGCCCTTACACCCTTCCCAAAACCCTTGATTTTTCGTCTCACTGCGTAAGTCCCTAAGATAGAGACTTGAACTCAAAAAGATGAATTTTTATTGAGTTATTAATTTTCGCTGACAGAAAATTTCTGGCAGTCAAAATATATTGAGATTTGTAACAAGATTAAAATTTCGGCTTCTGCCTAACCTGAATAATGGCGAAAGACAGATTAAGGCATAAATCGATCTAAAGCCGCTTTTAATTGCTCAATTTCAACATCTATGTTGCCGTCTTGCGCTGCTCTGGCAATACACTCGGTTAAGTGTTCATCTAAGACTATGCGGGCAACTCGATCTAATGCGCCTCGAACTGCGGCAATCTGCAATAATACATCCGGACAGGGAGAACTTTGTTGCACCATTGTTTTAATACCGCGAATATGTCCTTCTATGCGTGACAACCGATTGACAATTTTGCGTAACGACTCTTCACTATGAACATGAGAATGACTGGAATCTCCATGCTCATGATGATCCACATCGTGGGAGTGGAAGTGTTCGGTTGACTGAGAGATGGGCAAGGATTCTGACTTTAATCGGTTTGATCCATTCATGGTATTAAAGCACTGGCAGTACTAAGATCCTAGCCTAGAGGGGCGAATAGGTGTGATTTCTATTTCCTGTGAAAGCTGATTCGTCAAGAAAAGTTAAACCACGTAAAACTTACGGTAATTAACGATAAGGATAGATATGGCGCATTTCAAAGCGACATTGTTCCCATAGTGTTAACAAGGCTTGTTTGGCTACATTTAATTGACTTTGAGAGTGATTAATTTTGCCATTTTCGATAATCCAAATCAACACTCGTGTAATTAAATCTGCTTCCCAACTAGCGATATATTTGCAATTATTTATCTTGGCAACTTGGGTATCTAGGCAATAAATAATATCTTTAAAATTCCAAATTTCTTCTCTAGATATCTCGGCTGAGGGGTGTTTCCAGATTATTTTTTGTAAATTCATTGTGATATAATCCAAGCCTGCGATCGCAGCATCGGTATTTCTCACCAAATCGGTGAATACTTGGTAATATTGCTGTATACAAGTAGTTGCAATATTTACAATATATACCTGTAACCATGCTTGGATATCCCGCAGATAAGGCAGCAAATGTTTAACATCATTTATTTCTTTAAATGCTGTATGCTGTCTGTGATAATTTAAGATATTTTTCTCTAAGTCAAATTCTAAAACTTGAAACTTTTGCGAGTGATAACTCATTACTTGCGGAATATATTTTTCGATTAACCAAGTTTTAGTATACTTAGCTGTCCATGTGCCTTTTATCCCGATATCTTCTTGCCAAGAATTAAGGTTACTACTTTCTAATGTGGCGATGTGGCTATCGTTGATTTCGTACAATATATCAACTTGATTATTAGATAACGCTGAGTAAGCATTACTGAAACGCGGCACAATAAAAGCATGATCCCTAATTCCGCGACTGACACGAATAGAGGTATTATCTTGGTCAAATAAATGCCATTCTGACTTACCTTGAGCGTAATTAAACTTTTTAATAAAATTGTGCATGATTTTCCAGAGTTTTACATCTACAGAAAATAAATGAAAGCCTCTAATATCTAGAAATTCGACAAACTTAAAATCCCATGTTTCTAAATGATTTTCAAATTCGATGATTTTATTTTGATATTCCTGACAAACAACATCTACACATAAACATAAATCTGCCACTTCTAACTCAGATAAAATTACTGTTGTTTGTCCTAAGTAAGTTTCAAAAGTATCTGCATCTATTTGTTTTAAAAAACGACGACAACCCCATTCAGGCTTAGTGCCGAGTCCCGTCATTAACTGACTTAAAATTTGCTGATGGTTGAGGGCAATTTTCAAGCCTCTCAGCATCACGCTACTGAATTGAATTACACAATCACCTCTGCCAAAAGCCTGTGGTAAATTACACTCTATCAGCACTTTTGGTTTAACAACAGTCAAGTGACGACCTTGTTGCTTGAAAGCAGGTTCAAATTCAGACTTTTCTAAAATATTGCTAAACTCTTTATGTCGTCTTAAATATTTTTCTATGCTGCTGAATTCAGGATGTTTAAAATTATTGACTGTAGTTTTAGGAATTTTTTTTAACTAAATCGAATTTAAGTTGATAATAAAGATTTTCAGCCAATTGGCTATTTCTCAATGTATCAATTATCCCATCAAATATCAGTTCTTCTCGATGATAAGGAAAATATTTGAATATTTTGAAACTGTATCCATTGGTAATGATGAAAAATATAGGTTTGAGATAAGTACTATAAAATTTAGCTTGGGTAATAGCTTCAGAAAAATATTGTGTATTTGGTGCTAAATAAATAATAATTATCAATGATGTGTCGGAATTTTGCCGAACTACATCATCGGTAGTAAAATAAATTTGAGCATTTTTGAGTTGTTTGGCTGGGTTCTCTGAATTATTTTTGGTTAAACTATACTTACTCTGCCGATATGAATCTGGATAACCCAAATATTGAAACATTGGCAAAATAAACTTTTTTTTCGACATCTTCCTCTGTTTGTAAAATACGAATATCAAATGCTTGTATCCACCTAATAAATAATTGCAGCGAGTCAGGAATATACATTAGAGAATCCTGCGAATACTCTGCCAGTTGCTACAGAGATTTTAGATTTTGCCAAAAATATTAGATAAATTCTATGTGCGTTGATACAAAAAGGGAATGGGGAGTAGGAAAGCACCTAGCCCCAACGAATGGAATTCGCGGCTAAAAAACAAAGTCCGCGTAGGCGGACTAACGTCAAATCAGGGATTTTGAATCCGCGCAGGCGGTGAGACCAGCGATAGGGAAGGGTTTCCCTCCGCAGGCGACTGGCGAACCCGGAGGAGTTTAGTTTGTATAACCCCAGACTTCAGTTTGAGGGCTATTTGCTGATACCAATTCTATGAATGAGAAGAGAGACTTTGTATCCAAAGTCTCTACAACAACTTGCTACAATTCCCAAAAAAGTCAACTAACTCTACACTACAGCAGCGACTTTTTCTAACAATCCTTGAAATAAACTTAACCCATCACTATCACCTAGCATCTTATCGGATGCCCTTTCTGGGTGTGGCATCATCCCCAAGACATTGCCTTGGCGATTACAAATTCCAGCAATGTTGTTGAGTGAACCATTGGGGTTGCCTCCAGCATAGCGGAATACCACCTGACCATTGTCTTCTATTGCCGATAAAGTGGCTCTATCAGCATAAAAGCGCCCTTCTCCGTGGGCAATGGGTAGAGTGATGGTTTTTTGACTGGTGTAAGCTTGTGTCCAAGGAATATTTGTATTTTCGACTTTTAACGGGACGCGATCGCAAATAAAATGCAAATCTCGATTTCTCGTTAATGCCCCCGGTAACAGCTTGGCTTCAGTTAATACCTGAAAGCCGTTACAAATACCGAGAACAAACTTACCCTTTTGCGCGTGTTCAATCACCTGCTGCATCACAGGCGAAAATCGAGCGATCGCACCGCAGCGCAGGTAATCACCGTAACTAAAGCCGCCTGGAATGATAATTACATCCAAATCAGCTATGTCGGTGTCTTGATGCCAAACCATGCGTGTTGGTTGACCTAACAAGTCTCTGGTGACATAAGCAACATCGCGATCGCAATTAGACCCTGGAAAAACAATAACGCCGAATTTTGTCATTGGTCATTTGTGATTGGTCATTTGGATCTGAACAAGTAAAAGTTAAAAAGGCAAAAGTAAAAAGGCAGAAAATTTAGTTCTTTTTACTTTTACCTTTTAACTTCTAAAACACTCCCGTCTGCGTTTCGACCTCAATTAAATCAAATCGGTAATTTTCGATTACAGGATTGGCTAGCATTTGGTCACAAATGTTATCTAAGTCTCTCCGTGCTTTAGTCTCATCTTGAGAGATGATGGTAAGTTCTATATACTTACCAATCCGCACGTTTTCAACTGTTTCGTATCCCATTTGCTTGAGACCAGATTGTACAGCCACACCAGCAGGGTCTAGGACTGAAGGACGAAGCGTTACATGAATTTTGGCTAGATACTTCCGTTGCACAGTTGTTTTGCTGAATGCTGCGATCGCTATACTATAACTTTCTGTTCCAACTGAGTGAAAATAAGATTGTGAAACAGTTAAAGTTAATTTATCAGATAGCCAGTATAACAGCTTCCACTACAGTGGCGAATATCCACAATTGCTTATGAGAGCCATACGCACCCGCAGTCAAGAGCGGATTTTGAACCTACTGAAAAGCGTCAAACAAGGCATTTCCGCCCAAGATATTTATATTGAACTGCGTAATCGCAATCAAAATATGGGTTTAGCCACAGTTTACCGTTCCTTGGAAGCTTTAAAACTCGAAGGTTTGGTGCAAGTTCGGACTTTAGCTAACGGTGAAGCCCTCTATAGCTTAGTGCAGCAAGACAAACACCATCTCACCTGTCTGCAATGTGGTACGTCAATTCCCATTAATCAATGTCCAGTTCACGACCTGGAAGACCAACTACAAATAAGTCACAAATTTAAAATTTTCTACCACACTTTAGAATTTTTCGGTTTGTGTGATCAGTGTCAGGTTAGTCAATAGTCATTTGTCCTTTGTCATTTGTTATTAAACTCTGACACTGAATATTCTTTCTTTTTCCTTTTGACTTTTTCCTTTTGCCTTGTTGTACTAGCTACTCGAAAAATAACACCAATGACTACTGCCCATTCACATCAGGTATTTCCCTACCCAACCAAGCGTTAGAATCTACCTTAGTGTCAGACACTATAGAGCGAATACCCTCAAAAGTTGCGGGAATGGTGCGGGGGTCGATAAACATAACTTTGCTGCTATCGCTTTTACCGATAGTCGCGCCCATATCGAGATAACCCAACGCAAATAGAACTTCTAAAGCTTTACTAGCACTGGGTTGAGAATTGATTTTTTGAGCGATAATTTCGGCTGATTCTGCAATAGCCTGGGCTTTGAGAACTTGCTGTTGGCGTTCGGCTTGGGCTTTGAGGACGATTGCTTTTTGTTCCGCCTCAGCCTGCAAAACTAATGATTTTTGTCGCGCTTCTGCATCGAGAATTTGGGCTTCTGCTTTACCTCTGGCACTATTTACTGCGGCTTCCCGTTCACCTTCAGAATTTAAAATTGCAGCCCGTCTGCGGCGTTCGGCGGACATTTGCAATTCCATTGATTCGCGTACCGCTTGGGAAGGAATAATATCTCGCAGTTCCACCCTTGTGACTTTTACACCCCAAGGGTCGGTAGCAATATCTAAATCTCTTAATAAAATTTCATTAATTTGGGAACGGGCGGTAAAGGTTTCATCTAACTCTAGTTGTCCCATTTCTGAGCGAATTTGAGTTAGTACCAAGTTGGTCATTGCTGACTGAAGATTTTCAACTTTGTACCAAGCTTTTTCCATATCAACTATTCGCCAGTACACCACCGCATCTACTTCAATACCCACGTTGTCACGGGTAATACATTTTTGTGGCGGAATATCTAAAACTTTTTCGCGGATGGTTTGTTGATAAACGATTTTATCTAAAAAAGGCACAACAAAATTCAGTCCTGGTTCGAGCTTTTTATTATAGCTGCCCAATCTTTCTACCAAAGCTTCATTACCTTGATTGATCACTTTTACAGAACCAGCCACCGCAGAACCACCAAGGGCTAAAAAAATTAATAACAAAAACTGTTCCACTGTAAATCTCCTGGTTATTAAATATCTTAGGCGTTAACCTTTATACTTCACACTTCCTATGAATGCAACAAATTTTCTGGCATAACAATTAACGTAGTACCTTCTCTTCTGACTACGTAAACACGTTGATGGGGAGCAATATCAAGTTTGTCATCATCACATTTAGCCCGCCAAGAATTGCCTTCATATAGCACTCGTCCAGTTTTACCTGCCGGAATTTCTGTTAAGGTTTCCGCTACAACAGCATCCTGGATTTTTGATTTGCGCCGTCGCGGTTGTAAATACCGCCGAGATAGTACTATCAAAATTGTGGACAGCAAAAGCCAAATTGCTACTTGCAGCCATAAACTCAAACCCAATTGGGAAAGTAGCGCCACCACAAAGGCACTAATACCCATCATGAAGGCGACAAAAGCCGACGGTAAAAACAGTTCTAATAAACACAAACCTGAGCCAGCTAAGAGCCAAATTAAAGTAGAACTTGGCATAGCGCCATCCTAGACACTACATTATTTACGAAAAAGATTTCTAAGATTAGATTCACTGAGAAATCGGTGTTTTACAGAAAGCTAACTTTGTCTTGTGAGAATTAATTTTGATTAACTTCAGTGACAAGATGTAGCCAGAGGTACACAAAACCAGTCTATTCCAGCCAGCAAGGCTTTGACATCTAAATGTAATCGAAGTTCACTAAAGAAGTGCTGAGTTAAATCAGAGCAGCATTACTGAAGAGTTGAATGGTGGAACGATCGCACCTCTAAATTCTGAATATTTACCTGATAAAATCAGGTGGAGCTTTTGAATTAGGTCACAAGCCTTGTTAGCAGCATTACTTTATGGCCAGGAAGATTTACGGTTAGAGCAAGTAGCTGACCCCACACCAGCAATCGGTGAAGTCGTGATTCAGGTGGGTGCAGCGACAACTTGCGGTACAGATTTGAAGGTTTGGCGGTGTGGAGGTCACGCCAAGATGTTGAAACCACCCACGCTGTTTGGTCATGAAGCCGCAGGCACAATTGTGGCGGTGGGTGCAGGTGTGAGTAATTGGCGAGTGGGCGATCGCGTTGTTGCCAATAACTCTGCACCGTGCATGAAATGTTTTTTTTGTCAACGCCAAGAGTATTCTTTATGCCCGAATTTAACCTGGAATAATGGCACCTTTGCAGAATACCTGAAAATTCCTGCACCCATCGTCCAGCATAATTTATTGCGTCTCCCTGAAGAATTGCCTTTTGCATTGGCGGCGATGACCGAACCTCTAGCTTGTGTATTGCATGGTGTCGCCCGTTCCCATATCAAACCCAAAGATAAAGTAGTAATTTTGGGAGATGGGGCGATTGGCTTAATGTTTGTCGCGGCATTGGCTGATACTGTTGAAGTATTACTCTGGGGCGGAAGTGACCAAAGGCTAGAAATTGGTCAAAAGCTAGGCGCAGCCCAGACTTTTAACTATCATCAAATTCCTGATATTCCTGGTGTGGTGAAAGAACTTACCCAAGGCTGGGGTGCAGATGTGGTGATTGAAGCTACTGGTGTACCTAGTGTATGGGAAACTGCGATCGCTTGCGCTCGTCCTGGTGCAACAGTCAACTTATTTGGTGGTTGTCCACGAGATACGACAATTACAGTCAATACAGAACAATTACACTACAGCGAACTCACTCTTAAAGGCGTATTTCACAACACACCAGAATATGTGCGATCGGCACTTTCAATGATAGCTAGTCGAAAACTACCTTTAGAATTACTCATCAGCGAAAAGCAACCCCTAAAAGATTTAGAACAAGTTTTTCATGACATGAAAGCGCGTCAAGTAATTAAAGTTGCAATGGTTTGTAGCCAGGATTGAATTTTTCTATGATTGACCATGACCGTCTTTTCAAGAGCAACTTGCTAGTATTGAACCACAGCAGGAGGAAAAAGTTATGCAAATCGTGACCAGTTGCATGAGGTAAGGAATACAGCCAGGAGAATAAACACTGATTTTACGCCAACTTAACCGCCGTCTAGGTGAAGTGAATCCGCAATTGCAAGCACAAATTCAAAATTTATCAACTGCGGAGTTAGAAGAGTTGGGTGAAGCGTTGCTAGATTTTTCTAGTATGGCTGATTTAGCAGCTTGGTTTGAAAGTAGATAGTTAAAATAACTCAATTAGTAAGGAGTGCCTTTTTCTCGGCGTTGGCGTTGTAATGCTTCTTCGTACCATTCCAATTCATCTAAAAATTGACCAAATCTCTTGGTCAAACTTGCTTCTTGGGGAGTACCTGATTCATCTAAAGAGTTGCCAATTTTAGAAATGGCAAACATACTGGAAATAGTTACCATTCCCATTTCTCCTAGAAACGAGCGTAACTGTATAGCGGCGCGGACTCCGCCAAAGCCACCAACCGAGTAAGAAACAATCCCAGCCGGACGGAAGTAGTATTCTTCTAGATAATGATCCATCAGATTACTCAACCCTGGCTGAATGGAATGATTGTATTCTCCGGTAATCACAACAAAACCATCAGCTGTGCGGATATGTTCTGCAAGTTCTGTCATCTTTGCCGGAGCTTGACCTGGATCATACTCCTTATACATCCGGTCTAAGATACCAAAGTCATATTCTTTCGCATCAACAAAAATCACTTCATGGTTTCTTTGCTGGAGTTGATCAATTATGAATTTAGCAGCTTTAATGCCTTGGCGATCGCTCCTGTAAGAACCGTAGAAAACTAATGTTTTAAACATGGTCAATTAGAGAGTGGTGATTAGAGAGTAGGGAATGGGGTATGGGAATTACAAGACTTGTATGTGAAAGTTACTCAAAAAATATTACTTTCTCATCCCTAGTTTCCAGCCCCTAACCCCTTCTTCATTGCAAAAGTCCAATCATGTGTAATAAACCATGACCAGTCACTAACTCAATAATTAAAGCAATAAAACCTAACATCGCAATTCTTCCATTCCACACTTCTGCACTGGTAGTCATACCCCATTCCCAACTTTCTGGGGGATACATTTTCACCCTTTTTTTCATTTGGGCTGCTTGTGATAGCTTGAAGTTGGGTTGTTCCAGTGCTTCAATGACTAAATCAGCCAATGCCCTAATAAATACTGGATGAGTATTCGGTGCAGGTGCGCGACGGAAGTTGTGAATTCCGGCTTCTTCAGCGATTTCTCGGTATTCAATATCAATTTCTTGCAGTGTCTCGATGTGTTCGGAGACAAAACTGATGGGTACAACCACAATATCTTTTACGCCTTGTGCGCCTAATTCTTTCAACGCATCTTCAGTATAAGGTTGCAGCCATTCTACAGGGCCGACACGGCTTTGATAAGCCAAGGTGTGAGCATTCGGACGATTGAGGGTCTGCATAATTAAGTATGTGCATTCCTCAATTTCTTGCTGATAGGGGTCGCCTGCTTCTTCTACATAGCTTTTTGGTACACCGTGGGCGCTAAAGAAGATATGCACATCATCAGGGTTAGGAAATTGATCTATTTCCTGGGCGATGAGTTCCGCCATTGCTTGCAGGTAGTTGCGCTGTTTGTACCAAGAAGGAATGACGGTGTATTCAAGATTTTGCAGTTTGGGGTCTTCTTGCCAAAGTTTTTCTAACAACCTGAAGCTAGAACCACTGGTACTGATAGAAAATTGCGGATAAAGCGGCAGAATTACCAGCTTGTCAATTTCATCTTGGGTAAGCTGGGCGATCGCTTCTTCTGTGTAAGGATGCCAATATCGCATACCTACGTAGATGTTAGCCTCTTTACCCAAATCACTCAACTGTTCTCTTAAAGCTTCTCCTTGGGCTTCTGTAATTCGCCGCAAAGGAGAACCACCACCAATTTGCTTATAATTTTCTTGAGATGTTTTCACGCGCCGCGAGGCAATAAACCAAGCTAGGGGTCTTTGCAACCAGCGAAATGGTAGGCGAATGATTTCGGGATCAGAAAATAAATTGTACAAAAACGGCCCAACGTCTTCTAACTTATCGGGGCCACCGAGATTGAGTAATAAAACGCCTACACGACCCATAGCAGTTATTTTCCCCCAACCTTTTCAGATTTTTTACTAATGTTAACAATATATCTTTATTAAATATAAAGCTTAACAGTCAGGAAAGGTGCAATGGCAACAATTTTACGAGATTTAAGTTACCAGTATCAATGGTTGTATGATGCTATTTCCCGCGTAGCAGCTATCAGCGTCGGTGGAGAAAGCCGTTTTCGCCAACTTGCCTTACAAGGCTTAACAATTCATTCAGATACTCAGGTATTAGATTTATGTTGTGGCAGTGGGCAATCTACACAGTTTTTAGTGAAATGTTCACAAAATGTAACAGGATTAGATGCCTCACCAAAATCTTTGCAAAGGGCCAGACAAAATGTCCCGCAAGCCTCATATATAGAAGCCTTTGCCGAAAATATGCCCTTTGCCGATAATTCTTTTGATGTGGTGCATACCAGCGCCGCATTACATGAAATGCACGCTGCACAATTACGACAAATTCTGCAAGAAGTTTATCGAGTCCTAAAACCAGGCGGAGTTTTTACATTAGTAGATTTTCATGCACCAAATAATCCCATATTTTGGCCTGGTGTCTCAGTGTTTTTACTATTGTTTGAAACAGAAACAGCATGGGAGTTAATCAAAACTGATTTACCAGAGTTATTAAAGGAAATCGGCTTCAATGTAGAGAAGATACAATTATATGCAGGCGGGAGTTTACAAGTAATTCACTCCAAAAAATAGCCACCTAAAACTTTCTCTCACTCTTTGCGCCTTTGCGCCTTTGCGCGAGACAAAAATTAATTAACCGCAGATGCACGCAGATGGACGCAGATAAAAATCAAGCATGGCGACTCATCACAAAATCAAATAGATGATGCGCCATTTCTAATTTAGAACAATGGGCAACTTCTAATTGATGATTCTGCCCATCTAAAAATATGGCTTGATTGTTGTTACTCCCAAAACCACTATCTGGTTGATCTATAGGATTAGCAACAATTACATCTAATTTCTTAGTCTGCAACTTTTCCTTTGCAGGGGTGATGATATCTCCTGTTTGTGCAGCAAAACCAATTAATAACTGATGTGGTTGTTTGAGTTGTGCTAATTGGGCAACGATATCAGGTACAGGTTCTACAGGTAAAGCTTGGGGGAGCGATCGCTTGGGCAATTTCTCTGTACTATAGTCTTTGGGCTTGACATCAGCCACAGCTGCCGACATCACAATCACATCAGCATTCGGTAAATATTCCAACATTACCTGTTGCATTTCCTCGGCTGAAATCACAGGTATAGCTTGCACTCCCAAAGGTACATCCCAATTAGCTATACCATGTACTAAAGTCACATTTGCACCACGATGCAAGGCGGCTTGGGCTAAAGCCAAACCCATCTTACCCGTAGAAGGATTACCAATAAATCTTACTGGGTCGAGATATTCTCGCGTTCCCCCAGCACTAATTAATATGCGTTTACCGACTAAATCTCGCTTACCGCCAGTATGTAATAAAGAATGAATGCGGGTGACAATTTCTGCTGGTTCCGCCATTCTACCAGCACCGATGCGATCGCAAGCTAATAAACCTGATGCTGTACTCATCCCATGATAGCGGCTATCTGTTAACAACTGCTGCCAATTGCGCTGCACCGTCAACTGTTCCCACATATCCGTATTCATCGCAGGTGCTAACAATACAGGACAAGTCGAAGCCAACACCGTATTCGTCAGCAAATTATCAGCCATCCCGTAGGTTAACTTAGCTAATGTATTCGCTGTTAAAGGTGCAATTACGATTAAATCAGCCCATTCTCCCAACTCAATATGCAACGGACGGGAGTGAGTTGGTTGCCAAAAATCATTATCTGTATAGGCTGGATGACGGGAGAGGGTAGCTAAAGTCAGAGGCGTGATAAATTCTTGCGCTGAACGGGTGAGAATCACACGAACTTCTACCCCACTTTTAAACAGCGTCGAAACCACCTCACAAACTTTATAGGCGGCGATACCGCCGCCTACACAAACAAGAACCCTGTTGTTGCGATTTTCGCTTGAAGACTGGAGATTAGACATCAGAAAAAAATATGAAGCCTGAAATTAATTTCATACTTCATACTTTAGACTTTATCTAAGCTTCATCGTAAGGTTCTAAATCTAAGAGGTAGATATAGGGTTCAACTAATTCTGGACGCTGAAAGGCGATCGCCCGTAGTAGATGCCAATCATTCAAACCTTCAAAAGCATTGCTATAATTATCAAGTTCCAGACGAGTAGCTAAATCTTCCACATCTGCTGCGGTCATGGCAGCTATTTCATTTCTGGAAATACCTAGAGTCTTCATAATGCTTGCCCCTCCCTTATGCAGCATTTGCATCCAGCTTGGGTGAAGTTGCGCTTGACGTAACCACCCAATCTATATTACTCATTAGACGGCATTTCTTTCGTAAAAATTTGCATGATTTTTACCATAATTGTAAAAAAATTTGTATTTAAGGCTACCCAATTGTCTTTAAAACAAAATTTCGTAACGCTTCTAACATTTGCAGATTAATTTCATGTCCCGCCTCAAATTCCCGGTAATCTACTGTAAAGCCTAGAGAATGCAAGGTTTCTCTCGTTCTGATAGCTGCTTGCAATGGCACAACTTCATCTTGAGTACCGTGCATAACTAAAGTTGGCGGAATCTCCTGCTGTTCTGTAGGTACTGCATCGGGATGTAAATACCCACTCATCACTACTAAACCAGCTAAAGGCAACTTTAGCCCCACTTCTAAAGTCATCGCCCCACCTTGAGAAAAGCCACACAAAATCGTCCGCGATAAAGGTACACCAGTGCTGCTTTCTAAAGATTGCAAAAACTCGGTGAGTAATTGGCGACTTTCGGCTAAACCCTGATACATATTCTCATTTCGCAACTCATACCACGCCTTACCCACAGCAGAATAAGGATGGGGATAAGGTGCATTAGGGAAAACAAACTGGTAAGTAGGTAGCTGGAAATAAGGTAATAAAGATGCCACATCCTCAGCATTAGCACCCCAACCATGCAAAGCGACAATTAAGCCAACCGGGGGCTGAGAATTAGCCGGGGGGACATTGATAAATTGTAGAGACACAGACAGAAATTACTCCCATAATTCAAACCTGTAGTAAATCCTATCTCCATAAGTAGAAATTTTGTATCATATCAAAATTTACGTAGCCGTTATGAACTGCATACCATAGGATATATGAACCTATCCCACTAATACCAGCAATATGATAATCTGCTGTTGATGACGGTAAGTTTGATGAGGGTATGGCTGGGCGATTTGAAGGATTAAGTGACCTGGAGTGGAAGCTGTTTGAAGATATATTCCCCAAAGAACCAGAAAAAAGAGAACGGGGAATGCCTCATGCGCCATTTCGCCATGTACTTAATACATTGCTGTATATATTGATAACTGGATGTCGTTGGTGTGATGTGCCAAAGGGAGAGATTTGGGCATCAAAAAGTGCAGCACATAGATGGTTACAACGTTGGGAAACAGATGGAACGTTAGAAAGTTTACAAGCAAGTACATTAGGAATTGCTCAAGAGAAGGGTTTAATCAACTGGAATTACGGCGCTGTAGACGGGTCTTTTTCCCCCTGGAAAAGGTGGCGGTGAGGGGGTTAAGTATGGGTATAAAGGTAAAGGGATTTTGATCCATACCCTAACAGATGGTAATGGAATGCCTTTAGCTAATTGCACAACACCTGCTAATGGTAGTGAACGAGATCAAGTTATTCCACTAATCGATAGTGTCAAAGTCAAGACTAATAAACCTGGTAGACCTCGTAAACGAGTTAAAGTTCTTGCTGCTGACAAAGGTTATGATTCCAAGGACAAACGTGCTGCTTTACGTAAACTTGGTATTAGACCTCAATTGCCCAAGCGTACTTGGAAGACTCAGAAAAATCGAGGTAGACCAATTAAAATTTCAGTTCCACGCTTTCAGCAAGAACGTTGTTTCGCATGGTTTCAACGAAAATACCGCCGACTTGTAGTTCGTTGGGAGAGAATTGCTGCCTGCTTCAACGGTTTTCTTTCTCTTGCCACAATTCACATCTGGATTAATAGAATTTTATTAGTGGGATAGATTCATGAGATGCTTTGACTGGTATTTTACCAAAGGTGCGATCGCTTCCCTCTCCTGCTCATCCATACCGCCAAAATACTCATCAAAAATAATCCCATCACACCCATTAAAGGATTGTGATATACTCCCGTAACCCAATCAGGCACTACACCCGTATATTTAATTAATCCACCAACATTAATAATGTAGAAACCTCCAACCAAACCACCATGCAAACCAATTGGTAAACCTAAACGCCCTCTACGCCAACGCTTCGCCCATACCTGCGTTAAACCCAAAACTATTAAAGCCGGAAACTGCGGCAGAGTTTGGATAATTGCCTCTAATGGTTTAATAAAGTGCAACGTAGCAAAGATAAGAGCATCCGTCCATAGTGCTACACGCTGGTTGTAGTCGCGTTCTAATTCATCAAGCAACCAGCCGCGAAATAATAACTCTTCAGCAAACCCAACAGCCAAGCCGACAATTACACCTTCGATAACTATTTTTAATAAGAAAATTTTGGGCTGTTGCCATACCAACCAACCTAAAAGACTTTCTATGCCAAAAAGTAGCCAAATATTAGTGAAACCTATAGCCAAGCCACGCAGTAAATCTATCCTGTTGTGTGATGTAGTATCTAAGCCATAATGCTGCAATATCTGAGGTTGCTGGTAGACATATTTACCCCATAGCTTCAACAGAACAATAAATTCTATATATAGTAAAACCATTGTCAAAATACTTACTAAATTAGCATCCTGAACTAGTAAGTAAATTGGGGCAGCAAAAGGCAACCATAACGCCAATAACATTAAAATAAAACAACCCAGCCGAATGGGGGCAGGGCGTTGAGCTAAACGGGCAAGGTTGTTTTTCATACTAAATAGTTTAATAACCCAAAGCCAGACGATTAGAAATCGCGGCTATACAAACAAAGCCCGTCTATGCGGACTAATAAAAAATCTAGAGTTTTTAAACCCATGCAGATGGGTTTTGTCTGTGTAGCCGAGCCAGTGCGTTGGGCGGCTTTGACGACTCCCTCACTGGCGTGCGACTTCCAGTCGCCAAGGCTACTCAAACTACTCATCAGGTTCAATACTGCTGGATAAACCGTGAGTCTTCAATGTTTCACAGTAAAATTCAGCATGTTCTAAAGCGCAGGTAATGACTAAAGCTAACCCGTTTGTATGTGCTTCCATCATGATGCTCACAGCTTGGGGCTGAGTGAGACTTGGTACTGTTGTTAATAATACCTGCACCACGTACTCCATCGAGTTGTAGTCGTCGTTATGGAGCAGAACGCGATACCGAGGGGCGAGCTTGCGGGATGTGGAACTCTTCTCAATGGTTTCGACTGACACGCTTCTTTGCTCTTGTTTCGATGATTTACTACAACGGAATGCCTATTGGCGATCGCTTAACAGCTTAACAGTTATTCACTTATTTTATAACATTAAATTCTAAACTCTCTCTTACCCAAGGATTGCTTCTCAAGACTAGCCATTCTCCACATTAAAATGAGAAAAGCTGCAAAATCATCATTGCTACTGCCTTAGCTAAATCATTATGGATACACGCCCAGATTTTCAACCAGGACAAATTTTGTCTTTAGAGCATGGTGACAAAAATTTGTACGCGGAAGTTATTGAAGTGGTTGTGTCCCGTCAGTTGTGTTGGGTGCGTCCTTTACTGCTGGCTAACCATACTCAAGAACCCCTACAAATTACTGACTTGCGAGACGCATCTGATTTGCTTTGGCCTATTCAATTATTTCGCCCTGCTTTAGATACAGAAGTTATTACCCTGTTGAGTCAGATTTTAGTCAAAGAACCAACAGAGGAACCGGAATTGGCGGCTAAACAACAACTCCATCAATTTATTCAGCAGATGTGGGAAGGTCGAAAGTCTGAAGTATGAAATTTTAGACTTCAAAGTTGCATGATTTCGGGTGTTCCCTCACGCAGAGGCGCGGAGGCGCAGAGTTTGTAATGAGTTAGTTTTAATTTAACCCTATTATTCACCAACGCTAAAATTTTATACTTCATACTTCATATTTTTTTAGTAGCAAATACCAGCATCTTTCATTCGCTCAATAGCTTCTTGCATTCTTTCTTCAGGGATGGTCAAAGCAATACGGAAGAAGCCTTCACCAGATGCACCATAACCGCTACCAGGAGCTACCATAATGCCGCATTTGTCAAGCAACAAATTTACAAATTCCGCAGAAGTATAGCCAGCCGGAACAGGAACCCATACGTAAAGGGTGGCTTTTGGCGGCTGAATCGGCCAACCTAAAGATTGCAATCCTTTAACAATGGTGTCGCGGCGATTTTGATAAACAGACATCAAAGTTTGCAGTTCGGTTTCTGAAGTATTGTAAGCTGCGATCGCAGCTGTTTGAATTGCCTTAAATACTCCTGAATCAACGTTGGTTTTGACTTGCCTTAAACCTTGAATACCCAGCGCATTCCCCACGACAAAACCAACTCGCCAGCCTGTCATATTGTAAGACTTCGACAAACTGTGAAACTCAATGGCAATATCTTTTGCCCCTGGTACTTGCAACACACTCGGCGGTTTATAGCCGTCATAAGCCATTTCTGAGTAAGCATTGTCATGACACAGCAAGATTTTGTACTGCTTACAAAAATCTACCAATTCTGCAAAAAACTCCAGTGTTGCAACTCCCCCAGTCGGGTTATTGGGGTAATTAATCCACAACAGCTTGGCTTTTTGGGCGATTTCTTCGGGAATTGCGTTTAAATCTGGTAAAAACTTATTTTCTGCCTTCAGTGGCATAGTGAACGGTTCACCATCAGCAAAAATTGTGGAAGTGCGATACACCGGATACCCAGGATCGGGGATGAGCGTATAGTCCCCCGCCTCCACAAAAGCTAAAAAAGTATTATGGATTGCTTCTTTAGAACCAATAGAGGCTACAACTTCTGTATCTGGGTTTAACCCAGTTACCCCAAACCGACGTTCCATCCATTTAGCAGCCGCTTGCCGAAATTCTTGTGTTCCTTCGTAGGGCGGATAGTTATGGGTGGCACTATTATCAATTGCTGCGTGCATTACCTGGAGAATATGTGCTGGAGTCGGTTTATCAGGGTCGCCTATTGCCATATTAATGATGTCTACTCCCTCGGCAACGAGTTTGTCTCGTTTACGGTTAATTTCAGCAAAGAGGTAGGGAGGAATTTTTTCTAGGCGTTTAGCGAAGTGCATGGCGACTTAATATTAATGCAAACATTAATGCTGACTAGCACAGTTTACGCCACACCAGGTAACTAAACAGTAAATCTCACAGAAAATTTCAGAGGCTAGAGATTAGAGAACTTGCACCTCATATCGTTACTAACTGCCATCACAAATAAATAATGACAAAAATTAATATCCCCAGCTAGGAACTAGCTTGACTCTACCAGCATCCATTTCTGCCATTAATAATTCCAAAGCTTCGTAGTCTACATCCGAGATATAACCATTTTGAGTTAATTCGGAGTTGATTTCATTTTCTATCTCTGGAGTTAATTTTTTAATATCAAGAGCCTTTTCTACCAGTTGGCGAATAGCATACTTACTCGTTCTCATATCTATTAACCCATTTTAGGTAATACTAAATTATCCGGGATGTAGTTAAGTATAAATTGTGATCCAGATATATAAAATTTGTGATTTAGATCACATTTATTATGCTCATAAATTTGCCTCTATCTTTCTCTTATGGTTTTGCTAATGAGCGGATTTCATCTCATTTTTTCTCCAGATTAACTGTCTGAAGTATCGTTAGATTAAGCTTTCCCAGCAAAGTTACGGTTGAGCAATTTATTTTGTGGCTGTCTATGTTGATTGTTTGAGAAGCAATATTAAAAAAAAAGTATATATGAACACATTTTACCCTGTATTTATGACAATCTTTAAAGATATACCCTTCAGTGATAAAGATTCAGCAAAGAGATGTAAGACGTATGGTCGATGTTTAAAAAAAAGAGATTATGTTCAAATAAATCTCAGGTTAAAGATTTAATAACTCTAATTTAGGATGTCAATATGCAAGCAGTGCTGGAATGCCCAAAAATTGCAGTGATTCGTCCACAGGGCAAACTCAATGCCGCCAACGCATTGGAATTTGAACGAGATTTAACCACAGCATTAACAGCTAATGATGTCGCAATCTTACTTGTGGATTTGGCAGCAGTAGAGTCACTAGATAGTGCAGGATTAATGGCTTTGGTGTCTGCGTTGAAACTGGCGCAAAACTTGGAACGGGGCTTAAGGTTATGTTCTGTGTCTCCAGCCCTGAAAATTATCTTTGAATTAACTCAACTTGATGAAGTGTTTGAGTTTGGAGATAATGCTGAGTCGGTATCAGTTAGCCCTTAAACATAGCATACAAGCAATCTTTGTGGCAAAGGTTTGTAAAGGATGTTTTCAGTTACAAAGATAAAACTATGCTACGACCAAATCAGTGCTAATGTTGGAGGTGATTATCTGTAAATCATAAAAGTAGCTAGAAGATAGCACAGTGGCTGTTGCAGTTGAAAAGTTAATTACATCGGATATTTTAAAACCCGCGCGTTACCTCGGTAACGAACGCCTAGCAGTACATAAGCCTTGGGAAACGGCAGTTGTCAGGTGGGTATTGACCTACCCAGAAGTGTATGAAGTTGGTTCGTCCAACTTGGGGCATATCATTCTATATAACATTTTGAATGCCCAACCGCGCCAACTATGCGATC
This sequence comes from Nostoc piscinale CENA21, assembly GCF_001298445.1. Taxonomy (NCBI): domain Bacteria; kingdom Bacillati; phylum Cyanobacteriota; class Cyanophyceae; order Nostocales; family Nostocaceae; genus Nostoc; species Nostoc piscinale. Next base: position 6,345,383 of record NZ_CP012036.1, on the reverse strand, counting down.
GCGCTTACCTTCCTGGTACAGACTTGGCAGCAAAACTCCGGGAAACAAACACCCCCTTGTTTGCTGTAGAGTCAAAGCGATCGCTACCAGAATTTGACATCTTAGGTTTTAGTCTTAGTTACGAATTAGGTGCAACCAACATCTTAGAAATGTTGGATTTAGCAGGAATTCCCCTCACATGGCAAGAGCGAGCCACCGGGAATTATCATCCACTAATTTTTGCTGGTGGACAAACAGCAACCTCAAACCCTGAACCCTACACCGACTTTTTTGACTTCTTCGCTTTAGGTGATGGCGAAGAACTCTTACCCGAAATCGGTATGGTGTTGGAAGAAGGCAAACAAGCCAAATTGAGTCGTCGCGATTTATTACTCGACTTGGCACAAATACCAGGGGTCTATGTTCCCCAGTTTTATGATATGGCAGCAGATGGCTTAGTCCATCCCAACCGCTCTGATGTGCCAAAAAGGATTATCAGAAGAGTTGCCACACCCATACCCGCCTATTCTATTGGCTTAGTTCCCTATGTCCAAACAGTACACGATCGCCTCACAATTGAAATTCGTCGTGGCTGCACCCGTGGCTGTCGCTTTTGTCAACCAGGAATGCTTACCCGTCCGGCGCGAGATGTGGAACCAGAAAAAGTTGTAGATGCCATTGAACAGGGAATGCGGGCGACTGGTTACAATGAATTTTCTTTACTATCTTTGAGTTGTTCCGATTATTTAGCCCTACCAGCAGTGGGGATGGAAATTAAAAATCGGTTAAAAAATGAAAACATTTCCCTGTCTTTACCAAGTCAGCGTGTAGATAGATTTGATGAGAATATTGCCAACATTCTCGGTGGTACGCGCCAAGGAGGCTTAACCTTTGCACCCGAAGCCGGAACCCAAAGGATGCGGGATATTGTGAATAAAGGTTTGACGAATGAAGAACTATTAAAAGGTGTGAAAACAGCTTGGGAACAAAGCTGGGATAAAATCAAACTCTATTTTATGATTGGCTTGCCAGGGGAGACAGATGCAGATGTCTTAGGCATTGCGGAAACAGTCCGTTGGCTACAGCGAGAATGTCGGGGTAAAGCCAGAAGACCGCTAAACTTTAACCTAACAATTTCTAACTTTACGCCCAAACCGCATACACCATTTCAATGGCACTCCGTCGCCACTGCGGAATTTGAACGCAAACAAGACCTACTGCGCCAAGAATTCCGCCGGATGCGGGGAGTAAAGGTAAACTTTACCGATGTCCGCATTTCGGCAATGGAAGACTTTATCGGCAGAGGCGATCGCACTTTGGGTCAAGTCCTCCGCCGCGCCTGGGAATTAGGTGCAGGTATGGATTCTTGGTATGACAGTTTAGATAAAGCCTTCACCGCTTGGGGTAATGCGATCGCAGAAGCAGGTCTAGATTGGAAATACCGCCAAGTCGAAAACGGTGAATGGAACTTGTTTCATTCACCAGATCAAAATTCCCCCAACTCCCCACTCCCAACTCCCGACTCCCTCAATACTCCCCTCCCTTGGGATCATATTGATACCGGCATCGACAAAAAATGGTTGAAAGAAGACTTGCAACGCGCCTTAGAAGCAGCAATTGTCCCAGATTGCTCCTTTGAAGGTTGTTCCCATTGCGGTGTCTGCGGCACAGACTTTGGCCACAATATTGTCATTGAGCCGCCGCCAATACCCCAATTTGCAGGTGAGTTTGTTCCGAATACCTCTAAAGTCCAAAGATTGCGTGTCTGGTTTGGTAAGCAAGGTGACATGGCTTTGCTAGGCAATCTTGATTTGCTGCGTTTACTTGACCGAGTTGTGCGCCGCGCCAGTTTGCCAGTCGCTTACACAGGTGGATTTCACCCAAATCCTCGAATTATGATTGCCAGTGCTTTACCTTTAGGTGCTACGAGCAGTGGTGAAATTGTCGATTTTGAGTTAACTACACCTGTAGGCACGGAAGCTTTTCAGGCAAAGTTAGCCGAGGAACTGCCCAGCGATATACCTATATATTGTGTAGCAGAGATAGATTTAAAATCTCCATCTGCTAACCAAGCTTTAGCCGCAGCCGAGTACTTGATTACGGTAGCAGTTGCGAGTGAAACCACAGCTGCACAATGGCAAGCTTGGATTGATGCCCTCTTGGCCAGGGAAGAAATTAACCTAGAACAAACTACCAAATCTGGGAAAACACAAATAGTAAATCTGCGCGATCGCCTGTTTGAATTATCATTAGTAAAAATTAACAACAGTGCCGCCGACTTTACCACTATTCTGCGTTATCTAGGTAGTTGCCGTAATGATGGTGTTTCCTTGCGTCCTGAGCAAGTTCTATCTATGCTAGAAGTAGTTGCCAATCAAGAATTTCAACTTCTGCAAATTCACCGCAATCAGTTAGTTTTGGGAGTATAATCCTTGAAGGGCAACTTGCTAGTAGTTGCCCGGATGTAGCACATCCTGGGAATTGATTTTTAGCAAGGTTGCGTTAGAATGAGGTGAAGAGAAATTTTCTGGCGCTGCATTGAATTCACTAGTTCACTACCCCCTCTACTCAGGGAGCGAAAGCAAAGATACTAGAGAGCAACTTCTAGGATTTTATCCCAGACAAGCTGAAGCGGATTAAAAACAACCTCTCTTGATAGCAACTTGGGTGAACTAGTAACTTAAAAGCAGGCTCCGTCGGCAACTCTCACTCTATATTTTTTTAAACAACTGCTGAATGCCCAATCCCCAGGTGGTGCGGGTATCGCATCAAAAATCAACCACGGACGGTTGATTTATTTACTTAAACAATATGCAGCCGTTCTGGAATAAACAGGCGTGTCAACGCAATTACTCAGTCATTAACTCTTTAACTTTGAAGCTCGGCTTCACAAATTTTATTATCAGCAGTACCTTTAGTAGCTGGCAGGGGCGAGGGATATGACCAACCGCCAGAACTACACTTGTGCTGCCAATTTTTGAGGAAATTGAATGCCAAAACAAATTATCATCGCAGAGCAGCATCAAATCGCTGCCGTATTTTCTGAAGATCAAATACAAGAACTGGTTGTAGCCACAGGCCATCACCAAATCGGTGATATCTACTTAGGTGTAGTAGAAAACGTCTTACCCGGAATTGATGCAGCTTTTGTAAATATTGGTGATCCAGAGCGCAATGGCTTTATTCATGTCACGGACTTAGGCCCATTAAGGTTAAAGCGAACAGCCGCAGCCATTACAGAATTATTAGCACCGCAACAAAAAGTGCTGGTGCAAGTGATGAAAGAGCCAACAGGTACGAAAGGGCCACGGCTCACCGGTAACATTACTTTACCTGGGCGCTATGTAGTCCTGATGCCTTACGGTCGGGGCGTAAATTTATCCCGCCGAATTAAAAGTGAAAATGAACGCAATCGCCTCCGGGCGTAGCAATCTTAATCAAACCGGCGGGAATGGGTTTGTTGGTACGTACAGAAGCCGAAGGCAAACCCGAAGAAGCCATCATGGAAGACTTGGAATTGCTGCAAAAACAATGGGAAGCAATTCAACAAGAAGCGCAATCAACTCGTGCGCCAGCCCTGTTGAACCGAGATGATGACTTTATTCAACGGGTATTACGCGATATGTACGGTGCAGATGTCAACCGAATTGTGGTTGATTCCAGCACTGGACTCAAGCGGGTAAAACAGTACTTGCAAAACTGGAGTGGCGGACAAACACCCCAAGGATTGTTAATAGATCATCACCGCGATCGCTCACCCATCTTAGAATATTTCCGGATCAATGCCGCGATTCGGGAAGCCCTGAAACCAAGAGTCGATTTACCTTCTGGCGGCTACATTATTATTGAACCTACAGAAGCTCTTACAGTAATTGATGTTAACTCTGGTTCCTTCACGCGATCGGCAACAGCTAGAGAAACAGTATTGTGGACAAACTGCGAAGCTGCTACAGAAATTGCCCGTCAATTGCGACTGCGGAACATTGCTGGGGTAATTGTTGTTGACTTCATTGATATGGAATCACGACGTGACCAATTACACGTCCTGGAACATTTCAACAAAGCCCTAAAAGCAGATAAAGCCCGTCCCCAAATTGCCCAACTCACCGAACTCGGCTTAGTCGAACTGACTCGCAAGCGCCAAGGGCAGAACATTTACGAATTGTTTGGCGGTACTTGTCCAACCTGCGGTGGTTTAGGTCACATTGTTCATCTCCCAGGGGAAACCGAAACCCGCTTACCCACACCAGCAGAATTACCAGAACGTTTTGTACCTCTACCACAAAGAGAACCTCGTTTACCTGTAGCACGGATTTCCGAACCTAGAGAAAGCTTTGATAGCTTTGGTGATAGTTTTGATAGTGACAGCGATTTAAGTGCTTTAAATTTAGTTAATCATCCCAGCTATCACGAACTGGGTGATAACAATAAACGTGGCAACCGCACCCGTCGCCGCAGAATTGGTATTAATGGCGCAAATGGTAAAGATGAGTCACGCCTAGCACCTAATTCTCTCGGTTTTGATAGTGATACTGACCTAGACCTGGATAATGAAGTTGACTTAAGCCCAACACCAGATATCCCTGCACCCACATTAGGTAAATCAGGCTGGACAGAAAGAGTCGAACGCAATAAAGTCATCAAAACAGAACCAGTCAAACCAGTGGTAGAACCACCGGAAATTAGAACTGTAGAAATGACGGTAGAAGAACAAGATGTTTTTGCATTGATGGGAATCTCTCCCTTAGTAAAATTAGACCGGGAAGTCAAAAATCCCAAATCAGTGATTATTAACATTGTTCAGCCCGGGCAAGGGACAAGCACATTATCAGAACCGCCTCCAGAGGTGGCTATTCCTGAAACATTTACTCAGCCCATCACTCCGCCACCTGTAGAACCAGAGGCCAAATCTTTACCAGAAGAACCAATAGAGTCAGAGGGATTTGCACCAACTCTTGAAGACACGGAAGCAAATCTGACTGCTACAGGTAGCCGACGCCGTCGCCGTCGTTCCTCGGCTGTAGAATCTGGTTCTGAGGAAATTTAAGATGCTTTATGGTAGAGATTCAACAAACTGCTGTTAATTCCCTACCAAATTTAGGTAAACCAGAATGGCTAGAGTTTTCGTCCACTTTAGCGGGGATGTCTGGCTTAATTGCTGGCATCGATGAAGTTGGGCGTGGCGCTTTATTTGGCCCTGTAGTTGCAGCAGCCGTCATTCTCCCAGCAGATGCTTTCGCCCAATTGATTGCAGCTGGTATTAAAGATAGTAAAAAGCTTTCCAGTTCTAAAAGGGCGAAATTATCCGCACAAATTTGTGAATCAGCAACAGACTGGAGAATCGGTTTTGCTGCAACTGCGGAAATTGATCAAATAAATATTTTGCAGGCGACACTGTTAGCCATGAAACGGGCTGTACTCAAACTAAAAGTACAGCCTGTAATTTGCTTGGTTGATGGTAATCAAGCAATGAAAGATTTGCACATACCCCAACAAACAATAGTCAAAGGAGATGAGCGATCGCTTTCTATCGCAGCTGCTAGTATTGTGGCTAAAGTCTGGCGTGACGAGTTGATATTACGTTTAGCAGCAAAATATCCGCAGTATGACTTGGCAAAGAATAAAGGATACGGTAGCCCAAAACATTTACAAGCATTGCGAGAATACGGCGCTTCATCTTTGCATCGTAAATCTTTCAGCCCTTGCCAAATTCAGCAGTGATTTGCATAATTTGTGGTATTGAGTGGTAGGTGCGATCGAGCTTTATAGTTTTACTTTTTTCCTAACAAAGATTAAGTAAAAATGGCAGAAAATACTTCTCCAGCCAGAAAGTTTCGGAAATCAATTCTTTCAGAATTTCAAAAATATGTATCAAATACTAATGCTGAGTTTGATACAGAATTTTATACATATCTAGAATGTGAGTATGACAAAGTAAAAATTAAACTATCGAAACTATTTAATGAAGGTACCTCAGAGTTATTATTAAAGGCTGAAAAAAATGGGTTATTTCTAATTAGCGTTGAACTTTTCACATTTGGAAGATTGGATGTTGCTGAAGATATTTTGGATAACATTCCAGGTAAAAGAGTAACAGCTAGTCATTTGGCTGGCATTTTGAATAGACTGTTACCATTACCTCCTGGTTTCAGTCCATTTGAAAATCCCAACGCAATTAAGCAATGGTTAGAAGAAAAACGCTCTATGTTGAAGTGGGATGAGAGTTTAGAAAGGTATATCTTGGAAGACGGGCAATATTAACACGAAACATCGAATTAGTATAAAAATTCAGAACTATTAGTAAAGATAAATTAGAATTAGTAAAACTGAATTTAACCTATTAAATACATTTAAAAAGCTATGTCTCGTCAACTAGCAATCATTATTGAGAATGAAGGTGCGATGAAATTAACCTCGAATATGGATTTAAAAAATGAAGGACTTATTTTCGGTAATAACTTACCTGTAGCAGATATTTTACTTGAAGATATTGCACTAGAACTAGGGATTGTTCCTCTTAGTGCATTTATTAAATATGAAGATGACGACGAAGAATTACAAAATAATCTTCGATGGTATGAGCCACAACAGGGATTGGATACTGTTGAGAAGCTCTTTTCATATCTTCTTGTCCATCCTCAAGTTGATAAAAGCCCTGAAGGTAGATGGTGGGTTTTGTGGGACTTGCGTGCTGTGGAATTAATTTTACGCAAAGCTGTAGAAAGACAAACTCGCTTTTATTTTTTAGAATGGGAACAATTGTACTAGCATTATAGTCTAAAACAGACATATAAAATTTTTGTGATTAGTAGTCAAGACTCCTTGATGTTTAAAGATCCTATATCTTTAAACACAGCATAAAATGACATACAGTATTTAATTTGTTCCCAGTTGCTTCCTTTATCACGAAACAATAAATAGTATCCACAGATAGGGTAAGCAATGTGGATGAGTGCATATTTTAATGATGAGCTAAACCCTACACGAGACAGGGTAAACGCACCACGAGCTTTATTAATTTCTTCAGGTGCAAGCTCAGAAACAAAGCGATATCCATTCTCAACGTAAAATCGCTTCTCTAGAGTCCACTGACACGCATTTTTGGTTTCATAATCCTCTATCAGACATTTATGTATTATTAGTTTGTATTTAAGCTCACCCAGAATTGTTCTTTGTCATTAGTCCGATGTAATCGCTCATCGGAGGTGTAGTCATTAAAAATAGTGTCAGGTCGATTAAATAAAAACAAGTTTGTTTGTTGACAAACCGCAGTATAAATTTCGTATTCAGTCGATGAAATGCAATTTTTATTTTCCATCAAGCTTTACTCTAAAGCTAGTAGCCAATAACTAGAGGCAACAAATTTTTGTTAACACACATGATAGTTCTTTTGTAAAGTATAAAATGTCTAACAAAGTCTCTGTCTCTGATGAATATAAAATGTATCAGATAGTCGTGAGATTGAATTGCTTACTATTAACTAGTTATTTTTTATCAAACCGAATATTTAATACCCAAGTAAGTATTTTTTAGGGTTGCATATATGCGGGATGAATTAAGCCTTTTTAGCAAGGTTAAATATCGGTTTTTTGCGCCTCTGCGCGGCAGTCGCTACAAGTCAGGAAACCAACCAACGCGCTGCCTTGCCTTTACGCGAAACAAAAAACATCCCACTAATCCGCAATGGCCATTATTCTAAATTCAAAATTGGTAAATCGCCACTATTATCTTCTAGTCCTTTTTCTGCCATTTGCGATGTTACCCAATGACGATAATCTATGAGTAGCTGATGCAACAATCTTTGCTTAACTGTAACTAGCACACTCTTAAGTAAACCATTGCCAGTAGCTTCTAAAATTGGCTTTGGGGTCAGAGAAAATGGTGGAGGTAGTTCTACTTGTACTTCTAAATCAGCTTTTCCTTCTAGACGAGTACCACTAGTAGATTGATGGGGTGATAAATAACCTTTTAAATTGAGGCTAAAACGTTGGTTAATATACTCAAAACCGAGGATTTCACAACCTACTGAACGTAAATAAATTACACTATTTGATTCTGCCCAAACCCTCATATCTACAGTTGGTTGAATACTTAATGTCATAAAAGATAGAGGACGCATTTTTAGCCGAAATACTTCCTCAGAAAGCTGTTGGACACGACTGTTATCAACTAAAGCATTCACCAATCTTTGAGGCTGCCGCAAGTAATGTTGAATAGGGATAGGCTGTTGCGGTACAGGAATTTTTACCGATTGAGAAGCAGTAAATCTTGTAGGCATGATTTTGCAGACAGCAGTGATTTGATACTTTTATATGGTAATAAATTTAGTGCAATTATTATTTTAATATACTGAAATAATAAGCATAGATATTTTTTATGTCTGACTTACGACTTTAATCATAGATTTATTGAATTGAAAGATTTTTAAAATAAATTATTAATATTTTTATAATTATAAATCAAATTGCAGCGATTTTACAAAAATTATTTTTCAGTATAAAGAACAAAAATATAAAAAAATAATACCAGTATAAAAACAAAATGATCAATGAGAGAACAAATTTCATCTCTCTGCTATATCTCTACTCACTGCTTTCTCAATGTGAAATTTAGCTGTTAGGAATTACTTCTGAAAAGAAAAAATCAAAGTTTTATGCCAATATGCGGGGGTGGATATAATGTTGTCCCGATACACAACATGGTGAGTCTGCTAGTGAATGCAATTACAAACTGTATCTTTGTTCAAGATAGAACAGCAGTGTGGAGTTCAACAAAGCTAAATCAATGTTTTGTTGCTTCAAGTATGGATTCGCTGCGGTATAGTCTATTAATCTCACAATAATTCCTGTTCCAACACTATGTCTTTATCTATTGCTCATTTAGGCCCACCAGGTACTTATGCAGAACAAGCAGCAGTTTTATATGTCAACTGGCTAACCAAAACAACAGGAACTGAAGCTACTTTATGCCCATATCCCAGCATAGCGCAGTCACTCCAAGCTGTGGCAGCAGGCAAAACCCAGTTAGCAGTTGTGCCAGTAGAAAATTCCATTGAAGGTAGTGTGACTATGACAATGGATGCACTATGGCAATTGGATAGTTTGCAAATTCAATTGGCTTTAGTGATGCCCATTGTTCATAGCTTGATTTCTGGCGCTTCTGGTTTAGATACAATTGAAAAGGTTTATTCCCATCCCCAAGCTTTAGCCCAATGTCAAAATTGGTTGGGTCAATCTCTGCCAAATGTACAAATTATACCGAATAATTCCACAACAGAAGCTCTACAATTATTAAAGCAAGATTTAACAGCAGCTGCGATCGCCTCTTCTAGAGCAGCCCAACTTTATAATTTGCCAATTCTCGCCCAAGGCATTAATGACTATCCCGAAAACTGTACTCGCTTTTGGGTAGTGAGTCAAAATAACGCCAAATTTGAATATCACATCAATAATTTAAATCCTACTTATAGCTCTCTAGCTTTTAGCTTACCTGCAAATATACCTGGTGCATTAATTAAACCTCTACAAGCATTTGCTGAACTAGGAATTAATCTCAGCAGAATTGAATCTCGTCCTACCAAGCGTTCTTTAGGAGAATATGTATTTTTTCTTGACCTAGAAACAGATATTCAACAACCAAAAATGCAGTCTGCTCTAGCCGATTTAATAGAATATATAGAAATATTGAAGATTTTTGGTACTTATGGTGTGTTGTCGGTTAACACTCTTGAATCATAATTGCAAAATCAACCGCTGACTTACTCAATATTTAATAGTATTGATTTTCACAAGTTATTTTCTACAGGCAGAATTCAAGAGCCGGAATTTAAATTACATATCTCTTACTCTAAATGAATTGTATTAGCGACTACTCTTGCATGAACATACAATCACAAAACTGCAAGGTAGAACGCTAATAAGACTCATCTTCTAGCTAATTTAGCTTAGGACTTCTGATTAAAAGTATCTTTCAGCACTGAGCGAGCTGCTAAATGATTACGGGTAGAAGTTAAAATTTCTGCTTCTCGTTCTAAACGAGCGGCTGTATCTTGCATTTCTAACAATGATTGTTGTTCGGCTGCAACCCCATAGAGGTTACTGGCTACCCAGTAAGATAGCTCTATTGGCAAGTCTGGTAATTCTTCTGGCAGTTCAATGTTTTGTTCTGTTAACTTAGCCGAGAGGCGTACTACATCTTTTAGCAGTTGTTCAACTTCTGCTCCCAAAGGACGCAAATCTTTGCTAGGTGGTTCATCTTCTATCCATTGTACCAAACCGACACGATAAGGCTTTTCTCGCACATATTCTAAGACACGAAACCGTTGCTGTCCTAAAGTCAGCATTTTCATCCGGTCGTCTGGTAGGCGCTGGTAATGGATAATTTCTGCACAACAGCCCACATTGGCAATTGTACCTTTTACTGGATCGACCATGACTACACCGAACCTGCGATCGCTCTCCAAAATCGTGTTCATCATGATTCGGTAGCGAAACTCAAAGATGTGTAATGGTAATGGTCTGGTAGGAAAAAGAACTACTTCGGGTAACGGGAACAGAGGTAGTTCACGAACAGCAATTCTAGATGAAGATGTCATTGTTACCTTAGAATAAATTTAATTTTAAAAATTTATTGTTCTCTGCTTTCCCGTACTTTATTTACATTCTATCACTAAATAAAAAGCCCTGAGATCAATTTTCTCAGGGCTAGTTCAGTATTCACACTATAGTCTTTGGTAAAGAATTCAGTAACCAAGAGCTAGAACTCAGTATGTAGACGCATACTGCTAAGGTTGAATTATGTAGCAAAACCTGACACAAAGGCTAGGCTATTAGCTTACCGCAGAATATTCTGTATGAGTGGTGAATAAATTAACTGGGTTTAATAATGCGTTAATTAGTTTTGATTCCTGAATTCTAACTGCTGAATTCTTCTGAATTACAGTTTAACTTCAATATCAACACCAGATGGCAAATCCAACTTCATTAAAGCATCAATAGTTTTAGAAGAAGGCTGGTAGATATCAATAATTCTGCGGTGAGTACGGGTTTCAAAATGTTCCCGTGAATCTTTATCTACGTGAGGAGAACGCAGTACGCAATAAATTTTCCGTTTTGTAGGTAAGGGAATTGGGCCTATGGCTGTTGCGTTAGTCCGGTTAGCTGTATCTACAATCTTCTCGCAAGATGTATCCAATAATCGACGGTCAAAAGCTTTTAAACGAATTCTAATTTTCTGCTGTTGTAGAGTTGCCATCTTTAATTTTCCAGGTTCTGATTTATTAGGGGAGTGGGGAGTGGGGAGTAGTTTGTTTATCCTACTTCCCCATTTCCGCAATTAAGTTCAGATAAAAGAGCAGAGAGGCATCTTACCATCTCTGCTCTTCATTATTTAGAGTAAAAGGTTACTACTTGACGATTTTGGAGACAACACCAGCACCGATGGTGCGGCCACCTTCACGAATCGCAAAACGCATACCTTGCTCAATTGCGATCGCGTTGATCAATTCTACAGTCACTTTGATGCGATCGCCAGGCATTACCATTTCTACGTCTTTGCCGTCATCAGAGGTAAAAGCTTTAATGGTGCCAGTTACATCAGTTGTCCGCACATAGAACTGAGGACGGTAGCCAGCGAAAAAGGGTGTTTTCCGACCACCTTCTTTGTCTGTGAGGACGTAAACTTCACCTTCAAATTGAGTGTGAGGTGTAATCGAACCTGGTTTGGCAATTACCATACCACGCTCTACGTCTTCTTTTTTCAGACCACGCAGCAGCACACCAGCGTTGTCCCCTGCCAAACCTTCATCAAGGCTCTTCTTGAACATTTCAATCCCGGTGACGGTGGTGGTGCGAGTGTCTCTCAGACCCACTAATTCTACAGTATCGTTCACCTTAACTTTACCGCGTTCGATCCGTCCGGTAGCAACTGTACCACGACCTGTGATGGTAAATACGTCTTCTACCGCCATCAAGAAGGGTTTGTCAATGTCGCGCTCTGGGTCAGGGATGTAAGAATCTACCGCATCCATCAATTCGTAGATTTTATCTACCCAGGGATCTTCACCACGTTGGGTTTTGGGTGCAGAGGTCATTTTTTCCAGAGCTTTCAGACCCGAACCTCTAATCACAGGGATATTATCACCATCAAACTCATAGCTAGATAGTAGTTCCCGAACTTCTAGTTCGACCAACTCTAGCAATTCTTCGTCGTCTACCATGTCTTCTTTGTTCAAGAAGACAACTAGTTTAGGAACCCCTACCTGACGAGCTAACAGAATATGTTCACGAGTTTGAGGCATAGGGCCATCAGTAGCAGCTACCACTAGGATGGCTCCGTCCATTTGTGCTGCACCAGTGATCATGTTTTTCACATAGTCAGCGTGTCCAGGACAGTCTACGTGAGCATAGTGACGTTTGTCGGTTTCATACTCAACGTGAGCGGTATTAATTGTAATACCCCGTGCTTTTTCTTCGGGTGCGTTGTCGATTTGGTCGTAAGCTTTAGCTTCAGCTTTACCCAAAGCAGCCAAGGTCATGGTAATAGCTGCTGTTAAAGTGGTTTTACCGTGGTCAACGTGGCCAACAGTACCGATGTTAACGTGGGGTTTATTTCTTTCAAACTTTGCGCGTGCCATGAATGCTCGTTTCCTTTTCTAATTAAGCGTTCCCTTTGCTTTTTGCAATGATAGTTTCAGCCACGCTACGAGGCACTTCCTCATAGTGGCTAAACTCCATAGAAAAGATACCCCGCCCTTGGGTTTTCGACCGGATATCAGTGGCGTAGCCAAACATAGTCGCCAATGGTACTTTCGATGTGACCTTAGCGAGTCCCTGTTCAGTGCTTTGTCCTTCAATGTGTCCCCGACGGGAGATGAGGTCTCCAATAACGTTCCCGATAAAGTCTTCAGGAACTTCTACCTCAACTTTCATCATAGGTTCTAAGAGAACAGGTGAAGCCTTCATTACGGCTTCTTTCATTGCCATTGAACCAGCAATCTTGAAAGCCATTTCCGAAGAGTCTACATCATGGTATGACCCATCGACGAGTGTCGCTTTGACATCTATAAGTGGATATCCAGCTAAAACACCAGATTCACAGCTTTCTTTCATGCCTTGTTCTGCGGGGTTAATGTACTCTTTAGGTACAACACCACCCACAATTTTAGAAACGAATTCAAAACCGCTACCAGGTTCACCTGGTTCCAAGTCGATGACGACGTGACCGTACTGACCCTTACCACCGCTTTGACGGATGAATTTACCTTCAATTCTGTTGACTGCTTTACGAATTGTTTCGCGGTAAGCTACTTGCGGCGCACCGACGTTAGCTTCCACTTTAAATTCACGTAACATCCGGTCAACAAGGATTTCTAGGTGTAATTCTCCCATCCCTGCAATCACTGTTTGGTTAGTTTCTGGGTCAACACTGACACGGAATGTCGGGTCTTCTTCCGAAAGAGATTGCAGAGCCTTGGATAATTTATCCATGTCATTTTTGGTTTTGGGTTCAACCGCTACCGAGATTACAGGCTCAGGAATAAACAGGGATTCTAGAATTACTGGTGCGCCTTCATCACAAAGGGTGTCACCTGTTAAGGTGTCTTTTAATCCCAAAGCTGCACCTAAATCACCTGCTCGTAGTTCTTCAACGTCAAGTCTTTCGTCTGCTTTCAAAACTACGAGACGGGAAATCCGCTCTTTCTTATTCTTGGTGGCGTTGAGGACGTAGCTACCTTTTTTCAGTACACCAGAGTATACACGTACGAAGGTGAGGCGACCATAAGGGTCGGCCATAATTTTGAAGGCGAGAGCTGCTAGAGGTTCGTTGTCATCAGCACGGCGTTCAACAGTGTCGCCATTGGGTACTGTACCTTGAATAGCTGGAACATCAATGGGTGCTGGCAGGTAATCAACTACAGCATCCAGCATCAACTGCACACCTTTGTTTTTGAAGGCGGAGCCGCAAAGTACTGGCACGATAGTACCAGCAATTGTACCTTTACGCAGAGCTGCACGAATTTCGTCTTCTGTGAGTGCTTCACCCTCGAAGTACTTGGTCATCAAGTCATCATCAGTTTCAGCAACTGCTTCTACTAACTTGGTGTAGTACTCTTCGGCTTGCTCTTGCATATCGGCGGGGATATCTGTTTCTTGGATATCCGTGCCTTGGTCGTTGGTGTAAATATATGCACGTTTACGTACCAAGTCCACAATTCCTTGGAATTCGTTTTCGCTACCAATGGGCAGTTGAATAGCGATGGCATTAGCCCGCAGGCGATCGCGCATTTGCTCATGAACTCTGTAGAAGTTCGCACCTGTGCGATCCATTTTGTTAATAAAGGCAATTCGAGGCACTTTGTAACGGTCTGCTTGCCGCCACACTGTCTCTGATTGGGGTTGAACACCACCCACAGAACAAAATACTGCTATTACTCCATCTAATACCCGCATGGAGCGTTCTACTTCAATTGTGAAGTCTACGTGGCCTGGAGTATCGATAATGTTAATTTGATGATCTTTCCAACTGGTACTGATCGCCGCTGCGGTGATGGTAATTCCCCGCTCCCGCTCTTGATCCATCCAGTCAGTTACAGCAGTTCCTTCGTGAACTTCACCAATTTTATGAATTATCCCAGAGTAAAATAATATTCTCTCTGTTGTTGTTGTTTTGCCCGCATCTATGTGCGCCGCAATACCGATATTGCGTACTTTCTCTAGCGGGTTTGTACGTGCCACAGTAGCCTCCTATAGTTTTTGCCTCATGATATCTTGTATATTACTCTTTGTTAAGATTCTATACTTTTACGGATTACCGTCTTGATTTTTATCAGTCGGCGATATACCGCTTATTGAGGACAGATATATCGCTGTGCTGCTTAATAACGATAGTGTGCAAAGGCTTTGTTAGCTTCGGCCATCCGATGCGTTTCTTCACGCTTACGGATTGCGTTACCTGTTTCATTGGCTGCATCCATTAACTCATTAGCTAATTTGCCAGCCATTGTGCGTCCTGGTCTGGAGCGAGAAAATTGTACTAACCAACGCAGTGCTAGGGTAGTACCACGTTCTGAACGTACTTCCATTGGTACTTGGTAGGTTGCACCACCCACACGACGAGCTTTGACTTCTACCAATGGTGTGGCGTTACGCACAGCTCTTTCAAAGGTTTCTATTGCAGCATTACCTGTGCGTTCTTCAATTGTTTTGAGTGCATCATAGACAATGCGTGCTGCTAGTGATTTCTTGCCATGACGCATGATCCGGCGAATCATCATGCTCACCAGCCGACTATTGTAAACGGAGTCAGGCGGAACTGGCCGCCTTTGAACTACACCACGACGAGACATACTTTACCCTTACATTCGGAATTTGGCAACGAAATTATATGCTATCAGACCGCGCAGTACTGGAGTGGTGGAAGCTCCCACTCAGACTGCTGCAATTTTTTTTTACACATTTGCAGCGACCCTGAATTGCTGATTTGCTATCCTTGGTGGAATAGACAAAGCGACAACATCATAGGCATGAATTGACAAATGAAAATGCTGCTGTCGCTTACAGCAATCTTCATCAAACCTACACTTGCTCGCTGAGTGCAGGCTGGCAGTGGTAGCTTAACTAATTTAACTTTTGAGAACAGACGCTTTTATCTGTTTTCACAACTGTTTAAAGGCGATCGCTAACTTTTTATATTTTTATCGCTTCCAGACAAAGCGACTAATCGCTACTAGGCACGACTAATCGCCTCTGCCTTATTTTTTAGCGGCTTCTTTCGGGCGTTTAGTTCCATACTTGGAACGACCTTGTTTGCGGTCTTTTACACCTGCTGTATCTAATGTGCCACGAATGATATGGTATCTTACGCCCGGTAAGTCTTTAACCCGGCCGCCACGAATCATGACTACTGAGTGTTCTTGTAAGTTGTGACCAATCCCTGGAATGTAGGCTGTTACCTCAAATCCAGATGTTAGTCTTACCCTTGCTACCTTACGGAGAGCTGAGTTAGGCTTTTTAGGTGTGGTTGTGTAGACTCTTGTACAAACACCCCGGCGTTGCGGGCATTGCTTGAGAGCTGGAGACTTGGTTTTCTGACGCGCTTTTTCGCGTTCGCTACGTATTAGTTGCTGTATGGTTGGCATGAGTCACAGCGCGTGAAGCTGCTTATGGGTCTAAGTTTTAACAAATCCTGATTATATCTTTTTTAGTACTTTTTTGTCAAATTACTTTGACTGGTCAACAGCTAACGGACAAAAGTAATAACTTTTTGACTATTGACCGTTGACTATGGACTCTTGATTAATCGCAAACGAATTGCCACAGCTACAGGTTGCAACCGCTTGAGGGTTGTAGAAGCGAAAGCCTCCACCCATCAAATCTTCGGAATAATCTAATACTAACTCATTGATGTATTGTAAACTTTGATTGTCGATCAGAACTTGCAGACCACTAATTTCAAAGGTGCGATCGCCCGCTTGGGCAACCTCCGCAAACGATATATCGTAGAATAAATCTGAGCATCCCCCTGGTTTAACAGCTAATCTCACCAAGGTATAGAGTTTTTGCTTGGATTTTAACCGCTCAATTTCAATTTTAGCAGCTTGACTCAGTTGAATCATTGAATTTATTTTGACAGTTGATAGCCTGGATAAAAAATATGGCGTAGTTGAAAAACTCAAAAACTGGTTTTTGGCTATTTTATTTTAAATGAAGAGGTTCACTTGCAAAACGCCAGTGTGAGCTTGATTCATAGCCACCAAATTTCTGACTAACTGAATACTGAGTTAGGAAAATAATCCTGATTTGTAGCGTTAAAAGTGGCAACTAAATTACAAGTTAGACATTTCAGTGATTTTTCTTCCGTAAATTTCTGGATACTTTAAGTGAGAAATTTACGGAGTTTTATTCTTAGGACTACTAAATTAACTGATGAGAATTAATTTTCTGTCCGAGCATAATCGTCCTGGTAGCGAATAATGTCATCTTCACCCAAATATTCGCCATTTTGTACCTCAATTAAAACTAAAGGAATCACTCCAGGATTTTCTAAACGATGGGATGTGCATTGAGGTACGTATGTGGATTGATTATTACCCAATAGTACTTCTTGGTCGCCACAAGTTACTCTGGCGGTGCCAGAGACAACAATCCAGTGTTCGCTGCGATGGTGGTGCATTTGCAAGCTGAGGCGATGTCCGGGTTTAACTTCGATGCGCTTGATTTTATATCCACGTCCTTCTTCCAAAATAGTAAAAGAACCCCAAGGGCGCAACTCGGTTGCAGCAACACTTCGATTAGCGATCGCCGCAGGCAGTGGTAGAGTCTTAGCAGGCGCGGTTTCTTGATATTGAGCCATAGTTACCTCATTTGGAGACATAACAAGCTGTCCTTTCTCTTAACCATTGATGGAAAAATCTGGCGCAATCTTGCAACCGTAAAAATCAGCAATTCAATTACACCTTGCTAACCATAACAAAATCAAACTTTAGGGTGTAAAGAATCACGACTCAAACTATCGTGAATACATAAACTCTTTACCTAGCGCCAGAATAGCTTATTCTAATCTTTAAAATTTGTTGCGAACCGTGCAGGATAAAGGTTGAAATGAATGTTTTACACTTCAGACTTCATCCTTAACACTTCATTCATTTTTGTTGCCAAAAAATCCCAATACCATTATGTACACGAGCCGCAGTATTGGGAGAACGGTCGAGTAATTGTCCGCTTAAGTAAAGACTAGTTGAACTGCCACCATCTAAATTTAAAGCATTCACACAACCCAACTGCTTCATTAATTGAGCATGTTCTGCGAGTGTTGGCCCGGCTCCACCAGCGCGGTTATGCACAGCAGCAATCATTAGTGTACCTGTGGCTGTGGTGCAAATTCCACTCCGAATGGCTTTTTCGGCAATAAAAGCATTGCTGAATTTTTCAGCTTTCGCATCTAGAACAATTTGACCGTTTTGAATTAATAACGGCCCGGCTCCAATAATGTTGGGGTAACGGCTAAAATCAACAGGAGTGGTGTTACTAGCCAAAGTTACCTTTGTACCTATTGATAATTGCGTGGCGGTAGTTGCAGCTGTTCCCCGCAAAGTTAACAAGTAACCATCCTGGGGAATAGGAATAGGAGTTTGACCAGCTTTTCCGCCTGATAGTTGACTGCTAACTTCATTGTTTTGAACTAAGAGGATGCTTTCATTGTCGGTGAGCGGAGTGTAAGTTTTTCCCCAGCTAGGAGTATAACGAGCAGCACCGCTTTGTACATAACCACTATTGAGAAATAAAATCGGTAAGCGGAAATCATTGGGAGCAATTAAAGTTTCTTCTAATGTCAGACGACCTACGTAAAATTGCCCAGAATTATTCCAAGCGATCGCACCTCTATTTAAAATCGGCCCGGATAACCACTGATTATCTCGACGAATTGCACCAAGAGGCAATTTATTATTACGGTTAAAATAGCCACCATTAATTGCTGCTAAAGCTAAGTATTTTTGCGCTGTTTGAATTAAGGGTGCTGTGCCAACTAAAGTTTCTGGAGTTGTCCAAATTGGTTTTAAAGTCAGGTTGCGGGGGTTAGCTTCCAACCACACTACAGGAAAACGTTCTCCACCTAAACTAATAAATTGCTGTCGCCAGCGTAATCCGTTTGCCCAAGCTATATTGCGCTCGACCATTGCATCAGGGCGAATCTCGATCATCAAGCGATTTGGGTTATTGATTGTAGTGATACGCGGTGCTGAACCAAAAGGAACGCTCAGACTAATAATTGTTTGGTTATTCACCACCTCAACTTTTTGAATCAAGTTATCAGGCGTTGGTTGTGGTTTTGTTTCTGGTAATAATTGTTTGATGAGATTTGGTAGTGATGTCGGCGCTGGCGCAGGAGTATAACGTTCAATCAAAGCAGGATCAGCCACAGCATCGAGAGTAACTGTCCATTCTCGATTTGGTGGTGCAGTTGGTTTAGGTGCGATCGCATCTGGATCATCTGCTGCTGGTGTTTGAGTTGGTTGAATGGGTAATCCTTGTCTAACTATCCAAGGTGTGGGATTGTCTAAATCCACCACAACACGGTTTTCACGGATAGTAGCAGTACCAGGAGGATTGAGAGGTTGCTGACCGACAATAATATTTTTGATTTGCGCTTGGGGAGTGACAATTACCAAAGTGTTACCATTAATTTGTAACTGCCAATTTGCTTGTTGGGCAAAGTTAGTAACATCAAGATAGCGGTATCCGTTTTGGAGGAGAGTTACTAACTTCTTTGGAGATGATGAAAACCACTGTATTGGCTGTCTGGTGGGATTATTGCTATTTAAAAAATCCACTCCCATCGCCTGTCGAAATACACCATCACTGAGATAAATAACTTGCTGATCAACCGCACCTAATTTGACTATCCAAGCACCGGGTAGGATGCGACCATTGAGGGAAATTTGATTACCAGCAGATTGGGCTTGTCGTCGCAACTGTCCTGGTTGTGGGTTGATGGGAGATTGTTGCGCGATCGCCATCCAGCTAGGAGATACACTAAGTATTGTGACAATTATGGGTGATGCAATTAAGTGCAAGGCTTGATGTTGGACAGGTTTGGTCACAGCATTATGATATTTTTGGCGATACCAATTTGGCATTTTTAACATATTTGATCCAGTACTTTTGCAAGTTATCACCTCAGAGATAGGACGGCTAGCTGTGGCTAACTCTGGAAATTAGGTGATTTAACTTTTTCAGAAACGTGATAACCTATATATTGGCTAGTTATCTCTGATGAGAAACACTAGCCCTGTTTAAGCTAAAACCACTGTAACTGACTGTTTTAACTGGCACTAGTTCCTGCCAAACTATATATGTAGTTTTGGTCGTCAAATGTATATATACAATAGTCTTTCCTCACTAATAGTTGCTATTCTTGTTACCTAGAGGTGAGGCAAAGTTGTTAGTAACAAAAGTTGCAACAGGTGAGCAGCCAATATACACAACAATAAAAATAGTTAGGAATTGTCAAATGGGCATATAGTGTAATACGCTGATTTTGTTGCTGAATCAGGAATCTTACAGCTTTTACAACAGTGAGTTTTTCATGAAACATTTGGTGTTAGGTCAGTTGATACTGTCTACCTGACAAACATCTATCATCTGAAAAAAACCTGGAAAATACTTAGTTTTGAAACCAAATACATAAAATTAACACAATATGTAGTTTGTCTAAACCAGCATAAACACAGAAGAATTAACGCAATAATTTTAACACGGTTAAGTCCATAAATAACCGCAGTTAAAATTTTTTTTTCCCTAAATTCTCGTGATTTATGTATGACTGTGACGCGAAATTGCGAAACTTTCTCTCCCAAGCAGTGGCAAAAATTTGTGACTTAACTTTCAGGAATAGGCTATGAACGATCAAAGGGTGAATCAATTGCAAAAAAATGTCATGTTCGGATAACAACTCTCAAGAAACCTACCAAGGACAAAGGTGGTTAGTAGAGGAAAGAGATGCCTGTGGTGTAGGTTTTATTGCACATCGCCAAAATATTGCCAGCCATGAAATCGTTACTAAAGCCTTAGCCGCATTGACCTGCTTGGAACATCGGGGTGGTTGTAGTGCTGACCATGATTCTGGTGATGGTGCAGGGATATTAACAGCTATTCCTTGGGAGTTGTTACAAAAAGAATATTTCTCAGGTAGGATGGAAATTTCCTCAACTAGCAATATTGCTGTGGGGATGATATTTTTACCCCAAGACCGGGAATTAGCCCAAAAAACCAAAGCCCAAGTTGAGAAAGTGGCTGCGGAAGAAAAATTTACAGTACTGGGCTGGCGAGAAGTACCAGTACATCCCCATTTATTGGGAAGACAAGCCAAAGAAAATCAACCCCAAATAGAACAAATTTTTCTGGCTGCGGATCACTCTGGTGATGAATTAGAAAGACAGTTGTACATTGCCCGCAAGCGGATTTTTAAAGCAGCAAAAGCTGTCTCGGAAGATTTTTATATTTGCTCTTTATCCAGCCGCACCATTGTTTATAAAGGTATGGTGCGTTCGGCTGTGTTGGGAGATTTTTACGCGGATTTACAAAATCCTGCATACAAGAGTGCCTTTGCTGTTTATCATCGCCGCTTTAGTACCAACACGATGCCGAAGTGGCCGTTAGCACAGCCTATGCGGTTGTTGGGACATAACGGCGAAATTAATACGCTGTTGGGTAACATCAACTGGATGATGGCCAGAGAAGCGAGTATTAGCCATCCAGTATGGGGCGATCGCAATGATGAACTCAAGCCTTTAGTAATTTTAGATAGCAGCGATTCCGCTACCCTTGATAATGTCTTAGAACTATTAGTGCGTTCGGGACGCAGCCCCTTGGAAGCCTTGATGATTATGGTGCCAGAGGCTTACCAAAATCAACCTTCCTTACAAAACTATCCCGAAATCACTGATTTTTATGAATATTACAGTGGTTTGCAAGAAGCTTGGGACGGCCCGGCCTTATTAGTTTTTAGTGATGGTAAGAAAGTCGGTGCAACTCTAGACCGCAACGGCTTAAGACCTGCACGCTATGTGATTACCAAAGATGATTACATCGTTGTGGCATCAGAAGCAGGCGTGGTTGACTTCCCCGAAGCCGAAATTGTGGAGAAAGGCAGACTAGGCCCAGGGCAAATGATTGCCGTGGATTTAGAAAGTCATGAAATTCTGAAAAACTGGGAAATTAAACAACGCATTGCCAAACAACTTCCCTATGGGGAATGGTTGCAAACCCATCGCCAAGACCTGAAGTCATTAGTCAACAATCATGGGACAAATGGCAATGGCAATGGCAACGGTAACGGTAAAGCTCAATTCACCGTTGACAAACAAATTTTACTTCAGCGACAAACTGCCTTTGGCTACACCAGCGAAGATGTCGAAATGGTGATTGAACAAATGGCAGGCAATGGTGCAGAACCAACGTTCTGTATGGGGGATGATATTCCTTTGGCGGTGTTGTCCAATAAACCCCACCTGTTGTATGACTATTTCAAACAGCGTTTTGCTCAAGTAACTAACCCTCCAATTGACCCCCTGCGCGAAAAGCTGGTGATGTCCTTGAAGGTGGAATTGGGTGAACGGGGTAATTTATTAGAACCGAAGCCAGAATATGCCAAGAGACTGAAGTTAGATTCCCCAGTCTTGACAGAAGTTGAGTTAGATGCAATCAAGGCTTCTGGTTTTGCAACGGCAGAATTATCAACCTTATTTGCGATCGCCAACGGCCCAGAAGGCTTAAAAGCCGCAGTCGCAGCTTTACAAGCCCAAGCCGCCGAGTCAGTACGGGCTGGTGCGAAGATATTAATCTTGAGCGATCGCGCTGGTGGCAGTATTAGCCCAGAATTAAGCTACATTCCACCTTTATTAGCTGTGGGTGCAGTCCACCACCACCTAATCCGCGAAGGCTTGCGGATGAAGACATCCTTAGTTGTCGATACCGCCCAGTGTTGGAGTACCCATCACTTTGCTTGCTTGATTGGCTATGGTGCGGGTGCAGTTTGCCCCTACATGGCTTTAGATACAGTCCGGGATTGGTGGTTTGAACCCAGAACCCAGCAGTTCATGGAACGGGGGAAATTGCCCAACCTCAGCTTAGAACAAGCTATTGGTAATTACCGCAAAGCTGTAGAATCAGGATTACTAAAAATCCTCTCCAAGATGGGGATATCCTTGCTATCCAGCTATCAAGCCGCCCAAATCTTTGAAGCGATTGGGATTGGTGGCGATTTATTAGAACTAGGATTTAAGGGTACAGCTTCCCGGATTGGTGGTTTGAGTGTCAGCGAACTAGCGCAAGAAGTCCTTTCGATTCACTGCAAAGCCTTCCCAGAACTCACAGCCAAGAAATTGGATAACTTGGGCTTTGTGAACTACCGTCCTGGCGGTGAGTACCACATGAACAGCCCAGAAATGTCCAAAGCATTGCATGAGGCTGTTAAAACCAAGCAATACGACCATTACGAAGTTTACAAACAATATCTCCAAGGCAGACCAATCACTGCACTAAGAGACTTGCTAGACTTCCAAAATGATCGCCCCTCAATTCCTCTAGAAGAAGTAGAAGCAGCCGAATCAATCCTCAAACGCTTCTGTACTGGCGGGATGTCTTTGGGTGCATTGTCACGGGAAGCCCATGAAGTTTTAGCGATCGCCATGAACCGGATTGGTGGTAGATCCAACTCTGGGGAAGGTGGTGAAGATCCAGTCCGCTACAACGTCTTAGATGATGTAGATGAGTCCGGTTATTCACCCACCCTCCCCCACCTGAAAGGCTTACGGAATGGTGATACAGCTTCTAGTGCCATCAAGCAAGTTGCATCAGGTCGCTTTGGGGTCACACCAGGGTATTTAGCCAGTGCCAAACAAATAGAAATCAAAATTGCCCAAGGTGCAAAGCCAGGGGAAGGTGGACAACTACCAGGAACCAAGGTAAGTCCTTACATTGCGATGTTGCGGCGATCTAAGCCCGGTGTAACTTTAATTTCACCCCCACCGCACCATGATATTTACTCCATTGAAGACTTAGCACAGTTGATTTTTGACCTGCACCAAATCAACCCGAAAGCGCAAGTATCAGTCAAGTTAGTGGCTGAAATCGGGATTGGCACAATTGCGGCGGGCGTAGCCAAAGCCAACGCCGATATCATTCAAATTTCTGGTCATGATGGCGGTACAGGTGCATCACCTCTGAGTTCGATTAAACACGCTGGCTCACCGTGGGAACTCGGTCTAAGTGAAGTGCATCGTGTCCTAATGCAGAATAGTTTGCGCGATCGCGTCATTTTGCGGGTAGACGGTGGACTCAAGACTGGCTGGGATGTCCTGATGGCTGCATTGATGGGTGGCGAAGAATTTGGCTTTGGTTCCATTGCCATGATTGCCGAAGGTTGCCAAATGGCGCGAGTCTGCCACAAAAATACCTGTCCTGTGGGTGTAGCGACTCAAGATGAAAAACTGCGTCTGCGATTCAAAGGTATCCCTGAACACGTTGTTAACTTCTTCTACTTTGTTGCGGAAGAAGTGCGGAGTTTGTTAGCAAAACTAGGCTATCGTTCCCTATCAGAAATTATCGGTCGCGCAGACTTATTAACAGTCCGTCCCGAAGCCAAGCTGGCTAAAACCCAAGCCTTGAATCTCAACTGCTTACTGCAACTACCAGATACAAAAGAAAACCGTAGCTGGTTAGTCCATGAAGAAGTTCACAGCAACGGCCCGGTAATTGATGACCAATTGCTGGCTGATAGCGAAATTCAAGCCGCAATTCGTAACCAATCGACGGTGACTAAGAAATTGAAAATAGTCAACACCGATAGAACAGTTGGTGCAAGATTAGCTGGTGCGATCGCATCTCAATACGGCGATGGCGGCTTTGAAGGACAAATCAATCTCAACTTCCAAGGTAGTGTAGGTCAAAGCTTTGGGGCGTTCAACCTTTCTGGGATTACTTTAACTCTGGAAGGCGAAGCCAACGACTACGTTGGTAAAGGGATGCACGGTGGTGAAATCATCATCAAACCCCCAGCACAAGCTAATTATGACCCATCCAAGAACGTGATTGTGGGTAATACCTGCCTTTACGGTGCAACTGGCGGCTTCTTATTTGCCAACGGTTTAGCAGGTGAACGCTTTGCTGTCCGCAACTCCAAAGGTACAGCCGTCGTTGAAGGCGCAGGTGATCACTGCTGCGAATACATGACTGGTGGTGTCATAGTTGTCCTCGGTAAAGTCGGACGTAACGTCGCAGCCGGGATGACTGGCGGTTTGGCATACTTCCTCGATGAAGACGGTTCCTTCCCTGAATTAGTCAACCGGGAAAACGTCAAAATCCAGCGAGTCTTGACAGAAGCAGGACAAAAGCAACTGCAAGAGTTAATTAGAACTCACGCAGAACGCACTGGTTCACCCAAAGCCCAAGCAATTCTGCAAAATTGGTCAGAATTTGTGTCTAAGTTCTGGCAATTAGTACCACCTTCCGAAGCAGATAGTCCAGAGGCTAACCCGCAAGCAGTGGTAGAAAAACATCTGAGTTCGGTGTAGTTGATCGCTGATGAGTTATGAAAAAAGGGGACAGTAGCAACGTCCCCTTTTTTGATCACAATTAAACTTATGGCGAAATTTTCAAATACACTATCCTTGCACTTTCACCCAATCAGATTTTAACGCGCGAAGTTGAGCAATGAATTACGACACAGCCCGCAAACTGCTTGTATCTCAAACAATCACAACCGACGACAACCCTGATGCTTTATTGATGCGGATGAAGCAGGGAAAACCACCGGTTCCAGGTCAGATTACCTCGATTTTGCTGGCGTTAAAGGTTGTGTTTGAAGCCCTCAAAGATGTACCCAGTTTAGACCGTGAGTTAACTTTTGCCCTTTATCAGTTAGGTGTCAAGACACAACAGTTATACGTAGCTGGGCGCAAAGCTGGGGTAGACTGGCCACCCCTACTTAAAGAAGATTTAGTGAGAATTTCGCTGGCTGTAGAAAGTATCTTTTCTGGTGTGTGGCAAACCCCACCATCTGGCGGATTTGGCGGGGTTTAAGGTTCAACGAGTTTGTAATTCTTGCAGCAATTTTTCGACATCGGTTTTGAGTAAAACTGTCATTTGTCCAGTGAAAGCTTTACCGTTGCGCGGTTTAGCTATTTCGATCCAATAAGCATAGCGATCGCCTATACGCAATTGTCCTTGTAAAGCTTCTTTAATTGGAGTTTTGGCAAACCGCGCCGAGTTTACGTCACCTTGGCTTGGGTAGTCATACACCACCTGACCTTGATTAAAATCTTGATAGACATCGTAGCCATAAATCACCCGCAGAGATTCTTGCAGGCGTTGAAAACTCATCCCATTAATTGCATCGTACATCGCCAAGCGTTCGTAACGAATCCGGTTTCGGTCTTTAGCAAACCCTACTTTACCTGGAGGTAATACTGAAGCCTGAAACGTAAATCGTTGAGCAGCTGTATCACTCTTCTGCACATATAGTTTTTCACCACTTCCAGGACGCAGCGTCGGATGAGCATTCATCCAAGTAGTAACTTCTTCTGTAGTTTGCCCTGGTAACGCATTCGCCTTAGAATTAACAAGCATTCCCACGCATAGCCAGGGAACTAGAGAAAAAGACAAAATTAAACCATTCACCAAAGATTTTTTTAGCATTTTCCTATTCGGGACTTACATGGAAATTTCCCCAAAGGGGGTTAACCATAGTTTTCCCGTTTTCTGAGGAATAATGTCAGAATAGCAATCTAATAGTGGGAATTATTCTCCAGTAAGTTCTCGCGCAATATCCATATTTGCAGCTAGTACACGCACAATTTCTACAGGGTTTTCCCCTCGATAGATCAAGAAGTAGCGGGGATGCACCAACCAAAAACGAACGGGTAACGGTGTCAAGTCAGAACGATACTGCCCTATTCTGGGGTTGTCTGTCAGTAATTCACAGGCTGCAAGAAGTTTATCTAGCATCCGTTCGGCAGCATCTTGATGATCTCGCGCAATATAAGCGTAAATCTGCGCTAAGTCGTTCTCGGCTTGCTCAGAGAGAATATAAGGTTTTGGGGTCATTACACGCGCTTTTTCATCAATTTTTGCGCTTTGCTGCGAACGCGCTCCCTTACTCCTTCGGCGGGGAGACTTTGAGCATTGTCAAGTTCCGCAAGACCGATCGCAATTTGTTCATTGAGCCACAGTTTATATTCTTCGGAATGGTCGTTAAAACGTTTTAACAGACGCAACCCTTCCCGAATCACTTCACTTTGAGAATGATATAAGCCAGACTCAACTTGTTTTTGAACGAACGCTTCTAGCTCAGGAGTCAGGGAAATATTCATTTGTGCCTCACTTTATAACCAGAATAGGTATTATGATAACAATTTTTGTTATTTATAGCAGAGGACAGAGTTAAAAGCTTTGTGTTGTCTAAGTTTTTATATTTTTAAGTATTTTCTGGATTATTTACTGCTAGAAAAGCAACTTTAGCTGCTGCTTGTTCAGCAGCTTTGATGGAACGTCCTCTACCTTCACCGAGTTTTTTGCCATGTAGCCAAACTTCAGCAGCAAATCGCTCTTGATTGCGGTTGGGTTGATTAATTTCCTCGACGCGATATTCTGGTAAAACTTTAAATTGAGCTTGCGTCCATTCTTGCAAAGCCGCTTTATAGTTGAGTCGAGCCGGATCAAGTCGAATTTCTGCTGCTAGTTGTTCAAAATGAGGATCTAACCACGGACGGATGAGGTCTAAATTATTGGTGCTGAGGTAAAGCGCCCCCAATACAGCTTCAAAAGCATCTGCCAGCCGGGATTCTTGACCAACTTTATCACTGGTGGCACTACCAGCAACTAATAGATATAGTTCTAAACCATATTCTCTGGCTAATTGAGCGAGAATGCGATCGCTCACCAACACCGAACGAATCGCCGCAAAATCTCCAACTTGGCAATCTGGATATTTTTCCCACAAAATCACAGCCGCCGCTAGTCGCACCACTGCGTCACCAACAAATTCTAGTTGTTCATAATTTGCTGAATCAGATACCGTTGGATGAGTCAAAGCCAAGTCTAACAGTTGCCATTTAATGGGTGATTCCAATGGCAAACCTAACTTTCTTACTAAGCTTTCCAGCTGTCTTTGACGGCGGGGATAAACAATTGTCATTAGTCAATAGTCAGTGGTCAATAGTCATTAGTCAATAGTCTTTCGTTCTTACTTTTGACTATGGACTAAAAGAGGAGAGAGTTGGTAGTAAGCCGGGTTCTGTTATCTATGTAAAAAATTTTACAAGATGGCAGTTATCTATCTGGGACGTTTGTTACCAAACGCCTCTAGCGGCTCTCATACGCGGAACTGGTAAAAGACCAACCGTAGTTCCTCTGACCTTGCTCCCAACCGGGGTTTACCGAGCCAACACCTCTCGATGTTGCTGGTGCGCTCTTACCGCACCTTTGCACCCTTACCAAAAAAGGCAAAAGGTAAAAGTCAAAAGTCAAAAGAGATATTTCTTTTACCTTTTTACTTTTTACTTTTGACTTGGCTTTGGCGGTATCTTTCTGTGGCACTATCCTCACGATCGCTCGCACTGGACGTTATCCAGCAAGTTTGGTCTTTCGGGAGTCCGGACTTTCCTCAAAACTATGATTATGTATAGTTCTGCAACTGCCAGCGCCTACTCTCTCCCTACTTACAGTGTAATCCTGGATGGCATAATGTGTTTGATTTGGATTATTTCTTCTTCTTATTCCAAGGTAGAGCGTAAGTCCAAGGTAATTTTTTGATTGTGAACGGACAGTTGATCAAATACATTGGTGGGATATTGATACCGGGTGCTATCCCCACGCGAACATCAGATATTCTTAACACTAGCTGTAAAGAGAATTCTAACTCTTTGCCTCGATTCATAAAGTCGTTATATAGCTTTTTTTTGAGGCGGGCCACCATTTTTTTAAGCCAGTAATACTGACTAATGGTTTTTTTGCAGAATAAGTTCCAGCTGTAGCATCCAACTCTAGAACATCTTCGGCTGTTACCTTTTCTGTAAGGCTTTTTTTCGGGGTAATTAAGCTAGGGGTTTGCGGTATTGCTAAGTCACGGGTTACAGATGGTGAAATCCGAATTACCCGGCGTGATTGTTTAGTATGTTCAACAACTAATGTGCAGTTTTCCCAGTCAACATAGACTGCCAGATTCTCTGATTTATTTTCAATGGTAAGTTGCAAGTCTTTTAAATCATCTAATCCGTAAACAGAATTGAGTTTAAAAGAAATTCCGATTTGGTCTTTGAGTTCTTGGGCTGTTAATTGTTCGTTGACTGCATCAGCTTTATACGTATATTTGACTTTATCATCAATAGATTCAATCATGCGATTGAAGGTGTAAGATACACCAATAATATAAAGTGTCAATACAACTAAATTTTGATCACCGCTACCTCTGATCATTTGGATTTTTATCTCCCTGGATGAATTTGAATTAATTTACTTTTCGTGATGTTTAATACTGGAAAAATTAGCGAGCCATCCTCTGCGCCAAAATAGTATCAGTAAACTAACTGCGATCGCTACCATTAAAGCCAAGCAAGCCGGATAACCCCAATACCAATTTAGTTCAGGCATATTGTATGGTGATTTATCTGTATTGAAGTTCATCCCATAAATACCTGCAACAAAAGTTAAAGGAATAAAAATAGCCGAAACTACCGTCAGTAGCTTCATAATTTCATTCATCTTATTACTGACTGCTGATAAATATACATCCATTAATCCTGATGCTAATTCTCGGTAGGTTTCTACCATATCCATAACTTGTACTGTGTGGTCATAGCAATCGCGCAGATAAATTCTGACATCTTCACTAATTAAATCGCTACCATCTCGAATCAAAGCATTAATAGCATCGCGTTGCGGCCAGATAGATCGCCGTAATTGTAAAAGCTCTCGGCGGATTTGATAAATTTGTTGGAGCGTTTGTGGTGTTGGGTTGAGAATTACTTCTTCTTCTAATTCTTCGATGCGTTCACTATACAATTCTAAGACAGGGAAAAAACCATCAATAATAGCATCTAGCAGCGCATAAGCTAAATAGTCAGCACCCTGTTTGCGAATAATACCTTTAGCTTTATCAATTCGCATTCTGACACTATCAAAACAATCATGTTCCGGTTCTTCTTGTACTGTCAACAAGTAATGCTCACCTAACACAAAACTTACCTGTTCACTATAAAAGCCACAAGTATTTTCTTTCGGCACCACCATCCGAGAAATTATCACTAATTGGTCTTCATAATCTTCAATTTTGGGGCGCTCTCCCATATTAACAACATCCTCTAAAACCAAAGGATGTAACTCAAAAACTCTACCTAAGCGTTGTAATATATCTTGATTCCCTACACCTTGAACATCTACCCAAGAAACTGATTCTGTATCCAAGTAAGTCAAACATTCTTCGGGAGTAGCGAGTTGTTTATGAATAAAATTTGTTTGATTGTAATCAAACAAAATAATTGTGGGAGCTTCTGCATTTTCATCAATAATCAGAGTTCCTGGTATGCTTCCTGGTTGATGATGAAAATCCTGGAAGTTGGGCTTACGAACTTTTTTTTGTCAGACGACGGACTTTGCTAATCATTTGTTAATTGTCAATTGTCATTGGTGAGGATTGTAATCTATAGCCGTAGTTAGATATGTTAGGACAATTTGAAAACTTGAATGCCAGGAATAGCAAGACTTTTCCTCCTGCCTCCTGCTATAAAATCCAAAATGCTATGACGAATGAGCCAGTGTATAAAAAAACAGCTTGTCTTGGCAAGACAAACTGTTGACAAAGATAAATATATTTATTCGGAAAATCTGGGCAGGTAGGATTACATCATACCCATACCACCCATACCGCCCATACCACCCATACCACCCATACCGCCCATGCCACCCATATCAGGGACAGCAGGTTTTTTCTCTGGTTTTTCGGCTACGATCGCTTCGGTAGTTAGAACCATACCAGCAATAGAAGCAGCATTCTGGACAGCAGAACGCACAACTTTGGCAGGGTCAATGATTCCCGCAGCAATCAAGTCTTGAAATTCTCCGGTAGCAGCGTTGTAGCCAACGTTGAATTCGGTTTCTCTAACTTTAGAAACAATTACAGAACCTTCATCGCCAGCATTTTCGGCAATTTGACGCAAGGGTGCTTCTAAAGCACGTTTGATGATGTCTGCCCCAATTTTTTTCTTCGTCATTCAGGCTGTTCTTAATTTCGTCAATTTTGGTAGACAAGTGAATTAAGGTCGTACCGCCACCAGGCACAATTCCTTCTTCGACGGCAGCTTTGGTGGCGTTGAGTGCGTCTTCAATGCGGAGTTTGCGGTCTTTGAGTTCGGTTTCGGTGGCTGCACCGACTTTAATCACTGCCACACCGCCAGCTAATTTGGCAATGCGTTCTTGCAATTTTTCTTTGTCGTATTCGGAATCAGTTTCTTCTAACTGCTTACGAATTTGACCAATCCGCTTTTGAATTTCTGGCTTGGTGGTGCTACCTGCAACAATTGTGGTGTTTTCTTTATCAATTGTAATTTTGCGGGCAGTTCCCAGCATTTCTAAAGAAGCGGTGTCTAAGCTCAGGCCGATTTCTTCAGAAATTAACTGACCATCGGTGAGGATGGCAATGTCTTGTAGCATCGCTTTACGGCGATCGCCAAATCCAGGCGCTTTAATCGCAGCCACATTCAACACACCCCGCGCTTTGTTGACTACTAAAGTTGCCAAAGCGTCTCCTTCGACATCTTCGGCAATAATCAACAGTGCTTGACCCAAACGGGCGACTTTTTCGAGTACAGGGACTAATTCTTGAATGCTGTTGATTTTTTTGTCGGTAATCAGAATGCGAGCATTTTCAAACTCAACGATCTGCCGTTCGTTGTTGGTGATGAAGTAAGGAGAAATATAACCTCTGTCGATTTGCATGCCTTCCACTACTTCTAGTTCAGTGGTTAGGGATTTGGATTCTTCAACGGTGATGACACCATCTTTGGTGACTTTCTCCATTGCTTCTGCCAGCATTGCGCCGACTTCTTCATCGTTACCGGCGGAGACTGTAGCTACTTGAGCGATCGCCTCACCTTCTACTGGCTTGGCAACTTTGGCAATTTCTTCTACAAGTGCTTCAATTGTTTTGTCGATGCCACGTTTTAAAGCAATGGGGTTCGTACCAGCCGCAACGTTTTTCAGACCTTCTTTAATTAATGCCTGTGCTAAAACGGTGGCTGTGGTGGTGCCATCTCCAGCAGTATCCTTAGTTTTTGATGCTACTTCTTGGATGAGTCTGGCACCAGTATTTTCTAATGGGTCTTCTAATTCGATTTCTTTGGCAACAGTGATCCCATCGTTGACAATTTGGGGTGTGCCGAATTTCTTTTCTAACAGGACGTTACGACCTTTGGGGCCTAGTGTGATTTTCACTGCATCGGCCAGGGCATTGACACCTCTTTCTAGCGCCCGCCGTGATTCTTCATCAAAGGAAATAATTTTAGCCATGTTTCACTTCTCTTGCGCTTCCATTAGACAATTTAGCACTCACAGACTCAGAGTGCTAATAACCAAAACTGGTCAGATTATAAATAAAATTTATCTGGATTGGTACTGGTGGGAAGTGTGAAGTTCTGCGCTGGTATCTTGAGACTTGAGTAAATACCAGTACCTTTTCTTAAAAAATTGATTAATATACATTGTGATGCTCATGTAGGATACAGGCAGTAATGGTTGAATTGGGAGATGAATCTAGACAACTCCCTTAAGTCTCTGGGTATTGCCGACCCAAGCGGCATCGGCTGGTTGGCAGTAGTATTTACGTTTCTCTTAGCTTGGCTAGTAACATGGCGTTTAATACCGACAGTACGCAAATTTGCCCTGCGAGTTGGTTGGGCTGATCAACCAAATGCGCGACGGCTAAATCGGGAACCTTTACCGAATGCTGGCGGTTTAGCTATCTATGCAGGAGTAATTGCCGCGTTAGTTCTTGCTAGTCTGTTACGACCGATTGAATTACAAAGTGTTTTGGCGCAGGTTTTGACTGTGCTACTAGGAGGCTCAATCCTAGTATTAGTCGGCTTTATTGACGATCAGTTTGGTTTACCCCCTTCTGTGCGCTTGTGGACACAAATCATCACAGCCTTGTTGCTGGTTGCTAATGGCATCAGCATCAAAGTTGCCTTCGGCACACCCATAGACTCATTTTTATCAATTTTGATTACAGTCTTGTGGGTGGTCGGAATTACCAACGCTATCAATTTGATGGATGGTATGGATGGTTTGGCTGGGGGGATCAGTTTTATTACAGCGATGAGTTTGTTAGCAGTTTCCGCCCAATTTCCCAATAAAGCGGCGGCAACTTTGGTTTTGGCAGCTTTGGGAGGCGGGGCGTTGGGTTTCTTGCGCCATAACTTTCACCCCTCACGAATAATTATGGGTGACGCTGGAGCATACTTTTTTGGTTATGTTTTAGCTGCTACCAGTATTTTGGGTGACTTGCAGGTGACTACGGTCTTTTCCTTAGTACCGACGGTTTTATTTTTGCTCTTACCAGTGTTAGACACTACCCAAGTGTTCTTACGGCGACTATTAGCAGGAAAAAACCCCCTCAGTACTCCAGGTAAGGATCACCTACACCACCGTTTATTAGCTTGGGGGTTATCACAAAGTCACGCCGCCTTCACTCTTTGGACAATTACTTTAATGGGCAACTTGCTGGCAATGACAATTCGCGGGATGCCGTTACCTGTGATCGTTGCCACTTGTACTGGCATTATTATTTTGTTGAGCTTTACCGTTTGGCAAAGAATCTTAAATAATGCGTAATTACATCACCATACCACCATCTACGTTAAAGACTTGACCAGTGATGTAAGTTGCGGCGGGATCAGCAGCCAAAAAGCGCACCATACCAGCCACTTCTTCTGGTTGCCCATAGCGACCAAGGGGGATAAATTTCAAAATTTCTTCGGTGTTGCTGAGATTGCTGGTCATATCGGTGGTGATAAAACCAGGGGCGACAGCGTTCACGGTGATGCCGCGAGTTGCAAATTCTTTGGCAACTGTTTTTGTAAAACCAATGACTCCAGCTTTGGCGGCGCTGTAGTTTGCTTGGCCTGGGTTGCCCATAAGTCCCGCTACGGAGGTAATATTAATAATTCGCCCAGAACGCTGTTTGAGCATGAGTTTGCTAACAGCGCGGGTACATAAGAAAACGCCAGTTAAGTTCAGGTCAATCACGGCTTGCCATTCTTCTGGCTTCATCCGCAAAAGTAATGTGTCGCGGGTAATTCCGGCATTGTTAACTAAGATATCAATTCGACCAAATTTTTCGGTGGTGGCGTTGATGAGTGCTTCTACTTGATCTGCTTGGGAAACATCGGCTTGGAGTGCAAGTGCCTGTCCACCCACAGAGGTAATTTCCGTTACTACACTATCTGCTGCTGTACTAGAATTAGCATAATTCACCACCACACTAGCCCCGTATTTCGACAATTCTAGTGCGATCGCTTTTCCAATTCCCCGCGAACCACCAGTGATAATTGCTACTTTTCCTTTGAGACTTTGCAAGTTTTCTGGCAAAACTTCCATGAATTATTCCTTAAGCTTTTGAACTACCGCGCTAATTATCTTATGGCGATTTGTGCTTGTTAATTCACTCAAGGGCAATATTTTTAGGGCTACAAGAGTAGGGTTTAGTGAAGACGCACTAGACAAATGACAAATGACAAATGACTATTGACTATAAAAATAAAATAATGTTACAGCCATTCCTGAAAGCACGCATTAATATTAAAAGCAATCCATAAAAATTCGGTGTGTATCGTATGGCCACTAAAAAACATTTCAACAGTTTTGAAGAAATGCTTTCTGGTTCTGATGTACCTGTATTAGTAGATTTTTACGCTGAATGGTGTGGCCCTTGTAAAATGATGGGTCAGATTTTAGAACAAGTAAATGCCCAATTAAATGGCCGTATACGTGTTGTCAAAATTGACACAGAAAAATACACCGAATTGGCGAGTCAATATCGGATTGAAGCCTTGCCAACCCTTATGTTATTTAAGCAAGGCCAGCCTGTGGATAAAATTGAAGGAGTGTTACAGGCACCGCAGTTAGTTCAACATCTCCAAACTTTAATTTAAATATAGAAGAAGACAGTTTCTTCCATGCGCGACTGACGATCTTCATCGTGTTAGTAACAATTGTCAGCAAAACACAACCCCGATTGTTTAGAACAGTCGGGGTTGTAGTTTTAAGTTAAGCAGTGAAAGTCTGACGGATTAAAATACTCATCACTTCATCAGGGCTTTCAGCGGGTAGTAACGGCGTAGGATGTGTTATTGGCAAGAGTACGGCATTGAATACAAAGCTTTTGGTGCTAATGACTTCGAGTTATAAACGTAAAATTTCAGCCTTTTTGCTTGAAGGTTGAAGTTCAAAGGGTGAATGTTGAGCTTTTTTGCTTGAATGTTCGAGTTATGAAGGCGGAGTTTCAAGCTTTTTACTCGAACGTTGGTGTTCGGAAGGCGGAGTTTCAGGTTTTTTACTTGAACGTTGGTGTTCGGAAGGTGAAGTTTCAGGTTTTTTACTCGAACGTTGGTGTTCAAAGAGTGAAGCGTGAAGCTCAGATGCTCATGCTTGGTGCGATCGCCTTAAAAAGCGAGTAAAATACAGTCCGGTAGGGTGCTTTAGGCAACAACAGTAACGCATCGAGATGTTTAGTAGTGCGTGACGCTGACTGTATTGAACATTGGAGCTTGAAAAATCATCAAATTTTCTGCGTTGGGTGTTGCGGAATTTGGTTTTATCTCACGCAGAGGCGCAAAGGCGCAAAGAGGAAGAGGGGAGTTTTTGAGTTTTTTCACAACAGCTTTGCGAAAATGCCTGAGTCCGGCATGATTTACTTAACAGTGAACAGTGAACAGTTATCAGTTATCAGTAAAGAATTGATCACTGATAACTGTTAACTGATAACTGACTTTTACAAGCTTGTGAGTTGACTGTGAAAAAGTTATTCAGTGCGATTAATGTTGCGGGTATGTGTCTTGCACCTTGGATGGTAGCAGGTGCGATGACAACAGGGTTAGTTTTAAGTACACCAGTCACGGGGATAGCGGTATTTAGATATGTTTTTCACCCTCGGCTGGTTTGGAGTCCATATTTTATTTAGGTGGATTAATTCTGATTCTTGTTAGCGTCATCCAGTATAGCGAAGCGCGGTTGATAGCTTCGTCAGTGCTGCCCGTGCCATTGGCATTAGTTCTTGCGCCCAATTAATCATCGGTAGCGGGATGTTAAGCGTCTCCGGGATGATTCTGTGGGGATTTTTAGCATGGCAATGTCAGCACATAAGTACTATCAACATGAAAAATTACCAAAATCGGGTGTAGGGGTGTGAGGGTGTAAGAGAAAGTAATATCCCCCTACACCCCTACACCCCTGTTCCCTTACCTTCACCCAACTCTCCAACGACGGTGTAGCCGAACCCAAAACCAAGGGACAGTTTTCTAACTCCGCCCGCCATTGGGCGACGGTACGGGCGTGGTATGTGGGGATCGGTGAATCTTGCTTAAAGCTGCTGTCGTGTTCTTCGTCTAAGATGATTAAACCAAGGTTGGGTAAGGGTGCGAAAATTGCACTACGCGTCCCGATGACTACTTGCGGTTCCCCTGTCAGCATTTGTCGCCAAGTATCGTAACGTTCGCCTTCGGAAAGGGCGCTGTGATAAACTGCGACTTTGTTACCGAACCGGGCGCGAAATCTGTCGGTGAGTTGGGGTGTGAGTCCAATTTCTGGGACTAAGACTAAGGCTGATTTACCTTGATTTAATAGTGGTGCGATCGCTTGTAAATATACTTCTGTCTTGCCGGAACCTGTTACGCCATGCAACAAGACTTGAGCAAATTTATTTAAGGACTGTATAGTTGTTAAAGCATTAGCCTGGTCAGGATTTAATAATTTTGGCTGGTCTGGCGTTAATGTCGGGCTTTGTTCAGAACGCAAAATTTCCCGTTCTTCAATCACAATGTAACCCTTTTGTGCCAAGGTTTTGAGGATGGAAGAACTAGCACTACAAATTTGCAAGAGTTCACTGTGCCATAATTCCCCACCGTTGCGGCGCAAAACTTCGATGATTTCTCGTTGACGTTGAGTTAAATCGCGATCGCTACTATCAATTAATGTGACAGCTTTTTGTAATTTGGGGCGAGTTAGTCTCGGTGCTTCTAAATAACTTTCCACCAAACCCAAGCGCAACAATTCCCGCACGCCGCGATAGGTGAACTTGACTTTTTGTTGAATATACGCAAAACTATAATCCCCTGATGGTTGAGTTTGCAACAGTTGTAAAATCTGCTGTGCTACTGGAGTGAGAAAAGCTCGATGAGATTGGCTGTGGGTATTAGTTAAGCGAATCCGGCGTTGAGTCCGCCCTAATAATCCCGGTGGTAAAGCCACCCTAATCACCTGAATTAAGGGCGTGTAGTAATATGCTGCTACACGGTTTAATAATTCCCAATAATGGCTGGGAAAAAACCCCACACTCACCACATCTTCGACTTCCCGAATTTTGTCTGGCGCTAGATCAATATTAGGTGTGCTTAACAAACGAATGGCGATCGCACCTAACTGTTGTGCGCCAAATGGCACAGTTAATATATCCCCTGGTTTTACTTCTAACTGTGGTGGTAAACGATATGTAAATAAACCGGTAGCGCCTGGACAGTCTACCAAAACTTCAACGTAGTGATTCCCCTTTTGGGACTGGTATGATTCCCCTGCCTCAGCAACTACTAAATTTTGTAAATTTAAGTCATTAATATACATATTTTTTGTTTTTTCTTGACAGGAATTTATTATCCCTTCACTTAGCTTTCAAAAATTTAGTCTTTTTCTCTATAAAAAGTAAAGTGTATTTCGCAATACGTTTATCCCTCATGATACTTGATAAGTTTCCCGTTATGTAACCTACTAGACAAATCAAACTTGGCTATACGTGCAATAAATATTTGAAGACCACTTACCATAAAAATCAACTATAGGACTGATATTTGACTTCTGAAAAAACTTCCTCCTCCCTACTCACCACCTACACAGATAATTTCAAAAATAAAACCGGCTTACTATAAATCTCTGACTATTTATGAAATCATTTACCGATTTACTAAATATGGCATAGCCTTTTTCCGCCCATTGGTAGATATTCAATTATTGGTGTATGTGAGATGCTTTTATACAACTAATTGATTTCAGCTAATTAAATTACTGAAATTGTGACCTTTAGAAAATTTTATGAAATCCAAATAAAATCAAAATCAAGACTTTAATTTTGAGATTAATTCCCACCCATAAAAGTGAAAAAGTTCATAAAAATATAGGAATTTTTAAGAAATGAGAATAATTACTTGGTTTCTTTTATATTTGTTAAGGTTGAGAATGGTTGAGGGCGTTTGACAGATTTAGGGATTAATCAAAAAATAAGAAGTATATCTGTTAGAACCTGAGACAATAATTTTGAGGTGCAATCACCAAGATTTGTACAAGGTTTGATCTAGCAGTAATCAAAAAGGACAGCTAGAAAAGAATTTTTTAGTTTTACTAAGTCATTAGTAGAAACTTGTACTTAGTAATTAAAAAAGTGCATTTGTTTCTAAAGGGAAACTACCAAGCCGCAAACGAGTAGCTGTCAAGGAATTATGTACCAAACAAAGCAACTATCCCTAAAGGAAACTATGAATATTGCTGAATTGGGAACAATGGAAATATTAGAAACCGCTGCCGATACAGAAGAACAACTACTCGAAAGTTTAGAAATATTGGTAGAAGAAGAACCCCCAATTGCAGAAAATCTCGAACCAGAGGAACGTGATGGGGATGAGATGGCGGCAGCGCGACCTTCAGGATATAACAAAACCGAGCATGATGATGCCGTAGGTGCATTTTTTAAAGAAATGGCACGTTATCCGCTCCTCAAACCAGACGAAGAAGTTGAATTAGCGCGGCGAGTCCGATTTTTAGAAGAAGTCAGAGACATCCAAGCCGCCTTACAAGCCGAACTAGGACAGCAACCAACCAAAGTCCAAGTAGCTGCCCAGTTAGATATGACAGAAAAGCAGCTAGAAAGCCGCTTATATCAAGGTCGAGTAGCGAAACGTAAAATGATTCGCTCGAACCTCAGACTAGTGGTATCAATTGCCAAGCGATATTTAAATCGCGGAGTACCTTTTCTAGATTTAATTCAAGAAGGGGCAATGGGATTAAATCGCGCTACAGAAAAATTTGATCCCGATAAAGGATATAAGTTTTCCACTTATGCTTATTGGTGGATTAGACAAGCAATTACGCGAGCGATCGCTAATGATGCACGCACAATTCGCTTGCCAATTCATATTGTTGAAAAACTTAACAAACTTAAAAAAGCCCAACGCGAACTCAAACAAAAACTTGGTCGCAACCCTACAGAAGCAGAAATGGCCGCTTCTTTGGAAATGACCGTTCAACAACTACGCCAACTACAACAACTACGTCGCCAAGCACTCTCTCTCAACCATCGTGTCGGTAAAGAAGAAGATACCGAATTGATGGATTTATTAGAAGATGAAGACAACCTTTCTCCCGAAGCCAAAATGAATGAAAACATGATGCGCCAGGAGATTTGGGAAGTTTTAGGTGATGTACTAACCCCACGGGAAAAAGACGTAATTTCCTTACGCTATGGACTGACAACCAGCGAACCCTGCACCCTAGAAGAAGTTGGCAATATGTTCAACTTGTCCCGTGAACGAGTCCGCCAAATTCAAAGCAAAGCCATGCGAAAATTACGCCGTCCACACATCGCAAAACGCTTGAAAGGGTGGTTAGTGTAAAAGTCAAAAGTCAAAAGTCAAAAGTCAAAAGTGATAGCTATAGTGGCTTAGACATCTGAACCTGATAAACCACTTCATAACCTGTAACCTGCTCTTGACTACAGCCCATTAACTATGGACTAATGACTATGGACTGATGACAAATGACTAATGACCGATTTAATTTTGCGTTTTGCGGAACCTGCTGATAGCAACGTACTATTTCAATTAATTAAACAGCTGGCGGAGTATGAGAAATTATCTCATGCCGTTACCGGGAATGTTGCAGCACTCCAAGAGCATCTATTTGGTGAACCAAAATATATAGAGGCCATTTTGGCAGAATCTCAAGGACAGGCTGTAGGTTTTGCCTTGTTCTTTTACAACTATTCTACCTTTCTTACCAAGCCAGGAATTTATCTCGAAGATTTGTTTGTTTTACCAGAGTATCGCCGTCAGGGTATTGGTAAAGCACTGTTAAGTAAACTAGCGCAAATTGCCGTCGAGCGAAATTGCGGACGCTTAGAATGGAGTGTGCTGGACTGGAACGAACCAGCACAAGCATTTTACCGGAGTATGGGAGCCAGCATCTTAGATGATTGGCGAATTTGTCGCGTCACACAAGAGAACCTGAAAAATTTAGCCGCAAAGCAATAATATCGTGTCCGGTGAAAGAGACTCATTATCAAGACCGCAAGGGGTAGGGAGAGGAAGAGTTTTGTCTTTCTGCCCAGATATACTGAATCATTACTGATTTACCGGACATCGCATTTGTGATTTTTGCGATCGCATTTTCTATAGATGAAGTCACAGAAATAGATTTTGCAGAGACAGAAATGGAAAACAATAAGGTAGTATCTGGGTAATTTGAACTATTTGGTAGACAAAGGCGGACTCATGTTTCAAGATATTATTGCTCAGATTACTTATTCTGAAACATTTCCCTATATCGCTACAGCACTGGGTTTTACTAGTGTAGCGGGAACAATTGGGTGGCGCAGGTGGAAACAAAAAAACATATATAAACCCCTAGAATCGCTGCCTTCACCGCCTAAACATTGGTTGTTAGGAAATATTCCCCAAATATTAGCAGCAGTCAAACAGAAGAAGTTATTTTGGCAATTTTTTTGTTTGGAGTCAACAGCTAGGGCCAATGTATGTGATATGGAGTGGCAATATCCCTGTTGTTATATTAAGTAAACCAAAAGTTATTGAAGATACCATTATCAATGGAATGAAAGATGGTAGCTTAATTAGGGCTACGCGATCGCGCCAAGCTTGGAATGATATTACAGGCCCCATTATGATTGGCGAAACCGGGGCTGAGTGGCAATGGCGACGCAAAGCTTGGAACCCAGAATTCAGTTCTAGCAATCTCTCGAAATATGTAGAAATTATCAGCCAAGCTTGCGAACAAGTAATTAAAACAATCAAGGAAGCCGCGCCACCAAAAGAAATTCAAGTAGATCCTTTGTTTGTCGAACTCACCATGAGAGTGATTTCTTGTCTAGTACTGGGCATTCCTGTAGATAGAAACAGTACTAGTCAAGAGGGGCCACCCCTCGATGTTCCAAAAGTTTACGATGCGATGTCTGTTGTCGGCTATCGCTTCCTGAGACAAGCTACAGGCGAAAAAATCTGGATGAAATATTTGCCGACTCAAAATTCCCGCGATTATTGGGGCGCAAGACGATATTTAGAGGAATTTCTTACTCCCCGTGTAGATTTAGCTTTACAGATGCGAGAAGGAAACCAAACAGATTTACCAAATGTAAGTCCTTTGTTTCGGGAATCAATGTTAGTCAAAATTGCCGCCAAAGAACCACAATACAATCGTGAAACATTAATAGCAGAATCGGTAGAATTTTTAATAGCTGGTACTGATACAACAGCCCATACTTTATCTTTTGCAGTTGCTGAATTGAGTCTAAATCCCAAGGTGTTTCAGCAAGCACGAGACATAGTTGACCAAGTTTGGCAGAAATTTGGCGGCATTACTTCCGAGAGTTTCAAAGAATTAGCTTATATTCGCGGTATTCTCAAAGAAACTTTGCGCCTTTATACTATCGCCTCTGGCTCAACATCATTAGAAGCTCACCGGGATACCTTAATTGAAGGTCAAGTAATTCCTCGCGGTACTAGAATATCTTGGTCAATATTGGCGGCTGGCAGAGATCCAGAATTTTATCCTCATCCAGAGGAATTTCTGCCAGAACGTTGGTTAGACAAAAGTAAAGAAACTAGTTCTCTACCAATGCTCGACTTTGGCTCAGGGCCTCATCGTTGCTTGGGTGAGCATCTATCAATGCTGGAAGGAAGTATGATGTTAGCATTATTGCTCCGCTACTTCGATTGGGAATTAGTCAACGGTCGTTCTTCTGTGCAAGAATTACAGCAAAACCTGTTAATTTATCCGGCTGATAAAATGCCAGTACGCTTTCGATTGCGAAATTTGCCCAGTTAGTTACCCAAAGTTTAAAATTACTCTGCCTTCTGCCATATATCATCTGCTAGATTCGTCAGGCTAAAAAATTTCAGACAATATACCCATCCATGCAGAAGAAAGACAAACAACTAAATGACAGTGAGTATTCAAAATACAGCAGATTTCTTGGAACAAATTCGTCAGTCAGAGTCCAAAGGGCTAAAAAACGAAGCTTGTCGTTCTAGATTTTTGGTTCATCCCCACTCCACATCAAAAGTTTGTCTTTTTTTGCATGGTTTCACAGCTGCACCCTACCAATTTGAACCACTGGGTAAAGCTTTATTCCAGAGAGGATATAACGTTTTAATTCCTCGACAACCTGGTCACGGACTGGCTGGTGAGTGGAACAGTCAAACTCCGCCACCACTCCCGACAGATATTCAAACTTATCAAAAATTTGTGCTGGAGTGGTTAACAATTGCTCAGACTTTAGGTGAAAAAGTTGTAGTTGGTGGTTTATCAACAGGTGGAACCTTAGCCGCTTGGTTAGCGTTAGAACATCCCCAGGAAATTGAACGGGCTTTATTATTCACACCTTTTTTGGGTAGCAGTAATTCATTATTTGATCAGTTAATTAAGATTTTGCCAATTTACTTTGAATGGTTCAACAAAGATGCACCAGGGAATTTTGGCTATAAAGGCTTTCGCATTCCAGCCTTAAAAATATTTCTGGAATTAGGTGAGAAGATTTTAAAACAGGCTCAAACCAAAGTTGCTGCACCTGTGTTGATGGTGTGTAGTGAAGGCGATCGCGCTGTTAACCGCACTCAGCAGCGAGAATTGTTTAAAATGATTATTAAGCGCCAGCCCAAATCTTGGTATTACTGCTTTGATGATTCACTGCACATTGAACATCGGATGATGACCAAGCTAGAAGATAATGATTACGAAGAACTGGTGATTACCCTGGCGAGAGCTTTTGTGAACAGTGATTTAACTTGGGTAGAGTTTCAGCAAATAGCAAACCGCATCGCCCAAGGTGAAACTTACGAGCAAATCCAACGCGAACTGCATCTTGATAGTCAAGCTTCCCTACAGTTCTCTGCTATGATGACTGAAAATTTGGGTTGCGATCGCCTCAAGTGCATCAACCCATCTCAAGCATAGATGAAAGAGGGATGTGTTTAATTATTATTGGTTTTTGACAAAATTCCTACTAGAATTTGCATTAATATTTCCAAATCAGTCGGGACTCGATAAAGCATTAGGTCTTGAGTTACAATCCGACTAACTCTTTGAAAGCTACCAAACTGCCAAATATCTCCTGTTGTCACTGCACCATATAATACAGGTTCATCAGATTCTACCCATGAATCTAGCGCAATTAACTCAACCGCAAGTTGTGTAAATCCTCTTGTCAAATCTGCTTGTTTTGCTTCAACAACTAATATTGGATGTTGAGATTGCAAATAATAATCTAAATCACCGCGCAGAAATTGGTTAATTTCTATAGTGTATTCAATGTTAATTAATGCTTCGGTAATATGTGCAACTTCTAATAAAATAGGAGCAATTAAAACTTCTCTTCTTGCAGCTTCACTTGTGAGGCTAACACGAGTTATTGCTTCCTCTAATCGTTCTTGAAGGCTGGTTAATCTGGTG
The DNA here is from genome assembly GCF_001298445.1 of Nostoc piscinale CENA21. Lineage (NCBI taxonomy): Bacteria > Bacillati > Cyanobacteriota > Cyanophyceae > Nostocales > Nostocaceae > Nostoc > Nostoc piscinale. The sequence goes on along the minus strand of NZ_CP012036.1, from coordinate 6,301,917 downwards.
ATTGCTTGTGTAGTTTTTGGTAAGTTAATTGTACCTTTAGTTAAACTTGCTCCTAACTCACGCAGAATATCTGCTGGAGCAAATCTTAAATCAAAATATTTGCGAAAAGTGTAAGTTTCATCTGGCTTGAGAATTGAGGGACGGTGTGGTGTAGTCATAAAGATTAATTAACCGCCGATAAATTACTTACACCATCTCAAATTCTAACTGATGACTTTGGCGAAAATCATGGGTGAAATGATCTACCACATTTGTATCAGCCAGTTCTAAATTATAAAAATCTACAACTTCATGATCAAAATAAGGGCCAGCGTGCCAAGTTCCCTCGTTTAATTTAATAAAACAATTCCCAGGAATCCGAAAAGCAGCTATTTCTGATAAAACTGGTTCATCTAATTCATTATGAGGAGGACACACGGCAATAAACCAATCTTTGCCTTCTAAGGAACCTAAACATTGAGTACATTTTATATGACGTGTAATTTTATTAAACTTACGTCCGCGCTTTTCTAAACGCATTATATAAAATCTTGGAGTGCCATTTTGCAGGTTTAATTGGGCATCTTCCGCATCAAAAGCTTTACCATCTTTACTAGCAAAAATTACCTGTCCATAACCCTGAAAATTTTCGGGGGTAATTAATTCTACTTTTAATTGTTGGACTGTTTGTGATGTACTCATAGTATTGATCAATCTACTAGTCTAATTCTTTGGGAATGAGTGATTTAGGAATTAACGAAGCTTGGATTTCTTTATCTGAAGGTCTTGTATACCACCAAGCCCAAGCGATTAACACTGCTTGTAATGGCAATCTAATTGCTTGAACCCAAGTTGAATCTGAATAGGGTATGGTTTCAATTTTAATATGATTAACTGCCATGTTGATATTAGCAGGGAACACAGCAATAAATAGCATCACTAGTCCCCAAGCTGCGGCTTGACTCACTGGCGGAACTAATAACCCAATACCACCTAAAATCTCATAAAAGCCACTTAGATAAACTAATCCTAAAGGATAGGGCAGTTGTGGCGGCATGATTTTCACGTAAGGTTGCGGTAGTACAAAATGTGTAATACCGACGATGATGATTGATATTGCCAAGATGACACGAAAGAGTTCCTTACGTCTGTTCATGGTTTCGCCTGATTTTATCCTTGCGCGTACCACTTCAGTTTGCTGATGTGAGGTGAGTTTGTCTTCAATCAATGGTAAGAAATATCACGCAGAGGCGCAGAGGCGCAGAGAGGATGACCGGTTCACTGGCTCGACGGCCAGTAACCTCTCGTAATATACCAATATCTTTCAGCAGTCCGCTCTGCTCGAATGGTTAGGTTCCCTACTTATGAGCATCAACTACGTCGTTCCGTAATCTTGCTGCGATCTGACAACTTTATAATTGGAGTCATCTCCCACTTTCCGGTCTTTTCAAAATTTGCTTTAAACTCTGCATAAATAGCAACACGCTGGGCTGATAGTTCTGTTTCAAGGAACTGGCATAGACTGTTTATGTGCGATATTGCCCTTTGAACGAGTGTCCGTGATATTCCAACTGAACGCTGTTTGACTACTCCAATTCCGCTACCGTCACGCCATCCAGTGTCAGGTTTTCCTATCACTATTGCGACAGCTTCACACTGCTCAAAGTCGTTCACCGAATGTGCAACGTGCTTGTCCCGCAATGCAATGAGGTAATCGTGGATCTCGTTGTCGAAGGGAACTCCTTTATTATATAAATATGTCGGGGTAAGCTTAAGCGCCCGAACTCCAGATTTGAAGCAGCGTGCGTAACCAACTACTCCTGAGAATATCAATGCTTTTGAGTGGAGGTTTTTATTATCTGGTATTCCGATATCGTCCGCAGCCTTCCAACATTCTTCAGCAAACGTTAGGTCTTTTAATATAAGGTGTAACGCTGCAAATATTCGGGCTGCCTCAGATGACAGCCTTGCAGGAGCTATCAATTCCCCCGCTTCAATAGGAGTGGGATTTATCCATTTGAATGATAACTCTGTTGAAAAGGACTCTCCTTGCGTGGAAATTTCATGTATATCTTCAGATTCACTCATTGTGGTGTATGTAATATAACTCGAATCACTCATATAGTAGCCCTAATCACTCTTGAGCTTTGTGAGAGTGAAGTAAAACTTGCGATCGCTCCCTGATCCAATCCTGTACAATTCCATTGACTAATGGTTACGCTCACCGAACGCAAATAACCTTGGTAACTCAGCAGGTTAACCTGTTACGTTCTGGTGTAGCTTGATTTCTAGGCACATTTTATACTAAACTCTAACAAGTTCCATTAGTGGTTCAAAAGAGTATAGGGCTGGTCTTCTTCCAGATGCTTCTTCCAGTGTCGTAAGAAGATTTTTTTCCAGAAGTATTCTAGTGAATCTTGCAGCAGTGGCAGGTGGAATACCACTGTTAGTTGTGAATTTATTGTTCCTGAAGACTGGATTCGTAAATACAAAATCAAGAGCATTTAGACTCCATTTTGAGGATAGATTTTCTGAAAATATATTTTTCATTTTTTCGTATAACTGACTTATATTTTCCGCAATCTCAAGATTTCTAATTGCCTGTTGTTCAATTGCTTCTAGAAAGAAGTTACTCCATCCTTCCCAGTCATTATTTTCAGAAACATTTCGCATAGCATCTATATATAAACCTTTGTTTTCCTCTAAATAACCACTAATGTAGAAATGAGGCTCTGATATTGTTCCAAAGAACCATAGCATTAACGTAATTAACATTCTACCTATGCGTCCATTGCCATCCTTAAAGGGATGTAATGCCTCGAATTCAACATGCGTTATAGCAGTTTTCACTAATATTGGATGGTCGCTGTGGTCAATATATTTAAATAGTTCATCCAACCCATCCTGTAGCTTTTCAGGACTAATTGGAACAAACAATATATTCCTTTTTAATGTGTCTGCTATGTAATTTTGCTCTTTCTTAAATTCACCTGGTGACTTTGATGATCCTCGACCAAACCATAACAACCTCTCATGAATCGTTTTTATCAAAAATAGAGAAAGAGGATAGCCGTCTTTCATCATTTTCTGAACTGACTTTAGTGCTCTTTGATAAAGTAGAGTCTCTATAACTTCCGATCTAACATTTGGGGAAACTTCTAATTTGTCATCATGATCTGCTTCGTACTTTAGAATCTCATCCATTGTACTAACGGTGCCTTCCATTCTTGAGGATATAACGGCTTCTTGGTTCCTTAGAGGTGCTAAGAGTATTTCACTATTGTGCATATTTTTTAGCATCTGGTCATATCGAGCGACAGCATCAGTTGCTTTCACTAATGACGCTATAAATTTTTCATAATCTAGACGACCCGGTGGAAATTTACCGTAGTGGTAGTTTACTGCGTTATCTAGATTGAGTTCCACTGCTCTACACCCCCAGTCGCTCTGATTTGACATTAATATATGCTTGTATATTAACGTCAAATAACATAGATATCAATATTTATTAAAAAATGAGAGACAAGTGGGCTAGACATGAATGGATTTATCTCAAATAGCTTTGCCTATCATTTTCCTCTACTTCTGAGAGACAAGGGGGCTAGACATGAATGGATTTATCTCAAATAGCTTTGCCTATCATTTTCCTCTGCTTCTGAGAGACAAGGGGGCTAGATATGAACAGGCATAATCTTTAAAACCGAAACTCTCTTTGTCTGAGACGAGTTGCTTATGTGTTTAATTTTCCTAGTCAGCAGTTACCGATCGCCTGTTAGCTAGATTTTAAAACTTGCGATCGCTCCTGTATCCAATCCTGTAAAATTCCATTGACTAATAAAGGTTATGCTGCTCTAAAAGTTGCTAATCAACTTGTCATACTCTGTATGTGTTCCAATCCAAAACCAGGAAATCCCATTTTCGACTTCAACACCCAAAGCTCGGTAACTTAACCCTGCACGAACTGACCAATACTTGTTGCCCAACTTCTTGAAATGCAAGGACGGATGAGATGGGTCAACTTTGAGCAACTTGTAGCATTCATCTGCTGACTGCTGAACACTTTCAGGTAAGGCGTTGTAGCATTGCCAAAACCGTCGCGTTGTATAGTGCATTAAATTTCTCGACAATGCCCTGCTTCAAACTCAGCGATCGCCTCTTGAGCAAGCGCCTCTAATTTACCATCTTCGATGTCTTGTTCTATCTGCTCGTCCCAGCGTTCGTAGTCTAAATCAAGAAACCACAGCCTTAATTTCTCAAACTCACTTGATGGCAACGAAAGGATTGCCGCTTCGATTTGCTCCAGATTGGACATAACCCTTTGAACTTCTCTACCCTTGAGAAAATTATAGCTTTCCCGGAAAGGCAGAGTACCTTTGTATTTAGAGCTACCGCGCAGGTTAGTTAGATTTTAAAATTTGCGATCGCTCCCTGATCCAATCCTGTGCAATTCCATTGACTAACATCTAAAGTGAGCGGCGGCAGATATAGCCGAAACAAAGAAAGCGTTAATACTTTATACTGTATACTGTCCGCTTCACCACGGGAGATACTGAATTTGACCTTCCAACTCTCCCGCCTGACTACACTCTACAAGTACGAGAACATCTTCAATCACTTGCCCGATTGGAGCATCTGTGCTAATTTCGATAACCCCTGGCATAGACTGACCTTGCCTCACGCGATCATAGGCATAACGAGTAATCGTAGCGACATCATGAGTAAGCAGAATACGCTCTTCTTGGGCTGCCCACTCCAAGATAGTTGGATCATCTTTGCCTGACAATCCGACATCTTGCACACGAACTATATCGAGTGTCGGATTACGACGAAATAATCCTCGAATGATTGTGTTATCGAAGTTCTCATCAATCAGCAGCTTTAACATGCTTCTGGTTCTGTTCTACAAGCAAGCAGGCGATCGCGCAGACCTTTTGGGTCAAATCTTGCTTGGTTCATGGCGCGAACCTCTTGTGCTTGCTGCTGTCGTTGTTGCAAGTAAGCTTCTACTTCTGCTTGATGCTTGAGATAGAAAGCGATTGTGGCGTAAATGTCGGCTAGATTCAGTGACGGATACCGATAAGCAATTTCCTCTGCTGTTGCACCCTGATTAAAGACAGCAACTACAGTGTCTAAAGTTACACGGGTTTTTCCCACAAGAACCACCCCATCCTCATTCGCTTCCAGAGGAGCAAATTCAGCCACAATTGCTAATGTCATAAAAACCTTGGTTCCAAGTCGTTATGCTAACTTTTTGAACCACTCTATAATACCTTACAAAAAAATTACAGGTTAGTTAGATTTTAGAGTCTGCGATCGCTCTTGCATCCAATCTGATAAATAATGGTTCACTTGAGCAGCTGCAATTAATGTCAAACTCAGCATCAAAATTTTGTTTTAGTCTGCTTGCAGCGAATTGTTATACGACTGAGTGTTTACTTTACTATGACTTTCAATGTATTGACGCAAGATTGAGTTGATTAACGTTTTGTATTCACCATCTTGAGCTTGAAACCACTTCAACACATCAGGTTCAATCTGAACTAAATGCTGTGCTTGGGTTGCAGGAATTCGTAGAGTTGCCTTCTCAAAAAACTCCTCTGTCAATGGTGGAATATCGGAGTAATCAATACCCTCATCGTCCATTGCTTCTAATGCTGTCCAATTAGTACGAGAGGTACTGCTCAAGTCTTCGCCGCTCATATCTATTTGCCCTTCGTGCTGAAATGATCCGAATTACATCATTCTGTCGTTCTGTCCAAACCACAACCGCTACACCGTTACCGAGAAAACCGATACCGAACCAACGGTCTTCGCCATAATCAAACCGATTGTCTAGCTCAATTAGCATTGGACTCTCAAACATTTCAGGAACATCGGCAAAATCAATCTCATGCTTGCGAATATTCTCTAAATTCTTTGCCTCATCCCATTCAAACTGCATGAAGGACTAGAAATACTAATTGAACTATCTCTATTATCCTGCACCTGTTAACGTTGCACAAATGCAACTCAGGTTAGTTAGATTTTAAAACTTGCGATCGCTCTTCTATCCAATCTTGTAAAATCGGGTTGACTAACTCTGGTGCTTCATCTTGGGGGCAATGTCCTACTCCTTCTAAGGGAATGAATTTCTGCACTGCTGGGTAATTAGCTAACTCTCGACCTAAATTTACTGGTTCCCAAGGGTCGGCGGTTCCCCATAAAATAATTGCTGGACAAGTTAATAATGGCAGTAAGTCTTCTGGTAACGGCCCTGTGGAGTATGAGGTAAATGCCAAAAACACAGCCACAGCACCAGGATCTTTGGCTGGCGCTGTCAGAATATCGACTAATTCATCTGTGACTGTCTCTGCATTGATATAAGCTTGCAGCAATATTTTTCGCACTGTTTTGGGTTTAGCAACTTGATTAAAAAAGAATTGTCCAATTGGTTTAATAGACAATACCCTTTGTAAAATTGGCGCACCGACACGCCGAGTCCAAGGTAAGGTGGCGCGTTTGCGATCATGTAATAATCGCAAGGAACAGTTAATTAATGCTACTCCCAAGGCAATGTCTGGGGAACTGACTGCGGCTTGCATCGCTACAATACAGCCAATGGAATTTCCTACTAAAAAAGCTGGTTCACCGACGACTTCCCGACAAAAGTCTGCTACTTGCTGTCCCCACATTTCTAAGGTGTAGGCAATTTTTTCTCCCGGCTGAGGTTTGGCAGAAGCACCGAAGCCAAGCAAATCTATAGCATAAACCCGACAAGTTTGGGCTAGTACTGGTATGTTTTTACGCCAATGCCATCCAGAAGCACCAAAGCCATGTACTAAAATAACGGCAGGCCCAGTTGTGCCTTGAGTTTGGTAGCAAATTGAAAACCCTTGCCATGTCCAAGTTTTTGCGGTGAAAGCAGTTGTCGAAGTCTTCATAGAAAATCTGTATTTTTATTTACTAATTTTAATATTTCGTAATAACTTTGGTAATTTATCTTAAATTTTAGAAGTCACTTGTAAAGATTTTACAATTAGAAAAATAAAAACAAAGATAAAATAGTAACTATCTTTACTTGAAAGTAAGTATAAAGGCTTAATTAAATTTATGTAGAATTGAGTCAAACTTTTGTTAAATCATAGTTATGACAATTACTCACTAATATCTATCCTGTAATATTTTTACCAACGGTTTTATATTCAGTAGTTTTACAATTTACGGTTTCTCTGTTGATCTCTACAATCATTTGGTATCGAGCATCGGCATCAGGTGGTTGGCTGCCAAAAAAATGACGCTAAATTTCACCTAGACTTTTGTTCCTAGTTCCTTCTGGTTCACGAAGATGACAATACTAGAAACAATTTATACTCCTGTTGGGGGTTATGCCCCGGACTTTGAACTGCCTGGAATTGACGAACGAGTGCATCATCTCAGCCGTTATTTAGACAAATTTCAGGCGGTTGGCGTTGTTTTTATGTGCAACGACTGTCCTTATGTCAGTCTCTATTTAGACAAGCTCAAAAAAATTCAAGGGGAATTTGCCGCCAGTGGCTTTACCTTGATTGGGATGAACGGCTGTGATACTAATAAGTACCCGACAGAAAGCTTTGAAAAGATGAAAGCTTTTGCCGAAAGTCACCGCCTAAATTTTCCTTACCTGTGGGATTCGACTCAAGATGTTACCCGGAGTTTTGGCGCGATAAAAACACCGATGGCTTTTTTAATCGATAGTAATGGGATGGTGCGTTATAAAGGGAAAATTGATAGTGATCCACAAGCACCATCATCTTTAAGAGAAGATTATTTGCGAAATGCGATCGCTGCTTTATTTAAAAATCAAGCAATTAACCCCCAAGAAACAGAACCAACAGGAACTACATTGATTTGGCGCAACTAGACATATATAGTCATTGTGCTGCTATCTTAAATTGGAGGCAATTGCAACTTTTTCGATAAAGCGTAACTTCATGGGAACGAATTACCGACGGGTTTTACTCAAACTAAGCGGTGAAGCCTTAATGGGCAACATGGGCTATGGTATTGATCCAGAAGTGGTCAAAGAGATAGCACAAGAAGTAGCAGAGGTGATAGCCACTGGCGTTCAAATCGCCATAGTCGTTGGCGGCGGCAATATTTTTCGTGGCGTAAAAGCGGCATCGGCGGGGATGGATAGGGCAACGGCTGACTACATCGGTATGATTGCCACGGTAATGAATGCCATGACGCTGCAAGATTCGCTAGAACGAATAGGTGTACAGACGCGCGTACAAACTGCGATCGCCATGCAAGAGTTAGCAGAACCTTATATTCGTCGTCGCGCCATCCGTCATCTTGAAAAAGGGCGGGTGGTAATTTTTGGCGCTGGTTCTGGAAATCCCTTCTTTACTACTGACACGGCTGCGGCATTGAGAGCGGCTGAAATTGATGCAGAAGCGATTTTTAAAGCCACCAAAGTCGATGGAATATATGATGCTGACCCCCAAATACATCCTAACGCCAAACGTTTTACTAGCCTGACATACGCACACGTTTTGACGCATGATTTACGGGTAATGGATAGTACTGCGATTGCTTTGTGTAAAGAAAACAACATCCCAATTCTGGTATTTGACTTAACGGTGCGAGGTAACATCCGCCGCGCAGTCATGGGAGAATCAATCGGCACCCTTGTGGGAGGTTCTTGTGAAATTAGCTGAAGCTGAGAGTACAATGCAAAAAACTGTTGAGGCAACTCAACGGGCATTTAATACAATTCGCACTGGTCGCGCCAATGCCAGTTTATTAGATAAAGTGACGGTGGATTATTACGGTTCACCAACACCCTTAAAATCACTGGCGAATATTAGCACGCCAGATGCGACAACAATTCTAATTCAGCCTTACGATAAAAGCAGTTTAAACACTGTTGAGAAGGCAATTTCTCTTTCGGATGTGGGTTTAACACCCAGTAACGATGGTTCTGTGATTCGGCTAAATATTCCGCCCTTAACCAGCGATCGCCGTAAAGAACTGGTTAAAATTGCTGCCAAGTATGCTGAAGAAGGTCGTGTTGCTATTCGTAATATCCGCCGTGATGCGATCGATTCAATTCGCAAGCAGGAAAAAGCCTCAGAAATTTCCGAGGATGAAGCCAAAGACCAACAAGATAAACTGCAAAAACTCACAGACAAATACACAGCTAAAATTAACGAATTGTTAGCAGAAAAAGAAAAAGACATCACAACTGTCTAAAGTATGAAGTATAAAGTCTGAAGTATGAATTCTATAAATTGATAATTCATGCTGTGATTTTATTCAGCTTGATTTAGAAAAATCGAGAAGCTCAGATCCCCGACTTTTTTTAAAAAGTCAGGGATCTTGTAGTTAAAGATTAATCTCAACTTATAGTCATGTTTGCTAACCTAGGGCTATTGGGGTTTATGGTCAGTCCCAGAGGTTAACATGGCTCATTTAGATTTACGTCGTCCCCAAAATACTAACGGCGACTTTTATGTAGATACTAGCTGTATTGATTGTGATACCTGTCGCTGGATGAGTCCCGAAGTGTTTTCTCGTGTTGATGAACAGTCGGCAGTTTATCATCAACCAAGTAATGAAGCAGAAAGATTAACAGCACTTCAAGCACTTTTAGCTTGTCCAACCAGTTCGATTGGTACAGTTGAAAAACCCAAAGATATCAGAGATACGCAAGAAACTTTGCCGATTTTGGTAGCAGAAAATGTCTACCATTGTGGTTATCATTCAGAAAAATCTTACGGTGCTGCTAGTTATTTTATCAAGTTAGAAACAGGGAATATTTTAGTAGATTCTCCTCGATTTACACCGCCTCTCGTGAAGCAGCTAGAAGCAATGGGGGGAATTCGTTATATGTATTTAACCCATCAAGATGATGTAGCAGATCATCAAAAATATGCTGAACATTTTGGGTGCGATCGCATCCTCCATGCTGATGATATTTCTGCAAATACTCGCAATGTGGAAATTCAATTAACAGGCTTAGAACCATTTGCCCTTTCTTCAGATATCTTAATTATTCCTGTTCCTGGACATACAAAAGGACATACAGTTTTACTTTACAAACATCAGTTTTTATTTACAGGCGACCATCTTGCTTGGTCAGAAACTAGACATCAATTAGCAGCATTTCGTAACCACTGTTGGTATTCTTGGTCAGAACAAATTAAATCAATGCGGAATTTGGCTAATTATACTTTTGAGTGGGTTTTGCCTGGTCATGGGCGGAGATTCCACGCCGATGTTGCAAGTATGAATCAGCAAATGCACAAGTGTATTGAGTTGATGGAAAGCCTTAAATGACTTACTAGAAAATAAACACTATTCGTAAATCCCATTTTTTATCTTCACGGATAATTTCAATTTGGCGAATAAATTCTCGCAGATAAAAGCGTCGTTCTGCTTCTGACAAATCTAACCAAAATTGCGGAATAGAAACAGCTTGGGCGACAGAGCGCAGATTCACAGGGGGAAGTGTGGCTAACTTGGCTTGGAGTGTAGAGATTTCTGTGCGGAGTTTGTATTCTCTGAGTTTTGCTGTTTCTACATCTAAAATGCCAGTTGCAATTAAAGCAGGTAACTGAGTGAGGATTTCTTGCTGACGAGCGATCGCATCTCCTAAATTATTCTTAAGGGTATCCAATTCTGGAGAATTCATCCCGGCTACTGCTAATGGTAAATCACGACAAACTTTAGCGATCGTCAATTCTAAAATGTCTTGGTAGGGAATAGCGCGACACTTGGGACTACGAGGACAGCTAATAGGACGTAAATAAAGATACTCTTGGTCTTGGTAGCGACGGGTAACACGAGTAACTGTTGTATGAGATTGACATTCGCCGCAGACAACTAACCCAGCTAAAGAACGCGGCGCACTTGCAGTTCGAGATGGTAAGCGGCTATTACGACGTAAAAGTCGGTCAATTTGGGCTGCTTCTTCTTTAGAAAGAATCGCCGTATGGGTATCCAAGATAATTTCACCGTTGAGATAAGCTGTGTCTCCCCGGTAAACAGGATTTGTTAACCAGCGTCGCCCAGTAGTAACAGAAATTTTCTTACCATATTTTTTCGCTAGGTAACGCACTGCACCCCGCAAGGAACCGTAGAGTAAAAAGTGATCAAAAAAGTCTTTCACAACTGGAGAGGTGCTGCGGTCAATAATATATTTTCCTTGACCACGACGATAACCATAAGGTGCTTTTCCTGGTGGGGGTGCGGCTTCTAGGCGGTTGCGGGCGTGTCCTTGACGAATACGCCGACTTCTGTGTTGATATTGAATTTCTTTGATTAGTTTGAGTAATTCAGCCCGAAACTGGGATTTTTCTGATGTGTAGGCTTGTTCAGTAGCAATTACAGCTACACCCATCGCTTCTAATTCATTTAAGCGATCGCTGACTTCCTCTACAGTATCACCTAATTCTTCCAGACGACGAACCAGCAAATATTCTACTGATTCATGTTGGCAGTCTGTGAGTAATTGTTGTAGTTGCGATCGGACAGTACATCCATCAGCATTTTTCTTAGCCAAATCTTCATAAATCCGTTCTACCTCCCATTGCCAATTAATGTTTTGCGGCACAGAGTCTAGGAGAAGGTCACAATAAATGTAGGCAATAACTTTCATTAGTCCATAATCAACTAACTGTAGTTGTTCATTCAATCACTGCTGGCTGATCTCAATCACATTTCCATCGGGATCTTGAGTAAAGATGGCGGGGCGGCCAGAGGCGCTGGCTTGAATAGGATAATTTTGACTCAGCAGTTCTTGTTTAGCTTGTTCTAAATCAGCCACTGCAAAAGCAATATGGGGATTACGTCCCCATTTTTCGTTTAGGTTATCGGTGGGTACAGTTGATGCGACTATGAGATGAACTTGATAGTCGCCGACTTGATACCATGCACCAGGATATTTTAGGGAACGGTCAATTTTAGATAATCCCAACACTTGAGTGTAAAATTTTTCAGCGCGTTCTAAGTCGCTAATGAGAATGGCTGTATGAAGGCTTTGGGTAATCTGCATAGTTGCTAAAGTTCGCTTTTATTTAGATTTTGACGTATTAGCTGTACAACTAGATTAAATCCTAAAATTTGAGATGAGATCATCTGTCTACAAGGGTTTGATAGCTTTATTAATCCAAAAGTTATGAAATTTTGACAATATTAATGGGAGTAAAATCTAAATATCAAGAAACCATGACAATGTGATCCCGTCAAAGCTATTAAATTCGTGAAAGCCTGAAAAAAGTGCCTTTACACCCCTTGATCAATACCGAGGGTTACTGGTTAGTATTTACTTAACAAAACGACTCCTCCGATCCCGAAAAATGCTTACCCAAGCATTCAAGGAAATTGAAAGGGAGTGACCCTCATTTTAAAAGCGAATTAAAAAACTTTAAAAACTGGGCAAAACCAGGAGTCAGGAATAAGAAATTCATCTGAGAAGAATGGCTTTTTTATCAAACATTCCATAACTCAGAGAGATAATTACCTTTCAAACTACTGGAGGCCAAATTAATGGCAAAAGAACGCCCACCGCTAGAGGAGATGACACTGAGACAACTACGTAAAGTTGCCAGTGAATATAGTGTCTCCCGCTATAGCCGAATGCGTAAATCACAGTTGTTGGCAGCAATTCAAGAAGTGCAGCGCAGCAAAGCATCCCTTAGTCCATCTCGTTCACTTGAGGCACAGGAAACCGTGGAAGCAGCAAAATTTGAACTGGGTCAAGAAGACCGTACAGGTGGCTCTCTGGCTGATGTTGATGAAGGACTCGCCGATCTACCGGGTGGTTATGGTGAAAGTCGGATTGTACTTTTACCCCGCGATCCCCAATGGGCTTACACTTATTGGGATATTCCCAACGATCATAAAGAAGAACTGCGTCGTCAGGGCGGACAGCAATTAGCACTGCGGATTTATGATGTTACCGACATCAACCTTGATTATCAAAGTCCCCATAGCATCCAAGAATATCCGGTTGATGAACTAGCCAGAGAATGGTATTTACCTATTCCTGTGAGCGATCGCGATTATGTCATCGATATTGGTTATCGGACTTTTGATGGTCGTTGGTTAGTTTTAGCTCGTTCTGCTCAAGTACATATTCCTCCTGTGTACCCATCTGACTGGATTGAAGATGTCTTCATCACCGTTAACTTTGAAGAAGACCTGCGCGGTAGAACTTTATACGAACTAGTACCACCTGCTAAGAAATTGGCAACAGCCGCAGGAGTTAATGGTGGCAACCCCATCTACGACCAAATCTTTGGTTTAGCCGAATCTGCTGAAGCACAACGGGTTGCAGGTTCTCTGTTTGGTTCTATGCAGCACGTACCTGGTTCTGTACGCCCCGAACAGGCTATCAGTTCCTATGTCTTCCCATCTGGTGTCGGTATGTGGGCAGTTCCCACCGTGTCTGGTTTAACCATGTCTGGTGCAGGAATGTCTGGTGTTGGCTTCTCAGCTTCCGCAGCACCAATTCGTCCCCGCCAGTTCTGGTTAATTGCTGATGCTGAATTGATTGTTTACGGTGCAACCGAACCCGATGCTACCGTAACAATTGGCGGTCGTGAAATTAAACTGAATCCCGATGGGACATTCCGCTTCCAAATGTCCTTCCAAGATGGTTTAATTGACTACCCAATTTTGGCTGTAGCTGCTGATGGTGAGCAAACACGCTCAATTCACATGAAGTTTAATCGTGAAACACCATCTCGCAATACCAATACCAAAGAAGAAGCTATTCCCGAATGGATTTTCTAAATAATCCGCCGAAATTGGAATTTTGAATTATTACCCGCTATAGTCGTTCTGTAGCGGGTTTTTATTATCTGGCAAGGATTCCAGCCACTTAAACAGTGAGATTTTGGACAGATGAGGGACAGAAGCCAAACTAAAAGCCACCCGGTTATAGGTGGCTCGGTGGTTGAGTTAAGTTTTGTGCCTTGCGCTTAGAACTGGGTAATCTTGCTTTCAATCTTAGGCAGGGCTACAGGTATCCACTCATTACTGCTATCAAGCTTTACTAGGGCTTGTCCAGTAGACCTTGGTTGAAGGGTTGTTTTATCTACCTCAGCCAAACATTGCACTTGCAGCATTTTAATAACAAGGTTGTACAGTCCTTTGATGCCAAACAAGCAGCTTTGCGTGTTATTGTGAGCGATCACAGTTAAAGGCATCTCTTGTTTGCGGGATTTTGTTAGGGCCAGCTTACCAAATTTCTCTAATAGTTTTTTATCTTCGATGAAGTCACAATAGGTTGTTGCTTCTTCAATGATGAGTGCTATCGGTTGCAGCCCGGCGCGCCACTCATCTTCAGATTTATTACTATTATTAAATTCAGCCAGGCGGCGCTCCAATTCCTCAACATAGAAACGAATTTGTGCTTCGATGTCTTCCCAGGCATGGTAGGATTCTACACCCTGCCACTCACTTCGGTTAGAGTCTGGATCACAGACTATAACTCTATAACCTGCTTCTTTCTTCAGCTTCACAACATGGCGACATAACCAAGATTTACCACCACCCTGATTTCCCCATATAAGCGCGGTTTGTTTAACTAAGTTCTGCACCCACTCAGTGCTTGCTGAAGCTGGTAGCGCCGGGGCGGCAACTATCGGTGCATTATCTAGTAAATCCTCTGCGTCTGGGGAAACAGGTAGTCCTAGATCAATAGCACGTTCAATTTGCGCTGCTGCTACTTCTGTACCATACTGTTGACTGAAATGTTGCAGCCTCTCCTTTTTCAATACGTGAGCTATTAATCCCGCATCAATAGCTTCATCTTGGCGGTTTGCATCAGCAGTACGTTTCCAAGCTTCATACCATAGCCACCCGGTGACTAATAGTCCAGCCGGGGGAATGGCGGTCGCAGCAGCAACAGCAAGTCCAGCTACAACACCACCAACTACCATTAGTTGTGACCCAGTGTCATCAGCCTGCTCTTGTGCGATCGCTGCCCATTCGTCATCAGTTAATTTATCAAAGTTGAAGTTAGACATAATATTTCTCCTTTAAGTAGTAAGCCCCGCGCGTGGCAGGGCTGGTAGTTAATTTAAGCTTCTTGCTTAGTGAGCCTAAGATAGAAGCGAACTTGACTGAGCCAAAACAACAGTCTTACGCCAAGCTCAACAACATATATGGTTAGCAGCAGCGAGACAACATTACCCCAGTTGATGCGATTCAGTTGACCAGCCATTAATGTAAATAGAAATTTGTCACCAGCCACAGGTGGAAAAGCAACCAGACAGATAACAAAATCTACGGCATATGCACACAGTGCAGCGAAGCGGGCGCGACTAACGGTAAGTGTAGGAAAGGTATTGTACCAACGCTTAAGCATTCTCAATGTGGGGTCGTCAGAATCACGAATTGCATACTTGCTGTGGCTGTCAGCTTCTGAAATCACCGCGCGCATAAAAACCCGATCTCTTCTCAAAACGATAGGAAAAATTTGAATGCTCTGCAAAACTAACCACAGCAGTGTGCCTACAAATACGTTAAAACCTAAACTAAATAAACCGAACAACCATCCAAGCAAAGGCAGGCGTTGCAGGAAGCCAAGTACAGGCACGCCGTTTGGTGTTAGAATGCCTACTACCTGGACATAAGGACTAATATTCAGGTAACAAAAGTAGATTATTACGGCGAATACGACCCAGTAGAGCATATCAGTAGTGGCTAGTGTAAAGCTCTTTTTCTTAGACTTCATTAGAATTTAACCTCTTTTGTATCGATGCCGTCAGCCGGGGGATTGCCGAAAGCAGGTAAACCGACTACGGCATTTTCTTTTCCATCACGGTCAAAATCAGCTGGGATAAGTACGCCTGTGTTGCCGAAGCGGTCGCAGACTACAACACCGCGTGCTAATGCTCTGCCATTCTTTGGGTTGTAGATAGGTGCGCCTTGAGTCAACAAACCACTAACCATGAAGCACCCATTTGCGTAACGTTCGGCAGCTATACGAGCTTGTGATGCTGCATGGTCGTTGGCGGATTGGAGTTTCATCTCGGCTAGACTGTTAATTCCTACTTGTTCTCTGATGATGGACGCGGCGCGCATTTGTTCACTAATGTTGCCCATGCCAGCCAAGATGAACAGACCACTAACGGAGGCGAATGCAACGCGTACACCATTCCTCCGCCAGAATCTCTTTAGAAAAGTTTGAGGAGTTCTGCCAGTTCTTCGCGGGTACGCTGTAGACGTGTACGCGAGTTGTGTGCTTGGACTGACCACTTTCCCAGGCGTTCGCGCTCCTCAGAATCACGTTGCATCAACAATGCTTCACGTTCAGAAAGGATGCTATTGGTTTCCTCTGCGAGTGCATTAATTCTTGAACTGGCGTGTGCTTCGAGTACTTGCTTCTTACCAGACTCATAAGCCTGCAGAACAGTGAGTGCATCGTTAAAGCCACGGTTGATAGCAACTACGACTTCCTCTTCCATTAATACTTGCTGGATGCACTCTGTAATGTTCAGCGCGGCGCTTTTAATATTGGTGATGGCCTCACTAGCATTAGCTGCTGTAGCCATTCCCATGCCCCCGGCAGAAGTGCTAGACGCAGCAGATGTAGTAGACCTGTCCTGAAATTTTCCAGCCATTTCCTCTACTTTTTGTACAAACTCTTCAGGTAGTTCGGAGTCTACAGTTAATTCCAGAGCAGGAAATTTAGCTTGTACTTGTAATAAGAGTTGCTTTGCAGTAATTGGTTGTTCAGATCCGATAGATAAGTATTCAGCAGCTTCACGTACTTTCATGTTGTTGTCTCCTTAGATGTTGTAGTAATCAATATTTTGTGAAACGAGGACGCGGGTTTGTATTTTGCCGTGGATTTTATATGTGTGTAGCAGGCGGCGCAGTGAATCAAGATCCCAATTTGTGAGGGGGCGCTTGCGACTTATACCATCACCATTCTTAGTCTTTAATCTTTGAAATCTAGGCAGATATAAAATCGCAATTGCTAATAATATGAACAGAACATTGGTTGTTATGCCAAGCTCTTCAGCTACTTGCTTTCGCGTGAGTACAATCTCTATTGAATTTCCCTCTAAATCATGTATCATCTGTTCCTCTCATACGAATAAGTCCTTATAGATATGGATAGATACGAATGTACAATCGATTGCTCATATGTTTTCATGCGTTTCTATCCGTTCCTATTCTTATCCTAACCTATCCATATATATAAACAAAGGCTTTTTAAGCCCCTAAAAGTGCCTATTCCGCAGTTTTTAGTAGGTAAGTATATACACATTTCTTATGCAATTCCTGGGGGTGGCCCTAACGAGCTTATATGCAATAAAAAACCCCCAAGGTGGGGGTGAGTAAACTGTATTGTAGGGATTTACATATTATCCTGAATCTTAGTAGAGTCCCATACTTACAACTTTATTCATAAGAGGCACTTTATCCTTCAAAAGCCACGATATCCTAGTAGCTCCATCCAGAATACATTTATATAGATGTATTCTATTTTTTAGATCGCGGGGGCATCTGGTAGGTGCGATGTAGAGTATTTTTCCATCCTCTTTGGTGACAAAACATAGGGCAGGTTCATCGGGGAGAGATTCAAAGTCAAAGTGCTTTTCTACAACCTCTAGGGCTTGTTTGCATAGTTCTCTGTACTCTTGCATAATTTCACTGTCATAACCATCGGGGCCAGCCGCATCAACGGCATCCATAAATTCTTCGTCAAACAACTTTGATAGATTCATTAGTAGATGCCTCCCAGCAAGTGAACGTGGTGTGCTTTGAGTGCCAAATCACGCACAGCGGTAGCTTCTTCTAGTGTGCGGAAAGTGCCATAAGTGTGCTGTTCTCCGTTGTCCCAAATGCGAACTGAGTACTTGCCGCCGGCGATCGCGTAGACGTACTTCCCGGCGGCTGATTGGGGCTTCTTCTTGCGTATCGGTGTAACTACTTCATCTATATATATAGATGTATTTTCAGTCTGCGGCTCTGGCTCATCCTGCACGCTCATAAATAGCATTCCAGGTGTAGGGTCTAGCATTACGGTATATTCTGCTGGGTCATAGCTTAGAATAATAGCTTTCATTGATTAATTCTCCTCGGTGGTTGTAGTTTGTGGTAATTTTGGAATTTCATAAATATCTACTGCACGCATGAAGCGTAAATACATATCAATTGCTTCACGAATAGCGGCGCTGCGATTCATACCTAAGCTCGCTCTCACTAGATCCAAATCATCTATTAATTGCTTTTCCGCGCGGAATGGGACGTACACACTTTTATTGTTTTTCATTACGCAATCTCCCGCTGTGTGTAACCCAACTTGATTAACTTTTGAACCAACCAATTCAATCCTTTTTGGGTGAGGCGTGGTTGCAGGTGAATGTGTCTACCATCCCAACTGTGAGTCTCGCGCACAACGAAATAATTTGACTCTATATAGTGTTGGTATGGCAAGTTTGACAATTGGAGGATTCTTTCGTCACGTAACAACTGAAATAGACGCTTCTGACCTAATTCTGAGAAGTTCATAACCTTGGAAGCAGAGCTTAAGTCAAAGGTTTTTTCGGCGCATTCGGTGAGAATATCTAAAGTTTCTGCCTTGGGAGCTAGTACAGCTATCTGTTCATTTTGCTCTTGCACCTGGGCAGCTAATGCAAGCTTTTCTTTCTCACTACTTAGTAATGATTCGAGAGCTTCTATATAGTTGCTGGGGAGGGTAGGGCTGGCTGGACGTGATGTTGCAGCTTTAGCTATGCGTTCGCACTCTAAGAAGTACAGACGTACCTGTTTGCCCTGCTCAGTACCGGCCATCATGCCCCACTGCTTCAAGCACTCGGCTGTGAGCATTATTTCTTCTGATGGACGACCACCAGAAGGGTTTTTATCAGTAGTGATAAAAACCATATAGTCTACATTTTCAATAAACCCAGCATTCTCAAAATTCCGTTTAGCATTGCCTTTAGTGGAGTATCCAAGCCACACCCAAGCACTATCGAAGCTTACTGGGAATTGCTCGGTAGATTCATATATTTGATTTGCTAATGTCTGAGAAAATTGTGCGGAACGTGATAAACTATTCATAGAATGAAAGGAAAGTAGATTGGTGGTTTTTAAGCAGCCGCCAGATTATATTCGGAAACTATAATAAGGATTTTAAATGCAGGGTGCAGCGAACATCCTGCATTTATGCTGTCTATACTATAATTATAACACAGATGCAGTATAGAAACCAAATGTCAAGCGTATAGGGGAAGATTTTTTCCAACAAAGTATTTTAAGTATCTAGCGCACGCGGCGTGGTACGATTCTAAAAATAATGGACTACCCAAGAGTCAGTGACTCTTGGGATTTTTCTTTTGTCCGTTGGGGGGTGCATGTGCCTGCATATGATGGGAAAATTCTTCTATCCCGCCGCGAGGATTTCCCGGACGTAAGTTGCGTGTATTTCGCGTGCCTTCCCTACGATCCTCAGCCGGACGTAGTTTTATATGTGGGTGCTGCGGGCAACTTACGGCGGCGCTGGTTAAACCACAAACGTCTACCCCAACTTTCCTTCATTAAAGGCGTTTATGTGAATTGGCTGGTATGCTATGAGGCGAATTTAAAGCATCTGGAAGAATATTTCATACGAACGCTTAGACCGGAGCTTAATGGTACGCCACTGCCCCGCCCATGTGATGTTGGGGTGGATAGAGAAAATTACTTCCATATTTATAGGTCTAGTCGATAATTCTCTGGCTGAAGGAATATGTATATTTTGCGAGTGAGTGGTGAGGTAGTGAGATAAATTAGGCAATTTTAGTGACCGAAATGGGGGTGATTTTAGGTCATTTTAGTGACCGAAGTGGGGGTGATTTTAGGTCAAAAATGACCTCTCGATAAAAAAAATTTTTAAATGCTGGAAAGGCTTGCTGTGTATGCCTTATAGAGATCACTACTACCACTTAAAAGGGAGGGGGGAGAGAAAGGAGGGAGAGGGGAAGGGGGAGGAAGAGAGGGGGCCAGGGGAGAAGGAGAAGGGAGGGGAGAGGAGCCAGAGAACCAACCAGGGAACCAGCAGGGCAAGCCACCAGCAAGAGCCGGCCAGGGGAGCCAGCGAAGCTCAAAATTTTTCAAATTTCCAGTTCCAGCCCTGAACAAACAATTATCACCCCACCACCCCATGCGAAGCACCCCCAGTTTAAAAACTATTTTCTATAACACATTTTTGGAATTTCAGATATTAAGATTTCACTTTCCCGTGCCGGTGTGCTAGTATAGATATGTGATGGATATGTGCCGCGTTAGGGCCATGTACCCAAAACAAAAAACCCTCACCAATAGCACTTGGAAAGGGTTAGTAAATTCCTTATTAAATTATTCATACCCTTATGATAGCACAAACCACCGACTTTCAGCAACAAACCACAGCAATTACCACCCGCTTAAAAGAGATTGAACAGCACCTCTTCAAGCTAGTTACGTCTCCAGTGAGTATTGCACCATCACAAAGAATTAGATTACCAAGAAATCATCGGTTAGAAGCCGCCGCTACCACCCTCAGCAATCTAGAATCATCTATTAAGGATGAAACAGAGACTCTGCAATCAATCCGCTGTGGCGCTGGTACTGGAGTGCTTTCCTACTTCCGCCAAATACAGAAAATACGCACCCAGATTTGCACAGCAGTGCTAGGCGAAGCCACCGCAGAGCGAATCCTCACTAAACAAGCTA
Source organism: Nostoc piscinale CENA21 (assembly GCF_001298445.1). NCBI lineage: Bacteria > Bacillati > Cyanobacteriota > Cyanophyceae > Nostocales > Nostocaceae > Nostoc > Nostoc piscinale. The sequence goes on along the minus strand of NZ_CP012036.1, from coordinate 6,281,259 downwards.
ATGATGCCCTGCAAGGCGTATGCAAAGAGCTGCTGGCTAGATGTGGATGGCTGGGCATAATTCTGGAGAATGCTGAACTAGGGTTGACCCCGCAACATGAAGACTGGCAACCTTACCTACAGGCAAAGCAAGAAGCCTTCCCCCCGTTGAACCAACCTGTAGAGTTGTTTGGGGATTATGTGGCGATCGCTGGAGAGCAACAGTACAAGATAAGCGATATCCTGCTGCAGAACGTAAATATTATCACGAACTTCATTGTTCTTGCTGAAGATGCGGAAGCTACTGGCAGCCTAACAGGGAAGCTTGCCACACTCAAACCACAACTTGCAGAGAATGTTAAAGTCATCACTAATATTTTAAACTTCCTGCAATCAATAGATTACCCCACCACACCACCTGCACAGCCCCCAGCACCCCCGGTAGAACAAGAAACCACTATTACCACCGAAGAGACAGTAGAAGTCACTCTAGAGCCGGAAACTGAACAGCAAGAAGAGCCAGCACCACACCCTGTAGAGCCAACATCTGATGGGGAGACTAAGGTTGAAGAGTTGTTCATCTTTAAGCTTGAAAAGCCAGCCCGCAGCGCCAACTCAAGCAGGAAGTACTATGGTGATGGATTCTTACATCCCTCATATATATCTACCGAATCCGTAGCAAAATACATCAACAGCCTTCTTGAACCGTTAAGCCCTAACTACGACAGTTACAGATTTTTCCTTCACATACTTGCTTGCACAGACGAATACCGCTATGCGAACGATGATTGCTTCGTCCCTGCTTGCAGGAATTTCATTGAGGATAAAGTGCCAGGCGCACGGGGTGGTAAGAATACGTTAATCGCCGCCGGGCTAATCGAATGTGATGGACAATATATAGTAGGCACGAAAAGCCTTAAATACCGCGTAAAGCCAGAAATCCTGGAAACTGTTGCTGAACTGACCATAGCCGACTTAGAGTCTGACAACGTTGAGCGTTATGACCTGTGCAAGCAAAAACGCAGACCAGATGCACCGCGCAGCATATACACATTGAATGGAAAAGCAATATCGCCAGACCACCACAGACACATCGCAACAAACAGTAGTGCCACTGTTGAAATAACCCAAGAGCGCAAGAGACAGATGTTTGCAGAGCTTCGCACCCTCCGCACCAACTACAAATCCATGCCAAGCTTAACTGAAGAGCAAAAGGTACTTAAGTTAAGAGCCAAGCACATATTCTTATCTACCTTTGCTGCATATAAGGCACTAGTACTTGAGAGTGGCGCAGTTTCACTACCAAACGGCAAGATACTGATTAAACCAGCTTACAGTCCACAGAAATCGGGCAGAATTACGATGAACGGTGGTGGATTGCAAAACCTGCCACGCCACTTTCAAGATATCCTGTTTCACAGCACGCAGTACCATAACATCGATATGCAAGCTGCACAGAGCAGAATCGCACTGCAACTGCTGAAGGAAGATGGTCTGAGCAGTGCCTGGCTTGAGGAATACACCACCAATCCTAAAGCTAAGTACGTTCACGCCGCCGCGTGCTTCCCTGACGTTGCAGAGGATGTACGCACCGGGTATTTTAAAGACCTATTGCATAGTTACCTGATGGGTGCAACGATCGCGCCACCTAGTGATAAGTTGAAGGCGCAGTGGGTTAAATCCTGGCAGGCTAAATATGTAGATGGAAAAGCGATTGGAACATCAGCCGCTAGAGACGTAGTTTTTGCAATGTACACCAGCGCAGAGCAAGCATACGCCGCCTACGTTCGCTGGTACAACCACTGTTTGCCCCTCATTACGGATATCGGTGCGTGGCACAAACTGATTGAGTTAGCTATTGCAGGTAAAGCCCCCGCCCCGGCTTGGTTAGTCCGCAATGCAGTTAAAAAATCTACCCTACATAAACACCTTGGTAAGCCTTCAGTACGCAATAAAATGGGAGCTACAGAAGACCTTGATGGGTTGAAGGGTGGAGAGTTGATACGCAGCCTAGTATACTTCCTGTTGCAGGGTGCAGAAGCTGCTTATATCACCGCTGCTGAGGCACTGCTTGAGGAATACAACATTAAGTTAGCGGCAAACATGCACGACGGATTTATCTGTAAAGTGGAGGGTTCTAGCAACTTAGAATCTATCCTTGATGAGATATCCCGCAGAGCAAGTGAGATTAGTGGGGTAGGTGGCACACTAGTTGAGAAGAAGTGGAACGAACCACAACCCGAAGATACAGTAACAGTTACTAATGTCGCCCCGGCACAAACAACCACCACACCAGTTGCCAAGCCCATCCCTGTTAAGCAAGCGCCCCCGGTACTGCAACCAATAAAGTCAGCGTTTAGAACAGTACAGGAATTAGCCGCTTGGTTTGAGAGTAGGTCATTGAAATTTGCAACGTGAAGCTACTAAGTTGTCTGTTACTTTAGAAATCAAATCAAATCATTCATTTAGAAGTGAGAGATTTAAGCCCCCTGCCAGGGGGCTTACTTAACTAATAGGATTTCCCATTATGAGAAATCCACCTATTATGAAAATAGGAATAGTCCAAAATTTGTAATAGTAAATAATTACTTTAGACAAAAAGATTATAGCCAACTAAAATTTTGGGAGGTAATCTCTAAGCCTCATAAATATAAATAAAACATCATTAAGTGTCCCGTCCTTTGATGCCTCTCTTATACTGCTTATCCAATGCGATATGTGCGCCCTGTCTATCTTATAATCATCAGCTAATATTTGAGCTTTTGCCTCTATTATCTCAGAAAGATTAATATAAGGTCGACCATTTACCCAAATTACATTCTCTCTATATTTTAATTCCACAACATGATAGTAATAATTCTTATAGTTTGCCTCTAACATCGGTTTATATATATTAATTAATTCTTGAATTGCCTCATCTAGGCTAATATTTTGCCCTGCCACTATATATATTCCTCAATCTCTATTAAATCCGATTATTTCATAAATTAAATTCCTACAATAATGGTGGTTTGTAAATCTTTAATTCCCTTAGATAAATTAAATACCCCCAGCATGTGTTGGGGGTTTCGCGCTGTCTATTCACCGTCTGTACTTCTATAAGCCGCCGCAGGGTCACTCAGCCTCTAAATGCAGAATATCACCTACACCACATTGGAATAGCTCACATAGCTTTTCTAGGTCACGGATTTTAACTGAACCAAGCTGGTTGTATTCTGCCCTTCTATAGTTTGTCTCTGTCATTTCGAGATAATTAGCCATGAATTTCTGGGTGTGACCGTGTGCTGTACGCAGTTCCTTCAATCGCAGTGTAATCTTCATAATTCGCTTTAAGCTCATATAAATATTCTATCATTTTATTTATGTAAGTCCTATGACTGCACGTTAAATGTACTAAAAGGAAACCCCCAGCAACAACTGCTAGGGGCTTTTTAGTAACCAGGAGTATGTTTAGGTTTATTCGCCGTCCCCGCCACCCTTAAAGATAGTTTTTCCAATAAAGAAGATAGCAGCTGTAGCAACGTAGCAAAGAAGAATAGTCTCCATATTTAGGTTCCTTCTATTAACTATTACCAGCCTATCCAATCCACACAACCAAACAAAGCTTTTTACACTAAGTGAAACTACTTAATTTTGCTTGGTATTTAATTAGTCTATGAATATGCTATAATATAACTATGTAGTGATAAAATAAATGATGCTAAATCTAGACCAGAAGAGAGAATTATTTAGGAGGCACTTGCTTGGTGAGTCGATAGCAAGCCTCGCGCGTCAACACAATATAAGACCGCAGACCATTAAGTATTGGTTTCGCAGTCATTTTAACTACCAGAGAAACCAACATAATACCCTCATACCTGTGGTGCAGGAGTACTTACGCTCCCCCGGCTTAACAAAACAAGAGAAAACTACCATACGTCAGTGGCTAGATGACAGCCTATATGAATTAGCCGCTGAAGGTAAACACACCACACACCCTGCTACGTCGGAATCAACCTTGATGTTCGACATTGCTAGGCAAAACAAGAAACTAATTTCACTCGCCCTACTATCTTCTAAGGAGATCGAAAATGCACACGACAGTCAAAGCTTTAACCACATCCTGTTTTCTCAACGCGCAAGACTTAGATGATTGCCTGAAAGCCTACTTTGCTGGCACGCTGGATTACTTCTCTAGTTTGGAGCGTATTTGCCTTCCCCCCACTCAACTACACCCTACTAATAGTCTCTGGGGGCAGCTAACTACCGATATGATGTACGGAGCACTAGATGCACTATCATATCTGCACCGCGCCATCATCGAGCAACTATACAGACCAAGTGAAGAGTCCTACGATTACCTGGTTGGCTGCTATGCACTGAGTGACCTAAGATTGTCATTCCCGGACTGGCAAAGTATCCAAACTACTGCTGCACTGCAAAGTCTAGAGGAAAATATACTAAATTTACTTTGACCCCTTGCTTTTGCCTTTAAATAGAGGGCTGATTTTACCTTGCTTGCCCTTCCGCCCTACGATGCTTGATAGAAACAGAAATTTAATAGAATTAGAATATAAATTTGTAGCCCTAAACATGCTGCTTAATCCTGCACTTAACAGAACGCAGGCAGCCGAACTCTTAGAAAAACAGTTCCAGATATCAATAACTTACAAGCAGTGGCGGGGCATTAAGGAAAGAATAAAGCCAATAGTAGAGCAACTACGGAATGATGATGATGAGTGCATAAGAATAGCCCAGCAGTGCGGAATGTTCAAATATGCCCACAAAGTACGCCGTATTCAGAAGCTGGAGGATTTAATAGACTCATCATTAAGGTCAGGGCATGAGAGTGCTGGTGTTGCCGCCCTCCGGCTACTAAAAGAAGAATATGCGTCAGAACAAACATCCACACCTGTACAGCTAATCATTGGCACTGCCACGCCCCCGCCACAAGAAGATGTCCTACCAGAAGACGAAGACCTATGATTTAAGCCTCCACAAGTCACAGATGGAGGTTTTTCAATGTCAGAAGACATTTAAGTTGCTGGTCTGCGGAAGGCGGTGGGGAAAAAGTAGGTTACAACTCACCAAGGGTATTGAAAGGGCATTAACTTACGATTTGCCGTATGACCCAGCGAGTCCCCCGGTTGTTCTTATATTAATGCCACAGCTAAAGCAGGCAAAGCAGATATTCTGGCGGCCATTAGTAAGCCTACTAGAAAATGCACAATTTGTTGAACGGTTCAACAACTCTGAACTGAGGATAACTTTAAAAGGAAATAAGCCGGATATCCTTGTACGCGGTGCTAATGATGATAATGGTGATAGCTTGCGTGGTTTGAAAGTATTTCACCTGGCTGGCGATGAGTGGCAAGATGTTAAACCTGCGGTATGGACTGATGTGCTGTTGCCCGCGCTAAGTGACACCCCTGGCAGTTCTGCAATGCTGACTGCAACACCAAAGGGTAAAGCGCACCCTTTATATCAATTTCACTTAGATGCGATCGCCTCACCCGAATGGAGTTACTTTCACTTCACCACGCGAGACAACCCATACTTCCCGGTTGCCAAGCTTAGAGAAGCAAAGCGCAACCTCCCTCCTAAGATTTACAATCAAGAGTTCCGCGCCGGCTGGGAAAATTTTGAAGGACAGGTATTCAGCGAGCTAAATGACAGACACTTTATTAAGGAAATACCACCTGAACTGACTTACTACTGCGGTGTGGACTGGGGTGACATTAACCCGGCTATAGTAATCGTTGGGTTGTCTAAGGAAGGTAAGTTTTACATAGTTGATAGTTGGTTAAACACTAGTGGTCAGGCAGTCACTCAAGATGAGGTTTTGTCTAAGCTTGATTCCTACTGCACCAAGTACAACGTCTTTAGGTCTTACTTGCCTGATGACCGCCCGGCATCAATTAAGTCAGCCCGCGAGTATGGAAGGAAGCATGGCATTAGGGGCATGGAGAAAGCTGTAGCAGTAGACCGCCGGGCTGTTGGAGTAATTGAAGGATGCCAAATAATGAATAACTTATTCTTTAGAGATGAGATGTTTATAAAGTCATCTGAACGCACTCTGATAGACCAATTTCAATCCTATCACCGCAAGACAGACCGCAACGGCAACATACTTAACGAACCTGCTGATGGACAGCAAGACCACCTAGTTGATGCTACACGCTACGTAGTATCTACACTTTACGCCGCACTACAGAAACGCAATTTATTATATTGATATGCCTTATCCCGCCAGTCTTACTTTAAAGCAACTAGAATCCTGCCACGACGAATACCTATACTCTGCTGATACCTTACGCCGCATTGACTTGCTAACGGCTGGCGGGCATAAGTTAGAGAAGAATATTGAAGAGTTCCTACCTCAGCGCCCTGGCGAAGATAATGAGGTATATGAGGCACGCCGTCGCAAGTATAATTATTTAAATATCCTTGGTAGTGCAATCAACCAACAGGTTGCCAAGTTATCCAGCGCCGCGCTCAGTGTATCTGGTATTGGTAACGAACCACTATGGGAACAATTTCGAGAAGATACAGACTTAGCTGGAAGGTCAGAACGTGAGTTGCTAAGTCACATCTTTGCAGAGTTACTTAAATTCAGAAAGGTATACCTGCACGTTGATAAGCCGCGCGCCCTGGTTGCACCACTAAACAGAGCCCAAGAGGCTGCACTAGGTTTAAGACCATATGCGATCGCTTACAGTCCATTCCAGGTGACTAACTGGCATGAGGAGTCTGGCAAGCTTCAGTGGATAAAGATTAGGCAGATTGTTACATCACAGCCAGACCCAACGCAGGAGCCACAGACTATTGCTAAGTGGACGTTCATAGATAACACCAGTATTGCAACCTACGCCGCCCCAGTCAAACTAAGAAACGGACGGATAGAAGAGATTAATGGTAAAGGTGCTGCTGATGAAACACCACTACCATTGCAAAGCGAAATACTGCACGGCTTGGGTGAGATACCAGTAATCAAGATTGAATTGCCTGATAGTCTGTGGGTTGCCGACCAAGCATATCCCAAAGCCTTAGAACATCTCAAGACTGAGCATACCAGACATGACATGTTAACCCTGGCATACTTTCAGCGCACATATAAGAAGGTACGCGTGCCTGACGACGATTTGGAAGAAACTTACTCAGAAGTCGAGCCAATTAAGACTGGCTTACAGCATGTACTGGAATTAGATGATTTCAAATGGAACGAACCCACTGGAACCATCATTGAACACATCAACAACACTCTGCAAAGCATCAAGGATGAGGTAAGGGACTTAATTAGTCTCGGCGGCGGCTCAACTACGACTGAAGCAGTACGCCAGTCTGGCGAGAGTAAAGTTATGGATTTCGTAAAGCAGGAAGCAATATTGAGACAGTATGGCAATATCATCTGCCAAGCTTACCAGTCACTGTTGCAGCTAGTTGCTAAGTCCGCCGGGCTATCTAATCCTGAACAAATATCAGTTACCGGGCTGCAAAGCTTCGACAACGACACATTAGAGTCGCTGATTAGCAAAGTTACTAATCTCAGCACTATTGACTTTACCACTTTAGCTGCAAACTTGCCACCAACTGCCTACAAGTTAATTTACAGCCAGTTAGTTTCTTTACTAGTTGGCAACTTAAGTGCTGAACAACAGCAGGCGATCGCAGCGGAGATAGATTCAATAATTGCCGCCCCGGCTATCTAATTTTTGCTTTTGCCTTTTAATAGGGGCTACTGGATAAGCCATACAAACCAGATACCCGCACCGTAGGGTAAATCGGACACCATATTTTAATGGATAAATTAAACAACAATGACACCAGAAGAAATTCAGGCTTTAGTTAACGCACAGATTGAAGGCTTGAGAGCTGAAATTGCTCAACAGATTACCACTGCTAATCAGGGTCTAGCCGCATCCCTTACTAAGGAATTTAAGAAGCACGCAGCACCCGCGCCGGCTGTCCAAGATGAACCAGAGAAAGAGTCCCTAACTCTTAAGTCTCTAAAACAACAACTCTCTGATATGCAGGCTGCATTTGCTGCAAAAGAGAAAGAGGCAACTGATGCCTTGAAGCGGTCTGGCATTGCAGAGGCAGTGGCACAAGCAAAAGCACTCGCCCCCGGCACTCTACAAAAGCTATTCCTCACCGAGTATGGTGATGCTCTAAAGCAAGAGAATGGCATGTGGTATGTGGATTCACCCGCAACTGGCGTAAAGCCACTCAATGCTGTTTTAAGCGATTTCTTGAAGTCTGATGACGGCAGGCTGTTCGTGCCGCCTTCTGGAGTAAATGGTGCTGGCTCTACTGAAGCAAAGCCTAGCCCCGCAACCACAACAGAAAACAAAGTAGAAGATTTACTCTTCCAGGCTTTTTCAAATATCTAATAAACAATAAACAATGGCAACGATTATTTCTCCTGTTGATGCTTTAGAACTACTCGTACAAGAGGAGGTAGCATCAACTCCTTTAGAGATGTACCCAATGCTCGACCGGCTCCGTGCCGCAGGCAATTTAAGGGTCGCCCGTCAACGTCAAATTAAATGGAATATTAACGCTGCTGGTGCAACCGCAACAGGTGAAGCCACTACAGCATCAGTTTCCGCGTATAGTGCTGATACCTATGTTCCCGCAACATTAGCGATCGGAGAAAATAGAATCCGCCACTCCTTTAGCATTCAGAAGGAATTGATCGCTGAAGCTGCTACCGCTGGTAAAGGGGCTTTACGCGATTTGTTTGCTGCTGATATTAGAAGCGGTGTGCGTATCTGCTTGGAGTCACTACAGACCAACATTTATACAGGTACTGGGTTACCCACAAATGGTGGTGTAGTGGGCTTAGACAACGTTGTTACTGCAACCAGTTATGCAAACATTAGTGGTACTACCTACACCAACTGGACTTGCTTCCGCAGTGCAAACGGTGGTACTAATCGCGCACTAGCCCTTAACCTGTTAACAGGTATGGAGGTAGGTATATATGGTAAAGGCGGAAACTTTACCGCAATTTACACTACACCAGCTATTGTAGCCACCTACAAGGCTCTGTTCGCTGCTCAAGCTAACATTCAGCCAGCAGCCATCCCCAGCATGACAGCTGACCTAGGTTACACAGGTGTTGCTTACGCAGGTAGACCTATCATCCAAGATCCATACGCTCCGGCTAACCGTCTGTATTGGGTTGATGAGCGAGATATCTTCTTATATACCTACGGTCAGAGCAACTCTCAGAATCAGCAAGGAATGCAATTCTGTATTGAGCAGTTACCCAGCGATAACCCAGACGCTTTGAGATATGCAATTTACGTTAAGCCTCAGTTGCAGGTGTTCAATCGAGGCAAGAATGTTGCACAACTAGGGGATATTACCTAAAAAACATGGCTGTACTCAGTCAAGACCAAATTGAGCGTATTGAGCTTTTATGCGGGTACGCTCAGTTCCAGAATTTAACTCGCACTCAGCTACAGGCTGATTTCACTCAGGCTGTGGTTGACCGCGTGGCTGAAATTCTGTCCCAACTAGAAACCATAGATACCCAGCTAATTCAGGTACGTGAGGATAATTACGTTGCCGAGAGCCGGGGTACAAAGTTGGACTATAAATACCACACTAGACAGTTAAAGATGTCGGGATATACCTTGCTACTTGAGTTGGGAACCATCTTAGGCATAAGGGTACTGAAGAATAGGTATGTCCACACAGGTAGTGGTTCAAACCATAACTATTGGTAAGCAACATGATTACTTCTAAAATCACGTTCAGGGGTAGAATCTTTGAGCGTGATATTAGCAATAAGATAGTCACGCAAGCCATCGATAACACCTCAGACTGGGCGCAGAATAGAATCCGCGCGGCTACTCCTGTAAGGTCTGGTAGGATGCGTGCCGGCTGGACTGTTACGCCACAGCGCCGTGAACTGTTTATCACTAATAACGTACCTTACGCTGACATAGTGTCGCGCCGCGTCGGGCTTTATGGTAAATCCATCCCACTAGCCGAGCAACGATTAAGGAATGAATTAAGGCGGTTATATGTCACTCTATGAGAAGCTGGCAGGTGTTGAAGCTAAATTGGCAGGACTGGAAGAGAAATTAGGGCTGCCACAGCGTAAGAACTTGCTGGTAAGGCAGATCTTTAGTAATCACACCAGCCGCACATCTACGATAGCTGATTACCTAATAACCCCTAAGCCATATATTACTAATGTCGCGCCCCGGCTAGTGAACTTACAAGTAGGCACTGAAGGTTCAGACCAGTTGTTTATAACTGCCAGCGATACACAAGTAGAAATCCCCCGCATATTCCCTAAATCATTCTTTGTAGTGCCTGGTACTTTAAAGACCGTGTACGTGATTGATCCACCACTTAACCCCAATGGCACTGTCGCATACACTAACCCAACTACTAAGACAATTGGCGCTTACTTCCACAATTTAATATACCTAGCAGACAACGACCCAACGCGGTGGATTCTAGTGTTGAGACAGGAGGCCGACAGGCGGTGAATATCATACTTGCCCGCGAGGCTATCAGAACTTTCATCACAAATAATGTCTCTATATATAGGTGGGATTCGGACGCACCTGACGTGCTGTATTATGCGCGCGGCGCTTCCAACATTCCAGCTAATACTGCAATAGAGTTACCAGTGCAGGAGTATGTCACGCAGAGAGAGGGCAACAATGGCGTAGTAGCCAGCGCCCGCTTCCCGTACCGAGTAACTTGGATATTCAGAGGTGATTTGCCTATTGAAAGCCTGCCACTAAAGGCTGTAGAGGCAGTGGTGGCTAACATTCAGGTACTAGCACTAATACAGCGTCCCAGCGTCGAATTTACCCAGTTTCTACCGTTTCAGGAACCGGACACAGTAACTCTATCCAACACAGAGGATGAAGACAGGAATTGGCTATTAAGTGCCAACTTTAGCTTTGAGGCTACATTCAGAGTTACCACACTGGCTGATGCAGAAGACCTCACCTCCCCCGGCTTCTTTGATTTAGGGGAAGAGCCACAGGTAGATCAGATAACTATAAAGGTAAATAAAGCCCAGCAAGGTTTTGATACCACCAATAACAACACCTATAAGCTTGACAACACAATAATTCTTACTCCGTAAAAATAATGGTTAATGTCTTCAGTTCATTCCTGTCTCCCGGCGTTCGTGTTACAGAAACGACCCAGGGATATAGGAACTTAGAGATTGCCTCTCATAGCCACACCTACATGATTGGCTCCGGGGCAACTGGCAACTTCAATAATCCCACCCAGGTAACTAGCCTCGCGGACTTTACTAATGTCTTCGGGTCGTCCCCCAGCACTGATGAAGTAAAACTATTCTTCCGCAACAACCGCCGGGGCATTTTGTACTTTGTACGTACCCAAATCGCCCAGCGTAATGAGATTACCATTGCTACTGCTGCGGCTGGTGCATACACAGTCACTATTAATGGTACGGCAGTAACATACACCGCCCCCGCATCTCCTACACCTACACTACAAAACGTAGCTGATGGTGTGCTGGCTGCAATCAATGCAAACTCTACTGTATCTGCCGCTGTTGTAGCCACACCTGGCTCTGCTACTTCTAGAGTATTTGTACGCTCCCGCGTTCCCAGTGTAACTTTCACTCTCACAGCCACCACAGCTAACTTAACTCAAGCCGCCGCTACCCCCACTACACCAATAGCAGCGGATTATGTTTATGCAATAGAGAATAGCTTTGATGCAGCAGATGAGTGGCCACAGGGGTTCCTTATTTGCCCAGATGCTTTTATGCTTCTAACTGCTCAAAGCGATCGCCTGGCAGTTGGTAATGCAATGCACGCCTTGGCTAGTGATGAGTTGTTTGATTGGGTTGCACTAGTGGACTCTGGCCCCGGCTTAACACCAGCACAAGCTAAGACTGAAGGTGAGTTGTATGTTTCGCCGCAGGGTCATTTAGCATTCTACTGGCCCTACCTTACTGACTTGGAAAACGCAACTGTAGCTCCATCAGCAGCTGTTGCGGCCATAGCCACACTCAGATATAAGGAACAGGGATTCCAGGAACCACCTGCGGGCGCACAATACCCAATCCAGGGTGTATTAGATGTAGTCACCAGAATCAACACCCAAGTTCAAGACACTTTAAACCCTAGTGGTATTAATGTGATTCGCAACTTACGCAACAAGGGTGTAGTGATTTGGGGTATGCGTACTCGCGCTAGTGATGACCTGTATAAGCAAGTTTCCCAGCGCGTCATTATGAATACCATCAACGGTACGCTGCGCCGGGGCTTTGACAACTTCCTATTCACTGCAATTGATGGTTATGGCATTTTGCTCAACGCGATGAGCCAAACCGCTAGTGCTGCATTAGAAAGCATCTGGCGTGGTAAGGCACTGTTTGGAGCTACACCTGTAGAGGCATTTGAAGTTAAATGCGACTTTGAGAACAATACGCCTGCGCTGCTTTCTCAGGGCAACGTGATTATGGAAGTTTATGTAGTCACATCTCCAGCACTTGAAAAGCTGCTCATTAACACCATCAAGGTGTCTATTGGCACGTTACCACTGAATCAAGAGCAAATTGACGTAACAACCCTTGAGCAAGCATAGGAACTAAATAATGCCTCGTTTAGACAACATTAACCCCATTGCCAATAGCGATTACCTTCTCACTGTTGAGGGTATTTCAGTTGACGGCTCCCCGGTGTACTTCACCACATTCTCTGGTGTGAAGTTTACCCGTAGTGCAGCAGAGTTTAATGACGGACTCTCTAATAACAAACGATATGTAGAAGGCGGTCTTAAAAGTTACCAGAATATCACCATCTCTAAGCCCCACGACCCTGAAAAAGACCAAACAATCATTGACTTCCTTAAGACTAAGGAAGATGGGTCTAAATTCAGTTTCCGCGCCCGCCCAATGTTAAAAACAGCCACAGGTAATGAGTCTAACACCTTTAGAGGTACTAAAGCTTGGGAGTGTTCAGGCTGTGACTTAGTTAGCTGGATGTGTGCTGACAACGTTGACACTGCGGACGGCGCGCAGGTTGCCAAACTAACCATCGAATTTAGAGTAGAGCAGGTAGAGTACAAATAATGGTACGCAAAGTTACTACAGTCGAGGAGCCTAAGCAAGTCATTGAGGCTCCTAAGACTTTTGCCGTGCAATACGACGATGAAGCTGGCACTGTATCCTTCAACCTATCTGATGGCACTCCAGTGGAGATGCGTAAGCCGCGCACCCGGCAATTACTATTAATTGATAGCTGGAAGTCAACCGCAGACCCTGAATATGTCACCACTGCATTTACTGCATTAAAGCTGGCTAGTCTCTGCGTTACCAAGTTTGGTAATGCTAACAAGGTAAGTTTTGACGAATTGATTGATGTAGATTTTGAAGACTGTGAGAGGGTGGTGAAAGCCCTTGAATGCTTTCGAGATGTCTTTGACTCTTTACAAGCAAGACTTAATAGTCAAGGTGCAGTCACTGCCAGCAATGACACTTGAGGATTTGCTACATCTACTAATGGTTTGCACTGGTGAGTATCTAAGCCAAACTTACTACCAGATGCTAGACATGCAGTTAGATGACGCACTATATCATGCCCTTACGTGGCGTAATTTGAAGGAAAAGCAGAATAAGGTTAACAGCAGCAAGCCATACTGGGCAGAAGGGGTAGAATGGCAGGAAATACAGTAGTAATAACGCTACAAGCGAATAATCAAGCCGCCCCGGTAGTCTCCCAGTTGGCTAACCAGATTGAGAGTAGGCTGGGTGGTGCAATACAGAAGGCTGCTATTAACTCTACTCTCCTAGTTAAGGGGTTAGAGGTTGGTCTGGGCGCGGTAACAAGCGTAATTGGCAGGCTTACCGATGGGTTGAAGGGTGCAGTAAAGGCACAGACCGAGACAATTACCGTTGCTGGCAACATTATGAAGCTGACTGGGCTTAACTTCCAGCAAGCTACAGACTTTGTTGACCAGTTTTCCGAGAGAATATCTAAGGTTGCTTCCGTCCTCCCCGGCACTACCAGTGACTATGTAGACTTTGGCAAGGCGATCGTAGATGATGTAATTCCCGCAATCAGGGAAGTCAATGGTGCTATTAACCCTGAGAAGCTACAGAAAGAATTAGAAGCTATATCTACTTATGGCACACAGCTGTCGCAGAATGCTAGTAAATCAAGTGCTGAGGGCGCGCAAGCCTTATCCAAATTCTTAGGTGGTACTGCTACCAAGGCAGAGCTCATGGGCAATGATTTCTTCCAGAAGAATAATACATTCCGCACCGCTCTGTTCGCTGAGGTAGATAAGCTTGGTGGAGATATTCGTAAGCTTACAGTACAGCAGAGATTAGAAATATTTAAGAAGGCTGCTCAAATCCCAGATGAGGTTCTTAAGGCACAATCAAACTCTATTGCCGGGCTTACCTCAAGCTTTGTTTCTAACTTGTTCGACCCTCTCACTGGTTTGTTTGGATTCTCCCGTGACTTAAACAAAACAGCTACTGGTAGTCAATCAGCATTATCAGCATTTAACGACAGCTTACTACTGCTGATTGGTCAGGACGGACTTCTCAGTACTATAGGCAAGCTATTAGAAGCTTTGGGTGTGCAGGCAATTGACCCAATGTTAGCCCTCCGCACCACTATAATTTCCTTCAACGATAAGATTAGAAACTTACAAGATTTTTTATCTCTAATATTAGATGGGTTTGATGCGGGATTCGGCGTAGACACCGGGGCAATCCTTAAATACCTTAATCTGGATAATATTGGTACAAGAATAGGTGCATTTGTTAATAGCATCTTCACTCAAGCTGCGGGCATGGACTGGTCAGCTGTATTTGGGGCTATAGGAGTTGGGTTAGCCTTAGTAATTAACGAAGGTTTGAGATTCTTCAACGCCCTAGACTTTGGTGCAATCCTCAAAGCTACGGTATCACTGGCTGGCGGACTGTTTATTGGTATTGGTAAGTTTCTGTCTACCCTTGACTGGGAGCAGGTATTATCAGGCTTTGTGAAGCTCTTAGGAATAGCAATACTAGCTTCAGTCACTGCGGCTGCTGCTGCCCTGGTTGCACCAGTTATTGCCAGTATAGGATTACTCGGCGCGGGTATTGCGATTGCTATAACAGGTCTATTAGCTGTAGTAGTAGCCAACTGGAAATCATTAACCAGCGCAGTCTCCAATAAGTGGAATGAAGTTACTACAGCCGTTACTGGCTTTTTCAACAATGTAGCCACTTGGTTTAATGACCTTATTTCCAAGATTCCAGGTGTAGGTGGTAAGGCTGAAACCGCGCGCACTGGTATTATACCCAACTTTGCTAACGGTAATCCTGGCTTACTCTCAGGCTTAGTAAGAGAGGCACAGCAGTCTCCCCCTGGCTCTACACCAGTCATAGCCAACTCTAGTGAGGCAATACTCACACTAGGTCAGCAGCGCGCCCTGATGGCTAATAGAGGTGGATTTAGCGTAGGTTCGCTGAATATCTACACCGCAGCCACCAATGCACAGGAGATTGCAGAGAATGTGATGAACTACCTTGAATTGGAATATGCAAGATATACACAGTCCCGCACGGTAACTGTGGAGGCTTAATGGTTAACACTTCAGTTTTAAACTCACTACCTGCTGTAGGGCAGAATGAGTTAGCCACGGCGCGGCTAGTCAATAACTTAGGGAAGGATGTCTACACATTCCTTTACAACCCGGAGAGCAAATCATTTAACCGCCGCGCCATATATAAGGAAGGTGCAAGCGCCCTTACCTCCTTGCCATCATTAAGCTACCAGTACACCACTGGCTTAACCCTAGACCTCAATAATTTGATTTTAGAGAGTTACAGCCGTGGCAAGTCAATTAGACCATTGCTGGATTCACTGCAAAGCTTGATGGTTGCCAACCCGACGCGTGGCAAGTATGCACCTAGTCCAGTCACATTTACCTGGGGTGCTAATACCTTCGGTCAAGCAGTGATTACCAAAATCGATTGGACTGAAACCGCATGGGTTGGTGGTGAGCCTGCCAGCGCCCGCGTTAACCTCCAGTTAATGCAAATCCCCAGCACCTCGTCTTCCGCAACCCCAGCACAAAGCACGCAGGCAGCAAGCAGTAAGGAGCAACCACTAACTGACAGAGAGAAGGCAGAGGCAATTAACAAAGCACGCGCCAACTTGCGTCAGACACTTAAGTCACTTAATGCTTCAGTTGCTCAACTTGTGCGCTCCGGTAATTACAAGTTAACCGTAAGCAACATGGGTGTGGTTACTATTAGTGACTCAAAGGATAGAGTGTTAGGCGTGGTTGGTACATACAGTAGAGGCAAATTCACTACCGCAGGGCGCACTATATGAGTACTGTACCGTTAAAGCAGGGTGATACCTTAGTTAAGCTGGCTAACGATATATTGGATGATTACAGGGCTTGGCGAGAGTTTGCCCAGATAAACAAAATAGATATATTTGATGACCTGCCCATTGGGGAAAATATACGAATCCCTGACAGAGAAGAGCTTAAGAAGATTTTAGATGAAGAGCAGGCTAGGGTAATTGCCAGCACTGAGAAAGATGTTAAGGCACGCCTTACCCAGATTGCAGCCGACAGGGAAGTGCAAAGCATTGCCAAAGTGTTAGGCGTTGACACCACCAAGTTAATAGAAGACTTAGACCTGAAATCAATTGCAGAAGCAAACCTGCCCCGCCTGTCAAACAATGTTGACCAGGTGTGGCAGTTAATCTCATGGATTGCATAGTATGACTAGCCCCAATCTCTTAGCACCATACCTAAAGGTTACTGTCGGCGCGATCGGTAGCCTACAGTCTGAAACCTTTATGATTGGGGATGGTAAGCTGGTTTCCGCCACCGTCCAGTTAGGCGAGGGTACACTACAGAGTAACTGTTCATTCACGGTACGTGACCCTGATAAGAGATTGTTGGACAAGTTTCTGGCATATATTGAGTCAGTAGATGGGTTAGATCAGTTAACCGAACCAGCACCAAGAATCAGTGATATATCCACCACAGTAAACACCAACCCTGAAAGCCACGTTGGTAAGCCTGAATTAGAGACTCAGCCTGGACAGGTTATTTATGCAAACGCACAGGCATCTACTTACGGCTATGGGGAGTCAACCCAAGGTGGGCAAATAGGGGCATACGGCGACCGCATACAGTGGAATGGCTTGTTTGCTGCTATGGTTGACACCAAGTACAAGTATGCCTCTATGCGTGTCACTAATCTCACTACGGGTAAATCTATTGTGGTGAAGGTTGTTGACCGTGGCCCTTTTGCTGTGGTTAACGGTAGGGCAGCAAGACCCCTTAGAGAACACCCCACGCGGAAGATTGACCTCACACCGGGGGCGTGGAGTGCATTAACTAATGGTGCAGCCCCTGGCATTATTAACGTGAAAATTGAGTGGATACAGCCAGGAACTATCGCTGCCAGCCCAAATCAACCAAGCAAGGAACAAGTTGATGCTGCGATCGCCACTGAACAGAAGAAAGAATCTACTCAGTCTCAGCCTACAATTCCTGTACCTGAGAAAGCCCCAGCCAACCCAAGCACTAGAACCTTAGTAGGCTCACAGATAACCATCGAGGCAGGCTATGACGGGCAAACTATCGCTGCGTGGAGTTTCATACACAACGGGCTGAGATATTCCTTGTTTGACCCAGATTTACTAGAGTTTAGTGGTCAGGCTGCAACTTGGGTCATGACCCGCAGACTGAAGAATACAGTTTACCAAAAGATGACGTTTAAGAAGCTGGCAACTAAGATTGCAGCAGCTTACGGCATTACAGTAGTGATGAGTGAGGAAGGCCCATACTATGAGTACTTCCCCCAGCGCGGGCAGAATGACTATGAATTACTGCTTGCTGAGGCACGGCGTATTGGATACCGGGTACACACCAAGGGCGCGAAACTATATATTGAACCTAGAGAGAAAAGTAGTGTAGTTAACCCAGACACCTTTGTATTGGAATATGGTGTCAACATGGGTTTAAGCTTTGACATAACCCACCAAGCTGAGTCAGATACTAAAGGCGGGGCGCGATCGTCAGACCCCGGCAACCGCACCACAACTGGAATAGTTAAGTTTGAAATTGACCCAGATACTGGCAAGGTAAAGCAAACTAAGAAAGAGTCTGACGCTGGCCTAGGAAACGACACAACAGCCATTATTTCTGGTAATGCCTTACCTACACCCAAGCCACGTACTGATGGCACTACAGCCAACGTAGACAGTCAGCGGCGCGAGAATGAGAAGCGTATTAAAGGTATTAAGGCTAATGCCAGTTTCCCCACTACACCTGAAGCGTTGCTAATAACTCCAGACACTGCCCTGCAAACTAAGGGTATATCAGTCACTGCCGATCGCTATTGGGTAGTTGATTCGGTGGAGCTTCAATATAAGGAAGGCGGATTCACTACTAATTTGAATCTATATTCTCCATTACGCAACAAATACCCAAGCTCAGATATTAATACACCAACACAGTCTACTTCGCCGCCACCGCCACAATCACCAGCCACACCGTTTGATGCCAATGCACCTAAGTTTGTTAGACCTACGACTGGCCCAATAACATCACTACACCGCACCGAGAATCCCAAACGACCTAACCACAGAGGGATAGACTATGGTGCATCAGCAGGCACGCCAGTAGTGGCAGCAGCCAGTGGCACTGTATCTAATGTAGTTACAGGATGTAAGGTTGGTGATGGGGCTTGTGGAGGTGGATATGGAAACATTGTCTATCTCAACCACGGCAATGGCTGGGAGACTCGCTATGCCCACCTAACTACTGTCACCGTTGCTAATGGTGCAACTATCAACCAGGGGCAGCAGGTAGGTACTGTAGGCAATACAGGCCGTTCCCGTGGAGCACACCTCCACTTCGAGACACGCAAAGATGGTAATGATCTGAATCCCCGCAAATATATCCCTGAATAATGAGCATATTTGAAATCCTGGCAAGAAGTGAGCGCGCCAATCAGTTTGCTATTGATCAGCAAGGGCGATCGCCTTACCCTACTCTGGGCATAGTGGTTGAGAACAATGATCCAGAAGGCAGACGTAGGATTAAGGTAGCATTACCCAGCAATCCGCAGGTGCAGAGTGACTGGATACGCAGGCTCACCCCATTCCCCCAGTTCGATCCACCACTGCCTGAAATCGGGCAAACAGTGTTAGTCTTCTACGCTGACGGTCTAGAAACCAACGGATACTACCTGCAATTAGTTAATGATACTAACCCCGCATTAGCTAAGGATAGTGCCTTAAATGACCACGCAACAGCCGTTAATGGCACGCGTACTACCACTATTGGCGGTGATGACACCACTACGGTAAGTGGTTCCTCTACACTACAAGCTTCTGAAGACATCAGCAATGAATGTGATGGAGACTTTAGTGTAGACGCAGGTCAAGACATATTAATGGAAGGCTTACGGGACTTGAAGCTAATAGCCTCACGTTACCTAAGAATACAAGTTTCTCCCAGCAACTATATTGAGTTGTCCTTTGATGGCACAAATCGCGTTGGCGGGGCATGGACAATCAATTTATCTGGTTCATCCATTAACTTCATAAATGCCTCCAGCAGTGCCATAACCATAAATGGTAAAGCCGTGGCTGTTGTAGGTGCTGCTGTAAGCGGCGGTGGCACAGTGGTGACAAGCGGTTACTAAATATATATAAGGAACTAACTATGAACTCTGAAGATTTAGCCAAAGAAATCTACTGCATCTACAACAGTTTGCGCTCCGGCGCGGCAAAGGAAATCCACGCAGATGTGTGGCAATACCTCAACCCATACGAAAAGCAGGTGTGGGAGGATACAGCCAAGGAACTGAAAATCCTCCTTACACCTGCAAAGGCTAGGAAAGCAGCACCCACCACTGAGGAGTAGTGGGTTGCTAATTATTTAGTTGTTGAACAGGAGATTCAATTTTTCTTGTTTCGCTGCCTCTATGCCTTTTTCTAAAATCTCTTCGGCGCTTAACTCTACCTTGTGGTTTTTAAACCACCCGCAGTAGGACTGAATTTCAAAAGGCCATTCGGTGAGGTAATACTTGCATTTGTCTAAGACTTCGCTCTCTGGGGTGCTGGAGGGGAGGCAGAGGTATTGAGCCTGTCCGTAGTAGTGGTGCAGTAGGCTGATTTCCCAGGTTTTCGAGTGTTTGGTGATGATTGCCTCACCACACTCGGTAACTATGTTGCAGTCGTTGAGCTTCTCACCTGTGCGCTCTGCCTCTTCTGCCTCCTCTGCCACTGCCTCCGCCTCTTCAATTTCTGTCTCAATCTCTTCGTAGCGGTCTTGAGCCTCGTCTTGCAGTTCGCTGATTGCATCGGCTAATTCCTGTAACTGCTCTTGAAGTGCTTCAATCTCTTCAAGGGTGGTAGCGGATGCGATCGCAGTTTTGATTGCTTCTAACATCGTAAATCTCCTATTCGGTTATCAAGGTTCTGGTTGATTTCTGTGAGGCGGGAGTGTGTAGTGCCTTCCCTTACCCTCTATACATATAGTATAGCACATTAAATGTGCATACGCAAGAATTACATAAGATATTTTTTAAAAATAATTTATGAGAGGCATTTCGTTTCCCCTCACGGTCGACCCGGCGCGTAAATCCCTAGTGGTAGCGTCCGATGCAGATTTGTACCGTGGGCATATCCTGTCATGGCTGTTAACAGAAAAAGGCGAAAGAATTATGCGCCCCAGGTATGGTTTAAAAGACTATCTGTTCACAGCAGTGCCTGATTTAGATGTTATTACGGCTGAGATGACCGCCGGGCTTACTGAGTACATACCTGAGTGCCAGTTCACCCTGCAAGGCACAATCAACGACTTGGGTGAAACAGTAATAACAGTCTTCTGGAGTTATCTGGGTGAAGACCAGTTAGCACTTAACGTTACTTTCTAGACATCTATATATATATGACAGATATATCCACTACGCTTAAATCAATAATCCTAGATGAGAGGGATGAGGAAACTATTCTGCAACAAGCCCAGTTGCGGGTGTTTAACGCCTCAAGTGGGCAGTTAGACGATTTCACAGAGAATAGCCCGGTAGCTGCACTGTTGCAGGGTCAAGCCTTTGCTGCTAGTGAGCTACTATACAAAGTCAATCAGTTGCCGATCGCAGTAATCATTGATTTCCTCAAAGTAATCGGCGTAGAGCGTAAACTAGGCACTAAGGCTACGGCTACCCTCACATTTACACTCACTGCACCCCTCAGCAATACCTTTGTAATACCTGAAGGTTTTGAAGTTATTGACATTACTGGTAATTTGTCGTTTCTAACTGATGCAGCCTTATCAATCCCTCCTGGCTTAATTAGTGGCTCGGTCACAGCAACCGCTGAGGCTAACGGTTCAGCATACAACCTCGCATCCTATACCTTGGTTGGCATCCCAAATCCCTTAACATTCCTTGCAGCAGTTACCAATGCAGAAGGTAGTAACGGGGGAAGCGACCCTGAGACTGATGAGGAAGTAATTAGCCGTGGCATTACAGAGTTGCGTGTGCGATCGCCTATCTCAGCCCCAGACTTTGAGTTTATTGCTGAGGGCGTGTTGGGCGCTGGGTCACGCTGCATTGCGATTGGTTTACTTGGTGCAAACAAGTTTACACGGCAACTTGGCGCAGTACACCTTTTCCTGCTGAATCCAGATGGCACACCAGCAAACTCTGCACAGTTGATTAAAGTGCAAGAAGCTTTTGCTAACCGCATTGCACTTGGTAGTTCATTGTATGTCTCTCCTGTAGAACTACTAACCATATCTGGTGATTTGGTAGCTAGGTTAGCGCCGGGGCGTGACCCAGACGAAACAGCAGATGAACTCTGGGAAGCTTTCACAACATACCTAGACCCCACCCAATACCCCAGCGATCAAGACATCGTGTTAAATGAGGTAGAGTTTGCCTTGCGCGCCACAGGTGCAATTAAAGATATCCAAACTCTAGACCTTAATGGTCAACCCTTGAACGTTCCCCTGCCTAACCAATACACATTACCTGTGGGGTTTAGCCTAAACATGAGCCTGATTAATGAGGAAGGCATCATCTTTGAGATACTGCGAGGTGCAGGGGAGCCGGAATAATGCACACCAAGCAATCCTGGGAAACAGGCAGACCAATATTCAGTAGGCTCCCAGATGTCTACCAGGAGAATAGCGTAGCTGATTGGCTAACAGTCTACTTCGATGAGTTTTTAGTTGGTACTAAAGCTCTAGTATATGACCTGCCAAATCAGTTTAATCCTTACACCTGCGACACGCGCTGGCTGGATTACATTGCACCCCTATATGGATTCTCCACTCTGTACTGGGATAGGGGATGGCCAGAGACAAGCAAAAGACAACTATTGGCTGGAGCCTACACTACTGTCTGGCCAAACCGAGGCACGCGCGTAGCACTCAGTTACATTCTCAGTTCGCTGTTGATTGAGCATACTATCTGGGAGGGTTCAACCTTTATCCTCGGTTCGAGCCAACTAGGCATCGGTACGCTAGGCAGTGGTGCATGGAAGTATAAAATCCTGTTGCCGCGCCGCTATGCCTTTGGGGGCTACGAATTTAGACTCACACAGAAGATTGATAGGCTCTTCGGCAATCTCTGGTGTGAATCAGAAGTTATTTACTACGACCAACTAACCTGATAATTAATGGCAACTTTAACAGGCACATTTGAGAATGGCAGCGCGGTAGTGCCAGGTAAGCTAGTACTCACATTAGCCAATGGCACAGTCAAAGACACCGCACCCAAGAAAGTATTCTTACCCAAACCTATTGAAATCCTCTGTCCCTCCGGTGTAGTGCCGGGTAGCACAAATGTTGAGGAGACGGAAACTAAAAATACTAGCTACTTATTAGAGTATTTCCCTAGGATCAGTACCTCACCTGATGTCTTCAGCGAAGATCAACTAGCACCATTCCCTTTCTATGCAGTCATACCCAATTTGGCTAGTGTAGATATTGCTGATTTAGTACCTACTGGGATGGTAAGCGACGTATTGGCAACCGGGGCGGTGCGGGTAGCACGCGTCATAGCAGGCGATCCAGCCCTGGCAGCAAGTATTGGTGGTATTACACCTAAAGGTGACTACAATGCAGCTACCAGCTATAAACGCGGGGATGTGGTTGCCTACTTAAACAGGTTCTTCCTTGCAAGTGAGGTAATTCCTTTCAGTGGTATCGTACCTACCAATACCTCATTCTGGATGGAAATACCAGTTGCACCGACCGGCAGCGTAGCTTTAGGAGACTCTACTGTTTACGGCGCGGCATGGGACAACTCTGGATTAGCACCTACGCAGGATTCTGTATACGACGTAATTCAGTCTACCCTATCAGCAGTTGCCGCCAAGGCAAACTCTACTGATGCAATCTTGGCTGGCAATCCTACTGCACCTACGCAAGCTACGGGCAATAATAGCACACGGATTGCAACTACAGCATTTGTAGCAAATACGCTATCTAGTAGTCCAGCGTTAGGTGGTAATCCTACTGCACCTACCCCGGCTGCTGGTGATAGTGATACTTCGATTGCTACAACTGCATTCGTGTCTGGTGCTTTATCTGGCAGTCCCGCATTAGGTGGTACGCCTACTGCCACTACTCCCCCTACGACCAATAACAGCACAAGAATTGCTACCACTGCCTATGTACAGGCACAGAGGTTTAATAACCCAGTCTTAATAGTACAACAGCGTACTACAGGTCAGACTATACCTCATAGCTCCACTACTGTTATGACTTACAACACAACTGTAGTTGATACTGCTGCTGGTTACTCTTCTGCTACTGGTTACACTGTCCCAACTGGTGGCGGTGGTATTTATTGGGTACAAGCACGAGTAGTATTTACGGCTGGTTGTACCAGGATGTTGCTTGAAGTTTTTGTGAATGGGGTTCAAGCAGGGAGACTTTACGATGCAAACCCAACTACTGACGCATTATCATGCGCGACTGGTTCAGCAATTATCAGTGTTCCTGATGGAGCAATAATAACAATAAGGTGCTTTCAATTAAACACATCATCAGCATCTAGGTTAACTGCTGTTACTGTCAACAGTCACTCTGAGTTATCACTTTTCAGGCTACACGCCAATTAATAAATAAATATATATGACACGCACGGTATATCAAAATGGGGATGTACTCACCGCCGAAGCAGTTAACGCTATTGGCTTCCCCATTCCAGATGGTGAGGATTTCATTGGGCGCGGGCCAAAGGTAATTGATGATTACCTAGATGATGCCCCCACACAAATAAAAAGTAGATTCTATGGTTTCTACGATCGGTTAAGGGTTAGTCACAATGCAGGACTAACCCTTAATTATATAGGAGGATCTGTACTGCTCTCTACAGGTGTAGTAGTTGCCATCACGGCAGGAACTATTACAGTACCAAATAATGCCACTAGCTACATCTTCGTTAATAGTGCCGGGGCGATCGCAACCGCACCTACGCTACCAAATGAGTCTTTCCCAATGGCGGTGGTAACTACGGCAGGTGGCACGTTAAGTGGTTCAGTTGTGGATTTGCGAGATAAATTAATAGACCGCGTGCAGCCCTCAACCGTACCTTCTTCAATCCAAACTGGCATGGGTATGGAATGGTGGGGGTCTACACTGCCCTCTGGTGGGTGGCTATGGCAGGACGGTACAGAATACGACATTGCTACATATCCAGCCTTAGATGCTGTGCTAGGCCCCACATTTCGTACAACTGCAGGTAAGTTCCGCGTACCTGATAGGCGGGGGCGCGTGGGTGTAGGTGCAGGCACTGGCACTGGTTTAACAGCACGTACTGTAGGACAGACTCTCGGCGCTGAGACACACCAACTCAACACCACTGAGATGCCCACACACGGACATGGTGTAAGTGGAGATTCACACACCCACGGCATCACTGATAATGGTCACGGTCACACACCTGTAGACCCAGGACACTTGCACAGCATTTATGCAAACACCATAGACGGCGATTTCAATGCCAGAGGTGAGACAGATGCTTTCCTTAGCAAGAATGGCGTAGGTATCACAGGGGAGGATACAGGAGCTAAAGGGTATATCACAGCCAACGCATCTGGTAATCAGTTGGTTGGTACTTCCACTACAGGCATTACCATAGCCACCGCGCGCACCAATATAGCTATTAATGCAGCCAGCACTGGCATCACAATCAGTTCACAAGGTGGAGGCGCGGCGCACAACAACATGCAGCCCAGTATTGTTTGCAATTACGTAATTAAGACATAACCATGATTCGAGACAGAGAAAAATTAGAAGAAGTCCTTGCTGAACTCACTGCAACCACAGCAAAGATGCGCGAAGTATTCCAGGTGAATCCATCCAATGGCTCTTTACGCACCATCCTACGCGGTATGGAATCCGTACTCGGCATCTTAAGAAATTATCTAGCTATTACCAACTAATATGCCCACCAGAAGAAAAATATTTGGCACGTTCGAGGGTGTAGGTAGTGTACCACTCGCCCGACAACCAATTAAAATCCAGCACCTCACCCGAAATAATTCAGGTGGGGTTATTTTTTTAAAGGACGTAGATACCTTCTACACCGATGCACAGGGCGCTGTAGAGTTCACCTTGTGGTGTAACGAGGAAGGTGAGAATGCCAGTCAATATCGTATTACGTTACCAGATGGTAGTTACTTCGACACAGTAGTTCCTGTTGGCACGTCAGACTTGGAATTATCTGTACTGGAGGATGGCGGCGTTAATAGTAGTGACCCACAATACCAATCGCTGATTAGCTTTGTACTGGCTGAGATAGCTAGTACTGGTGGCACTACACCCTTAGCATCATCTACTATTGCCGGGCGCGTGAAGACGGACGTTAACAACGCCGACCCAGTAGTGTACCTGAGAGGCACTATGGATACCTTACTGGCTGCCAAGGCTAACACCAGTGCACTGAGTGGCTACGTTACCACTACTGGCTTAACAACTACACTCTCTGGCTATGTCACTAGCGGTAGCTTAACAACTACTCTAGGTTCCTACCTTCTATCATCTACACGGGGCGCGGCAAATGGCGTAGCAAGCCTTGATGGTAGTACCTTAGTGCCAGTTGCCCAAATCCCCAACATTCAAAACCTCAACGGTACTCTAACTGTAGCTAAAGGCGGTACGGGTGCAACCACTGCCACAGCAGCTTTAACTAACTTAGGTGCTGTTGCCACAACGGACAGTAGACTAAGTGATGCTAGAACTCCAACTGGTAGTGCTGGTGGTAGTTTAAGTGGTACATACCCCAACCCAACAATCGCTGCTTCTGGTGTGGCTGCCGGGTCTTACACTAATGCAAACATTACTGTAGGTGCTGATGGTAGGGTAACAGCCGCTAGTAATGGTGCAGGCGGGGGCGGCGGTGAAGCAAATACCGCGAGTAACGTAGGCGTGGGCGGCGTAGGCTTATATGCCAGCAAGACTGGGGTTAATTTAAACTTCAGAAATATAAATGCTGCCAGTAACAAAGTCACTGTCGCGTTAGACAGCGTAAATAATGAAGTAGATATAGATGTTGCTGAAGCAAACTTATCACTGACTAATATTGGGGGTACTCTATCAGTTACCAAGGGTGGTACGGGCGCAACGAGCGCATCAGCAGCACTGACTAACCTCGGTGCATTAGCAGCCACTGCTAGAGGTGCAGCTAATGGTGTCGCCAGTCTTGATGCTAGTACCTTAGTCCCCGACGCGCAGATTAGTAGCAACATTGCCCGCACTTCCCAGCTTGGTAATGCTCTACAGATCCAAGGAAGAGGTGTAGCGACTACCTCACCGACTAACGGTCAGGTTTACAGTTACAACTCAACAAGTGGTCTGTGGGAACCCTCTACTGTATCAGGTGGAGGGTCTTCACCCATAGCATCATCCACCACCACCGGAACAGTCAAAACAAATACGACTGTGGCTGATCCGGTGGTGTATTTAAGAGAAGAAGTAAACACAGCGATAGCATCAAGCAGTGTAAGAGCTAATCTACAAGCAGCAGCAGGGTCTGGAAGAGTATATCTCTTAACCTACGGTGTAGTTAGTGTAAATGCGTCTACATCTACCGCAGCAAATACTTTTTTTTGCTATGCCTATTATTATCGAGCGCACAATCACTTTTGATAATATAAGCTCCTTCATCCAAACAGCGGGGACAGGATTAATGAGGATGGGAATCTATAGCGATAGTGGTAGCTTCTCACCACAGAATTTAATAGTAGATGGGGGAATAGAAAGAGATTTAGCTGGGGGACTCAAACAAGGATCTGTAGGGAATTTTACATTAACACCCGGTTTGTATTGGGGGTGTTTGATAAAGAACGCAACAGCAACTTTTTTCACTGTACAGCAGTCCAATCCTGGTAATTTAGCCTTCATCGGATTATCAGCACCATCTTCCTCTTCTTTTACAAATGGTAGAAGCGGATCTTTAGCTTATACCTCTCTACCAACATCCCCAGCAATGCCCGCTACAGCGCCTACCACGGCTTTAACTGCTACAGTACCAGCAATATATTTGAGAACAGCTTAAAATGCCACGCAACTTAGTAAGAGAAGAATCTGGAATTAATACTATTAGATGGATAGAATACCGAAAGTTTCTAGACTACCAATTCTCTGATGTTTTTCCAGAGGGCCAATTTGAACCAGAGGGATATGACCCAGACTTGTATGAAAATGTGGGTAATAGGAATTACTTTAACCCTATTGATGGAAATCTCTACTCATTAGATATTTACCCAGATGAGCAAGGAGTCTGGCATAGAGTCTGGGTACTATACACACCTTTCTATGGCTATGAGTTTGTTGGATATATGCCGGAGGGGTTTGTGCCGGACTTTGAAAGTGGGGAGTTTATAGAGGGATTTAATTAGGTATAATTCAGGATAATGGAAGAACTAAACATTCAAAAAAGCATTACCATTCCCCCAGAATCGCAACAGCGCATCATCGACCAAGTACTAATTCAGAGCGGGGGCGTGGGGTTAGGAATTTTGGTCACGTTCGTCGCAGTGTTTACTATGGCTTACTGGATGGGTTTAAGAGAAGCAATTATTGGCTGGACGGATAAACAGAAAGTCGAGAGTGAGGCACTACGCAACCTCAGCACAGCCTTCAGCATCTTCCTTGCTGAATATAAGGAGGATACCCGCGCCATGAAGAGTAAATTGCAGGAGATTTACGATAAGCCTACCAACAGCGGCATTAATAAACGATAGAATGCCCCGGCGGAAACCGGGGCTTTTATTTAGCAATGTCTCGCCACTTCTATGCAGTCTTCAAACAGTTTGAGATTCTTTCTGAAATCCCTATTGTATTCTTGGCAGACTGAGCGAAAATCCCAAATAATGTTCATAACCTCCTCTTCTGATAATCCACGCTTTGCTGCTAAAGTGGAAAGATGTGCTACCTGGTCTACCCATCCGTTTCTTGTTACACGCATTTTGGTTGCCTCTAACTAGACGGGCGGGGCGGTGAAGGTACAGGGTGTAAGGTACTGCGAATACCTTATGCCCTACCACTCCAATCAATTAGTCCCCTTACGGCGCGCTCAATAAACTCACTCCTGGATATACCTTGCTGTTCCGCCTCCTTTTGTAGTAACTCCCAGCAAGTATCTGTAAGGATGAGGTTGCGGCGCTTTTTAAGTTCTGGCCAATCAACTGGTACACCTTCGGTTCTCCACATATCGCCCCGCCCTTTTTGCTTTACAAGAATATACTTACATACTATAAATGAGCCTGTCAAGGGGTTTAGAGAGTTATTTTATTGTAAATTTCTTGGACAGTTAATGGACAGTTTTGGGACGGTTTAAATAGTGTGATTGCTGAAAGGCTTGCCGGGACTAGCCGAAATTGGAATTTTGAATTATTACCCGCTATAGTCGTTCTGTAGCGGGTTCTTATTATCTGAGTATGTGGATTAAAAAAATATTACTCTTATCTATATTGAGCATTACCATCAATTTGTTATTTGCTTGTAAAGAAGATACAGCCAATTCATCAACCAAAGGTGCAAAAACTTGCCCTGGTGAAAATCCTCAATTCAGCCTGGAATTTTTTAAAACTAATAATCAAGGGCAGAAATCCACCAAGGGTATTAATCATGTGATTATTTTTAATCCTAAATCACCCAAGTTAGATTTCAAGGTGAATGTGGGTTTATCTCACAAGCTTTATGCAAAAAATCAACAGGGGAACTTTATCAGAAATTATGTACCAAAGCAATTTAATGAAATTATTAGCGATCGCAATTCCCTGTTAAATGGACAAAGACCGCTAGTAGCGATTAATGCCGACTATATCGGCACTGATGATAAACCACAAGGCTTAAATATTTCTCGTGGTGTGGAGTATTCAGGAGCGTTTAAAAATAGACGTTCTTCCTTTGGTATTTCTGGAGGTAAACCACAAGAGCGAATCGCTACAATTCAGGCAGGGAGAAGAAGTAATAATCTTTTGAATTACAATTTAGTGGGTGGAAATGGCAGATTTTATCGCCAAGGTAAGTTTAAAGATATTTGTCAAGATTTAGGAGAACTTGCTTGTAAAGAAGCAACTAATCGCTCTATGGTGGCGACGACTAGTAAAGGTTATGTAATTTTATTAGTGAATGATATCAAAGCTAATTCAGCTATTGAATCTTCTCAAATTAATCAAGAATTAATGCCAGATATGTTTGATGATGTTTTATCTGGTATTGCCCGGAATAATTGTTTAGGTAAAATTCAAGAAGGAATGTTATTTGATGGAGGTGGGTCGCCTGGATTATATTACAACGGTAAAATTTATGTCGAAAATGGCGGTGCAATTGGTTCGGTGTTTTTGATTTACAAAATAGCTAATTAAATTAATTCATTCACAAAATATATAAAATCGCCTTGACTCAGATACCCGACTTCTTGAAGAAGTCGGGTATCTAGTTGTGTATGAATTGATTGAGGTCAAATCACCGATGAATTACCCTTACTTAGATGCTGTATCACCAGGGCCAGCAGTGACAATCACCACATTTTCTGGTTGAATTAAATCTTTGATGACTTGTTGAATTTGAGTCATATTTACAGCTTGAATGCGTCGCGGAAATTCACGAATTTCTGCGGGGGAAAGACCCAAAACAGCATTATTTAAAATGATGTTGGCAACTTCGCTGGGGTTAGCTAATTCCACAGGGTAGCTATTAGTAATGGAACGTTTGGCAGTATTTAATTCTGATTCTGTAATGCCTTGTTCCCGTAGCTGTTTGAGTAAAGCGATGGTGCTGGCGATCGCTTTTTGGGCATCTGTAGGCGCAGTTTGCATTTCGATTAAGAAGGGGCCGGGATTGATCCCCGCAGCAAAACCACTGTAGATACCATAAGTCAAACCAAGGCGATCGCGCACTTCTGTACCCAAACGGCTAGATAAAGTATCACCACCTAAAATTTGATTCAGTACCAAAGCTGCATAGAAACGGGGGTCTTTGCGAGAAATGCCGTTGTAACCAATGTAAGTTACAGCCTCCGCTTTACCGGGAATTACTTTATTCAAGCGAGTGGAAGTTTTTGGTAGGGGTACTTTCGGCAAATTCAACGCAGGTGGTTTACCTTCAGCTTGCCATTTCCCAAAAGCTTGATTGAATAAATCTTTGACTTTCACTGGGTCAAAATCTCCCACTAAAGCGAGTGTGGTTGTATCTGGACGGTAATGTTGACGATAAAAGTTCAACACATCATCACGAGTGATACTCTTTAAACTCGCTTCTGTGGAAAAACTGTGGAAAGGATGATTTTCTGGGTAAATTGCTTGTTGGAATACGCGCCTTGCTAAAGTGCTGGGGTCATCTAACTGCACTTGCAAACTCGTTAACGCCCGTTGACGACTCAGTTCTAATTGGTCATCGGGGAAATTAGCATTCTGTAATACATCTGCCAAAGTTTGCACTAACACTGGCAAGTTAGCCGAAAGCCCTTCACCACTGATACTGACTCCTTCGCGGCTGGGGCTAAACTCTAAACTGGTTCCCCTATTTTCTAAAGTTTGGGCTAAAGCCAAAGCATTTTTCGTTTGGGTTCCATTCATTAAGTTGTCTGCTGTCAGAAGGGCGAGTCCAGCTTTTTGATTTCCATCAAACTCAGTTCCCGCATCAATTTGACCACTAATGTTAATTGTGGGCAGACTGCGGTCAGGTAACAGTAAGACTCGCAAACCATTGGCTAAAGAAAACTGTTGTGGTAGAGGTTGTTGATTAGATACTGTAGATGAACTCGCAGGTGGTAAATATTTCGCCAGTTCGGCCGGGTCTACTGGTTGACCAGGACTAAAGTTTTCCACAGTCCGACCAGAACCAGAACCAGAAGTTCCGGCTTGACCATCTGGTTGAGTTGGTTCAAAAAAGCCGATGGTTTGTTTAGCTGGAACAAGGTAAGTTTTTGCTACTCGTTTTACATCTTCTGGTGTAACTTTGGCGATCGCAGCTAAATAGCGTTCAATATATTTATAATCTCCCGCCACAGTTTGGTTATATCCCAACTGACTAGCTTGGCTGCTAATATCTTGATTCCCTAAAACAAAAGAAGCTTGCAATATTGTCTTGGCGCGGTTTAATTCTTCTGCACTCACTTCCTTTTGTTGTAATTCGGATAGTGATGTTTGCAGAACTTGAGCAATTTTCTCTAGCTTTTGACCGGGGGCTGCTGTCGCCTCAATTTCATACCAACCCGGTTCAATTAATTCCGCCGCACTTCCATCCACAGAACTTGCTAAACCAGATTCCACCAAAGCTTGATAAAGTCTCGAACTCCGTCCCCCGGTCAAAATTGCATCCATGACATCAATTGCTGGTACATCAGGATGTTTGATATCTGGTAAAGGATAGACAACATGCAAAAGTGCAGCACTTCCTGGTTCTTTTAAAACTATGGGAGTTGAGGCTTTGGAGTTGGGAGTGGGGGGTTGAGAATTTTGACTAACGGCTCTTTCTTGACTATCGACTGTTGACTTTTGATTCTTTGTCAACTTGCCAAAACTTTCTTTCACTGCCTTGAGTACTGGTTCTGTGGCAAAATCCCCTGTAATTACCAAAGTCGCATTGTCAGGACTGTAATAAGTTTGGTAATAATTCCGCACCTGTTCGACAGTGAATTTTTCCACATCGGCTTTTGTACCACCTACAGATAAACCATAAGCCCGATTGGGAAAAGCCGCTTTCATCACCGCCCGATTTAAACGGTAACTGGGCGAGTTTTCATAGCCTTGTAACTCAGAAATCACAACGCGCTTTTCACTAGCAAGTTGTTCAGCCCCAATCAAAGCGTTTTTCATCCGGTCTGCTTCTAAAGTTAGCAATGCTTGGAGTTTATCTTGCTGCACTGTGCCGAAGTAAGCTGTTTCGTCGTAACTTGTAAAAGCATTAAACTGACTACCCAAGGCACTAAACAAACGTCCGAACTGTACGGGGCGGTCTTTTGTACCTTTAAACATCAAATGTTCTAACTGGTGAGAAATACCACTTTCGCCTTTACCTTCGTTGCGTGAACCAACTTTATACCATACTTGCACACTCACCACCGGGGCTGTATGGACTTCTTTTGTTAATACTGTTAAACCGTTTTCTAAGACAGTTTTTTTCACACCTTGGGTAAAGGATAATCCCGATACTGGCGCAACTGCGGTTGGTGTAGCCGCATTAATCACATTGCCCGAAAAAGGTATAAAACTGAGAAAAAAACTAAGTAAAAATGCTATTACCATTGTTGAGCGCCGCTTCATAAGCAAATCAAAATGTGAGTTTTTAATTCATAAAGGCGATTCTAGCGAATCATTCGCTGAAATATGGGGATCAATTTCTGTAATCATGCCAGAATGACATACTTTACAAAAGAAATTAAAGACGAAAATCCTAGGATTCTTAAAGAATTTGGGGATCTTCTGCAATAAATAGCTCAGATTTAAGTAATTGCACTGAACCACTCTGTATATTGCAATGTTCAAATAAGTAAATTAGACAGCAAAGTTCCAGTTAAATCTGGCAAAACAAGTAATTACGCGGAAATTTTTTGTCTAATTACAGAGTTGCAATGAAACATCTGCATGTATTTTCGCTAAAACTTAAGTTTTATTACACACAGAGAAGGATGGCAGTTATGCGGTTTATTAAAACTATATTTACGACATTGATGTATCTAGCAGTTTTTACATTGTTCAGCATCTTTGTTCAACCAGTAAACCAAGCAGTTGCTTTAAGTCAGTCAAGTAACATTAAACTTGACCCCAGCAAAGGTAAGGAAATTGGTTTTGTATACGAAGCTTTTTTAAGTCCACTGCAAGAACCAGATGATGAGGAAAATACACCAAAAATTGCCCCTCCATCTTTAAAATCTACCGCACCTTCTATACCGAGAAATCAGCGTAAGTCACATGGACATGGAATAGTAAAATTCACCAAAGACTTGAGTAAAGCATTTGTGGATGTTCAAGTAGCAGGCGTAAATCTCAAAGATATAGTTATGTTTCATATCCATTGCGGTAAACCAGATGTACTTGGCCCTATTCAAGTTGACTTTGCTTTGACTGGCGATGTTAAACAAAACTTCGCTGATGGTCATTTTTCCGCAGAAGTAACGGATGAAATTATTGAAAAGACGGCTAATTCTGCCAAAGATTTGTTAGGACTTTACACTTTAGGTTGTCCCATTGAATCAGGAAAACCAGATAAAGTTAAAACAATTGCTGGTATGGCACATTATGGCAGACGTAACGAACTTTATTTTAATTTACATACTAAAGGTCAAACTTTTTATGGCGATATTCGCGGTCAATTACATCCGGTAGAAAATTAAAATATGTCAGTCTTGTTTGGGTAGAGACAAGGGGGACAAGGGAGACAGGACATTTAAATAATTGATAAGCAACAAGACCCTGATGATTTTCAATAAATCAGGGTCTTATATTTTTAATTTATTTTTTGAATTAAAATTCAATTTTTTTAACATGAATAAATTTGTTTTATCTCCTGGTTTTGAAAATGCTGTGTTATGTTTGATGGATTCAAAAAAGCAATCAAAGCAACAGCATAATTCAAGGTGAGATGACTAATAATCTAAATGTGATGACAAACAATCTTCAATAATTATCTTGAATTATGCCGACCGAATTAATTAAATAAAGGTTTGTTGATGGGTTGCAATTGCCAAATCTACCAAACAGAGGATTTGATATGTCTTTAGCTTTTCCGCCTAACTCTGCTGTATTGTCAAAATTAGACATTAAAGATATTTTGTTATTTTTATATAAGTTGTCCAAACTGGGTAAAAATGCCGAACAATATACGGAATATAACTATAATTATCATTATGTGCCGCCGTTGGCAATGACTGGTGCTGTACCATTACCACTGATTAAATTAGGAATACCAGTGCAAGAGTTACCTAATTTAAAGTGGGTGGTGATAGTAGCTGCAAAAATTACCACTTTGTTAGTGAATGAAGCTTTAAGTAATTTTTTTGCTAATTCTTTGGGTAATCCTTTAGCTTATGGACTAGAGGGAGAACGCCCTAGTCTAGAACTGACTAAAAAGCTACAAACGTTAGCAGAAATTGACAAAGAAATTCAAGAATCTGATAGTAAGCATGAGTTAGAAAAGCTGGCGTTAAAACTAGCATTAACAACTAGAGAGATTATTACAGAACTGAAAAGCAATGATTTAGGTAATGTTTCTTTTGATGTGAATGAAACATCGGAAGTTGCTCAGGAGTTGGCAGAAATTGATCAAGAATGGGAATTGTATGAAGCAGAACAAAAGGCTACTAATGTAGATTTTTCATCCTCGGTAATTGAAGATGCGATCGCAGATTTACTCAGTGGTGCGGTGAAGCAAGTTATTCTCGCTAATGCTGATTTGCTGAAGTTTGATGATGATGAGGCATTACCTGGAGATGTTAACTTTTCTCCAGAGGCATCAGCAGCACAGCGAACATTAGAGGATTACAATAAATTATTTAGCATTATACCTCTACCGCAAATTAGTCAAAATTTTCAAGAGGATTTAACCTTTGCTTATATGCGAGTGGCTGGGCCAAATCCTCTGATGTTACAGCAAGTAAAGGCTGGAAACAAGATTTTAGAAATTAGTGACGCACTTTATCAGGAAATTACCAAGACTTCCGATTCTTTAGCAGCAGCTATCAGTGAAGGTCGCCTTTATCAAGCTGATTATGCTGCATTAAAAGATATGCAGAATGGGAATTTTCCCCAAGAACAGAAGTATATCTATGCACCTTTAGCATTATTTGTAGTTCCACCATTGAATAATCTTTTTCGGCCTTTAATACCAATTGCAATTCAATGTCAATCGGAAAGTCAGGTATTTACACCGTTGAGTGGTGAAAATTGGTTGGTGGCTAAGAGTGTGGTGCAGATGGCAGATGTTAACTATCATGAGTTGGTGAGTCATTTGGGGCGGACTCACTTGTTTATTGAACCATTTGCGATCGCAACTAGAAGACAACTACCCAAAAACCATCCTCTGAGAATTTTACTAGAACCGCACCTCGAAGGTACTATCTTAATCAATTACGGCGCTCATCAAAAGTTAATTGCTGATCAAGGTGGAGTAGATAAGCTGTTAGCTAGTACAATTGAGTGCGATCGCCAGATGGCAATTAAAGGCGCTCAAGATTATTTGTATAATTTCAACGCTGCAATGTTTCCCAATATTGTGGCTAGTCGTGGCGTTGAGAATATTAATCAACTACCAGAATATCCTTATCGTGATGACGGTCAACTAATTTGGCAAGCTGTCTCTCAATGGGTAGGCACATATTTAAGTATTCACTATCCCAATGCACAGCAAATAATTGCAGATGTAAACTTGCAAAATTGGGCAAAGGAATTAGTTTCTCAACAAGGCGGTCGTTTGCAAAACTTTGGGGAAGATGTTTCAGGTACAATTAAAACTCTGGAATATCTGATTCAAGTTGCTACTACAGTTATTTTTACAGCTAGCGCCCAACATGCTGCGGTGAATTTCCCTCAAGGAAATCTCATGACTTATACACCTGCTTTTCCTTTAGCCGGTTATTCACCAGCCCCCACATCTGACCAACAAAGCGACTTGATGGAATTTTTACCGCCATTATCCCAAGCCAAAGACCAGTTAAAGTTAACTTACTTGCTGGGTTCAGTTTATTACACCCGTTTAGGTCAATACTCTAATTCCTATTTCCACTCTCAAGCACAAATCAAAACTGCTTTGTTCACTTTCCAAACTGAACTCAAAGATATTGAAGCAGAAATTAATCGCCGAAATCGTCTCAATTCTGCCAGAATAGTACCTTACGAGTTCTTATTACCTTCGAGAATTCCTCAAAGTATCAATATATAAAGCTTGACGGTTGATTAGATATTTAGACCATCAGTTTAACGCACCATTGTTATACAGTGGTGCGTTAAACGTTTGTATAGATTTTGTGATTAATTAGCACCCTACAAGACTGGCACGACAAAATCTATTCAAGTTGGAATAAAATTAACCGCAGATAAACGCGGATGAACGCGGATGGCATTTCGGTTATTACATAATTAATTGCATTGTGAATGTGTCGTTTTGCATTACGAATGTGCCGCTTTGCATTGTGAATGTGTCGCCTCACATTACGAATGTGTCGCTTTGCATTACGAATGTGTCGCTTTGCATTGTGAATGTGTCGTTTTGCATTGCGAATGTGGTGCTTCACATTGTAAATGTGTCGCCTTACATCCAATACGGTTTGGTTAACGTTTTATTATTTTGAGATCCCCCCAACCCCCCTTTTGAAGGCAGGGCTGTTTCATTCTGGGAAGAAAAATGGTTGAATCGGATAGTCAGTGCATTGTTAAACAGTAGTAATGACAGTTGCGATTATCACGCAACTGAAGAAAGTTAGGGATTTTCGGACAAAGCAAGGACAAAGACACCGATTATGGCTGGTACTAGTACTGGTAATCATGGGAACAATGAGTGGTTGTGTAGGATACAGAGGTAATGAGAGATTTTGTCAAACGCCATCAACAATCATTAATCGAAATACTAGAGATACCAAAAGATAGAGTGCCATCGTACTCGACAATTCGCCGTGTGATGATGCGTGTAAATTTTGAGGAATTGACACAGATATTTAATGAATGGGCAAGTCAGTATGTAGAATTAAGCTCCTTAGAATGGTTAGCAACTGACGGTAAAAGTATCAAGGCGACAGTCCAGGACTATAGCAGTGCCTATCAAAGATTCATTAGTGTCGTATCGATGTTTAGTAGCCACCAAGGTCAAGTCGTCGGGTTACAAACGATGGATAACAAGCAAAGCAGTGAAATTGCTACGGTTCAAAACTTAATTGCTATCTTGGATTTAAAGGGTGTAGTGTTTAGTTTTGATGCACTTCATTGTCAAAAAAAAACAGTCCAGCAAATCATCCACAGTGGCAATGATTATGTGATTGCAGTCAAAGCCAATCAGCCCAAACTGTATCACCAAATCCAACAGAATATGCAGCACTCACAGCCCACAACTATACATACTGATTTTGAACGAAGGAGTGGTCGCTTTACTCAACGTCGTGTTTGTGTATTTGAAAACTTGAACAATATTTCCCATGATTGGCTGGGTTTAAAGTCGATTATTCAAGTCGAACGAGTTGGTACTCGTGCTGGTAAAGCTTACCAAGAAACTGCTTACTACATCAGTTCTCTGTCCCTGAAAGCATCCGATTTTGCCTGTGGTATTCGTCGCCACTGGAGCGTAGAAAATCGATTACATTGGGTGAAAGATGTTGTCTTTGATGAAGACTCTGCCCAAATGGTTGATGGTTATGCTGCTGCCAACTTCTCAATTCTCCGCAGTTTTGTGATTAATCTTTTCCGCCACAATGGTTTTGATTCCCTTACCAGAGCTATCAGATTCTGCTCCCACAACATCCCATTACTTTTTTCCTTTTTAGAATGAAACAGCCCTGGGGATTTAGGGGGATCTACAAGTCTTTAATACAACACCAAAAAGTTTTCAGACATCCTCTAATACCATTTCACGAAAAATTTGATACAGATGCAAACCCTAAAAGCTTTGCTGTATCTAAGTTTTTTAATTGCGAATTGTGAATTGCGAATTGTGAATTGGTATTACTTGTACTGCACTCAACCGAGAAACGCTGTAAATGAATTTCTTTGTGATTGCGGATTTTTTTCCTGTTTCTTTGTAGTTAGGCTTGCATAAGTTAATGGGAAGCCATCTTATGAGTCATGACCATCCTGTAAGCTACAAAAATCTGAGGGTGGAACTGATATTTTAAAAATTACGTCTCTGCGTCTAGGATTATTGCATCAATTGATACAATATCAATATGCAATTATCTGTTTGGAAAGTCCGATTCATCAAGGTGGAACTGACCAAATGACGTAGGCGAAAATTGTTTGCTGAGGTTGGTATGTATAGGATAATTTGCATTGGACTCATAGCATTAACTGGTTATTTGTACAATGCGGAAGCCAGTTTAGCGAGTGGTAATATTAATGTGACAATTATTACTTCTAATAAAAATAAATATAGTGTTTATACTAAATTAAAGCGATCGCCACAGCGAATCGCATCTAGAGAGGATCAAACGGGGGATTGCTTGCGAATCGGTAAGTGTAGAGATTAATCAACTGATGAGTAAACTGTGCTGGCGATCGCATCCCCAAGTTTTTCCCCAATCTTTATCGCAAAATTTGGTCAATCATGCGGTTGGCTTGGGAACCATAGCCACCACCAAATAAATTGAAGTGATTCAAAATGTGATAAAGGTTATACAAAGTTTTCCGGCGCTCGTAGCCTGTATCTAAGGGAAAAGCTGCGTTATAACCTTGATAAAAAGCAGCCGGAAAACCACCAAAAAGTTCAGTCATAGCGATATCAACTTCGCGATCGCCATAATAAGTGGCTGGATCAAAAATTACCGGTTCGCCTGACACAGTACATCCAGCATTTCCGCCCCACAAATCGCCATGCACTAAGGATGGTTGTACTTCGTGACTGGCTAATAATTCTGGAATCGCGGCTAATAATTCATCTTGTTTTGGAAAATTACCTCCCCGCCTTCTGGCTAATTGAAATTGATAACCAAGGCGATGTGTGCAGTAAAAATCAATCCAATCTGCTGTCCAAGTGTTGATTTGGGGAGTGGAACCAATAGTATTATTCATATTCCAACCGAAACCATTTTGGCTGGTTGCTTGGTGCATAGCGGCTAACTTGCGCCCCATTTCTGCCCAAGATTGGGTATTACCGCCACCCATTTCTAACCATTCCAAAACGATGTAGCCAGAATCACCGGATGTTCCCCAACAAATTGGCCTGGGTACACGGATAGTATTTGTGGCGAACATTTGCTTTAAACCCAACATCTCAGCCTCAAACATAGCTACTTGCGATGCTTGGTTGAGTTTGACGAAGTATGTGAGTTGACCGTTAGAAACGGCATATCCTTGGTTAATGCAGCCGCCACTCACAGAACGCCGTTGTTGAGTGTGAAAATTTTCGCCAGTTACCCGACTAATATGGGCATCAATTTCAGTCCAAAACATTTTAATGGGGAGTAGGGAATCGGGAGTGGGGAGTAGGGAATCAAACATGAGGAATTTCACCACTCCCTACTTACCACTCCCTAATTTACAACGGTTTGATGACCACTACACCATAAGCGTCTGGACAGAGATATTGATTGGCGGCGAGGAGTAAATCGTTGGCTTCTTGCTGTTGAATGTGCAGGGGGTAGTTAAAGGCTGGTTCTAAATCACCGACTAATGATTGATAAAAACCATATAAGCACTGCGATCGCTTGGGGTTTCGTTACCAAAGATAAATCGGTTGGCGACACGTTTACGAACACGGGCGATTTCTTTGTCGGTGACTAACTCGGTTTGTAATCGGCGGATGTGTTGGGAGATCGCATCTTCAACAGCGGCGATGTTTTCGACTGCACATTTAGCAGAAATATAAAATGTACCTTGTAATAAGTTGCTCATATTACTAACTGCGATCGAAGATACTAATCCTCGTTCTTCTCGCAAATCTCTAACTAATCTCGATGTCCTACCATGTCCTAAAATTCCTGCTAAGACATCTAAAGCATAAGTCTGATTTAACTCCGCTAATCCAGGAACCCGCCACACCATGACTAACCGTGCTTGCTGAAGACTTTGATCGACAAA
Source organism: Nostoc piscinale CENA21 (assembly GCF_001298445.1). Taxonomy (NCBI): domain Bacteria; kingdom Bacillati; phylum Cyanobacteriota; class Cyanophyceae; order Nostocales; family Nostocaceae; genus Nostoc; species Nostoc piscinale. The sequence continues at coordinate 6,241,070 of NZ_CP012036.1, read as the reverse complement.
TTCTCGCCGCACAATTTCTGTAAATGCCGATTCAAAAGTATAATTTGACTCTTGACTATTGACTATTAACTCTTGATTCTTACCAACCTGAGTAAATCCTTCCGTAACGCTGGCAATTAATTGTTCTACAGGTAAATTGCCCACAGCTACAGCTGTAATCATGGGCGGTTGATACCATTGAGCATGAAAATCCCGCATTTGTTGGGGTTGTAGCCCAGATATGACTGATTCTGGCCCCAACACAGGACGGCGATAGGGTAAAGTATCAAATGCCATTTCCATCGCGCGGCGAAAAGTCCGGCGATGGGGATTATCTTCAGAACGTCTTATTTCTTCTAAAACAACAGCACGCTCACGTTCAAAGGCATCATCAGGAATACTAGGATTAAATACAACATCTATTTGCAGTGGAGCCAACTCAGCAAAATCTTGGGGCGCAGTAGTTATATAGTAATGAGTATAATCTTGGCTGGTAGCAGCATTAGTCACAGCACCCCGTTCTTCAATCCGACGCTCAAACTCTCCACTGGCTAGTCGCTCAGTTCCTTTAAAAATCATATGCTCTAAAAAGTGGGCCATACCGTTAATCGCATCAGATTCTACAGCCGAACCAACTTTAATCCAGAGGTTGAGGTTGACAACATCAATGGGCATTTGTTCGGCGATGATTGTCAAGCCATTAGGCAAACGGTGTATTGTTGGGGAATTGAGACGAGGAGACTTTAATAGAGTTGAGGTCATGGGTAGTGGTGAGTGAACAGGGTTCTTACTTCTTTATCTTATCCGCCACTACAAAATATCTTTGATTGTTGCATCTAAAACAGACTGAACACACAAAGATTTTTTGAGGCTGGGTGTAAAAGTTCTTCTCAATCACCCGAATACTTGACTTCTAACACTTTGCCATCTTTGAAATAAACATTCACCACTTCCGCATTGTAACGACCATCGTTTGGGTCAAGAATGTAGTTTAGATGCTGGTCATATACAACTGGGTCAGTCTTTTCCAGCACATCCTCATTTCCACCAATGAATTCTCCTAGTGGCTGAGGAAATCTTCCGCCTTTGGGAAAACGTTGGTTAAATCTGCTTTGTACTTCTGGAATTGTCATCCCATGTTTAATGTCGGAATAAAACTGCATGAAAGGTTTGACAGGCGAGAGAGTTACAAAGTACAAAGCAAAGATGCTGAGATTGAATCCGATAAACAGCCACAATTCTTGTTTGCGCCGAGATTGTAAGTACACTGGCAAAAGTAAAATCAAGGCTAAAACAGCCATAAATAAGTAATATTGCCAAAATAAGGAAGCAGCGTATTTATAATCCAGAAAAAATCCCAGCAGAAATAAGGCTACTAAAAAAACCACCTCAACAATAAGCTCAATCTTTTTAATGTGACGCTTTATATATTTCATGTGACTGTATCTTGTATTTTTTTCTCAAAGCAATTTTCTCAGAAGCTGAAAATCTGGAGCTAGACAAACAAAGCCTGCACTTCGACAAGCTCAGTGTGACCACGCAAGCTAATTACTTGTTAATATTCAGAGGATGTTTTAAAAGTAAAAAAGCATACTTAGCTGTATAGTGTCAGCAGAAAAAATACTTAAATTTGCTCAGTCACCTGAAAAATTTTTGGCACAAAGTTAATAACAGTAGTAAATCCGAAAAAATAAGCTGCTGTACCTTTAATTTGCATATTAATATTCGCAGAGAGGAAGGAGACAGGGCGCAAGAGAGAGATTTATCCCTAATAAATCCAAATAAACGGCTTATATGAGTTGGGGTAGCCAAAAAGAAGGAGAAACTACAAGATCAAGGTAACAACACCATTGCTTAAGGTTTCCCAATGACTATGGTAGCTTGAGAAACTCCGCCAAAGTCATGGGTTTAGATGGGGTCTGTACCATTGAGACTTTTTGGTAAAAGAAAGTTTGATTTGCTTGATGTCCATTTTAAAAGATAGGTGGGCAAGCTTGCCCACTCTACAGTTAATCTTTTTCTGGTGGTAAATCTACGCTGTAAACAACTTTGCCAGCCAAATTACGCAGGGATACTGTCATCACTTTGGTATAAGCATTAATTCTGACTGCGCCGAAGAATTGCAACCCTTCACTTGGGGGTCGATTTGCTCTTGTACCAGCAGGCAGGCTTTGAAATACTAATTGTGGGCCGAAGGTATTTTCTAATTGATTTGGCCCAAATGTACCTGCATTTAGTGGCCCGGCGACGAACTCCCAGAAAGGTTTAAAGTCTTGAAACTGGGCTTTATTGGGGTCGTAGTAGTGGGCGGCGGCGTAATGGACATCAGCAGTAAACCACACCACATTCTGAATATTTCTGTTTTTGATAAACCGCAGTAAGTCTGCCAATTCTAATTCTCTGCCTAAAGCGGGGCCGTCGCCATTTGCCCAAGCTTCAAAATCAGTCGCACCATCTCTCACTATCAGTCCTAAAGGCATATCACTGGCAATAACTTTCCAAGTGGCTTTGGATGAAAGTAATTGTCGTTTTAGCCACTGCACTTGTCTTCTACTTAAAAAATCTGTTGCTGGACTTTGTTGTGGCTGATTATTGGGAGAGTTTGGCCCTCGATAGGTGCGTTCATCCAGCATGAAAATATCGAGCAATGACCCATACTCAAAGGAACGGTAAATTCTGGTTCTTTCTGGATTATCGTAATACTCAATCGGCATATATTCCAAAAATGCTTGTCTTGCCCGTTTAGCTAACAAGTTAACATCTTTGACTGTGTAGCGGTCATCGTTGAGGATTTCGCCGGGATACCAGTTATTTGTAACTTCGTGGTCGTCCCACTGCGCTAATATTGGCACTTCGGCATTGAAACGCTTAATATTTTCATCCATCAAGTTGTATTGATAGTTCCCACGAAACTCTGTTAAAGTTTCTGCAACTTTCGATTTTTCTGGTGTGGTGATGTTGCGCCAAATTGTGCCATCATCCAGCGTTACTTGAGATTGAATAGGGCCATCAGCATAAATGTTATCGCCTGAATGGATGAAAAAGTCGGGCTGGAGTTGGCGCATAGTTTCATAAATTCTCATCCCACCAAAGTCAGGATTTATACCCCATCCTTGACCTGCGGTGTCGCCTCCCCAAACAAAGCAGATATCTTTGCCATATCTAGGAGGTGTACGGAAAGAACCGCTAACTGGGGCGCTGTAAACGTTGCGATAGTTTAAATCTTGAAAAATTACCCGATAAAATATCTGTTGATTTTGGGGTAGTTTTCTGAGGTTAAGTCGGGCGGTAAAGTCGCTAGTTTCTAAAGCTACAGGCCCAGGAATGCGCCGGACATTACGAAATGATTCGCTAGTTGAATATTCTACAATCATTCTGGCGGGGCGATCGCTCCGACTCCAAATCACAACATTATTTTCACTAATGTCACCAGTAGCTACACCAAAAGGTATACCAGGACGCATTTTTTCCGCAGTAATAATAGCAGGTGCTTGACCAAAAACAGGAGATTTAGAAACAATATTTGTCCCAATAATTCCGCCTGCTGTTACTGCTGAACGTACTAAAAATTGGCGACGATTTATCTTTAATGGTTGATTAGATTCCATAAAATTCAGTTGTTTTACAGAGGTTTGTAGAAAAATAAATTAAACTATTCATGTAATGTTACAAGTAAATATTGAGTTATCTAAAAGTTAAGAAAATATTATGATATAAAGTCAAATATCCCCGAATTATGAAATAATTCGGGGATATAAAATATCTTGAGAATTGCTGGTTAACTTTTGCTGATGTAATTTTCCTGATTTACTTCCATTGGTGAAGTTTTTACGCCATCTTCATGAGTAACAATTTGTTGACTCAGTTCTCCGGCTCGCCAACTATCTGCAATATCTTTAATAAAACTAGCGATAGGAATCGCAATTAACAGACCTAAAACGCCACCTAATTTTGCCCCAATGAGCAAGGAAATTACTACCCACACTGGATTTAAACCAGTTAGATTTCCTAAAATTCTTGGTGCGACAATATTAGAATTAATTTGATCAAGGGCTACTGCGACACCTAAAACTTCCACACCTAACCAAAAGTTTTCTAAAGCAACTAATAAACTAACTATGCCAATTCCTATCCCTGTCCCAAAGGGAAATAATGAGAAAAAGCCAATAGCGATACCAAACAACAAAGCCAGGGGAATGCGGAGGAGTACAAATGCTAATGTCACCAATATAGCTAACACTGCCCCTAATGTTGCCTGACCAATAAAATAATTTTGAAAATCTTCTCGGAGTAATTGTCTAACTTTTGTGCCGATATTTTCAGGGAACCATTGATAAATTCCATCCCATAATTTTTGACCATTTAAGATTAAGTAAATAGTCAAAACGGCTGCAATTAAAATATTAACTACAACACCGATAGTATCAAATGCAAAACCCAGAATTTTGCCTGTGAAAGATTGAAATTGATTGGATAATCTTTCTAACAGTTGTAAGGCTAAACCCCGCAAATTAATCGGAATTTGTTGGGTAGCTGCCCAATTTTGAAAGGCATCTAATTGTTCTAAACTAGAATCTATCCATGAAGGCAGAATATTTGCTAGTTCGTTAAGCTGTTGCAGAATTACTGGTACTAAGGTGATACCAACACCTCCCAGAATCACCACGGCTGACAGCAAGACTCCGACAATTGCCAAGTAACGGGGTACACCGCGTTTTTGAAAGAACTGGATGGGGTAGTTTAAGACAAATGCTAGTAGGATAGCGATCGCAACTACACTCACCAAAGGTTGAAAATACTTGACAACCTGGATTAATAACCAACCGTTGAGAATGACTAGCGGAAACGCCAAGCCATAACTTAACCATCGTGGTAGTTTGTTTGCTGATTGCATGAGAGTGACTTCACCACAATTCTTTAGTTTATTGTGGCATCAGATGGCTGTGTGTGAAGGGGTTAGGGCATGTTTTCAAACTACAACCACAAAAAAATACAGACGATATTATTCTGACTGTCTTGGCGGATCTTGGTGCATCAGGGAACGTAACCCGTTTAACCCAGCCGCAATTGCTGAACCATTGTGAATAATTGTCGCGGCTAAAGGATGTAACACCGTTTCACTTTAAGTTTGATACAAATAGGCCGCAGGGGGGCTGGGAGCAGGGGGAAAGAATGAAAAACCCAATATACCTGCGGTTATGGGAACGAGGGTAATGAGATCGTGGGTATTACGCTCTTCGTTCATCTGCGGTTAATTATTCGTGTTAGTACCTCACTAGAATGAGAAACGCTATAACTTTGACATTGTTGAAGAAATCGCTGGGGAATTTCTCCATTAGAACCCCAGTGTAAATGTATGTATGAAGCGTGAAGATTGATAGGTAAATTCCAGCCTTCAAAGCCCATATTTTCATCGCAATCGTAGCGGTAAGTATCAAACAATGGTTGACGAGAGTTAGCTTTTAAAGTTGAGCGATGAAATTCATGTCCATAAACATTTGTTCCGGCATTTACTAATAAACTATCTTGTAAAGCTACGGCTCGACGATAACCTAAAGTTAAACGTTTATCCATACAAGCAGATGTGGGAATTATGCCCACCATTGGGTAAGATTTACCCTCAAAATCAATGATTTCTCTACACAAATACATCAAGCCACCACATTCAGCAATGGTCGGTATTCCTTGAATAATCGCTGTTTTTACTGCTTGCAAAACATTAATATTTTTAGTTAATTGTTGAGCAAATACTTCTGGGAAACCACCACCAAAATACATACCTTGAATATTTCGCGGTAATTCTGCATCTTCTAAAGGACTCCAAAAAACTAACTCTGCACCTAATTTTTGCAGTAAATCAAGATTGTCTTGATAATAAAAATTAAAAGCGCGATCGCACGCAACCGCAACCCTGACTACAGAAGACGATTTCCCCAAACAACCAGGGTTATTCTCTCCCTTGTCTTCCTTGTCTCCTTTGTCCCCCTTCTGTCTCAACAAAGGTAATAAACTTTGCCAGTCAAAGCAAGTATCACCTAAATCTGCTAGACGTTCTATAACTGCATCTAATTCGCTGAGTTCTGCTGTGGGAACTAAACCAAGATGGCGGTCAGGAATTGTAATATTATCTTGACGACGCAGCACACCGAGAATCGGCAATTGTAGAGATTTTAGAGCATCTTTGAGTAAAGAAAGATGGCGATCGCTCCCGACGCGATTCAGCACTAAACCAGCTATTTTAATTTTGGGGTCAAAGGTACAATAACCGTGAGCGATCGCAGCTACAGAACCCGATAACCGACTGCAATCAATTACCAACACCACAGGTAAATCGAGTAACTTTGCAATGTGCGCCGTACTAGCAAAAGTGAATGGGTGTAAAGTATTTTCTTCCCGACTCCCTATTCCATCAAACAACCCCATCACCCCTTCTACCAAAGCATATTCACTTGCTTGGCTGTGATGAGCAAAACATTGCTGAACGTAAGCTTCACTAGTCAGCACTGGGTCTAAGTTACGACAAGCAAGACCAGTTACATACCGATGAAACATTGGGTCAATATAATCTGGCCCGACCTTGAAAGATTGTACTTGACCACCACGACGACATAAAGATGCTAAAAGGGTGAGTGTGACTGTTGTCTTACCCACCCCGCTACGTTCACCTGCAATTACTAAAGCCATTGAAAAAACTACTGTGTACTATAGTTTAACTTGCGATCGTACTTATTAGAATTGAATATTAACCAATTTCAAAATTATTTTATGGGAATAACAGGTGAAATAAAACAAATTTCTTCATCAACTTTGGATTTATTTATCAAAGATCCATATCTTGTAGATGCGTTTTTTTGATGCTAAATGGTTACCAGAATCCCCTTATTGGCAAAGAGAGCTTTATTCGACAGGAGAATATGCTGAAGTAGCAAAACAAAAATGCTAGAGCAATATTTGGTAATCTACCTGTTGGTAGAAGCAAACAGTGGAAAAATACTTATGATTGGCAAGCCTTAGAGGAATTGTTTCTTTCTGAGTGGGAAAACCCCGAATTAGATTTACATAAATCTTGGCGAGAAATAACATTTTTATTAGCTGGTTATATTTCTGCTTATTACAACACACCTCAAGGCAAAATTCCTGAATTAATAGTTGAAAAAGGATACAAAAAAGATTTTTTGCCATTTCTAGTAATTAAAAATTCCCAGTGGGATGGAAAGCCTTTAATTAACGCCTTTGGTGCTGGTAAAGATATTGGTTATGAAACAGGATATGGGCCAGTTAGATATCTACAAGCAGGCAATGAAGTTGGGCAAATTCTGGATGGTTTATTAGAACTTTCTCAAGAAGGGTTGGAAAATCGTTTTATAAAAGAGTCGCAGAAGCCAAACCCTGTACCTTGGATTGACTGGTCAGACGAAGAAATGATTGATTACATGACAGATTACTACAATGAAATAGTTGATTACTATGAAACTGCTGTTAAAGAGCAAAAAGCACTGCTACTCTATTTAACTTAGATTGCCAATTGAAAATTATAGCTAAAAACATCAAAACCTGGTCAACGATGACCAGGTTATTGGGAATTCACAGGTTTCAAATTTTTTAAAATTAGCTAAAGAATTGAGAGAGTAAACAACTAAGGTGGACTTAATAACTAGCAACTTCAGCAATCTTTGTTTTTCCGCTTTGGGATTTGGCTCTGCCTTTTGTGTGCTTGGGCTTTCACCACATTTAATTAGGGCTTGCTGAAAATTTGCTTGGGCTACAGACGGGAGACATCAGAGTCATTTGCCCTTTTGGTTTGGTTTGAATCTGTTTGATGTCTTGTTATTCAATTTAGCACTTACCTAAGAAATAGCAACTAGTAGTTTACTAAAGTTGACATTTTGTTTATTTTTGCAATCTTTGTTGTTATTTTGCAGGACTTACGCACCAAAATTTTCTGTGGTGATTGGGTGTAAGGGTGAAAGGGTATGGGGTGTAAGGGTTTTGAATAACTACACCCTGACACCCTTCTTTCAAACCTTAACTATCAACTCAGCTTACCAATTCCACATAACTGGGTTGTCATCTAAATGATCGGTGACAATTCGCCCAATAGAATCGATTTCGGCAATTTCTTCAGGGGTAAGTTGAACATTGGCGGCTTTGGCGTTGTCTTGTGCTTGTTCGGGATAACGTGCGCCTGCGATCGCATTGGCTTGGGGTTGGGCAATTAACCAAGCTAAGGCTAACTGTGCCAAGGTACAATGATGGTGTTCGGCTATGGGGCGGAGTTTATCTATAGCTTGTTGAGCGTGTTCAAAGTTTTCGCCTTGAAATAATTTATTTTTGGCGCGGTTGTCTTCTGGGGCGAATTTTTGGCCGCGAGTAAATTTACCTGTTAATAATCCTTGGGCTAAGGGTGAATAAGCCAAGATAGAAATTTGATTTTCGATACAATAGGGCATAGCATCGTTTTCCACCGCCCGCCAAAATAGGGAATATGGGGGTTGCAAACTATCGATTCGTCCATATTGTGATGCTTCTGCCAATTGTGCGCCAGAAAAGTTAGAAACCCCAATTGCTCTAATTTTTCCTTGCTGTTTTAGCTCATTTAAAGCCTTCATCGTTTCTGTGATGGGGACTATTTCGCTATTAAAGGCACCCGCAGGCCAATGAATTTGATAAAGGTCGATATGATCGGTTTTGAGGTTTTTTAAAGAGCGATCGCAAGCCTCAATCACTTGATCGTACTTGAGATGGTTGGCAAAAACTTTTGTGGCATACTGTACTTGGTCGCGCACATCTGATAAAGCTTCGGCTACAATGCGCTCAGAATGACCTTCACCATAAACTTCTGCTGTGTCAACAGTTGTGATGCCGGCTTCAAAGGCGGCGCGAATGGCTTTAATGGAGTCAGCGTCTTCAATTCCCACCCACATCTTTTTGCCAGCTTGCCAAGTTCCAATAATGATGGGTGTGATTTCTACGGCAGATGTACCTAATTTTCGCTTTTCCATAATGGTTGTCTCATTACATTTCCCCGGATAGTTTCATACTTTAACGGTCTTAGCGTGAAATTAAATCAGAGTTACAGCAGATGCCGATGAATTTAACTTCGAGTTTATACGCTCTCAAAGAATGGTCTGTGGCGATTAATGCTTTGGAAACTGCCAAAACCATCATGTTACTGCGTAAAGGTGGCATTCATGAGCAGAATGGACGTTTTCAAGTTGCTCATGAGCAGGTTTTACTTTACCCAACTTTTGAACATCAACAGCCGTTTCTGCTAAAATCAGAATATGCAAATCTCGTCTGTCCAGTAACTCCTGGTTGGCATCCAGAAACAATTCGTATTGGCAGTTGGGCAGAGATTACAGATATTTTGCCGATTAGTGAGGAGTCTACTGTTAACGCTTTACTCCCGTTTCATATCTGGAATGAGTATTTTATTAGCGATCGCTTAAAATGGAAACCACGTCAGCCGTTGTATGTTCTGCTGTTACGCACTTATAAACTGCCCAAAGTCCAAGAAATTCCCTATCTGCCAAAATATGGTGGTTGCAAGTCCTGGATTGATTTAGCGCAACCAATTGGCATCGCACATGCAACACCTGTTTTATCTGATGCTGACTACTCAGAAATAGTTAACGAAATTCGCACGATTATTAGTGATTTTATCAAGTGCTGAGGTTAGGGGCTAGGAAGACAAGGTAGACAAGGTAGAAATATTTCTACCTTGTCTACCACCTCAACCTTGTCTAACCCAACTCCCTGCATAACTATCTTTGATGGTAACTGAATATCAGCACTGATAACTAAATCTTACTTGTGTAACTAGTAAAACAAATGATTGATTATTCAGCTATTTAGCAAAATAGTAACTCTTGTTACACACACTAACAGCAACCACAGATAACATGAGAAAAATCTTGCCCTCATAACCAGCAAAGTATCGCAGAGAAGCGTTATGTTTTTACGCCTATAAGCGATGTTGCATCATTATTCAGTCATGGAGCCAAAAATATTGAGCTATTATCAGCTTTTTCCTACAAAATTCGCAATATCTGACACTTTTTGCAAGTATCAAATGTTGGGGATGGAGTAATTTTGTCTTGCTGTATCTTCAAAAATGGTCTAGCGAATCTATCTGATGGCTTACGTAATTTTACTAAACCAATTTGTAGGTATATGGACACATACTAGGGGAATTAAAAATTATCCCAGAAGATTGATGCAGTGCTTGACAAAAGTCTGCGATTATGCAATTTTAGCTAAACACTAAGGAGTTTGCCATGAATCGACAAATGTGCTGGTTATCTAAGTCTAGTGGCGACGGTGAGAAGGTTTTGTATTTGCAAGTAGAGGCTAATAAAGGTTGGCGGCCTTACACAGCATATCCGCAATTTGCAGTGCCAGATTATCAAATTCCTGGCGGTTCTAAGGGTTGGGCAACTTATCAAAGACTGCTGAAGGCGGGTTGGACATTAGTATCCACTGCGAGAGCGAATGAATTTAGCACTCAAGTAGAATACTCAGAATCAATGGTGCAGAATCAATAGTTGCAGTTAGTGTTTCAGAATTTTAACTATCTCGAAAAACGGCAGTGTTGCGTTATTTTGTAATGACTGTCTACCAGCCTCTAGGCGAACCTTCACCGCGAGGATCGGCGGCTGCTTCTAGGCTGCCATCTGCTTGAGTGGCGATCGCGTTAACATTACCCCAAGGAGTTTTTTCTTCCTTGATATTGTGTCCACGGCGGCGTAAGTCTTGCAGAGTTAAAGCATCCAAACCCCAAGGTTCGACCCGCAACTCATCAGGAAGCCACTGATCATGTATGCGTGGGACGGAGACAGCTGCACCAACGTCCATATTGTATGCCAGCACATTGAGAATTACTTGTAACACCTGAGTGATGATTGTGCTGCCACCAGGGGCCCCCACTGCCATTCGGAGGTGATTATTTTCTGTGACTATTGTTGGAGTCATACTCGACAATGGTGTTTTTCGGGGTGCGATCGCATTTGCTGAGTTGCCAATTAAACCAAAGGCGTTAGGTACTCCTGGCGCAATCGCAAAATCATCCATCTCGTTATTGAGTAAAATTCCTGTACCTGGGGTGACTACACCAGCGCCAAAACCAAGATTAATTGTAAAAGTCAAACTCACAGCGTTGCGTTGTTCATCCACAACGCAAAGATGGCTGGTTTCTGAAGATTCGTAGCGTGTGGTTTGCAATCTCAATAATTTGTTGGGTAGAGGGACAATTTGATTGCTAACAGGGCCAAAACGTTTGAGGATTTCTGGTGCTACTGGTTTGATTTCTGATGCAGGTTTCGCCACATCCATATTGATTTGTTGACGACGCTGTTGAGCGTAAGCTGGGTTAATCAGGGCTTGTACAGGTACTTTGACAAAATCAGGATCACCTAAATATTGCGAGCGATCGGCGTAGGCTATCTTCATCGCTTCCGCCATTAAATGTAAACTGTTAGGATGGTGCCATCCCCAAGCTTTTAAATCATCGTCACCGATAATGTTTAAAATCTGCAATAGATGAACGCCGCCTGATGATGGTGGTGGCATAGAACAAACTTTAGCTTGGCGAAAACTACCGCAAAGAGGAGTTCGCCAGATTGGTTTGTATGCCTTGAGGTCGTCTAAATTAATTAAACCACTATTTTTTGCCATATCTGAGGCGATCGCACGGGCAATCTTGCCAGTATAAAAACTTTGGGGATCGTCGGCAATAGTTTCTAAGGTGTGTGCTAAGTCCCGTTGCACTAATCTTTCTCCAGGCTGATAAAATTCGCCGTTGCGGGTAAATATGCGTCTAGCGGCGGAATTCTGGAGAATTACTGGTTTGCGATTTTCGTAAGTTTGAATGGAACGCCAAGTTAGTTGTTTACTTAGGATAAAGCCATTTTTCGCCAGAGCGATCGCAGGTTTGACAACTTCCTTCCACGGCAACTTACCATAACGGCGATGCACCTCATACATCCCCGCCACCGTTCCTGGTGTCGCCACCGCCAAATAACCATTCACACTTGCATTCGGACGCACCTTTCCTTGTTCATCCAAATACATATTTCTGGTAGCTTTGATGGGTGCGCGTTCACGAAAATCCAAAGCTTTCATCTCGCCAGTTTTCTCAGAATGCAGCAGCAAAAACCCCCCGCCACCAATTCCCGCCGAAAAAGGTTCAACTACAGATATGGCAAAAGTTGTGGCGACGGCTGCATCTACCGCATTCCCTCCCTGACGTAACATCAAAAGTCCCGCCTCACTAGCCAGGGGATGTGCAGATACTACCATCCCCTTTTTGCTGCGTAGCGGTAAAGTGGTAGTGGCTGCTGCAACTTGGCTGTAACAGATAACGCCAAGGGAAAAGACAGTAAATACAACCTGTTTGGGTTTAGCAAAGATTTGCATTTTGACACTGTTGTATATTGCTATGTCTTAGCCTATCGCTTGATGATGAATTTTGTTTCGCGCACAGACGCAAAGCGTATACAAGGTTGACTGTGAAAAAGTTATTTAGCGCGATTAATGCGGCGTGCTACGCCTAAGCACCCCATCAAGAGTGATTTTGAAAAATAGCCTAAAATTAGTAAGTCTTAACCAACAAAAAGCGGCCGCATTCATTAAACCATCAAACTAGATTTGATATGTCTATCGAATATCCAGAATATTGGACACATCGTCAATGGATGAGTCGGGCTTTAGAAATCGCCCAAGCCGCAGGAGAGGCGGGTGAAATTCCAGTCGGCGCTGTCATCGTCGATGGTAGAGGAAATTTGATTGCTGAAGGTGAAAATCGCAAAGAACGAGACAAAGACCCAACAGCCCACGCGGAAATTGTAGCGATTAAAGCAGCATCGCAAATTTTACATAGCTGGCGACTGTATGAATGTACATTATACGTAACTTTAGAACCTTGTCCGATGTGTGCAGGTGCGATCGTACAATCACGGTTGGGGACGCTTGTATATGGAGTGGACGATACTAAAACTGGCGCAATTCGGACTGTGCTGAATATTCCCGATAGTGCTGCTTCTAATCATCGTCTGCAAGTCCTGGGAGGTATTCTAGAATCAGCTTGTCGTCAACATTTACAAGCTTGGTTTGCCACTCGCAGACTTCAACAAAAAACTACAGACAGCAAGAAAACTGTCCAATCATAACCACACAATCTATAAAAGAGAATTTACGGTTTAATTAATCACTACTTAATAAACCTCTGGGCAATTCGCAGCTACCGATATGATAAAACTTGACTTCTCCCAAGATACGCAACAGCTAAAGCCAACATCACAGAAATCATTAAATCATCAGGTGGCTGATACTACCTCACAGGTTTCTCCTTTGTTAGGGCCGATAGCGTATCATTTGGGACGACATCTGCTGTTACCTTTGTTCTTTGGCAGAATTACCATCACCGGACAACACAATGTTCCCACAACAGGCCCGATTATCTTAGCTCCCACCCACCGATCGCGTTGGGATGCGTTAATTGTTCCTTACGCTACGTCTCTGATTACTGGCGCAGATTTGCGCTTTATGGTGACTATCACTGAATGCCAAGGTGTACAAGGCTGGTTTGTACGTCGTTTAGGTGGGTTCCCTGTAGATCCACAACATCCGACAATTTCCACCTTACGACATGGAGTTTCTTTACTAGAACAGCGAAAAACTTTGGTCATCTTTCCCGAAGGTGGCATTTTCCGCGATGGTAAAGTTCATACTTTAAAACCAGGAATTGCCCGCTTGTCTTTGACTGCCGAAATGAATCACCCAGGGCTAGGAGTCAAAATTGTTCCCATGAGTATCAATTACAGTGAACCCTATCCTAACTGGGGAACGGATGTGCATATTAACATCGGCAACCCAATTAATGTTGCAGAATATACTAACGGTTTAGTTAAGCAAAATGCAAAACGTATGACAGATGAGTTAGCTAAGGCGCTGCAAAGCTTAAATCATCAAGAAGCAGAAGTGACTAATGGTCAATGGTCAATGGTCAATGGTCAATAGTTCTATATAAACCAATACAATGTTTGTACCCTGTTACTTGTTTTAAGTGCGATCGCCTAAATTTACCAAATAGTTTGAGTGCGATCGCCACAGCTATTTCCTGATTCAACAGATAACTTAATTTTACATTTTATTCTTGATCATACTAAAACATCTTCAAATTAGATGAAAGTGCTTTTGACTAGAAATTTTAAAGACTTTGGTACGAAAGAGACTCAGCAAATAATTGAATGCAGTAGGAATACAAAAATATATCGCCAGCACTAAAGCTTTTTTGGGTAGTTGCAATTCACTGAATGATTTTGCATTACCATTTTGAAAAGGGAAATTTAGCTAAATTACTGTTGAAGTATCGCCCATCAGTAGAAACTTCTTCACCAATCCATTCTGGTATTTCAATTTGTTGTTGTTCATCAGTTAATTCAACTTCAGCCAAGATTAATCCTTTATTATCGCCATTAAATTCATCAATTTCCCAAATTAACCCGTTTAATTCTACTTTGTATCGCACCTTTTCAATTAACGGGCGATCGCATAATGTATCTAACATTTCCTGAGCGTCTGCTAGAGGAATTTCGTATTCAAATTCAGACCGAGAACAATTTACACTCGGACTTTTAATTGTCAAATAACCCTGGTTGTTCGCAATCCTTACTCTGACTGTAACTGAGTTTTTAGTAGCAATATATCCTTGTCGATACACACTACCTTTACCTAGTGTTCTCCAAGCATCTCCCTTAACTAAAAATTTCCGTTCTATTTCTTTAGCCATCTGATTAATTAAGTAATGGGTACTGGTAATATCTAAAAAATCTAATTTTCGTCTCTCAGGATATGCTGTAAACTGTTCAATAAGTCTTGGGCTGTAAAAGGTTTCGGCAAAACTAATTGAACATTAGCATTGACAACTTCGCTCAAGCCTTCATGGGGATTAAAACCACTGCAAGCAATGATTTTCACTTGCGGATTCATTTTTTGCAGGGTGCGAATGGCTGTCAGTCCGTCCATTTCAGGCATAATCATATCCATCAGTACGGCTTTGACTTGATGCTTGTATTGGGCATAAAGTGCGATCGCTTCAATACCATTACTCGCAGTCAGAACTTGATAATTGTAGTTTTCTAAGACGATGGTAGCAATCTCTAGAATTTTTGCTTCATCATCAACCACTAAAATTAATTCTCCTTTTCCTAAAGATACTGCTGGATTCTCGCTTCTCGTTCTTTGACAGCCTTCGACTGCTGGTAAGAACAGTTGAAATTTAGTTCCTTTGCCAACTTTGCTAGAAACATTAATAAAACCACCATGACTTTTAATAATCCCTAGCACTGTCGAAAGACCTAAACCTGTGCCTATACCAATTTCTTTGGTAGTAAAAAACGGCTCGAATATTCTATTTAGTACTTCTGGCGGCATTCCCATACCATTATCAGCTATGGTTAACTCGATATAATTTCCGGCTTGAGCATCCAGATTCATCTGGGCGTAGGCTTGATCAATTAATCTGTTTTCGGCAGAAATTTCGATTTTACCGCCATCTGGCAGGGCATCACGGGCATTGACAACCAAATTCATCAGCACTTGATGTAACTGGGTAACATCTCCAGAAACAGCCCACAAATTTTCAGGAATAGCGATCGCAAATTCGATGGATTTGGGAAATGTTTGTTTGACAATCAACAGCATTTCCGAAATTAAGTGTTTAATGGAAATAATGGTGCGATCGCCTTTAAATCCCCGCGCAAAAGATAATACTTGTTTTACCAAATCTGCGCCACGTTTGGCATTATTTTCAATGATTGTCATTAATTGATGATAACGCTCTGTGTCTTGGGGAAATTTCAATTGTAATAGTTGAGATGCTGCCAAAATTGGGGTCAAAATGTTGTTCAAGTCATGGGCAATCCCACCAGCTAGAGTCCCCAGGCTTTCTAATCTTTGCGTGCGAAAAAACTGTTCTTCTAATTGTTTTCTTTGGGTGATATCTGTATCAACAATCAAGATAGATTGGGGCTGTCCTGCACTGTCTTGCATCAGTGTCCAGCGACTTTCGACAATAATTTCTTTGCCGGATTTAGTAACTTTATGTAATTCACCTTGCCAAGTACCCGTATTCATTACTTGTTCTATTGCTATGGGAATTTTGGCTGAAGGTTTTTTAAATAAAAGTTCATTAGCGTTTTGGTTGACTGCTTCTTGTGGTGGCCAACCATACAGACGTTCCGCACCTTGATTCCAAAAAAGAATCTGATTTTGCAAATCTCGCACCACAATGGCATTGGTAACAACATCCAACAAAGCGGCTTGTTCTTGAATTTGCTGTTCAGCCTGTTTGCGCTCACTGATATCTGTGGTTGTTC
The DNA here is from genome assembly GCF_001298445.1 of Nostoc piscinale CENA21. Lineage (NCBI taxonomy): Bacteria > Bacillati > Cyanobacteriota > Cyanophyceae > Nostocales > Nostocaceae > Nostoc > Nostoc piscinale. Next base: position 6,224,715 of record NZ_CP012036.1, on the reverse strand, counting down.
CAGTTAGTCGGCTGGGCTGGTTGTTTTCGTCGTAGTACAATTGACCTGTAGAATTCAACCAGTGAATACTGCCATCAGGCCAAACAGTCCGATATTCCAAGATAAATTTCACACCTTGTTGAAGAGTAGCAGTCACAGCTTGAGTAAAAGTTTGCCGATCTTCTGGATGCAGTAACTCCAAAAACTCTGTTGTTGTCGGACATAATGTCCCACTGGGTAAACCATAAAGTGACCCCATATTAGCAGACCAAAGAGTTTCATTCGTCGGAATCTTCCACTCCCAAATGCCCATGTGCGCCGCTTCTAAAGCTACACTGAGTCTGGCTTCACTCTCACGCAATGATTCTTCTATATGCTTGTGTTCAGTGATATCTTCCACAATGCCAGCGTAATAACAAACATTTCCCTGTTGATCCAGCATTGTAAAAGTGCGATCCCAAACCCAACGCATCAAGCCATCAGGACGTAGAATGCGATATTCAATTTCGGTTGCTTCTCCAGCAAAATGTTGTGTCATCATTTGATCAACGCGATCGCGATCGTCTGGATGTACCGCATCCATCCACGATAGAGGCTTTTCTTGCAAACTCTGGCGAGAACGACCCCAGATTTTTTCATAAGCTGGATTAATATACAAAAATTGCCTGGTTTGGGGGTCTTTCCACCAAATCAAAGCTTGGATATTTTCAGCAAAATACTGAAATTTCGCTTCACTTGCCTGTAATGCTGCTTCTTTTTGTTCGTAATCCAGCTTCTCTCTATTTTGCCAAGCTACTTCAGCTTTTTGGTACTCCGAGATTTTTTGCTGCAACCGCTTGTTTTCTGCCACGAGTTTTTCTAACTCATTCTGAGTTTGGTGCAGTTTTTCTTCTACCATCTGAAGTTTTTTTCGAGTTTGTTGAAATTCTTGATGCGTCGAAGTAAATGTCTGTGATTTAGATTTGATTCCTTGCTGGAGACGATGGTGAATAGAACAACTTATGCAACTAATTTGGCGGTAATTATTTTGTAGTTGCTGTAAAGCTGTTTTGATACCTAGTATTGTATTGCGGTTAAAAGCTTGGATTAAAACACTAGCATTAACAATTCCCTTTAATCGGCCTTGAGAATCTACAATGGGCAGATAGCTAATTTGATAGTGATGCAATAGAGACCAAGCCGTAAATATATCTGTTGCATAACTTTCTTTGAGAGTAATCAAGGCTGTCACCATTACCTCAGACACCTTGATTTGGGTGAGATCAACTCCCGATGCAATAATATTTACTACATCTTTTGCTGTAATTATTCCTAATAAATATCCACATTCTACGACTAAGATGCAACTATTTTCTTGCTGATTCCAGATATCAGGCTGTAAATATCTATTTAAGTCAATCAGAGAATGATTCTGAGCTTTTTTCTGACTCATCAAGATAATAGCATCGACTAGATAACTATCAGGACTAATCATTAAAGGAGAAGGATTAATCAGATAATCTAAAGTCGGCAAATTAATTAGCTGATCTTGTAGTCGCATAGTTAATTTGTTTATTAAATGTATGTTCTTAACCTGAAAGCAAGTTAGAGAATGTAATCTATAGCAAATCAGTGTGAAGTATCATTGATTAAAATTTAATAGAGTATTGTGCAAATTTAACCGCAAAATGGCATTTTTTTTCTTAAATTCAGTCTAAATTTAGATTACAGAGTCAATGGATCTTCAGTGCTAGACTTTTTATCCAATTTGGTGGTAGTCAAACTCATTTTATTGTCAAATGCTGATGAGATGATCTATTGATTCAAAAAATAAATCGTATTAATTCTGGTTTTAAAAATGCTTTGATAACTTATAAATGTAGCTTTTTATTCTCTAGTGCAAATTACTAAACTTATCAATAGCAAGAGTTTCAAAAAATTTTATTCTTAAAATGTCAGTAATTAAGTTATAAAAGCTACACATCATATTATGTAATAAATCTATAGAAAATATAAGTTTTTTTTTACTTACTGCTTAATTAGAAAAAAATCAAGCCGTTTTGATAGATTTTGAAAATTAAATTGCCAAAATGGCACTTCATATCGTGTCTGGTAAAAGAATTATCATCAAGACCGTAGGAGGCAGAGGAAGGAAGAGTTTTATCTTTCTGCACAGATATGCTGAATCATAACTGATTGACCGGACGTGATATCAAAAGCCAGATTGTCGAAAATAATGCCCCAATTTTTGGCGCTATCTGGTCATAGCTTGAAATTTTGATTGAGTAATTTAAGTTAAATCAAGTAAAGTTTAAATTTTACTTATTTTTACCATCATGGCATTCGATGGTGATATTTTAGTTCTTCAGATAAAAAAGTCAAACAACAGTAAGTTGTAAACTAAATCACAACTCAAACTGTAAAAAAACTGAAAATAAGGTAAAAATTTTATGGACTTTCAAGATTTTCTCAGACATAAATTTACTCATGTTGTCATAGGTGAATTCAAGCCAGGTAAATTTGAAGCTGCCAAAAAACTTTATGAAGAAGCCGTATTAACCTATACAACAGGTTTCAAAGGAGCGTATTTGTTACAAGAACCAGGAACAGACAGAGGTATATCGATAATTTTTTGGGAAAGTGTAGAAGATATGGAAGCGAATCACAGTCAGATTTATCAAGAAATTTTGAAACAGATGATGCCTTTATTTGCGGAACCGCCAAAGACAGTAGTTTACGAACTAGTGTGTGAAATTACTCCTCAAGAAACGGAAGAAGTGTAAGGTATGAATTATGTAGACGCGCTTTGCGTGGCTTCCCGCAGGGTAGTATGAAATTTTATGTTTTGGTATTCTGAGTTGAAAGTCACCGAAGTTTGCTCAACGCGGGGAACCCGCGCACGCAAGTTCTCTCCTAACGCAACTTCTCGCTGAGTGCTGAGTAAAAATACTAGTCCTTAACCCATAGCCCCGCTCAGATGTTCATAATGGCTACTTGCTGCTAGGATTTAGCATAGTACAAGTGAACTGTAATAGGTATGGAATGTCTGAGTTAATTCTGTTTTGGCATCGCCGTGATTTACGCATTGGTGATAATACTGGACTAGCTGCGGCCAGAAAGCAAAGCCCTAAAGTAGTGGGTGTATTTTGTCTTGATCCCAATATTCTCGAACGCGATGATGTTGCGCCTGTAAGGGTAGAATATATGATTGGCTGCTTGCAGGCATTACAGGAGCAATATGCCCAAATTGGTAGCCAACTTTTGATTCTCCATACTGATCCTAGACAAGCCATTCCAACTTTAGCGGCAGCTTTGAATGCTAAAGCTGTGTTTTGGAACTGGGATGTAGAACCATACTCGCAAATACGCGATCGCACTATAATTGACGCACTTAAAGAAAAAGGCATTCAATTCCTCGACGAAAATTGGGATCAAATCCTACACACGCCCGCCGAAATTCGCACAGGGAACAATTCGCCTTACACTGTTTACACGCCCTTTTGGAAAAACTGGAGTAGTAAACCCAAAGCACCACCAGCAGAAACTCTACAAACTGCTGAAGGATTAACACCAGCCGAACAAGAAATTGCTAAAAATGCAGGTGCAATTTCATTACCCACCGCCAAAGATTTAGGATTTATCTGGGATGGTGATTTAATTCTGCCACCCGGTGAAACAGCCGCCCAAGACAGATTAGCCGAATTTACTTATAAAGCTATTACCGAATACCAAGAACAGCGCAACTTCCCCGCCACAGACGGCACATCTCAACTCAGCGCCGCTTTGAAATTTGGCGTAATTGGTATTCGCACTGTTTGGCAAGCCACAATTGCAGCACAAGAAAATAGCCGCAGTGAAGAAACAACAGCTAGTATCCGCACTTGGCAACAAGAACTGGCGTGGCGAGAATTTTATCAGCACGCTATGTATCATTTCCCTGAATTAGCTAGAGGTGCTTACCGTGATGCCTTTAAAAACTTTCCTTGGGAAACCAACAATGCACACTTTCAAGCTTGGTGCGGAGGTAAAACAGGCTACCCCATAGTAGATGCCGCTATGCGCCAATTAAATGAAAGCGGCTGGATGCACAACCGTTGCAGAATGATTGTTGCGAGTTTCCTTACCAAAGACTTGCTAATTAATCCCCAATTAGGCGAAAAATACTTTATGCAAAAGCTTATTGACGGTGATTTATCAGCAAATAATGGTGGTTGGCAATGGAGTGCTTCTAGTGGTATGGACCCTAAACCTGTGCGGATTTTTAATCCAGCCAGTCAATCACAAAAATTTGACCCCGATGCTGAATATATTCGCCAATGGTTGCCAGAGTTACGTTCTATAGATACTGAATATTTAGTAACTGGTAAAATTACACCGTTAGAGCGTCGCGCTGTAGGCTACCCTGAACCCATAGTTGATCATAAACAACAGCAACAGAAATTTAAGCAGCGTTATCAACAGCAAAAAGAAATTATTAAGTAGTAGTCCATTACACAAATTTCGATAGATAGTAAATACCCGACTTTTCTAAAAAGTCGGGTATTTGAACAATTGTTTAGGAAGGGTCAGAATCCCCTTCTTTTGTGTTAGCTTCCCGCAGGGTAAAAAACTCCTGACTTCTGAATTCTTCTTTAATGATGATTAGAGGTGTAATAAATCTTACTGCCAGTATCAGGGACAAAATGACAGCTAACACAAGAACGCCATAAAGCCTTCCAAATTGGTTCTTCAGACTTGCGGTAATATTCACCCATCACAGGTTTGATGGCTTCAGTCGCCTTCAATAAATTGTAGTGAGGAATATTCAAGAAAATATGATGGGCAACGTGAGTACCTATATCGTGATGGATATGATTAACCAAACCATAATTGCGATCAATACTCGAAATTGCACCTTTGAGAAAAGTCCAATCATCACCACGATACCAAGGAATATCAGGTTCAGTGTGATGTAGAAATGTTACTAAATCTAACCAAACCACAAACACAATGTAAGGTGCAGCGTAGTATTTCAACAACCACATCCAACCCCATTGATAGGTGAGGAAACCTAACAGACCTACCATCCCAATCCAGAGTACAGTGCTAGTGATTACGTCCCATTTCTCTGATTTTTTGAAGAGTGGGCTATTAGGTGAAAAATGAGAGCCTTCTTTATTAGGGGAACGCTTAAATAAATAGACTGGATAAGCCAATAAAAATAAATAATATCGACCTATTTTCTGCGCCAGTGGCATTTCTTTATACTGTGATTCACTCACAGGATACCAGCTTTCATCATTATCGATATTGCCAGTATTTTTATGATGTGTCCTATGGCTGATGCGCCAGCCGTGATAAGGCACTAGTATTGGAGTATGAGATAAATGGCCAATTAAATCGTTGAGCCATTTATGCTTAGAAAAAGATTGATGTCCGCAGTCATGACCAACAACAAACAAAGCCCAAAACATTGTGCCTTGCATTAACCAGAAAATAGGCCAAAAGTACCAAGAATCAAGATAATGTGCTACTGCATAAAGTGAACCAATAATCAGAATGTCACGAAAGAAATAAAACAGTGATTTACTGACGTTGGGTTGAAAACATTCCTCTGGGATAGCGGCTTTTAAATCCTGAAGAGTAAATGGCAGTTTAGTTGTATCCTCAGAAGCTTGATTGACACGAGAACTGCCGAACTGGATAGTAGGTGTTTGCACTTGATTCTTTGATGAAAAATAAAGTCGAACTGTGTTAGAGGTTTTCCTTCCCCTCTGGGATACTTGCGTTGATGATATAGACGCAAGACAAAATATCTGGCAATTCACCGAACAATCACTAAATTTATAGAGAATTGCCAGAATGATTTAATTCGCAGACAAATAACCTCGCCACCTTGTTTGTATGAGCTGAGATTAATTCAGCGATATTTTAGCTGAATTTTGGTTTATTTACCTGCGTAATATTCGTTAAAAGTTTGATAACCCTCATCGGTGATATAAAGTTGACATTGGTCTGTAATTTGTTTCATTAAAGGCCAAGAAAACTTAAATTCATCATGCAAATAATTTCCCCAATTTTCCTTAATGCTGCTATAAGCTAGGCGTAAATTATAAGAGGGGATAGCAGTAGAAATGTGATGTGGGACGTGAACGTTAATATCGTGGCAAAGGAACTCTACCCACCGGGGGTAATCACAATGAATAGTACCAAATAGCTGCGCCATTGCTTCATTCCATTTGCTGGCTTTGTCAAATGGAACATCTGGGAAAGTGTGGTGAACAATGGTGAAGGTACTCATCCAGAAATGGTATACCATCCAAGGTATAAACCAGAATTTGATAAATCCCCAAATCCCCGTTGTAGCGATAAGAGTAGGAAACACAACTGCTGCAAAAATTGCTACGACAGCAACTGAAAGTTTAATACTTCCTTGGTCTTTAACTTTAAAGTTGCGCCAATCAAAATGCACAACAGCCCAATGTCCAATGGAACCTACCCACCACAGCCGCCTTTTCATGAATAATTCAAAAGCAGATTGACGAGTTTTACCCCAATTGGCAAAAACTTCTGGTCGGATGGGATGCCAAGCATTATCTTCATCTAACTTGTTGGTATGTTTATGGTGATGATTATGCTTAATCCGCCAACTGTGAAAAGGGTAGATCAGGGGCATCATAAATATATGCCCTACTAAATCATTTACCCAGCGTCTTTTAGCAAATGAACGATGACCGCAGTCATGTCCAATTACAAAAAAACCTGTTAAAGCAGTCCCTGTAAAAATCCAGGCAAGAGGCAACAGAAACCAGGGAGAAATTGCCAAACTATAGTAGCCTAAACCTACCATCAAAACATTGAAGAAAACTTGTGTCCAAGCTTTACGTCTATTCTGCTGAAAACATTCTTTTGGCAAAGTTTTGATAATATCTTTGAGCCTTAGTTGGGAATTACTAAGGTCTTGATTTATGGCTTGCGTCTTGATGATTGATGTAGTCATGAAAACCTAAAAAACAACAAACTCCTCCACCAAGTCACATAAAAGTAACTTGTAGTAAAAAATTTTTGAATTAACGCTCTGGATTATAGCAACTTTAGCTACCTATGCACAGAAGTAAGAAGCTTTTGAATAGAATTGACCAATAGTTTTTTAATGGTAAAATTACCAATTTATCTGTGAGGTCAATCCAACATCTAAAATCCAGAATTATTTGACGAATGGATATGAGAAATTCCTTTGTCATTAATCATTGGTAGACCAATGACTAATGACAAATGATAAACGAATTACTGCTTTTTGTCTGCAAGTTTTACATTTTTGGCTAGACCGAAGAGTTGCAAAAATTGAATTGTCATCCAGGTCAAGTCGATTTCCCACCATTCCAAACCGTGACGGGCTGAGTATTGAAAAGCATGGTGGTTGTTGTGCCAGCCTTCGCCAAAAACGAGTAAAGCTACCCACCAACAGTTAGTTGAGTTATCCCCAGATTCATGACTGCGGTAGCCAAATTTATGGGTTGCACTGTTCACTAACCAGGTGCAGTGGTAAACCCAAACAATGCGAACAAAAATGCCCCAAATAACGAACGGCCAGCCACCCAAAAACAACAATAGAAAACCTAGAGCAAATTGGATGAGAATAAAATATTTTTCTAAAAACTGATAGACTGGGTCTTCGGCAATATCTTTGGTAAAGCGAGGAATGTCCGCATGAGCAGGGCATTTGTGAATTAGCCAACCCATGTGGCTCCACCAAAAGCCTTTATTGGAATCATGGGGATCGGGGTCAGTATCAGAATATAAATGATGAATGCGGTGTGTACCGACCCACTCAATTGGCCCTCCTTGACAGGCTAATGTCCCGAAGAACACCAAGAGATATTCCAGCCATTTGGGCGTTTGAAAACTGCGGTGAGTAACTAGACGGTGAAAACCTAGGGTAATACCTAGACCACCAGTTACCCAGTAAAGTAATAAAGCCACACCAACTGCCGTCCAGCTAAAGTTGCTAGGAACAAAGGCAAATAAAGCGCCGATGTGGAGACCAACGAAAAATAGGGTATTTACCCAATTGATTTGAGGTTTAGTGGAAGTAGCAATTGTCATGCAGTAACCTGTATTGAAATTGTTCAGCCTAATCTGCGCGATCGCACAATCCGCACATTTATAATTTTTTTATTTAATGAGGACATTAATGAACAGCTTGGAACAGCTGCGGCAAGCAGAACAGGCACTGTTAGAGATTTTTTCTGGAATTGACGCTCAGGTCAAGCATAATCTAAAAAGAGTCCTGGATGGCTTTCGTAATCAGCGCGTAGGAGCGCACCACTTTGCCAGTGTGAGTGGCTATGGTCATGATGATTTAGGACGAGAAACTTTAGATAAAGTTTTTGCGGAAGTAATGGGTGCAGAAGCCGCAGCCGTGCGAGTGCAGTTTGTATCGGGAACTCACGCGATCGCTTGCGCCCTTTATGGTGTACTCCGTCCTGGTGATGAAATGTTAGCAGTGGTCGGCTCTCCCTACGATACGCTTGAAGAAGTTATTGGGTTACGGGGTGAAGGCCAAGGCTCCCTTATTGAGTTTGGCATAAAATACCGCCAATTGGAGCTAACTTTAGCAGGAACTATTGATTGGCAAGCGTTAAGTTGTAGTGTTACTCTTAACACTCGTTTAGTGTTAATTCAACGTTCTTGCGGCTATTCGTGGCGGCCTAGCTTATCGATTGCGGATATTGAAAAGATTGTGCATATCGTCAAGCAGCAAAATCCCGATACTGTTTGCTTCGTTGATAACTGCTACGGCGAATTTATCGAAACCCAAGAACCCACCCATGTTGGTGCTGATTTAATGGCGGGTTCCTTAATTAAAAATCCTGGTGGGACAATTGTTATCGCAGGCGGTTACGTGGCTGGTCGGGCTGATTTGGTAGAAGCTGCTGCCTGTCGCCTGACTGCACCCGGTATAGGTAGTTACGGTGGTGCGACTTTTGACCAAAATCGCTTGTTATTCCAAGGCTTATTTTTATCGCCGCAGATGGTAGGTGAGGCGATGAAGGGAACTTTCTTAACTGGTTACGTTTTTGACAAGCTTGGTTATCCGGTGAATCCTGCGCCCCTTGCGCCTCGTGGAGATGTAATTCAAGCAATTAAGCTGGGTTCAGCGAAAAAATTAATCGCTTTTTGTAAGGCGGTGCAGCAAAATTCCCCCGTGGGTTCTTATCTTGACCCTATACCTGATGCTATGCCTGGGTATGAGAGTAAAGTCGTGATGGCTGGGGGAACGTTTATTGAGGGGAGTACCTTGGAATTTTCGGCGGATGGGCCTTTGCGGGAGCCTTACATAGTTTATTGCCAAGGGGGGACGCATTGGACTCATGTAGCGATCGCCCTAGAGGCGGCGATTGACGCTGTAGGAGAAGCTTAGAATTGTTTCGCGCAAAGGCGCAAAGGCACAAAGAGATGTTTTGCGTCTTGCGCGAAACATCATTCCGGTAACTTATACTGCCCAACAATCCGTTTACCAAACTCCGGCACATGCGCCTCCAACTTCTCAGGATGATTCCGCTTCACATACAAGTAATTCCTTGTAAAGTGCGAATCAATCGAGAACCGCGCATATTCCAAACCTTTGGGGCCGATTTTATCAATCACCACACCCATCATTTTTGCCACCCACATCGGTAAGGTTACGCCTTTGTCATAAGCCGGAATCCCTTGTTGTACAGCTTCTTTGCGGTTTCCTTGAGACATTACAGGTTGGGTGTTTATCTGGTCTTTCACCAAGTCCAGCATTTCTTTGCCTGTATCATTTCTGACTACAATCCATTGCCAGCCGAAGGGTGCGCCCATGTAACCAACGACTAAATCAGCTAGGGAGTTGACGTAATCAAAGCAACTCATACAAGAGGGTGCGAAGACATCTTTGAGTTGGTTGGTTTTTAAGCCAAAGAAGGGGACTTTCTCAATTGAACCATCTTCGTGTTTAAAGTGAATGCGGAAGTCTTGCATGAATTCGTAGTGTACTACTGTCTCAGGCGATCGGCTGGTGGTTTCTAAGAATTTTTGCAGTCCGGCGCGGGTGACATTATCTACGCAAGGTGTACCTAATACGTATAACTTTTCTAGACCGAGTTTCTTTTCTACTGCCCGGAGTGCTTGAATTTGGCAACCAACACCAATTACTAATAGTCGCTTCATCCCTGATTTTTCTACTTCTTCCAAGATGGAAAGGTTGGGGGAGAGTGTTGGTTTATTTACTCGTGCTGCCAGTATTTCTTCTGGAGTGCGAGCAATCACAGGCATAGGTTGAAAGCGGTCTTCTTTGGTATTTTGAACGCAGACAACGCCTTCCACTAAGCCACTATTTAGCATTTCTATGGCAATACTGCTAACTATCCCTGTCCATTGTGCGCCTTCGATGGGCTGTTGTTTCCGCGCTGCCATCATTTCTTGATGCACGCCAAAGTAAAGTTCATCCGGGTTGTCGAGATTGCGCGAACGACTGTGGGCTTGGGTTTCGAGGGTGTCTATCTGCTGGGTGATAAACGCACAAGCTTCCTTGACATAGTGAATATAGTATGTATCACATAGTCCACATTCGCTGCACAGTTCTTTAGCAGGGCGACGGCTACCGGGTTTTAAGGCTTTGGCTTTTGTATGCTTGCTAGAATCAACAGAGGTCATATAAAGTTTGTTTTATCCAGGAATCCTTTTACTACAATACCTTTACAGCTTATGAACTTAACTATAGAGGTTGAAAAATGAAGAGGATTGCAGCTGGAGAATATTTACAGCTTTCTTTGTAGTCAATAGACCAACTTTTAAAACTTCAGAATTGAATTTTTAGTCATTACAAACCCTTCTCAATAACTGTACCCACTAAACAAGCTTTGTCTAACTTAACTCCGCTTAAATTTGCCCCTTCTAACTCTGCACATAATAAGTTCGCACCTGTAAAATTTGCCCCCGCTAAATTTGCCCCCCGCAAATCAGCCTCTTCCAGATTTGCCTCACTCAACAGTGTTCCTTGTAAGTCAGCGCGGCTTAAGTCTGCGCCTTTGAGATTTGCTCCAGTCAAGTTAGCACCACGCAAGTCAGCACCGCGCAAATCAACGCCTTGTAAGTTGACGTTCATCAAATTCGCACCACTTAAAAAAGCACCTGCTAACGAGACATCACTCAGGGTTGCGCCCATGAGGTTAGCGCCGCGTAAATTACTACCGCGCAAGTCAGCACTGGTTAAGTCGGCTTGCATCAAGTTTGCGCCCATCAAATTCGCCCGCAAGTCAGTTTCTTGCAGGTTCGCCCCCATTAAATTGGCTCCTTCTAAGTGTCCGCCTTCCAGCTTGGAACCCCTAAAATTAGTGCCAACTAGAGTAGCACCTGCAAAATTAATCCGGCTTAAATCGAGTTTACAGAGTTCCTCGTCTTCTAAATTTACCCCTGGGAGTTGTTTAAGGGTTCCTGATTTAATAGCTTCAATGTTCATTGGGGGTAACTACCAATCTCCTCACTACTCTTGCTATGGCTATCCCAGCGCGAATCAAGTAACCACATACCGTTGCTGGCTTTGGTTGTCATTACAGGTAAGTCTAGCCCTTGTTGCAAACCCATGACTAACAAAGTTAGGGCATCTATTAGTTTAGGGTCAAAGCGAGTTGATTGTTGTTGTCGGCATTGTTCTAAAGCTTGAACAAATATTTCTTCCCGACTTTGATTAGCTGATTTAATTTGATTGACTCGCCATTGAAACTCGGCAACTAAGGCCAAAATTCTGGATTCTAAGGGAATTTCATCGCCGGCTAAACCTGCGGGTTCGCCTGTTCCATCCCACCACTCGGTTTGGTGAGTGATAAGTTGAGCAACAGCTCGTAGCCTAGGCATAGTTCGCAATACCTGTGCGCCAGGTACAAGGGGACAGGTTAAGGGACAACTGGGGGCTTGTTCTGTATAACTGCTGGATGTTCCTGGACTCAGAATACTTTCGGCTTTTTGTAGCGGATCTATGCGATGTAATAAACCTGCCAAGCGCAATCTTTTGATTTGCCAAGCTGGTAGTTCTAATAATTGCCCCATCGCTTCACAAAGGGCGACAACTTCCGTCGCTGCCATTGGGTTGTTGATATCTGCTAAATCTATCAACTGCGCCATCCGCAAAAATGCCTGAATTTCGTTAGATAACAAGTTGCTATCTAAGGCTTTTTGACGCAATGCTGTTGGAGTTGATAAGTTTTCTTGCCCAGTTTGTAGGTAATCAACAACGCGAGAGACTACTGTACTTAAGTCTTCTGGAGTAACAAGACTAGATTGGATTGCTTGTTGATGAGTAGTGAGTTTGGCGGCGAGTTCTGGGTTGTATTTTTGAATATGAGCGATCGCTAATTCTGCTGTTTCTTTCACTAACTCCGGTTCAAAAGTCCACAACCCGTAGAATTTCCGTTCTAAATCAGAACCTGGTAGCCCACCTGCACCATAATCAGCCTCAGATAATTCTTGACAAAGTACCATTGCTGTGTATCCAGGTGACAGAATAATTAAATGCCATTCCTGCGCTACCGGATCAGGTGAATCTAAGGCTACTAAGTCTACATTGGGTAATTTGCTAGTAGGATGTTCTGCAAAGCCAGCATCGGGTGAAGCCATAATTACTATTTCCCGACTAAATTTAGCTATGTCTGCATATCTTTCGGCTTCTTGCAAATACCATTTACCACGTTGGAAAGCTGTAATTACCAAGGGTTGATCCTGATCAGCTAAAATGTGGTCTTCGAGAGCATGACACAAAGCAACTAAAGTGTTTTTATAATACACCCCAAATCGAATTGGTCTAGTGCTATGGCGATGGGCGGTTTCCAACTGTTGTAAAATCGACTCTAACATAGGCGGTGGGGAGTGAGGGAGTGGGGAATAGGGAATAGGGAAGGTTGTTTTATACCTAATCCCTTTATTAATGTGTCTTCTATGATATGCCTGCTAACAGTTTTTCTTTTGGCTCAATTGGTGCGGATAGTGCTTGTTCTAATTCCGCACAACCTAGCTTTTCCTCTAAAATCTTCATAACTTCTCGTCCGAAGTCATTGGGATTTTGTCGCCAAGCTTGTAAGCAGACTTCACCAAAAAAAGAACCGAGGGGTTCAGGGTTCCACAGCAGTTTTTTCGCTGTCCACGGCATCAAGCTCATAGGATTGTACCCTGGTTTGAGGATGCCTTCTTTAAAGGCATATTCTTCTAAATGGGTGTGGGGTTGCAGTCCGATAAAGAAAATCGCAGGTTCAACTTTATCTGCACCAAAAATGCGTTCTAGTTCGCGGTGGTAGGCGATGGTTTGGCGAATTGTTTCGGGACGTTCGTCAATTACATTAAAGGAATAATTGACAGAAACTAAATCGTTAAACCCGGCTGCTTTTAAATCACGACAGTTTTGTAAGACAGTCCGCAGGTTGTAGCCCATCCGCATTTTGCGTACCAGTTCTTGAGAACCACTGGTAATGCCGATTTCAAAATAGTTCATCCCGGTTTTGGCCATTAAGTCGCACAATTCGGGTGTTAAATTATCGGCTCTGATGTATGCTGCCCAATGAATATCTGTCATCCCAGAATCAACGATCGCCTGTAATAATTCAATGGCATCATTGATATATCTCCGCGCTGGAATAAATTGGGCATCGGTAAACCAAAAGTTACGTACACCGCGATTATATAGTTGCCGCATTTCCGCTACAACTTCCTCGGCAGGATTTATACGTACTTGTTTACCTTCCACCACGGTATAAACACAGTAGCAGCAGTTATGCGGACAACCGCGCTTGGTTTGCACACCGATATAAAAGTCTTTGTCTTGCAGATAATAGTTAAACTCTGGCCAGACGCTTTCGATATAGTCGTAGTTACAAGCGGTTTTTTGTAATGGGGTGGGTTGTTCGTGAATGAGGCGTTGGCGTGGTTTGTCTTCCCCAACTACATAACAGCGTTCATCATGAAATTCTTTACCACTCAAGAGTTTTTCGAGTAAGGTTTCGCCTTCGCCCACAGAAATAATTGTGCCGGAAGGTAAGCTTTTACCCAACTGTTCATAAAATACGCTGACTGCACCACCGCCAACCACTGCACGCGCATCAGTGTGATATTTTTGGGCGCGTTTTAAGCCGCGCTTGATTAATCCCAAGTTACGCCACAACTCTACATAGTAGGCAATAAAGATGCGTAACCCGCCCAAAGCCCCACGTAATTTGATGAGGGGATTTTTCGCGTAATAAAATTCAAAAGCGTTTTGCAACGGGTTGCCACCACGTCCACCAACAGGGGCATAAATTTGAATATCCCGCCAAGAAAATACTAGTAGCGTGGGTTTAAACTCATCGATACAGCGATCTAACGCCGCAGCATAGTCTAAAGGCGGGACTGTCCCCAAATCAAAAATGCGCTGTTCGATATTCGGGAATAGCTTGTGGACATGATCACAAAGATAAACCACCCCAATGGGAAAAATGGGGTTACAAGGAAGGCGAACGTAGAGAATGCGATTTTCGATCATCGGATTTTTAACCTTTATCTTGCCATTCTTTCAGGAAAGCGAGGGAAATGGGGCTTGCTTAGTTGTATTTATGACAGCCTAGTTTGACTTAGAAGTTAATTTATGCTTTTACATTTTTCCGATGAGGAATGGTGAAAAGGGCTAAATTAGCTTGGCATCAAACAGGAGAAGCTGGTTTATGAATAAATTGTTCATATATCTTTACCATAACATTGAGTTTAATCATTAAGCGATGATCCCTCGCTATCTCTTTGGGGATAAAAGCCCAGCCAAACTCATGAAAATAAAGATACAAGCTCAATCAACAGGTTGTATCCTTTAAGGACAGTTAATTAATATCTCTGACAAAATTGTTACCAAAGAAAACAATTAAAAATTTTCCTTAATAATGTATAATTTTTTAAAAATAGATTTTTTTTATAAAATTTTCATAACTTGAACATATCTTTAGATAGAAATAACGTAGAAATTTTCAGTTGGTAGTCGGAGTTACAGCAACTGGGGATCAGCCGATGTTAGTCTGGGCTGGTGTAATATACAATGTTTGGCGTAAAGCTCCTCGGCAGTTATGGCTCAAATACTAGATTCTCTACCACCTGAGCAATCGGGGAAAATTCTCTGCTGCTACGTTAATGCCACGAGCAAAATCCAGGTGGCTCGCATCTCTAACATCGCTAACTGGTACTTTGAAAGGGTTGTATTTCCTGGGCAGCGCCTCGTGTTTGAAGCCCCAGTAGAAGCTCAAATGGAGATTCATACAGGGATGATGGCAAGTGCAATTTTATCGGATACGATTCCGTGCGATCGCCTTGCACTCCAAGAACCAACCAGTAGTGATTTTAATACCGAATCATCTACTCTCGACCCTATCAGTAAAAAACCCATAGTTCAGTCAATTAATACCAAAAGCGGAGATACAACAAAACCTTTAACAATCGCTGGTTAATCATTGCTTGATTAAAATAAAAAAAATTTGATCAAAAAAAATTTAAGGTTGCTGATATCAGCAACCTTTTCTATTGTGATGGTGGGTTATTAGTTATTCTCCCTTGTCTACCTTGTCTCCCCACTCCCCCAACTTTATGCACCTACCCTCTTTTCTCTGGCTGTGGAAAATCGCTGCTTGGTCAATGGGCTTATCGCTGTTGGCTTATGTCATGTTAGCTGTCACCGGGATATGGATGTGGCAAGCGAGAACTTCTCAATCTATGCCTAGTTTGCCTGGGTTTCCTGTGAGTCGTGGGGGAGTGCGATTGCTCCACTATACAATGGGCATTAGTATGGTGAGTTTAGTGTTATTGTTATTGGCGATCGGCATTATCGGCACATTAGGTCATTTTGGTTCATTAGGACATTCATCACACTTGCCTGCTGGGCTAATAGTAGTATTTTTAGTTTTAATATCTGCCGTCAGTGCCACGCAAATTCACCCTAGAAGACCTTGGATAAGAACTTTACACATCACTGTCAATGTTATTCTCTGCGCCGCCTTTGCTTGGGTATCCTGGACTGGCTGGACTGTGGTACAGAAGTATTTACCTTAAAATTGCCTAAAATTGATAGAAAATTAAGGGTTTAGAACCCGCGCAGGCGGGTTTTGCTTATATAGCTGCGACTTCAGTCGCCAGGATATAAGCCTTCCAGTTAGGATAAAACTGAAAGCAACAATCATAATGGAACCGTGACAGCCAACTCAGCTAATACCTCTACAACTATATTTCGCCTATCTCCGTTAATTCGGATTACCCTGTTGAGTTTATATGTAGCACTCACAATACCATTGCCATTTTTAGCCCAAGCAACAGCCGCACCAACGCCACCGTCATTACTCTGGGTAGGAATTGCCATCGGCTTTATCGGACTGTATGCAGTGTTGACAGAAAGAGTAATTGTCAATGACCAAGAAATTCAAGTAACTTACCCTGTTTGGGTTCCGCGTTTCTTTCGTAAAGGTTGGACTTTGCCTTGGTCAGAAGTCAAAGAAATCAAACCCCGTTCTACAGGTCAAGGCGGGTTAGTTTATTATTTCCTTAGCAAAGATGGTAAAGCTTATTTATTACCGATGCGCGTGGCTGGTTTTGCCCGTTTAGTTAACATTGTTCAAGTCAAAACAGGCATAGACACCACAGATGTTCGTCCCTTAGCACAGCCTTGGATGTATGCAATTTTATTTGGATTTACATTACTACTGCTGTTAGTCGATGCTTGGACTATCAATACAGCTTTGACACTATCTTAAATTTAAAAACTCACGTAAAGACGAAAAAAATCCTTTGCGACTTTGTGCGGCAGTCGCTACAAGTCGGGGAACCCGCCCAACGCGCTGCCTTGCCTTTGCTTGAGAAAAAAGGAAAACTCTAACTGTGGATAATCTCACTCCACAAGCCCAACTCCGGCTTGAGCAAGTTAATCTATTTACCAAACTAAAAAGCAATCACCAAGGATACCCAATCTTACAGAATATTTCCTTTCAAGTATTCCCTGGTGAAAGAATTGCGATCGCTGGCGTAACTGGTGCTGGCAAAACCTCACTACTACGCCTAATAAACCGCTTAACTGAACCTAGTAGTGGCAAAATCTATCTAGACAATCAAGAATACCGCCAAATCCCAGCCATCCAACTACGCCAAGCGGTGACACTGGTGTTGCAAGAGTCAAAGCTACTGGGGATGACAGTCCAGCAAGCCTTGGAATATCCTTTAGTTTTGCGCGGAATGCCCAAACAGACGATTCAGCAACGAGTTAGCCATTGGGTGGAACAATTGCATATTCCTAACGACTGGTTAGCTAAGAATGAGTTACAGTTGTCATCTGGTCAAAGGCAATTAGTTGCGATCGCTCGTGCTTTAATCATCCAACCCAAAATCTTACTATTAGATGAGCCAACATCGGCCTTGGATGTAGGTACAGCCTCTCATCTGATGCAAATCTTCATTCAACTAGCCGAAACCCAACAAACTACAATTTTGATGGTCAATCACCAGTTAGATTTAGCCCAAATGTTTTGTACCAGGCTGTTACACCTGCACCAAGGCCAGTTGTTAGCAGACAAACCCGCCTCAGAGGTAGATTTAGTCAGTTTACAAGCAAGTTTGACTCAGGCAGAAACTCAAGCCGCAGAAGAATGGATTTAAAAACCTCTTATCTGATAAATCACCCTAAACACAACACTTACAGCAGTTGAAGCATACACCAGGATATTTTAAAAATATCAATGTCAGCAACAGTAATTTTTTTTAAACTCCTGCCTTCTGCCTCCTGCTTCATCACCGTTGAGTAGTAAGTGTTGGACGTTGATTACTAAACCGTTCTTTTGCTAACTTTGTTTGTGATTGGGGAAGATTGGCATTCAAAATTTCCATGTTAAATCTGTATCCCACATTCCGAATAGTTTGAATCAAACTAGGTTGGCGGGGATCAAGTTC
The DNA here is from genome assembly GCF_001298445.1 of Nostoc piscinale CENA21. NCBI lineage: Bacteria > Bacillati > Cyanobacteriota > Cyanophyceae > Nostocales > Nostocaceae > Nostoc > Nostoc piscinale. The sequence goes on along the minus strand of NZ_CP012036.1, from coordinate 6,206,820 downwards.
TACTTTTTTGCGTAGCGATAAAACATGAGTGTCTATCGTGCGCGGGTTGTCAATTGCATCTGGCCAAGCACGACGCAGCAATTCTGAGCGAGACAAAGGTACTCCGCCAGCTTGCGCCAACACATACAACAAACTAAATTCCTGGGGTGTTAAATCGATAAACTCCCCTTGGAATCGGACACGACGCTGCACTAAATCAATTTGTAAAGTGCCATAGTCTAAATAAGCTGGTGCAGTCGGCGTGCGTTTGCGGCGAATTAATGCCTCAACCCTAGCCAAAAATTCCTGCATACCAAAAGGTTTGCTGAGGTAATCATCGGCCCCCGCCTTTAGTCCTGCGACCACATCCGCTTCGTTGCTACGTGCAGACAGCATTAAGATTAAAGGCTGTTGCTGACGATGCAACCAACGGCAAAACTCGATACCATCTCCATCAGGCAGATCCGCATCTAGAATCACTAGAGTTGGTTGATGGGTTAAAAACACTTCTCTTGCTTGATAAATGCTGGCAGCTTGATTTACCCTATACTCTAACTGTTGCAAGTGCCAACCCAGCAACGACCTTAGATGGGGATTCCCCTCAACGATTTCAATACAAACCGAACCCACGGCGGTAAGACCCCTTAGCGTTGATGACTTTCAAAGTAACAAGCTCATGCTCAAGGTTTTGTAGTCTTTGTTACTTCTAATCACAATTCATTTGACATTTATTCTAAAAAAGGGTGGCAATATCTCCTACCTCAGCCTATTCCCAAGGATAATTAGTAATTTTCTTAAATTTTTGTTAGACTTATCAAAAGTTCTTCTTAACAATCAATTTGCTTTTAGCAAATTGTAACTTTATAAAGAACTTTTACTCAGCCAGTATTCCATGAGTGTAAAAGTTCTTCAGCCTAGCGTTGGAGTGTAGATTATGCTTGCTCAAGCTTAACCTCAACCATAAAAATCAAGTTGTTAAAAGAAGAAATCATAAGAATAAATTACTGACCAATCAATTTCCCAGTTTTCTGGAATAGGATCTGAATACGCTGTAGCTGCTGGAGGGGGCAGATCAAAGCAGAATCATTGGCATAATTTATATGCCAAAAACGCTAAAAAAGCGAAAGTGGCACTTCACATTTCAGCGTTAATCATTTACAATTCTCATTCCAAAGAGATCAAACAGCAGTTATGCTTCAAGACACACAAACCATCCGTTATTACCAAAGACTCACAGACGCCTTCGTCGAGCTATGGAATCGCGGTTATCGTATGGACGATATGCGGATGTATTTGGATGGATATCTAGCCGCACTGCGACATGGCAACGCTATCGAGCCATACCTGATTCATCGTCTAGAAGAGGAAGCCAGCCGCTACTTGTACGATGCATCAAATTTTGCAATGCCGGAACCACAACCACAACACGATTACTACTAAAGCTTTTGCTTTAGCCATTCAAAGTAAGCGTAGATTGACGCAGATGATTATAGCACGTTATCTGTATTGATCAAGTGTGCGGTGGTGTAAATTTTGGGAGAGATTGTACTGGGAAAAACATCCCCTCAGACCTGTGGTAATTTTGGTAACTCTTGTGAGGGGTGTTTAAGATTGTGATTTTAATTAAAAAGCAGAAAATTTTTTATTCACGACTTGCTACTAACCATTGAGTAATTTTTCTGCTTTGGGAAGCGTAGTCCATCAAAAAAGCCCCGTTACAGGGGCTTTTTTGTAATTAAACTTATTTCAAAATTACGAAGCTAGAGCAACTTCCACTGTTTCCTGCAATGATCCCTTTTGGTACATTTCAATGAGGATGTCGGAACCACCAACGAATTCACCGTTAATATAAACTTGGGGAATAGTCGGCCAGTTGGAATATTCTTTAATGCCTTGACGAATTTCAGCATCCTCAAGAACATTAAACGTCTCGAAGGGAACACCCAATGTATTGAGGATTTGGACAACGTTGTTAGAAAAACCACATTGAGGCATTAACTTAGTTCCCTTCATGAAAACAAAGATTTTGTTTTGCTTAATTAAGTTCTCAATTCTCTCTTTGACTTCTGGTGACATGGTGTTTTAGTTTCCTATGTTACTGATATAAAAAAATCAATAGTCAATGCTCAACCTAGCTTGGGACTATTGATTTCATGAAGTGGTTGTTTGCCAAGTTTCTGGCGTAAATGTTTTAACTGCCAAGGCGTGAATTGCTTCTGTGGACATAGCTTGCCGCAACGCGCCATAAACTAGCTGATGTTGTTGCACTAGTCCTTTACCTGCAAACTGCGATGATACGACTGTAACTTGATAGTGGTCTCCGCCACCTGTTAAGTCTTGTACTTGTATCTGAGCGTCTGGCAGTTCCGCCTTGATCATAGCTTCAATCTGCTGCGGACTAATCATCGCAATTTCTGAAAAAACTACTTCTCTATTATTAGCAGATTAGGGAGTGGAAGAAGAGGCAGGGGGGCAGGGAGCAGGGAGCGGGGGAGAATGACTAATGACTAACGACAGAACAAAATTTATTTTTGGGAAGTTGAACCGCTTTGTCTGGGGTAGGGGGTATCAACAAAGCCTAGTTCAAATAGCTGTTGATATGCTTTTTTACCTAAATCGCGGGTGGGATTTTGACTTCTAACAATTTGAATTAATAGTGGTACGGCTAATTCTGGCTGATTTTGGGCGCGATGTACAAGTGCGAGTTGATATGTGGCTTCGTCTCGCTTTTGGGCGGTTAATAAAGCTTTTTGACGTTGAGAGTCAGACACTCTGATGTCAATACCAGAAAAGCTAGAGTTTAGGTCTTGATAAAAGTTAGATAGCTGATTAAAAACTTGCCGTGCTTCTTGGAGTTTTTTGGCGGCTAGGGCATAGTTTTGGGCGGAAACGGCTGCTTCTGCCTCTTTCATCAGTCGCTCTCCGCCTTCAATGCTTAACAAGCTATTGTTTTGGGTGGTAGGACGGAGATTATTGGGATCGTTGGGGTCAATAGGCTGTGCTTGTTGGCTATAAGCGGGCGATAGCAAACTTAAGCAGAGGATGACTGAGAAGGAACTGAGGCTAATAAAAGGAGCAGTTGCAGCTATTTTCATAGATTAAATGGGTGTGACAAATATATATAAATACTAAGAGAAACTTTGGGTATCTTAACTTTGTTTTCGTTTTAAACAAAACACAGCTATATACTTGGTTTCTTTGCTTTAGACTGAAAATCGGTTTAATTGAGTTCCCAGTGCTTCTGTATACTAATTACCATCGTCTATTATGAGCGATCGCATTAATTCCTCTGATCTTCCAACCACAGGTGTACCAGCCAGCAATTTGGGATTTGTTCTGCAACGCGGTGGTGAAGAATTAGTGTTAGAAAAAGCAACAGACCGTTTCACCATCCGCCCAGCTAACGATTTTACACCTCAACAATTATCTCAGGTAAGTTGGGGCATTTGGCAGCGAAGTATTCCCCAAGCACAACTAGAATTATTTAAAGTTGCACCCGCCCAGTTAGATGCGGCGATGGCTCAAGCCCGCGCAGCGGAAAATGTAGCCTTTGCCAGCCATGTTTACACTATTAAAAATAATCCTGGGACTTTTGTTTACTTGGGCGACCAAATTACTATTCAATTTTTAGAAGAGATAGCAGCGCCTAGAATTAATGCGATCGCCAGTGCATATAGTTTAATTCCAGATAAGCCTGTTCTGGGCATCCCTAACACTTTCGTATTTTTGGTTAGTAAACAAGCTACAGACAACCCAATTAAAATTACTAACCAACTGCAAGGACTCAAAGAAGTGTTAGCTGCTGAACCTAACATTATCATTAATAGCGAAACACACTACAAACCCCGTGACCCGCTTTATACCCAACAGTGGTACTTAAACCATAGCGGCGGTGAGGATTTAGTATTAGGTTCCCATATCTCAGTCGAAAAAGCTTGGGATATTACTCGCGGTGTCCGTTCTGTTGTTGTGGCTGTGGTGGATGATTCTTTTGATTTGAATCATCCTGATTTTCAAGGTTCAGGTAAAGTTGTTGCCCCTAGAGATTTGAAACAAAATGATTTTCTACCTTTACCAGATGCTAGAGAAACTAGCCACGGGACAGCTTGCGCTGGGGTAGCCATTGCGGAAGAAAATGGTTCTGGTATTGTGGGGGTGGCTCCTGGTTGTGCATTTATGCCCATCCGTACTACTGGTTATTTAGATGATGAATCTGTTGAGCAAATTTTTAATTGGGCAATTGACAAGGGTGCAAGTGTAATTTCTTGCAGTTGGGGAGCTTCGGCTGTGTATTTCCCCTTGTCTTTGCGGCAACGGGCGGCCATTACCCGCGCAGCCACCAAAGGCAGGAAAGGAAAAGGATGTGTGATTTGTTTTGCTGCTGGTAATGCCAACCGTCCAATTAATGGTAGTGTGATTGAACAAACTTGGCCTGATAAAATTTTACAAGGTAAAACCGAATGGCTCAGTGGTTTTGCGGTACATCCTGATGTGATTACTGTTGCGGCTTCCACTAGTTTGAATAAGAAAGCGGCTTACAGTAATTGGGGAGATAGTATTGCTGTATGTGCGCCTAGTAATAATGCGCCGCCAGGAATGTCATTTCCAGAAAAGGGTTATGTGTATACACAACCTGCGATCGCTGCTTATCTTAACGGGTTGGGTGTATTCACCACTGACCAATTAGGAGCCGCAGGTTACGACAAAGGCAATTTTACTAGTAGTTTTGGTGGGACTTCTAGTGCTACGCCTGTGGTGGCTGGAGTAGCGGCTTTAGTTTTATCGGCGAATCCCGATTTAACTGCTCAACAAGTTAAACGCATCTTACAAGAAACTACTGATAAAATAGTTGACCCGAATCCCGACCCGCAATTAGGTCTCAAAGGGGGGACTTACAATGGTAATGGTCATTCCCAATGGTTTGGCTATGGCAAAGTCAACGCCGCTAAAGCCGTCCAAGTTGCCAAGCAAATGCGAGAAGGCACATCACTTGTGAGCCAACAGTTGCGGGTGAGTAATCCCAACTCTGTAGGCATTCCAGATAATGATCGCCAAGGTGTAAAAAGTGCGATCGCCATTAACGAGGATATCGTAGTTAAAGATATTCAAGTAAGTGTGAATGTCTCGCACGATTTTTTAGGCGATGTAGAAATTTACTTAATAGCGCCGAATAATCAGTCAGTTTTGTTACAAAACCGGACTTTAGGCAGACGGACTAACTCGCAGATGACTTATAATGTGCGATCGCATCCAGCCCTCAAGCAGTTACTATCCATATCTGGGCAAGGGCGCTGGCAATTGTGGCTCATCGATGCTGCACCACAAGATGTTGGTAGATTAAACAGTTGGGAATTAGTTATTGGTAATTAAGAATACAGTAGGACTTACGCACAAAGATAGTCTGTTATTTAGTACTAACTGTTATCCGCTTCAGCCTCAAATTGAACTTGTCGATATAAATCAGCGATCGCTATTTCTACATTTACCGATTCTAGTAGCAATGTGTTGTCTAAATTATAATCTGACAATACCCATTTTCCCTGTTCGTTGCGGCGAAATACTTCCACACCCGGTTGTGTTACTTGTACTAATACATATTCTTGCAAGGTTGGAGATTGACGATATGCAGCAAATTTTTTACCCCGATCAGATGCTTCCGTTGAAGGTGAAAGTACTTCGATAATTAAGCAGGGAAACTGTATCAATTGTGGATCATCATCCCGCTCATCGCAAGTCACTACCACATCAGGATAAAAATATTTCTGTCCTGGTTCTACCTGCACCTTTACATCTACAATGTATACCTCACAGGTGCGATCGCCTAAAGCATCATCTAAAAGTTTGAAGAAATTTCCCGACACCCGATTATGGTTGCGCGTCCCACCACTCATGGCGACAACTTCACCATCCCAATATTCGTAGCGTTGTTCTTGGGTAGGTTCCCAAATTAGATATTCGTCTGCGCTGATGAAAATGCGATCGGGTAAAGCAACCATCGGTAAATTGAGGAGTGATTTACTTTTCTACTTTTATAGGATAGCGAAAAAAGCTCTTTCGCTTTTAAATACTTTGGGGCGATCGCTTTCAGCACTAACATCGGCGATCGCTTTCCACATCTATTAAACTATAGCCGCACTTTTGCTACTGAATTGGGGCTGTTCATAAGCAGTTACAATTGCCTTTAACTTATCAGCATACTGATAAATTTCATTAACATTATCGATAGAAACTTTATCTTGAGTTCTAGTGCCATTTATATCCATTGAAAAAATTTCTAATTTCTTCCGAGTTGAGTCGTTAAAATATAAACGCACAATCGGTTTCCAAGTATTACCATCTAATAGAATATTGCAGTAGTTAACTGTATCTTTGTATGTTATTCTAGTCGGCTCTATTGCCTGACGTAAAATAGATTTAACAATATAATATCCTTCACGCTCATCCTCTGTAAAGTCAAGTTGTTTAATTGTCTCTTCCGTCTCTACTTCTGTTTCTATTTTGATAGTTTCTTGTTTAGTTTTTGAACGTCCTGTTGCTTCGTCTAAAAGACTTTCAATTTCCTCTCGAATAAATTCCTTAATAGCCCTTTGTGTATATCCAGTAAACTCGTCTTTCAATTGACCTACAAAATTATTCTCAGGACATAACTCTTTAAAAAAATATTTGACAAACTCGCTTTTAGGTTCTTCAACTTGCTTTTTTAGCAGAGCCTTGATACCACCAACATACTTTAACTCTGATGCGGCTATAATAGCTTCATTGACATTAAATGCTGATTTAGTTAGCTTAGAAAGCTCACGAATCACTGATTCATTTAAATTTAGTAAATCTAATTCTAAGAATGGAGTTTTATCCATCTTATTAGGCCTTTCTAAATCAGCATAGAATTTGTATATTACCCCATCTGTTAATACACCAATTCGCGCATCCGTTGCCATAAAATAAGCAAATAATTGACTCCATTCATTATCTTTGCTGAAATCAGTACCATAACATTTACACTCAATCAGAATTGCTGGTTGGCCATTTTGAAATATTGCATAGTCTAGTTTGAATTTTCTGGCAGCTCCCACATTTGCATCATATTCAGGCATTACTTCATCTGGGTGAGAGGGATCGTACCCCAAAATTTTCTGAATAAAAGGCATGATAAGAAAGTGTTTTGTAGCTTCCTCAGTTTTGATGCTGCCTAATTTTGCAGGAATTGTAGATGCAAAAGCTCTGACTTGATCAACAAAATCCATGATTGTAACACTCCAAGATAATGGCAATGTGGACTGTAATGTTATAGTTCACACAAAATCTTAAGAAATAACATAATTTTGAATTAAACCCATGATTGAAGCTTATGTTCTTAATTTTGCTAAGTTTTGAGTTTTATGATGAAGCGATGACACATGAAAATTTGCTCAAGCCTAACCCACTGAGAAATAATTTCTGGTAAAAAAACTGATCTGGTTGGCGAAGAAACCAGGATAATAAAGCATAATTAACCTTTATAGCTTTGAGCGATCGCCATCAGCCAAGATGGTTCAGACTCAAAGCTTTTGATTCAACTTAAGTAATTGACTATGAGTACAGAAAATCTCAATATTGCGCCAGCGTTACGGGTAGGAGTACTGGGTTTTGGTGGACTCGGACAAGCAGCAGCCAAGGTACTTGCTGGTAAACGAGAAATGACATTAGTAGCAGTGGCAGATCAAAAAGGCTATGCTTACGCTGCGGAAGGGTTAAATTTTAAAGATTGCATTGCCATTTATCAGTCGCAAGGTTCTGTAGGTTATTTAGAACCAGTCGGGACATTAACAAACAACAGTATTCAAGATTTAATTGATACCGCTCAACCTGTAGATGGGTACTTTTTAGCTTTACCCAACCTACCCAATGATTTTATTCCTTCCGTAGCGCGGCAGTTTATTCAATCTGGTTGGCGTGGTGTGTTAGTAGATGCAATTAAGCGTACCAGTGCGGTAGAACAGTTAATTGCTATGAAAGACGAATTACAAGCCGCAGGTATTACCTACATGACAGGATGTGGTGCAACACCAGGACTGTTAACTGCTGCTGCTGCTTTAGCCGCCCAAAGCTACGCCGAAATTCACAAAGTCGAGATTACCTTTGGTGTAGGTATTGCTAACTGGGAAGCTTACCGCGCCACCGTGAGAGAAGATATCGGTCACATGCCTGGTTATACTGTAGAAACTGCACGGGCAATGACTGACGCAGAGGTAGAGGCATTATTAGATAAAACCAATGGCGTGTTGACCTTAAAAAATATGGAACACGCCGATGATGTGATGTTAGAGTTAGCAGGGATAGTAGATCGCGATCGCGTCACTGTTGGCGGTGTAGTAGATACTCGCAATCCTAAAAAGCCCCTCAGCACCAATGTGAAAGTTACAGGACGCACCTTTGAAGGAAAGATTTCTACTCATACCTTTACATTAGGCGATGAAACCAGTATGGCAGCAAACGTCTGCGGCCCTGCTTTTGGTTATCTCAAAGCTGGAATGCAACTACATCAACGCGGAATTTACGGTATATTCACCGCAGCCGAAATCATGCCTCAGTTTGTGAAATAAGCGGTGAGGTTTAGAGACTGGAGGTAGGTAGAGAAGAGATGAAGGGGCTGTTTCTTTTCCTCTTAACCCTAGTCCCTAGTCCCTAATCTCTAATCTCTAGCCTCTAGCCCCTCTTCCTCTCTTCGTTCTTCTTCCAATAGCAAATATGATGTTTGCATAACAAATGGCAACTCTGCACCGATCAGACCTCGTTGAATGCGTTCTGATGTTTCACTAAACACTACAAACAACGGATATATAGTATTTGCTCCTTCACTTAATATATGACTATGGCGAGGTGGCATTAACCATTCATAGTCTTGATCTAAGAAAATTTGGGTTTGTCGCCAACGTCCTAACAAATCAGAAAAGTCTTCATGGGGACGGTGAATAAAGATTAAAATTTCGGCTCCAGTTTTAATTTTCCATTCTGGATCGCACATTAAAATTGCCACATCGCAGGGTAGACAAATTGCCTGGGGAACCTCGGAAACAGTTTTACGCAGACGAACAATAGGTAGAGGAATAGTAATTACGCTTTCATCTGGACGACGCAAACTAGGAATCATTTCTAGATATGGTCGGTGTTGTTTGAGGAGAGCGATCGCCGCTTGATGATTGCTATACTCTGCCAAGCTGGCTTCATAATGAGATTTCTGCACAGGCATAATTTTATAAAGTATGAAGTGTGTAGACACCCTTTGGATGGCTTGCCGCAGGCTAATGTGAAGGATGAAACGTCAGTATTCAGACTACAGAAGTCAGAAGTGATCACAGTTTGATTACTGATAGTTTTGGACTATTAGCATCTCTGTCTAGCAAAACCTTGATTTATCAACCCCACGCGAATTCTTACTTCTGACTCCTGAATTCTTACGATAAAACTTCGTCCTTTCGCTTTTTATCCCAGCTTTTCAAACACCTTGAATAGTGGCAAATACATCGACATCAAAATAGTACCAACCATACTTCCTAAAACCAAAATCATGATTGGTTCAAGAACACTAGTTAGGGCTTTTACTGCTTGCTCAACTTCATCTTCATAGAAATCAGCGACTTTCATTAACATCCCATCCAATTCTCCCGTTTCTTCACCAATACTAATCATTTGGATTGCCATTGCCGGAAAGACATTCGCTTTTTGGAGAGCAAGACTAATCATTCCGCCTTGTTGAACTTCTAAACGGGCAGCATCTATCGCATTCGCAATAACTTGATTTCCTGATGTATCTCGGACAATTTCTAAGGAAGTCAAAATCGGCACGCCTGAACGAGTCAAAGAACCAAAAGTCCGACTAAATCTGGCTACAGAAGATTTTTGAATCAAATCACCAAATAAGGGCATTTTGAGAGATAAACGGTCAATAGTTTCTCTACCAACACGAGTTTTATAGTACTGCCCATAGGCAAATTTTGCTGCAACAAATGCAGCAATAATCACAAAAGATTTCCAACTTCTTAAAATTTCGCTACAAGTCATCAAGAATTGTGTTAAAGGAGGTAATTCTGTACCTATTTCTGTGAATATTTTTGCAAAAACAGGTAAAAGAAAAACTGTCATCCCAACAAAGATAGTCACAGCAATAAAACCTACCACCGTTGGATAAGCTAGTGCTGATTTAATTTGGTTTTGCAATCTCGCTACATCTTCCAATAATTTCGCTAAACGATTGAGTACTTCATCTAACACCCCCCCAACTTCGCCAGCTTGAATCATACTGACATACAAACCATCAAAACAATCAGGATGCTTCCGCATAGAATCAGAAAGATTAACACCACTCTGCACATCATTACTAATATCAATGAGTGCTTGTTTCATCTTCGGATTGGTACACTGATCTGCTAGTACCCCTAAACCTCTAACAATTGCAACTCCCGCATTGACTAAGGTAGCAAGTTGTCGAGAAAAAACCGCTTTTTCTTTAATTGGAACACTAACAAATGAATTCTGGAATTTTTTGAAGTCAAAGCTGAGTGGCAAGCCTTGAGATTGTTTGAGTTCTTGAACTACAAAACCTTTATCTCTAAGATTATTACGAGCTTGGGCTAAAGATTCAGCAACTATTTTTTCAGTTCGAGATTTTCCTTGAGTATCTCGAATCTTGGCAATGAAGGTTGGCATAGATAGATGAATTCAAAATTCAAAATTTTAAATTTGGTCAATCAGCAATAATTAATAGCCAACTAATAACTGACTACTAATTATTACTTTTCTGATTCCGAATGAAATTTTAATGAGCTTTAGCAGCACCAGGTTTTGCTCCGGCTGGGGGTGTTGATGCACCAATCAGACGCTGAATTTCATCTGGCTTGGAAGTCTTAGACATTGCTGCTTCAAAAGAAATAGTTCCGGCTTTGTAGTAATCAGCTAAAACCTTCTCCAGAGTTTGCATTCCTAATTTACCGCCTGTCTGAATTGCTGAGTAAATCTGCGAAGTTTTACCTTCTCGAATCAAGTTAGAAATAGCCGGAGTCACAATCAGAATTTCTTGAGCCATGACTCGACCATACTCCCCTGGTTTGGGGTTTTTCTTCGGTACTAAGGTTTGGCTAAATACGGCAACGAGGGAGTTAGATAACTGTACTCGTACTTGAGTTTGTCTTTCATGGGGGAAAACGTCGATAATCCGGTCAACTGTTTGGGCGGCGGAACTAGTGTGTAGTGTGCCGAATACCAAGTGACCTGTTTCTGCGGCTGAGATTGCCAAAGAAATTGTTTCTAAATCCCGCATTTCCCCCACCAGCATAATGTCTGGATCTTCCCGGAGGGCGGCTTTCAAGGCGTTAGCAAAACTCTTTGTATCTTCGCCCAATTGTCGTTGGTGAACTAAGCTTTTAATTGGTTCGTACACAAATTCAATTGGGTCTTCTACCGTCAAAATATGTTCTGCTTTAGTACGGTTAATTAAGTCAATGATGGCGGCGAGAGTCGTTGTTTTGCCAGAACCTGTAGGGCCTGTTACCAAAATTAAGCCTCTGGGCTTCTCTGCCATTTCCCGGACAACATCTGGTAGACCCAATTTTTCAAAGTTAGGAATTTTGGAACTTAACGCCCGTAAACAAGCTGCATAAGAGCCTCGTTCTTTATAAACATTCACCCGAAAACGTGCCAAACCTTTTACGCCATAAGAACAATCTAATTCCCAGGTTTGTTCTAGAGTTTTACGCTGGGTATTGTTGAGCATACTAAAGATTAATCTTTGGCATTGATCATTGGTCAAGACTTGATCGCCAATGGGTGTGAGTTTACCACTAATGCGGAAGTAGGGAGGCAAACCTGCGGATAAGTGCATATCCGAACCACCCATTTCAATCATTTGTTCCATCAAGTCTTCAATCATCATTTCCATAGTTCTGCTTCCTTTGTGTCAGTTGTCATTTGTCATTTGTCATTTGTGTTTACTAATGACTATTGGTAGCAATTGACCAATCATTAATCTTGAAATCTGGGTGTCATACAGTAGGGACAATCCAGCCATTCCGGTTGTAGTTCAGCACTACAGGTTCGACAGGTCAGGCCAGTCTTACGTTTGGCTTTTAATTCTGCTTCTAAGCCTGTATCGGTAAACGTCACCCGATCAACTTCTTCTAAGGTGGTAGCTCCTTGACGTACTAAATCTAAGCTGTAGGCCAATAGGGTTTTCATTCCTTCTTCTACAGCCACTTCTTTGATGCGTTCGGTAGGTGCTTCTTGGTTAATCAAGGTTTGGAGGTTTTCGGTGACACGCATCACTTCATACACACCACAACGTCCTTTGTAACCAACACCATTACAGCTTGGGCAAAGATGATTTTTGGCTTTGGCATCGGTTAAGGCTTCGACTGTCAAAGTATTCGCTTTATAGAAGGTAAGTTCTACCTCTTGAGAAGCAGATAGACCATAGCGAGCTAGTTCTTCTGTTGTGGGAGTGTAGGGAATGCGGCAGTCAGGACAGACTCGCCGCACCAAGCGTTGTGCCAACACACCAATTAAGGAACTAGAAACCATGAATGGTTCAATGCCCATTTCACCTAAACGAGCGATCGCACCCGGAGCATCGTTAGTGTGTAAGGTAGTTAATACTAAGTGACCGGTTAAAGCTGCCTCAATCGCTGTTTTGGCAGTTTCTTTATCCCGCGTTTCCCCCACCAGCAACACATCCGGGTCTTGTCGCAAGAAAGCTCGCAGTGCTGTAGCAAAATCCAATCCTTTTTCTCGAATTACCTGTACTTGGGTAATCCCTGGCAAACTATACTCAATCGGGTCTTCAACTGTACTGATATTAATTCCCGGTGAGTTCTTTTCCGCCAATGCTGAGTACAAGGAAGTTGTTTTACCAGAACCCGTTGGCCCAGTTACCAAAATCAGACCAAAGGGACGACTCACCATTTCCTGAACAATACTCAAGGTTTCTGGATCAGTGATTAACTTATTCAATCCCAATTGGGTAGAAGAGTTATCCAAAATCCGCAGTACAACCTTTTCCCCATAACGACTGGGCAAGGTATTCACTCGGAAGTCTACCTTTCTACCTTCAAACATCCGGCGAATGCGTCCGTCTTGAGGTACACGCCGTTCAGCAATATCTAAGCTGGCAATAATTTTAAATCTGGCCGTGACTGCTGGAATAATTTTTTTCGGCATGGGATCAAAAGCTTCACGCAAGACACCATCCTTGCGAAACCGAACACGAAGGTTTTCTTCTTGCGGCTCAACGTGAATATCCGAAACCTTTTCGTGCAATGCCTTAGCCAGAATGCGGTTCACCAAGTTGATGACAGGAGCATCTTCTGCACCCTTCATTGCTGATCCCAAATCAGCTTCCATCTCGTCGGGAGCATCATCTAAAGCTAAATTGCCGAGATTTTCTAAATCTTGATTGATATCTGTAAACTTTTCTTGTTCCAGATGTTTTTGCTTCACAGCTAAATCATCCAAATATTGGTTGATTAACTGCTGATAATCTTCTTGAGTAATCACCATCCGCTGCAATGCCAAACCTTGGGGGCGCAAGATGCGATTGAGATCATCCGAAGCTTCTAAGTTATCCGGATCGACCATTGCCACTAAAACGCTGGGAGGGTTTTGGTCTTCGTTTTTGGATAGGGGTACTAAGCGGTGACGACGGCAAATATCAACCGGGATCAGGGTTTCAATCAGGCTGCCGACGTTGGTATTGCCAATAGTATTGATTTCCGGATCAAGAGATTCAACACCGTATAGTATTTTAAGTTCAAATAGCTGTTGTTTTTTATACTGTCTAAGAAATTCCGGTGATAGTTGTCGCCCAGTGATCGACTCCAGCACTTCCGTCAGGGGTCTGCCAGATTTGCGACTTTCAATCAGTGCCTGTCTCATCTGTTCGCTATTAACATAGCCAGATTGCACTAGCTTACTGCCGAATGGCGAAAACTCTGTTCGGGTCGTGAGAGCGGTACTGCGCCGTTGTGGTGACGATTGAGTCATAGGTGAGCAATTAGTAGGGGAAAACCTCTGCTTAGAGTATTCCCAAGCTATGGCTCAGAATTTTCATTTAAACTTAATAAAATTTTCGATTGAAGTCTGAAGTATGAAGTATAAAGTCTGAAATTTACACTTCATACTTCATCCTTGGTCGTTCGGGTTCCCGTCCTGAGAGAGTATGCGCTAATATATTCACCATTTGTCACAATAGGATGACGGTGATCTCACTTCCAGAACAATGTTGACAATCAAATCTCCCTCCACGGTGATTTATTGTCCACAAGAGGATCTGGAATAGACCATGATGGACGAAAATAAACAGGTAAACAATACAAGCCAGCAATTGGGTGAACCAACAGAGGTAAAGCAAGACATGATGAGCGACTCCCCAGCCCAAATCAACTCCAACGAATCTGGCAGCGAAGTTACTGAGCAAGTGGCAGCCACAAGCAATGTATCAGGAGATACGGCTGCGCTCAATCAAGAAGATGGCTTCGCTGCTACCGAGAAAACACCAGCAGACACGGCAGCTTTGACAGAGTTAACTCAACAAATAGAGTCTCTCAAAGCGCAAGTAGAAGAACGTAGTAGTCAGTACATGCGGATTGCGGCAGATTTTGAAAATTACCGCAAACGTACTAGCAAAGAAAAAGAAGAGCTAGACGTACAAGTGAAGCGGAATACAATTTTAGAATTACTGCCAGTGGTCGATAATTTTGAACGGGCGCGAGCGCACCTCAAGCCACAAACTGACGGTGAGATGACAATTCACAAAAGTTATCAAGGAGTTTATAAACAATTAGTGGATTGTCTGAAACGGTTGGGAGTATCACCGATGCGGCCGGAAGGTGAACAGTTTGATCCGAACCTTCATGAAGCAGTAATGCGCGAACCTACGGATGAACATCCAGAAGGAACAGTGTTAGAAGAGTTAGTACGCGGATATTATATAGGCGATCGCGTGCTACGTCATGCAATGGTCAAGGTGGCTGCTCCGAAGGAGGATACACTGTCTGCACCTGAAGATCAGTCGAGTCCAGCTAACAGTTAAACTGTATTTGCTCGCCTTGCTGACTGTCTCTTCGTACGAAGTCAAAAAGCCAAAGTCAAAACAATTATGACTAAAGTTTTTGTTTTTACCTTTTGACTTTTTACTTTTACGAAGTGCGTACTCAGGTAATATACGGGCGAGCAGTTTATATTTCAAAAAGGAAAGGGCTGTTGACGGTTTGCCGTAGTTTAGCAGCCCAACCCCTAGTTGTATTTACTTAGGGAAACTGGTTTTGTGGCAAACAGCCGATATTTAGTTAGTGCGTTTGACAGACTTAGCCTTTAGCTTTAGCCCGTACAAAAATATCCCGCGCAACAACACACGGTAAAAGCATTCAGTACAAATACTGTAAGTATGGGAAAAGTTATAGGGATCGACTTAGGCACGACTAACAGTTGCGTCGCAGTTTTAGAAGGTGGTCAGCCGATTGTAATTGCCAATTCGGAAGGCGGAAGAACCACTCCTAGTATTGTGGGATTTGGCAAGGGTGGCGATCGCTTGGTCGGTCAGCTGGCAAAACGCCAAGCCGTAACTAATGCCGAAAATACAGTCTACAGTATCAAAAGATTCATCGGCCGTCGTTGGGAAGATACGGAACATGAACGCGATCGCGTTCCTTACAATTGTGTTAAAGGCCGAGATGAAACTGTTGATGTCCAGATTCGTGGCAAGAATTACACACCACAAGAAATTTCCGCGATGATTCTGCAAAAATTGAAGCAGGACGCGGAAAATTTTTTAGGAGAATCTGTCACCCAAGCCGTAATTACCGTACCAGCATATTTTACTGATGCCCAAAGACAAGCAACTAAAGATGCTGGGACAATCGCTGGTTTAGAAGTATTACGTATTATCAATGAACCGACTGCGGCGGCTTTAGCTTTTGGCTTAGATAAGCAAGACCAAGAGCAATTAATTCTCGTGTTTGACTTGGGCGGCGGTACTTTTGACGTATCGATTTTGCAACTAGGAGATGGAGTTTTTGAAGTCAAAGCAACTAGCGGCAATAATCAACTGGGTGGTGATGACTTCGATAACTGTATTGTGCGCTGGATGATTGAACGCTTCCAGGAACAAGAAAAAATTAACCTCGCCCAAGATAAGATGGCTTTGCAGCGTCTACGGGAAGCAGCAGAAAAAGCTAAAATTGAACTCTCTAGTATGGGGACTACCTCGATTAACTTGCCATTTATTACCGCCGACGCATCCGGGCCAAAGCATCTAGAGACGGAACTCAGCCGTTCTAAATTTGAAGAACTCGCAGCACATTTGATTGAGGCGACGATTGAACCAATGATTCAATCTCTCAAAGATGCTGATCTCAAACCCCAAGACATCGACAAAATTATTTTAGTTGGTGGTTCAACTAGGATTCCGGCTGTTCAAAATGCTTTAATTAAATTTTTTAACGGCAAAACGCCCGATCGCTCAATTAACCCGGATGAAGCTGTCGCATTGGGAGCCGCCATTCAAGCTGGTGTTCTCGGTGGTGAAGTTGATAATCTTTTGTTATTAGATGTCACTCCCTTGTCTTTGGGTATTGAAACCCTGGGCGAAGTATTCACCAAAATTATCGAACGTAACACCACAATTCCCACCAGCAAATCTCAAGTTTTTTCCACAGCAATTGATGGTCAAACTTCTGTAGAAATTCACGTTCTCCAAGGGGAACGGGCAATGGCAAGGGATAATAAAAGTTTAGGTAAGTTTTTGTTAGCGGGGATTCCTCCGGCTCCTCGTGGTGTTCCTCAAATTGAAGTATCTTTTGAAATTGATGTTAACGGTATCCTCAAGGTTGCGGCTCAAGATAAAGGTACCGGTCGAGAGCAAAGTATTCGGATTACTAACACTGGTGGTTTGAGTGCTAACGAAGTCGAACGGATGCGCCAAGAAGCTGAGGTTTTTGCCGAAGAAGACAAAAAACGCAAGGAGTTTGTAGAACTGAAAAACCAAGCCGATAATTTGTTAGTCAGCTACGAATCCACTTTGAAGGATAATGGCAACTTGATTGGCGAGCAGATGAAAACTTTAGCCCATGAAAAGTTTGTCCAACTGCAAGCTGTGATGAGTAATCCGAGTATTTCTCTGCAAGAATTTCAAAATTGCTTAGATGACTTCCAGCAAACCCTATTTGCGATCGGTGCTGATGTTTATAACCGCGCTAACAATCCCAATACCGATGAAGGTGAAGCAGTTTCCGAGCCATTATTAGCATCTCCATTAGAAAATCATGCCAGTGGAACTGTCATCCCTCAATTTAATTTCGATTTTGATGAGGAAATGACTGCACAAGCTGATTATGAGGCGATAGACTAAAGGGTAAAGTCTGAAGTTTAAAGTATGAAGTTTAAACCTTTCATACTTTGTTCTTTAATCTTGAAATTCTGTCTTACTACAGATGCAATGTACTACAAATGGGGGGTTTTCCACACCTAATGGTGCGGTTAGCCCCTCTAGTTCATCAGCAGGGTTTTTTCCTGTCACGTAGCACAATTGTAAAAGAGACAGCTAACTCAACAGCCAAAGCTTCTAGCATCTGCTAACTTCGCTGTTAACTTTCGTTAGTCCTTGTCGTTTCCCACATAACAGCAAATGTTGAGCAAAATTTGCTGGTGATTTTTATAAAAGGTAAAAGGTACAATCAGTTATTAATAAAAGTTAATCTATGCCTTCTGCCTTAAAAAGTGCTGAGTTTTGAGTGCTGAGTGCTGAGTTAAGATTCACTAGGAATTCTTCTAAGCCTTCTGCCTCCTGCCCTTCGGGTTCGGCAGTCCCCCATCGACGGGAACCGCCAAGACGGGGGCTACCTCACCTCCTGCCTCCTGCCTTCTTCCTTCTATCTTTTACCTTTGCTATATGGCCCGCGACTATTACGAAATTCTGGGTGTCTCTCGTGACGCCGACAAAGAAGAAATCAAACAAGCTTACCGCCGTTTAGCCCGTAAGTATCACCCAGATGTGAACAAAGAACCGGGCGCAGAGGAACGGTTTAAAGAAATCAACCGCGCTTATGAGGTACTCTCAGAACCAGAAACCAGGGCGCGTTATGATCGCTTTGGCCCAGAAGGTGTTTCCGGTGCTGGTGTGGGCTTTCAAGATATGGGTGATATGGGTGGTTTTGCCGATATCTTTGAAAGCATTTTCAGCGGCTTTGCTGGCGGCGGTATGGGTGGACAGACAGCGCAAAGACGTCGCAGTGGCCCAGTGCGGGGTGATGATTTACGACTAGACCTAAAGCTGGATTTCCGCGAAGCAGTATTTGGTGGTGAAAAGGAAATTCGCATTTCTCACCTCGAAACTTGCGAAGCTTGTAATGGTTCTGGCGCAAAACCAGGAACCCGTCCCCGTACTTGTTCCACTTGTAGCGGTTCCGGTCAAGTACGCCGTGTCACGAGGACACCTTTTGGCAGTTTTACACAAGTTTCCACTTGTCCGACTTGTAATGGTACTGGTTCGGTAATTGAAGATAAGTGTGATGCTTGTGACGGTCGAGGTACAAATCAAGTTACCAAAAAACTTAAAATTACAATTCCGGCTGGCGTAGATAACGGTACACGCTTACGCATAGGACAAGAAGGTGACGCAGGTCAACGTGGTGGCCCTCCTGGAGATTTGTACGTTTACCTGTTTGTCAACGAAGATGAAGAATTCCAGCGCGATGGCATTAATGTGCTTTCGGAAATCAAGGTGAGCTATTTACAAGCCATTTTAGGTTGTCGTTTGGAAGTGAATACAGTTGATGGGCCAGTGGAATTAATCATTCCCCCAGGAACACAGCCAAATACAGTGATGAAGCTCGAAAATCGTGGCGTACCGCGTTTGGGTAATCCTGTGAGTCGGGGAGATCATCTTCTAACAGTGTTAATTGATATCCCGACTAAAATCACCCCAGAGGAGAGAGAATTGCTAGAGAAGCTGGCTAAAATTAAAGGCGATCGCACTGGTAAAGGTGGTTTAGAAGGTTTCTTGGGGAATTTGTTCAAGTAATGAATCTATCTTCTGTATCTACTCCCGATGCTCAACTCGATTTGCGCGGTACTCCTTGTCCGATTAATTTTGTGCGGACAAAACTCCGCCTCGAAAAAATGTCGCCAGGAGATTTGCTCGAAGTATGGCTCGACCCCGGAGAACCAATCGAGCAAGTTCCTGATAGCTTAACAATGGCAGGCTATCAGGTAGAGCAAATTACAGACTGTAGCGAGTATTTTTCTTTGTTAGTCCGTTGTCCGGCCGCTAATAAATGATGGCTGTTGCTACTGATGGACAGTTACTGGGTACAGTTTTAGCTGTACAAGCCAATTTTTACAGGGTACAGCTAGATCAAGACAATAGGGAGATAGCTCCTGCACATCTCCCTATACTTTTGTGTACCCGCAGAACCAGGTTAAAGAAAATTGGACAGCAGGTGATGGTGGGCGATCGCGTGGTGATAGAAGAACCAGATTGGGCTGGTGGACGCGGTGCGATCGCAGAAGTTTTACCCCGCACTGGACAATTAGACCGGCCTGCGATCGCTAATGTCAACCAAATTATGTTGGTATTTGCTGTTGCTGATCCACCCTTAGAAGCTTATCAATTAAGTCGATTTTTAGTGAAAGCTGAGTCTACTGGTTGGGATGTGGTTTTGTGTTTGAATAAAAGCGATTTAATCTCAGCCCAAGAACAGCAAGAAATTAGCGATCGCCTCTTGGGTTGGGGTTATCAACCGTTATTTATTAGTGTGCAGAATCAAATTAATCTTGACCAAGTAATCACTCATCTTAGTCATAAAACTACGGTAATTGCTGGGCCTTCTGGTGTGGGGAAATCCAGCTTAATTAATGCCTTAATTCCTGATATTAACCTGCGAGTCGGAGAAGTTTCTGGTAAACTTGCCCGTGGTCGTCATACAACTCGCCATGTAGAATTATTTGAATTACCTGATGGTGGTTTGCTAGCAGATACCCCTGGCTTTAATCAACCAGATTTGGATGCTCAACCAGAAGAATTAGTTTACTATTTTCCTGAAGTCAGAAAACTATTAGAAGTGAATCACTGTCGATTTAGTGATTGTTTGCATCGAGACGAGCCTGATTGCGCCGTGCGGGGAAATTGGGAACGCTATGAACATTATCTAGAGTTTTTGGAGGAAGCGATCGCCAGACAAACCCAATTGAACCAACAAGCCGATCCTGAATCTACCTTGAAGTTAAAAACCAAAGGTAAAGGACAGAGTAAATACGAACCCAAACTAGAAAGTAAAAAATATCGTCGAATTTCCCGCAAAACTCAACTGCAAGCATTACAAGATTTATATCAAGATAGTGAAGAATAAATTTATTGATTGTAAAACTCTCAATTCCTCCGCGCCTCCGGTTACTGAGCACAGTCGAAGTATGTGTCTCTGCGTGAAATAAAAATATATTAGCTCACGCGCCCATTCCAGAGTATCGCTTCAATCCCGCCCGCCACAACAAACGGTTTGCGCCCAAAAATATCATTATCCAACCAATCATACATAAAAAACCCTGCGCTATATCTACAGGTAGTCCCACCAAAATACTTGCAGGGAAATCAATTAAATAGGGAAAAGGTGTAAATAAAACAATATTGCGTACAAATTCGGGAAACACATTTAAAGGTGCAACCATCCCCGATAAAAATAAAAAGAATAAGAACCAGAAATTTTCTAAAGCACTAGCACGTTCTGTCCAAAAAGCTAACACAGCAAAGGTGTATTGAATGACAAACCGCAAAATAAATGCTAACACCACTGCTAACGTAAATAGAAACACCTGCCCAAAACTTGGCAACCAAAAAGCCTGGGGATACAGTACAAAAAATAAAATTATTAGCAGTATGGTAAATGGTATCCGCGTCACTCTTTCAGCCAGATGAGACGCTACATGATGCCATACCGGGTCTAGTGGTTGTAACAATCTAGGAGAAAGTTTACCTTCTACTACTTCTTTTTCAAATTCCCAAATTACCCAAGCAACAGTAATTTGTCTTACTACAAAGACTGTTAGAAAATAACGAGAAAAATCCACAGAAGACAAACCAAATTTGCCTCCTTGTGCTGCTTGCATCCAAACACCCATAAGGATTATAGGTAAAGATCCAGACAACACCCATAAAATTAGTTCTGCACGAAACTCCATCATATAGGTGTTGTATACAGCCAAAAAAGTTAAAGTTTTTCTAATAAATTTTTTCATTTGTCATTTGTCGTTAACCAAGTTGTTTTATTTCTTTTCCTCAGCACTCAGCACTTACTAAACGACTCCCGCCTGAAATACTTTACCTATGACTTCTTCTATGGGCGGTTCTTTCACTTCTAAATCGATGACTTCTAGTTCTGACAAAATCTGAGATACTGTACGAGTGAGAGCTTCTTGCTGTACCATAAAACAGACAGCTCGCCCGTCTAAAGATTGCACATCTCCATAAGACTTGAGCTTTTCCCTTGATAAAGGTTGGGCTAACTCTACGTGAACTTCTCGATATGGTGCGAAGCGTTCTAACAGTCCATCTAAACTACCGTCATACATCAGCTTTCCTTGGTGAATTAATAATACTCGCTGACATAAAGCGGTAATATCAGCCATGTAGTGACTAGTTAATAATACGGTGGCTTGATAACGCTGATTGTAGTCTCGCAGAAAATCTCGTACTGCTACTTGAGCATTCACATCAAGTCCAAGAGTTGGTTCATCAAGAAATAAGACTTGGGGACGATGTAAAAGTGCAGCTAACAGTTCTGCTTTCATTCGCTCACCCAAAGATAGCTTGCGTACTGGTTGAGTCAGCTTTCCTTGGAGGTTTAGCATTTCTGTTAATTCTCTTAAGCGGAGAGAAAATTCTTGGTCAGAAATGTTGTAGACAGCAGCATTAATTTTTAAAGAGTCTATTGCGGGTAAGTCCCAGATTAATTGCTGCTTTTGTCCCATCACCAAGGTAATTTTTTGCAAAAATGCTTCTTGGCGTAAAAACGGAATATGTCCAGCTACTCTCACTGTCCCACTACTAGGATGAATCAGACCAGTGAGCATTTTGAGTGTGGTAGTTTTTCCAGCACCATTCGGCCCTAAAAATCCTACTACCTCACCAGGGGTAATTTCAAAGGAAACATTTTCAACAGCTTGAATTGAACGGTAGGTGCGGCGGAAAAAGTGAGTAATTGTCCCAGCGATACCTGGTTCTTTAATCGCCACCGGATAAGATTTACTTAAGTTTTCAACAAAAATATGCGGCATAAAATTTATCTTAAAACCTTCAAGGGACGATTTCAGCCACAAATATGGTTGTAATTTATGCTTCAACTGCTATATGTAGAATAATGATCAGCGTGCATCTGCGTCTATCTAAGGTTTTAAATATTTATCAGTATTATCCTGGAGATTGGTAAAGCCAAGGTAAAGCAAGTGAACTAACGTAAACGTCCCGATCGCAAAATACTAATAATCAACCACAATCCTAATAAACTGGCGGCGGCAAATAACACACTACTTAAAAACGATAGTTGCGTTGTCTGGGCTTTAGTGGAAATAATTGCTGCTCCCATAATCAGTGAACCTACCAAAATACTGAAAGAGAGGCGATTGGCTGCATCATCCATTGTGCGGCGTACACCATCTAATCCATGCAATGATAAATTCCAACGTAATGTCTCTGATGTTACACGATCAAGTAAAAGTTCAACTTGTCGGGGTGATTGTAATGATAAACTTTTGAGGTCGAGGGCGGTACGCAGAAGCGATCGCACTGGATTTTCACCGACTAATTGACGACGAAACAAGTCGGTAATTAAGGGCTTAACCTCATCAAACAAATTAATCTCAGGATTGAAAGCCCTGGCGACACCTTCTAAATTAGCTAGGGTTTTGGCATACAAACCCATATTGCTGGGCAATCTAATTTTATTGTTGCGGGCGACTTGCAAAATTTCATAAATCACTTGACTAAAATTCATGTTTGTCAAGCTGACATTATGATACTTTCGCAACATGCGATCGTAATCACTTTCCAGTCGCGCTAAAATTACAGGCTGTGGCGAATCTGCTAATTGTAAAGTTAACTGAGCGCATCGACCAGCATCTAAATCCACGATCGCCAACAACATCTCTGTTAAAATTTGCTGGGTACGGGGATCAAGTCTGCCCACCATTCCACAATCTAAAAGTGCCACCCGACCATCTTGCAGATAAAATAAATTTCCCGGATGGGGATCGGCATGAAAAAACCCATCAATATATAACTGTTGGAAAAATGCTCTAAATAGTAATGTTGTGATATTTTTGCGCTGGGTAGCAATATCTGTGCCGTTGTTGTCACCTGTCAACCTTGCTGACAATAAAGGCACACCATCCAACCATTCCATCACTAACAATTTTTCGGAAGTTAAATGCCAGTGAATCTCCGCCACGACGATTTGTTGCGGGTCAAACCAACGACCTTTAGATAAATTCCGGCGTAATTGGTCTGTAAAAGTCGCTTCTCTGGTAAAGTCTAGCTCTGCTTCTAAAGCTTTAGTAAATTCTTCTGCAATTGATTTAATTTCGTAAGTTTGCCCAAAATCAGTACGCGCGACTAAATCAGCGATCCCCTGAATTAAAGCAATATCTTGGGCAATAGTCGTATCAATTCCTGGACGTTGAACTTTCAAAGCGACTTCCCGACCATCAGCTAGTGTAGCGCGATGAGTTTGGGCAATTGATCCCGCCGCAACTGGTACAGGGTTAATCTTGGGAAAAACTTCTTCTAGGGGGCGTTTTAACTGTTTGCGAATAACTACTTCTATCTCTGACCAGGGAACTGGCGGTACTTCGTCTTGCAGTGTTGACAGTTCCTCAATGTAAGCTGCACTAAGTAAATCGGGACGAGTCGATAATAACTGACCAAGCTTGATATAAACAGGCCCCAAACTTACCAAAATATTTTTTAATACTGCTGGGGTAGGTAGCTGGGGTTCATCGGTTTTGCCACCAGTTAGTAGCCTCCGCATATAGTCCCAGCCATTACGAAGCACCACTTCAATAATTTCTCGTTGACGAGGAACAGTTTGAGTTAGGAACATGATGGTAAACACCTGCAAGAACGCAGAGAAGTTAAAAAGGTAGACAACAGGGAATTACAATACAGCCAGAGCTAGTTTTAGTTAAGGTTCTACTGGCCAAAGCACAGTCTTGAAATCTTTTTTGGGATGATTTTACAACTTCCATCAAACTTTGCTCACTTAACATTCTTTTAATATAAGTAGAACAAGATTCTCCACCGTGTAATTGCCGATGCGGGCAAGCAAAGCCTTTCACGGGAGAAATATATCTTTGATAAGCAGTGATAGAGTGAATTGCCATTGTCTTGGCCAGAGGCTCAAAGCTTAAAGTTTGCATAACTGTCAGTAAAAACAACAGACAGTCAAGTTATAATAAAAAAACTAGCTTTTAAGCCTCTGTCAAGGGTTTTAACTTTGATAATTACAGTAGGTTTGTAAAGCGCGGGTCATCTTGCAGGATTTTGAGAACCTGTTTAATTTCTTGGGTGCGTTCTTTATTAACGATGAGGGTAACATTGCGATCGCGCACAATCACCACATCTTCTAAACCAATAGTAACAATTACATCATCGGGATTAGAGGCATAAACAATCGCTCCTTGCGTATCTAAACCTATATGGGTAGCTAATTCTACATTGGGAGTCTCTTCCTTTTTTAATAAACGTTCGATCGCATTCCAATCGCCTAAATCATCCCAACCAAAATCTACCGGGAGGACGTATGCTAAATTGGTTTTTTCCATGAGTGCATAGTCTATACTCTTTTTAGGTAATTCAGGGTAAATATCAGGGCCGTATTGTTCCAGAGGTTTTATGATTTCTGGAGCATGGGTGTAAAGTTCCTCAAGAACAACCCCAGCCCGAAAGACAAACATTCCACTATTCCAGCTAAAACGTCCCGTAGATAAAAAAGTTTCTGCTAACTCACGGTTGGGCTTTTCAGTAAAGCGGTTGACATGATAAGCTGGCAACTCATTAAAGCTACCAATCTTTTCACCTTGTTCAATGTAGCCGTAACCAGTTGATGGAAAAGCAGGCTTAATTCCTAAAGTAACAATCGCTTTGGTGCTTGTTGCCAGTTGAGTAGCAGCCTTTAATGTGTCAGTAAACGCCTTTTGGTCAGCTATCCAATGGTCAGCCGGAAAAAAGCCTATAATTGCGTCTTCTCCATAACGTTTTTTAATTTCTAAACTTGTCCAAGCAACGGCGGCGGCAGTATCCCTTCCTTCTACCTCAATGAGTAAGTTTGGCGATGGCAGTTCGGGTAACTGTTGGCGTACACCTCCAGCTATCTGGCTGGAAGTAATCACCCACAAGGAATCCCAACCGTCTGCCAATGGGAGCAACCGATCAGCAGTTGCTTGCAGTAAACTTCTAGAACTGCCATCTAAGCTTAAAAATTGTTTAGGACGGTCTTTGCGACTTAGAGGCCAGAAACGCTCACCTTTGCCACCAGCGAGGATAACGGGGAACAAGGAATTATTCATGTTGTCATACACACCTACGCAAGAACACTACAAGTTTACTGTGAGCATTTACTCTGGCAAGATTTGTAGCTTGCATTAACATAACTTTTATGGAAGTGGTTGAGTGGGGAGAAAATTGTGATTAGAGAAGTTCAATTATCTGAAAATGAAGTAAAGTCTCAGCAAATACCGAATTTAGACTTGGAAAGCAAACCAGGTCAAATTCAACGCGTTGAAACTCAGGGAACGCTGCAAACTATCACAGATACCAGCACAGAATCGGTATCTCAAGAAGCATCAGCCAGTTCCACTCGTACTGTTGTAGAGTCAGTCAGTGCAATTCCCAACGAACTGTACGAGAGATTGGGCTTAAGTATGCCCCGCTGGCTACTGTGGATACTGACAGTAGTTATGGGGGTAATTCTCTCTGGACTTTTAGTTTCCACTTTGGCGCTGTGGACTCCCTTATGGAGCAATTTAGATAAAACCGATGAGGAACTAGGTTTTGCTGGTAAAGAAGAGCAGAAAGTCCCTTTACCTGGGGAATTATGGAGCAAAATTTCCCAATACCAGCTATCACGCCCCATGAATATTTTGATTATGGGGATTGAACCAGTCAACGGTGCTGTTGATGGTTCACCGGAAAGTTTTGCTGGGAAAAGCGACACCATGCTTTTGGTCAGGCTCAACCCCAGTGATAAATCCATTCGGGTGCTTTCCATTCCCAGGGATACAATGATCGCAATCCCTGAAAAAGGGTTAACCAAGCTATCAGATGCTAATCCCCAAGGCGGGCCAGTATTGGCAGCAAGAGTAGTTAGCCGCACCTTAAACAATGCGCCCATTGACCGTTATATTCGGATTTCTACCAGTGGCTTGAGGCAATTAGTGGATCAGTTGGATGGGGTAGAAGTATTTGTACCTAAAGCAATGGAATACCACGATAGTAGCAGCCAATTGAACATTAATCTAGTCAGTGGCTGGCAAACCCTCAACGGCGAACAAGCAGAACAATTCGCTCGTTTCCGGGAAGATGGACTAGGTGATTTACCAAGAGTACAGCGTCAACAAGCACTACTAGGAGCATTGATTCAACGCCTCAATAGTCCTACTGTCGTACCGAAATTGCCCCAATTAACCCGCATAATGCGGAAGTATTTTGATACCAACTTAAAGATAGAAGAAATGATGGCTTTGGTGAATTTCTCCGTGAACGTAGAGCGGGATAATTTCCAAATGACCACTGTTCCCGGTACCTTCAGCCGTTTTAGTAAAGACCCCAATAGCTATTGGCTGAATATGACTGGACAATCAAATCTCTTGAATAATTATGTTGGGGTAGATGTACCTGGACTTAAACCAGATACACGTCCAGTTTCTAACCTCAAAATTGCTATTCAAAATGCTTCTAATCAACCACAAGTTACGGAAAAAGTTATTGCCTATCTCAAAGAGAAAGGCTTTAAAAATATTTACACAACCTCAGATTGGCCTGATAGCCAGCGCCAAACCCAGATTATTGTCCACAGAGGTAGCCGACAACCGGGAATTGAGTTACAGAAAATCTTAGGTTTGGGTCAAATAGAAGTGTCAACATCTGGAGACTTGGAATCAGATATCACAATTCGGATTGGGAAAGATTGGAAATAGTCACAAGTTATTGGTCAAGAGTCATTAGTCATTTGTTACTATTTGTTTGACTCTTGACTATAAAGTTGTGAACAAGATTAGTCAGAAATTTTGAAGTTTGCTTGTTTCAAACTTCACTCAGTTTTCATAACTCAGTAGAGAGGTGCGTAAAGTTATGAAAAAGATTTGGCAGAAATTGTTAAGTTTCATTCTAATTCTCCTTTTAGCTGGCTTGTGGCTCATACTGAGTCCAAGACCAGCTTTTGCTCAAATTAATACCATCAACTACAGCAATACCAATTTAGAAAACCGTGACTTCTCCAATGCTGATTTAGCAGGTGTAACTTTTGTGGCTGCGGAAATGCGGGGTACTAACTTCCAAGGCGCAAATTTAACCAATGCGATTTTCACTAAAGGAGTTTTGTTAAAAGCTAATTTAGAAGGTGCAAACTTAACGGGTGCTTTAGTAGATCGGGTGACTTTAGATGGTGCTAACTTAAAAAATGCTAATTTTACGGAAGCTACTTTAACCCGTAGTCGTTTTTACGATGCTGATATTACTGGCGCGGATTTTACAGATGCGTTAATTGACCGCTATCAAGTTTCATTGTTATGTGAAAGAGCGACAGGGATAAATTTAACTACCGGAGTAGCGACACGCGATAGTTTGGGTTGTCGTTGAAGGATTGTCAGTATTCAGAATACAGAAGTCAGAAGTGGTCACAGTATGATGACTCAGAGTCTAGAAATATGAGAATCTCTGTCGATGAAAGCCTAGATTTGCCAAATATTCTCGATTCCGACTTCTGATTCCTGAATTATTAGAAAGATTTTAATCATGAGAACAGGGAAGTTCAATTAAAAATTCTGTTCCTTTTCCGGGAGTTGATGCACATTTAATTTGACCTTGATGTTTTTCGACAATGATTTGGTGGCTAATAGATAAACCTAATCCTGTACCTTTACCGGGTTCTTTGGTGGTAAAGAAGGGGTCGAAAATATGGGAAGTGACATCTTCAGGGATTCCCAGACCATTATCAGCGATTTTGATGACTACTTGGCGATCGCTCTTTTGAGTGCTGATCCAAATTTTTAAAGGTACTCTAGGACAGCTAGTTGAAGCTTGTAAATGCTGATTCCAGATAATTTTAAACTTATCTTCTAAAGCATCAATACTGTTACTCAGAAGATTCATAAATACTTGATTCAGTTGTGCAGGATAACATTCTACTAAAGGTAATGTGCCGTATTCCTTCACCACTTCAATATTAGGACGCGCCCTATTTTCCTTGAGGCGATGTCCTAAAATCAGTAAAGTACTATCCAATCCTTCATGAATATCTACAGCCCTTAAATCCGCTTCATCAGTACGAGAAAAATTCCTTAGTGACAGTACAATTTCGCTAATTCTTTCTGCGCCGACTTTCATGGAATCTATTGTTTTAGGCAAATCTTCGACGATAAATTCCAAATTCTGATTATCTATCTTTTCTTTAATATTGGGCAAATAAGAACTATATTGACGGTAAATCTGCAAAATATTTATTAACTCTTGAGTGTATTCATTTAAATGAATCAGATTACCAAAAATAAAACTAACAGGGTTATTAATTTCGTGAGCGACACCAGCGAGTAATTGTCCTAATCCCGCCATTTTTTCTCCCTGGATTAACCGAGCTTGAGTCTGCTTTAATTCACATAAAGTTTGAGTTAATTCTAGAGTTTGACGTTTGGTTTGTTCTAGTAATTCCGCTTGTTGAAGAGCAATACCTAACTGCACACCAACTTGCGCTAATAAATTAATTTCTTCATCTTTCCAATAACGTGGTTGAGAATTTTGATAAGCAACTAATAATCCCCATAAACGTTCACCTTGACGAATAGGCACAAAAGTCTCATTACGAGGTAATTTATCATCTTCATCTGTATCATCAAAAGTAGCTAAAACGAGTGGATTAACTTGTGTTAAAGGTTTCCAACCATCTTTAAAAGAATCAGCCACAAATTTCCCACTCCAATCATCATTAAAGCGATATATAGCAACTCGCTCTACTTCTAATAACTCACGTACCGCTTGAGTAGTAGTTTTAAAAATAGTTTTTACATCCAGTGATTGGCGAATTTTATCAATGGTTTCAGCTAATAATTTTTGCCTTTCCATTGATTTTTCGCGCTCATTGGCCTCTGCTAACTGAACGGCTTGAGTTTGAACTTTTTTTTAAATATGAATCTTGTTTTAAAGCCACTCCTAGTTGTTCAGCTATTTGGCTAACAAACTCAATCTCTGATTTTTGCCAGTTACGTGGAGTTTTACACTGGTGAATACATAATAATCCCCAGAGGATACCTTCTTGTAAAAGTGGAGCGACTAAATTAGCTCGTACTTGAAATCTTTCGAGAATTTCGACATAACAAGAGAGGAAATTGCCTTGATAAATATCAGTAATGGCATTGACTCTACCTTGAGCATAAAGCGATGCAAAGTTTTCGCTAAAACAATGATCATAAACTTTTTCTGCTACTGCCGAAGGATAACCATGAATTACATCTTCATAGATAAATTCTCCTTCCCAATCTTTTTGCAGATCAAACCGAAAAACGCCTACACGGTCAGCTTGAAGTAATTGTCGTACCTCTGTGACAGAAGTTTGAAAAATTGTATCTAAATCTAAAGACTCTCGAATTCGGGTAATAATGCTAGTTAAAGTTTTCTGCTGATTGGCTTGATAGCGAGCTTCATTTAATAGTTTGTTGTGTTGTAGAGCTACGCCTAAGTTTTCAGCAACATGACTCACAAATTCGATTTCTGAAGGTTGCCAATTTCTCGGTTTATCACATTGGTGAACACATAATAAACCCCATAAATTGCCCTGTTTTAGTAGTGGCACTACTAAATTAGCCCGGACTTGAAAATTGCCTAAAATTCTGGCATGACAAGCACTTAATCCACTATCATAAATATCAGCGACTGCTTGCACTCTGCCTTGTTGATAATGCACCGCAAACTGTTCACCAAAACAATAGTCATAAATTTTAGCAGCTACTACTGAGTCCCAGTCTGGCGCAACATCTTCAGAAATAAATTCTCCTTCCCAATCTTTTTGCGGCTCAAATTGAAAGATTGCAACTCGATCTGCTTGCAGCATTTGCCGCACTTCAGTAACAGTAGTTTGAAAGATAGTTTCTAAATCTAGGGATTTACGAATACGTGTAATCACACTAGTTAATGTTTTTTGTTGTTCTGCTTGGGCATTAGCTTTTGCTAGTAATTCATAATGTCGCAACGCTACACCTATTTGCGTACCAATTTTGCTCAACGATTCAATTTCATAAGGTTGCCACTGTCTAGAAGCACAATTTTGATAAGCCGCGATAATTCCCCAAAGTTTTTCACCGTGAATAATGGGCGCAGTGGCAAAAGCTTTTGCTTCAAATTGTTCTAATAAAATCACATGACAATTGGTTAATTTAGCTTCATAAATATCATTGGCGCTAAAAGTTTGGTTTTGAGCATAACATCCTCCTTGATTTTGTTGTAGGTAAGTATCGTTAATTACGGGTTGGACATTAACTAAAGGTGTGCAACCTTCAACAAATGATTCAGCAACAAACTCACCACTCCAATCAGGATTAAAGCGAAAGATGGCAACACGATCAGCTTCTAAGAGTTGGCGGATTTCTTGAGTAGTGGTTTGAAAGATGCTATCAATGTCCAAAGGTGAACGAATTTGATCAACGATTTGTGCGATTACTTGATCGCGCTGGGCTGCCTGTGTAAGTTTTGTTGCCTGTAGTTGAACTTCTTGAAGATGACTGGCTTGTTGAATAGCAATGGTGAGGTGGTCAGCAATTTGGCGGATAAATTCAATTTCAGCATCTTGCCATTGACGAGGTTTACTACATTGATGAATACAAATTAATCCCCATAGTTTTTGGTTTCTTAATAGGGGAACAATCAGATTAGCACGAACATTAAATCTATTCAAAATTTCTATATGACAACTACTCAGTTCAGCAGCATAAATATCAGATACTGCTTGTACTTTTCCTTGCTGATAATCGGCCGCAAATTTTTCACCAAAACAATGGTCATAGACTTTGGCTGCTAAAGCTGATTCCCATTCATCAGCAACATCTTCAGAAACAAATGCTCCTTCCCAGTTTTTTGTAGGATCAAATTGAAATATAGCTACTCGATCAGCTTGCAGTAATTGACGTACTTCTTTGACTGTAATTTTAAATATTGTTTCTAATTCTAAAGATTCTCTGATTCGGACTATGACACTAGCCAGAGCTTTATGTTGTTCTAATTGTTCTTGTAGTTGATTATTTGACAAGACAACTTCGGGTTCTGTGAGTGTTGATTTTGCTTCCATATTTTTAAATGGGTTGTTTGTCAGTCGAAGAACTTTAATACTCAATCTTCCTAATGCGGAAGACCAATGAGAAATAACATCAAGTACTAGGTTGCCCATTTTTGGCAGATAATCAACCATAAATGTCATAGATACACTAACAAGTTGAGAATTTAGCTAAGTATTGTGAAAAGCAATTTATTTAAAAGACTGACGATTTGAAGAATCAAGGATTTTGTAAGGGTAAGCCTTGAAAAATTCAATTGGTATGTAAAAGAACTTATGAGCATGTCAAAGTCAGGGAATGAAACCTTTTTGATTCCTGGCTATGTAAATGGTTTTATTTAAACTTTGGGTTTCTCTTAAAATTGACCTGACAGATGGCGAGATTTCAGGTTAAATATTGTCAGATATGCACTCTGCAAGAGTTGTCAGGTATTATTCGTGACTAATCAAGAACAAAAATCATCTCGTTCTTTCGCTGGGATTGCTGGCATTGTTGCCGCAGCCACATTAATTAGTAAAGTATTTGGTTTGATCCGGCAGCAGGCGATCGCAGCCGCTTTTGGTGTTGGTGCAGCTGCTACTGCTTATAGCTATGCCTATATTATTCCTGGCTTTTTATTGATATTACTGGGTGGTGTGAATGGGCCATTACACAGTGCTGTTGTGAGTGTTTTAGCCAAGCGCAAGCAACAAGAAGCAGCACCTTTGGTAGAAACCGTGACAACGTTAGTGGGTGGCATTTTGTTATTAGTAACGGTTGCCCAGGTTTTTTTAGCAGATACGATTGTTGATATTGTCGGTCATGGTTTGGCAGAAAATACAAGAGCGATCGCCATCCAACAACTGCAAATCATGGCACCGATGGCTTTATTTTCCGGCTTGATTGGCATTGGTTTTGGCACGCTCAATGCAGCTAATCAATACTGGTTACTTTCGATTAGCCCCTTATTATCGAGCATCACTGTAGTTATCGGTATTGGGATTTTGGCTTTGCAATTAGGTAAAAACATTATTCTGCCAGAATATGCCTTTATCGGCGGAATGGTGTTAGCTTGGGGAACCTTAGCAGGCGCAATTCTTCAGTGGGTGGTGCAACTAATTGTGCAGTGGCGGTTGGGATTAGGAACACTGCGGTTGCGGTTTGATTTTCAAGCCCCTGGTGTTCAAGAAGTCATTAAAATTATGACTCCAGCAACCATTTCTTCGGGAATGATGCCGATTAATGTTGCCACTGACCTTTATTTTGCCAGCCCTATCCCTGGTGCTGCGGCTGGCTTTAACTATGCAAATTTGCTAGTACAAACACCTTTAGGGATTATTTCTAATATTATTTTGTTACCTTTATTGCCAATTTTCGCCAAACTAGCAGAACCCGAAAATTGGCCAGATTTGAAATTACGTATTCGCCAAGGCTTATTACTCACAGCCTGCACTATGCTACCTCTAGGAGCTTTGATGGTGGTGTTATCTGTACCAATTGTGCAGATAGTATATGAGCGCGGTGCTTTTAAACAAGATGCTACACAGTTAGTTTCGTCGTTATTGGTTGCTTATGGGATTGGGATGTTTGTTTACTTGGGGCGTGATGTGTTAGTACGGGTATTTTACGCTTTGGGAGATGGTCAAACACCGTTTCGCATCAGCACTTTTAACATTTTGCTAAACATTGTATTGGATTATTTTTTTGTACAACCCTTTGGCGCACCGGGTTTGGTGTTAGCAACTGTGGGTGTGAATTGCAGTTCTATGTTAATGCTGTTATGGTTACTAGACCGGAAACTGAATGGTTTACCTTGGCGTGAGTGGAGTGTACCAATTTTTGGTTTATTCGGTGGCAGTGTAGTGACTGGGTTTGTCAGCTATGGGACTTTGTTTGGTTTACAGCAGTTGTTAGGTACAACAGGTTTAATAGTTCAGTTAATAGAGTTGTCAATTGCTGGTGTAGTGGGTTTAGTTGTGTTTGGTGCGATCGCTTCACTCATGAAAATCCCAGAAGTCAATACTTTTATGATACGGGTGCGTCAGCGTTTCTTCAAAAAATAATTCTTGATATCATGTCCGGCAAATCAGTTATGATTCTGCACATCTGTGCTGAAAGACAAAACTTTTCTTCCCCCTGCTCCCTGCGGTCTTGACGATAAGTCTTTTACTGGACACGATATGATTTAGTTCACCCAATTGGGTGAAGAATTTTTCACCCACTTGGCTACCTGAGTGTAGGAGGGTAAAACGAGTTAAAAAAGCGACCCTAGTAGTAGAGAGCATTGATTGCACTCAACTCTAGTGGAGAGAAACTTATGAAACTCAGAACTTTAACTACTTCTTTTCTCGTAGTTGCTTCTATTGTCCTCTCAGCTGGAATTGCTGCTGCTCAAACTGCTGGTACTAACGGTAGTTACATTGGTGCTGGTGTTGCAGCTGGTGCTACTAGTGGTGGACAAGGAAATGATGATGCTCAATTTGGTGGTAATGTCCAAGGACGTTATGCCATCCCCAATGCACCTGTATCACTGCGCGGAAGCGTGTTATTTGGTGGTGATACAACTGCCTTTATGCCTATTTTGACTTACGATGCCGCGATCACTAAAAATACTAATGTTTACGTAGGTGGTGGTTATTCGTTTTTGGCTGATGAAGGTCGCAACACCCCATTAGGTAATCGCAATGCACCTGTAGTCACTTTGGGTTTAGAATCGGAAGTTAGCAAAAACGTTATTGCCTATGGTGATGCTAAATGGGGCATTGACGCTTATAGAAACAGTGATGCTGATGCCGTTAGCTTCCAAGCAGGATTAGGCTATCGTTTTTAGAAAGTCTGAAGTGTGAAACCAAATCACAGGACTTAAATAGTACGACGAAAAGATGAGAGGTATGAAGTATACAGCGTATTTTGGGTAAACGAGGTACAAGCGTAAAACCCAAAACTCTGTAGAGACGTTACATGTAACGTCTCTACAGTATGAAGATGCGCCGAATGATATAACGAACCGCAAAGGGCGCAAAGCACACAAAGAAACAGCTAAATAAATTTAGCGCAGTCTCATAAAGAAACGGTATTAATACCTGCTGAATTATACTGTATCATTCTTTGACAGTCAGAGGTAGGCGTACTGTAAAAGTTGAACCTACTCCTGGCTGACTTTTCACAGAAATCTCACCACCCATCATCTGACAAAAATGACGACTGATGGCTAAACCCAAGCCAGTACCACCATATTTCTTGGTGGTGGAATTATCCCCTTGGATAAAAGGTTGAAATAATTGTTGCTGTTGATGATGAGTCATCCCAATACCTGTATCAGCAACAGTAAACGCAATTATCCCCAAGGGAGAGTCTGATAATGAGTTGGGTTTTTCATTTTTCACAGTGAGGGTAACTTTGCCGTTAGTCGTAAATTTAGACGCATTACTTAACAAGTTTAAAAGTACTTGTCGCATTCTTGTTTGATCAGCATACATTGTACCTAGCTGTTCGTCGTAATCTACTTCTAAAATATTGCCATTTTTTTCAATGGAAGGTTTAATAGTCAATACCAAATTATTAATCAGATTGGCAATTTCAAATGTCTCTGGATAAAGAGTCATTTTCCCCGCTTCAATTTTGGATAAGTCGAGGATGTCGTTAATCAATTCTAATAAGTGTCTACCTGCGGAATTGATGGTTTCTAAATCGGTAATAAAGTCTCCCGATAAGTTTAAATCTGTAGCGTCATCTTGCAGTAGTTGGCTGAGTCCAATGACTGCATTTAAGGGTGTACGTAATTCGTGACTGACGTTAGCTAAAAAGACACTTTTAGCTGTGCTGGCGGCTTCGGCTAGTTCTTTTGCTTGTTCTAGTTGTTTCGTGCGTTCTGAAACTCGCTCAATCAACCGATTTAATGATTTTGCTAATAAGCCAATTTCATCTTCGGTGGTAACGGGGGCGCGTAAATCAAAGTTAGATTTGCGGGCGACTTGTTCGGCGACTTGAGTAACTGTAATGACTGGTTCAGCGATCGCTCGACTGGTGCGCCATGCGATAATAGCTGCGATCGCTACCGACACCAGCATACTCACCATCACAATTAATCTTTCAACACCTTTTGCCTGTTCTACATCTATTTGCCTATCTTGTTCTTGATTTTCGGCAGTTTGCAGAATATTCGTTAATTTATCCGAAAGACTATCTAATTGCATGGCGGTTTCACCACGCATAATTTTTAACAACTGCTCTCGAACTACAGCAATTTGCTGGGGCTGTAGCGGCTGTTTATCAATTTCCTTTAAGACCGCTTCTATTTGGTCTACGTAAGATTTTAAGTTAATTGTATAATCTTCCAATAAAGCTTGTAAATTAGCACTGGTCGCTGCTAATTGCATCGGCTTTTTTTCGATAAAATTGTCAATTTTTCGCTCTAAATCTTCAGCTTTATTAACATTCCTTAAAAATTCTGTTTTTTTAGTGAGCAGTTGTTGAGAATCTTCTAATACTGCGACTAAATTAGAGCTATGTAATTGCGCTCCTACTACCGCATTTTTATAGTTAGTTAGTAGTTGGCGTTGTTCTTGGGCTTGATTAAACTGTCTAATTTCTCGTCCTCGGTAGTAATTGGCAATCACCAGACCAGTCAGTGAGCCGAAAAAGCCAATACCAATAGCTACAAAGTAGCCATAGCCAATTTTTTGATGTATCCGCCAAGAACTGGCTTTGAGTTTCCCACTGGAGGGAAATTCGATTGTGGGCAGTTCTTCGCTTGATGAATCTTTGGCTGGCATTTTTTTGCTTGCTGAATTACTGTCAATTGGGTTAGGCTTGTGAGTTTGCATTCCTCAAATCTCCTCGCCCTTCCGCAAAAATCGCCACATCAATTCCATCTTTAAAATTAAATTAACTGGTGATTAACACCTACACAATTTTTTTGTAAGAAGCAGCGTAAATAATTATTCTTTAAATAATTGCCATTACTTTATTGTATTTAGGTGATTTTGATATGAATGTATACAAAAACACAGGAAAATGATAAAATTCTATGTTTGCATATAATCAATACTTCTTTATAGTAAAGCTTATGCAGGAATTTTATCTTTAGCGTTAAGGTTTTTGAAACCTAGTTAATATCAGGTATGTTTTAACTATTAAATACACTGTACTTATTTTTAATCTTGTCTTGTACGATGGAAATACTTAAATGCCAGACAGATTAATTCATCTCGCATCTTAGCACCGATCAGTAGGATTCTCAAACAATTTTAGAATTTGGATAGCCTGAATACTAAAAAACCTCTGCCTTGCTACTATTCAAGCAATAGGAAGACAGAGGAATTTATATATGTAGGGAGTGTTGACTGTGTTTTACTCCCGATTTTGCTCAGTCTGCGATTGTAACTCTGTTAGAGTGCTAGGCGATCGCAGTTGAACGTAAATGAGAAACTGCTTGCTTCAACAACTCGGCCTTGTCGATTTGTTCCCAAGGCAAGTCTAAATCATTCCGTCCCAAGTGACCGTAAGCCGCGATGTCCTGATAAAAACGTCCGCCTCTTTCACTTGGTAAGTTACGTAAATTGAAAGCATGAATAATTCCTGCTGGACGTAGTTCAAAGTTTTGTTTGACTAATTCCAACAAAATTTCATCATCCACTTTGCCAGTCCCAAAGGTTTCTACGAGAATACTGACTGGTCTAGCTACACCGATCGCGTAACTCAACTGCACTTCGCATTTTTCTGCCAAGCCAGCCGCTACAATGTTTTTGGCTACATAACGAGCTGCATAAGCCGCAGAACGGTCTACTTTTGTGGGGTCTTTGCCAGAGAAAGCGCCACCGCCATGACGGGAATAGCCGCCGTAGGTATCAACAATGATTTTTCTGCCTGTCAAACCAGAGTCACCTTGTGGCCCACCAATCACAAATTTACCTGTTGGATTGACTAAAAAGCGAGTTTCTTGATCAGGCTTGATGTCAATATCACTAAAAACAGGCTCAACCACTGCTGTCCAGAGGTCTTGCTTAATTCTAGCTTGCACTGCGGCTTCATCAGTGATTTCCCCAATTGTAGCTGTGTGCTGTGTGGAAATCAGGATAGTATCAATGCCTACAGGTTTCCCATCTTCGTAGACTACGGTTACTTGAGTTTTACCGTCAGGACGCAGGTATGGTAATTCACCAGTTTTGCGGACTGCTGCCAGTCGGCGGGCAATGCGGTGCGCCAAACAGATGGGTAAGGGCATCAGTTCTGGAGTTTCGTTACAAGCAAAGCCAAACATGATACCTTGGTCGCCTGCCCCAATGGTATCGAATAGTTCATCACTATCCTGTTGGCGGGTTTCTTGGGCAACATTTACACCTTGGGCAATGTCAGGTGATTGTTCATCTAATGCTACAATCACGCTGGTGCTGTTAGCAGAGAAGCCGTTATCTGCATCAATATAGCCAATTTCAGCGATTTTTTTTGCGAGCTAGATGCACATAATTGACATTAGCCTTAGTAGTAATTTCACCAGTAATTAATACCAGACCAGTATTAACTACTACTTCAGCAGCTACGCGACTGCTGGGGTCTTGTGCCAGTAAGGTATCAAGAATCGTATCTGAAATTTGATCGCAGATTTTATCTGGATGACCTTCAGTTACTGACTCGGAGGTAAATAAATAGCGTCTAGACAAAGAAATTTCCTCCTGTGAGAGTATAATCACTGACTAAATGAAGTATTTAGTTCAGCTAATTATTTCTAGAATCATACCAATCTTGACACATTCCGTAGTAAGTGTATTTTTATATTTTTAAGAAGAGATAATCAAATTTGGGTATTTGTAAAGGAATTAATAATTAAATATTTGGGAAGGTCAGCACTGTCCACTCCCTAATCTTTCATACCTATATTCCCCTAAAATAAGGAGCGAGTAAGCGTCAATAATTATTATGCGAGTAGTAGCCCTTGTACCTGGCGGAATTGGCGACCAAATTCTCTTCTTTCCGACTTTAGATAGTCTGAAGCGTGATTATCCCGACGCTCAGATAGATGTCGTTACGGAACCCCAGTCAAAGGCTGCCTATCGAGTGAGCAAGTCTGTTCACGAGGTACTGACCTTTGATTATAAAGATCGTAACAGTCTAGCAGATTGGGGTAACTTGGTAGGCACAATGCGCGATCGCGAGTATGATGTCGCCATTGCTTTTGGGCAAAGCTGGTTAGTGGGACTAATGCTCTGGTTAACAGGGATTCCCATGCGTATTGGCTTTCAAGGCAAAGGAGCCGTGTTTCTGACTCATACTGTGCCGTTTAATCCATCTCAGTATGTAGCGGCGGCGTATCACGAGTTGCTAAAACCATTGGGTATAGCCACACCCGTACCAGAGTTAGCAGTAAATGTCCCGAAACCCGATATCGACTGGTCACAAAACGAGCAAAAACGTCTAGGCGTAAATGACACAGGCTACGTCTTGATTTATGGAGGGGTTGATTCAAGCTCACGGGCGAAAGGTGCTGAGAAAATCTATCCGGTTGAGAATTGGCAGCCAATTATTCAAGAATTTCAACAAAAACAGCCAGATATGTCTGTGGTTGTGATTCAAGGTGCTGATGATGAACAGTTTGTGCGATGCTCCGCGAATCCTGTCCGGAAATCAAAGTCACATCTCCTGATAATACAGGTAAGTTGACAGCTATGATTGCTGGTGCAAACCTGATGCTGTCTACCGAAAGTGCGCCATTACAGTTGAGTGTTGCAGTTCAGACTTATACCATTGGTTTGTTCGGCTCCTCAGATCCAGGTAAACTGTTACCAAAAAGTGAAAAATTCCTCGCCATTAAATCCCCCTCTGGGAAAGTAGCAGATATTTCACCCACAACAGTTTCCGAAAAAATCTGGGGCGGCTAATTTCATTATTAACTTGTAAGCTAAACCACATCTAGTTTGCATAACGGAAATGCCAATAACTCTTGTGGGGTGGGCATTTTGCCTGCCCTAATTATGCAATTTAAATGTGTAATAGCTTACCAATCATGTAGAGATGTTGTATACAACGTCTCTACAACAGTAATAAATTAATACGGTTTCGTTAAGATAATGAGAGTTAATTTCTCAATTTCTACTCTACCTATCAGAGCATAAGAAAGATTTGGGGGATTCTCCCCCACGCCCCCGATTGGGGGACGGTTGCGTCCCCCAAACCCCCTCCAAAATCATTTTTACGTTTTTTGTTGAGTTATAGCGTCTTTGCGGGGCAGTCCCTACTCTGCAAGAAGCCGAGCGGAGGTTGAATGCCACGAATATTAAGACTTTTTCTCCTGGCTGCTTGGTGAGCAAACTTGTACTGAGCGCAGCCGAAGTAGCCGAACCACTGCCTCCTGCCTTCCACTACAAATGACAACACACCAGAAAAATTAACCCCTCCTGATAACTTAGGAGGGGTTGAAAATTAATATCCGCCTTCTTCTTCGTATTCTGGCTGTCTTTCTTTGACTTTCTTGGGAATGTTCACGGGTTTTGGTGCATCTTCCCAAGCATCACCTTCTACATCGTCGTCATAATCATCGTAATCGTCGGTGTAGGCTTTAGTTTCGTACTTGGGCGGTTGTTGATATCTGTCGCCGCCTGTGGCTTCACTCCAGTTATCTTCTTCTTCGTCTTCTTCGTAGCGGATAGACTCATATTGTCGCGCTCGCATGACTTCGCGCCTTGGTCTTTCTTCTTCTACGTAGTCTTCGTTCCATTCTTCTTCCCGCGCTACTGGTTCGGGGGTGCGAACTTTTGGCTTGGGTGGCTGTAAAGGTGTTCCACTAGGTAGCTGATTCGGTGGTGCAATTGTGCGTGGTGCAGAATAACCATATTCTTCTTCTGCATCGCGTTCCCAAGGTGGTTTGCCGATACCTAAACGTTCTAAAACGCCTACTGTTAATTGGGTTGTACGTTCTTCGGCTCCTTCAAACACAATTAATCTGCTGGGGCCTGTGCTAACAACTTCGTCGATGGAAATTTCGTAAGTGCTGAGAAATTGGTCGGGAATTTGTGGTACTCCCAAAGAAGCAATAATGATCGAGTGCAGTTTGCCTGAGATACCGTCAAACTTAAAGCCCCGGACTCTACCTAAGACTTCACCTGTTTCTGTAATTACTTCCCAGTTAATCAGATTACTGAAAGCTTCAATATCAATATCTTCGATGACATCTTCGTTATCAACCAGAATGGCATCACCAATTTGGTTGATACTACTAAGGTACATATAGCGTGGCAGTCCAGAGATAGAGATCAGGCTGTCTCGTAAACCAAGAGCCACAACCTCCCTTTGATCAATATCAACCCAGATTTGATTCACAATCCCCAACCGCTTGGCGTTGTCGCGGGTAATCACCTGGGTATTTAATAAGTCGGAACGCCTAATTATCTGTTCAGAGGTCATTCTATACCGAGTCCTGATCTCGAATCCGGTTTATCTATACACTATTATTAACAAAGATTCAAGCAGATGTATTCGAGGATGTTAACTTAATTCCCAAAACTTGGGTATAAGCGCCTCGTGCTTGAGTAACGCCAATGGTGCGTTCGGCTGATTCTATCATCGGACGACGCAAACTCACAACTATGAACTGTGCCAGTTGTGCTTGTTGTTTGATCATTTTAGCCAATCGTTCTACGTTTGCCCCGTCTAAAAACATATCTACTTCATCAAAGGCATAAAAAGGTGATGGGCGGTAGCGTTGCAGGGCGAAAATGAAGCTTAAGGCGGTGAGAGATTTTTCACCCCCAGACATAGAAGCTAGTCTTTGTACGGGTTTACCTTTGGGGTGCGCGACTAAGTTTAAACCACTGTTAAAGGGATCTTCAGGATCATCAAGTTGCAAGTAGCCGTCGCCTTCTGAGAGGGTGGCGAAAATTGATTGGAAGTTTTCGTTCACTGCGTCAAAAGCTTCTTTAAAAGCGCGTTGTCGCAGTGTGGTAAAGTTTTCAATTCTTAATAATAATTCGGTGCGTTCGGCTTCTAAGGTTTGTAATTTTTCTGTGAGTTCTTGCAGGCGGTTTTGGGTGCGTTCGTATTCTTCCAACGCCAGCATATTTACAGGTTCCATTGCTTGCAGGCGTTTAGAGAGCGATCGCAATTCTTTCTGCAATTCTTCTAAATCTACCTGTTCTGGTACTTCCGGTAAAGGGCTAGGCAATTCTGGGAGTAGTTCTCGCAATTGATTTTGCAAAGTTTCTATTTCTTCACGCCGCTTCTGCTGGGTTTCTTGGAGTTTTTCCAGTTCCCATTCTAATTGTTGCTGACGGAGTAAATGCGATCGCACTTCTTGTTCTATCGCGTCACGTTTTACCTTTTCTTCACCCAAACTCTTTTCCATTTCGCTGAGTTTGGCGCGAGTTTCAGCTATTTGAGTGCTGAGTGCTGTGTGTTGGGTGCTGAGGGTTTGGAGTCTATGCTGAGAATTTGCTTGTTCTTGATGATACT
Source organism: Nostoc piscinale CENA21 (assembly GCF_001298445.1). Lineage (NCBI taxonomy): Bacteria > Bacillati > Cyanobacteriota > Cyanophyceae > Nostocales > Nostocaceae > Nostoc > Nostoc piscinale. The sequence goes on along the minus strand of NZ_CP012036.1, from coordinate 6,164,871 downwards.
GAGCAATTTTTTTGTTCTGCTTCTTGGATGCGTTCTTGTAGGCGCTGTTGCTGATTTTCCAAGTTTTTCAGCCGTTGTTCTGCTTCCCGTAATGCGGATTCCCGTTGTTGTAATTGTTGCTCTTGGGTTTTAATTACCGCTTGGATTTGCTGCCATTCACTAGGCGTTTGTGATGCTTCTAATTCTGCTAAAGTGTGACGCAGTTGTTGTAATTGCGTTTCTTGCCCTGGTAGTTCTTTATCTAAAATTTCTAGGCGCGATTGGGCGGCGGAGAATTTTTCGGTATTTTGGGCAAGTTGCGATCGCGTGCCTTCTAATTGCGTCGTTAAAGCTTTAATATCTTTTTGTAACTGTTCTAATTGCAATTGCTGTTCGCGGCGTGCTTGGCGTGCTTCGGTGAGTTCTTGGCTGAGTTGTTTGGTTTTGCTGGATAAAGAAGCGATCGCATCGATACAACGATCTAAAATTCGTTCAATATCTACCAAGCGATTTTTCAACGCGATCGCTTCATCTGATTCTGCCGCTTCCCCTGTACCGAAGCGTAATGCTGAACGCTGATTTGTACTACCACCAGTCATTGCGCCACTGGTTTCCAGTAATTCCCCATCTAGGGTGACGATGCGATATAAACCGAGGTTTTTCCGCGCCTGTTCTAAATTGGCGAATACAACCGTGTTACCGAAGACGTAATTAAACACATCTTTATAACGGCGATCGCACTCAACCAAATTCACTGCATAATTAACAAAGCCATTTGCTAACCGCAGCGTCGCATCTTGGGTAATTCTCGGAGCCTGAATCTTATTTAAAGGTAAAAATGTCGCTCTCCCGGCGCGTTTTTGCTTGAGTAATTCAATCCCAGCCGCAGCTATCCCATCATCATCAACAACGATATGTCCCAACCTCGCACCCGCCGCAATTTCTAACGCCAACTGATAGCGGGGTTCCACCCGTCCCAAATGTACCACCAAACCACAAACCCCAGGCATCCCCGACTGGATAATCACCTTACTAGCTTGTGTTCCTTGGACTTCTTGTTGTGCTTGGGTTTGCGCCTCAATTTTATCTAACTGGCGTTGTTTTTCCCGTTGTTCATTAGAAAGCCGCTTTTGAGTATCTTGCTGAATTTGTAATTCCTGTTCTGTGGCGGCGAGATTTTGCGCTAAATTCTGAATGGGTTCACTAGAATTATTAAACTCTGCCTCGACTCGCGCACATTCAGCTTGTTTTTCTGTCAACTGTGGCTCTAAAGTGGCAATTAACTGAGTTTGTTCGTGAATTAATTCTTGTAGCTGACTATTACGTTCTCTTAATTGTGCTTGCTCTGTGCGTTGCGGTTCCAGAGTTTGCAGTACAGTTTCAATTTGACGGTTCAGTGCAGTTTGTTGCTGTACCCAAGCTTCCGAGGCGGTGGCGATTTCGGCGGCGGCTTCACGGGATTTTTGTAGTGCTTGTTCTGCCTCATCCCGTTGCTGTTGACAATATACAATTGATTGCCGTTCGACATTTTGGGTTTCGGCAATTTCTCCCAAAGCTTGCTGATGCTGTTGGATTTCTTGCTGTGTTTGCACCAAGCGTTTAGCGGTTTCTTGGGAACTTGTTTCTAATTCTGTTTGCTGACGCTGGAGTTGCTTGCGTTCTGCTTCTTGGTTAGCGAGAGTCGCTTGTACTGCTAACAGTTCCTCTTCACCCAAAGACTTTACATAAGCATTGAGTTTTTCTAATTCCGCCGTTTTTTGCGTAATTCCGACATTTAAAGTTTCTAATTGCAGTGTAAGGTCATTATGAGAGCGATCGCCATTTTGAATTTCCGTCGCTAACTTTTCTTGCTGTGCTTGCAGCGAACGCCAGGATAACACCGCTTCCCAAGATTGCTTGTGCAGATATTCTGTCCGTAGCTTTTGATATTTTTCCGCCTTCGCCCTATCTTGAGAAAGGCGATCGCGTTGTGCAGTTAACTCTGTCTCAATAATCCGACAACTATCTTCCTTCTCCTTCACCTCATCTAACGTACCCTTAGCTTGGTGAATTTTGCGATCGAACGCCGCCACCCCCGCCAACTCATCAATAATTTCTCGCCTTTCCCTAGCATTCATCGAGATAATGCTAGTAACGTCCCCTTGCAACACTACGTTATAGCCTTCAGGATAAATCCGCAGATTCTCCAACGCCTCATGCAACTCCGTCAGCGTACAAGCCGCACCATTGATATAGTAATTTGACGTATAAGTTCCCTGATGAGTCACCCGCAACCGTCTTGTAACACTCCATTCAGTGCTGAGTGCTGAGTCTGTATCGAGTGATTCCTCCAATTCCTCCGAGCCTTCCTCACTCCGCGCCTCTGCGTCTCTGCGTGAGATATCCTCCCCCGTCAAATCAAACGTCACCGTGACGCTGGCTTCCACAGATGCGCGTCCCTTAGCCGTTTGAGTATTATTTACCAAATCCGGCAAGCGATCGGCTCGCATTCCTTTAGAACTGGCAAGTCCCAAACAAAACAACAGCGCATCCAAAATATTCGACTTACCGGAACCATTTGGCCCAGATATGACAGTAAACCCCGGCAGCAAAGGGACTGAAGTAGTACCGCCGAAGGATTTGAAGTTGGTAAGTTCCACGCGCTTGACGTACACCATAGTAGGCGCTGGTTCACTGGGCTAATGGCTAATGAAGAACAAGTGTATCAATTAATGAAAATTTAGCAATAGTTTCGCATAGAGAATTTAAGAATTATCGTAGACGCGCAAGCGGCTTGCCGTAGCTACCGCCAAGGCGCAGAGAGCGCAAAGGAGGGGAGGTTATTACTAAAATAACAAAGGTAATTTTAACGAACTTTAGGAAAAATAGTATTATTCTCAGAATTATAATTGTTGAGTTTTGTTATCGATAAATGTTTCTAACTCTTGCATAGTATATGTAGAGAGATTGTTAGCAACCATATAATGAGAGAATTGTAGCGATACTCTGAAAAATGTCAAACATGGTTCTAACTTTTTCAAATCTTTTCTCTGTTTTTTATAATCTGATTTAGCCATATTTTCTTGTAGTTTACGATGATTTAATGCTAATAATTGATATTCGTATTCTGCCTCTGCTTTTATAAGTGGATTTGAGTCATTTCGCAATTTCTCAGAAAAATTGTATTTCATGGAAAAAGTTCCATCCTCTTCACTTTGTGAATGGTATATAAATTCTCCTAGTAAGTTGATAACAGCCCAGCGAGTTGTGTAATATTGGCTGTTTATCATACTTTCAAGTATATCCAACCGATTTTCTACACCAAGCCAGAATAATTCTCCTAGTAGTCTCGGTAATAAAATTGGGTCACTTTCACGATATTCATAGAAAGCTTGCACTAAAATAGGGATACTATCATAGCTGCATATTTTTCCTAGTGTATAAATTACTTGTTTGCGGATGAAGTGGTTTTCTGCAAAAATAAGACGTTCTAACTCAGGAATAATCACAGGTTTTAATTGTGTTTCCCAAGGTATTTTACAAGTCTCATTACGAGAGCAAATTAAGACAAAATCTCTAATAAAAAGACCAGCATAACTCATAATCTCATCATCATCATCTTGAAGGATTTTGATAAGAGTCTCAGCCGCGCCAGGAGTTGTTACCACCTCAGCCATATAGTCTGAGTCTTCTAAATGGGAGAGATATTGAATAATTTTAGTTTCTAGCATATCTGACTACAATACCTTATAAGTCTGTAAGATGATGTTAGGGTTAATTAAGGCAAATGCACTATGCAATTAGAAGATTACTTTGAATTTCAACGTCCTGATGATATTCGCCTCAAAGGTACAAGAGTTGGAATTGAAACTATCCTCTACGAGTATATCCATCGCAGTCGGACTCCAGAGGAAATTGCCGAAATTTACACATCATTAACACTGGAACAGGTTTACGCGACTATTTTGTATTACCTACATAACAAAGAAGCGGTAAGTTCTTACCTCACTAATTGGTTGGAATGGAGTCACAAATCAAGAGAAGAACAGCGACGTAATCCCCCACCTGTTGTAGCCAAGCTAATAAAATTAAAAGCGGAAAGAGAGGCTATGAAGAAAGTAGAAGAAAATGATTTTTTAAATATCTGCTAGATGAAAACGTTGCTCCTCTTTATCAGGTTCAACTAAGGCGATACAACCGTGATTTAGTTGTTTGGGTTGTGGGAGATCCTGGCACTCCGCCTAAAGGTACATTAGATCCAGAAATATTATGCTGGTGTGAAGAACACGACTTTAGTTTAGTTACAAATAATCGTAAATCTATGCCTGTACATCTAGCTGATCACATAGCACAAGGTCGTAATGTTCCAGGTATTTTTATTTTGAATGAAAAATTCACTATTGGTCAGAATATTGAGGAATTAATTCTAATAGCTGAAGCATCTTTTGATAACGAATATCAAAACCAAATTATTCACTTACCACTAGTTTCAGGTTAGTTGCGCTGATGAAAAATGTGAATTACTTATCTTTTTGTAACATTTTAATTTTTTGTTGTGTATTGTTATAATTATCTTGCTCTCCTTGTTCTTGAAATCGTTTTTCAGCTTTTTTAAAATCTATAAGTGCTGCTTTTTTATTACCTAATTGGACGTTGACTAAGCCCCGATGATAATAAGCTAAACCATAGCTAGAATTAAGTGCGATCGCTCTATTAAAATCCAGTATTGCGCTTTGATATTCGTTCACTTTCACCCGCGCTAAACCCCGTCCATAGTAAGCGTAGTGGTTTTGAGAGTTAAGTTTAATTGCTTTTGTGTAGTCTGCGATCGCTTCTTTGTATTTACCCAACCCAAATAAAGCAAATCCTCGGTCATAATAAGCATTAGCATCTTGAGGATTCAGTGCAATTGCTTGAGTCGAATCTGCTTTGGCTTTTTCATAATCTCCCAAGCGAGAAAACGCATCACTCCGATGGTTATAAGCAAGTGAATTCTGGGGATTGATTTCCAGAGTTTGAGTTAAATTATCTACAGATTCTTGATAGTTCCCTTGCTCATATTCACTGACACCTTCTTGATAAAGCAACTGCTCACTATTAACTGGTGTTAACCAGTGGCTAAACCAGCTGATAAACATAGCAGCCAACAAACTAGCAATTCCGAAGATGATAAATTTGAATTTTTGAATCTGTAATGCTTGTGGTTGATATTGTTGATTTTTTAATTCTTGCAAGTCATTGATCACTTCCGTGACAGACTGGTAACGTTTCTGGTAGTCAAACCTGACCATTTGATTGATAATGCGTGTAAATTCTCGGCTAACTTTTATAGTTCGATCACGCCAGATAATTTCGCCTGTTAGTAAGTTTTTTTGACTTTGTAATCTTGATACTTCTTCGTAAGATAAGCCCATAATTGCAGCGATCGCAATCATTCCCAAAGCATAAATATCACTATTATATTGTGGTAGTCCTTGTAACTGCTCTAAAGGTATATATTCGAGATTACTAACTGTAGTAGTCACCATTTCCTTCAGAGAGCCAAAGTCAACTAACACTAATTTATTATCTGAGTGTCGGCGAATAATATTTTCTGGCTGAATATCTTGGTGAATGATATTATGACGATGTATAAACAGTAAAATATCTAATATTTCTAATAACAAGTTAATAACTTGGTCTTCTCTAAGCGGAAACCCTACTAAAATTTCTTCGGCTAATTGATGACCATCAATTAATTCTTGAACTAGATAAAACTCTTCATTAGATTCAAAATAATCAATTATTTTCTGGATTCTGTCGTTTTCCTGTGCTAATTGCTTCAATATCTTAGCTTCCTGGAAAAAAGACTTTCGCAACCAAGCTAAATTTTGCAGATGATGAGTTTCTGGGCGTAGTTGCTGAAGAATAAATAACTGATTAGGAATTTGAATATCTTCAACTAGATAGATATTTACCGACTCCTCTATGTACAATAATTGCAGGATACGGTAACGTGTACCCAGAATTTGCTCATCCATATATAAACTTTTATACGAAGTTAAGTAATTATATACTGGTATTATTACTAGTATAATTTTTGTGGGGATCAATAGTTACAAAAAATATACAAAGACGCAGAAGATTTTTAATTCATCTCAATTAATTTTCAGAACTGGCATAAAGCAGTATAGCTAAAACTTTGACATTCCACCATTCTCAATAACTTTAGACCGATAACGTTTCTGGATGAAAATGCGATCTATCAATCAAGACTTTGTATACAAAGTCTTGGATTGATAGGGTACAGCTTCAGATTAAATTGGGATGAGCAAAGTTTTAGTACAGGTCGGCGGAAAGAAAGATACCATTTCAAGTTAGTTAAAAGCTTAGAATACAAGCTTTTTGACTTTTGACTTTTGACTTTTGCCTTGTTGTACTAGTCTTGATTGTCAACTAGTCGATGCGATCGCTACTCATCATATCTTGTCTTTGGGAGCATTAGATAATCTAAGGCTCCCATAACCCCAGGAGTTTACTTATTTAAAAGTAAAAATTTCCAGGTGTTGATGAGAGCTTTAATCGTCAATTACAAATAATTAAACCACAGCCATCGGACGGCTACCCGCCGCGTGACGGTCAATTACTTGGTCAATCAAACCGTATTCTTTAGCTTCGTCGGGTGACATGAAAAAGTCGCGTTCGGTGTCTTCTGCAATGCGCTCAATTGGCTGACCTGTGTGGTCGGCGAGAAAGTCGTTGAGTCGCTTTTTGTGATACAAAATTTCCCGCGCTTGAATTTCAATGTCGGTGGCTTGGCCTTGTGCGCCGCCTAAAGGTTGGTGAATCATAATGCGGGAATGGGGTAGACTCATCCGCTTACCTTTAGCTCCAGCACTCAGAAGAAAAGCTCCCATACTTGCCGCTAATCCGGTACAAATGGTACAGACATCTGGGCGGATATGCTTCATAGTGTCAAAAATACCCATACCAGCAGTTACCGAACCGCCAGGGGAATTAATGTACATATAAATGTCTTTTTCCGGGTCTTCTGCATCCAAGAACAGCATTTGGGCAACTATTAAGTTAGCTAAGTTGCTGTCAATCTGTTGTCCCAAGAAGATGATTCGCTCACGCAACAGTCGTGAGTAGATATCAAAGGCGCGTTCGCCCCGACCCGATTGTTCAATAACGATAGGAATCATGCAGCGTTCCTGTAGCTAATTTACATCTATTTTATCGATGACAACCTGCTAATGGCTGTCGTCATCCGCCAGAGAGCTAATTTTCTCTTCTATCTGGCAGATGTAAATCATAACTCAGGCACTTTTTATAGGGGAAAGCGTCTAGAAATGTGACTCGGTTCGTGCCAGAGAGGAGCAATGACAAAACATAGCTGCGATCGCTCTGACAATGAAACTGTCATATAACTAGCTATAAATTTGGATTTTGTCAAGGTTTGTTTACCAAAAATCAGGGCAAATGTCCAGAGAATCCCGGCAAATTACGAAATTTATGAGTACGGGGTGTATTTAGAAAAAGGATTTTAATTGCAGTGCTATCACTTGAGGGAGACCTGCCATGCTCGAAAAACTTGTGCAAGCCGCCATCATTACTTTCTTGCTCCATCTGATAGCAGGAATTAATTACAATACCAAAATTCAAGCAAGCGTTAAACCACCTGCACCAGAAGCATCAACAACTATCATCAGCTTTCTGTGGCGCTCTTTGCCCTAGTACAACAAGGCAAAAGAAAAAAAATGTTTGTTTGATTAGCTGTTCGACTCTTCTCACAAGCTTTACTAACCTGACTGTTGAAAACCTGTGGTGTAAGTTTTGTTTTTTTATGTAAGGAGTAGTTCTACTCTCGCTTTCAGAATGTAGACTGGGCAAAGAAGGCATCTATCCTCACACAACAAGATCATGACTAATCGCCTTGCCCAAGCCAAGAGTCTCTACCTGCGTAAACACGCCGAAAATCCGATTGATTGGTGGCCTTGGTGTGATGAAGCTCTCGCCACTGCTAAGGCAGAAAATAAACCTATCTTTCTTTCCATTGGTTACTCTAGTTGCCACTGGTGTACTGTGATGGAAGGTGAGGCTTTTTCTGATGCTGCGATCGCTGATTACATGAATGCCAATTTTCTGCCTATCAAGGTAGACAGAGAAGAACGCCCAGACATCGACAGCATTTATATGCAGGCTTTACAGATGATGACTGGTCAAGGTGGTTGGCCTTTAAATGCCTTTCTCTCACCGGAAGATTTGGTTCCTTTTTACGCTGGGACTTATTTTCCGGTAGATCCCCGCTACGGTCGTCCTGGTTTTTTACAGGTGTTGCAAGCTCTCCGGCGCTACTACGACACCGAAAAAGAAGATTTACGCCAACGCAAAGCGGTAATTTTAGACTCGCTCCTCACCTCTGCGGTCTTGCAAAATGATGATCCCCAGTCAGTTGCAGAAAATGAATTACTGGGCAAAGGTTGGGAAACTAGCACGGGGATCATTACTGCTAATCAATACGGCAACAGTTTCCCAATGATGCCTTATGCCGAATTAGCATTGAGGGGAAATCGCTTTAATTTGCCGTCTCGCTATGATGGTCAGCAAATTTGTACTCAGCGCGGACTAGATTTAGCTCTAGGTGGGATTTATGATCATGTGGGTGGTGGCTTTCATCGCTACACGGTTGATCCCACCTGGACAGTCCCTCACTTTGAAAAGATGCTTTATGACAATGGGCAAATTGTCGAGTATCTAGCAAATCTATGGAGTGCAGGTATTCAAGAACCAGCTTTTGCTAGGGCTGTGGCTGGTACTGTACAATGGCTGCAACGCGAAATGATTGCCCCAGAAGGCTATTTTTACGCGGCTCAAGATGCTGATAGTTTCATTAGTGCTGATGCAGTTGAGCCAGAAGAAGGGGCTTTTTATGTATGGAGTTACAGCGAACTCGAACAGTTGTTAACACCAGAAGAACTAACCCAATTACAACAAGAGTTTACAGTTAGTTCTCAAGGTAATTTTGAAGGGTTGAATGTATTGCAAAGACGCAATGCTGGGGAATTGAGTCCAGAAATAGAAACGGCATTAGCGAAATTATTTACAGATCGTTATGGTGATACACCAGAATCATTAAAAATTTTCCCGCCAGCCCGGAATAATCAAGAAGCCAAAACCCATAATTGGCCGGGGCGTATTCCCTCGGTTACGGATACAAAAATGATTGTGGCTTGGAATAGCTTGATGATTTCTGGGTTAGCTAGAGCAAGTGGGGTATTTCAACAACCTTTATATTTGGAATTAGCCGCACAAGCCGCTAACTTTATCCTAGAAAATCAATTTGTAGATGGACGTTTCCACCGATTGAATTATCAAGGTGAAGCGACAGTGTTAGCGCAGTCTGAAGACTACGCCTTTTTTATTAAAGCGTTATTAGACTTACACCAAGCTTATTTTACCGAGAACTCAGCACTTAGCACTCAGTACTCTAATTGGTTGGAAAAAGCGATCGCTATCCAAGAAGAATTCGACGAATTTCTCTGGAGTGTAGAACTAGGGGGATATTTTAATACATCTAGCGATGCCAGTCAGGAATTAATTGTGCGCGAACGCAGCTATGCTGATAATGCTACACCTTCAGCTAACGGAGTGGCGATCGCAAATCTTGTCAGGTTATCTCTACTCACCGATAATCTGCATTATCTCGATTTAGCCGAGCAAGGTTTAAAAGCTTTCCGAAGCATCATGGCTAGTCATCCTCAAGCTTGCCCCAGTTTATTCACTGCTTTGGATTGGTATCGTAACTCTACCCTAATTCGCAGCACCAGCGAGCAAATCCAATCTCTCATTCCTCAATATTTGCCAGTAGCCGCGTTTTCTGTAGTATCTAACCTCCCAGAAGCAAGTATTGCCTTAGTTTGCCAAGGTTTAAAATGTCTTGCACCAGCCACCAGCGTTGAGCAAATGTTACAGCAAGTGCAGCAAAGTCAATTGAGAGGATGATTCCTTTTTAGGAAGCAGAAAACTGAGAAAGTCTATTTACTAAATCAAGCAAAATAGCTATGAAAACCGAACAAGAAAGAAAAGCAATAATTGAATCCATCAATGTGTTGTTAAACCAAGCTTATGACAATGTGTTAGATGAAATACTCACGTATTTACAAAGAATAGATGATATGGAAGATGAGGAAGATTTACAAGCTATAAAGGAAGCTAGAGAAGATAGACGCATCAATGGTACTGTTTCTTGGAATGAATATCAAGGATATAACAAAGAAACTGCTTAATGTATCAAGTTGAATTAACCAAGGGTGCTATAAAACAACTAAATAAGTAGTCGTACAAAATTAAATTCATTCGTGGAGGTAGGGAACAGGGAACGGGGAACAGGAAAAGAATGTGTGTAACTAATTCTGTGTGATTACTTAAACTACCCAATAATATTAAAGAACGCATCGATGCCAAAATTCTAGACTATTTATAAAGACGAAACTTGATAAATAAGAATATCTCAGGGCTAGTGACGACATCAGGGTAAAGGTGGAGAAAAGAACACAAAAGAACAAATGACTAATGACTAATAACTCAGCACTCAGCACTCAGCACTCAGCACTCACAGCCATTGTATTGGCTGGCGGTAAAAGTTCGCGTATGGGACAGGATAAAGCTTTGCTGTGTGTTGACGGCGTACCTTTGTTACAGCGAGTTTGTCATATTGCGGCGGCTTGTGCTGAGACTGTTTATATTGTCACGCCTTGGCCAGAACGCTATCAAAATTTAACTTTACCTCGTTGTGAGTTTATTTTAGAAGCGACTGTAAATCAGGGGCCGTTGGTGGGGTTTGCACAAGGACTAGCACAGGTACAAACTGATTGGGTGCTGTTACTTGCTTGCGATTTACCAAAGTTGCAGGTTGAAGTATTGCAAGGATGGATAGCTGAACTTGATAATGTAGGTGAAGATGCGATCGCAGCTTTGGCGCATCATACGAAAGGCTGGGAACCTCTGTGTGGTTTTTATCGCCGTCGATGTTTACCGCAACTACTAGATTTTATCAACCAAGGCGGGCGATCGTTTCAGCAGTGGCTTCAGCAATCTTCGGTACAGGTTTTAGCTTTGCCTGATACTAAGATGTTACTTAACTGTAATACTCCTGAAGATTGGGCTTCACTATAGTAAAAACAACATTTCAGACAGCTATTAAGCTTGTATTTATAAATCTTTCTCACAAGTAAAAAGTTTTACAATAAATTTTTTACAAAAACAAACAAATGTTATTTAATTAACAATAGTTCGACAAAATACTAATGTATAGTATGTAAAGCTTTTCTCAATAAACCTTGTATACTTAGTGGCGAGGTAGCATAGCTATAAATTCTTGGGGGAATTTTTACTATGTCTACACTCGCCATTTTTGTCAGTAAATCTCATAGTTACCATAGGTTTATTGTTATATGTATAATCGTTTGATATTATCAGCATTAGCAATTTTAATAAGTATATTTTTAATGGCCTGTAGCACTGCTACAACTCAACAGCCACAACCACAAACACCTGCTATTACAGCAAGCTCTAATAATCAAAAAATAGCCAAAAGAGTAGTTAGTCTTTCATCCCTAGCGACAGATATTATTTATCAACTCGATAAAACCAAACTAGTTGGTATCGCTGGAAATTCATTATTTAAAAATGAGCCTGGTTTTAAAGATATTCCTCGCGTTAGTGAAGGTCAAACTCCTCCTAGTTTAGAAAAAATTGTAGCTCTCAAACCAGACTTAGTTATTGGCATCGAAGGTTTTTCTACCCAAGTAATTCAAAAATTGCAAGAATTAAAAATTCCAACTTTACTGACTCAACTCAAAACATGGGATTCCTTAGAAAATCTGACTCAGAAACTTGGTGATTTGATTGGTGCAAACCCTGAACCTTTATTAACTCGCTACAAAAGTTTTTTACCAGAAAAACAAGAACAAAATATTTCTACTTTGGTGTTAGTGAGTAATCAACCAATTCTCACACCAAATAAAAGCAGTTGGGCGGGAAGCTTGTTAGAAAAGTTCCAACTCAAGAATGTCGCCGCCGAATTGCAAGGTAAAAGTCCTTTTGGTGGTTATGTCACTTTATCAGCAGAGAAAGTTTTAGATGTTAATCCAGACACAATAATTGTCATCAACCCTCCCCAAGCAACATCAAATAAAGAGATTCTGGAATCTTTTAGTAAAGAAGCGTTTTGGCAAAAACTCAAAGCAACGCAAAATAACCGAGTTTATATTTTTGACTATTATGGATTGGTCAATCCAGGTAGTATTAATGCAATTGAGAAAACTTGTCAGCAGCTTAAAAAAAGATTTATTTGCAGCAACTTAATCTAAAATGGATAATCTAGTTAGTACATACTGGTTAAGCTATCGAGAAAAGATTAACAATAGGTTTCCCGAATATTACAAGTATCTCAACCCACCAGCAAGTGAAGATGAAATTTTACATTTGCAAACGGTACTTGGTTATGAAATTCCAGTAGAGATGAAGGATTTATATCGACTAAACAATTGAGAGTCCATAGAAGGGTGGGGCATTTTTTATGGTTTGCAATTTCTCTCGTTGTCTGAAGTGGAGCGAAATTGGTTATGTTGGAAGGAAATCATTGAAGATGGTTTAGAAGATTTCAATGATTTCTGCACATCTTATCCAGAAGGAGTTATTCAAAGTGTCTATGCACATGAAAAATGGATACCTCTGATGCACGATGGGGGAGGAAATCACATCGGTATTGATTTAGCACCTGATGTTAATGGATGTGTTGGGTAAATTATCAACTTTGGCAGAGATGAAGATGAAAAGTATGTGTTGGCTCCTAATTTGGGAGAATTATTAAAACTGCTAGATACAAAATTGGCAGAAAATCTTCAAGTAACTACTGAAGTGGATGATGATGGAATAGAGATGTTTGCACTTGATAACACACATTTATCAGATGCTTTAAAAGCGATTGTTAAAAGTAGGTATCTGTAGCAAATATTTTTTATGGCAGTTCTTAATATTAGTGGGGTATACCAAAAAAGAATTAACCACAAATAAATAGTAGGGTGGGCATAGTTATGCCCACCCTAAAATAGATTTACTTATGAGTTTATTTTTGGAAAAGAGAAACACTTTTATTAGGTTTTGGAGTTTCACCACCTAAACTGCGGAAATATAACCCGCCAACAGTTAGCAAGAATAAAACATATCCCACTGCTTGCACAATATATAGATGTTCTCTATAACCAAATAAAGATTTCAGAATAATGCCGGGGAATTGGTCATCAGGCAAAATATTAGAAGTATTCCAAACTATCGGCCCTAAAATGCAAGAGTGGACTTTAGTAAAGTGTTCATAGTAAAAACACAGGCTTTCGGAAGCGCGGCTGCTGAGGGCTAAGTTACCAAAGGCATCGTCAAAATGTTTTAATGCAGAAACTACTAAGCCTGCAACAATCAACACTAATAAAACGCCCATGACTTGAAAAAATTGGCGGATGTTGATTTTAACACCTAATTTAAATAACAATACGCCAATTGTGGCTGCTACTAATAAACCACCAAGAGCGCCAATTGTGGGAATTAAACCTTGCTGAAAGTTAGCCGCAATGAACAACACGGTTTCAAAACCTTCGCGGACTACGGCGATTAAAATTAAACTAAAAACTCCCCAACCAGCATTACCATTTTGTGTGAGTGCTTCTGTGACAGCGCCTTCTACTTGGGCTTTCATAAATCTGGCTTGTTTCGTCATCCAGATTAACATCCAACTGAGCATTGCGATCGCCAGCACACTAAACACACCTTCTAGTCCCGGTTCAACGACAGATGTGTATTGTGGATTAATTTGACCTAATGCTTTAATCACAACGCTAAACAGCACACCTATCAAGGCGCTGACAGCAATACCAACAGCGACACCAGCATACACCCAAGAATTAAGTCGAGATTGTTTGGCTTTTTTCAATAAAGCCAACACTATCCCCACAACTAAGGCGGCTTCTACTCCCTCTCGGAGTGTAATTACAAAAGTAGGTAAAGCAGTACTAAAATTCATTTTTTGTCCTTTGTCGTTTGTCATTTGTCATTAGTCACTAGTCACAAGCCATGACAAATGACTGATGACCCTCCGGGTGAGTCAGTTGCTCATGGGGAAACCCCCAAGACCTCACTGACTCACTAATGACTAATAACTATTAGCTAAAATCTCGCAGCATTTTTTTCAATTCGAGATTGTGTAGTTCTTCTTGTCCAATCATGCCACGGGCGAATTCTTCTAAATAGACACTAGCATTACTGACAGTATCTAAAAGATTTTTGTACAATTCCAATGCTTTCTTTTCATGAGATAAGCTTTCTGCCAAAATGTCTTTGACGGAATGCTTATAAGTTTCTTCCATTGGGGCAATTCTCAAGGTGGGATGGCCATCTAAACCTGTGAGAATTTCTCCGACTTGTTGAGCATGAAGTAAAGATTCACTTGCTTGAGCTTTAAAAAAAGCCACAATGGGAAGACGGTTAGGGCCAGTCACCATCAAGGAATAATGTGTGTAGCGTACTACTCCTGCTAACTCAAATTCCATTATGGTGTTGAGGAGTTCTATAGTCTTTGCTTGGTCAAGTTCTTGCATCAGTTGTTAAGTTCAGCAATATACAAATGGAGCCTGACGAGTCATTAATTAGGAATGAAACACTTGCGTCAGAATTCAAAATCAACCATTAACACAGAATTTATACTGAATTATGGCTATTGACTCTTGCATTCTCTTATAATCGCACTTTTACATTCCATCTCTAATTATTTGCTCATGGCTCACTTATTTTAAACGTTTGACTCTCTACTTTTTTGTTAGTTTAGAGTCTATCGTTGTGCCTGTGTACTTGATTTATCAATGATTTTTTGAGAATTCTGCTCAATGGTTTTGATTAACTGAGTCACTTCCACGGGTGTTTTCACTGGTTTAGCAGGAGGAACGGCGCTAGGCCAGACTTTTACTAGGTCACTGAAACTAGCTTCTATTGCTTTGTTTGTATCGGGACTGCTTTGCGCTACTTGGCTAGAAATGGCTTTATATAAGTCATCGGCATAAACTACAAAGCCACGAGAGTCTTGATATTCAATGGCTGCGGCTATTTTACCATCAGCGATCGCTGCTCCATATTCAGAGTTAGCTGCATCTAACAAACCATTAATTACCTGAAGCACAAATTCTGGTTTGTTGCGTTGTGCTTCTGGTAAAGCTGCGATCGCACCATCTACAGACTGCACAGAAGCAGTAAAATCAGTTTTAACTTTGGCATTTTTGGGATTTGATTTGACTAAATCCTGCAAACTCACCAAAGTTGACTTGAATTCTTTAACTTTGCGTTCATTCAACTGATCTTCTACATCCACATAGATTTCCTCAACTGGGTGTCCAATATGAGGTTCGGCTTGTTTTGGCAGGTTTTTGTCTAATAATTCTTGGGCTACTAACAGGTGTCCTTTCATTAAGCCTAACTTGGTCATGTAATCAACATCTTTGGCTTCACCTGTTAAGACAACTTCCTGAACAGTTACTTGGTCTTTAATTTGATCAAACTGTTCTTGCGTAATGACTTTTTTAGTCACTAAATCTTCTGGACTCGCATAAGGACGACTAGCCTGAATTTTATTTGATAAAGCTGGTACACCTAATTTTGCTTCAAATTTATCTAATTCTGACAATATTGCCGTATTTATATTAATTTTTGCTTTGCCACCATGACCACCGTGAGTTGTAGCTTCTGTGACTTGGGCTGTTGATGGTGAAGTAGCTGCTGGTGCAGAGGGATTTTCTGCGGTTGGGGTGTTGTTACAAGCACTCAGGCTGACAATTGCAGCAGTAGCAATAGTTAAACAAAAGTATTTAAATTTTTTCATGTTTTTAACAGCTTGTATGACTCAGTGTCGTAGATTTTGCTATGCTCATTTTCCAGCTAATGCAATACTTTAGCAACTACTGATTAAATTTTTGTATGTATTTTAATGTTTTTTTCAAAATAATTGAGATATAAAGCTATTAACATTACTGTTTATGGTTGATTTGACGTAAACTTACTCGCTGAATATAGTTAAGAAGTTTGGCGAGAAGTTTGCGAAGAATTATCAGCAATTACTTCAAATTGACCCATACAACCATTTTCTGCGATCGCATCTTGATGCGGATGGAACATATACTTACCTGGATAGCGGAAAGCAAATTCTAAAATGTGTCTTTCTGCAACACCCATTGTAATTACATCAGTCTTTTCAGCGGGAGTCATGGTCATTCCAGTGCGGTACACATCAAAGAAGTTGGCGTGTAAGTGAAAAGTCACCGCCGGATCATATTCAATGATGTTAAGAACATACAAACGAATCAATTGATTTTGATAAATTGGGATGGGATTATCCATGAAGTGATGTGGTAATCCGTTAAAAGCATAATATTCATTGTGGCTGTCATCATTGACATCATACCCAGCCATGACTAACACCATCTCATCCGCCGGAGGGCGCGGTGTGGGAGGATCAATAATAAACATCCCATACAAACCCTTGGCAATATGACGGGTAACTGGTTCAATATGGCAATGATATAAATGAACCCCATAAGGTTCTGCATCAAACTCATAAATTGCCGCACTACCATTACTGACTGGACGAATACCATCCATCTCTGCGGGATGAACACCATGAAAATGTAGAGAGTGAGAATGTCCTGCCTTATTGAGAAATAGTATCCGCACACGTTCGCCTTGCTTCGCCCGTAACGTCGGCCCTGGAATACGACCGTTTAAATCCCAAACGTTATAGGAAACAGCACTATTAAGCTGAATTACAGAAGTCCCCGCAGTTAGTTGGAATTCTCTGACAGTCCGTCCCTTTTCCTGCTTAACTACGCCATAATCGAAATTTCGTAGCATTTGCATAGGATTAACAGCTTGGTTTGTTGCTGCTATTTCCAAAGGCGGAACTTTGACTATCGATTTGCTTTGTGCATTCAGATTATGCCAAAACGCCGCAGTACCAGCAAATCCAGCACCGCATATTCCCAGTTTCAGCAGTTGACGACGGCTGAATAGTTGCTCTTTACCCAGAACGAAGTTGTTGGGCATCACCTTAAAATCAAAAAAAATGGCACAAAAAAAAGTTGCAAAATATTTGCAACTAATTTTTTCAATAGTATAAGAAGTAAGAATAACTGTCAATAATTGACGATTATGTATTTACATCTATCTTTGGTTATAAATCTCAGTTAAAGGCATGAATTTTGTCTGTCTAAATGATTTATAAACATCTATCTCCCTTGTCTACCTTGTCTCTCAAGTCTCTTATTCATATCTCAAATAGGATGGCTATATATCCCTTGTCCTGTGTATTTATTCCCTAGACCCTAGCCCCTAACCTGTCATGTAAAATCAAATGTATACAAAGATGAACGTGCAATCATGTCAGATTTAAGAGCAGAGTTAACAGAAGGTTTAGATGAAGCGGAATGGGATTGGTTAATTCCCCATGTGCAGCGTGATGCAGTGATTTTGGTAGCACAAGGGCTAAATTTGTTAGATGTAGGAGAAGCGATCGCTAATGACAACACTCAATCTGTGCAACAGTGGATTGATGAGCAATTAATTACTAAACCTTCCGTAGACCAAGTGGGAAGATGGAATGGCGATCGTCAAAAACGCTTTAATACTCTAATTGTACAGCCCTTTGTACTAGTACAAGAAATGGCTGCATAGGCAAGTAACAAAGTAAAAAGTAAAAAGTAAAAAATTGATTTTTGCTATTTTACTTTTTATCTTCTGCTCTCAATTCTGGATTTAACACTTTTTTTGCCGTCATTTGCACCAGTATAACCAGTTGCTACCCACATTAAAGCTCTAGCTCCATCACGGATAGATTTTTCTATCGGTTCTGGTGGCGATTTTGAAGGAACAGATATCGGCTGAAAGTCAATTCCTCTGCTCCCTAAGACAATCTCACCAATAACCGAAGCACGACGCATGTGGAAATCTGATGTAATCAAATAAACTCTTTTTATCCCGTGGACTTTCAAATCATCTACTAAGCTGGTAAAATTAGTAACTGTATCTACCGCTTCATAATCCAGGTGTAATCGCTTAGGATCAACACCAGCCCTGACAAACACACTGCGAGTTGTTCTAGGTGGACTTCCACCCGTAATCCAAATAGGTAACTTTGGATGCTTACGCACAAAATCCGCAGTAAATTTCTCTCTTTCTAATTTTCTGGTTGAACCACCCAATACTAAGACTGCTTGAGGTGGCTGGGATTGTTTTTTAACTTCTTTGTAACCGAACCAAATTAATATCGGTAAGACAAGAAGCATAAACCGAAAAGATTTACCTGTAAACAAAAAATTGTTCTTCAAGGCTCTATGATTTCGTGTGACTAAGACGTATTACTCTCTGAATAAGCTAAAAATATAAGTTAGACTAGCAGATTTTTAGCAAATTTACCCTGTTTTGTCCAAGGAATTTGCTGTTTTTCCAGACTGATTTGGATATAAAATCCATCAGCAGGTACTTAAGAGTTAAATTCACATAAATTCGGAATATTCCGTAAAAACTACTGACTAAATTTGTTAAAGTTTACTTTGATACAAAGACGGGACTGGTGCGTCTCGAACGCACGACCTAGCGCTTAGGAGGCGCTCGCTCTATCCAACTGAGCTACAGCCCCAACTACGAAGCATAAATATAATAGCAGTAGTTTCAGCTAGAGTGCCACGAACTGTCCCAAGAACCGCCACCTATTTCTAAACCACACAGAGAACTCTGTGACTTTAGGATACTTTGAGATTTTTTGTCACTGATTTTTCGCAACTCCAAATTCAGATTTCCTTGCATGGTATCTCGACAACAGTACATTAAACCATTTGTTGTCGGCGCACGTAGGGGTGTACCTAGTAGATGCGTAGTTCCTGTCAACTCAACCTCGTAGTTTAAATTTCTAGCTTGCATTTGCCATCTACCCCAAGGTTGAATTTGCCACTGCACTTGGGAGTTCCAAGGGACAAATTCATAAAATTTGCCTTGATAATGCACTCCTATCATGGCAACGGATTCCATCCACCATAAGACACCGCGTCTACCACCACCAGCAGTTAATGCTAAGTTAGGTTCGCCATCAAAGCAATTACAATTTACCCAAAACCATTTTTGGGGAAACGCCCCGCCCCAGTTTTTCTCACCATAGGCTGGCGCGTTGCTAAATTCATAAATTTTGCCATTCCAGTCTATCCAACCACTAGCCAAACCATGTGCCATTAAAATTTGCCAGCCAGGTTCAAAAATCTGTAAAAATGACAGCCAGCCAGCAGTTGATTGCTGAAAGGTATTTTGATTTCCCCAACCATATATCGGCTGAATTTCGTAAAACCAACGACAATAAAAACCCGTTGCAGGATCGCGAATGATTCCCTGGTTGATTTTAGCTGTGACTTGATAACCTTCTTGAATATGTTGTTCAAATTCTGTGGGTAAAAGGTATAGGGGTTGAGTGTTGAGGTTTGTTTTTCCCCAATGTCCTAAAGCTAAAACATCTCGACTAGCCCAAAATTTTTGTACATCTGGAAAAGTCCGGCATAAATACTCATCATTAGGGCCAAGGACTTGAGCTGCACCACCACTGTAAGGTTTACCACCACTGGGATCTTCTATGGAGTACATAAAGGCAAAGGTTTGTCCGCAGTTTGGTAAGGTTACACGATAATACCAGCCTTCAAAAAAACGGCGATCGCTACCATCCCAATGGTAGCCGCTATGGGGTGTCTGATATTTTGTCAGCCCGGAAAACATCTATTTAATGTGTGTGATAATTGACTATTTTTTAGTATGCGCGATCGCCTGTCAGCAAGCTTGACCATTTTGAGTATGACTTAAAAAATTAATGGTTTGGAGCAGGGTGAAGGGGTGTAAGGGTGGAATTTTTCAAAACTCTCATAACTTCACACCGTTCGGCTGACGCTCACGGCGAAGCCCTTACACCCATTCTTAACCGACAATCTTTGTGCGTCAGTCCTGTTGAGGTAACAGCTAATAACCGCATATATCTCCCCCATACTCATTCTTTTGGCAGATGATAAACTCCCGACTCTAGATAGAACCATCTATGCAATTACAGAATGTATGCTGAATATAACTAAAAGCCAAGTAAAAAAAAGAACAACTTTTTTAGTTTTCTTTGCAGATTATTACGGCAATTACTTTTTTAGCAAGGGTTTAGCTTTGTCTGTACATATTTTAGGAGCGTAATTAATATTATGACAAATTCAGGCGATCGTGAAACTTATAACAGCGAAACTAGACAACAGTCTTATACCGATAATTACGGTAACACTCACACCAACGTAACCCGCACCAGTGAAAGTGTTAACAACAATGCCAGTTCTTACAGAAATGGTTACGCCAACGGTCGAGAAATTGAGCGTAATTACCAACAAGCTAATTTAGCCGCCCGTGATAATGAAAATGCCTCTCGTGGTTTGCTATTAGGAATTTTGCTCACATCTTTAGCTGGCTTAATTGTTGGTGCATTCTGGTACTTTAATCAGCCCAGAGAAACAGTAATTAACGAAACTCAACCAGTCGTAACCCCTTCACCTAAGAGTGAGCTTCAATCCCCTCAACCACAACAAACCACAATTATTGAAAGAACCAGAGAAGTACCTGTTGTAGTTCCTCAACAGCAAGTGCCACCAGTAAATATACCTTCTCAACCAGACATTAATATCACCGTTCCATCTCAACAGCCATCCAATTCAGAAACACAAACCACTCCTCGCCAAAATAGTACTAACAATTCTGGGGATAGTAGTCAAACTAATACATCTAAAACTGTCGTACCTCAAAGCTCAGATCAACCCAACGGCAAATCAGATACCAATTCTTCTACTACTGATAATGTTGGTACTGAGAAGAGTCAGTCTAGATAAATATCCCCTCAGACTATAAGTTTGGGGCTAAATAAACAAAGCCTGCCTATCGCGCTGGCGCTGTGCTTGGCGCACCACGCAGGCTAAATATTGGAAAAAAACACTTCAACAAATTCAGTGGCAGCCTACGCGCACTATCTTAAAATCCGCACAGGCGGGTTTAGTTTGTATAGCCCCAGACTTCAGTCTGAGGGCTATGTGCTGTTAGGACTAATGCGCCTTTTGGAATCGCCAACTACTAAATCTCCTAAATGTAACGTAGCATACTTGACAGCCGTACAAGTCAAGCATGAGGCATCTTGATGAGAGATGACGTAAACTTTTTCAACATAAACACCAGACTCTAGTTATAATTTCCTATAAGTTGAAAAAACTCTTAAGAATTAGCGTAACTAATACGCTGCTCTCACACCGACTAGCTGACAACCACATTAGGAGGACTATCTATGGCGCTTGTACCATTGCGGCTGCTCTTGGATCACGCAGCTGAGAACGGTTACGGCATCCCAGCTTTCAACGTTAACAATTTGGAGCAGATTCAGGCAATCCTGAAGGCTGCTGCCGAAACAGATAGCCCCGTAATTTTGCAAGCTTCCCGTGGCGCTCGTAACTATGCAGGTGAAAACTTCCTGCGCCACCTGATTTTGGCTGCTGTAGAGACCTATCCTCACATTCCCATTGTGATGCACCAAGATCATGGTAATGCTCCTTCTACCTGCTACTCAGCTATCAAGAACAACTTCACTAGCGTGATGATGGACGGTTCTTTAGAAGCTGATGCTAAAACCCCTGCCAGCTTCGAGTACAACGTTAATGTTACCCGCGAAGTTGTAAATGTAGCTCATGCTTTGGGCGTAAGTGTAGAAGGTGAACTCGGTTGCTTGGGTTCTCTGGAAACCGGTGCGGGTGAAGCTGAAGATGGACACGGTTTTGAAGGTACTCTTGACCATTCTCAATTGCTAACTGACCCCGATGAAGCTGTTAGCTTTGTAGAAGCAACCCAAGTAGATGCTTTGGCTGTAGCTATCGGTACTAGCCACGGTGCTTACAAGTTTACCCGCAAACCAACTGGCGAAATTTTGGCTATCAGCCGCATTGAAGAAATTCACCGTCGTCTACCTAACACCCACTTGGTAATGCACGGTTCTTCTTCTGTACCTGAAGATTTAATTGCTTTGATTAACGAGTACGGCGGTGCTATTCCTGAAACCTACGGCGTACCTGTAGAAGAAATTCAAAAAGGTATCAAGAGTGGTGTTCGGAAAGTGAACATCGACACCGACAACCGTTTGGCTATCACCGCAGCTGTGCGCGAAGCTTTATCAAAAAATCCCAAGGAATTTGACCCCCGTCACTTCCTCAAGCCTTCTATTACATATATGCAGAAGGTTTGTGCTGAACGCTATGTACAGTTTGGTACTGCTGGTAACGCAAGCAAGATTAAACAAGTTTCTCTGGAAGAGTTTGCTGCTAAATATGCTAAAGGTGAATTAAACGCTGTCACCAAGGCTGCTGCTAAAGTTTAATTTAGCTAAAAATTTATAGGGGACACTTTTGTGTTTCCTTAAACTGAGGGTTTTAATATTAAAAATAAACCGGGAAACATAACAGTTTCTCGGTTTTTTGTTGAAACTTAGAACAGGTGATAGGGGACAGGGGACAGATTTACAAGTCTTGTGCTGTATCAGACTCAAAGATAATCACATAGTTGGCTGTGGGTAATAATCGCTGAAGAATTTGCCTGTAAGCATCTGCATCATGGCGGCGATGAAATCTTGCTACTACCATCCGTTGCATATTTGGTAGTTGGCGAATAATACACCAAGGATGACTATTTGATTTTGGCTTTGAGGTTGATATCATAGGTGAATACTGTCCCACTCAGTGGGATGTGTTAGGTATAGCGATCGCTTCGTATGTTTTCCAGGCAAGACGAGCGATCGCTTTTGGTGTGTTTACTCAAAAATCGAGATTTCGATTTTTTGAGGTTAAAACTATTAAAAATCGAAATCTCGATACTGTCAAGTCAGGATGATGCGTGTTTAAATTGCGAATTAAAGAATTTGCGGCGGCGCGGGGTTGGACACTCAAAGAAGTATCTGAGCGTTCTGCACTTCCCTACAGCACTGTTGCAACTTACGCAAACTCTCCAGGAATGACAATGGTTAATTTAATCTCTGTGCTGAAGTTAGCGCGTGTCTTTGGTGTATCGATAGAAGATTTGATGGAAGTGGTGGAAGAAAATTAAGAGAGCTATTTGATTTTGGCTTTGGGGTTGATATCATAGGTCATACTTTCCCACTTGGTGGGATGCGTTAGGAATAGCGATCGCTTCGTATGTTTTCCAGGCAAGACGAGCGATCGCTTTTAACGTGCGTTAACAACTTTTGATGCGTACGCATCATTGTCAACTATTTAAATGGGTTACGTTAGGTTAAAGATTCGAGAACTAGCAGAACAGCGCGGTTGGACACTAAAAGATGTGGCTAATCGCTCAGGAGTCAACTACAACACAGTTAGAAGTTATGTCCAACGTGGCGCACTCAATACCGTTGACTTATCTGCTGTTTTTAAAATAGCCCAGGCGTTTGAAGTTACGTTAGAAGAATTGGTAGAAGTTATTGAAGATTAAGTAACTAAAAAACCTTTATCCTAGAGGATTGATAATAGCTATAAATCACGTATGAATCAGCTAACTAGAATTACATTCAACCCTGAAGTCATGGGAGGTAAACCTTGTATTCGTGGGTTGCGTATGACTGTTGGTACTATTGTTGGGTTAATGGTATCTGGTAAAACTCCAGAAGAAATTCTGAAAGCCTATCCTTATTTAGAATTAGCTGATATTTATGAGGCTTTAGCTTATGCAAATTACCTTGAACACTATCTCAATCTAAGTAAATTACCATAGCTTTAAATGCAACCGACAACAACTAGACAAGCGTTACTCAAAGCTATTTATGAAGAGTTAGAACAAGCTTATGACGACACTTTAGAAGATGTTCTAGAGTTACTAAAGATTCGTAAAAGTGAAGATGAAGAAGATATTCAGGATATTTATGCTGAAAAAAATGATACTACTATCTCTTGGGAAGAATATAAGCAAGAGAGTGCATGATTTATCAAATAGAAATTACAACTAGGGCAGCTAAACAATTAAAAAAGCTTTCTGAAGATGTTAAACCTAGATATTTAAAAGACGCATTTCGACTTCTCCCCAAGGGAGACGCTACGCGAACGCTCAATGCTCAATAGGCTTATTAAAAGAGGTTATTTGCAATGGTCACTGAGCTTTGTCGAAGTATCGAAACCTGTTAATCTCAAATTAGTAGGAGTTACGCAAAATTATGAAAAAACGAACCGCAAAGGCGCAAAGGACACGAAGTTATAAGAGTTTGAGAGAGTTATTGCATAAGTCCTAATTAAGTTTAATTTAGTTTTTCTACTTATTTAATGCAATACTGTTGACTGTTTCTGAATATTCAGCCAAACCGCATCCCTCCCCCAGATACAACGCCTCATTCTAAAGATTTCTGGACAATTGTAATGACAATGAAATATTGATGTTATTTTGGACTGCAACGAGTAGCTTGCTCAATCTCAGACTCTCAACAAAGTTGATGGTGTTGCAGTGGTCGGAATAGTTATTGTTTCTCATAGTAAACAATTAGCTCTGGGTGTGCAGGAACTCGCTGCACAAATGGTTCAGAGCAAAGTTGCTATTGCGGTGGCGGCTGGTATTGACGATGTGGAAAATCCTTTGGGTACGGATGCGCTGAAGATTTATGAGGCGATCGCATCTGTATTTAGCGATGATGGTGTATTAGTATTGATGGATCTTGGTAGTGCGGTCATGAATGCAGAAATGGCTGTGGAGTTTTTGCCAGAAGCACACCAAGAAAAAGTATACCTCTGTGAAGCACCATTGGTAGAAGGTGCGATCGCCGCTACGGTTGCAGCCGCTACAGGTAAAAATATCCAGCAGGTAATAGCAGAGGCGAGAGGAGCATTAACCGCAAAAGCCACGCAATTAGGCGTTACTAATACAATAATTGATAACAGTATTAATACCCAAAAAATAACGAGTGCAGCTTATCCGAATCGAGAAATTCGGCTGACTGTTCATAATCGTTTAGGCTTACACGCACGTCCGGCGGCGCAGTTTGTCGCCACAGCCGCAAAATTTCAATCTCGCATTCATGTGCAGAATTTAACCAGAAATACCGCCGTTGTTCGGGGTGACAGTATTAACCAAGTGACGACTTTGGGAGTGCGTCAAGGACACGAAGTTTTAATTACTGCGAGTGGTATTGATGCAGATGCAGCACTAGCAGCATTACAAACTTTATTTGCAAATAACTTTGGTGAAGATGATACGGCTGTAATCTCACCGCCAGCAGTACAGCCGGAAGCAACAGCAGCGACTCATGGCGAACTTTCAGGAATTGCGGCTTCTCCGGGAGTAGCGATCGCACCTGTAATTCATTATCAACCTGCCCCGGTGACAGTAACACAATACCACGTCAACGACCCAGAAGCAGAATTACAGCGTTTACAAGCAGCTATTCATACAGCGCAACAAGAAATTCAGACAATTTTTTCCCAAGCAACTTTCCAAATAGGGGACACGGAAGCCGCAATTTTTGATGCTCATTTACTATTTTTAGAAGACCCTGTGTTGTTGGAAACTGTGCAGCAACGCATCATGGAACATCATTTAAATGCCGAAGCAGCTTGGCAAGCCGCAGTTGATGAAGTTGCAACTTCTTACCGCACCTTAGATGATGCGTATTTACAAGAACGTGTGGAAGATGTGGTGGATGTCGGACAAAGAGTGCTGCGACTGTTAGCCGGAAGTGCGGCTACTAGTTTGTACCTTGCCGAACCAGCAATTTTACTAGCTACAGATTTGACACCTTCAGACACCGCCGGGTTAGATCCCAGTAAAGTACTTGGTATTTGTACGGTTTCGGGAAGCGCCACATCTCACAGCGCGATTATTGCGCGGACATTGGGGATTCCCGCCGTTTTGGGTGTCAATCCCGAAGTGCTGCGGCTGCAAGATGGTACTTTAATGGCGTTGGATGGTGAAAGCGGTAAAGCTTGGGTAGAACCAGAAGCAGATATTCTCGGTGCATTGGAAGCTAAACGAGAAGCTTGGCAAACTGCTAAACAAGAAGCACTCGCCAAGGCACATCAACCAGCAATTACCTGTGATGGCAAACAAATAAATATCCTGGCTAATATTGGCGGTATTGCAGATGTCCAAGCGGCTGTGGCTGGTGGTGCGGAAGGTGTGGGACTGTTGCGGACAGAGTTTTTGTATTTAGGAAGAAACACCGCACCCACAGAAGAAGAACAACTAGCAGTGTATCAGGCGATCGCCCAAGTTTTAGATAACCGCCCGCTAATTATCCGCACCCTCGATGTCGGCGGTGACAAGCCATTACCTTATTTACGGTTCGGTGTTCCTGAAGCTAACCCCTTCTTAGGCTGGCGGGGGATTCGTTTTTGTTTAGATCATCCAGATTTATTTAAAACTCAGTTAAGAGCAGTTTTACGCGCCAGTGCGGAACACAAAATTAAGGTGATGTTCCCGATGATTGCCAGTGTGACGGAAGTACGAGCAGCTAAGGCAATCTTAGGGGAAGTACAGGCAGAATTGCGGCAAGCTGGTATTCCTTTTGATGAAAATCTACCAGTGGGTGTAATGATTGAAGTCCCCGCAGCTGTCGCCATCGCTGATCATTTAGCGGCGGAAGTCAACTTTTTCAGTATCGGGACGAATGATTTAAGTCAGTATGTGATGGCAGGCGATCGCACTAACCCCAGAGTAGCTTATTTAGCCGATGCCTTACATCCTGCTGTGTTACGGATGATACAGCAAACTGTACAAGCTGCCCACACCGCCGGAATTTGGGTAGGATTATGTGGAGAATTAGCCGCAGATCCAACCGCCGCCGGAATACTATTAGGTTTGGGGTTAGATGAATTGAGCGTCAATCCCCAAGCTATCGGGATAATTAAACAAGCGATCGCAAAATTAACTGTAGCTCAAGCAGAGGCGATCGTTGCTACAGCATTACAATTAGATTCTGCAAATGATGTTAGAGCTTTAGTGCAGTGAAATGCTCTTACTCTCTTTCTCTGTGTTGCGCCAGATGCTTCAAGTCGGCAAAGCCGCCCAACGCACTGGCTTCTCTGTGTCTCTGTGGTTCGTTACGTTAAAACAGTCGAAGTATAGGTGAGGAAATTTTAAAACACATGAATGCCATACATGGTAAGACTTTTTACCTCCTGCCTCCTGCCTTCTGCCTCCTGCTATCAAGCTAGACTAGGGAAAGCTACGAAAAATTGGTAATGCAGCTTGCTTTCTCTTTTCCTTTAATCTATCGGATTCTTCAACCGAGCTTTCCTGATTGTCTTTGGAGTGGCGATCTCAATTCTAAAGCGATCGCACTTACTTTTGACGATGGCCCCCATCCCCAATACACACCCCAAGTTTTACAAGTTTTAGACCGCTACAATATCACAGCCAGTTTTTTTTGGTTGGGTGCTTGTGTTAATCGTTCACCAGATGTTGCTAAAGCCGTCAGCGATAGAGGCCATTGGATTGGCTTACATGGTTACGATCATCGTTCTTTCCCTTTACTGACTCCCAAGGAACTCAAGGAAAGTTTAGAAACAACCCAAGCGGCTATTTACAACGCTTGTAACTTGAACCCCGCACAAGTACTTGATGTTCGTCCTCCCAACGGTTTATTTACACCCAAAACTTTAAAATTCTTCCGTCAATGGAATTACCGTCCAGTAATGTGGAGTGTTGTTCCAGAGGACTGGGTAAGGCCAGGAGTTACCACCGTAGTGCGGCGAGTTCTGCAACAAGTACAAAATGGTTCACTCATTGTCTTACATGACGGTGTTTGTGGCGGACAAGATGTAGCTGCAACAATAGAAGTCTTAATTCCGCAATTGCTAAAACAAGGCTATCAGTTTGTGACAGTAGATAATTTATGGCGACACAATAATAAGGAAAAATCACCGATAGATCATCTCTAGCCAAAAATCTTTGACAGATGACCCATCGGTTAATATAGAAAATTTATAGCAGTTGGGAGACAGAATCAAATATGGAAAATAACAGACTAAAAAGTCTGTTCTCTGTTTACTGTTCCCTGTTGCCTTTGACATTAACAATATGTTAGCTGCTCGTGGCTTTGTGCTTTGGAGCAACTTCACTTTCAGAATTTAAGGTTGAGGTGGTAGCCTCAGTACCCAAAATCTGATGTATTTCGTTTATTGAACTTGGTTTGGCTACAGGTTCTTCTAATGGTTCGTTCACATATTCTATTAGGTCGTCTACTTGGCAATCTAATGCCTTGCAGAACCTAATGATTCTTTCAATGTGGTCTGTCCCAGTTCTGCCGCTTTCCCAGTTTTGAATAGTGCTTTCAGTTACGCCTACAAGACGTGATAGTTCAAGCTGGGTCAGCCCTGCTCTTTCACGAAGCAAAGCAATCCTCGGTTTTGGCTTTTGTTTCACAGCTACAGCACTTTTATCTCGATATATAGTGCTAGATCCTAGCACCAAAAAAAAACCTGCGCCTAGAAAATCCCTAAAAAAACTTTATTTTAAACTCTATTTCTTAAAAATTTCGACCAAAGCCTTTTTTATAAGCACTATTAAGCATTTTAAGACTGGGCATAAACGCATTACAGACATTTTTGTAACTGTCTTTCCAAATTAGCCCTTAACCATAAATCAGACGCAGACCAAACCCTCTGTTGATTCGGTGCTTGTACAAAATCCTCCGGTTTATGTGTGACAATTGCATCTAAAACTTGGTCGTCAACACAAACAAATTCGACAGCAGATTCAAAATCTCTTAATGGTGATGAACGTGCTATTTGCAGAATTTGTTGGTCAACAATACAAATGTTGATTTTTTCTCGTAACCAGTCAATTACTATCTCCGCAATTTGACTGTTTTGCAAGCGGCTAGTGTAGGCGGCTATTTTTTGCCAGCCAATATCTGTTAAATACAGCTTAATTGATGGATGCACTCCATCGAGTAATTCTCTGACATCTTCTGTCAATTTGTTCCGATTTATCAAAGCATCTAAGATTAAATCGGCATCAACTAAAATCCTGAACACTTGCGACTCCCATGATCGACTGAATAAATACAGCTAACAATTGGTTAATATTCATGAAGTATGCCCCCTGACACTGAAGCGTAGTCAGCACTCAGTTGTTCTGTAGATAACCTGCGATCGCTTAAAGTACGAATAAAAGTGCTGCCAATATAAACAAGCATTAGTTGTAGTGATTGAAAGTTAAACTTACATCATTAACTACACGGGAATTAATCATTATTTCAGATTTGATTGTCCACATTTTTTTGCCAAATATTAAGGCAAGTAAATTATTTGTGATAAAACTATAAACTCAGACAGCACACTCCACTTCAAACAACCATCAAATACGCGCAATAAAAGCAGGCTGTAGCATAGCTCTGTCTTATATTGACTATTAGCCAAAATGACGGCAGATGATTGTCTGAGTTCCTGGTATAGAATTTTTAGCAATTTTTTAGGGTTTGAGTAACAAGTAATACAATTGCCCATTGCTAACGGTAACACCAGCACGCTCCCCAGCGATTTTCCCAGTCCCCAAAAAATAATCTACTCTACCCGCACCTTTAATTGCTCCACCTGTATCTTGATCAAGCACATAACGGCTAACAATCTGATGTTCCATCTCGCCATTAGCTTGAACAAAGGGAAAAGGGGCGCGAATCAAAGCTAAAGCCCCAGGAGGCATGAGAGACTTATCTGTAGCGATCGAACGTTCTGCGGTGAGTGGGACATTGATTGAACCTTGGGCTGGTGCGCCGTGGTTTTCTTGAAAAAACACAAAACTGGGATCACGGGGGATGTAGATATTTAATTCTGGGGGATGCTGTTGAAAATAGTCGAGGATAATGGGCATTGTCATTCCCTGTAAAGGCAATTTGCCATCGTTGGCTAGTTCTCGACCGATACTTTTATAGTTATAGCCTGTATTACCTGCGTAACCGATTGTTGTGTCAGTGCCATCGGTTAATTGTAGTCGCGCTGAACCCTGAATTTGAATCATATATGGTTCTAAGCGATCGCGGAACCAAAATAACTCTAATCCCCGTAATTTGCCTTTTGTTCCTTGTAAACCATCATCACCTTCCAGTTCTAAACGGGTAGGATGGGGTTGAGGCCAAGAATTAATATCGGGAGGTAATCGGTAAACTGGATAGCGAAATTCATCTGTAGGAACGCGACTAGCCAGATACAGTGGTTCATAATAAGCAGTAAATAAAACTGTACCTTTTTGGTCTTTGCCGACAGATTGATAATAAACAAACTCTTTTTCGATGGCTTGATGTAATTCTTTGGCAGAGGAAGATTTTAAAAGCAGTTCGCGGAATCTGGTTAAACTTTTGATGACGCGATCGCGTGTAATTCCGGTGACGGGATATTTTTGATAAGCTGCGATCGCCCGTGAGGTTTGCAAATATCGTAAACTGCGGTCAAGAGAAGTAATTAAAGCTTTTTTATCAGCTAAGTTATCTAAACAAGAGATATCATCTTGACAACAACCCACAGGCGATCGCTCAATCAAAACTGGTTGCTTGTTTTGTAAAGAATCTGGTACATTCCACTTTTTGATTCGACATAACGGCGAACTCAGTTCTCGAAATTCTAATGGTTTTATCCCCGCCAAAAAACCCAAAATAATGATTGGCAGGGCAATTAAATTTATTAGTTTGTATAGCAATCCTAAATGATTTACAAACATCTTTCCCTTGTTTCCCTTGTCTGTTTTGTTCATTTATCAAATAGGACTGCTATATTTATTTTAGTAATAAATATTTAAGATTCTCATACTCCCGATTCCCTCTGAAATTACTCATTCATATTGCGATAAGTCGCCACAGCAGAAGGCGAAATCCGGTTGAGGTAACGGAAAATCCAATATTTAAAAATCGTGTCTAGAATCACTGGAAATGTCGCAATAAACAAAAAGATAAAATCTCGATTAGCTGGTAAACCCCAATGGCGCGATACGCCTTCTAAAATTACTTCCCAACCGTGGGGAGAGTGGAATCCCACAAACACATCAGTAAACAAAATGATAATAAATGCCTTAGCACTATCGCTCAAACCATAGACAAGATTATCAAAGAAATCTTTCAGCACAGCAATAGATTGCTTACTCACCAGTAGCAACCAAACAAAAGCGATTACCGAGAAAATATCTGCAAACACATTTTTAATCGCATTGGCACTTTCACTACGAAATTCTTCCGCAATCTCTGTGGCTTTTTCTTTCAGCTTATCTTCTATAGCTTCTGGATTCAGAGGCGGTGCAATGCCAATTAAATTTTCAAATCTAATTCTTTCTTCAAATCTTTGTAACTCTGATAGAGCTTCTTCTTCCATTTCAAAATTTAGGAAGACATTCGCTGATTCTGCTGTTCTAAAATGGGTAATTAATGGCCCAACAATCAAAGCTTTTGATAGTTGATGTGCTAAAAGAGGTACAATTATTAGTAATAATATAAATCTGATAGATATGATAGTTCTTCTTTGAGCTTGCCGGAAGCTTTTAACCACATCCTGCTCGGAATTCGGATCTAACTCAACTTGTAAACGACTGATAGTTCCTAAAATTGAGCGAGGTAATACACCTGTTGTATCAGCTTTTCGTCGTGGTTTCTGTTTAGTTTCTTGGTTGTTATTTGGTAACTGAGTAGCTAATGGGGCGGGTGATTTTTGCGGATTTACTTCGTCAACTTTGACTATTTGTGGTTGGTTAACTATAGCAAAATTAGTTTCAATATCAGGTACGGTATATTTTGATATGACTTCATCAATAAATCTTAATTTTTCTAAAATTATGTCAGCACTGGGATATTCTATACCTGTTTTTCGCGCCGCTTTTTGATGAGATTCGTTGGAAAACCAACGGCTGGCACGAAATTCGGTAAGGCGCATCCGAGCAACTTTTAATTGTTTTTTGAGGTCTAACTCAAAATAATCCATCATACTGCTGCTGTAGTTACTTGAGTCAGCATCTATCTTTTTACCGTTGAAATGCTCATCTTCGATTGATTTAATTTGTAAGGCTGCTTGATAAGCCTCTTCAAGAGAACGCTGTGGTGTTAATAAGTACCAACGGTAAGCAGCTAGTAAGTAAGAGTAAATTTTCTGGGTAAAAGTGAAATTATTCATTGTAGGCAATTATCCAGCCTTTTTTAAGGATTCTTAACCCTAAGTTAACGCACAATATATACTAACAAAATCGAGAAGGAGAAAGTTTGTGGTTTCACATTCTGTTTGGATTGTCGGCAATAGCCGCAGCGGTAAGACAACTCGTTTGGTAGAGCATTTTTGTCGTTGGCTACAAATAGAAAATCACAACTTGGGATTATTTTATACTAAAAAAGCTGGAAAAAAATCTAACAATTCCATTTCAAAACCTTTTGTTTTAAAACAAACAGAACCTGGAGTTTTGGTATTAGCAGCAAATGATGACAATCGTCGGGAATTATCGGACAAAATTGTTACAAAAACTTTAGGAAAATATCCCATCCGTGCTAAAACTCCCTTAGGTTTTTTTCAAGATGAAGTTATTTTATTTTGGCCTTTACTAATTGAGTTGCTGCATCTCAAGGCACAATTTCCGGTAAGATTGCGCCCAGAAACCGAACAGGAATTAGCAACAAAACTCTGGCGTGAGCAAATTGATGCAGAGATTCTGCGTCGTGCGGGAGTGAGTGAATACCGTTTAGTCCGGCGGATTTTGGACTTATTGCAATTAGCTGCCTATAGTGGTACAGCTTGTGAAGGAATTGCTGAGGTTTTACAAAGCGGTTTAGAGGAAAACAGCATAAATCTAGAGCCGGAATTTTTAGCATCTTTGCTGCTAGATTGGCGTAACTGGTGTTTAGAGCGAGGCTTACTCACTTATGGGATTATAACTGAACTTTACACGCAGCATTTGTTAAGCGATCGCTATTATCAAGAACGTCTCAAGCAACGGTATCAAGCCATACTTGCTGATGATGTTGATGATTATCCAGCCTTAGCTCGTCAGTTATTTGAAATACTTTTACAACAGGGTGCTATTGGTGCATTTACTTACAACCCTGATGGCGCTGTACGCTTGGGCTTGGGTGCTGATCCCAACCATTTAGAAGAGTTAGCTAGGCATTGTCGCGTAGAAACTTTGTTTACACCAACCGAACCATCCTTAGCCGAAAACCTAGCTAGACCAATGGTAGAATTTATCACTCAACCAATGGTGATGTTAGAGTTACCTGCAACAGTCCAATCGATTCAAACTACCTCCCGCGCTGAACTATTGCGAACCACAGCCGAGGTCATTGGCAAAGCGATTAAGTCAGGACAAATACAACCAGAAGAAATTGCCATCATAGCACCTGGTTTGGATGCGATCGCGCGTTACACCATCACCGAAATTCTCACCAAGCAAAACATTCCCGTCGAATCACTCAACGACCAACGCCCCTTAATTAGTTCACCAATGATTCGGGCATTATTAACTATGCTGGCACTCGTTTATCCAGGTTTGGGGCGTTTGGTAGATAGAGATGCGGTGGCTGAGATGTTGGTAGTTTTGAGTAGGAGGCAGGAGGCAGGGAGGCAGGGGGCAGGGGGCAGGGGGAGACAAGGGAGACAAGGGAGAGGGGGTAGACAAGGGAGACATATTTACTCAGCACTCAGCACTCAGCACTTATATCGACCCAGTACGTGCTGGGTTAATTGCTGATTACTGTTTTGTACCTCATCCTGACAGACCTAATTTATTACCCGTCACCTCTTTTGAACGCTGGGACAGAATTGGCTATGCTGCGACCACAGTTTACAGTCACATATTACAGTGGATTGAAAAACAGCGATCGCAACAAGAACAGCGTTTAATTCCTAGCCCAATTTCGCTGTTGTACCTGACGATTCAAGACTTTTTGTGTAAAGACAGTAACCCACCTTATGACCAAATGGCAGCCTTGCGGGAATTGCTGGAAACTGCCCAACATTATTGGGAAATTGATACTAGGTTGAGGCAGGAGGTAGGAGGCAAGGGGCAGGGAGCAGGGGGCAGGGAGCAGGGAGCAGGGGGAGAATTAGAATCTTTAACTCAGCACTCAGCAAGCACTACCTTGGCTGAATTTATTCAATTGTTGCGACGTGGTACGATTACCGCCAATCCTTATCCGTTACGTCCTATTGGCTTGTCGAGAAAAGCCGTCACCTTAGCAACTATTTTCCAATATCGTTCGAGTCGGCGATCGCATCGTTGGCATTTTTGGCTAGATGCTGGTTCACCATTGTGGGCAAAAGGTGGTGCAGCTACATTGTTTGGTGCGCCTTTATTCTTGCGAGACAGGTTAGGCGAACCTTGGACAGCCGAAGATGAAAAAATTACCGAACAAGAAAGATTACGTCGAATTTTGGCAGACTTACTCTCGCGTGTATCCGAAAAAGTTTATTTATGTCACAGTGATTTAGCCGTCAACGGCCAAGAACAACTAGGGCCACTCCTACCCCTGGTACATACCTGTGTATCTGTTATCTCCAAAGTGGCTTGAAATTGAATCAAAATTTTCTTAAGGGTAAATCTGAGTATCAACAAGAATCTAAAATCCATAATTGGTAAATCCGTAGCAATCGCCAGAATCGTTAGAATGTTAACTACACTGAGAATGTATATCAAACCTTAGAGTTAGACGCTATGGTACTGTTTGGATTTGGTAAAAAAAAGCTGAATCTTCCTACTGCTGAAGAAGCTTTGCCAGGACGATCAAAGGAAATGCCTGTACCTGCTCATCACTATGTAAATAATAATCCCCTCAAACCACCTTTCCCCGCAGGTATGGAAACGGCATTATTTGGTTTAGGCTGTTTTTGGGGTGCAGAACGTAAATTCTGGCAACTACCGGGCGTTTATACCACTGCTGTTGGTTATGCGGCAGGAATTACACCCAACCCCACTTATGAAGAAGTATGTACAGGTATGACTGGTCACAATGAAGTCGTCTTCGTTGTATTTGACCCCCAAGTTATTAGTTACGCTCAACTTCTCAAAGTTTTTTGGGAAAGCCACAACCCCACCCAAGGAATGCGCCAAGGTAACGACGTTGGCACACAATACCGTTCTGGGATTTACGTTTATTCTGAAAGTCAAAAACAGCAAGCCGAAGCATCACGAAACGCTTATCAACAAGAACTAACCAAAGCGCGTTATGGCGAAATCACCACAGAAATTCTCGATGCGCCGGAATTTTACTACGCTGAAGCTTATCATCAGCAATACCTAGCCAAAAATCCCAACGGCTATTGTGGTTTGGGCGGGACAAACGTTGCTTGTCCGGTAGGTGTGTTTCAGGCAGAAGTGAAGTAGTGCCAATTCCTGATGACTACTTCTGTGAAAATGTAAAAGAGGGCTGAGTGTAAATTCAGTGTCTTCAAGACTTTAAGCAATCAGCATCGTCTTAACCTAAGTAACGATGTCTATATTAAGGTTGGGTGTAACGAAGTGGAACCCATGATGATTGTTGGGTTACGCTACGCTCCATCCAACCTTGTATATAACTAATATCGTGTCCGGTAAAAGACTTATCATCAAGACCGCAGGGGCAGAAAGAGTTTCGTCTTTCTGCACAGATATGCGTCAGTCATAACTGATTTGCTGGACATGATATAACTTGCATCGGGGCTTTGACCTAAACATTCCTATCGCCCCAACTTCACCACGATTAGCTTGTAAAATTATGATTAGTAATATTAATTTTTGTAAAGCTAATCTTAATGTCACATATTGTTGCTAACCAAAATAAACCCCGTGTAGTTGTTATTGGTGCGGGAATTGGGGGACTCACGGCGGCTGCATTATTAGCCCATCGTGGTTACAGCGTTTTAGTCCTTGACCAAGCAATTGTACCAGGGGGTTGTGCTTCGACATTTAAACGTCAAGGGTTCACTTTTGATGTGGGTGCAACCCAAGTTGCGGGTTTGGAAGCGGGCGGAATTCACCAGCGCATTTTTGCGGAACTAGAAATTGATTTACCACCTGCTACCCCTTGTGACCCTGCTTGTGCAGTTTATTTACCAGGGGAAAATACACCGATTAATGTTTGGCGCGACCCCGATAAATGGCGCGAGGAAAGACAACGTCAGTTTCCCGGAAGCGAACCTTTCTGGCAGTTAATGGCGAGTTTATTTGCTGCAAGTTGGGAATTTCAAGGACGTGACCCAGTGTTACCGCCGCGTAATTTGTGGGATTTGTGGCAATTAATTCAGGCGGTGCGTCCGAGTACATTTATCACTGCGCCTTTCACTTTGTTCACAGTAGGCGATGCGTTAAGGTTATGCGGTGTGGGTCATGACCAGCGTTTGAGAACTTTTTTTAGATATGCAATTAAAATTGTATTCTCAGGTAAACGCTGAAGAAACAGCATTACTTTACGCAGCAACGGCATTGAGTGTTTCCCAACTGCCCCAAGGATTGTATCACCTGCAAGGGAGTATGCAGGTGTTGAGCGATCGCTTAGTTACTGCCCTAGAAAGAGATGGCGGACGGTTATTAATGCGCCACACTGTTGAACACATCAAAGTCGAAAACGGTCAAGCCACCGCCGTTGTTATTCGCAACCAAAAAACAGGCGAAGTTTGGACAGAACCAGCCGACCATGTAGTAGCTAACGTGACTGTCCAAAACTTAGTGCAACTTTTGGGGGACAAAGTACCATCAGGTTACAAACAGCGAGTTGAAAAACTGCCGCCACCATCAGGGGCTTTTGTGGTGTACTTGGGTGTAGATGCGAGTGCGGTTCCTGTAGATTGTCCGCCCCATTTACAGTTTTTATACGATGCCAATGGCCCGATTGGCGAGAATAATTCGTTGTTTGTTTCTGTGAGTCATCCTGGTGATGGTCGCGCCCCAGAAGGTAAAGCCACAATTATTGCGTCATCTTTTGTAGATTATCAGCAATGGTGGCAAACTCCAGATTATCAAGCATTGAAACAAAAATATACCGCAGATGCGATCGCTCGTCTCAACAAATATTTTTACCTCAAACCAGAAACCATCATTTACCAAGAAGCCGCCACACCCCGCACCTTTGCTCATTACACTGGGCGCGATCGCGGTATAGTTGGGGGCATTGGTCAAAGAATACCCACCTTTGGCCCCTTTGGTTTTGCCAACCGCACACCGATAAATTCTCTCTGGTTAGTCGGCGACTCTACCCACCCCGGTGAAGGAACGGCTGGCGTGAGTTACTCGGCGTTAACCGTGGTTAGACAAATTGAGGCGCAAGCTTGACCGGAAGAGGCCAGGGGGAAGGGAGCAGGGAGCAGGGGGGAAGAAAATATATTTATTTTTTGCCACAGCCTACCTTTACACTTTTACACCCTGATTTTGCGCCTCATTGCGTCCCGCTTGTTGAGATAACTTCTGTTGAATATCTGCCCACTTCACACCTGCGAGGCTGGGTAATACTACATGGGCGGCACCGACACGTTCTATAGGGCCTAGTCCTACTGTCCACATACCCCCGGCTAAAGCGGCTTCTATGCCGGCAGCGGCATCTTCTACAACTACGCATTGTGCTGGTTGCAGTCCTAGTTGTTTGGCGGCGTATAAAAATAAATCGGGTGCGGGTTTGGGTTTTTCCACGCTGTAACCATCGGCGATCGCATCTACTTTATCAGCAATCCCCAATAAATTAACTACTGTACAGGCATTTTTACTCGCTGAACCAATGGCAGTCTTAATTCCAGCTTGCCGTAATTCCTCCAAAAGAGCGATCGCACCTGGCAATAAATCTTGCGGTGTTACATGGTGAATAAGTTCTACATAGTAGCCATTTTTACGCTCCATCATTTCTTGGATTTGTGCTTCGGAATACTTGCGATCGCCAATAATCAACATCAAAGATTCACGCCGCGACACACCCCGCAAAGCTTCATTTGCTTGGCGGTTAAAGGGAATACCCTCTTCATCAGCTAATCTCTGCCAAGCTTGATAGTGATACTCCGCCGTATCAGTCAACACACCATCCAAGTCAAAAATTACACCCCGAATATCAACCATTCTCTCTTGTCCTCCTTGTCTTCCTTGTCTCCCTTCTTCCTGATGCAAATCAAACTCATGCCACTCTCCGCGCCAGTGAAGTTTAAATTTCAGCCGTGTCCAGTGAGAAGGTAGATGGGGGTTGGCTACGGGGCCGTTTTCTGTTAATTGAATGCCACCAAATCCAAAAACTACGGCTTGCCACACACCGCCAGCACTCGCGCCGTGAATTCCATCGTTTGTGTTACCGCGACTGTCTTCTAAATCCACCATTGCGGCTTGCATAAAACGTTTGTAGGCTCTTGTCGATTCACCCACATCTGAGGCAAGGATGGCGTGAATTGCCGGGCCGAGGGATGAACCGTAGGTAATATCTGTACGGGGTGCGTAGTAGTCCCAATTTGCTTGTAGGGATTTGGGGTGATAGGGAAAATCTGCTGATTCCCGCATTAAATAAAGCAGCATCAATACATCTGGCTGTTTCAGAACTTGTCGCTTGTTACCTTCTTCAATGCCTAAAATTGCTTGGATGGAACGCTGACGCGGTTCGTAGTCGTCTAAGTTAATGTCTTGGAGTTGAAAAAATCCCTCAAACTGCTCAATTAATCCGGTTTCTGGGTCGTAAAAAATCCAGATTTTATCAATGATATCTTGCCAATGCGATCGCACTTCGGATGTAATTTGTAATTTCTGTGCTAATTCCGTCGCACGTTCGGGGAAATTTTGCCGCAACCAATCATCAATAAATAGTGCTTTTTCTAAATGCCATTGCACCATTCTGTTAGTAAAGGTGTTGTTGTGAACCAATTCGTGATATTCATCGGCTCCAATTACCCCGCGAATCTCGTAGCGTTGTTGTTCTGAGTTATACTCAACTCGACTAGACCAAAAGATAGCGGTATCCAAAACAATCTCGCACCGTAATCACGTAGCCAATTATCATCACCTGTAGCTAACCAGTAATACCAAACAGCGTAGGTAATATCTGCACTAATATGAATTTCGCGATCGCGGCACCAAATTCTGATATCCTCTCCATAAAAATCATTGGGAAGTGACCAGCGCGGTGTAACTTCATCGCCAGTGTCGGCACTTTCCCAAGAGTACATCGCGCCTTTGTAGCCAGAATGCAAGGCTTTACGTCTAGCACCAGGTAAAGTATGGTAGCGGTAAGTTAGTAGGTTGCGTGCGATCGCAGGTTGGGTAAATGTAAAAAATGGCAGGATAAAAATTTCTGTATCCCAAAAAACGTGACCGCGATAGCCAAAGCCAGAAAGAGTTTTGGCGGGAATACTCACTCTATCGTCATAGCGAGGCGCAGCAATTAACAACTGGAAAAGGTTGTAACGAATCGCAAAAGCGGCTGTATTATCACCTTCCAGTAAAATATCACTCTGCTGCCAAACATCGTCCCAAGCTTGTTTGTGAATATGAAATAAATTTCCGTAGTCAGCAATTTCCACAAGTTTTTGCTGTGCTGCGGGGACTGGGGTCTCGACTTCCCGTGAGGTAAACACCGTGACGAATTTTTCTACTGTCACAGTTTGCTGTGACTTAGCCATAAATGTCGCAGTTAAGCAAGGATAACCAGGCGCGATGTTAACCTGTATCGATGCTTCCGTTCCTAATACGCTCATTTTGGCTGCCATACCAATCGTAATTCGGGAACTACGGGTACGGCTATGCAGCCAAATGCCTTGTTCAGTTTTACCCTGGTCTAAATCTATCCAATGATTGAATCCTTGGTTTTCGGGATAGCCGTTGATGCTACCTTGCACTTCAATTAAGCCATCGAAATCAAGCGGTGTTAACTGACAGCGTTGCGCCAAAATATGCTGATCTGCCAGACTCGCAAAACGTTCAAAGTGAATATCGATAGTTTTGCCACTGGGACTACGCCACCGCACAGAACGGCTAAGAATTCCGTAACGGACATCCAACCGTCGTTCATACTGTATGATTTCCCCTTGGTCAAAACGAAAGCGTTCTCCATCAAGCATCACTACCAGCGGTAGCCAGTCAGGACAGTTGGCGAGTTCTGTGTAAACTACAGGTACATCATCATAAACACCGTGGATAAAAGTAGCTGGCAATGCACCAGGGTATTCTCTTTCAAAACTACCCCTTGTACCTAAATAGCCGTTGCCAATTGTGAAAATAGTTTCTCTCGAATGCAATTGCTCAGGGTCAAACTGGGTTTCTGTTAATGTCCAGTCTGTATAGATAAAATTGCTAGTAGTACTTTTTGTCTCCATAGGCTAGGGGTTAGAGGTTAGGGGTTATATGTAAAAGTTGTCTACTTACCACTCTGCTATAGCGGCTCTAAATCATTCGTGCAATTTTCTTCTTCTTTGTGTCCTTTGCGGTTAGTTAAAAAATATTATTTTTATTTGTGTAAATGTTGTTCTAATATCTTTTCTGCTCTGGGTTTAAAGATGAGATGAAATAAACTTTCCATATAGCGATCGCGTGCTTCATTATTTTCCGGTGCAGCAAAGTTCCAAAAGCTAAACATTTTCGCTAATAATAATAATTGGCTTGTATGGAGTGACCAATTATATTTATTAATAATTCGCTGACTCATCCATTCCGAAACTTCTTGCCAATGGTGCGGATGATTTTCACACTCTGCTAAAAAATGCAGAATTTTATTAGCTGCACCTTCTAAATCAATCGGGTTAATAATAAATCCATCTTCTCGATTTTCAATAATTTCTAAAGCACCTCCAAACTGAGTAGCAAAAGTTGGTAATCCCGAAATCATCGCTTCTAAAATGCTTCTGCCAAAAGATTCAAATCGCGCAAAATGTACATAAATTCCTTGGCGATCGGCAATTACCCGGTAGGCTTCTCCAATATCTCCACCAGTCAAACGCATTCCCAACCAGCGAATGTGATTTTGCAGATTATACTGATCAATAATGTCATACAGTCTTTGAATTTCTTGCGCTTCTTCGGCATTAGTAGCATCTGACGGCTGTAATTTACTTGTTAATAAAATTAAATTACATCGCTTTTGTAATTCCTGACTTTTACCAAAGCATTCTGCCAATCCAGTCAAATTTTTAATCGATGATATTGGAGCTACAGCAAATATAGGTCGTTTATTAGGTTCATCTAAAATGCCTACAATCTGCGAATCTTGGCGGTGAAATATTAACTCTGCAACTTGTTGGCTTTGATGAAAATCACGGTCTGATTTTTGCGTGTATGGAAAAAAGATTGTTTGATTAACTCCTGGCGGTACTAAGTTAAATTTAGGACTGAATAAATCAATTCCATCAACTACATGATAGAGCTGTGGCATGGTAAAAAATTTATAAGATTCATACTGTCCCATACCATCGGGTGTACCGACAATTTCTTGATAGGAAGAAGTAATAATAAAGTCAGCAGCATTCATACTGATTAAATCAGCAGTGAATTGAGCAGAAAAATGATATTTGTCTTCTAAGCTATGCCAATATAAATTACTAAATAGATATTTCGGTTTTTCTAAAGAATGAGCAATATTACATTGAGTAACTTTTAGCCGATGAGACAAGAGAGATGCGACTAAATTACCATCACTATAATTACCAATAATTAAATTGGGACGACCTTTAAACAAAGCTAAAATTTCTTTTTCCGCATCATTGGCAAAGCTTTCTAAGTAAGGCCAAATCTCAAATTTGGAAATCCAATTATTAGTAATATCTAAATTAAATTCCCCAAAAGGAACGCGTAAAATCCAAGCATTTTCTGTATCTTCGACTTTTTCTAGCCGTAGTCCACAGGATGTCCCTTCACAGTTAGGAATCAGTCGCGTCAAAATGACTACATGGGGTTGAATACCTAATAAATCAAGTCCCGCGAGTGAGATTTCTTCGCGGAGTTTGTTTTCTAAACTGCGTGCTTGTTCAATCACATAAGCGACTTGACCCAAAGTTTCATCGCGTCCCATGACATCTTGTTGTCCTACCCAACCGTGAATGGAAATCAAGACAACACGAAACACAGCCGGAACCCGCGCCACAAATGCTTCTAAAATGGCAGGTTGGGGGGAATCAATTAATCTATCAAGTAATGACAAAGTTTCACGGACTCGCGTTGCTGTGTTTCCCCATCCTGGTGCTAAACCGAGTTCTTGCAGGTGAAAGTGAAATTTTTCGTAGGGTTCATTAGCTGGTTTATCACTAAGAAAGTTGATTGCTTCTTTGATTTGTTTAGCGAATTGCTCACCAGAACGAATGCGATCGCCAATTAACAAGCGTGTACCATCATACTGCACTCGCCGCAATGCTTGAAACACTACCTCTAACCAATGTTGCGGGTCATTCAATAATTGATTACACAAGTAATGGTTGAGAAAAGCTAGACCTTGACCAATATTTCTGGGGTCATCGACGGAAGGGGAATCTGCATAAAATGGTGCAAGGTCAATTTCGAGGATATGGGGTTGGTAGCGATCAACCAAGCGATCGCACACATCTAAAAACGCCTGGGGTGACATTAACTCGCACTGACTCAAGTCAGCATTCAGCCGCCAGACTTCTTGACTAGCAATTTTTTGGACGTACTACAAACCACGCATTGTCCTCTGACAAAACTAATTCATGGGTGTAATGAATCAGTTTGCCAACAGAAGAAGAGTAGTAAAAATAAGCAGGTTTTTGGGAAGTATGACAATATTCTGCAAATATTTGCAAAATCTCATTTCTCAGAAAATATTGTTTATCTGATACAGTTAATGAAGATATCAATTGCTGTAAAACAGCTTTTTCATCACTGTTTAACACAGCTTGTAGCAATTCATTCATAACTAATTCCGCCACTTTAATAGGTTACGACCTCATTTTTTTCTCCTCAAAAATAGTGATTTCTTCTAGTAGGCTGTTAGAGGTACATTACCGTTATTACCATTTTTATGGTAAATCAGTCTTTCTAGCTCTGGCTTCTAGCTATGGTATGAATTATGCAGAAATTTTAGTTTGGTAATGTATCAATTATGTTTAAACTAACAAGTCCTTGTTAGTTTAGCTAGTTTTTTATGTCCTAGTACTAATTTTTAGTAGAGAATGCCATTTTGGCTAGATAAAATCCAAAACAAGATTATTATATTTGTTAGCAAATTAATCTAAATCTAATCTTTTAACTATATTAATTGCCATTAATTGTTAACCAGTTTTTATGAAATTACCATACGAATTTCTACCAAAAACCACAGAATCGTCGGTTGCTAGTTCTGAGGAATTTATAGATGCCAGTACTGAAGCAGCTTTATTGTTTGGTGGTACAGCAACATCTGTCAAAGTTATTGCCGAAGAGTCTGCTGCTTTGCCAGAAGGCAAATTAGTTGATACTGACACATCATTAAGGTTACAGACCGCTACTATCCAAAGTGATAGATGGTCAACATCGTTGCAGACATTAATTGATCAACCACCTTCATATCTTCCTTATCAACTTATTGCAGGT
The DNA here is from genome assembly GCF_001298445.1 of Nostoc piscinale CENA21. NCBI lineage: Bacteria > Bacillati > Cyanobacteriota > Cyanophyceae > Nostocales > Nostocaceae > Nostoc > Nostoc piscinale. The sequence goes on along the minus strand of NZ_CP012036.1, from coordinate 6,121,353 downwards.
GGAATTGCATTTTGTATAACTATTATTACTTGGGCAAATTTGGGACAAATTGAAGAAATTGGTAAAGCTAGAGGGAGATTAATTCCTTTAGGAGAAGTATATAAAGTTCATCCTGTAATTTTTGGTAAGGTTGCTCGTGTTTACATTCAAGAAGGGCAAAAAGTTAAAGCTGGTGAAGTCATAGCGCAACTAGATCAAGAAATTGCCTTGAATGAATTAGATAGATTAAAGCAAGAATTAACGGCTTACCAAACTCAAGCTCTGCAAACACAAGGCTTGATTGATAAAACTCGTTTAGAGACTAAAATGCGGATAGCGATTAATCAGGCAGAAATTCAAGGACAAAAAGCGACGATCGCTCAAGCACTCTCCAAAATTCAAAGTCAAAAAGTAGCGATCACTCAAGGTGAAGAAAGGGCAAAAATCAGTCAAGCACTACTTGATCAATTGAATAAAGATGCGACAGCCCAAAAAGAGCGATTGCAAAGATTAACAGCCTTGGTAGAAGAAGGGGCGCTTTCCCAAGAACAACTGTTTCAAGCTCAACAAAATTTGAGCGATCGCCAGCGTACAATCACCCAACAAAGTGGTGATATCCAACAAACTCTAGCAGAATCCCAACGAGAACAAATGGCTCTGCAACAAGTTTTGTCAGAGTCACAGCGATTGCAAGCTGAGTTAACCCAAAAGCAAGCTGAAGGTAACACAGTAGAGTTACAGTCTGAACAAGCAATTCAAAAATTGCAAGTCCAAAAAACTCAACTGCAAGCTCAAGTCCAACAGACTGCAAAACTCATTCTAGAAGCGAAAACTAAGTTAAAACAACTTGCTCTCACTGCTCCTGTTGATGGCACAGTTTTATCACTCAATGTCCGCAACAGTGGAGAAGTAGTTCAATCAGGGCAAACAATAGCTGAATTAGCACCGGAAAATGCGCCACTGATTCTAGAAGCTACTTTACCAACAAAAGAAGCAGGCTTTGTTAAAGTTGGAAACGAAGTCAAAATTAAATTTGATGCCTATCCTTATCAGGACTATAGTATTATCCCTGGCAAGGTAATATCAATTTCACCAAATAGCACAGTTAATGAACAACTTGGTGCAGTCTATCGGTTAGAAATTGCGCTGGATCGCAACTACGTCAAAGCTAATCATCAAACAATTAAATTTCAGGCTGGGCAGACAGCTACTGCTGAAATTATCATTCGTCGCCGACGCATTATAGATATTTTGCTTGAACCACTGAAAGAACTGCAAGCAGGCGGAAGCAGCTTGTAATGATAATTATTGTAGGGTGGGTATTTTGCCCATCCTATAAATTTACGTGAATTTGACAGACCTCTCCCTCACCTAAAAGGCTGCGGTGTACACACAAATTCTCTGATCCCCCTAAATCCACGCCACTTGCTTCAACGGGGGGAACCTCCGCAACGCAGTGGCTCCCCTTAAAAAGGGGGACTTGAAGAAAATTCCCCCCTTTTTAAGGGGGGTTAGGGGGGATCGAAATGCTACTAGACAACCTGAGTAAGACTTGTGTGTACACCGTAGCCTCGTAGGAGAGGGGCTGGGGGTGAAGTCAAAAAAGCATTGATCGAACTCACTTTAAATTTGCAACAACCCAAAATTTTATTTATATGATTGAATTTAAAGGTAAATTCATTTCCCCTACAGAAGTTATTACATATCTCAAAAATAATCTGCAAATCCGAGAATTATGTAATCACATCTTATGTCAAAAAATTATTAATAAAGCTGCTGAAGAAAAAAACATCCAAGTAAGCCCAGAAGAAATTCAAATAGAAGCTGAGAGACTACGTTATGAAAAACGTTTAGTTAAAGCTAGTGAAACTTTAGGATGGTTAGCCGATAATCTAATTTCCTCTGAAGATTGGGAAGCAGGAATTCGTGATCACCTGTTGCAGAAAAAATTAGCCGAACATTTATTTGGTCAACAAGTAGAAAAATATTTTTGGGAAAATAAACTTAATTACGATCAAGTTTTACTTTATCAAATAGTTTTATCCTCTCAAAACTTAGCCCAAGAGATTTACTATCAAATCGAAGAATGTGAACTCAGCTTTTATGAAGCTGCTCACATTTATGATGTTGATGAAACACGCAGAAATCGCTGTGGTTATGAGGGCAAATTTTACCGTTGGAGCTTTGAGCCAAATGTAGCCGCAGTCATATTTAACGCCCAACCAAAAGAATTACTTGGCCCGATCGCAATCAAGCAAAATAGTTATATTTTTATGGTAGAAGATTTTATGCCTGCTGAATTAACCCCTGAAAGACATCAAGAAATTATCAATAAAATGTTTCAGGAATGGTTGGCATCAGAATTAAATTATCTGCTGTATGCTTAAAACATTAAAGGAGATGGCGATCGCCATCTCCTCTAATGCAGAAAACAAGATTAATTTAATACTACTTTTTTTCTGATAAACAAGCTTCGCTACTTTTTTGCCGCTTCCTTTTTAATCCAAGGCTAATTGCACCCCACCCAAAAATTAGCGCAGGTAACATAGAAGGAGTAGGAACTGCAACTTTAGATTGAGTTGAATTGTATACTACTAAAGCTATAGTAGTTTGATCCTGAAAATAATGGTTTAGAGAACCGTTAAAAGCTGTTGTTGTAAATTCTTGTTCTCCAGCTATATTAGAGCTAGTAAATGCACCAAATTTGACATTCTTGCTGTTTTGATATGTCAGAATATCATTGCCTGCTGTTGTTAAACTTCCGGCAATTTGAAAATAATCTAAGACATTGTTATTAGCAAGATTAATTAATGCAAAACCTAAATTTCCACTACCACTTGCAATCTCCTGCTGTGGATTATCTGTAAAAGTTGCTAGATTTAAATCACCTGTGAAATTAAAAGAAAAATGGGTATTGTTATTTACATCAAAAACACCTTGTATTGTAGATTTACTGTTTCCTATACCCAAGTAACCATTGTTTTCACCAAAAGCTTGATTGGAAGTTGAACTATATCCTACTGGTGGGGTAGTTCCTAAATAAGCGATCGCATCAGCATTAGTAGCTACATTACCCCCATTAAAAATTGATGTAGCGTTAGTGTCCGTATTAGTAAAAGTGCTTGTAGGGCTTTGACTAAAATTGGTAAATAATAACCTTCCTTGAGACAAAGCAATAGTAGCAGCTTGACTAGGCGAAGTTAATAAAACTGAACTAGCTAACCAAGATGTAGTAAGTAATAAAAATCGGTGTGTGAATCCCAAATATTTCTGCATACAATCCTCAATGAAGCTGGTAGAGCGATCGCACGACCTAAAAACCTAATATCCAGGTTTAAAAAATGCGACAAATATATCGGCAGTATTATTTTGAAATAGAAAACCACTGATAACTCTTAAATCTTGAGTTTTCAGTGGTTTCCGATTAGCAATCTGCTATCATCAATTTTGATGATGTAAGATAGTTTGTAGTAAGTAGTCTTCTTGGGAAAAACATTAAATGTATCTACCGCTTTACCACTTACTACAAAACTATTTTTAACCCGTAGTTTTTGGCTGAGAAACGGCGTTATAATGCAATACTATGCAAATTTTTTTGTTTGCACTTCTTGATTGTACTGTAAGTAGCTAATAGGCAGTAAAACCTATTTTTAATTATCAACCTCTACTAACGAGGTTGATCACTGCGCCAGAAGAACTTTGAGAGAATGAGCCACCTCCAAGACTGGTTACAGCTACTGTATCAGCCTTGGAATAAGAATAAGTGGGTACAAGAGAAACACCATTAGGAAGGACAAAGGGGTTAATTGCATTACCCTTAGCACCAGCAGCCGCAGAGTTGTTATTAGTAAAGGGATCGGTAACTTCGGTTACAAAGTTATTGGTGGAATTGAAAATAGTGTTAATGGTGTCAGTTTGAGTATAGTTGAGAGGATTGAAACCACTTACTACGCCACCTTGAACGTTAGCAACTTCAACAATTTCTAAAATTTCTAAATCAGAAATAATCATTGTGTTCTCCTGGGAATGAAATTGGAGTTAATTCTTGGGAATTTTTGCTGCAACCAACTTTTGTTTGGTCACATTAACTAAGATAAAGCATTTTTAATTAGAGTCAATATGTTTAGACTAAATTACTGCCATTTTGGCTGCAAAATATTCAGCTAAATATTGAAGTTATGATTTTCCTTAATTCAACTTACTCATAAAGTTAATTCCGAAATAGTATTGCCAAAATGGCAATACTATTTAAGCCAAAATCACTATTATATTTTGCTAGTAAACTTGTATACATTGAAGTCATGAATAATAGAAATATCAATCTATAAATCAGACTGATAAACAAAAAATATTCATAGTAATTAGTGAAAATCAATAATAAAAATTGCTTTTAAAAATTAATTGCTATTAATAGCATCTCAGAGGATGTTTGGAAAGTCATTAAAGATACTAAAAACCCCTCTCCAAACCTCTCTCCGCTTAGGGGAGAGGCTTTGAAAACACCCTGCCATTTCCTTGTGGGAAAGGGGAGGCTCACGGAGTTAGATTTTAAAATCTTGTTGTTAACAATAATACTTTTCAAACAACCTCTTAGAAGCATGGTTATTAATCCACTGCTTCTATATATAAGGACTATGAATTTTAAGTATTGAAGAAGATTTTTTTAAGAAAATATGAAACAAATATTAGGAACTGAAGAATATAACCTTTCAGTACAGCCTCGCAACGATCGCCAACTATTATCGGATATTCTTTTGAGTTGGTTATCTAACAATGACAAGTTAGTGCGGAACTTATCACCAGCTTTTGAAATCCGGGATTTTAACCTGGGGGATGAGCTTGTTGATCAAGCAGAAAATGCTCCAGGTTGTTATATCATTTGCCAAGGCCAAGTGCGGCTAGTCAGCTGGAATGCAACCTTACAAAAAGAAGTAGCAACTTCTTTATTAGGAGTTGGAGAAACTTACGGTGCAGATGAACTGTTTACCGATGAAACTTTAACTTATCGTGCGATCGCAGCTAGTGCAGGTACGCTGGCTTTTATCCCCACAGCCAACCTCAAACAGTGGTGCGATCGCTTACCGCAACTGCAAGACTATCTGAGTCATAGAATAGCAATGCGACAAACTCTGCTATTCTTCAAAACATCTGTTACTATACCGCATACCAAACTTTCCAGTCATACCCTCAAAGAATTTGTACCTTACTTAGAGCAAATAAAAGTCAGTGCTGGTTCAGTACTGTCTCAGTCAACTCCCAATGAGGATGGACGTTTCTGGCTGCGTAGTGGCGAAATTCACAGTCTAGAAAATCCCTCAGCACCATTTCCGAGTATTGGTAACAGTTGGGGATATCCTGAGCCAATACCAACTGATTGGATTGCTAAAACTGATTTAGTAATTTATAAACTAGCGATCGCCCAATGGGAAAAAGCTAAAGCGATCGCGCCACAATTATTAGGTGTATCTTCCCAGCAGATAATCGCAGACAAAACGACAACCACTCGTCAACGCCACAAAAATCCTGTCGCAACTACACACACCACCAATCTGCAACAGCCATCTGCAAAAGCCCAGTCTAATCTCATAACCTTTCCCCTACCCAGTAAACAACGCCGTCCCTTGTTTGGTCAGCGTTACCCATTCATTCAGCAGCAAAGTACTGCTGATTGCGGCCCTGCATGCTTGGCGATGATCTCCCGCTACTGGGGTAAAAAATTTAATATCAATATTCTCCGAAATATCTCAAATGTTGGTCGTGGCGGAGCCTCCCTCAGAAGTTTAGCCAACGCCGCAGAAAGTATAGGTTTTCAAGCTCGGCCAGTACGCGCCAGTCTCAACCGCATAGCCAATCAAAAACATCCTTGGATTGCCCACTGGCAAGGCGACCATTATATAGTTGTTTATCGAGTGCGGAAAAATTGTGTTATTGTTTCTGACCCTGCTATTGGGCGTAAAAAGCTAAATATCAAAGATTTTCAAGCTGGCTGGACTGGATACGCACTCTTACTAACTCCTACACCTCAATTCCAAGCTGTACAATCTACCAAACCATCGTTAGGGCGATTTTGGAGCGCATTTTTACCTTACCGTTCACTGTTGCTACCCATTATCGTTGCTTCTTTGCTGCTGCAAATGTTTGGTTTGGTAACTCCCCTGTTAACTCAAGTCATTCTTGACCAGGTAGTAGTTCATAAAAGTCTCAGCACCTTACACGTTTTTATCATCGGTTCGTTGGTATTTAGTCTCTGGCGCATTGGTTTGGGAAGCATTCGCCAATATATGCTCGACTATTTCTCCAACCGAGTAGACTTGAGTTTGATTACTGGCTTTATTACTCATACCCTGAATTTACCGCTTCAGTTTTTTGCTACTCGCCACGTAGGGGATATTATCACCCGCGTTCAAGAAAACCAAAAAATTCAGGTGTTTCTGACGCGACAAGCAGTTGCAGCTTGGCTAGATGCACTAACAGCAGTTGTCTATGTCGGACTCATGGCATATTACAACTTGCAATTAACTTTTTTAGTACTGGCACTATTACCACCGATTATTTTGTTGACAGTAATTGCCAGTCCGATTTTACGTCAGGTATCGCGGGAAATTTTTAATGAAGCCGCAAAGCAAAACTCTTCATTAGTAGAAATGCTCACAGGCGTGGCCACAGTCAAAGCCGCCGCCGCCGAACGCGAACTGCGCTGGCGCTGGGAAGACCACTTTACTAGTACAGTCAATGCTAAATTTCGCGGTCAGAAATTAGCGATTACTTTACAAGTAATTAGCGGATTAATTAATACATTAGGTAGTACCGCATTACTGTGGTATTCAGCAACCTTAGTAATTCAAGACCAACTCAGCATAGGTCAATTAGTCGCTTTCAATATGCTGATTGGTAATGTAATTGGCCCTGTTTTATCACTAGTGAATCTTTGGGATGAATTTCAAGAAGTGCTAGTTTCCGTAGAGCGGTTAGATGATATTTTTAGCACTCAACCAGAAGAAACTGCGGAAAAATCCATGTTGGTTCTACCGAACCTCCGAGGAGAAGTACGATTTGAAAATATGACTTTTCGTTATAGTGCCGATGACGATCGCAATATCCTGCAAAATATTTCTTTAGCAGCAAACCCTGGTCAAACTATTGCCATTGTTGGTCGTAGCGGTTCTGGCAAGAGTACATTAGTCAATCTCTTGCAGGGGTTATATTATCCCACTAGTGGCAAAATTTTAGTAGATGGACATGATATCCGTCATGTTTCCCCTCAATCTTTGCGTCGCCAATTGGGCGTTGTCCCCCAAGAGTGCTTTTTATTTTCTGGGACGATTCTCGAAAATATCACCTTATATCGTCCAGAGTATAGTTTAGAACAGGTAATTGAAGTTAGTAAGCTGGCAGAAGCCCACGCTTTTATTCAAACTTTACCCCTAGGCTACAACACCAAAGTCGGCGAACGCGGTTCTAGTCTTTCTGGGGGACAACGCCAAAGAATTGCGATCGCTCGTGCTATTCTAAGCAATCCCCGCATCCTGATTTTAGATGAAGCTACCAGTTCTTTAGACACCGAATCAGAGCGACGTTTTCAACAAAATCTTCTCCGCATCAGTCGCGTGAGCGAAACAGAGGCTCGTACCACTTTTATTATTGCTCACCGCCTCTCAACCGTGCGTAATGCTGACCACATTATTGTGCTAGATAAAGGTGTTATTGCTGAACAAGGTAATCACGAAGAACTGATGACACTTCAAGGACTTTACTATCATCTTATAAAGCAGCAAATTGATGTATAAACAATAGATACCTGCTGCTGTCTCATACTAATCTTTTGTCAACTCTTGGTGCTTTCTGTTGAAAAAATGCCAATTTGGCTAAATAGGCAGCAAAATAAAGATTATTCTGTGTATTAGGTAACTATTCATTAGGCAAATTTCTGATAACGAATCTGGATGGTTTTAGAAGAGGAACAAAAGCAACTTGGCCTCAAGAGATAAATTCTCCTCACTCAGCAATATTACTGTTCAAGCAACTCATCAAACTTCAAACATCCAGGCAGAATCTAGTTATTAAATTTCAGTTAAGCACCACTACAGGGTTAGCCATGAACTACCAAGTACCTTCTTCTCAAAACAACTGTCACAGTTTGATTACTCCTGAACAGTTAGAGCAAGTAATTGAAGCTATTAGTGATGGTAGATATTCTTGGGCTTGTGTATTAATTTTGCGTTTTATTGGATACAACCCGCTTCACTTTATGCCTCAAAGAACTTACAGCCGTCTGATAAAAGAACAGAACCAATATATGGCGACAGAATTAAATTCTGATAATAATGTTAGTTCTTCGATTAATAACACTAATATTCCCGAAAAAAATGCAGAATATAAAAAAATCAAATTCTCTGGATAAATCTGATATTAAATCAGAAAATATCCAAGGGATGAATGTACTATATCTAAAATCAAATATGTCTAACCTTTATTCATCAAAAGGCGAAGATATACAAAACTAATTTTTAAAAATAGCGGATAAAAAAATATTATACCCAATCATTACCTGTGAATTTATCTGGAATATTAAATAAATTGGTGTGATTATTTCATTGTTAAATCACACCTATATATTATGGAAATAGTTTTGCAATCAATAATTTGGTGGATTATAACCACCTTTAACTTTGCGTCTTAGCGCGAAATTTTATCTAACTTAACTAAGCAGTTTTAATCGGAATAACACCCTGATCAAAAACACGATTATCAGTACCAATAGCCTTAATTTCTATTCTATCGGCATACACTTCATAAGCTGCAAAACTCAAACTAGAAGCAGAATACTCAGTCCATTCAGAACGACCAACAGGACGAGTTCCAGCACCGCCACCAGTAATTAAATAAGTTGTACCATTAATAGATTTAGTTCGTTCATAATGGTGTTCATGCCCATTAATATAAAGTTGCACACCATATTTTTGAAACAAAGGTGTAAAAACTTTAATAAACCCTGGATTATTACCATAAACACCAGAAGCGTAAACTGGATGATGACCAAATACAACTTTCCAATGTGCATCACTGCGACTTAATTCCTGTTCTAACCAAGGTAATTGTTTTTTCCAATCAGCATTACTGTTAGTATCTAAAGCAAAAAACTGGACTTGATTACGGCGAAATGTATAGTAACGTTTTCCCTGCATATTAAAGCCGGGATATTTAAGTTGTAGCTCACCGTTAGCTGTCCGAATATCGTGATTACCTAAACAGGCTTGAAACTTTACACCTTTTTTCAATAAAGGTTGATAAGGACGTTCAAAAACTGACCCAATTTTTTCGATTTCGCCATTGTTATAAATATTATCGCCAGCTAAAACCACTAAATTATATGGGTTTTGCTTGTGATAAAAATTCATTGCTTCAGCTACAGCATATTGTCCTTTGGCACCAGTCCCGGTATCTGCCACAGACACAAAACGCAATAGTAAATCTTTGTTTGCTGGTTTAGCTGCTGTGGCGACAGAATCATCGGAAGAAATATTGTGATGAGCTAAAGTCCAACCGATGATTCCTGTACCAACAGATCCCAAGCCACTTAAAGATAAAAATTGACGGCGTTTCAGTTTCATAATTTATAAAGTCTAAAGTGTGAAGTATGAATGCTGTATTCAGGCATCAATATTGTTATACAAGCACGCAGTATAAGATACATTAAGGCAAAACAGACAGATACAGTTTGATGTATGGTAGTCGAAGCATAGATGAGGAAAAATATTAGTAACCTGTAACCTATCACCTATCACCTATCACCTGCTATATATTGTTTGTCTTTGATTCGCTGCTGTTGGTGAAAGTTCCATGTCACGAGACAACCAAAACTCACAACCGTCTTCTCCCCAAGAACCTTACCCCAGAAAGCCGCCAATTTGGAAGGCGGCTATTATCCAAGTGTTGCGGGGGACAATTGGGGTTTTAGAAACAGCTGTGGTGAAATTAGAGGCTGAGTCATCTACAACAAATACAACTTGGCAACAGTTCCAGTTAGTCTGGAGTGGAATATTAGCTAAAATTCGCTCTTTATTACCAGCAAGTTTCTCTAGAAAGTTGTCAGACACAACTTTGACAGGAATTATTACTGGCATTACTTTAGTTTTGGTTATTGGGACAACTTCTAGCTTATTTTCGAGTAAACCTACGGAAATTGCTACCATTCCGCCTGTTGAGGAAGTTCCTGTACCTACACCAACACCAACTATTCCGCCAGAGTCTACAATATCAGAACCTCAGCTTCCAGTAAAAGTTACTCCTGTGCCAGAAGTGGAAGTTACGCCAACACCGGAACCGGAAATTACTCCTACACCCACACCGGAACCACAAGCGGAAGTTACACCCACACCAGAACCAGAACCAGAAGTTACTCCAACACCGGAACCAGAAACGACACCCGCAGTAGAATTAACTCCAGAACAAATTTTGATTGCAGCGATTGAAAATCAAGTAGCAGAAATTAGCGATCGCTTTGCCTCTGGTCTGATACAGTCAATTCAAGCGAATTTTCGCACTAGCAATCTCATTATTAAAATTAATGACGATTGGTATTCTCTTAAAGAATCTCAACAAAACAAACTTGCAGCCGAAATATTACTACGTTCTCAAGAACTAAATTTTAGTCATTTAGAAATTTTCGATTCTCAAGATAGATTAGTCGCGCGTAACCCCATTGTCGGTAACGAGATGATTATTTTTAAACGTCGCACAGCAAATTCTACTATCTCAATTCATGGCTGACATTCATTGTATATTTAAACTCTTTATATTATGAATGTTATACCTCGTTTGCTAGAGGATCGGCGATCGCTTATAAAATAGGATAGTTAATAAATTCTTTGCAATTGGCTTAAACGCCAATCGATTTAATAAATAAATTCAAAATTATTATTAAAGGGAGCATGAAACTATGGATATGCAAGTCCTGAGAGAACGTGCCGGACTTAGCCGTGCAGAGGTGGCCTTCAGGCTTGCAATTAGTGAAACCAGTGTACGTAACTGGGAAGCCGGCCGCACGGAACCTACAATGACACCCAAAAAATATCTAGAGGCTATACGTCTATTTAGATGTACACCAGAAGAATTAGCCTCCGCCAGCGAAAAATCCATCAACCAACGCCATAAACGTAAACCCGGTAGACCAAAGCGTTTTTCCGAAAATCAAGTAGCGCCAGTCACAGATGCACCTGTTTGCAGTTAACTTTTTGCAGAATTCAGAATACAGAATCCAGCAGTCAGAATTAATTAACTTATATTTAGTAGACTCCTGATTTATTCTGAATTCTGACTCCTGAGTACTAAATTCTTAGTCTAACAGTGGTAGTTGTTTTGTTACCACCGCCTTCCGCTCAGGAATATTGATTTCAGTAACGAAATTTTTCGCCTCTGAGGTGTAAAAAACTAGTAAAGTAGAGTCATTAGGTTGATGGGTTCCTACTACTTGGTCTACTTGGCGGATAATTTCAGTATAACTTTTTCCGGCAAAATCAGAAACCGCAATAGTTTTGCGATCACTTGCTGTCAAGTGTTTGTCACCATCGCTGTCAGCCGTTACCACTTCATACCAAATTCCTTGCACCTTTTTAACAACATTTTCAGGAGGCGTTGATAAGCCTAATTGTTGATAGCGCAAAAACAACGAGTTATTGTTGGTAACTAACTTCCAAGCTGATTGATCACTGGTATTAAAAAATAAAAAAATTCCGAATGCTGGCAGCTTCTTTTTCATAGTAAGACTGACGATAATTTTGTTGGGAACTGATCGTCGCCATCAGGTAAGGTGTACCTCTAATCACTTCAAATAAAACCAAGTTAAATTTAACTTGAACATCAGAATCAGGTTCTAGATTAACTATGTCGCCAACATGACGTTCTCGAAATAATTCTTGATAAATTCGATAAGCTGCATAGCCTAATATCGAAAAAGTCATCAAGCCACAAAGTAAAATAATTATTGCTCGAATCGCAGTCAACAAACTCGGAAATCGAAATCTACTCATGTTCTGGATGATGCTGAATAACAGCGCGATATAACCTTAATTGTGACAAGTTATGTATATACTAAATAAACATTATTGAGTATTGAATTCAGTAGATTTACTAATATTTCAAAAACTCATCTCCAACTAGTGCGATCGCTCACCGTATTTGCTACGGCAGCGCGATAAGATTCTAAAACAACAGTCGTAACTAAAGGTTTAAATGGCAGAAACATTATTTTTCAACGCTCTGCGGGAAGCCATTGATGAAGAAATGGCGCGTGATTCCAGTGTATTTGTTCTGGGTGAAGACGTAGGACACTATGGCGGTTCCTATAAAGTCACCAAAGACTTGTACAAAAAGTATGGTGACTTGAGGGTTTTAGACACTCCCATCGCCGAAAATAGCTTTACTGGTATAGCAGTCGGGGCGGCCATGACTGGGTTGCGACCGATAATTGAAGGTATGAACATGGGCTTTCTGCTCTTAGCCTTCAACCAAATCTCCAACAACGCCGGGATGCTGCGCTATACTTCCGGCGGTAACTTTAAAATTCCAATGGTGATTCGCGGCCCTGGTGGTGTAGGTAGACAATTAGGCGCAGAACACTCCCAACGCCTAGAAGCTTACTTCCAAGCCGTACCTGGGTTAAAAATTGTGGCTTGTTCCACTCCCCATAACGCTAAAGGTTTACTCAAATCCGCTATCCGCGACGATAATCCTGTACTGTTCTTTGAGCATGTACTTTTGTATAACTTAAAAGAAAATTTACCAGAAGAAGAATACCTCCTGCCCTTAGATAAAGCAGAGGTCGTGCGTCAAGGCAAAGATGTCACAATTCTGACTTACTCCCGGATGCGTCATCATGTGATGCAAGCCGTGAAGCCTTTAGAAAAACAAGGTTACGACCCCGAAGTTATTGATTTAATATCACTCAAACCCCTTGATTTTGATACTATCGGTGCATCTATCCGCAAAACCCACCGCGTAATTGTTGTGGAAGAGTGTATGCGGACTGGCGGTATCGGTGCAGAACTAACTGCTTCCATTAACGATCGCCTCTTTGATGAATTAGATGCACCAGTGCTGCGTCTATCTTCCCAAGATATTCCCACACCTTACAACGGCGCTCTAGAGCGGCTCACCATCGTTCAGCCAGAACAAATCGTCGAAGCTGTACAGAAAATGGTCGCAATGCGTGTGTAAAAAATTCTGAAGTGTGAAGTCTGAAGTCTGAAAAAAGTCTGAAGTCTGAAATTTGAATTTCAACATAGCTGACAGCTAGACGCTTCGCGTCTACAGCTTTCATACTTCATACTTCACACTTTCCGTAACTCCATCAAAGAACGTTATTATAGCGTTTGTCAGTTGCGAGTTATGGTATGCAAAGACAGCAGTCACTATTAGCTTTGATATTAGTTTTGGTAATCGCTGCGATCGCGGTAATTGCCACAATTCCTATACCACTGGGGCTGGATTTACGCGGCGGTTCCCAGCTTACAATTCAAGTCAAACCCGCACCAGGGATGAAAGAAATCACCGAACGCGAATTAGAAGGCGTTCAAAAAGTCGTAGAAGGAAGAATTAACGGCCTTGGTGTTTCCGAACCAGTCATCCAAACCGTAGGTGCAGATAAAATTCTGGTACAGTTACCAGGGGTAAATGATCCCGAACAAGCAGAAAGAGTGCTAGGCGGTACAGCACAGTTAGAATTTCGTAAACAAAAACCTGGAACTGAAACTCAACTTTTTGCCTTTCAATCTTCACGCGCAGAACTGAAAGCCAAGCAGCAAGAATTACGCAATAGCACAGATAAAGCAGCAATTAACAAAAATCAAGAAGAATTACAAAAAAATAATCAAGCAATCCTGGAATTATTTGAAAGCACAGATCCTCCACTCAATGGTAAATACCTGCAAGATGCCTACGGTGAACCGACTCAACAAGGTAACAATTGGAATGTTGCCATTCGCTTTGAGCAGAAGGGTGGTGAATTATTCGCTGACCTTACCAAAAATCTAGCAGGTACAGGCCGTAGTATTGGAATTTTCCTCGATAACGAACTGATCAGCGCCCCTGTAGTCGGGCCAGAATTTGCCGCTACTGGGATTACTGGCGGTGCAGCCGTCATTACAGGCCGCTTTACCCCCCAACAAGCCAATGATTTAGGTGTGCAACTGCGTGGTGGTGCGTTACCCGTACCTGTGGAAATTGCTGAAATCCGCACCGTTGGGGCTACCTTGGGTAAAGACAGTATTATCAGCAGTATCTATGCTGGCAGTGGTGGTCTGCTTTTAGTATTAATATTTATGATTTTGTACTATAGACTACCAGGATTAATTGCGAATATTGCTCTGATTATCTACGCCATTCTTACTTGGGCTTGCTTTGCCTTGTTAGGTGTAACTCTGACATTGCCTGGTATTGCAGGTTTTATTCTAAGTATTGGTATGGCGGTAGATGCTAACGTGCTAATTTTTGAGCGCACCAGAGAAGAATTACAAGCAGGTAAGTCATTGTATCGCTCTGTGGAATCTGGCTTTTACCGCGCTTTTTCAAGTATCTTAGACGGTAACGTCACAACAGTGATTGCTTGTGCAGCGTTATTCTGGCTAGGTGCTGGTTTGGTGAAAGGCTTTGCGCTAACCTTGGCTTTGGGTGTAGCAGTGAGTATGTTTACTGCCATTACCTGTAGTCGTACCTTTATGTTTTTAGCAATTTCGATTCCTGCACTGCGAAAACCAGAATATTACTGTCCGAACTTGTCAGCATCAGGAGCATCTAATAAGACTGAGGTAGCGCAATGAAACTGAGTATTAACAAATCGCGATCGCTTTGGTGGACTATCTCTTGTGCAGTGATCCTCGCTGGCATCATCTCAATGGTGATTTCTTGGCAAAATCCAAATATCCGTGCGCCTCTACGTCCCAGTTTAGATTTTATCGGTGGTACAAGACTACAGTTTGAACGAGATTGCAGTCAACCAAAAAACTGTGAACAGCCAATTGATATCAACGTTGTTCGAGAAGTCGCCAAAGAACAAGGACTAGGTGATAGTAGTATCCAAATTGTTGCCGATCAAGAAACCAGAAAAGAAAACGGCATACTAATTCGGACAAAAAACTTAAATCGCGATCAGCGTACCCAGTTGCAAAATGCTTTAAGCGCCAAAGTTGGGACTTTTGACCAGCAGAAAAACCAAATTGACACAGTTGGGCCTACCTTGGGAAGAGAATTATTTACCTCTGGGATAATTGCTTTGGTGGTGTCCTTTGCGGGGATTATTGTCTACCTAGCTTTCCGATTCCAGTTAGATTATGCTGTCTTTGCGATTATTGCTCTGTTTCATGATGTGTTAATCACAGTAGGCATCTTCTCAATTTTAGGTCTGGTTTTGGGAACAGAAGTAGATAGCCTTTTCATCGTTGCTTTGCTAACAATTACTGGGTTTTCAGTCAACGACACAGTGGTAATTTACGATCGCATTCGTGAAACCCTCAAAACTAATCCTAACCGCCCAATTGCTGAGATTGTCGATGATGCCGTCAATCAAACCCTAAGTAGGTCAATCAACACTACCTTAACCACTTTATTGACCTTATTTGCCATCTTTCTGTTTGGGGGAGAAACCCTCAAAAACTTTGCCTTAGCCTTAATTATTGGTTTCATAGCCGGAGCTTACTCCAGTATTTTTATTGCTAGCACTCTCCTGGCTTTGTGGCGAGAACGTACCGGAAAACCTAATCTAGGCACCAACAGCGAAGCATTTGACGCATCAGCAGATAGTTAGTCCTAGGGGATTTTTGATTAACTTACTGGAGTGTTGTTGATACTGCTTCCACTTTTCTAAATTCAAAAACTACCCAAAATCTCGCATTTAAAATCAAAAATTGCTAACACTATTTGCATCCACGTCCGCGTGACCTTTTCCTGCTATGGATCAATCAGAACAACCATCAATTAATGACCCATCTTTTGCTAAACAAGTTCAGAAACTACATCAGCTGACAGTGTATGGCAGATGGTTATTTGTGACATTTTTATGGCTGCTGATTGCACCTGTGAGTCTGTGGAATTTACGCTCAGAAATTGCTCTGTGGCAACAATACTTTACCTGGGTAGCAGTGCGATATGGACTCATCTATCATCCCCTGTCTACCTTGGGTTTAAGTTTTTGTATTGCCATGACCATTTCTGTTTTAGTTTGGCAAAGCCGTAATATTTTAATGGGACTACCACAGCCGGAAAAAGAACGCCTAGAAAAACAAGTTTGTCGTATCCGCCAGCAAGGGCCTAGTCATCCTCTATGGAAGTTCATTTGTCAGTAAATCTGAGAATAGTTAAATAAATTTGTATATAGTTGCATTTCGCTATGCCTATGGAGAAATTTTCTGCACAATATGACTAAATATAGCGGTAGTCAGATATGTTAGAGCAATTTGAAAGCTTGAATGCCAGGAATAGTAGGACTTTTCCTCCTGCCTCCTGCCTTCTGCCTCCTGCTATCAAAGCAAACATACTTATTGGTGCAATTGAGTTGCTACACATGAACCATCCTCAGATTAAATTTAGCGATCGCCATTCTGACATCGACCTTTACCAGCTCCAAGAATTATTTAATATTGCAGCTTTTTGGGCAAAAGGACGTAGTATTGAGGATTTAAACATCGCTGTTACCAACAGCGACCCGGTAATTTCTTTATGGGATGACACAAAACTGGTTGGCTTTGCTAGAGCAACTTCTGATGGCATCTATCGCGCTACAATCTGGGATGTAGTCATTCACCCAGACTATCAAGGTAATGGGCTAGGTAGCAAATTAATCAATACAGTTTTGAACCATCCCCGGATGAAATGGGTGGAGCGAGTATATTTAATGACTACTCACCAACAAGAATTCTACAAAAAAATGGGCTTTACACCCAATAGCAGCACAACTATGGTGCTACATAACCAATCCAAACAGCTAAATTCCCTTTCCGCAGCAGAACTACAGTTTCAGGAATAGGGGCTAGAAGCTAGAGGTTAGAGGTTAGGGGCTAGGCAATAGAGGCTTTTTACTCAGCATTCAAAACTCATACCAATTTGAAAAAAGAATGCGACAGATAGAAATCAGGAAAGTCTTACTGGAGCTAGATTTATTAATTGCGAATTGCGAATTGCGAATTGGTATCAGCACTTTCTCAAGCTACAGGAATGGTAATTTGTACCCTAGTTAGTGACTCATTTGATTCTGAACTTGTTAACTTGGGAAGCATTTCTAGTTTTGCTCCCATAACTTCTAATAGTGTTTGATTGAGTAATAATTTCATTCCCGGAGAAAAGTTAGCCTTCTCATCTTGAATTTGAGGAGGCTTATTATTTTGCATTAAATCAATCGGCTCACTTTCAGGTAAAGCATGGGCAGGAATATCTAAATATATATGAGCTAGATTAGTAGTATCTGAAACTGTCGCCGAAACACAAATACTACCTTCTTGCATTTGGCTAATTGCAGAGTCTACTAAATTAACTAAAACTTGGCGTAACCAGCGATGATCTGCCAACACATAAACATCTGGATCTATGGGTGACATCTGCAAGGCAAAATTCCGATTCGCCGCCAGCATATAAGTTAAGTCTTTAACTTCTTGAAAAACTGTGTCTAAACAGCGCGGCTGAATATCTAATTTATTTGTACCGTATTCAGTTCGAGAAATGCTGAGAATTTCATCCATCAAATGCAGCAACTTCAAAGCTTTTTCGTGAGCTTGGGCGATAAATTCTCGTTCTTCTTCGGGATTTTCACATAAGTCTGACAAAATTAATTGATGCAAGCCAATTAAACTATTGAGTGGCGAGCGCAATTCATGAGTAGTGCGTGCTAAAAAACCCGCTTTAAACTGACTCATCTCCTGCGCCATTTGATAAGCCAACTGCGTTTGTTTGATTTCTTGCAGCAGTTGTGACACAGTTTCTTGTGATTCTGATATTACTGGTGATGTGTTAGGACTAGTGTTTGCTGACTTGGCAAATAACCAACGAAAACCGACTCCTAAGATGATTCCGACTGCAAGATATGCCCAGTTGCTCCAATTCATAATTTGGCAATTATTAACTTTTATTTGTGGATTTTTTGATTAATCCAGTGTGATGCTTCCTTGACGCAAAATTTGCCAGTTTTCTCCTGTCCACTTAGCAACAGTGGAAGGTACACCAACCCCAGAAATTTCCTCAATAAGTCCTTTCGTCTCTAAGGTTAACGCATCAGGAAATTGCATCGTAATTTCCGCCATCGTTTGTAAAGGTGGCTGTCCAGAAAAATTGGCACTGGTTGTTGCTAAAGGGCCTGTTTTTGCCAAAATAGAACGCGCGATCGCACTATTTGGAACTCGAATACCAACCGTCGTCGGATCAGTCGGGTTCATTTCTTGGGGCAAGCGATCGCTCGCTGGCAATACTAAAGTTAACGCCCCCGGCCAATATTTACTTACTACTTGTTGCCAAATTTCATATTCATGTTCACCACCCTTGACATAAGGCCATAAATCCTCCGCCTTAGCAGCCATCAAGATCAAAGGTTTATCCTGACTGCGCTGCTTGGCGGCAAAAATTAAACCAGCTTTTTCTGGCAAAGTCGCCAGTGCTGGGACAGTATCAGTCGGAAAACTCACTAAACAGCCAGCCTGTGCGCCTGCGATTAAATCTTCTATAGCAACTTGAGCCATATTTACCAATGTCAGAAGTTATGAATGAAAATACGTAATTTCTGTATTTTCACTCATAACTCCTGTCAGAGTGTATTTTCACATCTTGCACCGAACGATTAAAATCGCGGCTACACGAACAAAGCCTGCCTCCGCAGGCTCAAAAGGCTGGACTTTACGTTATTCCGTGTAGGCGGACTACCCTTCGGGAAGCCCTCCGGGTTCAGCAGTCGCTCATGGGGGAAACCCCCATGACCGCGCTGCTTCACCGCTTGCGTGTCTACGTTTTTATAGCCGCAAATTCCATTCGTCGGGGCTAAATTGATGCAGTGAGACGAAAAATCAATGGTTTAGGCAAGAGTGTATCTATCCAAAACCTTTCACCGCTATCTGTCACCTATCCCCTGTTCCCTATTCTCTGTTCCCTTTACTCACATACGCTAAAGCAAAACGTTCAACTCCTTCTAAATCAGTATGGATTTGAATATCGCTATAGCTACCTTGATTTTGCAAAAGTTCTCGCACCGCACCCGCTTGTCCCGCCATCATTTCAATCAGCCACACACCACCAGGACGCAAATAACTGGGAGACACTTCAATTAAATGACGGATATCATCTAAACCATCCGCACCACCATCTAATGCCAAATGTGGTTCATGCTGCTTCACTTCTGGTTCTAGGGTAGCCACAGTTTCAGTCGGGATATACGGCGGATTAGAAACCATTCCACTGATTTGGCCTTTGAGAGTTGTTAATGGTTCCCACCAAGAACCTTGATAAAAATGAATGCGGTTAGCAAATTCCAGATTTTTGGCGTTGGTTTGGGCAATTTCTAAAGCGGCTGCGCTGTAATCAACAGCATGAATCGTGGCGTTTGGCAACGCATCCGCCAGCCCAATCGCGATCGCACCGCTCCCAGTCCCCAAGTCTACCCAATGCCCTTGATCTAATGACTTGACAGCCTGACTTTGAGCGATCGCTGCTACTGCTAAATCAATGATGCACTCTGTCTCCGGTCGAGGAATTAACACCGCACTCGACACCGCCAGCATAAAGTTTCGCCAAGGTGTCACCCCGGCGATGTACTGCACTGGTAAGCGATCGCGCAATCGTTTCTGCCAAAGTTGTTCTAAATCTCTCAAAGACATGGCGATGGGTACTTCAGCCCAGTCTTTGAAAGATTCTAAACGCAGGGACAACCGGTCTAAACCAGCAATTTCTTGCAGCAGCCAATCAACTTCTAATGGGGGTACAGCAGCAGCGATCGCAGCTTGAATTGCTTGCTTACGCCACTGCCAAAGTTGTAACCCAGAAACTAAATATGGCTGTTGATCTGCCATGCTTTAACGTTTTGGCTTTGCAGGTTGGGCATTGTTATTCCCGCTATTACCAGAATTTCTAGGTAAAGTCCGAATATACTCTCTGGATTCTTGAGAAGGCACTAACACCACTTGCTTGAGCCAATCTTCGTTCTTATCTTGCAAAGTCTTGATTACGCCATCTATGTCTATAACCTGAATATCCGCCTTGGGATATTTGGGTTTGACTTGGTTTAACAAACCTTGGGCATCTTGCTTACTCACAAACAAAGGTACAACTTGTTCTTTGTCGTTTGTCAGTTTAATGGGTACATAGCCTTGATCTGGTGCAAAGCGAACTGCAAAAATAGGCACACTCCGAAACTGATCTACTTTTTGACCGCTTTGGTTCAATAATTCTAGTGCGCCTTTGACATCCTGATCTACTGGTTTAAAAGCAAATACCAAACGGTTAGGTTGGTTTTTGGTTTGTTGCAACTGCTGATAAATAATTCCCAACGGTACAGCTGTCACCTGGAGACTCTTGACAATTTCTGCCATTTTGGGATCGTTAGCGTTGGTAGTCCGCAGTTGATTAATAAAAGCCTGCGCTTCTTGACGGCTGAGATACACACCAGTGACTGAACCACCCAGTTTCTTACCATCTTGATTTTCTGGTAAAGGACGGCTCAAAGGTAATCCTTTATCATTGGTAATTAGATACACTGGTACTGAGTCTAGTTTTTCTTTGATTTGTTGTTCTGACAATGCCAGCACTGGGAGATTACCGACAAAAACTGTGCCTAACAGAGTACTCCCGATTAAACCCAATGTTGCGCCCCAGCGAACTAATGCTTTCATGACTACTCCTCGCGTCAATGGTTTTTAATTAAATCAGACTAATTGGTTGGATTTGCACAGCACTAACTTGTTTTAGTTATATAGCAATCCATTTGAGATGTAAAAACGCCACAATGGCTGTTAAATGGTCACAATCAACTCGCAAAATGGGAGATTTCTAAATTCTTGAGAACTCCTAAACTAGTTTTGTCGCAGTCAACTGTGCTGCAACCTGATTTTGTTATTTAGCTTTACCTGATTCCTGCACAAGAATTATAGATGCCTATTATAGACTGCTCTCAAAAAATGAAAACTTTTGCCTACCGTTGAGATGATTAATGCCATTTTATTGTCTTTCTCAAAAACCAGTGACGCGATCGCAAAATAATTCGTTCCATTTATTTATTGCCTATATCATTGCCTAAATCCATACCTAGACTTATTCTCGGCTGATTTTACTATTCAAGATATAATTCCTCAGCTTTTGGCAAAACCAAAAAAACTAAATTACTGTTTTCTGTAGTATCTACAATCTAATTGTTAAACTTAGTACACAATTCCCCTGCCAAAAAAAATTTTCCACTTCAAAGATAGTAAATTCTAATTACAACTTAAAAATATAAAGAAATATCCTATCTGTGTAATTACTCATAGATAGGATATTTCAATAAGCAATTTATTAAATTTAGATTAATCAAATCGGGATGACAGGATTTGAACCTGCGGCATCCTGCTCCCAAAGCAGGCGCGCTACCAAGCTGCGCTACATCCCGGATTTTTTAGCTGGGTGCGACTGACTTTGCTTTTCACATTACCAGACATTTAACTTAACACACAACCTTCGCCATTATAGCAGGCTTAACATCTATTTGCCAACCATTCACCTTAATTTAAGGTCAAAGGTTATGTATTAAGAAACTCTGAAAAAGCGATAAGTGGCAAGTGTTGAGTAAAAATACTAATCTCTAAACTCTAGCCCCTAGCCTCTATTCACAATATTTTAGTGAGGATACCAAAACATTCCCTTAATGCCTTCAGGGTCTGCCATAAAACCCATACTCCTATAAAAATCAACTACATGGGGATCAGCAAAGAGAGTGACATTACTGATTTCTTCACTTCTGAGTTTTTTGAGTACGTATTTCATTAGAGCTTTACCCAGCCCTTTACCTTGAAAGTCTGGATGAACTACTACATCCCAAATCGTGGCATTAAAAGCATGATCTGAGGTAGCGCGTGCAAAACCAATAAGCCGACGTTGGTTTCCTCGTACTTGCCACATTGAGGCAACGAGAAAACTATGCTCTATGGCTTTTTTCACTTTTCGCAAAGGACGACGTGACCAACCAACTGCATCACACAGTTCTTCTAATTCATACAAGTCAATATCTCTCTCAGTGCTGAAAACAATGCGTTCCGCGTTCCGCGCCGCCTCGCCATTAGCACTAGAGTTACCAAATTCCCCTGTATGCTCTTCAAAGGAAGTTGCTCTATTTGTCGTTACAGATTCAGGAGTACTAAACCAAGTTTTCCAAAAACCCATGCCAACGTGGTTCGGGTAGTATAACTGAATTGGCTACCACTCTTTTAAAGAGATGATACACGTTTTATCAAGCCAATGCCATCTTTACAACCCACACCCTGAGTTTTTCAGATTTTGTTGGGATCATTAATGGCAACAGCTTTTTATCGTGTGTTTTGTACCAATCATTTTCAACTTTAGCATTTTGTTGTAAAGTCCAGGGAAAATTCCCCAAAAGGCAAAGTTTTGAGAGTCAATTTTATATATGAATATTGGCTATTAAGTACTGGGTGTTGGGAATAATGTTTATTACTAGCACCCAGTCCGCAGCCCCCAGGTGAAAACAGCAAGCGAGTCTTACCCCCAACAATGGCTTCTGGTTTAAAATCTTCGACACTGGAACTCCTAAAACGCTTTAACCGAGCGTTTCCCCAGTTTTATGAGCAATTTGTCAGCAGTGAGATTCAACTGCAAAATCTCCGATTAGCTTACCGTCTTTATAAAACCAGACGTGCCGTTATCGAGTTGAAGCCGGAAGGTAGTAAAAGTGCGCTGCATTTTGCTTACCGTAACCAGTCCTTTCTCCTCAGTGATATTTTTGGTGTGCTGGCAGCTTATGGCTTGACTATCCACGGTCTGAGCCTGTACGGTCAAATTCGACCACCGATGTTAGTTTTCATCAAACTTTTGGTCTCTCGCGGTAGCAAAGCTTTGACAGAGAAAACCGCAGAAAATGTCTGTCGGGCAATTCGAGAGGCTTTAGGAGGGCGGTTTGAAGTCGAAGAAATGCTGGCCGTAGAATTTAATTTAGATGCTGGCTTAGAACAAGTACAAACTGAGTTTTATGTCGATCCAGTATTTCATCTGCCGGCTTTGGTAATTGAAGCCGATAATCAACCAGGATTGTTTTATAAAGTGATGTACGCTATCTGGCAGGAAGATTTGCTAGTAGTTAACGCGAATTTGTTGGTTTGGCGAGGACGCACGCGACTGATTCTCTATTTGTTGGGGCCAAATGAAAGCTTGATTCCTGAATATCTCGGACACAAAATTGCTGAAGGAGTCCGACAGCGTTTGTTGGGGAAATAATTCGCTAGTGTCAAATTAGAGACTAGAGGCTAGGGGCTAGAGACGAGATTGTTTCTGGGAAAAATAAATTGGGAATTGATAGAGACAGGTTGTGTGAATGAATCTGTGGGTAGATAAAATTCTGCGTCAAACCGCTTTTTGTAATTAACGACTTGAACCGGATGAGTGTTAAGTAAAACACTAACTTCTAGCCTCTAACCCCTAGCTTCTAGTCCCTAAACTCTAGCCCCTCATCCCTCTATACATTTTCGGTTCTGTATTTAGTCGTACCCATGCTTGGAGGTACGATATAAATATGGCAACCATAGAAATCTTAGGCGTTCCACACGCATACGAGTTAACGGCTCCCACTGCTTGCCCCCATGCTTTGGTATTCATCCACGGTTGGCTAAATAGTCGTGGGTACTGGCAACCTGTGATTTCCCGTCTGTCCGTAGATTTACAGTGTTTATCTTATGATTTACGCGGTTTTGGTGAGTCCCAATCTCATGCTGAAACTGATGTAAATCTTTTACAAAGTACTGTTGGTTTGACATCCCAATTGTTGGATAGTTCTAGTTCCCAATTTGATTCTCTGTATACACCAACTGCTTATGCTCAAGATTTAGCAGCTTTATTACAAGAGCTAAATATTACTAGTGCTTGGTTGATTGGGCATTCGTTGGGCGGGACGATCGCACTTTGGGCGGCTGCCTTACTACCTGATGTGGTTCAAGGTGTAATCTGTATCAACGCTGGTGGTGGTATTTATCTCAAGGAAGCATTTGAACAATTTCGTTCAGCAGGTCAGCGATTTTTACAAGTTCGTCCGCGCTGGCTATCCCAAGTACCTTTGATTGATTTGCTGTTTACTAGAGCCAGTGTAGCCCGCCCTTTAGACCGTTACTGGGCGCGTCAACGGGTGATAGATTTTGTGGTTGCTGACCCAGAAGCAGCGTTGGGAGCGTTATTAGATTCCACAACCGAAGAAGAAGTAAATCGCTTACCCCAGTTGGTCTCGCAATTAAAGCAGCCTGTATATTTTTTGGCTGGTGCCGATGATAAGGTCATGGAACCCAAGTATGTTCGCCATTTAGCCAGCTTTCATCGGCTTTTTCAATACTGTGGTGACAATGTGATTGAAATTCCTAATTGTGGACATTTAGCCATGTTAGAACAACCAGATGCCGTTGCCAGCCATATCCGGGCAATAGTCAATGGTCAAGAGTTTTGGATAAAGAACACATAACCATTGACAAAGCACAAATAACCATTATACCTGATACAACTTCATCACCTGACCCAGAGATAATCTCGATTCCACACCCAAGGTCAAGGGTGAGATATGACCGCGAGATAAATGGTCAGATGCGGCGCAGGCAATCATGGCGGCGTTATCGGTACAAAATTTCAGGGGTGGGAATAAAACACGCAGCTTATGTTCACTGGCGGCGGCTTGCAAGTGCTGTCTCAAGCCGCTATTTGCTGCTACTCCACCACCTACAGCAATGGTATTGAGACCATAGTCCAGGGCGCAAGCGATCGCTCTTTTAGTGAGTGCCTTGGCTACAGTTACCTGAAAACTAGCGGCTAAGTCTGCTACAGGCACTTGCCCACCATCTTTGTCAAATTGCTGTACTAACCTGAGTACGGCTGTCTTTAAGCCACTAAAACTGCCATCATAGCGATGAAATCCTCCACTGGGCAGCGAAACTTTTCCTTCTGGCAAGGCAAAAGCTTGGGGATCACCCTGCTGTGCTAACCTGTCAATTACAGGGCCACCTGGATAACCTAGATTTAACAAGCGTGCCACCTTATCAAAAGCTTCCCCTGCCGCATCATCACGCGTTTCACCCAGGGTTTCGTAGCTACCACAGTCTTTAACATAAATCAAGCTTGTATGTCCGCCTGAAACCAGTAAGCTAAGAAAAGGGGGATCTAAAGTTGGCTCACTCAAGTAAGTCGCGTAAATGTGGCCTTCGAGGTGATGG
This sequence comes from Nostoc piscinale CENA21, assembly GCF_001298445.1. Classification (NCBI taxonomy): domain Bacteria; kingdom Bacillati; phylum Cyanobacteriota; class Cyanophyceae; order Nostocales; family Nostocaceae; genus Nostoc; species Nostoc piscinale. The sequence continues at coordinate 6,095,959 of NZ_CP012036.1, read as the reverse complement.
ACTCCCAAAAATGGTTTATTGTGTACGATCGCTAAAGTTTTGGCAGCAGTTAACCCCACCAATAATGCTCCCACCAGACCAGGGGCGCAAGTGGCGGCGATGCCATCGATTTTTGACCAGCCTAACCCAGCCTGTTCCAGAGCTTGGGCGATCGCTTGGTTGATCGTCTCTAAATGCTGGCGTGATGCCACCTCTGGTACCACTCCACCATACTGCTGATGAAACGGAATTTGGGACGCGATAATACTACTGCGAACTTGACGATTGTTAACAATTGCGACGGCAGTTTCATCACAACTGGTTTCGATTGCTAAAACATTTGCCATCTGAGGGTTCTACTAGATAACGATTTGTTTGAGAAGCTTTAACTTTTATTTACTTAAACTTTACTCGGTTCCCAGGCAAGAGTATGATGACTTGCTAGTTAGCCAAATAAAGAATGTACAAGCCGCTTCGTTTTGTACAAAAAACTTTTTCTTTTGTAATAAAAGGAAACAACTCCATGCGACGATTGTTTGCTTTGATTTTAGCGATTTGTCTTTGGTTCAATTTTGCTCCACCAGCGAAAGCTCTAGGGGCTAATCTTACACCCTGCCAAGACAACCCCGCATTTCAAGCACTAGCTAAAAACGCCCGAAATACAACTGCCGATCCCCAATCCGGTCAAAAGAGATTTGAGCGATACTCTCAAGCACTCTGTGGCCCTGAAGGCTATCCTCACTTGATTGTTGATGGTCGTCTAGACCGCGCTGGTGACTTTTTGATTCCCAGCATTCTATTTCTCTACATTGCTGGCTGGATTGGTTGGGTAGGTCGTGCTTACCTAATCGCAGTGAGAAAAGAATCTGACACCGAACAAAAAGAAATCCAAATCGATTTGGCTTTGGCATTACCCCTAATTGCCACAGGTTTTGCTTGGCCAGCAGCCGCTTTGAAAGAATTCCTTTCTGGCGAATTAACTGCTAAAGATTCTGAGATCCCCGTTTCTCCTCGTTAGGTTTTGCTTAACTGATTCATTGTTTTGGAGATTAAATACATGGCTGAAAAAGGCGATCAATCATCCTATTTGATTAAATTTATTTCCACAGCACCAGTGGCTGCTACAATCTGGCTGACAATTACAGCAGGCATTTTGATTGAGTTTAACCGCTTTTTCCCAGACCTACTGTTCCACCCATTGCCATAACCAAAGCATTGGGATTTTAAACTGTTGCTTATGTAATTGAGAGGCGAACATAAAATTATGGCGCAAGCAGTAGACGCATCCAAAGATTTGCCCAGCGATGTGAGAAACAGAGAAGTAGTGTTTCCCGCAGGTGGCGATCCTCAGTGGGGTAATCTCGAAACCCCAGTTAATTCTTCTCCCGCAATCAAGTGGTTCATCAATAACTTGCCAGCTTATCGTCCAGGTTTAACTCCTTTCAGACGTGGGCTAGAAGTTGGTATGGCACATGGCTATTGGATATTTGGCCCCTTCGCTAAATATGGCCCCCTGCGTAATGCAGAAAACGCTAACTTAGCAGGCTTATTAAGTGCGATCGCCCTAGTAATTCTGCTCACAGGTGCTTTATCTTTGTATGCCAATAGCAACCCCCCCAAAGCCCTTGCTAGCGTGACAGCACCCAACCCTCCAGATGCTTTCCTATCTAAAGAAGGCTGGAATAACTTTGCTAGTGCTTTCTTAATCGGTGGCATTGGTGGTGCAGTAGTTGCTTACTTCTTAACTAGCAATATCGCACTCATTCAAGGCTTAATCGGCTAATTGGTAATTGGTAATTGGTAATTAGTGATTAGTCAAAGTTTTTCATCATCAAGTTGTTAATTAAATTAAATAACTGGAGATCATAGCTTTCTAATTACTGATTACCACTTGCCAAACTATGAGGGATAAGGGGCTAGAGGCTAGAAACTAGTTTTTTAAAAGTCACATTATCAAAAAAATGGATATTCATCAAATAATTAAGGACACATAAGATTATGTGTCCTTAATTATTTGGTGCTAAAAATGCTTGGGTGTGATTATTCAAATATCGCTGCTTCAATCGCTGCAAGTGCCATTTCAAAATCGTCATTGACAATTTGAATATCAAATTCATCAGCAGCTGCAATTTCTGCCTTGGCGCGGACTAGGCGACGGGAAATCGATTCTTCAGAATCCTGTCCACGACCTCGTATCCGTTTTTCTAATTCTTCAAAAGAAGGCGGCAAAATAAAAATGCTGAGAGCATTAGGAAAGGAAGCGCGAATTTGTCTTGCCCCTTCTAACTCAATTTCCAGCACTACTAACTTACCAGATTGAATTTGATTGACTACAGTTTCTCGCGGAGTACCGTAATAATTCCCCGCAAATTCCGCCCACTCTAAAAATTCACCTTGAGCAACCAGTTGTTCAAACTTACTACGGTTAATAAAGTAATAATTTTTGCCATCAATTTCTCCAGGGCGAGGAGAACGAGTGGTTACGGATACAGAGTAATACAGTTGCGGATGACGCTGCAACAGCGATCGCATTAAGGTGCCTTTGCCAACTCCACTAGGGCCAGTTAAAACAATTAACTTGCCTGTAGGTGGGCATTCTGTGGTAGTAGCACTAGTCTGGATGGGTAAAACTTGCATCATCCGTTCAACCTGTGAATTAATCAACAATCATGATTTGTGAGTTTCTGTTCGTTGTCAGGCTGACCTCGACTAACGAATTTGTAGCACTGGTGACAGAAAACCAGTCTAATTCACATAGTACTGCCGATATGGTGCAAATAGAATAGTCCTTTGTCAACTATCCTTGGTTAATTATCTACAGTATGGTGATCGCGGGAAATCACGAATCGATTTGCTACCGTTTCTGGCTGAATTGCGGAAAGGATTACATGGTTAGAATCGGTGATAATTACAGCCCTTGTCCGACGACCATAAGTGGCATCAATCAGCTGGTTTTTTTCCCGCGCATCGGTGATAATCCGCTTAATTGGCGCAGATTCTGGACTGACGATCGCAACTACTTTGTTAGCCGAGACAATGTTGCCGAAACCGATATTTATTAATTGAATGTCCATAAATTAACTGAGACTAAATGTGGTACGAGAATCCAGTAAGGATTTTATTTCCATGTTATCCCTAAAAAACTGGAGTTACAACGCATCACATCTAGCTTGCTTTAGTTTTTAGACAAACAATGCTTTTTTTAGCTGTTTCTCTGCCAAATATACTGAAAATCTTCCCCTAGACACATGCGTAATTGTGAGAAATTAATCTATGGCTGTTGGGGGGAGTGTGGGGAGTGTGGGGAGTATGGGGAGACAAGGGGCAGGGAGCAGGGAATTGGGGAAGATTCTCCCCTCCGCACTCTTACCTCTTGTGACTTTTTTTGATTTCTTGCCACTTTTGGCGTAATTGTTGCAAGTTGGGAGTCTGTCCACCATAGCGCCAACTCACATAAGCCTGACTGATTTCATCAATGACTTGGGCTGTGGCTGGTAGATGGTGTTGATATGAAACTTGGACATATTCTAGGGGTGTTTGTGACGGATGCTTACCCAGACCTTGAGTTGAAGTCCATTGCAGCATTTGTTGATAAAGCCTTTCCATTGGTGGCAATTTACTTAACCACCGACTCTTTAACCATTTCCGCCACTGTACCCAACCTAGCCAGCCAAAGAAAGCGATAGTAGTTCCCAAAGTTAAACCAGTTAACACACCCAGCCAACCTTGAGCGAATAAAGCAAAAAACCAAGCGATCGCTTTAAATATCCAACTAAAAATTGTCCCAAAGAACGTGTTAAAGAAGCCAGTCACAGGGGAAGGTAGCCACCCAGCCACCCAATTCCAAAACTGACGTAAAACGCTAAAGGTTTGGGAGTCTTCAACAGAAGGGGGAATTAAGGGATGATTAGGAATGGGGTCAAAGGTAAACCAACCATATTTAGGAAAGTAAACTTCTGTCATCGCGTAAGCATCGGTGTTACGGACAACATACATTCCCGTAAAAGGATTAAATTCGCCGGAACCAAACCCCGCCACTAACCGTGCGGGAATCCCAATCGAGCGCAGCATCACTGTTAACACAGTTGAGAAATGGTCTGGATAGCCGCCTTTATATTTAAATAAGAAAGCTTCTACTAAATCTTCTTTGTCTCCCAAATATGGAAACTCAAAGGGATTTTGGGGAATCGAATAATTTTGCTTGAGGTATTGGGCTAGATAAAGTACCTTTTCATAAGTTGCATCTAAAGTTTTTGACACCTTAGATACATTGTTGCGATTGTAATTCGCCAGAATTTCTTCTGTTAATTTGCGGACTTTGGACGCAATTTCTGGCGGAATTTGCAGATAGTATTTTGTAATGTTTTTTGGATAGTTAGTAGTAGCTTTACCTAACAAAGTCCGATCGCGGTAAGGTACTTCTGAAATGACTGTATAAGTCAAGTCTTCCGCTAAAGCCACTGGCGAGCGCAGTCCATTTTCTTGATCAACAGCAATAATCGGTGTGGGAAAGTAAATTTCTTTGGGGTAAGACATTGCCGGAATCAAATTCGGCAAATCTGCCACCACTGTATAGGTTTGTACAACTTCTCTGGTTTTAGCAGTGGTAGGAGGTGGAGACAGATAAATTTGATATGACCAAGGCGATCGCTTGAGGGTAGTAACATCATCATTGCGAGAAATTTCCCAACCCTTACCTGTGTAGCGATCAAATGCTAAAACCCGCCAAAAACCTTCCACCTGCGATCGCACCCGCATCACCACCTTGGATGTCATACTTCCCCGCAGGTTTTGATTCATTTGGCTATTAAAGCCATAATAAAAGCTATCGTTGATTTTTCCTGGTTGACCATTTTGGCTGTTTTCTGTACCATTGCCTTGATTTTCAGCATTACTTTGACGCACATAACCAGGATTAATAATACTGCGTCCTGTAAAACTGCCCTTAACTTCAATCGGCGAACTAACGGGAAATGTTCGTAATTGATAACCAGGGAACCGGGGTAGAACAGCAAAAATTCCTAACCCTAGCCCCACAATTAAAGTAAAAAGTAAAAAGTAAAAAAGTAAATATGATTTTAATTGTGATTCTTTTGCCTTTTCCCTTTTAACTTTTGACTCATCTAACCCGATTTGGGAACGGTAATTTAAGACTAAAGTTGGTAAGGCGATCGCTAAAAACAACAATAATACAGGGGCAAAAGCCAAAGTTTGACTCAGCGTTGCCGCTACACCCAACAAAATCAAACCAATCACAATTGAATAGCCCAAATCTTTGCGTCTGGGCATATCAAAACTATGAAGTATTTGCAGTTGAATTAATAACTCTGCTAAAGCCAGCCGCGTATCATTTAATTCTCCTAACACTCTCCCAAAGAACGCACCTAAAGCCATTAACATCCCAATGGCGATGCAGAACTTCACTGGAATATTTGGGCTGCGGCGATAGCAGTAACTCCAAATTCCACCTACAACACTTAGCGGTACTGCCCAAAAACTAAATTTGGTATCGGCGGCAATATCAACCGCCACAATTCCCATCAAGATTAACCCAAAAACTAGCACCCGCAGAGAAACAGAATCTTCCACCACCATGACAGGTGCAGTCTGGATATTTTGTCGCCAACTATTAACTATAGGTAGACGCGAAGACCAATTAATCCTGGATAAGTTAAACATTTAAAAGGTCAGGTGTAGATGCAGTCAAACAATTTTGGATTTTGGACGGTTCAATCACACAATTGAAAATTGCAAATTTCAAATTGATAAGGCTAAACTGTCTACTTAGTTGTAGCTTATATAGCAGTCGAAGTATAAGTGAGGAAATTTAAAAAGCACAAATACCAGGCATAGTCTGGCTTTTATCTCCTGACTTTAAAATGCTGAGTGCTGAGTAACAAGGCTTGTCCCACTTTCATGCTTGGCGATGAAACTTGTTTCATCGGGACTGCCTTCTGCTATAATATGCCGAAATTCTTGTTCAGATAGCAGTAACTCCCCGAAGCATTCTTTGGGAGTCTCATAGTTTTAGCCCTAATGATCGTTTAAAAAAACGTAGAAGCCCTAATGATCGCTTATGAAAAGATAAGCTCCAAAACCACAACAATTTTTTTTAATCTCTCAGATGTCTTTGACCTTGCTTAGATTGTAGGATTAATCACAAACAATAAAGGCTGTTCGTCGATGTCGGGAAACTCAACTTCTAAAGTATAAGTTGGGTTAAATTCCTGACAGGATAATTCAACATTCAAACAGCCTGCACTTGAAGACTGTGCCATTGCCAAAGTACCATCAGCTCGCAATGTCACAATACCTTTGGTGGGTAAATCAGCCTCAACTCGTAACTGAGTGTGTTTACCACGAGATTGGTATTCAACCCGCAAAGTCAACAAACCTTCACTGGTAAACCATTGTCTTTCTACCACCGGACTGTTTGGTGTCACTGGTAGACTTAAATTTTCTAGCAGTTGTTTGGCAGCCATTAAAGACAATGCCATTTGTTGACGCGGTTGTAAATCTGGGTAATCGCTCTCGATATTGAGTTTTTGATCGAGAACATCCGCAGACCGATAAGTACTTCTCAGTACCAAACCAGCGATATCATTTAGCGTATGAGATTCTTGTGGGAAGAAGCTTTCCACTGCCTGAACTAATTTAGCTCCCAGAGGCAGTGAAGCAGTTAACAGTGTTTGGCACTTTTCTAGTAATTCGCGGAAAACTGTTTCTGGCAAATTAATTGGCAGATTCAGCCTAGATTGTTGTGCTTTCCAGCCCCAGGCAGGAACTAAACTGAGCGATCGCTCTTCCAAACGCTCAGGATATTCCATTAATTGTGTTTCCCAAGGAAACAAAGGAGGTTGGTTTTCGATTTCGGTTTGTAAACGACGCTTGAGTACGGCTTGGAAACGGTCTTGCACAGTAGGAATATCTCCCAGTTTAAAGTTTTGGGGTATCCCTCCCAACTCTAGATCGCCACTGGCGAAAGTGGCTGCTTGTTGGAGAGAGTTTTCCACCCCGTCTATCTCCTTAAACTCGACCAAGTTAGATTCACTGGTGTTAACATCATCTGCTAACAACCAAGTGAGTAATTGGTTTTTTAAGGATTCTGAGTCACTATTCATGAGTAGATGCACCTGATCCGGACACTAATGAGTTACGAATTTCCCAAGCTTGTTCCAGAACCTTAAACCAGCGTTTTTGCAGTTGTGCCATTGATAACCCTAGAGTTTTAGCAATTTTATCGTCGGGTTGTCCTTGCTGTTTTAAGTCGAGTAAAGACCGTTGTTTCTCGTCTAGCTGCGAGGTGTAGGCTTCCCATTGCTGGGGAGTCAACCCCAAATTTGTATGTAAGGAAGCTTCTAACCATTCGTGTACTAGCTCCCAACGGTGTAATAAAGCGAACCTAATTAAATGATACTTGAAGCGTTGTTGTAAGTAATCTCTCTGACGAGGAGTGAGATTTAAAATTGCCTCAATTTCTTGTGTGGATAAATCTTTAAGTCGGAGAGAGAAATAATCAGCACAGTCAGATTGTTGTTTCTGCTCCAAATAACTCATTAACTCGGTAATCACAACCGAACGCAAAGTGTCTTCTTCGGGTTCTGGTTCTGCTTGTGTGGCCATTGTAGAACGTAATTGCTGAACTGCGGGTTCTTCCCAAGAACCATCACCATCACCAGAACTACCTTCCGCAGCTTGTTCAATATCAACGCTGGTTTCGGGGGGTTGTTGTTGAGAGAAAGTCTGCGCCCGCAAAATAATCAGTTGTTGCTGACGACCAGGTAAGGGAATACGCCGTTTACCATAGCGTTCGGTAAAGGCCATATATTCTGCTAATTCCAACAGAGTTTGGGGACGATAGGTAGTACCCAATTGATTCTCGCGTCGGAAGGCGTTTAATGCTTCTAAATAAAAACTTTGTAGAAAATCTTCTATGATAGTCAGCCGCCCTTGATAGCTTAATTGCTTCTGGGGAGGATTAATGTAACGATAAATAATGGCGCTCAGAGTACTGTGTAATTCAACTCTGCCTCTATTAGAACCCAACTGATAGTACCTCAGACATTGTTGCAGGCGATGTCTGGCTAAGGTCATGGCGGAGCTTTCTACTGAACCGGAAGCTTGGATGCGTTTACTTTCGCTGCAAATTCTGTATACTTCGGTAGTAATACGTGTTGCCACATCATGGCAATTCTGTTCTGAGGCTTTGGTTGATTGCCGAAACTCCTTGTACAGGAGTTGAAAGATCACCTCCACGCCGATAGTATGTTCTCCCAGAAAAGTTGCGGTTGGAATAGTTGCGGTTGCGGCTGAATTCATAGTCTCGGTGTTTAAAAGACCCTAACATATATAGAAACAACCTGTACGACTGTAGGTATTGGCTTTTCGCGTTTTGCCTTGAAGCTAAACGCAGGTCTATCCTGCATTCAGGATATAGCTGATTTTATTATTCCCAACTTGGCGGGAATTGTTCACACTTTAACCTGCTGTGATTGCCATTACCCAAAAGCCGTTGACAAGTCATGATGGATTTAGAAACACAAATTCAATTGCTGATCGACAATGCACCCCGCGATGGTATTTCACCTCATCTTGTTACAGCAATTGCTCCTGCTTTTCGCGCGATCGCTCAACAATTACGCCACTCCCAGTACTATATTCTCCAAAAGGAGGGAAGCTGGGTCTTAACTACATTGAGCCACCGTGCAGATCCAAGTTTGGAGAAGCAGGTGATTTACGCTTTTTCTACCATACAGGATGTTTCCCTAATTTCATCTGCTGGGCGAGACCCTCAAGTGGTGGCCACACCCATTGCTGTCACCCATATTTTGTTCCAATTAATCGCTCTCGAACCCGTAGATAGCATAGTTTTTTTAGAAACACCGGGAACATTAGATCATGCTTTTGAAGTCCAGCGTTCTCAGTTGGAAAAAACCATTCAAAGACAGCTAAAACAAAGCCTCAAACCCAAAAAAACTTCCCGACAAATACCACCAGATATTGCTTAAAAAAATTTGGAGTTGGGAGTTCTTGGATACATCTCCATTTTTTTCACTCCCAACTCCAACATCAAAACTTTATGATTAAAAATTTTTAATAAAGCCGACTCAACACATATTCAGTAATGTCAATTAAGGCTTGGCGTGATTCTGACGGGGGCAGAATCGCAATGTCTTCAGCTGCTAATTTAGCGTGATGTGCGGCTAATTCCCGCGCTTGTTGTATGCCTTGACTATCTTGAATCAATGCCAAAGCTTGCTCTAAATCTTGTGATTGGGCAAACTGGCGTTCAATCAGCACTTCTAAATATGGTTTTTCTTCTAGGGCGAATAAAACAGGTGCGGTCAAGTTTCCACTTTTCAAATCAGAACCTGCTGGTTTACCTAGAGTATCTGTAGTACTGGTGAAATCTAAGATGTCATCCACTATCTGAAACGCTAAACCCACATTCCGCCCATAGTTATACAAGTGCTGGGCGATTTCTGGGCTAACATCACTCAGTAATCCTGCGGCTTTGGCACTGTTAGCAATTAATGAGGCAGTTTTGTAATAGCTCTTTTGCAGGTAAGTTTCTATTGCCAAGCCACTATCAAAGCGGTTCATTCCTTGCTGAATTTCTCCAGTCGCCAAATCCATAATTACTTCTGAGAGGAGTTTGACTACCTCTAAATTATTCAGATTTGCCAAATACCAAGATGATTGAGCAAAGAGAAAATCTCCTGCGAGGACAGCAATGCGATTGCCAAACAAGCTGTGAACAGTCGCTACGCCACGGCGCATCTGTGACTCGTCTACCACATCATCATGCACTAAGCTGGCCGTGTGAATCATTTCTGTGATTTCGGCTAGACGGCGGTGACGCTGGGTGATTTCTTGTTCTAACATTGTCGCCCGCGATATCAGCAGGACGATCGCTGGTCGGATGCGCTTTCCCCCAGCTCCGAATAAATGTTCGGCTGCGGCAAAAAGAATGGGATGGCGATTGCCAACTAGCTGCTTTAGGTTATCGGCTAGTATTTGCAAATCTGCTTCCACAGGGGTAAACAGGGAGGTAGCTGGGGTCATGGATGGCCGGACTCTGGCTTAGGTTACGAAAGTTTACATATCCTATACTCATTTTAAGATAACCATGTGCCAGCGCAAAGTTTTGCTGAGAGAATACTTGTTTTTTGGTGATATTCTGCTCCAGAGACAATCACAGCTATTGCCCTACTGTTAAGGCAAACAGGCTGTTTTAGCGGTCTTAAACTTGATGAAAAAAAAATTTCTGTAGTTCCAAAAGAAATCTGAGAATTGCAACTACAGCATGGTTCACCTACCGCAATTCTTAACAGAGAAACTTGTGCATAATTCTTTTTAAGTGAGCCATTATATGTTTATGCGAATTTATTAATCAAAGAAATATGACAAATCACTGCCATATGACCATAATTTTTATCAATGGTTCTAGCGATGATTCCCTATGAGTGGTTTATGTTTTCTAGACTCAGGATTTTCTGTTTTTTCAGTATTCTAAGTATATATACAAGTATAAGAAAATTCAATAATTGGGAGAACTCATTCAGTAAGCATTATTCTTGATGAATATCTTTGATTTTTACTATAAATTTATATTTAACATCCCTGAACCTGAGTAATAATAACTACATTAACAGGGTGTTGGGTTTTGATGATTTATGCTCGAATAAGACAAAAAGAATATTTTTAATCAAAGAAAAACTTGTGGCATCCGTGAATTTAGCCTGCTAAAAAATTCAAAAATTAGCCTCAAGTTGGGCTTAAAAGTCAGGTTCATTGTGTTACGCTAAAATGTAGGGATTTTAAATTTTTCAGGTATTGACAACGTAAAGGTAAAGCACTTTTGGGTGGTGTTACCTGAATGTTGTTTTGAATCCAGAATAACTAATTGCCAACAGCATAAAACCAAGAGAATTATTTCTTGTAATTTTGTCGTGGCAGATAAACTTCTTGGAATGGAGTGAAGCAATATCCTTATAGGGGTTCGCTTTCGGCTTACAGCTTGCGCTGGAAGTCGTGGTATATCCTACCATAGAGGTATGAAAAGCAATAATGCAGACTAAGTAAACTGCTGAGGAGCGCAGCTAACTATGCCATTGGGCAAGTTGACTGTTGTGGTATTTGTTGTCTGCAAATAACTCAATTAAATAGTTCAATTGGTTGACCGAAGAGCGTCATAACTCTACGGCAGATTTAGCATAGCAAACTGCGACCATCAAGAATGATCTTGTATGGTTGAAGTTCTACGTATGGTATGAAAATTGATATTTTTCGGGGAAAAAAGTTGGTAGAACAATGATTTACGCTAATATGCCTATGATGATTTTTATTTTAGCTGCTGGGTATTTATTCACTGTTTATCTATTATTAGCACTAGCAAAGCGTAGTAGTCAAAAATCTGCTGCTCAGAATTCTTTCTCAAAATCCAAGAATCATGAGAAACATCAACAGGAGATATCTGTAACAGCACAAGTAACTGAGGTAGTGAATAGTCAAAAGTCAATAGTCACATGAAGTATGAAGTATGAAGTATGAAATTCCTGAAGCTTCATACTTCATTCTGTTTTATGAGAGTTGGGAAACAACTGTGTTATTTAAATCTACGACTTCGACCAATGGGGTATGACCGAGCCATTGGACTGCGGACTGAGCAAATTGTTGGGGACAACCACTAACCACAAAGCGAGTTGGTAATGGTGGGTGAGTATTAGTTAAGCCCAGCAACTCTAAATCTTGGGAACAAGCACTGACAACGTGAACAGCCGGGTCAACTAATTTGACATAGCCAGGAAGTAGCGATCGCAGTACTGGCGCTAAATGAGGATAATGAGTACAGCCGTAGACTAAAGTATCAATTTCTTGCTGAAGTAAAGGCTCTAAATAAGAACGGGCTACCTCAGTAGTGTATGGGTCGTTGATGCGATTCTGCTCAATCAGTGGAACAAACTCTGGACAGCCAACTTGCCAAACTTGTACTTCTGGGTCAATTTCGAGAATTGCTTGCTTATAAGCATTACTTTTAGCTGTAGCTGGCGTAGCAATTACACCAATGCGCTTACCTTGTTGTACCGCTGCCTTCGCACCAGGGAGAATTACACCCAAAATTGGCAGATTAAATTCTTGACGGACAATTTCTAAAGCGAGGGCGGAACTGGTGTTACAAGCCATCACTACCATTTTGACTTTTTGCTGCTGCATCCAGGAGAGAATTTCGCGCACAAACTGAAGAATTTCGGCTTGAGAACGAATACCGTAAGGTAGTCTGGCTGTATCACCAAAGTAAATAATCGATTCGTTTGGTAGTTGGCGGTAGATTTGTCGCAGTACAGTTAACCCACCCACACCACTGTCAAACACCCCGATAGGGGCGCGTTGAGGTTCTTTATCAGAAAAATCGTAAAGATTACCTTCAAAAATGGAAGATGAATACACAGGCAGATATTGATTTAGGTTTTAAGCAATTAAAATACAGAATTTAGCAGACAATTTGTGAACTGACTAGTTTAGCAAATAGAATTCAGGAGTCAAAAGTCAGAATTAAGTGAAATATTTCTCTACAAATAGCGGGTTTAAGACCTCTACTGATTAATTCTGACTCCTGAATTTTTGCAACTATCACCTCATTAATTAAAAACTTGTACTATATTTTGAGACTGGCTGTATTCTTACCTTTGACGTAAGTATTTGAGAATACCACGGGCGATCGCTTCTGCCATACGATTTTGATATTCTGATGAACCCAAGCGGGGATTATCTTCTCTACCAGTCATATAACCTGTTTCTACCAAAATCGAAGGCATAGAACTTTTCCGCAAGACATAAAATCGCGCTTTGCGTGTGCCTCGGTCTTTAATTGTGCCAATATCTTCCAGAATAGTTTTACGAACTACTTCAGCTAAAGCATAACCACTATCGTAGTAATATACCTCTAAGCCATTCACATCAGGGCGATTATCTACAGAATTAGCATGGATACTCACAAATAAAGTTGCATTGGCGCGTTCAGCAATATCTACCCGTCCTTGAAGTTCCACAAAAAAGTCAGCATCTCTGGTGAGGACTGCTTGTACACCATTGCGCTCTAGAATTGCAGCGACTCGTTTACCAATGGGTAAAATCACATCTTTTTCTAATAATCCCCCCAACCCAGGTGCGCCAGAATCCTTACCACCATGTCCAGGGTCAATCACTACTATCAGTTTACCTTTAGGGACTGGGCGTGGCGGTTGTACTGAGATATCGCTAGGTGAAGGTAGAGGCGGTAAAACTATTGGTGGTGTAGCTGGACGAGTGCGTTGTAACTGTACAGCCAACAACTGATTACTAACTTGGTTGACTTCCCCAATTTGGACTCCCGCAGCCGGTTGAATCAAAATATTGACAGAATCATCTTGGGGTTGCAAACGTACCCGCAAAATGGGACTATTGGCAGTAAAAGCAGGGCCAATTACTCTGGGAGCTAATTGAGAATTGGCGATCGCAATCCGAAATAAACCAGAGGATCGATCCCAGCCACCCCTAGCAGATACAGGTCTGTTAGAACGAATTAAAAGTTGCGTGCCGTTCTCGGCTAACTCCACTGCTTGAATAATGGCGGGTGAGTCATTAGCCTGGGAAATGACACCAGTATCGCTATTTCCTGGCAATCTCACTAGTCGATTTGGTATAATTATAAACCCACCAATGCTACTAGTACTTGCCCTCCAGTCGGTACTATTTGGTTCCACATACAAAGTGATGCGGGCTGTTGGTTGTCGCGTTTGCAACTGAGAAAATTGAATCCGACTCACGCCATAACGATTCACCGATAAATCTTGTGACGATAAAGCAGAAGACAAGGATGCACCAGCAATATCGATATGAACTGCGCGTTTGTCAGAACTGCGATTTACCTGAATCTGGGGATTACCACCATTAGTCCGAACAAAAAAACCATCCCCAGTGACTCGCAAACTTTCCAGTTGAGTCACTGCGGCGAGAGTGTTGCCAGGGGGTCTTGTATTTGATGTTACTGGGTCGGGTTTGACAACAGAATAGATATTTCTGGAGGGAAAGTTGGAATTAGGTGTTGTTTCTAAAGGCTGGGGTTCTGGCTGGAGTGAAATATCTGCGGATGAGGTGATGGGTATGGTGGTTGGTGTAGGTAACTGTACTAACCAACGCCTACCATTAGTAGGAATAAATTTGATTTCTTGGGGGTCAATAGTATAACCAGGAGCTAGTTCAACAACAATTCTGGCTGTTTGGGGGTCAAATTGTCCCACCCGAATTGAGCGCACTGCGCCACCTACAGGTTGTGTTAATTGTGGTCTACCAAAATCTGTATCTGGTAAATCGATTACCAAGCGAGTGGGATTGAAAATGAGTTGGGCTTTGGGTTGCACCGCTCCCAAAGTATTAAATTCTAAGCGGTTTTGCCTAGCATCAAAGCGCCAAGATTCCAGCTTTGCTGCCAAAGCAGGTGACGATAATAAACAGATTGTTCCAATAGTACCGGTTAGTAACCAGTGTAGTTTCACAGTCATTTCTCCTGAATTGCGTTCATAGAAGCAGTCAATATGTCCACGTATCTATTGGTAAATCCTCACACCGTCACCGCCAAACTTAGTTTTAATTTTAGAAGTCTGTATGGTGGACATTGTTCATCAGAACTTCTGTAACAGCCAGTAATTATGTGCTGGCACTCAAGACAATAAATACTTTCAGTCAATATACGTAAAATCAGTAGGAATTAGTTTTGAGTTGTTTGATGGCTGATTATCAATGTACCCAAAAAATTATTGCTACTATCAACTGAATACGGGAAATATGGTGACATTTAATCTAGCATTTTGAGCAGAAAATGATATGTAAATGTATCTACTAGTGCTAAAAAATTTGTTCTCACTCAAAAAGTGAGAACAGGAAATTTTTATCAGTGATATTACAGTCAACTCTTGCTTGGTATCAGCAAGACGACGATTCAGCAGACAAAACTATGAGTTATTCATTGGATTAGTTAAGTATTTTTACTAAAAATTTGCTAATTATATAATTTATCTCCGTTTGAGGTACTGGAGTACACCACGGGCGATCGCTTCTGCCATTTGATTTTGATAAGCTGAAGTCCTTAACTTCGCAATATCGTCCCGACCAGTTAAATAACCAGTCTCGACCAAAATTGAAGGCATAGAACTTTTTCTCAGGACAAAAAATCTGGCTCGGCGCACACCGCGATCTCGGACATTCAGACTTTGCAGAATACTGTTATGCACCACCCGCGCTAGACCCAAACCACTGTCATAATAATAAGTCTCTAAACCACTGACATCAGGACGGCCCGCGCCGGCAGAATTAGCGTGGATACTGACAAACACATCAGCGTTAGCTTTCTCTGCTAATTGGACTCGTCCAGGAAGAGTCACAAAATAGTCAGAATTGCGCGTCATAATCACCTGCACACCATTTTGCTGTAAAATTTCCGCCACCCTTCTGCCGATGGGGAGAATGATATCTTTTTCACGAATACCACCAATACCAACTGCACCAGGGTCTTTACCGCCATGTCCGGGGTCAATCACAACTACAACTCTGCCTCTGGGGATGGGGCGTGTGTTAACTGGAGGTCGGGAAGTAGAATTTTCATTGGGATCTGGTAATTGGCCGCGCTCTGGAGGAAAAGGCAATGTGCCAGGAACCGTGACAACGCGGCGTGAACCCTGTAATTGCAGTGCTACTTCGTCATTATTTTGGTTAATTTGCCCAAATTGTATTCCCGCCGCAGGTTGAACTAAGATCACCACCGTGTTCGAGTCTGGTGTTTGCAGGCGCACCCGCAAAATGGGACTGTTGGCATTAAATGTGGGGCCTTTAATGCGAGGTGCTAATTTAGCATCATTAATAGTGATGCGATATAAACCAGAAGTTCTATCCCAGCCACCTCTAGCAGTTATGGTTTGATCTGCTCGAATTAAAAGTTGCTTATTATCATCAGACAGTTCGACAGCTTCAATAGTGGCTGGTTGGTCACTGACAATGCGGCGACTGGGAACAGACAAATCTGGTTGATTATCCGAAGAGTTATTAGAGTTATTTCCTGGTAATCTGGCAAATCGATTGGGTAGAACGATTAAACCAGTCGCACCACTTCTAGTTGCTCGCCAGTCTGGGCTATTTTTATCTACCCGCAAAGTCATCCGCACTGCTGGCGGACTAGTTTGGAGTTGGGTAAATTCTACACGACTCACACCATGTCTGTTCACGCTGAGGTCTCGTTGCGCCAAATTTGTGGATAAAGTGGCGCTGGAGATATCCATAAAAATAGTAGAGCGATCGCGGCTCCGATTTACTCTAATTTGGGGATTACCGCCACTAGTCCGCACAAAAAAGCCATCGCCTGTCACTTGTAAGCTGTCAATTTGAGTGCTGCTTTGTGTCGTGCTGCTCACCCTGGGTAATGGTGGTCTTGTATCTGAATCCAGGCTGGTGACTACGTTGTAAACATTATCTGCAGAAGAATTTACAGGCTCTAGTCTGGGTCTAGGTAATTGTACTGTCCAACGACTGGGTGTTATGCCGACAAATTTTATCCCTTGGGGGTCAAGAGTGTAACCAGGAGCAAGTTCAACCACAATACGGGCTGTTTGGGGTTCAAACTGACCAACACGAATAGCCCGAACTGCCCCACCTACAGGTTGTGTTAACTGTGGTCTGCCAAAGGTTGTGTCTGGTAAATCAATAACCAGGCGTGTGGGATTAAAAATGAGTTGTGCTTTGGGTTGGACACCGCCAGAAGTATTAAATTCCAGACGGTTTTGCTTGGCATCAAACCGCCAAGACTCCAGTCTGGCTGCCAACACTGGCGAAGACAGTAAGCAGATCATCCCAACAGTACCGGGTAGTAACCAGTGTAATTTCACAATCCTTTCTCCTGATTCACATTCATGGAAGTCAATATCTCAAAAATTTGCGTAAATTGTGTGCCAGTTACGAAATAATTTTGGGATTTGACCTGAACTTTTTTTTTGGGTTAAAGAAACAATTAATAACAGATAACAGGTGACAGAGCGTAAGTTCTTTTGATATCTAAATTTTATGTTCTGTGGATTTACTAACTACCTTGGCTATCCCAAGCAAATTAGTAGGAGAGGCAACACAAATATAACCAGATAATTCTGGTTTCGGTCAATTTATGTTAATTTTGTGTTTTTTTGGGATGAGTAAGCAATTTTAGAATTAATACATTTCAACTTGTTTTCAGGAATGTTGCAATATTGGTAATTACTAGTTTTTAGTCACTATGAACATATTGGAATGAAGATTAGTAATCAGGTAAATTTGGTAACAAATTGCTTTCTCAAAGTTAAGAATCAATAGTCACAATAGCAGAAAACAACGATATCAGAGGACGCAGATTCCGAGACAGAAGTTTCTTGTCATTCACTCATGGATGAGGAAACGAGAAAGGAGGAAGTAGATAATTTCATTGCCACCTTTCTGTTTCCTAGCCCCAGTGACTCGGCTTTAATCTTGAATTAATTGTTCGGAGTCAGTTTCCACTGTTTGGGAATCGGGAAATACGAAACGTAACAAAGGCGGAGCTAAAAAAGTTGTGAGGATCACCATCATAATAATTGCCGCCCCCAATGATTTTGAGAGAACGCCACTAGCAGCGCCGACACCAGCAAATACTAATCCAACTTCTCCTCGTGGAATCATCCCTACACCGATCGCTAAACGATTGATTTGGGGTTGACCAAATACGCTCAAACCTGTAATCACTTTACCAATGATGGCTACTGTAATCAGGAAAATAGCCATAATTAAACCTTCGCGGTTGCTGGGAATGGCAGGGTTTAGCACTCCCAAATCAGTTTTTGCGCCAACGGTGACAAAAAAAAATTGGCACCATCAAATCAGCTACGGGAATGACTTGCTTTTGCAGTTCTTTACGCTTATCTGTTTCTTCCAAGACTAAACCAGCAGCAAAAGCACCCAAAATGGCTTCTAATTGAATAATGGCAGCCAGATATGCCATAACAAAGGCGAAAATAAAGGCGGGAATGACTAACTCGCCACGGGTTTTGAGTTGATTAGCGATCGCCACAAATGATTTATTGAAAACATTACCCAAAACGATCGCACCCAATAAAAATGCTGTAGCACTGATAATTAAGTAAATTACTTTACCTACATCCACTGCACCATCTTTAGCGAGACTGGCAACTACCGCTAAGACAATAATTCCGAGTACGTCATCAATCACAGCCGCACCGAGAATAATTTGCCCTTCTTTAGAATTGAGCTTGCCAATTTCTGCCAAGACTTTAGAGGTAATCCCAATACTTGTAGCCGTCAAAGCCGCGCCTGCAAAAATTGCTGGCACGGCACCAATACCAAACAAAGTCATTAAACCCACAGTTCCAGCAGCAAAGGGTACTACCACCCCCACTACTGCCACAATGGTTGCTTGGATACCAACGGCCATTAAGTCTTTTAAGTTCGACTCTAGGCCAATTTCAAACAACAAAATAATTACACCCAATTCTGATAACACAGAAATCACTTCTGATTGGGCGGCAAATACCTGGGGTGCGGCTTCTGGGGTGAGACCGGCAGTAGTTTGGAGAAACACCATAATTAAAGAACTAGAACTGTCTGCACCACCTTCAGGAAATACCAACAGGTGCAGCACAGAAACACCGACAACTACACCACCAACAAGTTCGCCCAACACAGGTGGTAAACCGATGCGGTTGGATAACTCCCCACCAACTTTGCTGGCGAAGTAAATTACCACTAAACTCAGCAGCACAGCCGCCAATACCATAGAACTGTCTGCTGCTTCTGGTGTACTGGCCAGCAGAGGAAAAGAAAAGTTGATTACATCTAAAAACTGCATTGTTTCCGCGAAAATCCTTCTCTTTATTTTTACCTGTTTAGGATAGAGGCTTGTGAGGAAGTTCAGAAATGATGGGCAGTACTTCTGTATAAATTAAAGATGCGGACTACGCGGCAAATTTTTGTAGAACCACAGTGTGCTTACTAAAACTAGAAGTAAATTATAAATCCACTGTATCCAAGATGGCAGTAATAAAATCAGAGGACGGCCAGCAAAAATAAAAAAGAAATTAAAGATACCAAAAGTATAAATTGTAAAAATCCGATGGCGAATGAGCTGAGGAGACAGATAAAGGTTACGCCGACGACTATAGGCTTTTGCTTGTGTTTCTGCCCAGCGTCCTAAAACATAAGCGATCGCTGTACATCCTCCCAAGATGATTGGCACAGTCATGAGTTTGGGTAGATTAATTTGCCGTTCAAATAAATACAGTCCCGGACTCCATAGAGTTGCTAGTTGGTTGGTTTGCCGCGCCCAAGCCCCCGAAAAGTAATATTCCCAATTGCCTGCATACAAGTAGTAGTAAAGAAAGTAACCAACTACTAAACCACTGTAGCCATAGCGCACAAAAGATTCTGCCGGTTTTTTCAGGTCTTGCCAATAAGCCCGTTCGCCATCTATATCAATACAAGCATTTTGACAGCCAACACAGTCACTCTGTTCTTTACCTTCTGGCAAAACAATGCGACACATTGATTGGGTGATTTGCTGATTATTTCTATCAGCCTTGCTGCTGAATAAACCACTGGGTTGACTGTAAATCTTTTCTACTGGTGCCATTGGACAAAAATAATTACACCATGTCTTGCCGCTATAAAAGTAGCCAACTGTAATTGCAAAGACAATTGTAAATAACAACCATGATGCCAAAACTAGGCGATCGGCATCAAAAAATAAAATCCGACCACATAACCCTAAAAACAACCAGCCAAACTGGAGGTAAGCATAATTTTTGCCCAACCAAGATTTAGGATTGACTTTGGCTAATTTGTAGCGTGCTTTTCCTAATTGAGATTGCTTGTGTTGAGAGTATCGCTGCCAACCCAAAGCGCGGGGAATTTGTGACAGAAAAGAAAGCGGACAAATACGTCGCCACAGTTCATGACCAAAAGCTAGCAAAATAAAAATTGATGCAGGTACAATTACTCCCCACATCACAGTTGTTCCCAAAGGATATGCTCTTTCTGGTAAGCATTTACCTTGCACATGAATACAGCTAACAGCAAATTCCTGTGGGGTAGAAGTATGATTTAAGTGAATCAGAGCCGGAGTCCAAGGGTCGTACAATAGGGAAGCAATGATTAGGAGCCATGCGAAAGTTAACAGACAGCGCACCCAGTGCATCTGACGTTCAGCTATGCTCAAGAGCATGGATCTATTCCACTAAATAATATTTTGTGAATGCCGCATCTAGAACCAGTTATGTAGGTAATTGGCGTAAAAGATTTGGCGCAAAATTTTGTATTATAGTTGGGCTTATTATGCAGCCTGGCTCAATCAGACAAGAACAGTATATATACTTAAATCTTTATCTTTTCTTCGTAATTTCTACGCCTAAATACTCAAATCTCAAACCTTACACGCCTGCGACTGAAGTTGTGGCTACAGGAACAAAGTCTGCCTATGCAGAGCGGAAAACGTTAGTCCTATGGTCAGATGTAACAAAAATTTCATTGTGATTTTTTAGTTTCCAAAAATGTAACCGTGCCTGTTTTTGACTAGAGCAGTGTCACAGTAGAAACATAGAAGTAGAAACATAGAAATAGTATCGAGCGAATTAACTGTTAACTATTAATGCTTGACAGTTAACGAATGATAGTTCGATGCAGTTTACTTATTAGCATCTGTATATATTGTTTAGAGGAGTGCAAGTTTATGTCTAGAACTGCTTTGTCTGGTTCTCAGTTTTGTGTTGGGAAGTTTTGGAAATCTCTACCGTTAACTTTGCTGTTATTTGTCACGGTGGCTTTACCTGCATCAGCCCAAGAAAAAGAAAAGTTATGGCGGACTTTGACTGTGAGTGGACGGGGGATGGAGTCAATACCTACTACTTTGTCGCTGGTGAATTTAGGGGTGGAGATTCAAGGTAAAACTGCTCAAGAAGTCCAGCAAGAAGCTGCCAAGCGGTCATCGGCTGTGGTTGCTTTACTCAAAAGCCGTAATGTCGAAAAATTAGAAACTACAGGTATCCGTCTCAATCCTGTTTACAGTTACACCAACAATGTGCAGCGCATTACTGGCTATGCTGCTAGTAATACTGTAAGTTTTCGCCTTCCTACCGAGAAAGCCGGTACATTGCTAGATGATGCGGTGAAAGCTGGGGCAACGCAAATTAACGGTGTTAGTTTTATTGCTAGTGATGAGGCGATCGCCGCTGCCCGCGAAGTAGCACTCAAAGAAGCTACTCAGGATGCCCAAAAACAAGCTGATGCTGTATTAAGCTCGTTAGGACTCAAATCTAAAGAAATAATCAGCATTCAAGTTAATAATGCCAGCGCCCCACCACCACCTGTATTTTTACGCGCTCAGGCGGCGAAAGTCGCTGAAGATGTTTCTACACCTGTAGTTGGTGGTGAACAAGACGTAGAAGCATCGGTGACATTGCAAATTAGTTATTAGTTGTCACTTGTCATTGGTCATTTGTCAGTACAAAGGACAAATGACCAACTAAAAATTATCTGGAGACATATCATTCATACTGTTGTCTCCCTCATTTTTAGAACCTAATAAATCTAACTGATCTACAACAATCACAGGTTTAGAACGACTAACTCCGGTTTGGCGATCGTTCCAGGAGTCAAACTTTAAGGAACCTTTGACGGCAATTTGCTTACCTTTGCGGACATAATTACCCGCCACCTCAGCAGTCTTGCCCCACAATTCCAACTCGAACCAGTCAGGCTCGTCACTGTTGCGTGTTCTTCTGTTGACTGCCAGCGTTAATCTACATTTAGTTTTACCGGAATCAAAATATTTCATGTCTGGGTCGCCACCTACGCGACCAATGAGGTGAACTATATTAATAGTCATGAGTCTTCCCTTTTAGTACTGACGTACTGATTTATCTTGTTTTCCATAATAGCTAATTATGAACTGAATAAGGCAGAATTCAGAATTGACCTTTGATTTAATTGTGCAAGAAGAAGCAAAAATTCTTACCTCGCCAAAATTCCTGATTTCAAGCATGGGAAATTCTGTATTCTGACTCCTGATGATTAAAAATGTGTTAAAAACTTAACAACCTTGCAAGCTATATTAATTTGAGCTATCACTTGGGGAAAACTAATAAAACTGTACGGATATACTGAGTTGGGCAAGGAATATCGAAAACGTGAATGTCACAAATTTAGTCAGTATGGTCAAAGCTAAATCAAAAAAATGACCAACTTTACTAGACTGATGATCAAAAACGTAATAGAATCCAGCACGATTCCATCTAACATTTTTTTATAGTCAAGAAGTATTGCGAATAGGGGGCGTAGAGACGCGTGGGGCTGTTTAGGAACTTTCGCTCATCATGGGATATGGGTATCGACCTCGGTACTGCTAATACCCTTGTTTATGTATCTGGTAAAGGCATTGTACTGCAAGAACCTTCTGTAGTGGCGATCGACCAAAACGAAAAGGTGGCACTGGCAGTAGGAGAAGATGCCAAAAAAATGCTCGGTCGTACACCGGAAAACGTGATTGCCTTGCGTCCCTTGCGTGACGGTGTAATCGCTGATTTCGATACGGCAGAGCTAATGCTCAAAAGTTTTATTCAGCGAGTTAATGAAGGGCGATCGCTAATTCTACCGCGAATTGTGATTGGCATTCCCAGTGGTGTCACTGGGGTAGAAAGACGGGCTGTAATGGATGCCGCAGTTCAAGCTGGGGCGAGAGAAGTTTATTTAATTGATGAGCCAGTTGCCGCCGCAATTGGAGCCGGTCTACCAGTTGCGGAACCGACTGGTAATATGATTATCGATATTGGTGGTGGTACAACGGAAGTTGCTGTATTGAGTCTTCAAGGCACAGTGTTGAGTGAATCAGTACGCATTGCCGGGGATGAACTCACGGAATCCATCGTCCAATATATGAAGAAAGTGCATAACTTAGTAATTGGTGAACGGACGGCGGAAGATATCAAAATTCGTCTGGGTTCAGCTTATCCCACCAGCGAAGATGGTGAAACCATGATGGAAGTCAGAGGCTTACATTTACTTTCTGGCTTACCCCGTACTGTTACCATCAAAAGTCCAGAAATCCGCGAAAGTATGTTGGAACCGTTATCCATCATTGTGGAAGCGGTAAAACGGACATTAGAAAGAACCCCGCCCGAACTAGCATCTGACATCATCGACCGTGGTATTATGCTGGCTGGTGGTGGGGCGCTACTCAAAGGCATTGATACCCTAATCAGTCATGAAACGGGGATTGTGACTCACATCGCGGCTGATCCACTCAGCTGTGTTGTACTGGGAACAGGCCGTGTCTTGGAGAACTTTAAACAGCTGGAAAGGGTATTCAGCGGCCGTTCTAAAAATATGTAGGAAAAAAATATGAGATATTGGGTTCTATTTGGCTTGGATTTGGGTTTCATATAAATAGAATCCGATATCTATCAAAATATAGAAATAGGTATACATGGTTACTGTACGTCGTTGGTGGGGTCGCAAAGGGTTACAGGTTGCTTCGCTGGCTCTTGTACTAGGTGGTGCTTGGATATTACGACAGACTCAAGGGGCAATGCTACTAGAAGTTTATCAAGTAGTGACAAGTCCTCTACAGCTTTTGCAATCTGGGCAAACTCCCGCAGAACGTTTGGAAGAACGCCTCAAAGATGCCCAGTTTATGGAGATGCAAACGCGCATTCAAGAACTGGAAAGCCAAAATCAACAGTTACAAAATTTATTGGGTTATGTCCAACCTGAGCCAGTCGCATCACGTCCAGTACCAGCGCGGGTAGTAGGGCGGAGTGCAGATCATTGGTGGCAACAAGTAACGCTGAATCGTGGCTCAAATTCTGGCATTCAAGAAGGGTATATTGTCAAGGCTGAGGGTGGATTAGTTGGTTTGGTAGATAGTGTCACTCCTAATACTAGCCGTGTGTTGTTGATTAGTGACTTAAAAAGTCAAGTGGGTGTGACTGTTAGCCGCACTTCTGCCAAGGGAGTTTTACGGGGTGATTCTTCCGCAGAAGCTGTGCTGGAATTTTATGAAAAAGTGCCAAATGTCAAAGTAGGAGATTTAGTTTCGACTTCAACTTACAGTCAAAAATTTCCCTCTGGCTTGGCAGTAGGCAAAATCAAATCTTTAGATTTAAAGAAACTGCCAGCATCCGTGGCGAAAGTTGAACTTTTCCCACCAATTAGGTCATTAGATTGGGTAGCTGTGTATCCTAAACCAACAAACCAACCACAGGAAACGCCACAGTCTAAAAAACAAGAACAGGCAAATCAACAATGAAGATACCTTCATTTAATGGTCGTAAATCGAACAAGCCGAAAGCTGCGGAACGAAAATCAAAGTCTAAAGCTTATCGCAAACCCATCGCCCGTTGGCATCCGCGTGTAGTGCAACTGTTAGATTTGTCTGTGACAGTTGGGTCTGTGCTGTTATGCTTGCTGTTACTGCCGACTCGCTTTCCTGGTACAGAATTGTTGGGATTGGGGCCGAATTGGCTGTTAATTTGGGTAGTGGCTTGGAGTATCAAACGCTCTGTTTGGGAAGGAGCGATCGCAGGTATAGTTTTAGGACTACTGCAAGATGCCCTAACTTC
Source organism: Nostoc piscinale CENA21 (assembly GCF_001298445.1). Classification (NCBI taxonomy): domain Bacteria; kingdom Bacillati; phylum Cyanobacteriota; class Cyanophyceae; order Nostocales; family Nostocaceae; genus Nostoc; species Nostoc piscinale. Next base: position 6,071,321 of record NZ_CP012036.1, on the reverse strand, counting down.
ACCAGATCCAACTCACGCCGTCACTTTGGGTTTGGTGGGATTACTCACGGGATTAGTGCAGAAGCAGCGATTTATCCAAGAAGACTTTATTTCGATCGCTTTAATTGTCTTTATCATGGCCATTTTGTCGGAGTCAATTTTTGGGTTGCAATTGAGCTTGACTGGCGATCGCAAAGTAGAATACATCTGGGCTTATTACCAAAGAGTTGCTCTAGCATCAGCTATTCTCAGCAGTCTTTGGGCTCCTGTCGTTTACTATCCCCTCAATTTGTGGTGGCAAAAGCGCAAAGCGATCGAACAATAGTTACAGAGGAAATATCTTGAGTGTAAATTTGGGAGTGAGGAATCATAGGCTACGAGCCTAAATCCTCACTCTTTTTGATTTAGGACTTAGGCAGTGATAGGAAAAATTAAGGGTTTAGGCAGGGTGAAGGGGCAAAATTAAGTCAAAAGTCAAAAGTTAAAAGTCAAAGAATTTTTGACTTTTAACTTTTGACTTCCCTGTAAGGGTGTAGGTGTTCAAAACCCTTATACCAATTCTTCACAGACAATCTTTGTGTATAAGTCCTGTTTAAGTAAGCACGCCGACAGCGAACAGTAAATTGGAAATATTAATGTTGAGGTATGAAGATCCAAATTGGTAACGTGCAGAATCTTGAAATTATTGCTCAAAATTTATGGATAATTCCCCAGTTGTTACTCAAGTAGATACATCGCTAAATTACACTCAAGAAGATGGTTTGAGATTGCGATCGCCAGTGGTATTTGATTCTCCAAAGCAGAACAGTATGAGCAGTGAAGCTGACTTTGACTCCCGGATGATGCAGCGATGCTTGGAACTTGCCCGCCGTGCTTTAGGGCGCACTTCGCCTAATCCTTTAGTGGGGGCGGTTGTAGTCAAAGATGGCGAGATTGTGGGTGAAGGGTTTCATCCCCGCGCTGGTGAACCTCACGCTGAAGTTTTTGCTTTGAGAGCAGCAGGTGATCGCGCTCATGGTGCTACAGTTTATGTCAACCTGGAACCTTGCAATCATTATGGGCGCACTCCTCCTTGTTCGGAAGGATTGATTAAGGCTGGTGTGGCTAAGGTAGTGGTTGGTATGGTTGATCCTAACCCTTTGGTGGCTGGGGGCGGGATTGCGCGTTTACGTGCTGCTGGTGTCGAGGTGTTAGTTGGGGTAGAAACTGAGGCTTGTCAGCAGCTAAATGAAGCTTTTGTACATCGCATTCTACATAAAAAACCTTTTGGCATTTTAAAATATGCCATGACTTTAGATGGCAAAATCGCTACGACTGTTGGTCATAGTGCTTGGGTGACAAATCAAGCCGCCCGCAGTGAAGTACATCAACTACGGGCGGCTTGTGATGCCATCATTGTGGGTGGTAATACAGTCCGACAAGACAATCCTTTTTTAACTAGCCATCAAGTCGAGGCGCATAATCCTTTACGAGTAGTGATGAGTCGTCAACTCAACTTGCCAGAAACCGCCCGTTTGTGGGAAACCCAAGAAGCACCGACTTTGGTGTTAACGGAAGTTGGTGCTAACCCTGATTTACAAACAATCTTAGTTAAACTTGGCGTGGAGGTTGTGGAATTACCAACACTGACACCCGCACAAGCAATGATGCACTTATATGAACGGGGTTTTTGCAGTGTCTTGTGGGAGTGTGGCGGTAATTTAGCTGCAAGTGCGATCGCTCAAGGAGCGGTACAAAAAGTTATGGCTTTTATTGCTCCGAAAATTATTGGCGGTAGTCATGCGCCTACACCAGTGGGTGATTTGGGTTTTACTAATATGACCGAAGCATTGCCCTTAGAAAATGTGCGTTGGCGTGTGGTTGGTTCCGATTGCTTAGTGGAAGGTTATTTACCTCAATAGTCAATAATCGATAGTCAATGGTCAATTGTTTTTACTCTGGATTCTTGACCATTGACTTATTAATAATGTCGCTCATAAGCGATATCTCGTATCAAACTTAGCCGGGATTGAATATAGTCACCAAGAGAGTCAATCTCATGGGAATCTAAGAAAACTTGTGTTGTGGTTTGTTTTACCAACCATTGCACCAAGCTAGCATCATCCAGCTGTAGGAGGGTCATGGTTTGGGCAGTTTCAACCACAGACCAAAGCTGACGCAGAATATTGGGAGTCATCAGACCTCATTGAAGATTAGCCTAGCTTTTTTTAGATTACACAATTTCGGCAGTGACTTATGGCATGAATGTACAAGCTGAGACAAGTATTATTAAAAAATTAATAATGTGATTTATAACTTTATGAACTTTCAGAAAGGCGCTATTACATTGATTAGTTCATAAAAGTTTACTAGCACAATCTTGGTATTCTTATAATAATTTGTAAATGCCATCTACCGAAAGAAATATCTTAATTTTTTAGGTTTTAAAATGTATTTAATTAACAAAAATATTTAAGAAACACTAAATAAGTACGAATAAAGTTGTGTGCCAAAAAGCGAGAAAAGAGGGGCTAAAGACTCGAAACGAGAAATTAGCCCCTCTTTTATGCAGAATGATAAAACTTCTTTGATGGGGACTAACTTCGCCCAATGATAAAGATGTGTAACAATCTACTGACTAAAATTATTCTTCATATTCCACCCAACTATTAGGTGTTTCCGAAATATGAACTTTTAATTGTACATTTGGCGGTACTCGCTTCTTTGTTTCATCGTAAATATACTTAGCAATCATTTCCGCCGTAGTCTCATATTCAGGAGGCATAACTTCATTTAAAATGCAGTGGTCAAGACCGCCTTTTGTGACATCTTGTTTTGCCCAACGTAAAGTTCTAAAATCCGCTACCATGACTGGATGAGGACAAAATTGTGAAGAATGCAACTGTGTTGATATAGCTTCGATGCGGACTTGGTAATTATGCCCGTGCATCCGACCACAGGGGCCATCATAATCTTTGATGTAGTGGGCGCTATTAAAAGAAAATTCCGTTACTACTTTCCATTTGGGCATTTTAAGATTACCTCGTAGGCAATTTAGAGATAAATACTTATAGCAGAATTCAGGAATCAGAATAGGCTCTCAGCCTAGCGTTAATCACTCAATTGTGTACTTAACTAACTGGAAATCTGCTGTATCTCTTGTAATTGCATTTGTGAATCAATCAGACTTTTATAGTATTGCTAATACTAGTTTAAAAAAATAATATGGCAGATATCGGGTTAGCTTGGCATTTTAAAGAATTTATCAAAGTTGCAAGTGTGCGATCGCTCTGGTAGTGTTGGCAGTTAAAATGCGATCGCTACTCAGTATTTTCAAGATTCAACCAGATTATGATAGTAATGACATCTGTAATCTATAACCAGTTGACTCAACTCTAGCCCCAAGAAAGTCATGTCAGTTGCCCAAGATTTGCCGCCAGCCACAGATATAATATTTCCACCAGGAGATATCGAAAGTGACGAACCACCATTGGAAAGCGATTTACATCTACGCCAAATTATTTTGTTACTACAGTGTTTAGAATTGTGGTGGCAAAACCGCAATGACTTTTATGCGGCGGGAAATCTGACAATATATTACAGTCAACGTCAACTTAAATCAGAAGAATTTCGTGGCCCTGATTTTTTTGTAGTGCGGGGATGCGAAAGAAGACCTCGCAAAAGTTGGGTAATTTGGCAAGAAGACGGTAAATATCCTAATATTATTGTCGAGTTACTTTCACCTTCTACAAAAGCCACAGATAAAGGCTTAAAAAAACAAATCTACCAAGATACTTTTCGCACACCGGAATATTTTTGGTTTGACCCAAACAATTTAGAATTTGCAGGGTTTCAGTTAGTTTATGCCCAATACCAACCAATAGAACCAAATTCTCAAGGTTGGTTATGGAGTCAGCAGTTAGAATTATATTTAGGTGTGCAAGACAATCAATTGCGCTATTTTACAGCACAAGGTGAGTTATTGCCGACACCAGAAGAATTGGCACAGCAAGAAAAACAACGCGCAGATGAAGAAAAACAGCGTGCAGAACAGGAAAAGCAACGTGCAGAACAAGAAAAGCAACGTGCAGAACGTCTAGCCGCTAAGTTGCGAGAGTTAAATATTGACCCCAATGTTATATAAAATTATTAATAATGTTGAGCGATCACACCCTTGATTGATCCGGCTAAAAGCAAAACTAAAACGCAAGTTTGGGTAGTCGAAAATGGCACAAAACGCCTGCGACAAGACCAACTCACCACAGAAGAACCTTTAGAAATTCGGTTGACATCTCCATCGCGCACAGTAGCTATTACTATGCGAACCCCAGGCGCAGATTTTGAATTAGCGGCGGGGTTTCTGTTTAGTGAAGGTGTAATTAACAGTAAACAAGATATTCACAGGATGAGTTACTGCACAGATGAATCTATAGATGGTGAGCAGCGTTATAACATTATTAATGTGCAGTTACAGCCAGGGTTAAATCCAAATTTACAGCCTTTAGAACGTCACTTTTATATTAATAGTGCCTGTGGAGTTTGTGGTAAAGCGAGTATTGAGGCTTTACGTTTACGGGGTTACGCAAAAATTACTTCTGATTTAGCAGTCAAATCTGAGGTTATTTACAGCTTATCTGATCAGTTGCGATCGCATCAGGGTATTTTCTCAGCAACTGGAGGGTTACACGCAGCAGCAGTATTTGATGCTGAAGGCAAAATTGGGAACTTACAAGAAGATGTTGGTCGTCACAATGCTTTAGATAAGTTGATTGGTAACGCTTTGCTGAGTGGTGATTTACCTTTTAATCGTCATATTGTCATGGTGAGTGGACGTTCTAGTTTTGAGATTTTGCAAAAATCTGTAGTTGCAGGAATTCCACTTGTTTGTTCTGTTTCTGCACCTAGCAGCTTGGCTGTTTCTGTTGCAGAAGAATTTGGTATTACTTTAGTAGGATTTTTACGGGAAAATCGCTTTAATGTTTATACCGGATGGCAGAGAATAATTACAGCGTGATATGCTCTAAAAAATCACACCTCTTACTTGATTTTTACGTAATTCTGCCATCAAAACCTAGGATATTTAAATATGAACACGCTTGGTCAAAAGCCGAAAGTTAGCTTTACTGTAAATGCGTGCATTGTTGATACCCCATTCATCGATAAAATACTTCGGAGTATGATGCGTTCTCTAGATTATCCATTCTCCGAAAAGCTGGTAGCATTAGATCCGGGTAAGCCATCTGGTAAATACCTAGAACGTCAGACAGGAAAAATAGACGAATTAAGAACGAAATTAGTGCAGCTGCAAACTGAAGGAATCATTGATCGAGTAGATGAAATACCTTGGGATGAAGAACTGCAAAAGTCAGTCTTAAAAAAGTATTTTGGGCGTGATGATATAGATGTTAAAGATTTTGATGGAGCGCCAATTTATCAATATCTGTTTGCCTTAGAACAGTGTACTGGTGATTATATTCTGCATGTTGATTCTGATGTATTATTTTACCGAGATGTAACCAGAAAATCTTGGATAGATGAAGGGATTGAAATGTTGCAGGCAAATCCATCAGTTGTAATTGCTACTTGCGAAGGTGGGCCACCACAAGCCAAAAGTTTTCTCGAAAAATTAACTGGTCGTCCAGCAAAATCTAAACCTAAAAAGTTGTGGAATAAAGCAGGTAATGTTTCTACAAGATATTTTCTCTTAGACCGCCAGCGATTAGAAAAGCAAGTTTTACCACTAGTCCAAAAGGATATCAAAGAGCCATTAGAAAATTCAATTACGCATACTTTTAAAGTCAAAGGTTTTGAACGTTGGTCAATGACGGCTGGGACTTGGGCAATTCATCCTGTAGAACATGGTGAAAATTTTATTAAACATTTAGATGATTTAATTTGGGCTGTAGAAAACAATGTTTATCCCTTCAAACGTACTGGTAAGCGATGGAATATGCACACGGATGGCAATGATATCAAACCCTGGCTAAATGCGATTGCTCAAGCTAAGTCTGCAATGTTTTAAATGTTGAACTAAGCAAGCAGAAAATACTGTTGTAGAGATGTTGTATACAATGTCTCTACAGAATTTATAGATTGCAACATCTGATAGAAGTGGGATGAATTAACCACAGTCTGAAAAATATAATAGTCATGGTTTTGCGATATACTGAAGTTCTTGTGGCGATCGCCACAGTTAATTTAGAAGAAGTAGTAAATTTCTATACACAATTGTTAAGTGAAAAACCGAGTAATGTGATTCCCAATGTTTATGCAGAGTTTCAACTAACAAGTTTACGTTTGGGAATTTTTCAACCCCAACAGAGTCATGAGTCAGAATTTACCCACTCAACTAAAAGTAAAATAAGTTTGTGCTTTGAGGTGAGTAATTTAGAAGTTGCGATCGCTCATCTCACCAATTTAGGCTATCCTCCACCCGGCGAAATCTCCATCGCTTCCCACGGACGAGAAATCTATGCTTACGATCCTGAAGGTAATCGCCTAATTCTGCATGAAGCTAAGGAAGTCAATAGTCATTAGTCATTTGTCCTCTGTCATTGGTTTTTATCTCCCTTGTCTCCCTTGTCTTCCCCACTCCCCACTCCCTACAAAAATATGTCTCTCACAAACAACTACAAATTAAACTTGATCCAATGGTATCCGGGTCATATTGCTAAGGCAGAAAAGAATCTCAAAGAACAGCTAAAGCTGGTAGATGTGGTGTTAGAAGTCCGCGATGCGAGGATTCCTTTAGCGACACACCACCCGCAAATCAGTGAATGGGTGGGAAGCAAAACGCGGATTTTGGTATTGAACCGCTTAGATATGATTACGCCCCAAGTGCGATCGCTATGGACAGATTGGTTTAAAAGTCAAGGAGAAGTGCCTTATTTTACCAATGCTCAACATGGTCAAGGTGTGACGGCTGTAGCTAAAGCCGCCCAAGCTGCGGGTGTGGAACTGAATCAACGCAGACGCGATCGCGGTATGTTACCTCGTCCTGTCCGGGCTGTGGTGATTGGTTTTCCTAACGTTGGTAAATCAGCCTTAATTAACCGTCTTTTGGGACGACGTGTAGTGGAAAGTGCGGCGCGTCCAGGTGTCACACGTAACTTACGCTGGGTACGTATATCTGATCAATTAGAATTACTTGATGCTCCTGGTGTGATTCCTTCCCGTTTAGAAAATCAAGCCGCAGCTTTGAAACTGGCAATTTGTGACGATATTGGACAAGCATCTTATGATAATCAACTCGTCGCATCAGCCTTCATAGATTTTCTGAATGAAATTCATATAACAGCAAATCATTTATTACCAGAATCCCCGTTCAAGTTACGCTACGAACTCGACTCGTCTACCTACACAGGAGAATCATACCTAGAAGCTTTGGCAGAACGTCGTTACAACGGTGATGTGGAACGTGCGGCGAGACAAATTTTCACAGATTATCGCAAGGGTTTATTAGGGACAATTCCTCTGGAATTACCACCTAACTTATAAACAGCGATTTCCAGCGTTTTTTTGAGTAGCAGTTGAGTAGCATTAAAAATCTGGGCATTCAGTTTTAGTTACGTTTGGGTGACAGTAGTAAGCCAATACTGTTCTCACGTCATCACCAAGCCAATACGCCACTTTTTCAGGCGATGCCCCTGACGTGATTGCCCAAGTGGCGAAGGTATGTCTAGTGCTGTAAAGCTTTAAGTATGGGACTAAGCCATTTTCGGCTAGTTCTGTAACCACACCTTTGTAAAGATATCCTCTGACTTGATTTCCTCTCCAGATGTTATCCAGCACTTTTAAGGTCATTCGTTGATTTGATTGGTTTTTGAATACTAAATCGTTAGGGTTTGGGGACTGGGGTCTAAGGTTTAATAAGAGCGATCGCATTTCATCTTTCAAGCATCACAATCACAATGTGAGCGATCGCAATTCATATTTTTACCGCCACAATCACAATGTGAGTGATCGCATTTCATCTTTCAAGCATCACAATCATAATGTGAGCGATCGCATTTCATATTTTTACCGCCACAATCACAATGTGAGCGATCGCATTTCTTCAACTCCTACACCTATACACCCTTTATTTTCTTAACTTGTCTGCGATACTCTATCTTCCCGCCATAGTTGATATAAACGATTTGCTGGCATTGTTAAATATAGAATATCTCCCTCGTCTAGTTGTGTTGTGAGTAATTCCCAACCTTGGATACGTTGACTGTTGCTTTCTACATATAACGGTACAAAGTCAGCAGATATGGCAATTTCTTTAACCAATTGACCGCAAAAAGGATGTGATGCTGTAATTAATGTGGCAAAGGCTACCCATAATTTATCGGCGGTGATGCCATTACCGAGAATGCGTCCCCCTAAAGCAGCGGCGGCAAAGGCTGGCGCGGCTAGTTCTGCGGGACTGAGAACGGCTTCAAAATCAAAGACTTGTTGCGCCATCCTAGCAAAATCGGGGTCAGCATAATGGACAATTACAGGAATTTTTGGGGCTAAACCTTTGGTTTTAAGGGCAATTTCTAAGTTAGTTGCATCGTTGTTAGTGACAGCTAATACCGCCGCCGCCGCAGTTACGTTACTGGTTTGTAAAATGGTGCGGAAACTTGCATCACCTTGAATTACTGGAATTCCTAACCGCCGCACCGAGTTGACATATTTATTATTTGAGTCAGTTTCAATCACAATGACTTCATAGCCACTGGTATGAAGTTGCTGGACAATTTTGCTGCCAATACCACTTAAACCGCAGACAATATAATGATGGCGTTGGGGAATTCTGGCTGCGTCCCAAAATTGTTTAAAGCGGCTACCTAACACAAAATCAGTGAGCATCGCATACCAAATACCAATCACCACTGCACCAATCAGCATAATTACAATGGTGAATAATTTGACGCTGTTGGGCGCATTTTCAACAACTTTATCATTACCGCCTGCGCCAGTAATCATCCCCACAGAAAAATACAAGGCATCGACTACAGATAAACTCAATTCTGTAGACATATATGTGAGTGTGGCAATTGCTATAATTGCTATTAACACTAGCGCACCAACGACAATTGATTGTCCATGTTGCTGAAACTGACGCAGACTGGTGCAAACTTTTAAGACTTTTTTAATTAACGATCTGCGGGTAGAACGAATGCGCGGTTGAGTTGCGACAATTATGCGATCGCCTACTTGTAATTCTTTTCCCGATAGCACTGCATCAATTAAATTCATCTCTCCTTGTACGGGTAGGTAATAAATTAATATTCTTGCGGGTTCTTCCCACAAATCACTTAAATTCCGCCCCAACCAAGGATGATTTTCATCAATATATTCTTCTTGAACAGGCCAAGTGTGGTCAAATAATTTAATTTGTCCTATAGCTTGATTTCCTAAAGCCGCAAAGGTAAATAATGGTGCGGCTAATCCCACAACACTCATACTTAAATGTTCTGGGAGGGTTTGATCCAGTCTTTCACCCAAGTTTGTATTATAAAAACGGTTGATAATACGAATGCGCGGATTCAACACTCGCGCTTGCATCATAATTGATAAATTTAAGGTGTCTTCCGAAGCTGTAATTACTAAAGTATGTGCTTGATGAATTCCCGCCGCCATCAAAGTCGCCGCCGCGTGTAAATTACCAATAATAATATCTGATGAACATTCGCCGGGAATTGGTTTGTGATGAATACCAACAACCAATGCTCCCTGCTGTCTCAGCAGACGAAAGATTTTATATCCCGTACGCCCTAAGCCACAAACAATGATTCGAGGTTTCATGAGACAGCAGGTAGTATGAATGCGTAATTTATAATTCGTAATTAACAATATTGTGGCGTTGTTTTTGAGGATGTAACTGTAACTGACAACACGTTAGCAATAAATAAAATTAATTAGGCACTTTTGCTACAGTTTTACAGTCAATTTATAAGAAATAGTGCGCGGAATAAACATTTCAAATTATGAATAAATTTGCCGATTTGACAATTTTAGCTGGGATTTTATGCCCATTATTAGTAGCAGGTTCTTGCGCTTCTACAGCGCAAGCACAACCTTTACAGAGTCCACTGGCTGAACCCAATGTACAATTAAAAGTGCAACGCACAAGTGGAAGTTGTCCGCAGACAGTTGGTTTGTGGTGGTTAACGCTACCCTATGAAGGTGGTGCAGAACATACTGTCATTGCAGATACTAGAGATTTTGCAGATACAACTCAATTAGTCGCATCTAAAAATAAACTGTTTGTGGAGTTTGTTTCACCTTTACGCAGTAATTATGCTAACTGTGTTGGTCAAACCCAAGGACAGGAATATCCTTTTTATAATGTGCAGTTTAAAAATAAAAAAGCATATTTCCGTGTAGATTTGCGAAAACTCAACGCACCAGGACAGCTAATTACTTACAAAACTGTAGCAGCCTTTCGTCCTTACGTGCGTTGGGCGATCGCAGATTAGGAAAAAAGGCTGGAGTGTGAAATATGAAGTATGAAGGCTGAAGTATGAAATTAATTGAGAAACCTATATATACATAGCTTGCAGCAAGCGATTTCAGTCGCGCCTCAAAGATAAAACTTCTGTTTTGAATTAGTCCGCGTGGTGCGCCAAGCGCAGCGCAAGCGCGATAGGCGGACTTTGTTTTTATAGCCGCGAATTCCATTCGTCGGGGCTAGTACAGGTTGGCGTAAATAAACAGACCATAAAAAATTGCTAAAAAGCTTGTGTTATGACTATTTTTACTTTTGCCTTGTTGTACTAGGTGCAAGATATGTATTCCGAAACTTAAATTTCAGGATCAGCCAAGCGAGTTGTCGGACGACTTTGAGACAAATCTTGAATAACTTGGACAGCAGAAACCACAGCTACTAAGGCGATAACAAAAATTGGTAATAAACCTTTGCCAAAAAGTGCGATCGCTATTAGCACAGCCGCACCAATCAAGCGATACAGCGAACGAATCTTACAATATCGAATCACGCCATAGCGGTGCAGAATACCCACAGCTAAAGAGCATAATGCTACTGAACCACAAATCAACCATCTTTGGGCATCTGGCAATGCTAATGTTGGCGGACTTACCAAGATTTTTTCGACACCAACACCAGTAGCCGCAATCCCAATTACTAATGGTAAATGGGTATAAAGCCAGATGTTAACCGTCCCTATTTTTCCTTGAGTGCGTGCAGTTTCAATGGGTGTCCCGCCTAAATTGTCAAAATAAACCCACCACCAACTAAAAGCAATCATCAGCCCAAAAATCGCAGAAATTACTGTCAACACCTGCCATTTTTTGTTGTGAGACACCTTCAACCACCGCAATAATCGCTTCCCCCAACACAATAATTGTGAACAATCCAAAACGTTCTGGTAAATGAGAAGCGTGAGGAAGTAAACCAATTTGATGTTTCCGTGCGGTTATTGGTGTACCAAAATCAATCGCAATTCCCACGCCCCAAAGTGCAAATCGCCAAGGAACAGGAACAAAAGCAGAACTTAACCAAATCAAAGATGCGATCGCAAAACCAATGGCGTAGCGAGTTGTTAACGGACGCGCCGACGGAATATGTATCCCCGCCCGCACATACTCCGCCACCAGCACAGCCCTACCCAGTGCATAAGCCAAAGCAAAACCCGGCGAACTTTCTCCCAAGCCATGATGAATATTCACAGCCATCCCCGCCGCCGTTAACATTTGTACCCCAACCAACAACCGATGAATCACATCATCGCTATCAAAGCGGTTAGCATAGAACGTCGTCCCAATCCATGACCACCAAATTGGGATAAACAAAACCACAAATCCCAGTAACCCCGACAGCGAAATATCTTCCTTGAGATTGTGCGCTACTTGCGACACTGCAACCACAAACACCAAATCATAAAACAGTTCCAGCCAAGTGGCGCGTCTTTCTTCTTCACTATCTTCTTCACCAATACGTAATCTTGGCGGCTGGAGAAAATTTGTCATAAAAGTTACTTGCAAATCGCTAATAGCTTTTTATCATTAGCAGTCCGCAATTGGCTATCTATAAATCTGATATATAGCAGTCTAAGCATAGGTTAGGACATACTAAAAAAAAAATGACCCTAAAAAAAATGCCAGAATATTATAGTTACGATTAAAGAACAAAGGTAATTAATGCGATTGATACTAGGATGAGCAAAACTCAAGCCAGTCGAACCTTTCAAATTAGCCGTAATACAAGAGACACTTGATTAAAAAAGAGAGAAGAAACAGGAAACTATCAGGCGAAAGTAGGATATCAACAAGGATATAATCCCAAAATTCTTGGTTCAGAGCAATTTGAGCAGTTTGTACAAGTAAATGGCAGTAAAATAGCTATTCGTTTAATGTCCTAACCTATACTTCGATTGCTATAATTGCAGAATTTCATCGATTTTAAGGCAAGTAACTTAGAACAATTTTGTCTCAAGAGCAAATAGATTATCTAAAGAAAATTCCTCAAAAAGTCTAACTAGTTCGACTGGAAACGACTAGAGATGAAATTACCTAACTACGCTTGCGATTACAATACAACACCAAAAATACAAATAATCCTAGTCCCACAAGATATTTAATTGGGTCTGGGACATTGGGATTAGGCGAAAAAAAGCCTTCTATTGTACCAGCAATAATTAACATAGGTACAATCCCAAAAACTAATTGTGCCGCTTGGAAACTATAGAACTTTAACGCATCACCACGGCGATATTTACCAGGAAATAAAATTGCTCTAGCTAATAATAAACCTGCACCACCAGCAAAAAATATCGCTGGCAATTCCAAAGCCCCATGAGGAAAAACAAACGCCCAAAAAGGATAAGCTAAATTATTTTGACCGACTAAAGTACCAACAGCACCAATTAATAAACCATTAAATACCATTAAATAAGTTGTGTAGAATCCCGCCGTAATTCCACCTGCAACCGCACCAAACGACACCGAAAGATTATTAATCATAATGCTGCTGGATGCTAACGGTTCAACTCCCACAATCGACCCCATCCATAATTTATGCTCATCTCGTACCTGAGAAATTAAGCGTTGTGGCACTACCAATGACATAAAGGTTGGGTCTTGCCAAGCATACCACCAACCAACCACTCCCCCCAGCAAAAACAAACCTGTAGCCAAAGCAATATAGGGAAATGTCTGCTGTACAACCAATGGTAAACCCCAACGGTAAAATTCCAACGCCGCCCGCCATTCTTGTCGTCGTGAACCTTGGTAAATCTGCGTGTAACCGCGAGTTGTTAAAATTTGCAAACTTTGGATTAAAGTCTGACCAATTTGTTGTGTCTGGGCGCGGGCTAAATCAGCCGCCACTGAACGATATAAACTGGCTAATTCCCTAATTTCCCCAGCGCGTGCAGATTTAAGTCCTTTTTTTTCTACTTGCTTTAATAAAGCATCCAAACGCTGCCAATTTGGTTCTCTGCGGGTAATCCATCTTTGAATATTCATAGAGTCGGGGAGTAAGGAGTAGCTTGGTAGAAGGGAAGGGGGATTGGGAGACAAGGAAGACAAGAGGAAAAACTATAAATTGCGTTTTCATTAAGAAATGATATGAGCAATTAGAATTCATTTTCTAAAATTTGGTCACTAACGCCGCTTAAAACCTCGATTATGTCTACATTTGTTAATTACGAATTACAAATTACGAATTACGAATTGCTCTAACCTACCTTAAGATAGCCACAAATTCACAACTGTACTTTCAAGGAAATTTGGCATCATGTCGGGAAATATTGGTTCTCCAAGTCCTATGCAACCACTCAGCGTGGGAAATGTTGTCAGTGCAGGTATACGGCTATATCGTTCTCATTTGAAGGATTATTTTTTATTGGCGTTGAGGGCTTATGTCTGGGTATTGGTACCTATATATGGTTGGGGAAAATGTTACGCTCTCATCTCGCTGATTTCGCGCTTGGCTTTTGGCGAACTAGTTAATCAGCCAGAAAGTATGTCATCAGGCGAACGCTTTGTCAATTCTAGAATGTGGCAGTTTTTATTGATGATGCTGTTAATGGGTTTTTTAGGCTTAGGTGTAGTGTTGGGAGTGGTTATTGTATTTACGCTGTTTAGTTTTTTGTCAGCAGCCTTAATTAGCGGATCTGGTCAGCAAGGAAATCCTGTCAGTGTGATTTTATTGGTTGCGATCGCACTTATTGCAGGTATTGGAATTTTTCTGGGAGTTTTTTTGGTTTTTAACTCGATTTTTTTTTGGTTGATGTACCTTTAGCCATTGAGGAAAATATTGACGCGACATCATCTATTAGCCGTAGCTGGGAGTTAACTGAAGGTTATGTGTGGCGGATTTTATTAATTTCCTTTATTGCTTTTTTAATTACCATTCCAATTCAAATTCTTGTGCAGATTATTACTAGTATTATTCAGGTTGCTTTTTTGGCAATTACCAGAGACAATTCTGGATTGTTTGTTGTGCTTTATGCTGTCGTAGTTTTGGCTCTAAGTTTTACTAGTAGTGCAGCAATTGTACCATTGTGGCAAACAATTAAAGCTGTGATTTATTACGACCTCCGCAGCCGCCGGGAAGGGTTAGGCTTACAATTACGCGATCGCGAAATCTAAAGTAAAAATATTATTTATGCACTTTTTTAACCGCGTTAAATTCCGCACCCCCGAAAGCGTCGAACTAGAATTTACCCTCGCTGGGATAGGAAACCGTGCTTGGGCTTTGCTAATTGACTATCTGGCATTAGCTGTAATTATATTAGTGTGCATCTATGTCTGGATTTCTCTATCTGGTCAGTTAGCTGATATTTTGGAAGGACAAGAGGCTATTGGTTCGCAAGTAGGACTTTGGCTAATTGCCATTACCTTTTTACTTCTCTTCGGAATTTACGTTGGTTATTTTGTATTTTTTGAAACCTTATGGCAAGGGCAAACCCCAGGAAAACGCTTGGCGAAAATTCGGGTTGTGCGAGATGATGGTAGACCCGTTGGGTTAGCGCAGACAACTTTACGCGCCTTACTGCGGCCTTTAGACGAATTTTTCTTTCTGGGGGCTTTTTTTTATTATGTTTAGCAGCCGTGAAAAACGCTTGGGTGATTGGGTTGCTGGTACAATTGTGATTGAATCTGAAATAGCCGCACCATCAGCAACTTTCACCATATCAGAACAAGCAAATTCACTGTATACAGAATTGCTAAATATTGCTGATTTATCTCAATTATTACCAGATGATTTTGCCGTAATTCGAGAATACTTGCAGCGACGTGGCGCAATGGCAACCAAATCAAGAGTAGCACTTGCTTCTAAATTAACTCAACAAGTAGCAGCCATTGTTAACTTAGATAACTTGCCAGCAGTTGCTCCTGATATCTTTTTAGAAGCTGTTTATTTAGCTTATCAACACAAAGAATTTTAGTCTTTGCTGAACCAGCCGCGCGGATGGGTAGGTGTAAAAAATCATTTCATACAGCAATTTCAACTAAGACGTACCTTGCAGCGATCGCTCACAGGCTGTTTACACGCTTGTTCTTTCAACTCTTGCAAAGACATACGAAAACACTCTAACAGAGGTTGGATCTCAATTTTAGTACATTTGACTATTGGGTTTGTTAGTGTAAAAACTAACTAGGGAGAAGACGATCGCGCTACCTTCTTAGAATTGAGACAGCAGCCTATTATTTGGATCTAACTCTTGGGTTTTGCCTGTACGATATTCAGCCATCGCTTCCGATGCAAGTTTCGCAAGTAAGTCGGGAGAACTAGCAAAAGCTTCATCCCAACGGCGTTCATCTTCTAGTTCTTCTAGAATCATAGCTGCGATCGCATCTTGCTCATCAGCAGGTAAAGTTTTCAATCGAGATATAGCGTATTCTAGTAGCTCAGTCATAGCTGTTTATCTTTAAAAAAGTCCAAGTATTAATTATCTATAATTGCTCAGTTACTTATCTTGGAAACAACAAAGCTATTTTAATTTTTTTGCTTTTTCTTATATGTTTTCCCTTTTTCAGATGTCATTTTACCGTTGTAAGAAAGTAATTTTCCCTTTTCCCAATCTTCAATATCGTAACCACGCCCAATTAGTAAGCTTTTCTGCTCTGGAGTAATCTTTAAATTTTCAGGTAATAGACTAGCGAATAGAAGAGGTTTTGTTTCATGTAGATATTTTATTTCAAAATAATTTCTACTAAGCTTAAGAACATTTTTTTTTAAATTTAGGGCTATGTTTGTAGTAGGTAATTAAGCTGTCGTATGTGCATATAAGAATATCATCATTACAAAGACTAGCTAATCTATCCCTCATCCCCTGATTTACAGATTTTTGTTCATTTCTACCAATCACTAATAAGTATTTAAAAAAAATAGGATTATGCCGAAGAGGTATAGGTATAATAAGGGGATTCAGTCGTCTTAAAATTTCATTTTTATTTTTAGCTATAAACTCTTGCCAAGAATGAATTTGTGACATTGCTTCAGTCATTGCCGAAGTCGGCACAATCTTATTTTGGTCATTTCGGAAGAGTTCTTTATGTGGATGTTCTAGCTCGACTAAAACAACATACCAAAAATCTGAAGACTTTGTTAAGTAAACAAAATCAGTCACTAAGGATGTGTCTAAAGGAAATTTAGATATGATTGAACTGAAATGAATATGATGGTTCAGAAGAAATGGTGTGTAAAACAATTCAGTATTTTTCTCAATAAAATCTTGGCAGTTTTGCTCTGTCACGTCATTTCGGTTCAATAGTTCCTGAAATTCGATAGCAATATCAGACATTGGACATTAACACTATATAATAAACTTTTCTAAAATTACTCTAAGTTAAACTAATTAAAAATCAATGAATCCAAATTTTATAGATATTTTTTAATATTCATTTTGGTTTTTTATTCCAATAACCAACCGAATAAATCACCGACCGTAAGCTGTAACTCACTTGCAAAATATGGAACAGGAAGTAACTGCTCTGGCTTATCAAATAACTCTGGTGGCTGGTTTGAGAAATAAACAAATACTACTCTTTCACTTGGGTCAATCAACCAACCCATTTGAGTTCCATGCTTCAAGGAATGCAATATTTTAGCAATGACCTTACTTTGGCTTTGCTCAGGAGAAAGGATTTCAATTATCCAATCGGGAGCTAGTGCAAAAACATTTGCCACACCTCCGTTCTCATTTCGCGGAATTCTCTCCCACAGGAACACAGATACATCTGGAACGATCGCACGTCCAGCAAAAGTGCAGCGCAACTCTGGAAATGCTCGTGCAATTTTCTGCGGTTTCGTAACTCCATTGATGGTGATGATTAGTTCACCTTGAATTGTGCTGTGTTCACCCTGTGGCATAGGTTTCTGAATAATTTGAGCATCAATGTATTCACTGGCAGGTTTAGTTTCTGGTAGTTTGAGAAACTCCTCTAATGTCAAATTTTTGGCTGTTGTCTGTACCATTGGGGACTACCTTTCCTATTCTCCACTGATTTCTACTAACTTTTCACCTGTTCGTAAAAGCTCTAATGCTTTTGGTAAAGTAGCAATTAAAATCTCTTGTAACCGAGAATTTGATGTATTTCCGCACGTCAACCAGATAATTTGCGGTGGTGTTCCCAGACGCTCAACCAAGTCAACAAAGTCGCTATCTTTAGTTACAAAGATAACTCCTTGAGTTTTTGCTGCCTCAAAAATCTCAAGGTCTTCAGCATCTCTCAGACCAACATCGCGTAAAGCTAAAGCTGTTATACCAAAAGTGTTGCTGATCCAAGTTGCAATTGCAGGCGATAAATGTGCATCTATCCAGATTGTCATGCTACTAACACTGGATGATTCAGCTTCCGCGAAGCATATAGTAGTGCTGCTTTGAGGTCATCTGCTTCTAGATCAGGCATTTCTTCTAATATTTGTTCTGCATTAAGTCCAGCAGCAAACAAGTCTAATACATCTGACACCCTAATTCTCATACCTCGAATACATGGGCGACCGCCGCATTGTTTGGGATTAATTGTAATTCTGCTCAGTAAGTTTGACATATAGTTCTAGTGGGTGATTAGTCCTAATCTACTATTTAAACAACAGCAGCCTCTGCGATCGCTCCCTGCATTCTCCCCATTGCATCAATCAAACTTTGCAATTGTTGGTCGGCTTTCATTACAGCTAAACCGCGGACTGTGACTTTACCAGGAGAGTAAACAAAGCGTGTTTTGAGATGTTCTGGTAAGTTTGCTGCAAGTAAATTCCATGCAGGTTCTTCCATTGGTGTTTCTAAAATTACGTGTTGTTTGTTCTCTGGTTTGATGCGGCTAAATCCTAATTTTTTCGCTACTTGTTTCAGTTCCATGACGCGCAAAAGTTGATTGGCGGGGACGGGTAAAGTACCATAGCGATCGCTCCATTCAGCAGCAATCTGCGTTAGTTCATCTTTCGATTTCGCCGCAGCCACCGCACGGTAAGCACTCATCTTTTGATCAATATCTGGAATGTAATCGGCGGGAATAAATGCGGTGAGGTTGAGGTCAATTTGCGTATCATCAACTTGGGGAATTTCTTGACCGCGAATTTCTCGAATCGCCTCTTCTAACATTTCCATGTACAAGTCAAAACCGATCGCATCCATTTGACCGGATTGTTCTGCACCTAGCAAGTTACCCACGCCTCGGATTTCCATGTCGCGCATTGCTAGTTGATACCCGGAACCGAGTTGGGTAAATTCTTGTATTGCCCGTAACCTTTGCCGCGCCGCATCAGATAAGGTGCGCTGCTTGGGATAGAATAACCAGGCATGGGCTTGAATACCTGCACGTCCAACACGACCGCGTAATTGATATAGTTGCGATAGTCCAAAACGGTGCGCGTCTTCGATTAGGATGGTGTTAACACGGGGAATATCTAACCCAGATTCAATAATTGTTGTACATACCAAGATATCTGCGTCACCATTGCTGAAGGTGAGCATGGTTGATTCTAACTCGCTTTCGTCCATCTGCCCGTGAGCGATCGCAAATCTCCCTCCCGGTATCATCTCGCGCAATTTGGCTGTAGTTTCTTCAATCCCTTCAACTCGCGGAACTACATAAAACACCTGTCCGCCTCGGTCTAGTTCTTGACGAATTGCACTGCGGACTGTTTCGGGATTCAGGGGTGAAAGGTGAGTTTGAATTGGTCGGCGGGTTGGGGGTGGTGTGGTAATCAAACTCATTTCCCGAATACCAGATAAGGACATATACAAGGTTCGGGGAATGGGTGTGGCGGAAAGTGTTAGTACATCAACCTGAGTTTTCAAAGATTTGATTTTCTCTTTTTG
The DNA here is from genome assembly GCF_001298445.1 of Nostoc piscinale CENA21. NCBI lineage: Bacteria > Bacillati > Cyanobacteriota > Cyanophyceae > Nostocales > Nostocaceae > Nostoc > Nostoc piscinale. The sequence goes on along the minus strand of NZ_CP012036.1, from coordinate 6,052,098 downwards.
GTTCACACCAAATCTTTGTTCTTCATCCACAACCAACAAGCCTAAGTCGCGGAATGATACGCCTTTACCTAAAAGTTGGTGTGTACCCACGACGATATCTAACTCACCTGTTGCTAATCGCTTTTGAATATTGCGACGTTCTTCAGCAGTACGGAAGCGGTTGAGTAAGCCGACATTCACAGGATAAGGTGCAAATCGTTCTTTGAGGGTGTGGTAGTGTTGCTGGGTGAGGATAGTTGTAGGTGCTAAGAGTGCGACTTGTTTACCAGCCGTCACAGCTTTAAAAATCGCGCGGATTGCAACTTCAGTTTTGCCGAAACCAACGTCACCACAAACTAACCGATCCATTGGGCGATCGCTTTCCATGTCGCGTTTGACATCTTGGACAGCTTTAAGCTGGTCGGTGGTAGGTTGGTAAGGGAAGGAATCTTCCATTTCCTCTTGCCAAGGCATATCTTGAGGATAGGCGTAACCTTGTTGCTGCGATCGCGCTGCATACAATTTCAGCAAGTCTACTGCTAATTTCTTAATAGCTTTGCGGACGCGGTTCTTGGTATTGTCCCAAGCCTTCCCAGTCATTTTGTGCAGTTCTGGGGGTTTATCGCCTGTGGCGCGGAACCTTGACAAAGAACCAACTTGGTCAGCCGCTACCCGTAAAAGCCCATCAGCGTACTGCACGACGATATAATCACGGGTTTCATCGTTAATCGTCAAACTTTCCAGCTTGACAAATTTACCAATCCCGTGGCTTCTGTGAACTACATAATCTCCCGGACGCAGTTTATTCGGGTCAACTTGCTTAGAAGCAGCCTTACGCCGCTTGCGGATATATCCTGGCGTGGCGAGGGAGTGCTGACCGTAAAATTCGCGGTCGGTGACAACTACCAAGCGGTAAGTCGGCAGAATAAATCCTTCCAGTTCCGCCAAGCCCGAATATTTTAAGGCGACTGGTACATGATTGATTTGCTGCTTTTCAATTGCTTGGTAGTCGCGCGGGTTGGGGATAAACTGCGCCGGACAGTCGTGTTCTTGTAATAGAGAGACAGAACGGGAAGGTTGGGCGGAAATTAGCCAGATCGAGAAATTGCGATCGCGTTCTTGTCTTAGCGTCTCGGCAAGTTTACCAAACTGATGCGGTGTAACTGGTACAGACCGACTCGCTAAATTAATCCCGTTGTTTTCTTCGGCAATTTCCGATAAATAAACAGTTGGAAATTGGGTAACTTCCGCCAGACAATCATCAAACGACCGATGGATTTTCGGTAATTGTAGAGAACCTAAATCTAATTCCCCAGTCCCTAGCGACCATTGTTCCTCGGCATTTTCCACCCAGCGATCGCTATGGGCATGACACTGTTCTGGTTCATCAATAGCAATTAAAGTATTTTCAGGTAAATAATCTAAAATCGATGCGGGTTTTTCAAACGCCAGCCCCAAAAACCGCCGACTTCCTTCTAAAATCCCTGTTTCTTCAGTCTCAAGTTCTGAGTCAGTATTTAACTCCTCTTTCAAAACTTGGAACTCAGCATTATCCTTAAGTGCATCCAGGATGATCGGAGTGAAGCTCGTCGGTGTAAGCACGACTTGGTTAATTTTGTCAAGAGCAGAACGCTGAGTTGACGGGTCAAATTCTCTAATCTGCTCGATTTCGTCGCCAAACCACTCTAAGCGTACTGGCAATTCTGAAGAAACAGGGAAAACATCAACAATATCACCACGTCGACTCCATTGCCCTTCTGTTTCAACTAAAGGTACTCGCTCGTAACCCAAGGTTGTAATTTTGGTACTGAAGGTATTCAGGTCAAATTCCATTCCTTTGGTCAAGGTTAGACTTAGAGGTGTAAAAGCCTCTGGTGGCGGCAAATGCGGCTGTAAAGCTCCCGTAGTAGCAACCACCGCTATGGTTTTATTTTGACCATTAACTGTTGACTCTTGACCCTTGACCAAATCTGCCAAAACCTGCATTTGTCCCCAGGTCATTTCAGTTTCGGGGTCAAAAGGTTCGTAAGGAGATGCTTCGGAAGTTGGGTAGAAATGTACTGTTGACCAGCCCATCGCCTCTAATTGAGCGTAGGCGCGTCCGGCTTCCTCCAGCGTTGCACAAACAACAAATAAATTCCTTCCTGAATTTTGTGCTAGTGCCGATGCTACCAAGCCCTTGGGTAGACGGGGAATACCATTTAAGCGTAAATCTTGTTGCCGATTGAGCTTAGAAAGTAGTTCTGTGGTGAGTGGCGATCGCGCCAAGGCACGCACAATCGAAGAAAATGCCATAAGTTCTACTAGAGGTGGAAGTCTTCAGTGATAAGAAAATTTATAGGTAGTTTATGTTCACTATTTTAAAAGGGTTAACACTCCACTTATTACTTCTGTGGAAGAATGAGGAAGTATGAAATATGAAGTATAAAGTATGAAGTATATGGCTATAGTCAGAGAATTTAGATATTTTCAAAGGGTAAATTCCGCGATTAGTAGTACTTTGACCTTCTATCTCCAAGTCTAGATTTCAGTCTTGAGTCTTTCGCCTTTTTTGGTTAAAGCATGTATGTCAGCACTTGAATAACGTTTAATACTAGATACTAGGGGTTAAGCATAGTTCGCTCCCTATAGCGGCAAATCCAAACATGTCCTCCATCACTTCTGAAATTTTAATCATTTTGCTTCTAATTATTGCCAACGGGATCTTCTCGATGTCGGAGATGGCTGTTGTCTCAGCGCGGAAGGTCAGGCTTCAGCAGCTTGCTAATCAAGGAGATGCTAGAGCCAGAGCAGCATTGAAACTAGCAGAGTCTCCCAATAATTTCTTATCTACCGTTCAAGTCGGAATTTCCTTGATTGGTATCCTGACCGGTGCTTTTGGGGGAGCGACAATTGCTAACCGTCTGGCAATCTATGTAAAACTTATCCCCTTTTTAGCTCCCTACAGCGAACCATTATCTTTTGGGATAGTCGTTTTAATTATTACGTATTTATCTTTGATTATTGGGGAATTAGTGCCGAAGCGGTTGGCATTAAACAACCCAGAAAGAATTGCGGCGTTTGTTGCTATACCAATGCGGGCTTTAGCGGCTATAGCTTCTCCAGCAGTACATTTATTAAGTGCTTCTACAGAATTGGTATTGCGGCTTTTAGGAATTACCCCTTCGGAAGAACCACAAGTCACAGAAGAAGAAATTAAAATCTTGATTGAGCAAGGTACAGAAGCCGGAACCTTTGAAGAAGCCGAACAGGATATGGTAGAACGGGTGTTTCGTTTAGGCGATCGCCCTGTTAGTTCTTTTATGACACCCCGCCCTGATATCATCTGGCTAGACTTAGAAGACACCGCCGAAGAAAACCGTCAAAAAATGACTGAAAATGGTTATTCCCGGTATCCAGTTTGTCAGGGAGGCCTTGATAATGTTCTGGGGATCATCCCTGTCACTGATTTACTCGCTCGCAGTTTTCGTAATGAAGCTTTAGATTTAACAGTAGGATTGCGTCAACCTGTATTTGTCCCAGAAAGCACCCGTGGCTTGAAAGTGTTGGAGTTATTCAAGCAAACTATCACCCACATGGCAATTGTGGTGGATGAATACGGCGTAATTCAAGGATTAGTCACTCTTAACGACATTATGAGCGAAATTGTCGGCGATGTTCCCGCCGATCTCGACGAAGATGAACCCCAATATGTGCAGAGAGAAGATGGTTCTTGGCTGTTGGACGGTATGTTACCTGTAGAAAAGTTTTTTGAAATTTTTGAGATGGAAGAATGGGAATCTGACGAACGTGGTAGCTATCAAACATTGGGAGGTTTTGTCATTACCCATTTAGGCCGCATCCCCGCCGCCGCCGATCATTTTGAATGGGAAGGGATGCGGGTTGAGGTGATGGATATGGATGGTAATCGAGTCGATAAGGTTTTAGTTGTGCCAATGATTGATAAAACACAGGCAAATAAAGAAACAGAATAAAGACTAAAATCGGAAATTTTAGTCTTCATGCTTCATTTGAAACCTTGTGATTTGCGCCACAAGGTTTCAAAGCTTAATGATCCAAATTTCTAGGGATTAGGACACATAACTAAAATAGCTGGCTGTCAAGTTTAGTCCTGAAATTCCTTGTGCGATCGCAATCAATTCATCAGTAGCGTTGAAAGTTCCATTACCATTACTATCAAAGTAAATAGATGTTCCTGTGATGCCAGTGATTGGTGATGTTCCCAGGAAGTAAGAACTTGCTGTACCTCTGAGTTGGATTCTATCTTCAGCAACGTTGAAGTCCGTAATCAAAGCGTAATCATTTAGACCAGCATTGGTGTTATTGCCATCGTTGTAGAAAACAGCACTACTGTTACCCAGGATAAATAAATCGCTGTTGTTACCACCAGTAAGACTGTCTCTTGTTGATCTACCAAGCTCACTACCAAAACCATTGAGGGTATCGTTACCATCACCACCCAAAATTGTATCGTTACCACCGCCACCAATTAAGGTATCATTTCCAGTTTCACCATTCAGAGTATTACTGGCACTATTACCTGTGATAGTGTTGGCTAAACTGTTTCCTGTACCATTGATGGCTGACGTACCAGTTAAGGTCAAGTTTTCCAGATTCGCCCCTAGAGTGTAGCTGATAGATGATTGGACTGTATCTGTGCCTTCGTTGAGGTTTTCAGTTACCACATCACCAGTACTATTAACTACATAGTTATCATTACCAGTGCCACCAATTAGCGTATCACTTCCAGTTCCGCCATTCAGGCTGTCGTTACCAGCACCACCATTGAGAATATTGTTACCGCTATTACCTGCGATCGTATTATTTAAGCTATTTCCTGTACCATTGATGGCGGCTGTACCAGTTAAGGTCAAGTTTTCCAGATTCGCACCTAGAGTGTAGCTAATTGAAGAACGCACAGTATCTATTTCTGTGGCTGATGTCGAGGTTTCAATCACTACATCTCCCACACTATCTACTACATAGGTATCGTTTCCTGTACCACCGTTGAGTATATCGTTTCCTGTACCACCATCAAGGGTGTCATTACCTGCACCAGCCTCAATTGTGTCATTACCTGCACCGCCTCTAATATTGTTATCGGCCGGAGTGGCAGAAGTAAAGCGAATCGTGTCGTTACCACTGCCAGCTGTGACATTCAAGAAAAATTCAAAGCCTTGATAAGTGTCGCCACCAGAAACCAGAGTCGCCAAGGTACTACCATTGATAATCAAGGTTCTACCTGTGGTATCTGCGGAGAAATCGGCATCCACAAGAGTATCAACCCCTGCTCCACCATCGACTGTATCTGCTCCGGCTCCTTGAGTAATAATGTCATTACCCGCGCCACCATTGAGTTCATCATTCCCAGCACCACCATTGAGAATATCGTTCAATACTCCACCAAACAGTTGGTCGTTACCACTACCACCTGTGATGTTGAACTGCTCAATGTTGCTGTAAAATGTGCGGTTACCTGTGGTGATATAGGAATTCCCCAATCTAGTGATGTTGGTTGACAAGCTGGAGTAATCAATGACGACAGTATCAATCCCAATTCCGCCATCTACTTCGTCTGCTGTTCCTAATCCCGCACCCAGGATGTCGTCTCCGGCTCCACCATTAAGTTGGTTATTTTCCTGAATTGTCGTGGCTTGACGAATGTTGTCATTACCACTACCAGCAGTGATGTTGCGTAAAAACTCCAAACCTTGATAAGTGTTGCCACCAGAAACGATGGTGGCGAGGGTGCTACCTGTGATAGTTAAGGTTCTACCTGTGGTGTCACCAGAGAAATCGGCATCCACAAGAGTATCGATTCCTGTGCCACCATCGACTGTATCTGCTCCGGCTCCTTTGGTAATTAAATCGTCACCAGCACCACCATTGAGTACATCATTACCCGCGCCACCATTGAGTTCATCATTCCCAGCACCACCGTTGAGAATATCGTTCAATACTCCACCAAACAGTTGGTCGTTACCACTACCACCTGTGATGTTGAACTGCTCAATGTTGCTGTAGAATGTGCGGTTACCTGTGGTGATATAGGAATTCCCCAATCTAGTGATGTTGGTTGACAAGCTGGAGTAATCAATGACGACAGTATCAATCCCAATTCCGCCATCTACTTCGTCTGCTGTTCCTAATCCCGCATCTAGGATGTCGTCTCCAGCTCCACCGTTGAGTTGATCGTTGCCTCCAAGACCTCTAATAATATCGTTGTCTGGAGTGCCTGGAAGTATATTATTACCACTGTCACCCGTAATAATTGCCATAAATCTACGCAGCCTCAGAAGTATATTAAAAAAAAGTTTGACAGCACCGATCTTTTTTCTTGTGTCAAGCAATCAACTAATTAATTTAATTTTTGATGTCTAAATTAATAAGCTTTTTAAACATGAGACAGTAAGCCTAATTTAGCTCTTATTTGTGCTAAATTAAGCATTTGTATGCTTGGCAAAAAACGTTTTAACGCTTGAGTATCTTATCCTTAATATCGGAAAATTTTCAAGTACTTTTGATGGTGCTATTAATACATTGCTCAGAGAAAAATCAATGTTTTATTTTATAAAAAAAATAAAAATAAATTTAATGTAGTGGCTTTCCAGTGTGTCAGTCACAACAAATAAAGAATTGAGAAATGATTAAAAAATATTTAAAATGTAGAGTGCATCATTTTCTGATATGACGAAATGTCTTAAACTGACGCACTCTACTAGGCGCAATTTTAGGATAATTTAGTTTTTGGTGTTACTTTAACTGCCAGTAGAAGAGGATGGACACAGATCAACTCGGATAATTAGTATTTCAGCAAATTATGAAACGCCATATCTATTGTTGTGACAATCGCTTCACTTCCTCTCCACCCAACATTTCATGGGCTTTTGCCAAAATTCGGGGAATTTTCTGGGCGTGCGGACTCAGGATAAGACACTGGCGTAAATCTACTTCGTGGAGTTTATCTGCTTTGTTTCCTGGAAACCAATGACTAGCATTACCCATGAGGTTGTAACGGGTTTTGGCATAGTCTACCAAATCGTAAGCATTGGCTAAATTCCATAACAACAAAATCATTGGGATATTTATACCGCCGGGAGTGTGTTCCCAGGTTGGTAAGTTGATATGCCAAGTTTTTACCCAATCTTCGCCGAGAGAAGCGATCGCTTCTTCTTCTAGTCTCGCTAAAATTGGTGGTAAAATTTCGGAAGATTCATCTAATAACGCTAAAGTCTTCAAATGTTCATCAAAATCTTGGGGTTTGGCTGCACCTAAACTCAAGGTATGCACCTGAGAATGACTCAGACAAAACAAGTCATTAAACACCATCGGACTCAACGGCGCACAAAGATTCACTAATTTTTGTGGTGGGTTATATAGCTTTCCTCCTTTATCAGAAGGACTAATAATAAATACGCCCATATCCAGGCGATTAGCAGCTAAAATAGCAGGCCAATTCCATTGATTAATGTAGTACCAATGCAGATTTACATAATCAAATTGATTGGTATTAATTGCCTGCATAATTAAATCTGTAGCACCGTGAGTAGAAAAGCCAATAAATCTGACTTTGCCCTCAGCTTGTAATTGTTTTGCAACCTCCAAACAACCGCCAGGACGAATGCCATAGTCTAGTAATTCAGCATTATTAATTCCATGCAAACTAAACAGGTCTACATAATCTAACTGAAGATACTTGAGCGATTTTTCAAATGTTTTGCGGAATTCTTTTGCATCAGCTACTGGTGAAACTTTAGTTTGGACAATTAATTGTTTTCGCGGAAACTTGGGCAGAATTTTCCCCAATTGCATTTCCGAGCTACCATAACCACGAGCAGTTTCAATATGATTAATACCGAGTTCGATGGCTCTGTGAATTGTAGCTTCGATGTTTTTCTGGTTATCTGAAGGAATATCTGACCAAGAAACATCTTGCCATTTGAACTGGTATCTCATACCGCCGCAAGAAAACACCGGCATTTGTAATTCTGTGCGTCCAAATCTTCTGTATAGCATTAGTGGATTGTTTGGATTACCCCTTAGATTGTAAAAGGGTTTATTGGTTAGATGTTCCCCAATCGATAGCATCTCAGTAAGTCATAGAAATAAATGATACTAAAAAAATAGACCAACATATTCCAAGGATTTGTTAGTCTAAAGCTCAAATAACCAACTATTTCAGCAATTGCTTATTGTTCTATCTAGTTACAGTATTTGCACCCAGTTTATATTTGCTATTATGCAACTTTATTACAGCTGTAATCACAAACCACTAATTAATATCTTTCGTAGCGACCAGGAACCCAGCGCCGACCGCGTGGTGTTCTTTCCCAGTGCGCTGGAACCCATCTCTGGCGAACAACTTTGCGGACAACAACAGGTTTACGTCCAACAGGTTTAGGTACAACAACAGTTCGGTAGTTATCACGTCTGATAATCACCGGTGCTGCTGATGCTTGGGTTTGCACAGCAAATATTGAGAGTGGTAAAGCTAGTAAAGCTCCAGCAAGAATACGTTTCATCATTTTCACATCTCCTGAAGTTTCCTTTTGTTGAGTTATCTACAGCCTTATTGAAGAATTTGTAAATTACAACCATGAGCAGACCAGAGAAAATACTTTGAAATAACAGTGTTTCCTTTTACGGAATTTCACTTATAATTAAAGTATTTACACCATAATCCTGGTATAAATTTTTTTCAAATTCTCAATAATATTGCTGGTTAACTTTCATATTCAGTTTAGAAAACTCAGCAAAAATTCGGATGTGAAAAAAGTCCTGATTATAAGGTGACTAAAGTCATAAACCAAGATGGTTCATACTAAGTTGCAGTGACTTGAGAGTAGGGATTAGTAATACTATTTCTGCAAGCAACTTGATTCACATCTTGCACCAAGCGACTGAAGTCGCACGCCAGATGCTTCAAGTCGGGGAACCCGCCCAACGCACTGGGTCGGCTACACGAACAAAACCCGCCTGCGCGGGTTCAAAACTCGTGACTTGACGTTAGTCCGCGTGGTGCGCCAAGCGCAGCGCAAGCGCGATAGGCGGACTTGGTTTTTATAGCCGCGAATTCCATTCCTCAGGGCTAGGTGCAAGATATGTGTTGATAAAAAATGATTTACAAACATCTTTCTTCCTTGTCTCCCTCGTCTCCCGTGTCTCTTTCATTCTTATATCAAAACTGCCATCACTCAAAAAAATATGGGAATAAGCCTGCGCCTACCCCCATTTTCAGATATCTGAAATTAGAACTTACGAAGTAGCGTTTTGTAACTCAGCGGTGCGTACTGATAACTGTTGTGTTTGACTACCTCTTTGGATTTTTACTTGTAAAGCTTGACCAAGATTGCTATTCTCCACAAAGTTTTGCAACTGTTCAGCATTGGTAATTGGTTGGCCCTCTATTTGCAGGATGACATCACCACGGCGAATACCAGCTTTAGCGGCTGGGGAATTGGGGACAACTCGCATCACTAAAACTCCGTTCACTTCTGGAATTTCAAATGTAGAATTTGGGTCACTGTTATTTTGTTTCGCTAATTCTGGGGTTAAGGTAACCATCTGCACACCTAAGTAGGGGTGAGCAACTTTACCATCTCTTTCCAGTTGGGTGGCGATCGCTTTAGCTTTATCAATGGGAATCGCAAAACCAATACCCATCGCATCAGCACGAATCGCGGTGTTAATCCCAATTACTTCACCACGTTCATTCAACAAAGGGCCACCAGAGTTACCAGGGTTAATGGCTGCGTCAGTTTGAATGAAGTCTAGGCGTTTATCAGAAATTCCCACTTGGGCGCTAGAACGCTTGAGTGTGCTGACAATGCCTAAAGTCACTGTATTATCAAAACCTAAAGGATTACCAACTGCGATCGCCCAGTCTCCCACTTGTACAGCATTAGAAGAACCCAATGGTGCAACGGGTAAATCTTTCCCAGCGTTAATTTTGACCACCGCTAAATCTGTCACTTCGTCAATACCTTGAACTTTGCCATCAAAGGTACGACCATCCTTGAGGCGGACTGTGACTCTATCGGCTTTATCTACAACGTGGGCATTAGTTAAAATCAAACCACTTTTATCAATAATGAATCCCGAACCTAAACCACGCAGTTGTTCTGGTGGTAATTGTTGAGAATAACCATCACCAAAAAATTGCCGGAAAAATGGGTCTTCCAAAAATGGGTCAACACGGCGACGCGTAATTGTGCGTTCTGTGTCAATTCTCACCACTGCTTGACCGACTCGATTCACCGCCGCCGTCACAAAACTACTATTACCAATAGCCGCAGTCGCTGGTGATTGTTTTTGGGCAATTAGTTCTGGTGTATCATCAACCTTAACTGAACTGGGTGCAGGTTCCGCCAGGGAAGGTAACACCTGCAAAGTGCTAACCGTGAGCAAGACTCCCAAAAATATGGCGAAAATATGGGTACTAAGTCTACGTATAGAACGGGTTATTTTGGACAATCGCATAATCGCAACCTAAATTTAAGAAGCCGAATTTTTGCTTAGTCGTGACAAATATCTCTAAAGTTTTTACAGCTAGGAGGAAATTCCCGTGTACTAACTTTATTGTTACTGCTTGAGATACTCCATAATGGTGCTAAAGCATGGTCTTTGCTACCTGTAATTTAAATTAATTGAAAATTTCCCTCGATAGCTATTACGGACATTTACCCTGTAGAGGTTCGGATATCACTAGGACTTACGCAAAAAAACGAAAAATTAAGGGTTTGGAAGAGGGTGAAGGGTAAGCTGTTAAACATTTAAGAAATCACATTGAGGCCGCAGGGAACAGGGGGCAAGGGAGAGGGCTTCTTCAGCTTTTATTACCATTAACATGATGCAATTTAAATGACGATTAGCTTATAGCTCATTTTTCACAGACCATCTTTGTGCGTAAGCTCTGAATATAAAGGACAAATGATTCTTGACTAAACCTCAGCTTTCATCTCATCAATTTCAAATAAAGATACAATTACTCCCGTAATGGGAATAGAAATAAAAACTCCTAATAAGCCTGCAACTCTGGCACCTACTAATAAGGCAAAAAATACAACAACCGGGTTGAGATTTAGCGCACCTTGCATAATCCGAGGTGCAATTAAATTGTCTTGAATTTGCTGAAGGATAATACAGGCAATAAATACTTTTAATGCCAGCCAAACATTTTGAGATAATACAATTAAAGTAATTGTACTAACACCTAGAGTTGCTCCTATACCTGGAATGATATCTAAAAAGCCTACAATTACAGATAATAATAAAGCAAAAGGAACTTGCAAAATTACAAAGACAATAAAAGTAGTTATTGTTAAAAATAAACTCAATAATAACTGACCGCGAAAGAAACCCAAAAAACTCCTTCTAATGATATTTGTAAATCTTATGCGGCGTTGTTTAGGTACTATTTTTAAAATAAAATTCCACAGTTTCTCGCCATCTAGCAGCATGAAGAACGCTACAACAGCAATTAAAATAAAAGTAACAAAATTAGTTAATAACTGTTGTAAAAAAGCTAGGCTAGTGACTAAACCTGATATAGCTTGATTCCGCAATTGTTCTTCAATTACACTCAAGTCTATTTGCAGGTTGCGGTTCCGAAGAAATTCTTCTAATCTTTCTAAAAAAGGAGCAAGAGAAATTAAAAATCCAGAAATACTATCGATTAGCTGCTGTCCTTGGGATAAAACCGCTATACCAACTGTGATTAATAATCCGCCTAAAATCACAATACTGAGTAAGAAGACAACAATCACAGCTACCCCGTGAGGTAAAAACCGCCGCAACCAATATACAGGATAACTGAGTAAGAAGGCTAAAATTGCAGCAAATGTAAAAATAACAATTACGACTTCAAAGTATGCTAAAAGTTGTACGAAAGCCCAGCCAGCGGCCACTAACAACAAAAAGCGAACTAACGCTGAATTATTCAAGCGATTCCAAAAATTCTTGGCATCAAAGCCTGTCATATAATATTTTAAAAATTAGTTAGTTTAGCGATCGCTAGTAGACATTAGCAACATATAAAAATACAGTGGCGATCGCTACTACCTAAAAGCATATTTCTCATCAACGTCCTAAATCGTGCATGTCGTTGATTACTTGTGTACACTTTTGGGTTACACGCTCTAATTCGTCTTTGTTAGTAGAACTTGGTGGGTCAATTACCTGTCCAATTCTAATAGTTAGGGGAACAGCACGCGGTATTGATGAACCTTTTTCTAAAATTCCTTCGCTTCCCCACAAACTCACAGGTAAAATCGGTGCTTGAGCTTTTGCGGCTAAGAGTGCTGCGCCTTTTTTGGGGTCAGTGATTTTGCCATCAGGTGTGCGAGTCCCTTGTAAAAACACTCCTACAGCCCAACCATTTTCTAAACATTCTAAAGCGGCACGAATGGCATTGCGATCGGCACTACCGCGACTCACCGGGTAAGCACCATACAACTTAATAGCTTGCGCCAAAACCGGAATTTCAAATAACTCTTGTTTCGCCATATATGCTACCGGACGGCGCACACAATTAGAAACAATTGGCGGGTCAAAGTAACTAGCATGATTACTCACAACTACCAAAGGATCTGATTGCGGCACATTTTCGACCCCATAAATCTTCCCGCGAAAGTAAGCATGAAGCATGGGGCTGACAATCGACCATTTGAAAGCGTGGTAAAGCGCCAGACTGATTAACGGTTCACGACTGCGAGACATAGGTCATTTGGGAGTGGTGAGTGGTGAGTGGGAAGTAGGGACTTATCCCATTATTTAGAAGGGGGACAAGGAAGACAAGGGGGATAGAGGTAGTAAACAAATGGGATAACTTCTTTTTTGGAATACCCTTCACAAACTCAAAATTAAAAATTAAAAGTGAGTATATTTTTTACTTTTGCCTTTTAACTTTTGATTTTTTCGTCCCTACTCCCTATTCTGGTAATTCAGCAGCATTACGAACGTTCTTTAAGATTAAATCAGTAACGGTGCGTTTAATTAACCCAGTTAAAACATTGCCAGGGCCAATTTCTATGACTTGTTCAATTTTGTTAGCTGGTAATTGCAGCGAAATTTCTCGCCAACGTACTGAACCAGTCATTTGTTGCGTGAGACGCTGTTTTAAAATTTCTGCGTCAGTGGCGGGTGTAGGTTCGACATTGGACATTACAGGTACAGTCGCAGGCTGAAATTCTACTGTCTCAAGGATTTCTTGGAACTCATTAGCAGCAGCCGACATTAAATGTGAGTGAAACGCCCCAGAAACTTTTAATGGTGTGGCACGTTTGGCTTTAACTTGCGACATTACCGCTTGTACTGCGTCAGGAGTTCCAGAGATGACCACTTGTCCTGGACTGTTATCATTTGCCAAAACTACATCTGGTGTAGCGGCGATAACTGTATCTAATTGTTCGCGGTCAAAGTTCATCAAAGCCGCCATCATTCCACCAGCAGCACTATCCATCAGTTCAGCACGGCTTTTAACTAAACGTAAGCCTGCTGACCACTCAAAAACCCCAGCAACGTAAAGGGCAATGTACTCACCTAAACTATGGCCAGCAACCAAATCTGGTTGATACCCCCGTTCCCGCATCAAATCAGCGAGAATACTTTCCACTACGTAAAGACAAGGCTGAGTATAAAGAGTCTGTCCTAGCTTTTCTTCTTGGTTTTGGCAGATATCGCTAACAGACCAGCCTAAGATTTCTTCAGCTTGAGTAAATTTTGCTTTAGCACCTGGTATATCTAATAAGTCTGTTCCCATTCCCAGTGCTTGGGAACCTTGTCCGGGAAACACCCATACAGTTTTAGTCATTGGTCAATAGTCAATTAAAAAGTCAAAAGGGAAAAAGCAAAAGTAAAAATTTTTACGTTTTTACTGTTTACTTTTTACTTATTAATACTTATCTTCCCCACTGGAAGATGGCTGCACCCCAGGTCAGACCTGCGCCAAAGCCGGATGCAGCAATGATGTCATTGGGTTTGATTTTGCCTTGTTGCACTGCTTCATCTAAGGCGAGAGGAATAGAAGCGGCGGAGGTATTGCCGTAATTGGCAAGGTTACTAATAACTTTTTGTTCGGGAATTTCTAGACGTTGGGCGACAGCATCTAGAATGCGTTGATTAGCTTGATGTAGAACTAGCCAATCTATTTGCTCGACAGTCAAGTTTGCTTCAAACAAAGCTTTATCAATAATTTCTGGCACTTTTTGGACAGCAAAGCGATAGACTTCTTTGCCATTCATGGTGATGGGTTGGTAAGTGCCTTGAGAAATGTTGATGCCTGGGAGTAGTTCTTGGGGAGACGCTGCATAGCCAAGATTGAGCTGATGATTTAGGGTGCCGTCACTTTTAAGGGCAAATCCTAGCAAGCGATCGCTTTCGGCTGCTTGTAATACTACCGCACCTGCCCCATCACCAAATAACACGCAAGTTTTACGGTCTTGCCAATCTACCCAACGAGAGAGGATGTCTGCCCCAATCAACAGTACATTCTGATATACACCTGTGCGGATGTATTGAGCAGCCGTTACCAGCCCAAATACAAAGCCAGAACAAGCGGCGGTTAAGTCAAATGCTACTGCTTTGGTTGCGCCTAACTGCGCTTGGACTTTACAAGCCGTGCCGAACAAATCATCTGGGGTAGATGTTGCCAGCAAAATAAGATCCAGGTCAGTAGCTTGAATGCCGGCGGCGACGATCGCTTTTTCCCCTGCTGCTGCCGCCAATTCAGTCAATGAACCTAACGAAAGTGATACTCGTCGTTGACGAATACCCGTTCTTGTGGTAATCCATTCATCTGATGTTTCAACCAGTGCTGTTAGTGCCTGGTTGTCGAGGGAAGTTTCGGGAACTGCCGAGCCACTTCCTGTAAATGCTATGCCTAACTTTTGCACTCCTGCTCTCCCAAGCTCTCAGCGTTTTCATCATTCATCCTTTTCAGGACAAATCACGGATGACAATTAAACTATGACTAACCGTTCTCACGCTGTAGGATTTCGTACTGCGATTGAAGTCTTTGCAGCACTTGGTTATCAACTGCTTCTTTTGCCATACGTATTGCACTAAAAATTGAAGGTGCTTGTGAACTACCGTGACCGATAAAACAAACTCCAGCCACACCTAACAGTAAAGCACCTCCATGCTCCGCATGATCCATCCGTTGCTTAATTCGCTTGAGATTTGGTTTTAAAAGGGCAGTCCCAATTTGTCCGTGCAAGCCTTGGGGAAGTTCTTCACGTAAGATTTGCAGAATTACTCCTCCCAGAGATTCGGCAAATTTGAGTAACACATTGCCCACAAAGCCATCACAGACAATTACATCAAATTGGCCGGACAGTACATCTCGTCCTTCGGCATTACCAATAAAATTGATACTAGAATTTTCCCGCAGTAGTTGATGGGCGCGGAGTGCTTGCTCATTACCCTTGGTATCTTCTTCGCCAATATTGAGTAAGCCTACCTTTGGTGCATCCATTCCCAAAACATATTGGCTGTAAATTGAACCCATCACAGCAAACTGCTCTAAAAATTTAGGGCGGCAGTCTACATTTGCACCGACATCCAAAATCAATACTGGCTTGCCAGCCATAATCGTGGGGAAAACTGTACCAATTGCTGGGCGATCAATTCCTGGCAATCTTCCTAAACGCAGCAATGCTGATGCCATAGCTGCCCCAGAGTGTCCAGCAGAAAATACAGCGTCTGCCTGTTGATTTTTGACCAAATCCATCGCTACATTAATCGAAGCCTTGCGTTTGCGTCTAACCGCATTTAAAGGCTCTTCATCCATAGCGATCGCTTCTTCAGCAGGAACTATCTCCACCCGCTCCAAAGTAGTTTTTGGCGGCATGACAGCTTTAATTTGTTGGGGATCACCAACTAGCAATACTTTCACACCCAATTCTTCACTGGCGCGTAATGCACCAGCAACGATTTCTTTGGGTGCGTGATCCCCCCCCATTGCGTCAATTGCTATCCGTGCGCTAGTCGATCCCATTGCTTAGAGCTTATAGAAACCTTACAAATTTTACCAGATTGGCTTTGTTAAAAAACCGTAACTTTTTCACTGCCAAATTACTATGTTGAGTGCTAAGTGCTGATTCCAGTAAAAAGTAGTCAGTACTCCGCATTATTTGTCATTATTGCAACATATTTTGGCGGCAAGCCCAAGATAACACGTGAGAAGTTAAAAGTAAAAAGGTGAGCCAGCGCGGTCATGGGGGTTCCCCCCATGACCGACTGGCGTTAGCTTCAGCGTTAGCGACGTTAGGAGCGTCACCCGAAGGGCAAAAGTTAAAAGACAAAGCCTTTTGCCTTTTTATTTTTGATTTTTTTAGGACTTACGCACAGGCCACGGAAAATCGAACCACAGAGACGCAGAGTTCACGGAGAAATCAGAGTTTGAGAGGTTTTTTGCGTAAGTCCTATTTTTATTGCTCAAGTACCCAGTTAACCAACATCCGCACACCGTAGCCAGTTGCGCCAGGGCCGTTGTAGCCATTTTCTTTATCTGCCCAAACTGGCCCTGCAATATCTAGGTGCGCCCAAGGGGTATCTTTGACGAATTGCTTGAGGAATAAAGCAGCAGTGATGGAACCACCAGGACGCGGCCCGGTGTTTTTCATATCGGCAATCCCAGATTTCAAGCCTTCAAAATATTTTTCTTCCATTGGCATCCGCCAAATTTTTTTCGCCGGATGTGCCAGCAGCTGTTTCTAACTGGGAAGCTAAGGCATCATCAGGGGTGTACAAACCGGCGATATCATCACCCAAAGCAATAACGTTCGCACCGGTGAGGGTGGCTAAATCCACGATCGCATCTAAGCCCAATTTGTCTGTATACACCAAAGCATCAGCCAAGGTTAAACGCCCTTCAGCATCGGTGTTATTCACTTCGATTGTTTTGCCGTTAGAAGCTTTGAGGATGTCGCCTGGGTGCATAGCGCGACCGCTAATCATGTTTTCGGTAACGGCGGAAATGAAGTGAACTTCAGCATCGGGTTTGAGTTGAGCGATCGCTTTTGCCGCACCCAAGGTTGCAGCTGCACCACCCATATCAATTTTCATGGTTTCGATGCCGCTACCTGCACCTTTAATATTCAATCCCCCAGAATCAAAGGTTAAACCTTTACCGATAATCGCTAGTTTCTTGGTGGGTGTACCTTCTGGTTTGTAGGTGAGGTGAATGAATTTTGGTGGTAAATCAGAGGCTTGGGCAACGCCTAAGAAAGCACCCATACCCAATTTTTCACAATCTTCTTTTTCCAGGATTTGTAATTGTAAGCCGTAGTCTTTGGCAATTTCTTGGGCAGTCTCGGCCATTGTAATGGGTGTAACTGTATTGGCTGGGGCAGCTACCAACTCTCTAGCTAAAATGACCCCAGATACAATTTGATTGGCACGCTTGAGCGCATCCTCTTGACCTTCAAAGCCTAGCAACTCGATAGTTTCAACTTTTGCTCCTTTATCATCTGGTTCAGATTTAAAGCGTACATCTTGGTATAAAGCTAACTTTACACCTTCAGCGATCGCTTGGGCTGTGGCTGCTGGGTCGTTATTCCACAAGGGAAAGCTAAATCCGAGCGTTTTGCTTTTTTGTTTTTTGGCTACCTTCGCCGCCGCCGCCGCCGCCCGCCGCAGACTATCTATTTTGAGTGCGTCTGGTTTTCCTAAGCCAACCAAAATTACTTTTTTAACTGCACCACCGCCAGCGACACGAGTAAAGACAGTGCTGTTGGCTTTGGCTGTAAATTCTTCTTCGGCAATTACTTCTTTTAAGATGCCAGCGAACTTTTCATTCAAAGTCGCCAGTTCACCTGTTAACTCTACCGCATCTTCAAATAATCCAATTGCCAAACTATCGCCTGCCCACTCCAGCAGAGGCTGATTACTAAGTTTAATTGTTGCCATTTTGGGATTTTGTTTAAAGATTCCTTCTTGTACCAGTATTGCTCAAAATTCTGAAGTGTGAAGAAAAGTCAGAAGTATGAAGTATGAAGTGTGAAAGGGCAAATCACCACTGACTTTTATAATTGAAACATCTCAACCTTCTGTATGGCATGACTATGACCTCAGCCTTGACTCCAAATCAACGCTCAGAAGTGTTCTATCCTAGTTCCGATGGTGAACCAGTGGCAGAAAGCTATGCTCATTTATGTGTATTACTGGCGACACTAGAAATGCTGCGCCAGTATTTAGCAGGACAACAAGCAACAGTCCTTGCCAATCAATTTCTCTACTACGCTCAAGGTTTTCCTAAGTTGCGCGTTGCCCCAGATGTAATGGTAATTTTTAATGTCGCGCCTGGTGGTCGAGATAACTATAAAGTTTGGGAAGAAGGGGAAGTTCCATCTGTGATTTTTGAGATGACTTCGGCAGGGACGAAAAATCACGACCAGGAATTTAAGAAGACTTTATACGAGCAACTTGGTGTTAAAGAATATTGGCTTTTTGACCCCAGAGGCGAATGGGTGCAGGGACAGTTGCGGGGTTATCGGTTGCGGCAAGATTCTTATGAGTTGATTACCGACAATCGCAGTGAACCATTGGGTTTGCGGTTGCAGGTAGAAGGAGAACTGATTAGTTTTTACCGAGAAGATACAGGTGAAAAGTTGTTGAACCCCACAGAACAGGCGCAAGCACTACGTGAAGCACAACAAAGAATAGATGCAGAAGCTTTAGCTCGACAAGAAGCTGAACAGCAGGTAGAGCAATTAAAGCAACGCCTCCGAGAAATGGGTATTGATCCTGAGCAAATTGAACAGGAATAGAGGCTAGGGACTGGAGGCTAGAGGCTAGTGTTGGAATCAGCAGTATTCAATATTGACTCGACTTCAGTGGTGTTAATGTCAAATTTATTGACGATCGCATTAATGATTTCTTGTTCTACTCCTGTTGTTTGCTTGTCCAGTTGAGCAATTCTTTGGCATTGTGCCAATAGTGGGATCGCAAAATCACGGTTGAGTTGATTGAGTAGTGTATCTAAAGGTTGTGGTGATTTGATATTATTGGCGATCGCATTCAGAGAATTGGGGCTGAGGTTCAATGCTTGCAATTCTGGTAAAATTTCTTCCCAGGTTTTTTCGGGATGGCTGGCAAGAATTACATGAACAAGAATTTTATCCATGATGGCTTGTTGAGCGATCGCAGTTTCTAAGTAATTTTCACTTTCGGCTTTCAAGTTTGCCAAAGTTTCTGGTGATGTCAAGGAAACAGATTCATCTAGTTTGGCTTCGTAAAATCGACAAGCTGCATAGCCTAAAGAGTAGCTTAAGGCAGCATTAGAACTAGTGGCGATCGCTGCACCTGCAAACGGCACATTTCGCAGTAACGCCAATCCTGCGGCTTTCAACAAACGATTACCACCCAAACCCAAACCAAAAATTGTCAAAACTTCGCCTTTCCTGGCTGGATCTTTTAAATCTAAGTCGTAAGCGGCGGCAATTTTATACAGCATTTCTGATTGCAATTTCATGGTTGCAGCTAAATCAACTGCTAATAACGCTGCTGCTACCCCTGGTAAAATGCTACTGGCAAATCCAATCCCCCCAGCTTTTGTGGCTGTGTCTAGCATAATGCGGTGAGAAATTTGGCTAGGCGATTCCTGGGGATGCTGTTGCTTGAGTTTTGTAACACTGGCTGCTGCTTTTTCTAGGTCAACATTTTCACTAGCACCAATCAGCCAATTCAGATTTAAAAACCCAGATAGCCTTCTAATCAGCCAATTTTGACTGAGGCGATCAACAACTTGACCAGTAGTTTGAGTTGCTTGTCCAAATAACTTATGTGTTTGTTTAGCTGCGGCTGCACCCACTCCCAAGGCTGTATCAAAAAATGTTTTACCCGTCGTCGCCAAAGAGTCGAATAACGATGATTTCTCTTTAGCGGATGTTTGATTAGTAATTTCTACTTCGGATTGTTTTTGGGGTTGGTTTGTCATTGTTATGCCAGTCGCTCTAGTCTGGTTGTAGCGAAACTAAGGCTAACTTGACATCTTCCAACAAGTACAAGTTGATGGCATATATTCATATCTTGCACCAAGCGACTGAAGTCGCTGCCACACAAACAAAACTCGCCTGTGCGGGTTCAAAACCCTTTATTTTCCGTTAGTCCGCGTAGGCGGACTTTGTTTTTATAGCCGCGAATTCTATTCGTAGGGGCTATATGCTGAGTGTTGAGTAAACATTCTTCCTCTACCCCCTGCCTTCTGCTATAAGCTCAACCTAATTCCTTCACTGGTAATTTGTATACCTTTTGATTCGGAGTTTCCAAAAAGTTGTTGTTTTGCAGAATCTCATAGAGACTGATATCTTTCTCTAGCAAACAGGCGTGACCGCTATTGGGAAGAATTAAAACCTGAGATTTAGGTAAAATAGCAGCTATTCGCCTCACTTCTGTCACAGAAGGTAAAAGCCGATCGCCTGCACCAGCAATTAACAATATCGGCTGAGTGAGGCGGCGTAATTGGTCATTATCCACTGCAAATTCTCGCAATAAAGCCAATCGCCAATTGACTGTTACTGATGGGACAGAACGCATGGTTTTTAAGAGTTCGTGGCGATCGCTTCTGGTCATACGTTCTAAAGATGCCAGAAATGGCAATAAACCCAATGCACCAATATCATACAAAGATTCTGGGACTAAGCATGATAGCTGGGATGCCCAATCTAAAAATGGACGCAGGCGAAAAGCTGAGGCGGGGTTAATCAGAATAATCCGTTTAAATAAATGCGGGGCTTTGGTGGCTACTTTCATCGCTAAACAGCCGCCAAACGATTCTCCACACAAATAAACTGACCTTTGGGAACTTTTCTCTAATTCTGCATGAATTAAGTCCAAGACGTTATTAGTTAACTCTTCCCAAGTCGTTAAGTCTTTTCTGGGGATCGCCAAACAGCGAACATCAAAGCCAGTTTCTAGTCCCGATGTTTGCGATCGCAATAACTCACCAGTCCCATCCATTCCCGGTAAATAAACAAACAGCGGATACTCTGGTTGGACTCGTTTCGGAGTCAGAAAACATGGCTTTAACTCAACTTCTGGCATTGTACAACTTTAATTTTCTTGAGGACTTTTATCGATTTACCTGCATACAATTATTATCTTTTGATACTAATTTTCAAAATGATCCCCATAAACAAACAGCAATTCTCAGTTGCAAATAGCGAGTTTAAGTTTTCAACAGTATTACAGGTAAAAATCTGTTAAAATCATAACTCAGCTAATAAAAACTCACTTAAAGATTAAATCAAATTATCGTAAATATAACTTAATCTTATACAAAGATTCTGTCAGGTCATATTTAGCAATATATATCTAAAATCAGCAAAAAATTACAAGTACAACGCCAGCAAAGTCATCTCCAAAATTCTGTTTTAGTGTTGTATATCAATAACATCCTTGTTGTAGTAAATTTGCAATTTCACTGTGGCAATGTTGGGTTAGCTCAGATATAACTTTTTTGGCTTGTTTGCCATGATATTGACTTTGATGCTCGTTTGTAATCCAATAAGGGCGACCAATGAGTACAGCTACCCGTTGATATATAACTAATGGATGCCATCCGTATTGGTTAAATAAAGGTTCGGAAGGGTCAAATAAACTCAACAGTTTTAGGGGAAAAGCTGTGGTGTTGACTTCTTCTAAAGAGGCGATCGCAATTGGTAAAATTGCTAAATCTGGTACGCCAGCTCGTAACGCTAAATGGGCAAATCCGCGCTGAAATTCTCCCACTGCATCTGCTGGAGTCGATTGCACCATTGGTTCAGCGCCTTCTGGAAAAACGCCTACCATCTGCTTAGACTTTAATAGCATCTGGGACTGGGCAAAAAAGCTTTGCTGACGATTCTCAACTGTCTCTAACGGAAAACAACCTAATTGTCCTGTGACAATTTCGCGCAAAATCGGCACTTGCCCCATGTAGTGATGGCAAGCAAAACGAATCGGATTTGATAACGCTGCCATTAAAATCATGGCATCCATAAAGCTGCGATGATTGCTCACTATTAACAAACTTGCATCACGAGGAATGCGATCCTCGTAATAGCGAAACATTCGTGTGGAAAAAGTTGCTAAAAGTAAGCGAGAAATGTCTAATGGGCTATTTAGACTCATATCTAAATATATTTTTGGGAAAATATCGTAGTTTATCTTGATTTAATTTTTACATTTCTTTACTAATGCTACGACCGTCTTAGGATAGAAATGTCTTATCTATAAAAGCTGATGATTTTTCTATGTTTAGAGCGTTGTACTTTTGGTCACAATCTATGTAAGAAACAACATCAGATAAACCTTATGAAATTCTCATTTCTGTTTTTAGAGCTGAAATTAGCCAAATTTGTACTTATTACAAAACATTTCTGAACTCTAGAAATTTGCTAATATTAAGGTGAACTTTGAAAAAGAGATAGTAATGTAATATAATTGCGTGGTTTTGCCTTCATAACTAAGTATAAAACGTTTTAATAATTTGTTTTTTATTCTGCATGAACCTAGTGGATAAAACAGACCAAACATTTGCACTGACAACACCCCTCTACTATGTAAACGATGTCCCTCATATTGGAAGTGCTTATACAACTATTGCCGCAGACGTAGTGGCTAGATATCAGAGACTCAAGGGACATCGTGTCCTGTTAATTACAGGTACAGATGAACATGGGCAGAAAATTCAACGTTCAGCAGAGTCTTTAGGCAAAGCGCCCCAAGAATTTTGTGATGGGATTGTTCCCAGTTTTGTCACCTTATGGGAGAAATTAAACATTCAATATGATCGCTTTAGTCGCACAACTGCGCCGCGACATGCAGCGATTGTTAAAGAATTTTTTGGGCGCGTTTGGCAAAAAGGTGATATCTACCAAGGGCAGCAAAAAGGCTGGTATTGCGTAGCCTGCGAAGAATTTAAAGAAGAAAGAGAATTATTAGACGGTAAGCGTTGCCCGATTCATACCAATAAAGAAGTTGAGTGGCGAGACGAACAAAATTATTTCTTTCGCTTATCTAAATACCAAACCCAATTAGAAGAGTTTTATCAATCGCACCCAGATTTCATTCAACCCGAAAGCCGTCGCAATGAAGTTTTAAGCTTTGTCAGCCGAGGTTTGCAAGATTTTTCCATCTCCCGGATTAATCTTGACTGGGGTTTTCCTGTTCCGAGTGATCCTAACCAAACTTTATATGTCTGGTTTGATGCGTTGCTGGGTTATGTTACGGCATTATTAGAACCCGATGCTGAACCAACCTTAGCCAACGCTTTAGCAACATGGTGGCCGATTAACTTACATTTAATCGGCAAAGATATTCTGCGTTTTCATGCAGTTTACTGGCCAGCAATGCTAATGTCGGCAGACTTACCGTTACCAAATAGAGTATTTGGGCATGGATTTTTGACCAAAGATGGTCAAAAAATGGGGAAGGCGCTGGGTAATACCCTTGATCCGATCGCTCTAGTTGAGAGATATGGTAGTGATGCGGTTCGTTATTACTTTCTTAAGGAAATCGAATTTGGCAAAGATGGCGACTTTAATGAAAGTAGATTCATCAACGTTTTAAATGCAGATTTGGCAAATGATTTAGGTAATTTGTTAAATCGCTCCTTGAACATGGTGAAGAAATACTGTGCTGGCAATCAAGTGTCAGTTTCAGATGAAACCATTTCTGCGGCAAATCCTTTGAAAACAATTGGCTTACATCTAGGGGAACAGGTACAACAAGCATATCAAGCACTAGCTTTCAACCAAGCCTGCGAAGCTGTTCTGTCATTGGTACAAGCCAGTAATAAGTTTATAGATGAACAAGCACCTTGGTCACTATATAAACAAGGACAGCAGCAGGAAGTAGAAAAAGTGCTTTATGCAGTTTTGGAATCAGTCAGGCTGTCAGCATATCTTCTTTCACCAGTTATCCCCAATATCAGTAGCGAGATTTATCAGCAACTGGGTTTTGGAATCAACTTTAACGAACAAAATCAAACAACAACTGCTGCCCCATTTTCCATTCATTCCCAATGGGGGTTACTATCTAATAAACAACTGTTGGGGAATCCTCAACCAATTTTTAAACGCATAGAACCTCCGAAAAACGATTAGTTTTTTTAATTTCTTTCAGAACATTTTCTAATCTCTCAAATCTCTCAAAAAATTTATCGGGGCTGAACTTAAATCATTAGCCCCGGAAAATTATCATAAAACTCTCTAACTAAAAGTAAAAGTTGGAAATTTGTATCAAAAATATCAAGATAAAAATGAGGTATGACAACAATGTTGAATAATTTAGAAAACGACTCGATATTTACGCCGGAACAAGTTTTAGAGAATCGAGGCCGAGTCGCTATATTTATTGACGGTTCAAATCTATTTTATGCTGCTTTGCAATTAGGAATTGAAATTGATTACACCAAGTTGTTGTGTCGTTTAACAGGTGGATCTCGGCTGTTGCGGGCTTTTTTCTACACTGGTGTCGATAGAACCAACGAAAAGCAGCAAGGTTTTTTGTTGTGGATGCGTCGGAATGGCTATCGTGTCATTGCTAAAGACTTAGTACAACTCCCGGATGGTTCCAAGAAAGCCAACTTAGATGTCGAAATCGCCGTTGATATGATGGCGTTGGTCGATTCCTATGATACTGCGGTGTTGGTGAGTGGGGATGGCGATTTAGCCTATGCCGTCAATTCTGTAAGCTATCGTGGTGTAAGGGTAGAGGTTGTGAGTTTACGCTCGATGACCAGTGATAGTTTAATTAATGTGAGCGATCGCTACATTGATTTAGAAGCTATCAAAGAAGATATCCAAAAAACACCACGCCAAAGTTACCCCTATCGTCCCTTATCGGGAATGGGTTTTTTGGATGACCCAACAGACCATGACGGACATCTAGAAATTCAGGATACATGAAGCAGCAAGGTAGGCAGATAACAAAAATAAATTTTAGATTTCTGGGGGGAATAACACATAAATCCCCCCACTTTCATTACTTAAGTTTTTTGAAGTTCCAATCACTTAAAACCAAATGGTCTTACCTACTTTTGACTCTACTGTTAATGATCAGTTTAGGGGCTTGTGGTAAACCTTTGACAAACTCCAATCAAAATAATCAAGATTCCTCCCCAGAAGATTCTGAAAGTAAATTAACTTTTTTTGATGTCACCCTAGAACAAGCTGATGAAGTTGGGCGACCGCTTTGGACAGTCAAAGCCAAAAAGGCAAGATACACCAAAGAAAAAGAAATAGCTCAAGCCGAAAATCCTTATGGAGAATTATATCAAGATGGCAAAATAGTTTATCAAATTAAAGCCGACTTAGCAGATATTGAACAAGATGGTAAACGGCTATTTCTCAAAGGTAAAATTGTAGCCACAGATCCTACTAATGGTGTAGTTTTACAAGGTAACGAAATGGAATGGCTACCCAAAGAAGGTTTATTGATTGTGCGTAACCAAATCAATGGTAGGCATAAACAGTTACAAGCAATAGCCCAAGAAGCGCGAGTTAAAACCCGTGAACAAATAGCCGAATTTATCGGTAAAGTCGTTGCTAATTCAACTGATCCCCAAATTAAAATGCGGACAGAACATTTAATTTGGCAGGTTAAACAAGAAAAATTAATTGGCGATCGCCCTTTACAATTTGAACGTTATAAAAATAATCAAATTACCGACCGTGGTCGTGGCAATTCTGCCGAATTTAACTTAAAAACTAAAATCGCTACCATCAAACAAAATGCCCAAGCAGATTTATTAGAACCACCAGTACAAATCATTGGTAACTCGATGGTCTGGAATATGAATACAGAAAATATCAAAACAAATTCTCCTGTGAGGGTATTTCACCGGGCGGAAAAAATGACGGTGACTGGTAATCAAGCTGAGATGAAAATCCCCCAAAAAACAGTTTATGTAGTAGGGAATGTCAACGCCGTTGGTCAGCGTCGTCAGTCTTTAAAGTCTCAGAATTTAACTTGGTATCTTGATAAAAAGTTATTAGAAGCACAGGGAAATGTCGTTTATCGCCAAGCCAGTCCAGCCTTAACATTTAATGGAGATACAGCCGTCGGTAATCTGGAAACCGACAACATTGTTGTCAGTGGTGGGAAAACAGGTAATCGTGTCGTGACAGAAATTATTCCCGAATCACCAAAACCGAGGAACTAAAAGTAAAAAGTAAAAAGGAAAAAGTAAAAAGTAAAAAGTAAAAAAGTGTAGGTTGGGTGGAGGAACGTAACCCAACATTCTCAAGACTCCTTCTCATCATAATTAAAGTAAATGTCTAGACTAAGACTCAAACCTCTGTCACTAATTCGCTGAAGCGTTTGCGGTGAAAAATCAAGTCCACGATTCCACTGCTTCAACCATAATCCGCAGAATAAATCAGCATCAAACTTAGTCGTCAGTTTGTGCCATATACCAAGATCCACAGGTAATTGGTCAAATAAAGTATTGATCTGATATTCAAGACTGACACCTGCACATCTTTTAACACGATATACCCCAGAAGTGTTGAATGTTAAGAAAAACCCGATAGAAATCGCCCAAAGTTTGGTAAAATTTGGGCGATAAACATAAATATATCTGTTTGATAGTGATTATAAATAGATTTCCTAAAATTGTCAAAGATATCCTGAGCCAACTGCCAAAAAATGATTATCCAGTCTTGAACAGCCGTCTGTTTGTCGAGTGCTGGCTATCTTATGTATTGGACAACAGCTTAACAAGTATGCGAGATGTGTTTAAGCGGTTAAATAATACAGGATATCCCGTAGATATTTCGACTTTCTCAAAAGCTAATTTGCATCGAAGTCAACAACCATTTCAAGAAATTTATGAAAAATTAAATAAGTTAGTCCAACAGGTAAATAACAAAAAATTACACGATAAATATGCTATTTGTCCAATTGATTCTACAATTATTACTTTGACGAGTAAGTTGTTATGGATTTTAGGATTTCATCAGGTAAAACTGTTTAGTTCGCTGAATTTAGCTACAGGAACACCTGAAGATAATTTCATTAATTTTGGGCATAACCATGATTATAATTTTGGTTCAAAAATGCTCTCAAATTTGCCAACGGATGCTGTGGGGGTAATGGACAGGGGGTTTGCCGGATTTAAATTTATCCAAGAATTAGTCCAGGACAAAAAATACTTTGTTCTCCGGATTAAAAACAATTGGAAACTCGAATTTCAAGAGTCAACTGGCTTAATCAAAATTGGCGCATCTCATGATGCTAATGCCTATAGAGTGGTGAGTTTTTGCGATTTAGAAACTCAAACCGAATTTCGGTTAGTGACTAACTTACCTGCTACGGGAGAAACGGCTGTTAGTGATGATGAAATTCGAGATATTTATCGATTACGCTGGAGCGTTGAATTGTTATGGAAGTTTTTGAAGATGCACTTAAAGTTGGATAAATTAATTACCAAAAACCTCAATGGCATCACTATCCAAATTTATACTAGCCTGATTGCTTATCTGATTTTACAGCTTGTCTCTATTCCTGAACAATGGGGTAATACATTATTAGATAAATTTCGCTATCTTCAGTCTTGTATGTGTCAGAAAATCAGTTATGTTCATTGGTTTGAAGAGATGATGTTATGTTGACATTTTTTGGCTTCTTAGAATCCGTGTAATTATTTATGTAAAGTTTTATATCATCATTCAACATTTCTGAATTGAAGCATATTGTTCAACTTGTTCAAATTCAGAAATACTTAAATATAAATGATTCTCTTCAAGAAAATTTATAATTCCCTCCCGGATTTCTTGTTCAGAATTTCCAAATGAATTATAATACGGCTTGTGAAGGTTACGCAATTTTTCAATAACTTGATTTTTTTCCTCTCTATCATTAAGAATTTTTCCTCTTTTAATAAACTCTATTTCATTAGAACTAGACAGCGATTTTTCTACTGAATTGATTATAATCTCATCAATTTCTAGAGAGTTATATCCTAGCTTATATAATTGTTTTATAAGTTTAATTTGTTCCTCAAAATTGTCGTTATTTTTATATTTTGAAGAGTCTGTTAAAGATAATATACTGTCTATAGTAATGGAAGAATCTTTACGAAACTCCGTATCGATTATTAATAAATTAATAACAACAATATTTTTTATAACTTGATTACGTAAACCAGGCTGCCAATCTTTTATTAAAGGACTAAGTTCATCAATCAGCCATCTAGTTTTACGGAGAACACGAATGTTGTTTGTATGAGTATTTATAAAAACTGATTTTATTACCTCTTTATCAGGATGATCCTTAAAGATAAAATCTAAGTTTTCTTCTACTGTTGGAGCGAGAGTAAATTCTCTATCAATTACTTTTTCTCTATAAGTCTTTAAGATATCTTTAGAATCGTTATCTAGATTATCATCACTATAAATTAAAATTATTTTACATTTTAATTCCTGAACTAGATATTCAACAAAGCCAAGTATTTCATCTAGTTTAAGCTGAGATTTTCTTTCAATATCGTCAATACATATAATTGAATTCTCGTTTACGTTTAAATTAAAAAATATCTCAAGCAATAAATCACCACCCATAGCAAGTAATGAACCTGATAATCCAAAGTCAAGTTTTGGAGTTTTTTCTAATCTTCCAGAGTTACGGTTGATAAATTCAGAAATATTTTGAATTGGTTTAGGTTTGAGATTTTTCTGGTAATTAGCAACTATTCTTGCTTTCAAGTGTTCAATTGAAGAAATACCAAAAACAGAAGCATACAAATAATAGTTTCTTTGATGTTCATCTAAACAACTTCGTACTAGATGGGTTTTTCCAATACCCCATTTTCCTTTGACAGCTAATACTTTATAGTCTTTATTGTTTAAGAATTTATGAATAATATTTTCTGCTTCTCTTCGATTCACCCCAGAATGAAATATATTTGTACTGTCCACCATAAACGCTTGTAACCTGCGGGAATAACTAAAATTACAATTACTTTATTTATTTTAGAATCATTAATTAGAAGTGTATTTGGTTACATAAGAAAAACAACAAAAAAAACATCACACCTTGCGGCTGGTAATTTTGATTACTTACCTATGAAATTAGTAGGCAGATAAATCCAACTTACCAGCAGTGAACTCACTAATTTTCTCTAGATAATATAATCGCCCTACAAAATCATTCTTCATCGGGTAAATTTTCCATCTCTTGTGCAATCAGAGACTGAAAATCTGCATCACAGTGAGTATGCAAATGAACTGTAGCAGCTAGTAATTCTCCCAATATTTCAGCTTGCTGGTTAGTAGTTAAACTGGGTAACTGGAGTTGATTGATTAAAGCTTGAACTTTACTACATTCTGTACCTAATTCAGCAATTAAAGTACTGAGTGTAGAACTTCTAATTGCTAAAGAGCGATCGCTAATCTGCATATTCATTATTCCAATCTTTTGCGGGCTTGTTGGATTGCTTTTTCAAAAGCACGAATCTCTTTTTCCCAATGTTTAATTAAACCTTCGTCTGGTAAATCTTTTTCTGATTCCAGTCTAATCTTTTCTTGATGTTCCTGAATCCTTTGAGTTAAGGAATCAATCGCCTTTTTGTGATGTTTCTTACCCATTACGCTGAACGATAGGCAATGCGGAGACTTTGAATCAAGATAACCAAAGAAGCGATCGCCATCAAGCCGCCCCAAAACCAATAAGGTAAAAGTAAATATCTTTGCATTTGGGCTGTGTCAGATAGCCCCAAATAACCAGCACTATAACTAAATAAATAATCGAGTTGGTGATAAGTACTCACGCAAGCTTGGACACCCAAAAATTGAATAGCAAAACCCTGCATCCAACGTGGCGCTTTTAAAGAAATACCAAGAATAATTAACCCTAATAAGGGAACTGCCAACAAACCAAACCAAGAACGCACCCAAATTAATGTAGATAACAATAGAAAACTACCTAAAATTTTTAAACTCAAAGATGCGGCTTTAAAACTGCGCGAAGCCAGAATCAAAGCTGCACCAGCAATTGGCGGCCCCATTGGCCCAGCCGCAGCGACTAAACCTGGGCCAAGGGGGCCTAGTGATCTGACGATGCTATAAGTAGCTACACCAGAACCATTGCTAAAAATTTCCAACTTGTGAAACTGTCCGCCCAACACCAGCGCCATCAAACCGTGTCCCATTTCGTGAAACCAAGTTGCCAAAATGGTGAACGGGTATAAAATATAGTCGCCGCCGGGAACTTGCCACAACACAGCCGTAGCGATCGCAGCTGCAACTAACCACGTCAACCCCATACGTTCTACCTCTGGTGGGGCTTCTGTCGAGAGCAAAGTTGCAAAATCTTTACTTGGTTCCTTCATGGCGTACTTTCCTGAATGTAATTACCCCAATGAGTGGAGTGTCTTTTCATCCATCCTAATCTAAGGAGGCAGGAGGCAGGAGGCAGCATCATTCTTTCTCTGTTCCCTGTTCCCTGTCCCCTGTTCCCTTTCTTACGTTAGCTGGAAGATAAATGTTACCAAGTCGCCTTTACCGAGGCTGATGCGATCGCCTGGGCGGAGACGGTGTCTGTTGCCTGGTAATAATGGCAAGTTGTTAATATAAGTGCCATTAGAACTACCGACATCTTCGACATAGAAAGCATCTCCCTCAACACGAATATCTGCGTGGATGCGAGAGACAATTTCTGAATTACTAAACCCGGAAACATCAATATCGGGGGGGATGCGGTCATTAGGTTTACCCATGTGAATTACCGAAAGACTTTGGGGTAATTCAATTTCGCGATCGCTTTGAATGTGAACTAACCGCGCTGTTACCTGTTGTAACTGAGTTCTCGCCACACCTGCGGGTGCTTGTACAGGTACAGGTGCGGGTACTGTTGCTTCTGGTTCTGGTGCGGGTGCGGGTTCTGGTGCAGGTTCTGGTTCTGGTTCGGGCGCAGGTGCAGCAGCTACAGGCGGTGGAGATGGAGGTGCGCTTTCTACTGCTGCTGGTGGTGCGACAGGTACAGGTGCAGGTTGTTGATTAATTCCTAGTGCGTCTGGTTGTAACAGATCCAATAGCGGATCTGGTGTCACTAATGGCGGTACTTGCACAGGAACTTCGGGAGCAACTGTAGGAGCAACAGCCGCAGCAGAAACAGGAGCAGGTGCAGCAGCAGCATGGAGATTAAACCCACATTGACCGCAGAAAGCAGCATCAGCCTGTACCGTTGCTCCACAGTTGGGACAGTTACTAGTCGCTGGTAAAGGCGTATAGCAAGCTTCGCACTGGACAGCGCCGTTGGGATTGGGATGATTGCAATTCGGGCAGACGATCATTGATTTAAGCCTTTGTTGAAGATCAGCGTTAGATAGCACTGGTAAGCAGAAAAAACTCCGTAGATGCTTCTGCTTCTACCAATCGGCAGTTTTGCAAGGGGGCGATTCTAGCTTTCGATTTTAACAACTACTCTTGAGGAAATTAAAAGTAAAAAGGCAAAAGTAAAAAGAATAGCGTTTCTTCGTTTTAAGTGCTGGGGGCTAGAGATTAGAGGCTAGTTAGGATCTAACTCATATAATTGGCGCTATCGACTCTTTTGCCTTTTTACTTTTTACTTTTGACTTTTAAGCTGGCAATTCCGCCCCAGCCGCCGCATCTAGTAGCCACCAAAGTTCCCCTTGGGGACGAATTAAGCGAGATGGATAACTAAAGTCATCGGCTTGGGGGGCAAAGACTTTGGCTAAGGCTGGACGTTTATTAGCACCAGCCACTACAAAAATCACGCTACGAGCAGCGTTGATCAAGGGGTAAGTAAAGGTGATGCGGGGATTGCCATCTTTATTACCCACAGTCACTAAGCGATCGCTCACTTTTAATGCTTCGGTGTGGGGAAATAAAGATGCAGTATGGGCATCATCTCCCATACCCAGCAAAATTACATCTAATGATGGAAACTCGCCGGGAGCAGAATGAAAAAATTCTTGTAAATCCTGTTCATGCTTGGCAGCCGATAAAGCTGGATCAGCGTCTAAAGTTGGCATAGCGTGAATATTGGCGGCGGGGATATCAACACGGTCTAACCATGCACGCCGCGCCATTAATTCGTTGCTATCGGGATGATCTGGGGGGACGTAACGCTCATCACCCCAAAAGACGTGAATTTTATCCCAAGGCAAATCTTTTGTAGCGATCGCTTCATATAAAGGCTTGGGTGTACTACCACCAGATAAGGCAATCGTGAATTGCCCCCGTTGAGCAATGGCGGTTTCCAACTTCGATAAAATTAACTCCAGCGATCGCGCTATCAGCGCAGACTGATCTGATAGAACTTCTACCTGTTTATTCATGGCTTGATAATTACATTGCCGGCTTCCAGCAATACGATACCGAACTTATTACAAACCCTCCTTTGAACTTTTGAAACTTTTAACATCATCAGTTAGGTGGGCAAAATTTAACCTAATTCATGGTTATCATCTGTCAGGTTATTTTGTCCGTAGTCAGTTGTACTAACTGGGAAGAGGGGTGTAAGGGTGTAGGGGTGTAGGGGAATCTGAAAACTGACTACTTTTCCCTCAACGCATTCCAATTACCAGAAGGAACAAACGCCGCCCAAAATCTGGGATGCTGATATTCTTGTGTTTTGAGTAAATCTAACTGTGCAGCACGTAAAGCTTCATGTCTTCCTTTACCTGCTTGCAAATTCTGGTAATACTTCGCCATCAAATCTTTTGTTGCTGCATCATCTACCAACCACAGACTTAAAACTTGGGTTTGAGAACCCGCAATTACCAAAGCCCGACGCAAACCATACACACCATCGCCAACTTTGACATCACCTTTACCAGTTTCACAAGCCGACAGCACCACCAACTGATTAGAACGCAAATCTAAACCAGCAACTTCCAGCGCCGTTAAAATCCCATCATCACTGTTTTTCACCTGATTACGTTTGTTGGCACCAGCCAGGGCTAAACCAGAACGTAATAAGGGGTTTTCTACTGCTAAAATCTTTTCTGGATTTGGTTTTTCTGGTAAATCTAATGATGCGTTGATATCTTGGGTGATGTCAGCGATGAAAAAACCGTGAGTCGCCAAGTGGAGAATTACCGGACTGTGTAATTGTTTAACTGCCGTTTCTGTGGCATTTTTGCCTAATATTAATTTGGCATTTGGTAAAACTTTTTTAATGGCGATCGCTTCAGATTTAGTTGCAGATAAGGGTAAAAATTCCAAGGTTGCTAAATCACCAGAGCGTTGATTTGATATGGTTGGTACACTAGGTTTTTTATTAGCAGTGCTAGTTGGATTTTGGTGGTCGTAGTCAATATCTGCCAACACAACCGGAGTCGTAGCATTACTATAATTTGACTGAAAACGTAATAAATCTCGCCCAGTCGTCAGGTAAGAAAATGAATAACGCTGAATCAGGAATTGGTCTTGCTCATCTTTGAGAGCCTCAAAGGGAATTAATGTTAATTGTCCATCAGGAGAGATTAAAATATGCCGCGCATCACCCAACAAAGGACGAATAGGTGCGATTAACTTTTCATCTAACGTGCGAGCCAGTTTTTTAAATCCTCTACCAATGGCTAACGCTGTGCGGAAATCTATCGCTAATTTATCAATTTCTGTGGCTTCACCTAAATCAACCCATGTTGGTTGACCTTGAAAACGCAATACCGCCACCGCATAACGGGGTTTACCAAATTTTTCTGCTTCTGTTGTGGCTTTGACGTTGAATGGTTTATATTGCACAATTTCTAACAAAGCTGCATCTTGAGGTATTTTGGCTTGGACAGCTAATAAATCGACTGGTTGAATTTGCTGACGAAATTCGGCACTTTTAACACTAATTTTGGCTTCTAGTTTTTCCTTTTCTGCTTCCAATTTTCCTATCTGCTCTGTAGGGTTAGCAGTTTGTTGTGTTGATCGAGAAAAAACTAAGGCTGATAATTGCTGTTGTATTTGCAACCATTGAGTGAATAATTTTTGAGTTTCGGGACTTTTATCTAATTTGCTGCGTAATATTTGGATGCTGTCAGCTACAGCATCTAAAACTAGTCCTTTACGACGTAGTACAGTAGTTAAAGCTAAAGATGCGGCGGCTGGATTATTCTGCGCTTCTTGCAGAGCCAGGGAAACAGTAGCGTCAGTTGTCCCAGCAAAAGTCTTAATATAATCTTGTTTATTTTTTTCTGAGCCGACAGCAAAAATTAAATCAAGATTTTTTGCTTGAATATCTAACCCACGACGCTGAAAATCAACAGCATGAACAATATCACCCTTGGCTTGATACAGAGAAGCCAAATTAGTCAAGTTAATGGCCACATCAGGATGTTGTTTTCCTAATACCTTTTCAAAAATGGCTAAAGCGCGGAGATGCAGAACTTCTGCTTGTTCATATTTCCCTTGTGAACTATATAGTGCAGCCAAATTATCTAATTTGTTAGCAACATCAGGATGTGATTTACCTAATATCTTTTCACTAATAGCTAAAGCCCGAAAATACAGAGGTTCAGCTTTGGCAAATTTTCCTTGGGCATTATACGATGCAGCCAAATTATTTAAAGTAATTGCAATATCGGGATGTTCTTTCCCAAAAACCTTTTCGTAAATAGCTAAAGCACGTAGATGCAGTGATTCTCCTTGTTCATATTTTCCCTGTAAATCATAAAATAATCCCAAATTATCTAAGATAGTTGCAAAATCAGGATGTGAGTTACCCAGCAACTTCTCATAAATAGCCAGTGAGCGGAGATACAATGGTTCTGCTTGTTTAAATCTACCTTGTAGACGATACAGTCCAGCTAAATTATTTAAGCTAATAGCGACATCTGGATGTTCTTTACCAAACACCTTTTCATAAATAGCTAAAGCACGCAGATGCAATGGTTCTGCTTGTTCATATTTGCCCAGTTTTCTATACAGTAAGGCTAAATTATCTAAGCTAGTAGCAATTTCACGATGCGAATTACCCAATAATTTTTCTTTAATAGCTAGTGAGCGGAGATACAGAGGTTCTGCTTGTTGATATTCTCCCTGTGCTTGATATAGTGTAGCCAAATTATTTAAATTAGTGGCAACAACTAGATTTTCTTGACCAAGCACTTTTTCTCTAATAGCTAATACACGTTCAGCTAAGGGGATAGCGGTACTATATTTTCCTTCTTGGTATAGCTTGATGACTTGTTGATTTAGTTCTTCAGCTTCCTTTAAGGCTGCTTGTTGCTCTGCGGAATATGTAGGGGTTTGCTGTTGCGACATCCCTTTGACTGGCATACTTAACACTAAGCCCGGTGTCATTCCCGCTACCATTATCCAAGGTGCTAGACACACACCCGCAGCATTAATCGCACTGAAGAACTTTTTCACAATCAACTCACAAGCATTTTGGTTCGGTTATGACATCAATCATGTCCGCCCTAAGAACTTTTTGCAAAGCTGTTGTAAACAAAACTCAAAACCTTTTCTTCATCTTTGCGCCTCTGCGCGGCAGTCGCTACTCTGCGAGAAGCCGCGCCGAGCGCGTCTACAAGTCGGCAGAGCCGCCTTGCCTCTGCGCGAGAAAATTCCACAAAATTTCCTGACACTTCAACCTCAAAGGTTCAATTTTCAACTTCAGAACTTTAACGTTCGAGTAAAAAGGTTTAACTTTCAACTTCCGAACTTCAATGTTCGAGTAAAAAGGTTCAACTTTCAACTTCCGAACTTCAATGTTCGAGTAAAAAGGTTCAACTTTCAACTTCCGAACTTTAATGTTCGAGTAAAAAGGTTCGACTTTCAACTTCCGAACTTCAACGTTCGAGTAAAAAGGCTGAAACTTTTTATTTTATATTTTGTACCAAGCGACTGGAAGTCTCGGCTACACAGGCAAAACCCACAGTTTCACAAGCTCAGTGACCAGCTACGCGGATTAAAATCAAGATTTTTTGTTTGTCTTCACTACAATATTAGGCGATCGCACGTTTGTATAGCCGCGATTTCTAATCCTAGGGCTAGATGCAAGATGTGGTTCATATCATGTCCGCTAGCTTTTACGGTCACGTTACTACACTTTGATAGAGAGAATGCGAATTCTGCGATAGTCTGCCAGCCAAACATGATTTTTGTAAAGTGTAGGCTTGAGGTAGTCTTCAACATCACGAATCACTTCTGCTTGTTCCACCGCCGACAGGTTGGTGAAAAAAGGACGAGCAAACATTTCCAGCCAGTTTTTGATACCTGCTCTCCCATCTGCTAAGACAGTGGGGCGGGGAAATAAGATAGCATGAGTAACTTCAAAACCTTGTTTTTCAAGTAAGTTACTATACTTACTAATGCTAGGAAAATACCAAGGATTGAAAGCTTGGGGGCGAGAAAAACCAGTTTTTTCCAAAGCCATATACAAGGCTTGAACTATGGATTCTACGTTACCTTTACCACCAAATTCAGCTACAAAACGTCCTCCTGGTTTGAGTGCTTGATATGTGGAGGCGATCGCAGCATCTGCTTCTTTGATCCAATGCAAGGTAGCATTAGAAAATACAGCGTCAAATAGTTTGTCTATTTGCAAGTCACGCGCATCAGCAACTTCAAACCGTAAGCTAGGATAATTTTGTCGCGCCTTTTCAATCATTGTGGCGGCGCTATCAATTCCCATCACTTCAGCGCCAGACTCGGCAATTTTGGCAGCAAGTTGTCCAGTTCCACAACCTAAATCTAAAATCAACTCTCCTGGTTTGGGGTTCAGCCATTGCAGCAAATCTTCGCCATATTGCCACACAAAAGCGTGTTTATTTTCATAAAGCAAAGCATTCCAATTATCTTTGGATGGCGAAATCTGATTCATAAATTTTAGTGAAATTCCGTGTGTTGATTGCTTAATATCCACAGTAAAAAAGATTTTTATTAATGTCCAATATATTTTTATACTGTCATTAATATTTAAAAAATATTAGTTACCCTTACCAATGGAATTACGCCATCTGCGCTACTTTGTGACGTTGGCAGAAGAACTACACTTTGGCAAAGCTGCCGAAAAACTGCATATTGCCCAACCTCCCCTCAGTCAACAAATTCGCCAACTAGAGGCAGAATTGGGATTTGAACTGTTTCATCGCACAAAACGCCATGTGCAGTTAACAGCAGCAGGTGAAGTATTTTTGAGGGAAGTGCAGCAAATTCTTCACCAATTACAACAAGCAATTCAAATCGGACAACAAACCAGTCGTGGCGAAGTCGGAAAATTAGTGATTGGCTTTGTCAGTTCTACTGCGTATAATATCTTGCCATTCATACTCAAGAATTATCGCAACTGTGTTCCTGGAGTAAATCTAGAGTTACATGAATTAACTACAGATCAACAACTAAATTGGTTGCAGGAAGGACGGATGGATGTTGGTTTTATTCGTCCTCCTATTGAAAACAATATATTTAGCTGGGAAACGATTTTTCAAGAGTCGCTTGTGGTGGCGTTACCAGAGACCCATATCCTAGCGAAGCAAGCCCAAATTAGTGTGACATCCCTAGCTAATGAAGGGTTTATTTTATTTCCTCGAAAATTAGCACCCGGACTCTACGATTTGATTATCAGTCTTTGTCAGCAATCAGGTTTTAGTCCCAATGTCGTGCAAGAAGCTATTCAGATGCAAACCATTGTCAGTATCGTAGCAGCAGAAATGGGAGTGGCGATCGTCCCAGCATCATTACAACACTTGCAAAGAACAGGAGTAGTTTATAAACACATTGAAGAACCTACTCCAAAAGTAACAATTGCAATGATTTGGCGTAGCAGTGACGCATCTTCAACTGTGCAGAAATTTGTAGATATCGTCAGACACTATAGTAGGGGATAGGTGACAAGTTATACTATTTTAAATTGAAACAAATTAAGGCTTGAAATAAGAGTGTTGAGGTGTCAAGTATTTAAAACTCTGACATCCCAACACTCAAGTTCAACAACTAACTTTTGTGCGTTAATCCTGAATTAAAATTACGCCGGATAAATCCTTAAGCGACGATTAGGTTCTTCGCCAAAACTATGGGATTTGAGGCGATAATGTTCTACCAATTCATGCTGCATTTTGCGGACTTGGGGAGAACGGGGCAGTAACTCTACTGGTTGTCCTTTGGGAATGACAATTTGCTCGACTGCAAGTCTAGCTTCCTCTAGGGCATCAATTTCATCATCGCTGCCACTGTGCAGAAAAAGTTGCAATTCGCGGTCATCAGCAATTTCTGGGTCGTCGATGTTCAACAAGCGCCGCAGTCCACGGGTAATTTGCGGAATGGTGCTGGCTTTAATCATGTGGATAGGCACATGACGGGCTTTGGCCATTTGCCGTAATTTAGCGTGGTTTTTGACATGCGATCGCAATGCCAAAATTGCATCAGCACTGTCGATATCTTTTGTCAAGACCACAGGCAAAGTCAGCACACTAACTACCTGTTCTAATTGGTGGCGACTTACCCCATAAGGATAAACATGCAGTGGCAAATCTTCCCCATTGGGGCCAGCATTCTTCGTGGCGGCAAAATCAATGGTGTCGGAGTAATTAAAGGACTCTTCTAGCAAGCGGTCAAACTCACTCTGCCCAGTTGTCTTTTCCCGTTCTAGGGTTAATGGCGGAAGTGCCACCATCTGTCCCGATGCACGCCAGCCACCAGACTGTCGCCCAGAGGAGAAAGTGTCTTCCCCACTCGCTACATGACCACCACGACCATTCACCACCGATAGCTGTCGAGTCATGACAACTTTGCCGTTGTCATCCACAGTGCGGGTTTGTGGGCTGGGTTGCCGTCCACGCAATAAAGTATCTACTGTGTCAGCAACACTTTCGTGAACTACCCAACGCTGTCGTTCTAACATCTCTACAGCAATTTCAAAGGTAGGCGGAGCTTTACGCTCTAACACCGTTTTTTGCGAACCGCGCCTCCTGGCTTCGTCGTCTCCCAGTGTCACAGCCTGAATACCACCAACCAAATCAGAAAGTGTGGGGTTTTTGATCAGGTTTTCAATTTGGTTCCCATGAGCAGTGCCTACTAACTGCACACCGCGTTCGGCAATGGTACGCGCTGCTAAAGCTTCCAGTTCTGTGCCGATTTCATCAATCACAATCACTTCGGGCATGTGGTTTTCCACTGCCTCAATCATGACTTGATGCTGAAGTTCTGGATGAGCTACTTGCATCCTTCTCGCACGACCAATAGCAGGGTGGGCAACATCGCCATCTCCAGCAATTTCATTGGAGGTGTCGATAATTACTACTCGTTTGTTTAACTCATCTGCCAACACACGGGCAATTTCCCGCAGGGCAGTAGTTTTACCCACACCTGGACGACCTAGCATGAGAATGGATTTACCTGTTTCTACCAAATCGCGGATCATACCGATAGTACCGAATACCGCACGACCAACACGACAGGTTAAGCCAATTATCTTACCATTCCGATTGCGGATAGCACTGATCCGATGCAAAGTTTGCTCAATTCCTGCTCGATTATCTCCGCCAAATGTGCCGACTCGCTGAATGCAATCATCAATTTGTGCTTGAGTTACGGGTGTTTCACTCAGATACTCAGCTTGATTAGGAAAGCGAGCTTCTGGGCGACGACCCAAATCCAAGACTACTTCAACTAAACTATCTCGCTGAGGATGATTTTCTAGTACTTGTCGCAAGTCTTGGGGCAAGATGTCTAATAACTTTTGGAGATCGTCTTTAATCGTCATGCTTTCTATGGTGACGTTTTGAGAGATAACGAACGAGCGATTATCGCTCTTGCTGTGACTTGATCTGGGAAACGAGAGAACGGGCAAGCCCTACAGCTTCCCACAATAAGTCCGGTTCTGATTCCAGGTGGACATTCCCTTGGACACTGGCGTAATTCACCTCCTTATTCTCCAACTGTTCGAGAATTGGCGACAGCAATACACGGGCATAGCTTCCGTATGCGACTCCTGCAATTGAGGCAGAGGGAGACAAGTCAGAGGGGGAAGACAAGGGAGAAGAGTTTTCTTTCACCCCTGTACCCCTGCACCCCTTCACCCCTGCTCTCTTCAGTAGTCCCATTGCCTTTAACTTAGCAACGGTGTAGCTATTTGTGCCACCTGCTAACTGCACATATCCGGGTAGGTTCGCTGCCAAAACTTTTTGTCCTAATTTGACTGCCGCCATAGTGGTACCATCTCCAATATCACCACTCATTGGACGACCATCGGTTTGCCAAATCAAGGTGCGAGGACGTGGGGTAATTAATTCATAAATTGCTTTTAAGTAATCAATCATGCCGTCGCCATCAGGACAACTGATAGCCAATACCTGAAGTTGTTCAGCCCAAGGTGAAATTACTTGCCATAATTTTTGAAATTCTACTAATCTGCCGACTTGTGTATGAATTTCTACGGCATTTACTCCTGTTGAAATCACCATTGGCGCGATCGCCTCTGGTGTTGATATATATGATCTAGTATAAATTATATCGTAAGGACATAATGGTATGCAACGACCACAACCGTAACATTTCTGAGATTCTACCCCAGAAAAATTATCTGGTTTCCGGTTAAATGCGATCGCCTGTGCCGGACAAATTCGCTCACATGGTCTAGAACAGTCAGAGGGACAATAAACGGCATCAAACTCGGCTTTGCGAAAATGAGGGTCTTCACCATCGTTTAAGCTCACCATTAACAAAGGCGAACTATCCTGATAGTTGAAGCCTCGTTCTTGTGCGGCTTTAGTCAGGTTTTTAGCTACTTGCAGTCCGGCTTTTGCTGCGGCTATCACCGCCGGGTCAGCAGCGACATCTATACAGTCAGCGCCCGCCAAAGTGTAGGCTAAAGTCAAACTTCTGACTGCTGGCAGATGTTGGTAGCTGGCTCCACAAATGAGCTTAAACCAGCGACCGTTTTCCAGGGAATGTAAAGGGGCAAACAAATCAGTCACATCTCTATTATGCTTTTATGTAACTGAAAATAGTAGTCTTTAATCAATAAAATTTTTTTTGACACTATTTTGACTTTCTGAGTAACCAGACTCTCACTTTTGATAGCTAATGTCAATCAACTGCTGCTAGAAATTCTCTTGTCACTGAGAACGAATCAATATATTTTCTATTTTAAATCATGTAAATTTTACTGCCCAGGATACAGAAAACACTCCCTACATTGTATAAAAATATATACTTACCACCTGGGCATAGATGCGATAAAATCAATCACTGCTTCTGGTTGTAAAGCTTGAGAAAACAGATAGCCTTGAGCAAAGTCACAATTCAAACTTCTTAATTTTACTATTTGTTCTTGGGTTTCTACGCCTTCAGCAATCACAGTCATATTCATAGATTTAGCAATACTAATTATTGTTGGTACTAGCCCCAGATTATCTTGATAAAACTGCATTCTAGTAATAAAGGACTTATCAATTTTCAATGAATCTAAAGGCAAACTATGAATATAACTGAGAGAAGAATAACCAGTACCAAAATCATCCATAACTAACTTGATGTTGCGCTGCTTAATTTCTTCAATAATGCTTCTCACAACATGAGTATTTTCCATAATGACACTTTCAGTAATTTCTAATTCTAAATTTTTTGGATTAACTTTGGTGTCATTAATGATTTGATCAATTTGAGTAATTAAGTGGGCTTGGGTGAAAAGACGTGCACTTAAGTTGACACTCATCGTTAAGTTTTTAGGGATATCTGGATGCTCTTGCCAAATGCGTAATTGTTGACAAGCTGATTGTAAAACCCAGATATCAAGGTCGTTAATTAAACCTGTTTCTTCTGCTATGGGGATAAACTCTGTGGGAGCCATTAAACCACGAACAGGATGTTGCCAACGGACTAATGCTTCAAATCCTGCAATCTGACCAGTATTTAAGGCAATAATTGGCTGATAGTAAATAATCAGTTCTCCTCTTTCAATAGCTCGCCGCAGATCGTTTTCAATTTCTAAAAGTTGAATTGCTTCTTGGTACATTGCGGGGTCAAAGACTTTATAACTGGCTTTGCCTTGAGCTTTAGCACGATACATTGCGGTGTCAGCATCGCGTAACAAATACTCTGGTTTTTCATAATCTTTACAACCCCAATTAATTCCAATACTAGCATTCATAAATACTTCATATCTAGACAATTTAAATGTCATAGATAGTTCTTGTAACATTAGTTCGGCAACTTGAATAGCAGAATTAATATCGGAAATATTTTCGAGAAGAATGCCAAATTCATCACCACCTAGTCTTGCTAGGGTATCACCAGGATTCAGACATGATTGCAGACGACGAGCGATCGCAATGAGTAATTCATCTCCCACAAGATGACCGAGAGAATCATTGACAACTTTGAAGCGATCGCAATCTAAATATAGGATAGCAAAATGATAGTTTTTATCTTCTCTAGCCAGGTTAAGAGCTTTGCCTAACTGTCTTAAAAACAAAACTCGATTTGGTAGTCCTGTAAGTGCGTCATGTAGAACTATATCCAGTAATTTATCTTGCAGTTGTTGCCGAGAAACAATTTCTCTTTGCAGTTTTTGCAGAGCATTTTCTAACTCCCAAGTCCGAGATTTAACTCTTTGTTCTAGTTCTGTATTGAGTCTTAATATTTCTAATCTTGCTTGTCTCAGTTCTAGTTGATTTTGAACGCGCACTACAACTTCTTCAAACTCAAAGGGTTTAGTAATATAATCTACTCCTCCTAATCTAAAACCTTTAATTTTATCGAAAACATCATCTAAAGCACTAATAAAGATTACGGGAATATCTGCGGTTAAATCCCAGCTCTTAAACCGCCGACAAACTTCATAACCGTCAACTTCCGGCATCATAATATCAAGTAAAATTAGATCCGGTAAAACAGTTTGACAAGCAGTTAAAGCCATTTGCCAGTTTAACGCTTTACGGACGTTATATCCTTTTCTAGCCAGTAGAGAGGATAAAACTCTCAAGTTATCTGCCTTGTCGTCAATTATTAAGATATCTTTTTTATCCGGGTCTAACTGCTGGTGGTTCATTACATCTTGCTTCTCGTCAATTCCATAGTTTTCTCAAACATTTATTCGCTAAATCGTTGAAAACCCGGCACATTTGATTGTAATCTTATCCTTAAAATATTTTTCTTTGGGAGCGCAGATTTGATTTTCTGCCTGGCATGAGTGAGATGACTTAACTGCTATGCTCAAATAGATACCTTACCTATTCCACAAAAATCATCTGGGAATTCAGTAATACTGAGTTTTCTCACTGGTCTAGCAGTTTTATTATTGCTATACTTTATTTTGCAATCAAAGATAAACCAATAGACTTATCATGGCTCTCATTTGCCAGACAAAGGTCTTAATTATAACTAATCTCATGGGTATTGTGGTATAAACATTGATAATGAGGAGATGAAACAATTGGTCAATCTGAAGTTTAGATAGCATGGTTGTTGGATTTTTCCCTAGCTCGCATTATGGATAACTCAAGCAATTTCAGATACATAATTTTGCTCCGGGTTATTACTATGTGCTACGTTCAAAGCGACAAAGGATATTACTATTTTTAGTATAAAGATTTACTTTTGCCAAGTTCTACGCATACATAGAAGAGGCAATTTCATGATCATACTAAGTCCGAAAACTTTGTGATGACAGGATAGTTTAGACTATTTTGGAGTTTGCGATTTTGGATTTTGTCATGGTTGACTGGTAAATTTTTTGAGCGATTCATCTATTGCAATCATCTGTCAATTTGGCTTTACTGTAGTCTAGCTTGGTGATATATCAAAGTTACTATTTAGCCAAAATCAAAAATAGATGAACACTTGTTTACTCAAGTCTCTGAGATCAAAGTTGAATTTAGATATTTTCAGTAGATAGTTTACAAGTCTCGCACTTGCACCTAAAAACCTGATAATATAAATATTCAAATTTTG
Source organism: Nostoc piscinale CENA21 (assembly GCF_001298445.1). NCBI lineage: Bacteria > Bacillati > Cyanobacteriota > Cyanophyceae > Nostocales > Nostocaceae > Nostoc > Nostoc piscinale. The sequence goes on along the minus strand of NZ_CP012036.1, from coordinate 6,008,281 downwards.
CTAGCACAATTGCATAATAGCTTAACAGTCATCCAATTATTTATATAAATAAAATTTAAGTTAACTATTTTAAATTTTATTAATTAATGTCAGAAATTATTGCGATTTCATCACCAATTTGTAATAATTTTCCAGATTCTGATGTTGGTAATCTGGTATTCACACTCAAGCGGTAAAAATGATTAAAGTGTGATAAATTTACAGAGTTTGGTAATGTTACTTGTCGCTTTTGGATAAATATTTTTTGAAAATTTGGATAAACTGCTGCTGAGTCAGGATGCCTTGTTGGTACCACACAACGCTGGCATGGGTTGACTCCAAAAAATCGCACATTTCCCACTCGAAAAGCTACCAATTTATCTGGTTCACTAAATAAATTATCTTCCCAAAAGGGTGGCACGCCTGCGATTTCAATGTTGGCACGTATCCGACGACGCATTTCATCGACAGTGACACCAGGAAACCACGAAGCAACTTCTCTTAAAGTTGCTGTACTAATTACCGTTGGGCCAGGAGAATCTGTATCATCAGGAAAACCCATCAGTGAATTTTGAGCGATGGTAAGGGAAAACCCAAAAAAATCACTTAAAGTGGCGGTTAATTTTTCTCTCTCTGTATTTAAATTAAAAACCAATGGTGAATTCTGGTGAGGGATTTTCAGAGAGATCGTTTGATTGCCAGATGGGTTTGGATAATCCGCCCGCAGTAAATGAATTTTGGGATGACGCTTACCATTGACAAATTTACCTTGTGGATCAAAAATTGCGAACTCGCGATCGCCTTTTAATGCGCCACTAGACAAAACCTCGGCTTGTGCCACTTCTACCCCATCGAGTGACTTCATTGGGTAAATTACGATTTTGGCTAGGTACGGCATTTCCAGATGACTTGGCTAGGGGTACAAGGGTGATTTATCAATGCCACCAACATGGTTTAGTGGCCAAAAGCGCAATACAGCCCGACCAATAATATTATCACGGGGTACAACACCCCAACAACGACTGTCATAACTGCTGTTACGGTTATCACCTAACACTAGGTATGAATTTGGCGGTATTGTCTGCGGTTTAGCTAAGAAAGCTGGTTGCTGTCCAGAGGTGCAAACATCAACCACTGTGCGCTGGCTAGAACTTAAATAAGCTTCTTCATCCAGAGGTTTGTTATTAATGTAGACTTTACCATCACGCAGTTCTACTGTTTCTCCAGGTAAACCAATGACACGTTTAATAAACGCATCTTGATATTGTTCGCGTTTGAGTTCGTCAGTTGGTGAAAAAACCACAATATCTCCCCGCTGGGGGTTGGCAAACTTATACTTCAACTTATCAACAATAATCTTGTCTGCTTCCCACTGGTTTTGAGTCCCATGCAAAGTTGGTTCCATAGAACCAGAAGGAATCCAGCGAGCTTCAGCAACAAAAGTACGAATGCCCAGGGCAAGAACGATACTTAATACAACTGTTCTACCTAGCTCGGCAATCCAGGAATTATCGGGTTTTTGATTAGAATTTTGATCAGACACTTGATTTTGCATGAAAGTACTGAAGTAAGGAAAAGTGTAGGAATTAACTAGGTTAGGGAAAGTCTATCTGTTAATTTTAACGAGAATATTAAGTTCTCTAGGTGAGTTTTAGCATCTTTACAGACAGATTTATAAGTTAAAAATAAACTTTTTTTGAATCAGCTGCAAAAATTGATCATAGAAAGGGCAAGCAAGTTTAATCTAAAATCAAAATTTGCAGTCACACATAACTCCTTGAGTAAAATTTTTTTAGCTCCATGCCATCTTCACAAAGTTTATTAATTCGCCGCGCTCGCATTGTCCTACCCAATGGTGAATTCATGATTGGGGATGTACTCACGCGCGATCGCCTCATCCAAGAAGTGGCACCGGAGATTGCTGGTACCATTGTCACCAGAGAGATTGACGCACAAGGGTTAACTTTGTTGCCAGGAGTTATCGACCCGCAAGTGCATTTTCGGGAACCAGGACTAGAACACAAAGAAGATTTATTTACTGCCAGTTGTGCCTGCGCTAAGGGCGGTGTCACTTCGTTTTTAGAAATGCCCAATACCCGCCCCCTAACTACTACTCAAGCGGCACTAGATGATAAACTCCAGAGGGCGGCGAGTAAGTGTGTGGTGAATTATGGCTTTTTTATTGGTGCAACCGCAGAAGTTTTGCCAGATTTACTCACAGCCCAACCAACACCGGGAATTAAGGTTTTCATGGGGTCGATGCACGGTCAGTTACTGGTTGACCAAGATACTGTTCTGGAAACAATTTTCGCCCAAGGCGATCGCTTAATTGCGGTTCATGCTGAAGACCAAGAACGCATTAACCAACGGCGGCAAGAGTTTGCGGGGATTCATGACCCAGCCATTCACTCCCAAATCCAAGATAATCAAGCGGCGCTGTTAGCCACTCAAAAAGCCTTAAATCTTTCTAAAAAATATCAGCGGCGGCTACATATTTTACACATGTCCACAGCCGAAGAAGCTGAGTTGTTACGTCAAGACAAACCGAGTTGGGTGACGGCTGAGGTGACACCACAACATTTGTTATTAAATAGCAGTGCTTATCAAGATATTGGCACTTTAGCGCAAATGAACCCACCGTTGCGATCGCCCCACGATAACGAAGTTCTCTGGCAAGCGTTACGGGATGGTGTGATTGATTTTATCGCCACCGACCATGCACCCCACACCTTAGCTGAAAAAGCCCAAGAATATCCCAATACACCTTCGGGAATGCCCGGTGTGGAGACTTCTTTACCGTTGATGTTAACTGCGGCAATGCAAGGCAAATGTACTGTGGCGCAAGTTGCCAACTGGATGTCTGATGCAGTGGCGCAAGCATATCGTATTCCCAACAAAGGAGCGATCGCACCTGGTTATGATGCTGATTTAGTCTTGGTAGACTTGGATAATTACCGTCCCGTCCGCCGGGAAGACTTGTTAACTAAATGTGGTTGGAGTCCCTTTGAAGGTTGGAACCTCACAGGCTGGCCTGTGATCACAATTGTGGGTGGACAAATTGTCTATGAACAAAATCGCGTTAATACTGACGTGCGTGGTCAAGCTTTAACTTTCTCTTCATAAACATTCAGGAGTGAGGAGTGCTGAGTGCTGAGTTAAAGATTCTCCCCCTGCCTCCTGCCCCCTGCCCCTTGCTTCTGCCTCCTGCCTGCTACTCTAAATAGCCCAACTACGTATAAACACTAGCTTCCAAATTTGGGAGCGAAAAGTTGAGTGTTTATACGATTTTAACTCGTATAAATACTATGGTACTTGGTTAAAAATATTTGGGCTTTGGGAAGATATATCAGTATGAGCATAAGATTTTCTTTTAAAGAATACTTATTCAAATTAATTTATCTCATAACTTCATCATTAGTTACTTTTTGATTGCAGATTCTGTTTTTAAGTTGGGAATACTAGGTCAGTGGATAGATGACAGGATGACTACTGCGATCGTAAATCTTTTAACCTTTCTCAACTAGTCTTTTGTGTTCAACTATCCGGATTTTTCCGCTAAAAAAAGAAGAGAATTAATAGGGTTAAGTAAACGGGCAAATTTCTGTGAAAACTCAGTTTTATACATATATAAATTTTATATGCACTTAATTTGGACGACCTTAAAACCTATTTTTTACACTTCTGATTGATTGTTTTCTCAGCAGTTGGCACAGCAAAAGCCAGAATTAGCAAAGAAAACGGAGTTAGTCTCAAAAAACTAGCATCCCAATTAAACACACTAAAAGAAACAATTTACTTAGTTAATCAAAGGCAGGTACGAAGAAAAACAGAATACAAGTAATACATCCCAGTACTGACTGGCTAACTAAAATTCATCTGCAAATGAGCCTTCTCAGCAAGATGATTCCCTAAACAACTAATTAAAGTCACTTCTTATTTGAATGTAATTACCCTTGAGTGTCCGCACTCAAAAATCTGGTAGTTTGCTAGATGTCACTCTCCAAAGGATTGTTCCATTCAAAAGCTTTGACTCAAGATTTATCGGCACTTACAGCAATCTCATCTGCGAGCATACACCAAAAATTAGCTAAATGCAGACGCTAGTAAATGTCAATCAAGGACAAACCCTTATTGCACAGTATTCCATTGATTTTTGAATAATGAAGGCAGCAATGTTAGTCAATTTCTTCGATGAACGTGGTAGTGGTAGATAGAACGAGTGTACAATTCCTCCTCGGCTATCAATACATTTTTGTCATCTCATCATGATGTGAGGCTAATTTTGGATTGGACAGTTGTCCTTGTAGTTCATTTATGTAGAACCGCATCCAGAAAATTCTCTCACAACCTACAGCAATGAATTATGAATTCTGAGCGGCAAATTTTGCCGCTCAAACTTCTTTTGAGTGGGATTCTCTACACAACTTTTGCCTACCCAATTTTTTTTTTTTGCTTTGATGCTGCATAATCAGGACTGATCGTATAGTCTAGTCTACAAATCTAAATAATTGATTTAGATTTTAGCAATTAATTCGCTAATGTTGCAATGTAATCCTGTAATATCGGCTTGCCGATTACCATTGTCGCCATAGCTTAAACGGACACACAGATAATGCTCTGGCTGGTAAGGCATTCTCTCTGCCCACTCTATCGCTACAATTCCAGGTTCTATTTCAATTCCTTCCCAATAGCTTTCTAAGTTTAAACCTGCTACTTCTGATGGTTCTAAGCGATATAAGTCGAGGTGATAAAGGGGTATGCGCCCTTGAGTGTATTCATTAATCAAAGTAAAAGTGGGGCTGACAATTGATTCAGTAATTCCTAAACCTTGACCAATGCCTTGCACCAAGGTAGTTTTACCTGCACCTAAGTCGCCTTCTAGTAAAATGACAGTGCCGGGAGTTAAAGTTTGACCTAGTTTGATACCTAAATTGAGGGTCGCTTGGACATCTGCAAGAGAAATTTTCATTATTGGTCATTAGTCATTGGTCATTAGTCATTAGTGTATACACATGACTAATGACTAATTCTCACTTTCCATGATGAGCGCCACTGTACCACCGCAACAAGACTTTTGCGAGTTTTTGGGGATTGTGACGGATAACACCAGTTTCATCTTCATACAATACATTAGCTAAAACAACTCGTCGCCCTAGTAACGATACATCTTCTCTGTCGAGGAAAACTGGATGAGAATTTTGTTGGGCATAACGAATGAGCGACTGGGGAGAAGGAGATTTTTTGTGTACCATGACAGCATCAAATAATCGCCTTTGACCACAGGCTGCATCAATAGCTTTGATATGGTCAGCAACAGTATAGCCCTCGGTTTCTCCTGGTTGGGTCATAATATTACAAACGTAGATGCGAGGGGCTTTGGAGGCGGCGATCGCATTGGCAATTTCTGGTACTAGTAAATTAGGAATCAAGCTGGTATACAGACTACCCGGCCCAATAATAATATAGTCAGCTTCTTTAATCGCTTTAATCGCTGCGGGTAAGGCTAGTGGATTAGCGGGTGTGCAACCAATTCTGACAATTTTACCACCAGCTTTCGGAATATTAGATTCTCCTTCGATGCGGCGGCCGTCGGCTAATTCTGCCCACAGGCGCACATCAGTCAGAGTTGCTGGTAAAACTTGTCCCCGCACCGCCAAGACTTTAGAACTCGCTGCCACAGCGCGTTCTAAATCACCAGTGATATCACTCATAGCGGTTAAGAATAAGTTACCAAAACTATGACCAGTCAAGCCATCGCCAGCCCGAAAGCGGTATTGAAACAATTCTGTTAAAAGTTTTTCTTCATCGGCTAATGCTGCTAAACAATTGCGAATATCTCCTGGTGGTAGCACACCAAATTCTTGACGCAACCGCCCAGAAGACCCGCCATCATCAGCCACCGTGACGATCGCACTAATATTAGCACTATAAGTTTTCAGTCCCCGCAGCAAAGTCGAAAGTCCGGTACCACCACCAATGACCACAATTTTCGGCCCGCGATACAAGCGGCGATGGGCTAACAAAACATCAATGAGTTCTGTTTCACCTTGTTGTTTGAAAGCCGCAGTAATGGAACCCACGGTGCGAGTTTGTCCCCAAAGTAGCAAAAGTAAGCCGCACAGCAGCACTAAAGGGCCGCTGATATAGTTGGGTAGGATGTTGGTAATTACTCCCAGAAAACTCCTCAACAACTCCAACAGCCAAAAAATCGGGGTCAACTTCACCCATATAGCTAACCCCAAACTCGCCAAAAATACACCGCCAACGCTAATAAGTAACCAGCGTTTTACTGACAGTCCTGGAGATAACCACTTAAACCACTGGTTAACCCGATGAGATGTGCGGCTGCGCGACTGCTGTTGCAGGGCGTTGAGGGCTTGTCTGAGAAAACCAATTGACATACCTGATTGAAAGCAGTGCTACAAACGAATGAATAAAAGAAAATCTACACTCCCTGGTTTTAACACCAAGTGTGTCATTATTAAGTATTTCAGTGCTTTGAGACTGATAACAGAAGACAGGAGGCAAAATCCAGGCAGGAGGTAAAAGTATTACTATGCCTAACATTCATGCTTTCCAAATGTCCTAACCTCTCTAACTACAGCTAGAAAACCAGTCATCAAAGTTGCCAGTCTTCCCAGTAAAACAATACCCTGGCTTGGTCAAAGTTAGTTTAATGGAAAAACGAATTTTAGGTTTAGATCCTGGATTAGCCATTTTAGGATTTGGCGCAATTACTTGCAAACAAAGCTCTAGCAAAGTACAAGACGCAACAGTAGATATGCTTGACTTTGGGGTAATTACTACCTCGGCAGATGCAGAAATGGCACAGCGCCTGTGTACCTTGTTTGATGATTTACACACCCTGATTAGTGAATTGCAACCAGACTTGGTTGCGATCGAAAAGCTGTTCTTCTATCGTATGTCAAGCACTATTCTTGTAGCACAAGCTCGTGGTGTTGTCATGTTAGTTTTGGGACAACATCGTTTGCCTTATGTAGAATTTACCCCGGCACAAATTAAACAAGCTTTAACAGGCTATGGCAATGCAGATAAATCTGATGTGCAAGCCGCAGTGGCGCGAGAGTTGAATTTAGATAAAATTCCAAGACCAGACGATGCCGCAGATGCGCTGGCTGTAGCTTTAACAGCATCGTTTCAGTTGTAATTATTCATCACAGAGCCATCAATTATTGATTTATACTTCATACGGAAGCAGTGGTTGAGGCTAGAAAAACTTTTACTTAGGTAGATCATTTTCTCCTCTGCTAAGTGTATGGAAAATAAATTTTCATCTTGTAGAGTAAGACAGTGACAACTGCTGTTTACCAAAGTTCAACCAGCTAGAAGCTAGTTCCAGCCAAAATTTATGTATGGGAAACCAACTTAAATCTTAGAGAGTCTGGTTTCAAAATAGGTAACAGCACCAGCCCCTACCAGCCCGATCACCTATGCTAAAAGTTATGCACTCGGCCGCCGACTCAGCCACACCCAATTCTCAGTGGGAGGAGTTAATTAAGCTTCCAACCCCAGACACAGTTCAATGGGACAATATCAAAACTCAGTTGGACTTGGTACTGTTGGCGCTAGAAACCTTAACTGGGATTGGTTCTGAGGCTATGCTCTCGGCGGCAGTTAACCTAAATTTAGAGTCAAGAGTGCCAGACCGCGTAGCTTTATGGCGGCTACGGCAGTCAAATCCCCTACGCAAAGGTCAAGGAGGGCGAAAAAAGCTAGATGTTGAAGAAGCGCGATCGCTTGTTCTAATCATCTGCTATCTCGCCAAACAGCACCAAGAATTAATTCGTCGTGCTGTTGGGTTACTAGAGCAAATGGCGGAAAATAACCGGGAACCTCATCAGGCTGCTTTACTTGGAGATTACATTGATGCTTTTTGCAACACCTACCAAGAGCGAATGGAAGAGGATGACCAAATTTCAACGGAATTACTCACCCACCTAGCACTTAAATTGCTTGTAAACTTATTGTTTTACAGCGCCCCTGGTGGACACCGCCGTCTCTGGCTCGCACTCATCGACCATTCCGCAAAATATTGAAAACGTCTCCTTTGCAGTTTCTGCCATGCCTGTATTAAATTCTGTCATTCGTCGCTACACACCCCCCACTTGCACACTCGAAGTATTGGCACAAAGTTCGCCTTTGTCCCGTTGGATGGGGAAAACTGTGATTAAGCAACTCAGCTTTGAGTTACGCATTGACGATCCACGACTACCAGAAGAACGCAGGGTTGTAATTCGGGGCGATCGCGACCAACTCGAAGCTTTGTGTGATGCCGTCACCAGCTATGTGCAGCAATTCCTCCAACAGTCGCCAGAAAATTTTTCGTTGGGTTTTTCTGGCTTTTCCGATGTAGGTACAACATCTGATGATTCAGCCCCATCGGCTTTATCTACACAGACTTTAAAATCTTTCACCTCTGATATCCCCAAAAGCAAAATATATTTAGAACCGGGGAGTTCTTTAACTCACAAATTATATCTTGGTTCTTTGTCTGCTCAAGCCTCTAGCCCATTGGTGCAACTCAGTTTATTGCAACTTTTTGATTTAGCCTCAGCTTTGGATGAATACTCAGCTGATGTGATGGCTTTACCATCTTTGAATAATAATAATTCTGTTCTCCGCTTCCCGACTTGGGCCCCTGTCGCCGCAGTTTTGGTTTTAAGTGTTGGTTTGTTGCCAATCACTTTACAATACGCCAATTATTATCGGCAAAATCAGCCGACAACAGCTAAGAAAACTACTTCCCAAGAGTCTGATGTGGCTTTAGCACCTGCACCATCAGCTAACTTGAGTACACCACTACCTGGACTGGCATCTCCAGATAATTTACCCACATTGCCACCCATCGACTCTACTCTGCCTCTGCCAACTTCTCGTTTACCAGCGCAACCTGTCATTCCTCCTGGCGCGGGTATTTCTTCGGCTAACTCCACCACCTCGCTCGGTTTACCATCAACATCTGCTAAAACTGGGCTGAATATACCCCAAGCAAGCATTAGCACCAAAAATAATCCCCCAAGTACCACATCAACAATAATTTCTGGCAAATCAATTGCGCTGAACCCTGCACCGTCCATTACTAAGAGTGAAATTACTTTACCTCAAAGGCGGAGTCTACCTCCACGTCTGTCTTCTGGGGCGGATAATTTACCATCTACTACTATCCCGTCAGTTGTTCCACCACCATTGGCAACTATACCCAATAACAACCGTGGTAATAATCTTTCTCCAGAGTACTCACCAACTAATCAGCAACTAGGAGAAAAAATCAGTTCTTCTCTACCACCTTCAGCAGCAGATAACAATCCATTTGTTGATAGATTAGGCGATGTTCCGCAAACTTCTACACCTTCTAATGTGGCTACCAACAGCACAATATTTGATACAACCCAAATCGCAGAAGCTAGAAGTTTCTTTCAGAAGCGTTGGCAACCACCTGCTGGATTGACACAAACATTAGAATACAGCTTGACTGTGGATGTGGATGGTTCTCTGGCACGAATTTTACCTTTGAATAAGCCAGCAAGAGAGTTTATTGATAATACAGGTATACCTGCAATTGGTAAGCCTTTTGTTTCTGGTAATAAATCTGGTCAAAATATCAGAATTCGAGTTGTTTTCAGTCCTGATGGTAAGGTACAAACATTTTCAGAATCTGAATAATTAAATTCTGTAACTTTATGCCATTTATCTAACTGGTACATAGTTTTGTACCAGTTATTCTTTTATTTAGAGACTTTTTAGCTAACTTTTTACAGTCCAGTTATCAAAGTGGTTATTTTATTGTTGTAATTGACTATACCAATTAATAATATCGCTATTAAATTACTGAATTGAGCGGGTGGAAATATGCACCAACTAGGTTCACAAAAAGATAGTACAGCTTGGATTCTTCAAACATGGGCTGCTTTTATCCTGTCTGTTTCTATGACTAGCTTTGGTATTGTTAATTTGCCTGTAGATAACTGGGTTAAAGGCTTTATGAGTATGGGTTTAGCTTTTTCCGTTGGTTCGACTTTTACCTTGGCAAAAACAACCAGAGACTTGCATGAAGCTAAAAGATTAACAGCAAGAATTGACGAGGCGAAGGTGGAGAAATTACTATCACAACATGATTCTTTGAATTTAAAATAATCTTTCTTATCTAGCAGCAGATTTTTTGAGGATTGAGTGTGGGATGTAAAAGGCGTGATAATAAGTAGTTGGACATAATTATTTAGAAGACGCATTTCGACTTCTCCCCAAGGGAGACGCTACGCGAACGCTCAATGCTCAATCAGTGACTACTATATATAATCTAGAAGTCAGAATTGAGAATCATCAATTCTGACTTTTGAATTTTTCCAGAAGTTCTGCGCTAAGATATTGGCAAAATATCAAGGGACAATACTTGCTGTGAAAAGCTGGCGATCGCAGTTCATCCACAAGAGAAATATTTTTGAAAAAGAGATTAAATAATTGATTTTTTGGATTATCTAAAACCTAAATAAAGCATTAATTATGTTTTCCTCTATTTCTTGCCATTTACCGCGTGTCACTATTGTTGGTGCTGGTAGAGTTGGTAGTACTCTCGCCCAACGTATTGCTGAGAAGAATTTAGCAGATGTGGTTTTACTCGATATTGTTGAGGGTATGCCGCAAGGTTTGGCGCTGGATTTAATGGAAGCCAGAGGAATAGAACTGCATAATCGTCAGATTATCGGGACGAATAATTATGCTGATACGGCTAATTCTGAAATTGTAGTGATTACGGCTGGGCTGCCGCGTAAACCCGGAATGAGTCGGGATGATTTGCTGAGAACTAATGCCAAGATTGTCGTCGAAGCGGCAAAAAATGCGATCGCCCATTCGCCCAATGCAATTTTTATCGTTGTCACCAACCCTTTAGATGTGATGACTTATTTAGCTTGGCAAGCTACAGGTTTACCACGCGATCGCATTATGGGTATGGCTGGCGTGTTAGACTCAGCCCGCTTTGAAACTTTCATCGCTTTAGAATTGGGTGTTTTACCTGCCGATGTGAAGGCGATGGTATTAGGAAGCCACGGCGATTTAATGGTTCCATTATCTCGTTATGCCACAGTTAACGGCATTCCCATTACAGAATTATTAGACGCAGCTACCATTGAACGCTTAATAGAAAGAACCCGTAACGGTGGCGCAGAAATTGTAGAATTAATCCAAACAGGTGGGGCATTTTTTTGCCCCAGCATCGGCGACAAGTATGATGGTTGAGTCAATATTATTAAATCAATCGCGGCTGTTACCAATTGCAGCTTATTTAGACGGCGAATATGGTTTAAAGGATGTGGTAATTGGTGTGCCTTGTCGCTTAGGCTGCGGTGGGATTGAAAGTGTTTTAGAATTAAATTTAAGTGAAAGTGAAATAGCAGCGTTGCATACTTCTGCTAAATCTGTGCGAAAAAATATCGAGCGATCGCAAGAAATTTTAGCAGCAAAATTATAATATTGATGAGGTATTGCTGCGCTGATTAAATTTTTAGTACAGACCAAGTTAAGCTGCTGTTTTAAACTATGCCAGCACTAATATACTTTCTAATTCTCTACTTCCAAATTCAATGATTGTGACGAAATTATCTCTCAAAATCTGAACAATTTTTGATGTTGGACTGTTACCGATACGAAGATAAATGAACTTAGGGGGATGACCGTAAAGTAAACTGCGTTGATGGAAGTCAGAGTCTTTGGAAACAATCACAAAACTATGTGCTTTTGCATATTCCCAGATAATCCCATCATCAGTATTCGTTAGTGACAATGTTTTTACGTGTTGAGAATCAGGATACAAGTCGATAATCCTGCCAACAATCTGATCTGAGAGATTTTCATCTAAAAGTAGTTTCACAACGGTGCCACAAATAACTTTTTCTCACGATCAGCAGCAAATGCAAGACAGGCTTTAATATCTTCAGATGTCAGTTCTGAAAAATCTTCTAAAATTTCTGCTTCTGTCATACCTCCTGCAAGATATTCGAGAATATCGTATACAGTGATCCGCATCCCCCGAATACAGGGTTTACCGCTCCTCTTACCTGGTTCGATAGTAATAATATCTTGGTATTTCATGGTTAGACTTCTTCCCTAGAAAAAACAATTTAGACGGGAATTTATTTCACAATTTTATCTCAGCAATAAGATAAATAATATTGCGATCACAAGAAGTTGTCGCAGATAGATTAGTGAATTAAATTTTCAGTGTAAAGTTAAAAATGTGGACATAAAATTCGTAGTAAAGCTAATTCTATAAAAGATTAGCTTTACTACGAATTTTTCAAGTCTCTGCTACTGAAAAAGGTATCAGATATTCTTCTACCAGTAACTCTGGTTTAAGCTTAGATTGAGCTAAAAATTGTTCACATCTAATAACAAGTTGTTCCTCAGAAACTTTTGATTCACAAAGTTCTTTAATAAGAAGACCGATATCAGTAATGAGTTGATTTAATTTATTTAAGGTTAAAGCTTTGGAATCATTAACGACAATAGCTTTTGTTGTATTAATATTAGGATGAACGGAAACAGGTATACATGAATAAGTGGGATACTCTTTTTTGAACCACTCTACGGAAGTCAATAGTTGACCATAGTTATCTTTATTTAAAGGATTATTTTCGTATTTTCTACTTTTAGCTTCAATAACTAAACCTAGCTTATCATCAAGTAACCACAAAACGTCTGGCCCTTTAGCATATATTTTTTCTGGTCTTTCTGCACGAAATCCTAGCATCAAACCTAAGTATTCTAGAGCTTCCTCAAATCTATTAGCAGGAGCTTCTGGAACTAAATCTGAGATAGTTTGTCGAAACCATAACATATAACCTCGTCTATGAAGTTTGTAATTTGATATCTGATCTACAATTGCTTCTGCTTGTCTACCTGGATTAGTTAATGCCACATACGGTGGAATAACTTGAGGGCGTAACAGATTGTAGTTATCTGCATATGCTTGCTGTTGAAGTTGCTGAGACAGATCAGTTTTTTCCCAGTAGTAAGCTGCACGAGCTGCTTGTTGTTTCAACCAGCCTCTATTTTTGATGTCAAGTTCTGCTGAATCCTGCCAATACTTTTCTAGTTTATGGATAGCCTTTTCAAAATACCCATCACGTATCAGTTTAAATACCTTGCGTTCCACAGCAGCCTGAGTCAAAGAATTTTTATCTTCTTCTTCTGATTCGGTAAGCTCGGCTAATGTTTCTGCATGATACTCAATCCAATCTTTTTCTCGATTCAGACATTGCATAATAGTTTCATACAAGTACTCTTTGTTAGTAGCATTTTTACTTATTTCTACTCCCATCTCTAGCTGTGCGCGAGTACTTCTAGTTAAAAATTTGAGACTAGCTGAACGACCAACCCAAGCAGTTAGCTCTTGACCAGTAAGTATTACAACACAGTAGTCACCAGAACCTCGCGCACCTCTTCCCATACCTTGTTCAATACGTTGTGCTAATGTGCTAGTTAGTTCAGAACCTCCAGCGAACGTATTAGCCCGATATTGATCGTACTCACTACTTCCACGAGGTAATCCTGATAAAACTAATAACCTACATGCTGAACCTGGGAGATCAATTCCGTCATAACGATTAGCAAAAACGAAAGGCCCATAAGATGTACCTTCTTGAAGTTTTTTAACATCAATAGCTACTTTCTCAGGTGTATCTGAATGGATGGCAATATTCTGCCACTGTTGTGCAGCTACTTTAGATGGAACGAGAATTACTGTTCCCATCTTGTTTTTAGGTATTTCTTTAACTAGTTCTTGGAGAATATTCGAGACATCCTTTTCAGAGAAAGACATAAGTTCTGGAGCAAGAATCATTCGCTCACTTACACCAGCTAAGGAGTGAGATGTAATTGGCTTAGATATAGAATCAGGATTTGCATCAAATGTTCTTACAATGGCACTATCATCACTGATAGTTGCTGACATAAAAATGCGTCGCGGGCAATCTGCAAAAGTTGGAATTATATCAACAAAAGGAAAGATTGGTGTAATGACGAAAGTATTTTGGTTAATGAGGCAGTGACAATAATTAAAATTATCACGAAGAAATGGCCACACAAATTTGTAATCATCTGCCTTATAACGTAGCAATTCTCTTGCTTGTTCTGATCTAGCTTTCCAACTCCAATAGGGAACTTCTAAAATGCCACTAGCTGGTTTACCGCTAACAATATCATCAAATGTGCCTAATTTTCCTAATTTCTCAAAATCACTGCGGAATATATTTGTAAGAGAAGCGTAATCTTCTTGATTATTAATTCTTTCAAGACGTAGAGTAAAAATATCGCGCATCGTTGAAAAAGCAACGTGGGCATCATCAAGTATGATTGCTGCCACTGAAAGTGCTGGTTTTATGCCACGAACTCCAAATCGGCTAATACCATTGAATAATGCTTGATACGTACAAATTAGAACACTTTTACCAGAAAGGAACTCTTCAGCAAAATTTTTGCCGTAGCCAACTGCTGGAATGTTGTACTCTTTCGCCTTTGCCAAAGTCTGTTCCACCAGTTGATCTGTTGGAGATAAGTAGATTACTGGTTCACGATGTTCATTTAAGATTGACTGAGCAATAAGTAAGGCAACTAAGGTTTTGCCACCACCTGTGTGCAACTTAATTACTAGATCACGTTCATTTCTACGATTGAACCAATCACTTAATACTTCTGCTTGGCTAGTATAGATATCTTTGAAACCAGGAATAGGTGGCAAGCGTCGGAAAATTGCTATTGGATCTATAACAGTCGGTTGAGTTTTGGATTCACGTAATTTCTTGAAATCCGCCATTATACGCTCAAGCCCCTAGCTAAACACTGTAGTTGAATTTTATGTATAACAGTGTAGCTAATCTAGTGTTCGGTTTTTAGTATATATGTACTAAAGATTATTGTCTACGTTGATAAAACTTTAGTTTGCGGTTGATTCAGCCATATTAATAGGATGATGTATTCATTTCCTATTATAAAAAAGTAAGGGCGATCGCTCTTTCTTCTTAATCCCCCCTATCAAAAATAACTCTGCGCTCTCTGCGTCTCTGCGGTAAAAAAAATAGGCAGTGATAATCAATCCCACCGCCTAAAATCAACACCAGTTTAATCTATCGTCACGACATTAATGATTACTAACGTCCATATTCATCAGCCGGATCGCCGTATGGATCTTCACTCGCTGGGCTGTAATTGCTGTATTCATCAGCAGGGTCGCCATAAGGGTCTTGGCTGGCGGGGGTGACATTGCCGTAATACTGTTCAGCAGGGTCGCCGTAAGGGTCTTGGCTGGCTGGGGTAAAATTGCCATAGTCTTGATCTGCGGGGTCGCCATAAGGGTCTTCGCTGGCTGGACGTACCTCTCGGTCTAAATCTTGTTCAACTTCGTTATTATTTGAGCCTGCGAAAAACTCTTTCGCTCTTTGAAAAAAGCCGTCTACCATAATTATTCTCCTGAAGTTTTTTGGTTAAATCTAGTAAGCTGGCGCTTCCTGGGGAGCAATATCTCTTAAATTACGACCTGTAGAGCGCCCGTTATAGCCTTGAAAATCTCGATACTGCTGCGCTTCCGACTCTGGGACGCGAATTCCTTCTTGTGGCGGTGTTACCCAGTGAGCGCGACCTTGGTTATCGCGGTAGTAAACACGCCCATTTTTAGATAGGTAATATTTACCATTTGGCCCTGCTCCTTGGGCATTTTTGCGCTGTTGATAGAGGTAATAAAGAGCAGCAGCACCTGCTAAAATTGCTACTTTTTGTCCAGTAGATAAGCCTCTTTTAGCTTGGGGTTGGTTGGTAGCAGAGGGATAATTTACGTTTCTACCAACTGTGTCATCTACAGGCGGTGGAGGTGATGCTGTGCGGGAGCCATCACCACAGCTACTTAACAAAGGAACTGATAGCAAAGCTGAAAGAAATACAGCCACAGGTAAGGGAGCTTTTTTAGGTTTTTGATATATGGTGTTCATTTATTTTGTGATCACCTTGTATTTTATAAATGCTGTGTTATTGGCAAATATTTGTAATTTTCATGATTAAAATAATGCAGTAATAATTGCAGTATTTACTCCTGCCTTTGAGAGAATCTGCATTCATTCTCTAGAAATATGTTGTTAACTCAATCAAACCTGTTTTGTGTATCTGCTGATGTAGAACAGTTCATACGTTGCAGTTTCGTTTGTATATAAATATACAAATTTATGTTGAGATGATTACTAAGTTTTGCGTATGAAAATTTCAATAATTAGCTAAAAAATTACTTTGCTTTACAATATTCACTGATCAAGAGCGATCGCCTAGCCTCAGAAGATTACAGCAACCGTAAATACAAAGCTAACTTGTTCTAAAACTTACAAAAATTTTATACTTAGCTACTGTGTAACTTCATTTACATAAATTAGTTTGGTTAATACTGTCGATAAACTCAACTTATACTTATTACACTGGTAATTATCCCTAACAGTTATTAAAACTAAAACCAATAACATTATGTATTATCAACTCTGGAATTTATTCTTGAGTGAGGATAAGTATTCCTATTGGAAGGAGAAAGTCAAATTACTGCCAAAGTTTGACCATTTTACATGGCAGAAAATTATTGATTTTTTATCACTAGCAGAGCAGAATTTTTTCCTAACCACTCAACTAGAAAAAATCGATAGCATTGAAGCATTTTTGCTCTTAGCTAAGGAAAATGGTTACAAATTGACTCAAGAAGCACTGGCGTGGTTTGTGATCACTAGAAAACAAATTTGGGATTTATTGGATACTGCACAGAAAATCCCATCTTTAAAAGAACAATTACTAGCTGCTAAAAATCCACAACAGTTTATTAAAATAGCAGCCGAACATCGGTTTCATTTTTCTGTTGAAGAATTGGCATGGCTATTAACTGAAGTTAAATGTTCGCCAGAATTCGTATCTCTCAATAATAGTGTGGGAGAAATTCTCACAGCCTCAAATTACGGCAGAATCGAAATAGGATACTGGATTTGGTTAGCAGAAGATTGGGGAATTGTGCCACCATTCTGTCATTTGCATAAATCTGATAATCTTGTCAGTGAAAATATCCGCAATCCATTTTTCCTGGATCGCTGCTTTTTACCTAAGAGCTACTTTACTCAAAGGTTGATGAGTATGGTGTGAAGGTAGGAGGCAGAAGGCAGGAGGCAGAAGGCAGGAGGTAGGGGTAATAAAGTCTTTAACTCAGCACTCAGAACTTAATACTTAGCAATTTGCTGTACAATTAAGCACCCTGATTGTTGAAAGTGTGACTTCAGATCAGGATGCTTGATTGTAGTTGAGCTAGAAATTCTAGAACAAATTAGCTAACAGAAGCTTTCAAGCTATTTGGTTGAGCAAAATCACCTTGCAACACTACACCCCGTTGATTGGCGTGTAAGTGACGCAGAATTTTGTAAATTGCTTCTATTTCTTCTGTAGCACCCACTTTCTCGGCAATTTCTGACAAGGAAAGGGGTGTTTTTTCACTTTGCAAAACAGTAACTACTTTAGTTTGCAAATCCAGAATAGCAGCGGCGGCTTTTTTACCTGCTTCTACTCCTGGTTGGTGATAAGCGTTAATGTTTACTAAGTTGCCATAAAAACCAACGGCACGGTCATACAAGGCAATTAAAGCGCCGACTGTGCGGGCATTAACTTGAGGAATCGTTATAGTAATTGAATCGCGCTGATTTTCATAAAGGGCTTCCCGTGTTCCTTGGAGGAAACCGGAGAGATAATCGCCAGATGTCACGCCAGGATCTATTTCTGGGGATTGACCTTGACGGTCTTCCAAAACTTCAATCAAAGTAGCAAAGAAGTTTGGTACACCATCACGCAATTGTTGGACGTAAGCGTGTTGGTCTGTGGAACCTTTGTTACCGTAAACGGCAATACCTTGATGGACAATATTACCGTCTAAGTCTTTTTCTTTACCCAAAGATTCCATGACTAGCTGCTGTAAATAGCGGCTGAACAGTGCCAAGCTGTCTTTGTAAGGCAGAACAACCATGTCTTTTTCGCCTTTACCATTGCCAGCGTAGTACCAAGATAATGCCAACAAAGCTGCTGGATTCTTTTTGATATCAGCAACGCGGGTGGCATCATCCATTTCTTTAGCACCATCGAGTATGGCACGTATATCAATGCCTTGCAGTGCTGCTGGTACTAAACCCACTGTAGACATTTCGGAGGTACGACCTCCCACCCAATCGTACATGGGGAATGTGGCTAACCAACCTTCTGACTGGGCAACTTTATCTAAGTTACTGCCAGGACTGGTAATGGCTACAGCATATTGAGCAAAATCGAGATTGTGGCCAGCGTAGGCTTTTTTAACTTCAATCATGCCGTTGCGGGGTTCTGGTGTACCGCCTGATTTGGAGATGACCAAAACTAAGGTGCTGGCAAGGTTATTGCGTAATTGGTTAAGAATGCGGTCAATACCATCGGGATCGGTATTGTCAATAAAGTGAATTTTGAGGGGAGGAAAATCGGCGGTGAGGGCTTCTGCGACAAATTCGGGGCCGAGTGCAGAACCACCAATACCAATGGAGATGATATCAGTGAAGCGATTAGCTTTCGGCGGATGAATTGCGCCGGTTTGGATTTTTTCGGCGAAGGCTTCAATTTGTTCGAGTGTTTGGACAATTTCTTGGGTGAGTTCTGGCGTGGGTGCTAAATCAGGGTTTCGCAGCCAGTAATGTCCAACCATGCGGTTTTCGTCGGGATTGGCGATCGCACCCTTTTCCAATTCCGCCATATTAGCAAATGCTTTGTCAAATTTCGGACGCAATGACTCCACGAAAGCATCATCAAAACGCATCCGGCTTACATCTACGTATAGTCCCAATCCCTCGTGGAAATATAACCAATCTTGGTATCTTTGCCAAAGTGCTATTGCATCCATAGGGAAATCTCAAGTAAGTTGTTTTTCCATGACAAGTTTAATGTAAGCTCAGGTGCATCCCTGCCTAGCCTTATACAGTTTTAAGTGTTGAGCTAATGCTCTCTTCTAAACATCTGGCATAGGTATGACTCGCAGAAACTTGACAATTTCTCCTCTAATCTCAATCCCAATTAAATAATCATCCAAGGTAAAACGGTGAAAAATGCCTTCATGGTCTAGCTGTCGCAGTTCAGGAAGACCATGTAACTGCCACTTTTCTCCAAATTCAAAAAACACAAAATCATACACTCGCTGATAAGCAGCAGGTTCCAAACTCTTCAGATCCATTAAAAAAGACCTGGCATAGCGCATTTCCACACTCACTAGGCATCACCTCTATTGGGGGTTAGGGGTTAGGGGCTGGAGGCTAGTACAACAAGGCAAAAGGCAAAAGTAAAAAGAAAGAATATTGATACCACAACTTTATTTTGCTCCTACACCCATCTCAACTGACAATCGTTGTGCGTAGTCCTGAGCGATAAACTAGTCCCTAGCCTCTAGCCTCTAATCCCTTTTTCATCATTTCATCAGTAAAACATTAAAATTTGTATCGCTTCTTCCTGAGTCAAGATATCCCAAGGTTGCTGCGATCGCTTGACTTTTTGTATGGCTTTGAGCATATAAAAGTCACAATGTAAGGCGTGAACACTCTCCCAGACGCTTTGGAGTTCTTCGTCACCCAATTGCTCGATTAAATGGTGGATTCTTATACGCAGCAAGTTCATATATCAATAAGCTATGTTCCAAAAGTCAAGGCTATTGTTCCCAAAAATTGGCAATGGTGAACGGGAAGAGGTAGTATCTTGTGCATGACAGGGTGTAAGGGTGTGAGGGGACAAGGGAGACAAGGGGACAAGGGAGATAAGGGAAGAGAAAATAACTATTGACTGATGAGTATTAATTAAAGATGGTTGATTATTTAATTTTTTTGGCGATTTCGACGGCAATTTTTGCCCTGTTTGGTCTGGGGCTGAATTTACAGTGGGGCTTTACGGGGTTAATTAACTTTGGTCATATTGCTTTTATGACTTTGGGAGCTTACACAACAGTATTATTAAGTTTAAAAGGCGTTCCTTTAGTCATATCGGCTGTGATTGGCGCGATCATAGCGGCATTGTTGGGTTTGATTATTGGTTTTGCGACTCTGCGCCTGCGCGAAGATTATCTGGCGATTGTCACTATTGGTACAGGGGAACTGATTCGCTTGGTGGTGAATAACCAAGAGTTACCTGTGGGTGATACTTGGGTATCTGGGGCGTTTGGGGTGCAGAGTTATGTTATCCCATTCTCGACAGCACCTAATTTAGTAGTTCGCTTGTTCATGATTGGGTTGCTGACTTTATTGGCGGCTGTAACTTTTTTTATATTGTGGCGATGGATTCGCACCGCCCAAAGATTGTTAGCGGTTGATACTGCTAAAAAAACCAGCAGCAAGCAAGAATTAGTATCGCGTTTAGGTGTGGGTATTGTTTTGGGTTTGTTAACAGCTGCAATTTATATTTCTGGTGTGATTAGTTTGTATAACTACAACCCCAAAGCTGGTTTTATGTTGTTGTCGTTGTTGGTGTTGGCGTTTGTTTTTTGGCGGTTAGAAATCTTAGTGCGATCGCCTTGGGGTCGAGTCTTAAAAGCAATCCGTGAAGATGAAGAAGTACCAAAGGCTTTGGGTAAAAACGTTTTTGGTATAAAATTCAATCTTTGATGTTAGGCGGTGCGATCGCAGGTGTGGCGGGTGCGTTCTTTGCTTGGCAGTTAAGCGCCATTTATCCTGATAATTTCCAGCCACAGCTCACATTCGACGCTTGGATTATGGTGATTTTAGGCGGTTCTGGCAATAACATCGGCACAATTTTAGGTGCAGTCATTTACTTTGCTTACGATGCCATTACCAGAGAAGTTCTGCCCAGAATCATTCCCTTAGATGAAGCGCGGTTGGGTGCATTTCGGATTATGGTCATTGGTTTAATTTTAATGGTGCTAATGATTTGGCGACCTCAAGGTATTTTAGGGAAAAAGGAGGAACTCACCCTTGGTAAATAACCAATCACCGCCACTTCCCTTATTAGCAGCCTCTGGACTTTGCAAAAGCTTTGGCGGTATCAAAGCAGTCAATGAGGCACAAATTGAAGTTCTCAAAGGTAGCATTACTGGGTTGATTGGCCCCAATGGTGCGGGTAAAACCACTTTGTTTAACTTACTCTCCAACTTCATTCGCCCCGATAAAGGAAGAGTCATTTTTGATGGCGAACAAATTCAGCAGTTGCAACCATATCAAATCGCCCAGCAAGGACTAGTGCGGACTTTCCAAGTAGCGCGGACTCTCTCGCGGCTGTCGGTGTTAGAAAATATGCTATTGGCGGCGCAGAAGCAAACAGGTGAAAGTTTTTGGCAAGTGCAACTCCAACCCCACATAGTTGCTAAAGAAGAAAAGGAATTACAAGAAAGGGCAATGTTTTTGTTAGAGTCTGTGGGGTTGGCGCATAAAGCCCAAGACTACGCCGGAGGTTTGTCTGGTGGACAACGCAAGCTATTAGAAATGGGTAGGGCGTTGATGACGAATCCCAAGTTAATTTTGTTGGATGAACCAGCAGCTGGGGTGAATCCGAGGTTAATTGATGATATATGCGATCGCATTGTCAACTGGAACCGCCAAGAAGGTCTGACGTTTTTGATTATTGAACACAACATGGATGTAATTATGTCCTTGTGCGATCGTGTTTGGGTATTGGCTGAAGGGCAGAATTTAGCTGATGGAACTCCCAACGAAATTCAATCTAACCCCCAAGTTTTAGAAGCATATTTAGGTAAATAATCTTTAGTCAGAATTCTGAATTCTGACTAATACCAATACCTCATATTTGGCTCCAAAACCCTTGATTTTATGTTAGTCCGCCTACGCGGACTTTGTTTTTATAGCTGCGAATTCCATTCGTCGGTACTAGATGCTAAATCAATCAATTAAATCCTTTATTTATCGGCGTATATTTGCGGTTAAATATTTTTATCGAACCGTCTTGCTATAAATCTTGTAGATATATGCTTGTAGTATGTCTCTATTTTAACCAAAACAATCAAACTGCTTAAAATCATGATTCAGATAGCAGGATATGACATTTTAGAAAAAAATTCATGAAGGTACAGGTACAGTTGTTTTTCGAGGTAGGAAAAAACGGCAACAACAGCCAGTAATTATTAAACTCCTCAAGTCTGAATATCCTACATTAGAAGAAATTACTCGTTTACGCCACGAATATAAAGTTCTCAAAGACTTTGTGAGTGAGCGCGTTGTCAAAGCTTATAAATTAGAAAAATACCGCAATGCTTTTGCCCTGATTTTAGAAGATTTTAGTGGTCAAGCTTTAAGTCAAATTCTGGTATCTAGGCAATTAACAATTACAGAGTGTTTAAAAATAGCAATTGCTCTGGCAGAAACATTAATCGATTTAGAGCAAGCAGCAATTATTCATAAAGATATTAAGCCCAGTAATATTATCATCAATGTAGAAACACAACAGGTAAAATTGACTGATTTTGGATTATCTTCCCGACTTTTTTTTAGAAAAACCAACTATCAGCAACCCTAACTTATTAGAAGGTACTTTAGCCTACATAGCACCAGAACAAACAGGAAGGATGAATCGCGCGATTGATTATCGTAGTGATTTTTATTCTTTGGGTGTGACTTTATATGAAATGCTGACAGGAACATTACCATTTACAAATCATGATCCACTAGAGTTAGTTCACTGTCACATAGCGAAACAACCTATACCACCCAAGGAATACCAGCAAATTCCTCAAGCTGTTTCGGATATTGTGATGAAACTGTTAGCGAAAAATGCTGAGGATAGATATCAAAGTCCAGAGGGGTTAAAATTTGATTTAGAAACTTGTCTCAGACAGTTGCAAACAAGTGGAGACATTAAAGATTTTACTCCTGGTCAGCGCGATCGCGGTAATCAGTTGTTAATTCCGCAAAAGCTTTACGGTAGAGAAACAGAAGTTAGCACCTTGATGGATGCTTTCTGGCGAGTTAGCCAAGGCGCAACAGAAATGATGCTAGTTTCTGGTTATTCAGGTATTGGTAAAACATCAATTGTCAATGAAGTTCACAAACCTATTGTCGCAGCCAGAGGATATTTTATTGCAGGTAAATTTGATCAGTTTAAACAAGATATTCCTTATGCAGCTTTCATTCAAGCTTTTCAAGAATTAGTTCGTCAACTATTAACAGAAAATGAACAGCAAATAGCCATTTGGAAACAGAAATTATTAGGTGCTTTCGGTGCTAATGGTAAAGTGCTGATTGATGTGATTCCGGAAGTAGAATTAATTGTTGGTTCACAGCCAGATGTTCCTAAACTGGGTACAACTGAAACCGAAAATCGATTTAACCGCGTTTTTCAACAATTTGTCAATGTTTTTTGTCAACCAGAACATCCATTAGTCATTTTTTTAGATGATTTACAATGGGTAGATTCAGCATCATTAAAATTAATTAAACTGTTGATTACAGATGACAGTAGCCGATATTTATTTTTAATCGGTGCATACCGCAATAACGAAGTTAGCCCGACTCATAGATTAATCCAAACGCTACAAAAAATCCGTCAGACAAACACTGTGGTGCATACCATCACTGTAGAGCCTCTATTATTTACTCATGTCCAACAACTCATAGAAGATACATTAAATCAAGGGAGCATAACTAACAAAGTTGCGTTATTAGCGGAGTTAATTTTTTAATAAAACTCAAGGTAATCCTTTTTTCTTAACTCAATTACTCAAGAGTTTATATAGCGAAAATCTCTTAGTATATCATGTAGCCACAGATAGTTGGCACTGGGACATTCAGCAAATTCAGGCTGTTGGGATTACTGACTACAATATTGTCGAATTAATTGCCAGAAATATTCGTAAATTACCATTAGAAACACAGAAACTTTTGCAGTTAGCAGCTTGTATTGGTAATCAATTTAATTTAGAAGTTTTAGCAGCTGTCAATGACAATTCAGAGGTGATCACAGCTAATCATTTATGGAGTGCTTTGCAGGCAGGTTTGATTCTGCCTTTATCTTCCAATTATAAAATTCCATTGGTCTTTGAAGAAAAAGAATCAAATATCTT
This sequence comes from Nostoc piscinale CENA21, assembly GCF_001298445.1. Classification (NCBI taxonomy): domain Bacteria; kingdom Bacillati; phylum Cyanobacteriota; class Cyanophyceae; order Nostocales; family Nostocaceae; genus Nostoc; species Nostoc piscinale. The sequence goes on along the minus strand of NZ_CP012036.1, from coordinate 5,984,196 downwards.
CAAAGTTAGTAATGTCAAAATTAATTATAAATTCTTACATGACCGAGTACAACAAGCTGCTTATTCTCTAATTCCTGAAACCCGAAGAAAAACAACTCATTTAAGAATCGGACAACTACTCCTCAAGAATACTTCACCAGAAACCCAAAAAGATAATATATTTGCTCTAGTCAATCAATTGAATTTTGGGATTGATTTACTACAAACACAAATCGAAAAATATGAACTAGCGCAACTAAATCTCCTGGCTGGACAAAAAGCTAAATCTGCTACAGCTTACGACGCGGCTGTGAAATACTTAAATATCGGTTTACAACTGCTAAATGCTGATAGTTGGATAAGTAAATATACTTTAACTTTAAGTTTATATCTAGAAACAGCAGAGGCAGAATACATCAATATTAATTTAGACCAAGCCTTATTTTTATGCAATCTAGCCATCAAAAAAATTAGTCATCTGCTTGATGCAGTCAAATTTCATCAACTAAAAATTAAAATTTATTTAGCTAAAAATCAAGTCGATATTGTTTTAGATATTGGTCAACAACTTTTAGAAATGCTGGGTGTTACTTTAGTAAAATCACCGCCAGCAATTGATATTGAGCAGTTATCGCGTCTGTCACTGATGACTGATCAATATAAATTAGCAGCAATGGAAATTTTAATGTTGCTTTGGCCTCCTGCTTGTTTTGCCGAAAGCAGCATCACAATTCCCATTCTGCACACAATGATTGAGCTTTCGAGACAATACGGTAATTCACCTCCATGTATATTTGCTTATGCTGCTTATGGTCAGTTGATGGCTTGGTCAGTACCAGATATTAATTTAGGCTATCAGATGGGCAAGTTAGCTCTGCAACTATTAGATCAATTAAACGCTAAAAAATATAAATCTCAATCTCTGTTAACAGTTGCCATTAGTCTGACTCATCATAAAGAGCATATTCAAGCAACAGTAAATCCTATTTATGAAGCAATTGAAAGTGGTTTAGAAGTTGGAGATATTGAATATGCTTGCCATGCAGCTAACTTTTATTGCGCTCATATCTTTTTTGCCGCTCAACATTTAGATACTGTTGCCCAAACTCAAACTGAATATATAGAGTTTGTTAGCAAATTTGAACAAAATCATCAACTAAGACTTATTAAAACCTGCGCTCAGTTGGTAGAAAATTTACGCAATTCATCCGTAGCGAAAACTCAATTAACTGGTGATATTTTAGACGAGGAAGAATTTATTAATTATGTAAAATCTACTAAAAATACTTTACCACTATTTGATATTTATGCTTATAAAGTATTGCTTTGTTATTTATTTGAAAAATATGACGATTGTTTGCAGTTTGTAGAATTGACATTGCAATATAGTCTATTCATGCAAACAAGTGTGTTATTTAGATATAATAACTGGTTTTATTCTTTAGCCTTATTAGCTAAAGAGCAGAAAAAGTATGAGCGAGAAAAATACATTAAACAAGTAGAGAAAAATCAGGAAATAATGAAATATTGGGCAGAAAATGCCCCGATGAATCATCTACATAAATATCAATTAGTAGAGGCAGAAAAAGCTAGAGTTTTGGAAAAAACATTGTCAGCAATGGAACTTTATGATTTAGCTATTGCTGGGGCTAAAGATAATGGATATCTTCAAGATGAAGCACTCGCTTATGAATTGGCAGCCAAGTTTTATTTAGCGTTGGGAAGACAAGAAATTGCCCGGACTTATATGACTAAAGCCCACTATAGTTATATCTGCTGGGGTGCAATTGCTAAGGTTAAAGATTTAGAAGCAAAATATTCACAGATAATCCTTGTTTCCCAAAAAGAATCAACATTAGCTAAAAATCAGATTTCTAATTCTTCTACTACTAGTAGTAGTTCACAATTATTAGATGTTACAACAATTATTAAAGCTTCTCAAACACTTGCTAGTGAAATTATTTTAAATAATTTACTAGAAAAGTTAATGAATATTGTAATTGAGAATGCTGGCGCTCAAACTGGTTTTTTAATTTTAAAACAGCAAGAACAGCTAGTGATTCAAGCTAAGGGTGTTGTAGATAATTCCAAGGTAGTAGTGTATGAATCTTTCCTGGCAGAAACTAGTCAACAGTTACCTCATTCTTTAATTAATTATGTAGTGAGAACTAGAGAGGATGTGATTTTAACTGATGCAGTTCATGAAGGAATATTTACTACAGATACTTATGTACTACAAAACCAACCTAAATCTGTGTTATGCACACCGATTATTCATCAAGGTGAGCTTTTTGGTTTATTGTATTTGGAAAATAATTTGGCTGTTGGTGCTTTCACCACTGAAAGATTAGAAGTATTGAAAATTTTATCTTCTCAAGCGGCAATTTCGATTCAAAATGCTCAACTTTATCACAATCTCAAGCAAGAAATTCAAGAGCGTCAACAAGCAGAAGAAGCATTGCGGGAGAGTGAGAAAAAGTTAACACAGATTCTGGAAGCTGTTCCAGTGGGTATATTTGTGGTTGATCCCCAAGGAGAAGCTGATTATGCAAATCAAACTGCACGGAAAATTTTAGCTAAGGGGAATGTTGATCAATCTCCAAATACGGAATTAAGTGAGATATTTCAAGTTTATCTCCAAGGTACAGCCAAACATTATCCGATGGAGAAGCAGCCAATTATGAGAGCTTTGCATGGTGAAAGTATTGTGATTGATGATCTGAAAATGGAGCTGGTGAATAAGGTGATTCCTTTGGAGGTGTTAGCAACACCGATTTTTGATAATAAAGGTGAAATTATTTATGCGATCGCAGCTTTTCAAGATATCACACAACGCCAGCAGGCAGAAGCCGAGCGAGCTAAATTCACGCAAGAACTGGCTCAAAAAAATACAGCTTTGCAACAAGCCACAGAGCAATTAGCAGAGTCTAACCGCAACTTAGAAGCTAAAGTGCAGGAGCGCACTAAGGAGTTAAGTCAAACTTTAGAGATTCTCAAAGCTACCCAAGCTGAATTAGTGATTGAAAATGCTTTACTAAGAAGTACAGAACAAACTCTCGCTTATGAATATCAAGTAGGTGGAAGTTTACCCATAGATGCGCCGACTTATGTTGTCCGCCAAGCCGATAGACATCTTTACAAAGCTTTGAAACAAGGAGAGTTTTGTTACATTTTCAATGCTCGACAGATGGGTAAGTCGAGCTTGCGAGTACAAATTATGAAAAGACTACAAGCAGAGAATTTTGCTTGTGCAGCTATGGATATTTCCGAAATTGGAAATCAGCAGCTAACTTTGGAGCAGTGGTATGCGGGTTTTATCTATATGTTAGCCAGCAGTTTAAATATTTTAGCTCAGGTGAATATTCGCACTTGGTGGCGGGAACATGAATTATTATCACCAGTGCAACATTTGAGTAAGTTTATCGATGAAATAGTATTAGAAAATATTCAGCAAAACATAGTGATTTTTATCGATGAAATTGATAGTCTGCTCAACTTGAATTTTGCAATTGATGACTTCTTTATCCTACTGCGAAGTTTTTATAATAAACGAGCTGATCTGCCAAAATATCAACGGCTCACTTTTGTGTTGTTAGGAGTAGCACATCCTTCGCAATTAATTCTCGATAAGAAACGCACTCCTTTTAACATTGGCCAAGCTATTCAATTGAATGGTTTTCAATTGCATGAAGCTCAACCTTTACTACAAGGATTAACAGAACGAGTGGGTAATGCTCAGAATGTTCTGAAAGAAGTATTAGCTTGGACGGGTGGACAACCTTTTCTCACCCAAAAACTCTGTAAACTCATTCGTAATTCCTCAATCAGTATTCCTCAAGGTAGTGAAGCTAGTTGGATAGAAAACTTAGTCCAAACACAAGTGATTGAGAATTGGGAGGCTCAAGACGAACCTGAGCATTTAAAAACTATCCGCGATCGCCTGCTTAATATTGAATCACAAACTCTTGCCCGATTAACGTTATATCGAGAAATTTGGCATCAAGGAAAAATTGTTGCTGTTGATAACCTGGAAGAAAGAGAACTGCTTTTATCAGGTTTAGTAGTCAAGCAGCAAGGAAATCTCCGAATTCATAACCGGATTTATCAATTTGTTTTTAATGCTGATTGGATAGAGCAAATGGTGTGTAAATATACAAAAAAATCTAACTGTTGATCACTTAAATTACTCAATTTTTACCTATCTAACATCAGCTATTTTCAGAAGTACGTTTTCTACCAAAGCTGAACCAATAAACCCATCGCACTGAACAACAATATCCTCATGGAATGTTTTTATTTGAAATCCACTGATTCGATCCCAAAAAATCTTTATCCAAGCATTTGGATCATCTCCCAGTTGGTAAATCACATAGCCTTCTGTACCTGACATAGCCAATACTTGAATTACTTGCTTCGCTGGCACATCTTTTGGTGGGCTAGACTCATGATTTGGGCAACACTGTTCCGCATAATGATATTCTTTAACCTTTAATATTAAATCACAACGATTATTAATTGTGCAGTATAATTGTAATGATTTAGTAATTCTTTGATTTTTGTTATTATTGTGTGTTGCTGCTGTAGATTTATTATAGTACCCAACTTTATTGATTTTCCAGTAACAGCCACTTTGATGACGACCTTTGCCAAAAGAAAACACTCTTTCTTTTTGTTCTTCAGGAGTAGTGAGGCTAGTTTCTCCTTTTAAATAACCATATTCACCGTCATCATTTTTCCATTGAGTTTGTAGTCTCAAATAGTCTCCATCTACTAGTTCCCGCCGTTCAGCTAAATTAAGCTGCTCAATTTTCCATTTGGCACTAACTAATTGAGGATTATTTTGATTAGCAGAAGTTAAACCCTCACCCGGAAAGTAGGTTTCATCTTTTCCTGATTTAGCATCTAGATAAAGGGTTGAGGCTTGACTTTGCAGGATAACTAAATCATTGTTTCTTACAGGTTGATTAAAATCTTCTTGATTAGTTGAAAAAATCTTCCATCTGTATTGTTGTAAGTGATGATCACCGAGATATTGCAATTCAGATTCAGTCTTAGTATATTTAACTTTATCTGAATAGCAGAGATAGCGAGGCTGACCTTTAGCTGCAATACTCATTTCAATTTCATCACCATATCGGATTACTGATTGTGATGGATTATGACCATTATTTATGATGTATTTATCTATTTCATTTTTGAGATATATTTGTTTTTGTTCAATATTTTCATCTTCAGGAAAATATTCTTTTGTTAATAAATTATAGAGAGGAAATAATTCCACTTTTATGGGTGTGGGATTAGTTTTAACAGATTTAGCCCAGTCATGAAAGTTTTGAAATTGCGTCTCACTGCTATAATTTATTTGCTTATATTGATTTTCAATTTTATCACGAAAATCTTGATCTAAAGTTGAGGCGATTGCAATCGAATTGTCAAATTTTAAAATCTCAAAAGTAGATTGGGATTCAGTTTTAACATTGATATGATTGCTTACCATTGAGATGTAGTCTTCTTTTGTAAAAATTAATTTATGATATGCTTGTCCACCATAAAAAACTGTATGGGCATAGTGTGTGCCAAACTCTTGCAGCAGCAAAGATGATTTATGATAAATATTTGCTACTAGTTTTTGGAAATAGCCATTTAATTTTTTAGCCTTAGTTTTATCTAAATGAAGTTTATAATTATTGATAGTTACTTTAGTGTAAATTACAACTTTTTCGTTATACTCTACTTCTTGAGTGATATGTTCATAGGTACTACTGCGGCTATAAGCAAATAATTTTCCTATGGAATCATTAATATTAAAGTTAACATTTTGATGTAAGAAAGATTGAATATCATAAGCAGAAAAAATTACTGCTGTAGTGGTATCTAATGAACCGCTACTTTCGGAAATATGCAGAACTTCAGAGGACTTGATTCCATTACCGTCTAGGATGGGAATAGTAGCTTCTAGATCGAATACCATTCTCAAACCTGAATTATCAAATAAATGTAATGGATCAATTTCTAAAATATTGTAGCCTCTACTAATTACATCCCAATTCTTCAGAGGACTAATATTATTTGTCGTTAATTCTTGGAGTTGCATATTTAAGTTTTTAACCCTCAATAATAGATTGATGATTTATTGCTACGCTAGAAATTAGTCTTGATATTGGTCACAACTAGTTTATGGGTATTAAAAAAAATAATAAGATTTTATCTCTCTTAATTTTGTGGCGGATGTAATTTTAAATACCATTTCTATAAGAGTTAGAGCCAAAACAAAGCCAAGAAATAGGCTATGCTATATACATTGAATTATCTGAGTTAACTATCTTTGCTTAATCTCTTAAATCAATTACTTTTAAGAGGATATTTTCTACCGAACCAGTTCCTATAAAACCATCGGTCTGAACTATGATGTTTTCATGAGATGTTTCTATTTTAAATTTGTTGTTTGAGTTAGTCAGCCAAGGTACATCCCAATAGATTTTTATCCAGGCATTTGGTTCATTTCCAAGTTGATAAATTACATATCCTTCTGTGCCTGATGAAGAAGCTATGCGACCAGATGAAGCAAATGCTTTAATAACTTGTTTTGCTGGTACATCTTTTGGTTGACTCACTTCTTCTGGATACCATCTTCCTGAACGGTGATAAGTTTCTTTAACCTTTAATGGTACATCACAACGATTGTTAATTATACAGTGAAACTGTAATGAACTAGCCATGATATACATCTTTTATGTTGTTGTATTTTTCCGATTAAAAGCACAAAAAATGCAAGAAAGCAGCATTTTGAATACTGAAGTTTGGCTTCTGAATTATTCCCAAAAGTTAATAGCGAAATAAATCCACTACATGATTAGTAATTATTTATGCAAAAATTACTCAATCAGGATATATATGAATTAGATAAATTGCATAATTTAGTTTTTAAAATTCATGCTTGTTTTACTAAATAAAGATTAGTCTAACAGCGTAATTTTATGAAGGCAATCGCAGTTTAGGCTCTTAAGCAAGAAGTTAATCACTATTAATGGCTAATTTGCCAAAGTCAGCGCCAGACTGAGATGCAGGTTTTTGACAACTAAATTTTGACAAGAACCAACTCTGTTAAGTTCGGATAGACTCTTATCTTCGGAAAAACCCATAGCTTATCTTCGGAAATACTTGGCGAGTTCAGGAATTTCTGACATTGAATTATAACTTTAGATTGACAAAAAACGACAGGTGCATAAAAATTAATGCAAAAAATAAGCGATCGCACCCTAGCTCAATTATCAGAATTATGCTTATGGATCTGTCAGTCAAGCAAAATAGAGGCTTCAGCACTACAATCAGATTGTAATTGAGGAACCCTTTGAGCGTGTTAGGCATCCTGACGGTTCTTTTAACTACTTTATACTCAATAAGTAAAAAATATGCTTGCTAATGCTATCTTGTTTGATTTAGACGGAACACTGACAGACCCGAAGTTAGGAATTACTAGTTGTATTCAGTTTGCTTTATCTGAACTTGGTTATCAACCACCGGAGGCTGATGAATTGAATTGGTGTATTGGCCCACCAATTAAAGATAGTTTTTCTCAGCTATTACAGACATCAGATGAAACAATACTTACACAAGCAATTACTTTGTATCGTAGCCGATTTTCCACAATTGGTTTATTTGAAAATACTCTGTATCCGCAGATAATAGAAACTCTAAAAGCAATTCGCGTGGCTGGTTATCAAACTTTTATAGCGACTTCTAAACCTGATATTTATGCAAGGCAAATTATTGAATATTTTGGTTTATCGCCTCTGTTTGATAATGTTTATGGTAGTGAATTTGATGGAACACGGAGTATCAAAGCTGATTTAATTCACTATATTTTAGTTCAGGAAAATCTGTTGCCTGAGAGTACGATTATGGTTGGCGATCGCAAACACGATATCATTGGGGCCAAGGTTAATAATTTAACGACGATTGGCGTGACTTACGGCTATGGAAGTGAGATAGAATTGCAGGCTCATGGTGCAGATTTTATTGTTCATTCACCAGATGAAATTGCGAAATTGCTAATATTAGAACACTAATGTCATCAAACTCTTAAGATGTTGACAAAGCGATGAACAAACAAATCAACAATAAACCAAGTAATAATAGCCAGGTTTGATTGCGTTTTATCCAACTGTGAAAAGTTGTGCCAAAACTGTTGTCTTGACGCTGTTGTTCTTGCTGTAATTGGTATTCGGCAAGATTTTGATAAAGGGTACAGTCTTTGGCGTAGGGACGCTGGGGAAAGTTGCAAGTGTCATCAGCGTGGTAGGTGCAAGTATCACACAGATATTCGTTCCCGGTAGCGCGATGCAAGGGAATACCGGGATGACCAAAAGCTTTGAGTGTTGTTCGGCAATAAGGACAGGTAATAGCCTGACTCTCAACGAGTTGATGGCAACGAGGACAAGATACAGTAGCCACAACTTAACCACAAATAAGTAAACACCCTGATTTTAGCGAAAGTTTCGTTTATCGGTACAAACAGATAACAGGGAAATCTCCTTCTTACTTTTGCTTTTTAACTTTTTACTTTTGCCTTTTTACTTCTGCGTTGTAGTACTATCCCAAAAATAGTTTATATGCCAAATTCTGGCTTTCATCCCAATACTGATAACCAAGGGTATCGAGAAAGGCTTGCCATTCTTCCATTTCGTGGGGCGGTACTTGCATCCCCACAACAATGCGTCCATAGTCTGCGCCATTGTTGCGATAGTGGAACATACTGATATTCCAGTTGGGACTCATAGAACCAACAAACTTCATCAATGCACCGGGACGTTCGGGAAATTCAAACCGATACAGTAATTCATTGTGGGCGAGGAGTGAATGTCCGCCCACCATGTGGCGTAAATGTAATTTTGTCAGTTCGTCATCAGTTAAATCGATGGTTTTAAACCCACAATTTTCAAAGGTTTCTACCATTTTGGCTTTGTCGGCGCGGTTTTGAATCTGCACACCGACAAAAATATGGGCTTCTTTTTCATCGGCGATGCGATAGTTAAACTCAGTTAAGTTGCGTTGACCGATACATTCGCAAAACTTCCGCAAACTACCTTGTTCTTCAGGGATGGCGACTGCAAATATCGCTTCGCGGCGTTCACCCAACTCGGCGCGTTCGGCGACAAACCGCAGACGGTCAAAATTCATATTTGCACCGCAAGCCACAGCAACTAAAGTTTGTCCTTGAATTTGTTCTCGTTCGACGTAGGCTTTGGCAGCTGCGATCGCCAATGCCCCCGCAGGTTCTAAAATAGAACGGGTATCTTCAAAGACATCTTTAATTGCCGCACAGGTATCATCTGTACCCACTAAAATAATTTCATCTACATATTCTTGGCATAGACGGAAGGTTTCTTCCCCAACTTCCCGCACTGCTACCCCATCCGCAAATAAACCAACTTGCGACAGCCGCACCCGTTTTCCGGCTTTTAAAGATTGGTTCATGGCATCCGCATCAACAGGTTCCACACCAATAATTTTAATTTCGGGACGCAACCGTTTAACATACGCCCCAATTCCCGCAATCAAACCACCGCCACCAATAGCCACAAAAATGGCATGAATGGGTTGCTGATATTGTCGTAAAATTTCCATACCGATGGTTCCCTGACCAGCAATTACATCAGGGTCATCAAAAGGATGAATAAAGGTCAAACCTTTTTCGGCTTCTAATTGTCGGGCATAAGCATAAGCATCATCGTAAGTATTGCCATGTAAAACAACTTGTCCACCCCTAGCTTTAACTGCATCTACTTTTACTTGGGGTGTAGTGACAGGCATTACAATAATCGCAGTTGTTCCCAAACGACTAGCAGCTAAAGCCACACCTTGGGCATGATTTCCCGCCGAAGCCGCAATGACACCCTGTGCTAACAAATCTGGCGGTAAGTTTGCCATTTTGTTATATGCACCCCGCAGCTTGAAAGAAAACACCGACTGCATGTCTTCCCGCTTTAATAGCAGTTTGTTATTCAGTCTTTTGGAAAGATTCGGGGCATACTCCAAAGGGCTTTCTTGGGCAACATCATACACACGGGCGGTCAGGATTTGTACCAGATAGTCACAAAACATGGGTGTCAAAGGTTAGCAGATGCCGGATAAATGTTAATTTTACGGCAGTTGTGTACTCAGATTCCCGAATTGTTGAGAAGTCGGCGATATTTTCATTGGTGCGATCGCTATACTAACTATCAGTGGCACAGCATCATACAAAATCAATGGGTGCAGCAATTATTATTTTTCTAATCTTGGGATTGATTGTCACCGCAATTTTTATCAGTTCCATTTTGACCAAACAGCGACGAAATCGGCTTAAAAAGCGTTCTTTTCCGCCACTGTGGAGTGCCGTTATTGAAAATAATCTCCCAATTTACTTACGCCTAACTCCCGAAGAACGCCGACGATTGCAAGGACATATTCAAGTCTTTTTAGCAGAAAAACAATTTATTGGCTGTCAAGGCTTGCAAGTCACAGCAGAAATGAAAATTACGATTGCGGCTGTTGCTTGTTTACTTTTATTAAATGAACGCGGTGAATACTTTCCGAAATTGCGCTCAATTTTGATTTATCCCAGCACTTATTTTGTCAATCAAACTGTGGCTGTAAGTGATTATGTTGTAGAAGAAAGACGCGATGCCAGACTAGGAGAATCTTGGGTAAAAGACCAAGTAATTTTATCTTGGGAACAGGTACAAAGAGACACCCAAAACTGGCGTGATGGACATAATGTTGTGCTGCATGAATTTGCCCATCAATTAGACCAAGAAGATGGTAAAGCTGAAGGTGTACCGATTTTACCCAAAAAATCAGATTATCTTGTTTGGTCACAAGTAATGACAGCACAATATCAACAACTTTGTAGTGATATTCAACAAGATATTAAAACTGTAATTGATAGTTATGGCGCGACTAATCCCGCTGAATTTTTTGCCGTAGCTACAGAGACTTTCTTTGAAAAGCCGCAGCAATTGTTGGAGAAGCATTCACAGCTTTATGAGTTGTTGCAACGCTATTATCAAGTATATCCAGAGCAGTGGATCTAGATATTTAGAGGGGTGCGATCGCTTTAGTTATTAAATGTGGATAAATATCTACATTAAGAGGCTATAGGCGAGTAGAAAAAAAATCTTGGAGGGCTAGGATATTTGAAATATAGTGTATTTACATTTTGCTCCCTAGGAAGCAACAAAAACTCATGCTTTCACCTTACTTGAATAACTAATCAATCTTTATCTGGCTTTTTATTACTTTTTCAGCAAACCCTAATTAGCGATCGCCCCTAGACACGGCTTTCGTGAGGCTTCAAACATCGGCATCTGGCACTGGCACATCGAAAGCATTCAGCAGCATTGCAATGAGACAGTAGCCGCCAATGAGAAACACGAGTTCGCCGATGCCGTCATGTCCGAGTACTTCGATCGCTCGCGCATAAGTCGATGCAGGCAGGATGTGACCGGCAGTCAGCACGCGGGCAACATCGTGGGCGATGGCTTCCTCGTCATTCAATTCGGAAGGACGTTCGCCAGCTGCAAGTGTCGCAATTTGGGAGCGTGAGAGTCCGACTTCCTCTGCGGTAATCTCGTGAGCGTAGAGTTCGTAGCGTGCGCCGAAGGCTGCGCCAACCGTCAGAATTGCTACTTCACGCACCGTCTTTGGTAGGCGTGCTTCGGAAGATAAGGACTTCTGAAATATCAAGGCCGGAATGCCGAACTGAGGAAAGTGCAGCATGGCTGGAAAAGGGCCGATCAATGCACTTTGTGTGTTGAGAACAACGATTCGCTCCTGTGTGCGTGCAACGAGAGCAGCGATCTCGTCGTGTACTTTACGAAGTTCGGGACTTAAGGTTTCTGGGGCTAGAGGCGGAAGGCGCATGGATGTCTCCTCAGGTTCAAGATTTACAATCCATCGACGAACTGACCATCGATTAAGACAAAAGCGACACGGCAGTTCTTGTCAGACCGATTCGCCCAGGCGTGGTTGGTTCCGCGCTGGATGATAATATCACCAGCTCGGACGGTCGTTTCGCCACGATCCACCACCAGTGTCAGCTCACCCTCCAGGACGATTGCGTAGTCGAGGGTCTGAGTGCGGTGCATCAAAGGATGCGGCGCGTCAGTCCTCGACCGTGCCGCCTCTGCCCCCCCCATTTCGCTGAACTTCTCGGTCGCCTCGGCTGTTGTCAGCCCTCGAATCGCGTCGCCTTCTGGCGGAAAATCCATCACGCGAATTCTGGTACCGCCTTTTGGAGGTGCCAACACCAGGCCGCTCTCCGCAGGTTCACCGGACTGGCGATCAATCACAACCGGCATCTCGCGGGTGTTCCACACCTCGAAGAAGGTCGGCCCACCTGGGCCACCGACCTGTTGCACTCGATTGGGTGGGGCATCGGACAGGATGATGGCGTTCCCATCTTGGTCGTGACCCGTCACGATCCGCCTGAAGACTCTGACTGCTTCGTTCGTTGTTGCCATTGATTGTTTTTCCAGTTGTGCTACGACTTAGCGAAAGCGAGCAAAGATTGATTTAGAAAATTATCTTATTGAGAGTATACAGCTTATGTTGAGATGAGGTAGCAAAAAAAGGAAACCACAAGATATAAGGTAACGACACCATTCCTGGAGGCATCCCAATGAATATGGTAGACGGTTCAACCCTTTTGATAACAATTTTTGTACTGGCCTAGCACGACTATATTTTCTATACCTTCAGTAATAGCGATCGCTAATTCATATAGACGCTAACGTTATAACAACTGCTCTCAGGACAAGTCGCTCGGCGACCGAAAGCAGAGGTGCCGAGAGAGGTTGCAATTATTGTAGTATTTACCAGCAACCCCACCGGGCAATCGCCTCATACTCTACACTAATTAATATCCTGACTGCTAACCTGCACTGATTTCAAAGATATTGTCCATGCAGCTACTTAAAACAACTGACACAGATTTTTCCACCGCGTTCCAAGCACTCGTCAATAATCGCCGGGAAGCCACGGTTGATGTTAGTGGTACAGTACGCGGCATTCTGGCTGATGTAAAAGTGCGGGGTGATGCCGCAGTTAAGGAATATACTAGCCGTTTCGACCATTTCAGCCCAGAATCTTTGCATCTGAGTGCCGATTTTATTGCCACCCAAGCCGCCAAATGTCCTGGTGATGTCAAAGCTGCCCTGGAATTAGCCGCCGAACGCATTAGCCGCTTTCACCAAAAACAACTGCCCCAAGATATTGGTTACACCGACGCAACAGGGGTAAAGCTCGGTTTAAATTGGGTTTCTCTCTCTCAAGTTGGTATCTACGTCCCTGGTGGACGCGCCAGCTATCCCAGTTCGGTGTTGATGAATGCTTTACCAGCCAAAATTGCCGGGGTAGAACGCATTGTGATGACAGTACCCATACCACGGGGTGAAATTAACCCGGCTGTGTTAGCGGCGGCGCAGGTGGCTGGCGTAACAGAAATATATAGTATTGGTGGGGCGCAAGCAGTAGCCGCCCTCGCCTACGGTACAGAAACGATTAAACCTGTAGATAAAGTTGTTGGCCCTGGTAATGCTTATGTTGCGGAAGCCAAGCGGCAGGTATTTGGTACTGTGGGTATCGATAGCATCGCTGGCCCCTCGGAAATTTTGGTGGTAGCTGACGATAAAAATAACCCAGAGTGGATAGCTTGGGATTTATTATCGCAAGCAGAACATGACCCCAGCGCCCAATCTATTTTAATTACTGATTCGGAAATTTTCGCCCAGCAAGTTATTACCGCCGTTGAATTAGTTCTTACCAAGCTGTCTACTCAAGCAGTAGCGAGTGCTAGTTGGCAAAATCATGGTGCAGTTATTGTAGTGAGTGATTTGGCAGAAAGTATACCGTTGCTGAATCAATTGGCTCCTGAACACGTCGAGTTATGTGTAGATAACCCACAGTTACTAGCTAGTCAAATTAAATGCGCCGGCAGTTTATTTTTAGGACGTTACACCCCAGAAGCCATTGGTGATTATTTGGGCGGCCCTAACCATGTCTTACCAACTTCCCGTTCGGCGCGGTTTGCTTCTGGTTTGAGTGTGTACGATTTTCTCAAACGCATTACTTATTTAGAATGCAATCAAGCCGCGTTGCAAGAAATTGGTAAAGCTGCGGTGACTTTAGCTGAGGCGGAAGGTTTACCAGCCCATGCTGGTAGTGTGGCTTTACGTTTGCAATCAAAAGTATGAATTATCCCTAAAGGTTAGTTGTTGAGATTGGGTGTAAGGGTGTAAGGGTGTAAAGGGTGTAGGGTTTGATTCACTTACACCCGACACCCCGACACCCCGATTTTTACAAAGGCACAAAGTTGATATGGATGCAGAGAAAAAAACACCTGTTTCTTTTATCAAGAATCTGCTGGTTGCCCGTTGGCGATCGCTTTTACTCCTATTTCTTGGAGTATATTTACCATTGCAGATATTTCAAGTTTTGGCAGTCCAAGTTTGGCAATATCAAGTTGGCTTCCCTTGGGATGTGCCGATTTTGTTAGCAGTTCACTCTACAGCCAACCCCCAGTTAGATACTCTGGCGGTGGTGCTGACTAAGTTAGGCTCGTTTTGGACTGTTCTGCCGATTTTAACTACAATTGCCCTGATATTACTCTGGCAGAAACGCTGGCGATCGCTAGTTTACTTGCTCATCACTGCCTTGGGAAGCGCCTTCATCAACCGCACAGCCAAAGAATTATGGCATCGTCTCCGCCCAGATTTGTGGAAATCTCTTGCACCAGAGTTAGATTTTGCCTTTCCTAGCGGCCATGCCATGACGAGTACTACTCTGGCTATCATCGTGTTGATTTTAGCTTGGCAGAGTTCTTGGCGCTGGTTGGCGTGGATTGTTGGTAGCCTGTATGTATTAACTATTGCCTGGACACGCCTGTATTTAGGTGTTCACTTTCCTAGTGATATTCTCGCAGGTTGGATGGTGGCGATCGCTTGGGGAACTGGTGTGAGTATGATTATTAAACCCCATCTGGTGAAAACTGTACCTGTCCCTGGTGTGCAGCCTGCTGCGGAAACTACTTTACTCCCAGAAGAACAGGAAAAGTTAGCCGCTAATGAGTGAATCTTTTGGTAAAAACTACTAGTGCAAGTCTGCATCAAAGATGTTGACTGCGCTAGAACTTAAAGCTATGGGTGATATCATTCTCAGTAAGACGAAAAATTAAGGGTTTGGGATAGGGTGTACATGTTTAAAACCCTTACACCCATTCTTAACAGATAACTTTTTTGCGGAAGTCCTGACTTTAATGCTACTCCCAACTTTCCTACTCACCCCTTCTTTGTCGGTGCAGTTGCAACATGAGCTTCAACAATTGTCTGCGACACTTTGGGAATAAACCAGTTGACATCACTAGCTGGGAGAATTGTAGCGCCAACTTGATTAAATTCAATTGCCCCAGTATCAGCATTTGTCTTAAGAACTAAGTTTGTTCCATTCGGAACCTTCAGTACAACATCACCCACAAATTCTTGACCAGGACGGTCAGGATTTAACGCTACAGCATTTACATCTGCGGGTAGATAGATACCTTTGCAATTCCATCTATCTTGAGTTGTTGCGCCATCAGCTAAAAAATAAAGTGCTGCTCCTTTTGAATATTCATCATCATCTAAATTTGGTTCTGGCCCGTAGATAGCTATAGTTTTTCCTGTTTGATTGGTACATTGTCCCCAGTCAATTCCTGACTCAAAAGCGTATTTTTGTAATTCTAATTCATTGATTTTTTGGTCAATTTGTTCTGGTGTGTAACCTTCTAATTGCTCTTGTGTTGCTTTGGCAGAAAGAAATTGATCTAGCTCTTTAGTCAGATTTATATAATCAGGATTTTTGCTAACCTTTGGGCGATCAGCTAAAGCAGGTGGAGCGAATACTAAACTTACAAATAATATAACTGTCAGCAAAAAGTATTTAAATCTTTTCATATCTATGTACCCATTTTTACAAAATTGCAGCTTATGACTATCTCAACCATCTTGTCAATATTTTCATCAACTATCAAAGTTAAATTTTTGATGAGAAATACTGAATTTTGAATTTATTAGCTTGTTTTTCTGGCTAATTACTGCATATCAACTAGACAAATTTATCATTCTATTTTTGAGAATCTCATGTTTTGGTACTGTTTCCTAATTTATCTTTATATTTTCTTTAGATATGTCATAACCTCATAACTTCAGGGGCTAAATGGCACTTATTCCGATGATGTTTGTGGGTATTTTTCTGCACAATCAGCAAGAGAATTTCTGCGGCAATTAAAATACAAAATCTCTCATATACCCATGTAGATTTAGGGATTTGCTCAAATTAATAAATGATTAAATTTAATTTTTTTTGTCTACTTGATTGTAGAAAATACATAGGGTAGTATTAAATCTATCTTGAGAAATAAAACTAACGATAGGCGCTGCCCATTGATAGATATATCGATATCTGTAAGTAAAACTTAGGGCTTGTTTCTTAGTATGGTTCAACTAAAAACTCTCTCCTAATTTGTTATAAAAACTATCGTTTATGCGCCATTCGCTAAACTAAAACTTGCAAGATGAACAAGGAAATTTCTTCTCATCAGAGTCTTCATGGTTTAAAGCCAGAATGTCTTTCTTTTACGGAAGTTCTAGCGCAATCTTTTGCGGTAATTGCACCAACAACAATACCCGCATCTAATATTGGCTTAATCGTTGCACTTTCCGGAAGCGGCACCTGGCTCAGTTTTTTGATTGGCTTAATTGGACTATTATTTGTCAGTATTAATATCAATCAATTTGCTAGTCGAACAGCATCTCCAGGTTCACTTTATTCCTACATCACCAAAGGTTTAGGTGCGACAGCAGGAGTAGTTTGTGGCTGGAGTTTAGTACTGGCTTATTTATTCACTGGGATGTCTGTTCTTTGCGGTTTTGCCAATTTTAGTGGTGTTTTAATTGGGCATTTGGGCATTCATCCTTCAAGTATTACATTACTGGCGATCGGTGCAGGAATTTCTTGGTATGCCGCTTATAAAGATATCCAACTTTCTGCTGTCGCTATGCTGTGGATGGAAGGTATATCAATTGTTTTAATTGCTGTGTTGTGCATAATTATCTGGGCGCACAAAGGTTTTGCGTTGGATATGTCCCAGTTAACTTTGACTGGTGCGACTCCAGGTAGCGTAGCTACAGGACTGGTTTTGGTGATGTTTGCGTTCTCTGGCTTTGAAAGTGCGACATCTTTGGGTGATGAAGCCAAAAATCCTCTGCGAACCATCCCAAAATCGGTAATGGGTAGTGTGATTTTAGCTGGGTTGTTTTATATTTGCACAACTTATATAGAAGTGTTGGGATTCAACGGCGCTGGCGTATCTATTACCAACACAGAAGAACCTTTGGGTTTTTTATCCCGACAGGCGGGAGTAGGTTTCTTGGGTGAATTAGTAGGTTTAGGTGCGTTATTTAGCTTCTTTGCTTGCATTTTAGGCAGCATTAACCCCGCCTCTAGAGTCTTCTTTTTGATGGCGCGTCATGGTTTATTTCATTCATCTTTAGGTACGGCGCACTCAGCGAATAAAACACCTCATGTTGCAGTCACAATGTGTTCTTTGATGACATTCCTCGTGCCGGCGGGGATGTCATTATTTAATATCAAATTATTCGAGTGTATGGGATACTTGGGGGCTATTTGTAGCTATGGGTTCTTGAGTGTCTATATCTTGATTTCTATTGCTGCACCTGTTTATCTGTATAAAATCAAGCAACTGCGCCGCCGAGATATCGTGTTTTCTATTCTTGGCGTTGGCTTTATGATGATTCCGGTTTTGGGTAGTGTCGGCATCCCTGGTAGCAGCCTCTTCCCAGTTCCTGAAGCACCTTATGATGCTTTTCCCTATTTATTTTTGATGTACATAGTCGCTACGAGTGGCTGGTTCATTGTCAAAAGAAGACGTTCTCCCCATTTAGTTGCAGGAATGCACCGAGGAATTGAAGAAATTCACGCCCGATTTAGCGATCGCAGCAAAATTCCTTAAGTTTTTGCATCTTTTAATTACAAAAATTCTGAATTGATTTAAATTGATATGAACGGGTTAGTTACCACAATTAGTACCGGGGCATTTGCCTTTAGCGCCACAAATATCGACGATTTAGTGATATTAACGCTATTTTTTTCCCAGATTAACGCCAGGTTTCGCCGTTGGCAAATCATTGCCGGACAGTATCTTGGTTTTACCGCACTGGTAATGGCCAGTCTGCCAGGTTTTTTTGGTGGCTTAATCCTACCACGTCCTTGGATTGGATTATTTGGCTTAGTTCCCATTGCTATTGGCATCAAGTGTTTGTTGAATCAAGCAGAAGATGAATCAGCAGCCGTTGAACCCCAAACAGAAACATCACCAGACACTCTTTTAGCCAAATTATTCAATTTACAAACTTACAGTGTCGCCGCGGTGACGTTTGCTAATGGTACTGACAACATTAGTATTTATGTGCCTTTGTTCGCCAGCGCCAGTTGGGAAAGTTTGTTGGTAATTTTGGGTGTGTTTTTCACCTTGGTGGGATGTTTGTGTTACTTAGCTAATAAATTAACTAACCAAACTGCGATCGCTAACTTATTAACTCGTTATGGGAATAATTTTATGCCTTTTGTTCTCATGGGATTAGGCGCTTTTATCGTTATCGATAGTGGTAGCTTAACGTTATTAAATTTATCTTAAATAAAACCCAATCGGCAGGAGATTCATTCGCAAAATATCTCAAGATTTCCACATATCAATAGAGGTATGAGATTTGAACATACTAGAATTTTCTCTATTAGTTTGGCTTGGCTCATTTAGTGCTGGCTTTGTTGGTGCGTTGACGGGTTTAGGTGGCGGAGTTGTTATTGTCCCCCTATTAACTTCAGTCTTTGGCGTAGATATTCGCTACGCTGTTGGTGCTTCATTGGTGTCTGTGATTGCTACTTCCTTGGGTGCAGCCTCAACATATATCAAAAAAGGCTACACCAACTTGCGCTTAGGGATGTTTTTAGAAGTTGCAACCACAATTGGGGCAATTATTGGTGCGATGATTGCGGTGTTTGTCTCAGTAAAAATGCTAACAATTGTTTTGGCGATCGTCTTGATATATTCTGCATATCTTTCACAACGCCCAAGAATTGAAATTGATCAAAATCAACCCGCAGATCCCTTAGCAAATTATTTCCACCTTAATGGTACTTATCCCACTCCAGATGGCTTGATGTCTTACCAAGTTCATTCAGTACCAGCAGGTTTTAGTGTCATGTTTGTTGCTGGAATATTGTCGGGATTACTGGGTATTGGTTCAGGCGCATTCAAGGTACTAGCAATGGATCAAGCCATGCGTATACCTTTTAAAGTTTCAACCACTACTAGCAATTTTATGATTGGTGTCACCGCTGCCGCATCAGCCGGCGTTTATTTAGCCAGGGGTTACATCGATCCGGGATTATCAATGCCGGTAATGTTAGGAGTATTACCTGGCGCTTTTTTAGGAGCAAAAGTACTCATAGGTGCTAAAACACAAATTTTACGAATTATTTTCAGTCTTGTGCTGGTGGTAATGGCTTTTAAAATGGTCTACAACAGTCTAATAGGGGGGCTGTAAAATGTATAAGTATGAGGTTAATTCTAGTTTTCGTTGGCACTCATCAGCATCACCAGAAGCTGAAGTGGCAGCAATTACCTTACCACCAGCAGAACCAGATTCTGATATTCAACAATTAGAAGAACAACACAATAGCAGTGAGATTAATGCCAGTCATATAGCCAGCAAAACCCCCAGTGAACAGCAATTAGAATATATACTCAGCAATCTTTTAAAGTATGGTGTATTAATAGCTAGTTCTGTTGTTTTGTTAGGCGGCATTTTATATTTAATTCACCACGGTTCAGAGCCTGCGACATATCAAATTTTTCACGGTGAACCATCAGAGTTTCGCTCACCAAATGGTGTAATCAATGCAGTTTTATCTGGTAGCCGTCGCGGAATTATTCAATTAGGATTATTACTATTAATCGCCACCCCAATTTTACGTGTAATTATTTCTTTATTGGCTTTTACTATAAAGCGAGAATTAACTTATATAGTTGTCACTATGTTGGTATTAGCTAGTTTAACTTATAGTTTGGTAGGAGCTTATTTTTAATCCAATCAACTGCTTTTGTAATAAGTCTAAATTTAAATAAATGGAAATATTGTGGTACAGACTATATGTTTGCACCACAATCTCTAGAGAGCTTATAACAGAAGAAAATTATCATAGGATTACTCTCGAAATCCGCTTATACCAATTAAAAATGAAGCTGCATATAATGGGGAGAAGCAAACTTGTTAAGTTAACCCGACCATGAGCCGCCCATTTAAAATTGAGATCGCCGAGAGCGAAGAGGAACTGAAAAAAACGCCTAAAAACAGTGTCGTCAGGAAACCAGAAAGAAAAGTTACAGATGTTGTGGTGGCTCAAAAGTGGGCAAGTTAAGGAACAACGGGAAATAGGGCAACGTTTGGGTAGAGATACATCAACGGTGACAAGATGGTTGCAAAAGTATAGAGCCAGTGGACTGTCTGGCTTGCTAGAAATTAAGAAAGCACCTGGAGCAAACCGAAAAATTAATGATGAGGTACTCGCTGCCCTCAAGCAGGAACTGGAGACAGGGAAAGGTTTTTATAGTTACGGTGAAATGGCCACGAGACAATTTTTGGATTTATGGTGCCATTGAACCATTGACTGGAGACCACAACATTATGAGTACCCAAAACTGGATGGCGAGTGTTTTCAGCAGTTTTTGGACTGGCTCTGTGTGCAATTAGGTGGCGATTACGCTATTTTACAGGTTGACCAAGCCCCTGCTCATACAAGTTCAGCGATTCGTTGGCCGGAGAATATTATTCCTCTGTTTCAACCACCTTCGTCTCCTGAACTTAATCCTATCGAACGACTTTGGCAACTTCTCAAAAAACCACTTAAAAATCAAATTTTCTCTTCTTTACAAACTTTACGCGAGCGCATCCAAGAAATATTTGACCAACTTACATTTGATCAGGTAATTTCTATCTCTTCTTATAACTTTATCCTGGAAGCTCTATTCTATGCAGCTTCATATTAAATTGGTATTAATTGATTTATAATTAAGAATTGAGCAGTTCGTTAATTTGGGGGATGTTTTGCTGAATAGCCTTTGCCAAATAGTTTCTAATTAAGTCAATAGTTTCTACAGAAAAATTGCTACCTAAAAGGACAAAAGCTAAACTAGCAACCCCGATAATTAAGGCTAATACTCTACCAAAACAGCCTGGGTTAATTTCAATAAATCCTAATTTTGATTGACCTAAGACAGAAATCACTAGAAAAACAATACCTAGGGTTAAAAAAATATTTGATAAAGTAAAATTTGCCATTTTAATTTAGTCAATTACCACTTATTCAAATATCTTTATTATAGTCATTATTAATCTAAGTTGCTGTTATAAATACTGACAAAAGTTAGAATTTAATTGGCTGGATACCTCTACCTAAAGATGTGGATGGGGAAGCGATCGCCAACACCAATCCCAATAAATACGGCATATTTTCAATCGGGTAAAGGTAGAGAGGCTATTTTTCTCCTGAATTCTGACTCAGTTCGGCTGAGGCTCACGGCAAAGCCTGAATTCTGGGGTATGTGTTTCAGTCCACATCAGCTATCATGCAATCTGTCTACCCTATTAGTAAACTAGTAGAGTTATTTGGTTATGGGGATGGAAAGATGAGAGTTTGGATTGCTTGCTTTGTACTATTGTTCGCCTTGGCAGAACTGTTTGACTGGTTACAAGAATTTTCTTTACCATTGCCCATTTATATTTTAGGTGGGGCATTTTTAGCCGTTGCTTCTAATTATGACAAAATTGTAGGTTCTTACTTCAGTGATACGTCAATTGCGGCATCACTCGAAACGCCACAACCGCAATTAGATGTATCAACTCAACCCTTAGCCTCGATTTCTCATGGTGTTGAGGATGTGCAGAAATCGGAAAACCAAGCTTAGTCTGTTTCGATAAGGACTGTCACCGCAGCGATCGCAATTAACATATCATCATTTTTATCATTGAGAGAAGGAATTGCCCGTCCCTGAACCACCATTCCGCCAGATTCGACATTAATCGTTTTGCGTCCAAAGGGTAGTACTGCGAGAACCTCATCTGTTCTCACTTGTTCGGGATAAGGTACTGCTACTTGCACTTCTACAATCATCTCATTGGGATCATTCAACCCAGCCACTTCCCAAACTCCTGGTAAAGCATTATGGGCGATCGCATTGCGGACTGCTCTTGCAGCTGCTACAGTTGGTTCCTGTCCATGCTGATCTACACCCATCCCCATCTCAATTACTAAGCGTTTACGCGCCACAGTCACCTCCTGGAAAAGAACTCACCAACCCTTCGGGGTAGGGAACAGGGAACGGGCAACAGGTAACAGTAAGATTAAATTAACTGAACCGTATTGCTCCATAAGGATGTATGTATTTAAAACCCTTACACCCACATACCCTTAAACCCCTAAACCCATTCTCAAAAAAACCTTTCTCCGTAATTCCTGTTAAGGACAAAACAACGTATCACGAGTGTCTCGTCCTGTAGTGGGATTAGTACCTTTAGCTACCTTGCATAATTTTTTTTTGTTCATCTGGACGCAGCAGAACATCAGTAAAATCTGCTCCATCAATAATTGCACCGTCAAATTTGGCATTAGCCGCAAACGCACCTTCTAAAACTGCATTAGTCAGATTTGCTTTAATCAGACGTGCTGAGTCTAACGTGGCATTTGTTAAGTCAGTACTCTGTAAATTTGCTGATTCCAAATTAGCCGCAAAGAAACTCACGCCACGCAAGTTACTATTGCTGAAGTTACTTTGACGGAGATTAGCTTTGGTAAAGCTAGAATCTGTTAAATCACGCCCAGAAAAATCAGCCTCTATCAAGATTTCTTTGTTATATTCGAGTCCTAAAGCTGTGGGGGTATAACTAAAAATGGCTGTGACGCTAAAAACAGCCCACAGCAATAAACTGAGTATGCTTGCCCAAATGCGATCGCTTAACCTAGAATTCATGGTACTTTTCACCAATGGCGAATCATCCTCCATCCCATTATCTCGATATTGGTCAACTAGGTGAAGACTTAGTTACACAATGGTTACAGTCTACAGGTTGGTTGATACTACATCGGCGCTTTTCTTGTCGTTGGGGAGAGATTGATATTATTGCTCAATATCAAGAGGTACAAGGGGGAGAAGAGGGACAAGGGAGACAAGGGGGAGAAGGGGGACAAGGAGAACAAGAGGGACAGCACTCAGCACTTATAACTCAGTACTCTACACTCGCTTTTGTCGAAGTGAAAACCCGCAGTTCAGGAAATTGGGATGCAGGGGGAAGAGACGCTATCACCCCACAAAAACAAGCAAAACTCTGGCGTACAGCAGAAATGTTTTTAGCTCAATATCCAGACAAAGCTGACTATCCCTGTCGTTTTGATGTGGCTATTGTGGGTTATCAGCAAATATCCAAATTACAAACTCAAATTACATCAGCTCAAGATGCTTTATTTAGTGCATCAATAGGGGATAATAAATTTTTTCTGGAAGAATATATTCCAGCAGCCTTTGATTTATAGCGGTAGTCAGATATGTTAGGACAATTTGAAAGCTTAAATGCCAGAATAGTAAGAATTTTACTCCTGCCTTCTGTTATATAAACTCGCTGATTAAAGTGAGGGCGAATAATAATTGCTCACAACTGAAATATGTTTGTCAGCAATTACAGATTCTTTCTAGTCGCCCTCACGATAAACAGTTTCACGCTAAAGTTTCTGGACAGTAGCCTAATCCACGAACAAACTGTTGCCGGAATGCTTCAATTTCTTCTCTCTCTGGGCTACCATGAGAGACGATCGCTACTTGATAGCGGCGCATTACGTCTACTGGATACTGCCCAGCTTCCAAACTCCAAAGTGCCATTTGTACACGCATAGGTGGCTCGTAGCAAATTCCTAATTCATTTAGAAAAGCTCGAAAGTCTCCATCCTGTTGCGCTGAGATTTGACCTTTAAGTTTGATCCTAACCACCCAGCCATCTATTTGATGAATAACTGTAACGAAAGACACAGGTAACTGGGGCGTGGCGTGCAGATGTTGAACGACCCTCAATGTTAGACTGGCATTTGCCAGATAATACAAATATTCCATGTTGGTGCTTGGGATCAAAGCCAATCCTACACTTCTATCATCCTAAATAGATCACTTTCGCGGTAGGGTAGAAGCCCCCGTCTTTGAATGGGGAGTTTTACCCAATTTACAACCCATCATTAGGTATTACCTAATGATGTCCCTTGGAAAACTCTATGAATGAAATGGTGTTTTCCTTAGAAAATATCAAATAAACCCGTAAAAATTAGCATAACCTTCAATGGAGCCAGCAATAACAAAAGAAAATTTTAATAAAGTTACAGATACAGGAGTAGAAGACAGACAGTTAGATTGTTCCTTAACTGGCTATGACTACATACTACCGCCAGAACTAATTGCTCAAAATCCGGTAGTTCCCAGAGATAGTTCTCGCTTATTAGTCATCAACTCTACCGCTACAGGTAACAATTTAGCCCCGCTACACCACATCTTCCGCGATTTGCCAGAACTCCTGCACCCTGGGGATTTGTTGGTGATGAATAATACAAAAGTTATCCCCGCCAGACTGTACGGGAATAAATCTACAGGTGCAGAAATTGAAGTATTACTGTTAGAAGAGAGGCAAAATAACTGTTGGTTAGCTTTAGTCAAACCAGGAAAGCGGTTTAAATTAGGCTCACATATTATTTTCTCTGGTAAAAATTCCTCTACTCCCCAATTAACAGCTACAGTTTTAGAAAATGATGCGGCGACTGGTGGGCGGTTGTTGCAGTTTGATGTACCGCCAGGAAAATCTTTGGTAGAACTGTTAGATAATTTTGGTGAAATTCCTTTACCACCTTATATCACCACCACAGCCGCAGCTGATGAACAATATCAGACAGTCTATGCCAAACAACCAGGTGCGATCGCAGCACCCACGGCTGGGTTACACTTTACTCCAGAATTACTCAAAAAATTGCGCGATCGCAATATCCATCAGGCATTTGTAACGCTGCATGTTGGTGTCGGTACATTTCGCCCTGTGGAAGTGGAAGATGTCACCACCCACGAAATGCACGAAGAATGGATTGAAGTCCCTGCTGTTACAGTCGAACAAATCCGCGCCACGAAAGCTGCTGGAGGCAGAATTATTGCAGTTGGCACAACAGTAGTACGCTCTTTAGAAGGTGCAGCCCAGTCTGGAGAATTACAACCATTTTGTGGCAAAACCAACTTATTTATTTACCCTGGCTATCAATGGCGGGTAGTAGATGGGTTAATTACTAATTTTCACCTGCCGCGTTCGAGTTTGCTGATGCTGGTGAGTGCTTTAATTGGCAGACCAAGATTATTGCAAATATACCAAGAAGCGATCGCCTCTCGATATCGTTTCTACTCCTTTGGTGATGCTATGCTCATTTTGCCAGAAGGGAGAGAAAAGTATGAAGTATGAAATTTTCAGCTTTCATCTCTAGCTTCTAGCCGCTAACCACTGTAATTTTCTCTGCTGTAGTGGGTACTCTGACATATAGAACTCACTACAATACAGGCTGCTATTTATGTATAAACACCATCAAATTCGTCAGTGGTATTGCGGCTTTCCTCAGATGGCGTTTCACCAAGTAATTAATTGGCGGAAATCGCATTTAACAATCATCTCAGCGGCCTCGGCGTTTTTGGTGTTGGCTGCACCATCAATCATGAATTTACCGGGAAGTAAGTTACTAGCAGAGAATGTCATCTCCCAAGATTTGGATGCAGCTATTTTTTACCAAAAAGGAGTAACGTTATATAATCGCAAAGATTTAGACGGTGCGGAATCAGCCTTCCGTCAAGCATTGGAACGTGATCCAAATATTGGGATGGCGCGGAATTATTTGGGGAATATTCTCTTAAGACAAAATCGCCTGGATGCAGCAGTGCAAGAATATGGTGAGGCGATTAGAATGAACCCCAACCAAAGCGAGGTTTATTACAATTTAGGGTTAGCGTTACAACGACAAGGACAGAAAGAAGCTGCTGTTACTGCTTATCGCCAAGCTATAGTTATAGATCCCAAAATAGCAACAGCCCAGTACAACTTGGGTGTATTGTTACATGAACTAGGACAACCACAAGAAGCGATCGCAGCTTATCAACAAGCGGCTAATCTAGATAGCGGTAATGAGAATACCTTTTTTAACTTAGCTATCGCGCTGCAAGAACAAGGAAAATTAGAAGATGCGATCGCAGCTTATCGTCAAGTTATTCAACTCAACCCCAAAAATACTGTCGCTTACAATAATATGGCTGGTTTGCTAGTAGTCCAAGGGCAGACAGCTGAGGCAATAAATGTTTATAAACAAGCTATTCGCCAAAACTCTAAAGATGCCGTAGCTTACCATAACTTAGGCATCACTTTATACAATCAGGGCGAACTCAAAAAAGCAAATGCAGCCTTGAAAAATGCGCTAAATAACTATCGCACACAAGGTAATACCGAACAAACTGCCAAAGTTGAACAACTAATGCAGCAAATTACCCAGCAAATTGCCCAACTGAAATTACAAGAACAACAACAGCGTCAAGCTGGCAAAAAGCCTGCACCAACTGAGAATGTAGCAACACCAGAACAACCCACCCCCGCAACACCGGGCGAAACACCAGCCACACCTGGAGATGTGCCGGTTTCTTTTGGACAACCGAGTAAATAAAATGATAATCTCTCACTAAAAACGTGGAATCGAAGATGGCAAGCCGACCCGCATAAATAATCTTGCGAATGCTTGAGAAAAGTGTTCTAAGTAAGGAGATTTTAATCGCCACCGACAATCTAGGTCTGTGGCGTATTTCAAAATATATTTGTAAGGTAAGCTGTATATTTCTCTAAAATTGACAACCAATGCTTCCCTATTATTGTCAGGATTACTTGGCGATGCAAGTAGATGTAATCCTTCAATTCTACCGGCTAAAACCTCATTCCATTTGCCCTTTTTTGCAAATGCTGGATTAGCTTCCTCAAATTCTGATATCTGATAAATTGTACATACAACTACTTGATTAACTTTATTATTGTCGAGATCACAACTTTGAGTTAAAACAATTAAATCTAATTCGTTGACTTCTACCTCAACTTCTTGAGTTTCATTATCTTTTTTTCCAAAAGTTGTAGGGTCAAATAATGGTACTGGTACAAGACACCCAGGCAGGTAATCACCTTGCATGAGAGTGGGTTCATTAACCTGCACCCAGAAAGGGTCTATCGTCATTCTTCGTCTAAAAGATACGGCAGAGGTTTTTTACGCCCTTTGAACTTGGCACGCATAACTACCCGCTCTGAGCGTTTTGGTGGAACTGGATTGTAATCTACTTCACCAATATTTTTAATATACTCTAAGTATTCTTGGCTATGAGCCAAAATTTGCAAAGCATTTTCCGTTTTCTCTGCTATCTTTCGTCCTTCTGGACTTTGCAACACAGAAGTAGCTCTTGGCTCAAGTACAATTAATCTAGGTAGTGTAGAAGTGTCATTAGGGCGTAAAGGGATTATTCTAGCCATTACTTAATCAACTCCCTTGTTTGTTCTGTAATGCAAGCTTCAAAAGCGTTGTTCTTTTGTTCGTGCATTTGTTCCACAATCTCCCAAAGTTTTATTTCATCTTTTGGAATATCCCGTTCTAGAAATAGGTCTAAATCTAACAATATAGAAATAAAATTAGGTGCTGGAGGAGGAACTAATGCTTGATTGAGAACAAGCATTGTTTCTAGTTGTTCTTGAGGAATTTGTAGCTGCATAAAGTAGCCACTTAATCCTTGCGGCAAATCAGAGGAAACTTCAGGAAATGTCCTTAAATAATTTTTTAAATCACTAACAGGTAGGGGAATATCTAGCCTGTTAATGTACCTCACTGCTAACCGAGTAATGGCTGCTGGATATGTTAAGGATTGATATATACTCCACAGTCGCTTTGCTTCATCTCGAAAAGTTTCCCAGCAGTCGTAGGGAGCAAGCCGACTGAAGGTGAAGCCGTTCAAACGCACTTGAAGAATTTGTTTTTGCTCGTTACTGAAGGCCATATAGCCGATTTGAGATTGACTTGCTGTTGCTCCAACACTAGCACCAGCAGCAGTCATTTCTCCTTGTAATACAAACATTTCCTCACGTTTGGAGTACTCAGTTTGAATGCTTGAATACACCTGCGCCAAAATGTCAAGTTTAACTTCTTGTGGAAGTTGAACTTGTATATCAATCAATGCTTCTGTAACTGGGGCGCGTGAGTAGTGTTTTCGTGCTTGCATACTAATTATCGTAAACTGCCTGTGTCAACAGGGGCAATTTAAATTACAGTGCCTTTACAATAACTTCAGCTGATTGAAAGCAAATTTCGTCTGTTCATTTATCGTGGACTTTCTGACTAAACGGCATTTCCTCATTAATGGAGGCAATTTCCTGCTGTTCTAACTGATTGACTTCTTTGATATATGGAAGTAAAATTTGCGCCAAACGGTGGTTGTAAAAGCGATGTAGGCTGTAATTGGGTGTAGCCGGAAAGCCGCGCCGTTTTTTGTGTCTACCACCTGCACCGGGATCAAATAATTTGATATTGTTGGCGATCGCCCACTCAATTGGTGTGTAATAACAAGCATCAAAATGCAGGCAATCGATTTCTTGAAAACTCCCCCAATAACGCCCATACAATCTATCGTCTTTGTAAAGGCAAAAAGACATCCCCACTGGGTGACGATTATCATGTTCGCTATAGGCGGCAAAAAACACCACCCGATGGCGATAATCGGTGTGTAGCTGTTCAAAAAATTGCTTTGTTAAATACTTGCTGCCCCACCAGCCAAACTTATCACAAGTATCAGCGTAAAATTGGTACATCAAGGGAAACAAAGATTTAGGAATTTCATCACCAGTAATTGGCTGTAGTCTTAAACCCGCCTTTTCCACGGCTTTCCGTTCCCGCTTGATATTCCGGCGCTGATTGGCATTGAAAACTCCTAAGTAATCATCAAAATTATTAAATCCGGTATTTTCCCAAATATAGCTGTGGTGTAACCAAGAACTAAACCCGTTCCGTTCCAGAACTGGTCGCCATTCGGGATCAACATAAAGAAAGTGACACCCAGAAATCCGGTATTTATTGCAAAAACTGTCAATTTCATGCACCATCATGGCGGTGATTTCGTCTTCATCTTCTCCTGGCGCGATTAAGAATCGATAACCTTCAGCCGGGGTAAAGGGAGCCATACCCAAGAGTTTAGGATAATACTGCACACCGATGCGATCGCTTAATTCTGCCCATTGATGATCAAAAACAAATTCACCATAACTATGACCTTTTAAATATAAAGGCGCAGCTGCAATCAAGGTTTTGTCTCGCCACAAAGTTAAGTGATTTGGCAACCAACCAGTTTTGTCTGTAGCACTATGGGAAGTTTCCAAATTTTTTAACCATTGCCATTCCAAGAACGGAGTTTTCAAGGACAGTGCTAAAGCATCCCAGGCACTTTGCGGGACTTCAGCAATTTTGTTAATCCAGGCAACAGAATAGCGCGGCTTAAGTTGTTCCACCATCTTTTTCAAGGATGAAGTATGAAGTGTGAAGTGTGAAATTGATTTGTCATACTTCACACTTTTCTTAGTCTAATGTCCGTTGCACTTGATAGTGTAAAAAGACTTCTTGCTCAACTTGTTTAACTTCCAAAAGTTTGAGCCGAGGAGCCAAATTCGCTAAAAATCCCTGTCCCTCTACTGGTGTGGGTGCTGTAGTTCCACCCAAAATCAACGGGCAGACAGTCAGCCAAAATTCGTCTATTAAATCTGAGTGAACCATAGAAGCTACTAATTGACCACCACCTAAGACCGCTAGGCGTGTTATATCTATAGATGCCAAATGCTGCAAAAAAGCAGCAGTGTCAATTTTTCCAGTTGAGGTTTCAAAAACAAAAATCTGTTCAAAAAATTCTGAGCGTTTTTGCCAAATCGTTGCTCCCACAGTTGTTGTTAATAACCAACGTGGGATAGGCTGGTTAAAAAACTTGATTTCCGGATTAAAATCCGCAGACTGTGTAATCACTATATGAACCGGTTGGGGGCTCTTCCCCGCTTTAATTCGATGTTGCAGCAGTGTTGGATGTGATACGGTAAGTGTCGTACCGTAAGCACGGAGCGTACCAGCACCGAAGAGAACGGCATCAGAGGCAGCGATTTGTGCTTCTAGGTGTGCTTTATCTGCCCCAGAGCCAAATCGAGCAGGCGATCGCCTAATATCTGCTATTTTGCCATCTGCACTCATTGCCAAAACTACTGCGGTATGAGGACGATGTTGCGTCATTGGGTTGGTTTGATAGTCTGAGGATTTTCTTGCTAGTGTGTCGATTGTAAAAAATCTTTGCACAGCAAGCTACCGTTTACCAATTTCATTACTGTACTGTTATGCAACATAAGCCGCGATTACATCTAGCACATAAGAGTTTTGGTATACGATATTTCTTTTTGTACATTCAATGTTTGATACTGTTAGGGATTGTCAATAAACCCCTCCCAACGTAACAAAATGTCTCATTTAGCTAATCTAATTGCATATTGTTTGCTGTTGTGGTTTGCAGATGTGAAGTGAGACACCCGATGGCTAAGTCCAGTCAATCGTCTT
The DNA here is from genome assembly GCF_001298445.1 of Nostoc piscinale CENA21. Classification (NCBI taxonomy): domain Bacteria; kingdom Bacillati; phylum Cyanobacteriota; class Cyanophyceae; order Nostocales; family Nostocaceae; genus Nostoc; species Nostoc piscinale. The sequence goes on along the minus strand of NZ_CP012036.1, from coordinate 5,953,401 downwards.
TTAGACGTATTTTAGTAACAAGAATTTTGCTGCTGTTTGTCCCAGTGTTATTACTGGGAGAACTTGTGGCTTTAAATAAAGCACGTTCTAGCTTGCTAAAAACTGCACGCCAAAATCTGACAGAAAGTGCAGTTCTTAAAGGAGAAAAAATAGTTAATGAGATTGCTACTCTCAAAACCAGTTTATTAATTGCTAGTAAAACATCGGTATTGCGAACAGGTTCAGAGGCTGAAGTCCAAAACTTTATCAGTCAGATAATTCAAGAATTACCAACCTACGTTGAATGTTTACAATTATCTGATTTGGAAACCGGCAATATCATTGCAAGTAGTTGTGGTGACAAACCCATCAGAGAACCGAAACTACCCTTTGTAGCTGACAGTCAAGTTGAAATCAATCCAGTACTACCACCCAAAGCAGGTACAACTGGCCAAAGAGACACAGAAAATCAGCTGCAAATGGTTCTCTCTGCCCCGGTTTACAATCAAACCGGGCAGTTAAAGTATGCTTTGAGTATGCAGTCATCGCTATACAAGCACACCAAAAATCACCCAGGCTCACTTACCGGTTCTACATTGGTAATTGCTGACGATGGCACAATCTTGGCACACCCCATACCAGAGAGAATTAACAGCAATATTCAAGAATACCCCGATGCCAATAGGTTGCAAAACATTATTCAAAATGCAATGACAGGTCAAAGCAACTCTGTCGACTTATCGTTTCAAGAAGGTAAAGAATTAGTTGCTGGCTATAGTGTAATTAGTAATCCGATCGCCAAACAGCCGCCACAATGGATTATCTTGGCTGTTACCAGTGTAGATAATGCCCTGTTTGGTTTAGAAGAAATTAAATTGATTTTGATAGTGCTAACAGTGGGTTTGATTGGTGCAACTTTGTTAGCATCTTTATACCTAGCTCCTTATCTGGCAGGGCCTGTAGAAGAATTACGAGATTATGTGCTGAACATTCACAGTCATCATGCAGCCCAAACAGTACCACAGACTTTCAAAATTCGGGAGTTTAATCAACTAGCACAAGCAATTGACCAAATGTTTGACAGGCTGAAAGCTTGGGCGGAAGAATTAGAAAGTGCTTGGAAAGAAGCTAAAACAGCCAATCAAATAAAAAGTCAGTTTTTGGCGACAACTTCTCATGAGTTGCGTAACCCCCTGAACATTATTATTAATTGTGTGCGCCTTGTGCGAGAAGATATGTGCGATAACCGCGATGAGGAAATGGAATTTCTCAAACGCGCTGATGAAACCGCCATTCACTTGCTAGGGATTATTAACGATTTACTGGATATTTCTAAAATTGAAGCCGGGAAACTTTCTGTTGTTTCCGTCCCAATGGATTTGCGACAAACACTATTGGAAGTGATTAATATCCAATCAGTGAATGTGCAGCAAAAAGGCTTACAGTTAAAAACAACTTTGGGTGATGAGCCAATTCCAGTCAAGGCAGATGCAGCTAAACTGCGCCAAGTATTAATTAATATTATTGGTAATGCTACTAAGTTTACTGATGAAGGCAGTATTGCGATCGCCGCTATTATTGAACATAACAATAGCCATTCTCAAGTTGTTGTTTCTGTTACCGATACAGGTTTAGGAATTGAACCATCCCAACAACACAAGTTATTTCGTCCCTTTGTAAGGATAGATGGTGGCTCAACACGTAAGTTTGATGGTACAGGATTAGGACTGGCAATTTCTCGCAACTTAATTGAACTGATGGGTGGTAGCATTTCCCTAGAAAGTGCAGGTCTAAATCAGGGAACCACGGTTAAAATTACTTTGCCAATTATAGATAGTGAGAGTGGAGAAAATTTTAAACCTACCTCTGAAGAAGCGGAAATTCCAGAGGTAGATTCTTGTGAACAAACTCAAGCCGCGCAATCTCAGTCAGATAACTATCAACTACCATTAGTAGAAAATCTCTTCAAAAGTTGAGCCTCTGCAACTGAGAAAAAATTCTATAACTATAGTGATATGGCAATCCTATCTGAGTTCTGAAAAAATATTCTTTTTAATAGACGCGAAGCGGCTTCCCGAAGGGTACCGCATAGACGCGGTAGCGGCTTCCTACAGGGTAGGACGCAAAGGACGCAAAGAAGAGAATAAAGAGAATTTCACAAATGATTTAGGATTGCTATAGCAATACCTTTGCCAAAATAAGAGCCTACAAAAATTTTGGCAAAAACTGGCAAAATTACCCATACAAAAACCTTTAGCTGACAAGGGAGCTTGGACTATCAGAACCTTTATACTTTGGGCAATACACTAAAAAATACCTTGCGGGAAACCTGAACGGAATTTTTAGAACTGATTGTTTTTGCCCAGCTTCGGAGAAATAAGAGTTTGGAATATCACTGCTGTTTGATGGTGTTTATGAGAGTGAACTTGATGGAGTGTGGAGTGTCAAAGCTGATTTAATTCACTATATTTTAATGAGAGAAAATCTTTTACCTGAGACTGTGGTGATGGTAGGCGATCGCAAACACGACATAATTAGAGCCAAACACCATCATATTACTACAATTGGTGTGACTTATGGCTATGGAACTGAGCAAGAGTTACAAACTCACGGTGCAGATTTTATAGCTCATTCTCCAGATGAGATTGCCAATTTTATTATATATTCATCCTAAATTAAGTTGTGAAATTTCTCGTTTAAATAATTTGAGTTTTTATGGATTCAGAAGTAATTGAAAAATTTTATATAAAAAAATTCATTTTTTCTTAACTTTTTGAAGTTAACCAATTGGCAATATGCAAAATTTAATATTTAAAAAGCTTTTAAACGCACACTAACTCATGTATACTTTAAACTGTCAGAAAATCAGTTTACATAGAGTTTTAATTTAAAATAAATATGTTATCAGTTTTTTTTTGCATATTAAATTTCAGAAAATCTCAAGCAAATTACCAATAATTTTTCAACAAAATCAGCAAAAATATTTATCTCAAGTCAAAATATTAACTGCTATCAACATTATTTTAGGATTATATTTAATCCCTGCAAAAGTCCAAGCCCAAAACATCACCCCTGCTAAGGATGGTACAGGCACAACTGTTAACCTCCAAGGTAACAATATTGATATCAGTGGTGGTAAGCTCAGTAGCGACAAAGCCAACCTATTCCACAGCTTCAGCAAATTTGGACTAGATGCCAACCAAACAGCCAACTTTTTATCGCAACCATCAATTCAAAACATTTTAGGCAGAGTTACAGGTGGCGAAGCATCGATAATTAACGGCATCATTCGCGTTAGTGGCGGAAACTCCAACTTATATTTAATCAACCCCGCAGGGATTATTTTTGGACAAAACGCCAGTTTAAATGTGCCGGCATCATTTACTGCTACCACAGCCACACGCCTTGGTTTTGGGAATGATAACTGGTTAAATGCTGTGGGCAGCAACAACTATAACCAACTTATTGGTACACCCAATAGTTTTGCTTTTGATGGGAGTGTCGCCAGTGCCATATTCAATCAAGGTAATTTAGCAGTCACATCAGGGAATAATTTAAGTTTATTTGCAGGTACAGTTGCAGGTACAGGTAATCTATCTGCACCAGGGGGTAACATCACTATTGCTACTGTGCCTGGTAGTAGCTTACTGCGTTTGAGTATGCCGGGAAATCCTTTGAGTTTAGAAATTCAACCGCCCAATTCTAGTAATAATAATCTGGCATCGAATTCTTTACCAGCATTGTTAACTGGTGGTGGTGTTGAGAATGCTTCTGGTTTGGTGGTGAATAATGGTGAGGTGCAGTTAATTGGTTCTGGTTTACAGGTTGAAAATGGTGATATGGTTAGCACCGATAACATTGCTATTCATGGTGCTGCTACTATTAATGCTACAGGTAATATCACAACTGGAAATATCTCCACTGCTGACAGAATTAACGGTGTATCAGGTTTGGTTGCGTTAACAGCACGCGGTAGTATCACGACTAGTAATATTGACACTTCAGCATTCACTCGTTTTGGAACTGCTACAGCAGGTGCAGTCACTTTAACGGCAAGAGGTAATATCACAACCAAGAATATTGATACTTCAGCAGCATTAACATTGGGAATAGCTAAATCTGGTGGAGTCACTTTAACATCTGACAGCAATATTACTGTTGAAAGTATTAATACCACAGCTATGAGTTTTGATGCCCAAAATCTTCGGCTTGTCAGTATATCCGATCTACCTGATCAAGCTATTCCACTCTTTGCTCAAGGTGGTGATGTCAATATCTTGGCAAATGGAACTGTTAGGGTAGTGGGAGAAATTTTGAATCGTGGACAGCCTACAGGGAATTCTATTTTTACTAGTGCATTTAATCAGCCTGGCGCTGTCAAAATTCAGCATGATGGAGGAGTAAATAACGTCCCATTTATTGTTGGTAATGTAAGCTTGAATGGTACAGCAGCAGCAATTAATGTTAGTCAGTTTCGTCCTGTGAGTTTTGATCCGATTAGGGGAATATTATTTCTAGATAGTACAAATTCACAAATTTCTTCCACATCAGCAGTTAATACTTTTCCTGTAATACCCTTAGGGGGAACAGCTGATTTTACTCCTAGTCGGATTTCGATTATTTCCCTTAACACACCGCCTACTTTTTCTGGTAATACCAATTTACTAAAAATTCAACCAAATCAGTCTGTTACATTTAATTTGAATTCATTAAATATCAATACAAATGATCTGAATAATGATCATCGCAACATAATTTTTGATAGGATATTATTGGGTTCTCTTAACTTCCAAGATGGAACCCTAGTTACCCCAGGAACAATTCTGAATGCAAATACAGTTTTGGTATACACGCCGCCACAAGGTTCTCTTGGTCAAATTCCAGCTTTTACTATTAGAGCTAGTGACGGTGTTTCTGAGTCTATACCGCAACAAATCAACATCAATATTACTTTGCCACCAATACAACCAATAATTACAAATAACACTCCTAATCTAGACCAAAATAATCTCCCTACTTTAGAAACGAATAATATTTTCAATCCGGAAACAAATAAAATACTGACTGTAGACCTCAATAATTTTGTCAATTTAGAAGAAGATAAGATAGCTACCAGTTTACCAATATCGGAAAAAGATAAACCTCTTCTAGAAGCAGAAGCAGGTGAAGAGATAGATAAGGAGATATCTAAAATTGATACAAGGTTTACTAACCAGTTTGTACAATACTTAGGTACAGACAGACCTGTAATGAAAACTATTAAAGAAGTCCGTGATACTTTAGCAGATATTGAAAAGGCCACAGGTGTGAAACCTGCTTTAATTTACATTTCTTTTATACCGAAAATTCTAAAGAGCGATGTCTTACCAGAGCAAAATCCCACACCACAAGACGACGACATTTTAGAGTTAATCATGGTGACAGGTAAGGGTGTGCCGATTCGGAAAGTAATGAATGTAACGCGATCGCAGGTATTAGCAACGAGTAAATTATTCACCAGCTACGTTACCAATCCTGGTTCGGCGAAAAACTATATTGCGCCTAGCAAACAATTATATAACTGGCTAATTGCTCCACTTAACTTTAAGCTGCAAGCACGGCGAATTAATAATCTAGTTTTTATCACGGATGCGGGCTTGCGATCAATGCCTACAGCAGCTCTCTATGATGGTCAAAAGTATTTAATTGAAAACTACAGTATCAGTTTAATGCCTAGTTTCAGCCTGACTGATACCAAATATGTGGACATTAAAAAAGCGGAAGTGTTAGGGATGGGTGCATCCCAATTCATGAACCTCGACCCGCTACCATCCGTACCGTCAGAGTTAACTACCATCACGCGGAAGCTTTGGTTTGGTAGAACCTTCTTAAATGAAACTTTCACATTCAGAAATCTCAAAGCTCAACGACGACAAAAAGCCTTCGGAATTGTTCACCTAGCTACCCACGGGGAATTCAAATCAGGTGCAACTGGTAACTCTTACATTCAATTGTGGGATAGTCAACTTCAAATGAATCAGATGCGCCAACTCGGCTGGAATAACCCGCCTGTAGAACTAGTGGTGCTGAGTGCTTGTCGTACAGCCTTGGGTGACGAAGACGCAGAATTTGGTTTTGCTGGCTTTGCAGTACAGTCGGGTGCTAAGTCTGCATTGGCGAGTTTATGGTATGTCTCCGATGAAGGTACTTTTGGTTTGATGACCCAATTTTACGAAAAGTTGAAACAAGCTCCTATCAAAGCCGAAGCCCTCCGACGAGCGCAAGTAGCAATGCTTAAAGGTGAGGTGCGGCTAGAAATGGGTAGGCTCAGAACTGCTCGTAGTGATGTACCTCTACCAGAAGTTTTAGCAGAACTTGGTGATAAAAAATTGACTCACCCCTTTTTCTGGTCTGCTTTTACTATGATTGGTAATCCTTGGTAAAAGCAATACCTTTGCCAATTTACGAGGGTGATTAGATTAGATGTCCAAACTCTTATTTCTCCGAAGCTGGGCAAAAACAATTAGTTCTAAAAATTCCGTTCTAGCCAATCAGATTAGGCAAATGTTGATAGCTGAAAATCTTGATTATAAATGTATCTAAACGGCTTAACCTTTTATTCTATTTTTCTTAACCTCTAAAGATAACTTCAAAGTTTATTTAAGTGATATTGCCACAATATTTACTTTTGAGCTTTGGAGCTTAGTCTGATGAAATCAACTCAATACTTAGGCATTGCTAGTTTGGCGATCGCCTTATCTTTAGCAACTGTTGAAGTTAAGCCAACACAGGCAGCAGTATTTAATTATAATTTCACTGCTGATGTGACTTCTGGTGTTAACCCTGGTCAATATAGCGGTTCATTCAGATATGATGACACCAACTTAACTGGTGTGGGTGCAGAAAATCTCGATGTCAGCAATGGATTGCTATCTGTTGTGTTTGATTATCTTGGTACTCGCTATACAGAAGCTGATGATTTTGATTTTCCCGGCGGAATTGCACCCATCGTTAGCTTTAATAATGGCAATTTTGTTGGACTCAGCTACCTAGTAGAAGATCAGTTTTTCATTGGTGATGCTAATAATCTCTCAACTGGTGGTAATCGATTTTATAGTATTGTCAGTGCTGACTTGACATCTGCTATAGAAACAGGCACAGTGACTTACACTAAAGTTCCCGAACCCTTGGCGCTTGTGGGAACAGCGATCGCTACAGCTACAGGATTATGGGTAAATCGTAAGAAAAAAGCGTCAGTAGCATAATAAAGTAGCATAATAAAAAAGTAGGGTGGCTAGAATCATAGCCACCCCAATCAATAAAACTCCTGCTACTGGAACTTATCTAGACAAATCTGCCATTAATTGGGTTTCTGCGTTGAATCCCAATGACCGATGGGCGAGGAACGCCCTGGGGTTGACCTTGAATATTGCTAGGCCAGCTACTACCACGGGGAACAGTACGAGTCTGATTGAACAGTGTGCCATCCAAAGCCAGCATTTCTATTGAGCGGCTAAGAACTGTACCATCATTAATTGGACAATCTTCGCCAGGATGCTGCACAGAAAGAATGAGTGTATCACCCACAAAAGTCGGCCCTGTCATTTCACAACGCACAGGCCCATAGGCAAAAGGCATAACTTTTCCAGCATTGCTTCCACTAGTGGGGATAAAGAACAACCAGTTGTTACCAAAAACACCTGTAAAATTGGAGATATTACCAGTACTTGTGTGATTGATAGTTGTTGGATTACCTGCTGCACCCACGTTGAAACCATTGTGAGTGCTGGTGGACATATCCGTTACACCCCAAACATTAGCTTGATTGTCAAATACCAAGTTATCGACATTGGCAAAACCAGCACCATCATCTGATCCAGCTTCACCACCTTGAGCAAATCTTTGCCATCTAAAGGTGAGTCCTGTACCATCGGCACTGTCTTCAATAATTTTGTACAGTCCGCCCGATTGTTGAGTAGCATCAACAGCAGCACTTAACTTCGCTACTTGGAAAATCCGAGAATCAGGATAACCATCACTTCCAGGCGCACCATCAGTATAAGAAATGAACACCTCTCTAGTGACGGGATGCACTTCTAAATCTTCGGGACGAGCAGTCGGAGTTCCCCCAGCTAAATTGGCTGCAAGGAAAGCATCGCAGAGAACCGCACCTTGGCTAGTGTAGAAATCTCGGAGTGTTCTATTTTGATAATTTGGTAACGCTGTGGCTTCGTTAGTGCGATCGCAATTAAATGCTCCACCATCAACAGTCTGTCCAGCCACACCATTACGTCTAGGTAGTGGTAAACGACCATTAGTTTGCGCTGTACCCAAGGCCGCAAATTCTACAGAAGAAAGTACTGAAGGAGAAATTGGATTGGTGCGAGTATCTAATAATAAAGGTATCCATTCACCTGTACCATCTGGATTGTAACGAGCTACATATAAAGTTCCTCGTTCCCACAAATCGCTGTTGGCTTTACTAGTTGGCGAAGTGACAATATTTGTACTCACAAATTTCCATGTATGTCCACCACGTCTATCATCACCCATATAGGCGACTAATCTATTACGAGCTTCCGCACGTATAGCAATATTTTCATGGCGGAAACGACCCAACCATGAGTGTTTGCGGGGACGGAAATTCGGGTTAGCTGGGTCAATTTCTACCATCCAGCCATATTTTTCACCAACTAAACCAAAGGTCTGGCCAGTTGTACCATTGGTGTAACCTGTTTGAGTACCATTAGGTTGAACTGCTTCTGTTACACCCACAAAAAAGGCTGAACTACCTTGGAAGTTTTCTTCTGCTGTTAAGATGGTTCCCCAAGGTGTTGTTCCACCAGAACAGTTGTAAGCAGTACCGATAATTCTGTTACCTAAGCCATCAGCACTTAGAGGGAAGACTTGGGTTGCAGCGGGGCCAGTACCAATTAAATAATTTTGGTCGCCTTGCTGGTGGCTGAGATTACCCCAACTTGTGACAGTGTTGTAGCTATCAGTTCTTTCACGGTTGATTCCTAAACCAGATAAACCATGAATTCGGCGATTTCTGTTATCTCCTCGAACTACGGTATAACGTCTAGCACTGTTGCGACGAGAAACACGAATAATCGAACCACCTAAGTTATATAAAAATTCTCCCTCTACTTCGATGTTTCTAGTTGTCGGTAAAGAGCGACCAATGACTGTAGGAAAGGTTGTAGTGAGTGCTTGGACATCAGCCGGAGCTTCGGGTGCAAAACCAGAAAAGGGAAAACTCACATACTCATGGTTAACCCATAAATAGCCTTCATCGAGGGTTCTGCCCAGAGGAATGAAACCAGTGTAATCGCAGTTGTAACCGACATAATCATCAGAGTTAGGAAATACGCGATCGCCCCAACTGACGATGATATAACGCTCATATTCTGGCGGTACAATCACATCATCGATAACGTTGTAGCTTGGCAAATTGGGACTGGTAGAAGCTGCAACTACTTGTCCTTGTCCAATTCCTGTTGGTAAAAAACTAGGCTGAGTTTGGTAAATCGGTAAAGGATGCGGTAATCGTACTGGTGTAAAGCTTAGTGGAGTTGTTGTTGCCTCGGCGACACTGGACAAACCTGTTAAAAGTTTGTCTCCCAATACAGCAGCCGCAGTACTGCCACCAAAAAATATGAGAAGTTGTCTTCGACTTAATGTAGACATCAAATTTTCCTCTGTTGTATCAGGAGAAATTTACTAGTAACCAACTCTTTTCAAGGCTGAAGAAATACTCAATTTATGTGAGTTTTTCTAATTTCAAACTTCAGTAAACCTACTTTAAAGCGAAGGTTAACACTGAGATTTTTGTTTAAGTTTCACACTATTTCCCAGATTTTACTTAAGTTAATTATCAATAATTATTAGTAGGTTATATAATGGTTAACTAAAAATTATCACTGTGTTTATAGGAATAATTCTTAACTTTGCTCACAAAAATATTGACAAAAAAAATCCCAGCTTCTTCAAGAAGTCGGGATTTTGACACTTCATCTGGATTAAGTAAACAACTAGCCTATGTTATTGACTAGCTGCTGTTGTAGGATTTAGGGGAACTAAAGGCTGTTTGGACATTGCTTCTAGTCCGACCGATCGCAAAATATCATCCCAATCTCGAACTAAAGTTAAATCATTGGGATGAGCAGCACGTAAATCAGCCAAGGTTTTTAGCGTGTCATGCCAATAACCATTTTCTGCATAGATAATGACACGCTGTTTAGGTGTTGCTGTTTGTAATTTACTCGCTACTGTTGGGGGTACTTCGACACGTTCAATCCAGCCACTAGCAATCGGATCGCCACTGCGATCGCCGTTGGTAGAATCACACAGTAAAGAAAAACGCCATTGATATTTTTTCCCGACTGCCAACCCCGAAAAATCGGTAGGTAAAGTGTAGCTCATAATGCCACTGCTGGCTGTGATCGGCAGAGTTTTATCAAGTAATTCTTCCCCATTTTCATCCCTAAGTAAAAACTCTGCTTGCTGTGCAGAGGTTTGGGGAACATTGACAAAAAATGTTGGGCGATCGCTCACTGTTAATTCTACAGGAACTTGATTAGCCGCACTTTTGGGCGGTTTGGGAGGTAAAACACCACTAATATCTTGCGGGCTGCATTTTCCCCTGGCTGCACCTGCTTCCAGATTGCGCGAACCACGAATTCCTGGCACTTTAAATTTTAATAGAGAGCGGCGACGCGGAAATAATCTGGGTGTGGAACGCGGAATACCGAATTGAGCGATGCTATTAGTAGGCGCTGCAATTGTGGGGATTGTCCCCAGCAACAAATCGGGAATGAGAATTAAACCTAATGTAATTAATAGTAAGTTTTTGTTGAGCATATTTTTTACAATATGTATGTTTTTATGAATGACTATTTTCGGGTATTTAAAGTTTCATTTTGTGAATCTTTGCTGCTTAAATTTAGTTAATTGAGCATTAAGATAGCCTCAGTGAAAACACTATAGCATTTCTCAATCATTCTGAAATAAACAGATAGCCCGATTATTTGAGAAATCAGGCAGATCAATCTATTGTGTTTCTCGAATCAATTTCATTGAGAAATATTAAATAACCAATGACAGAGTGAAGAAAAACAGGTAATTTGGACGCACATTAGCAAAATATTAGTTACAGCAAACAATTATTACATTCCAAATTTCTTGGGAAAATGGGCTATTTTTTAACATTTACACTTTAGCTAATCAAGAAAGAGGTAACGCCAATGGTCGGTCAAAATTCCCAGCGTCGCAATTTCCGTCAAACAGTTATCACCATTGGCGGAACAGTGGTTGTCACCAGTATAGCGATCGCGGGATTAATTATGGGATTGCGAGAACTAGGTAGCTTGCAGGGGATGGAGTTAGCTGCATTTGATTGGTTAATGCGATCGCGTCCCGACGAAGGGATAGACAATCGCTTTTTAATCGTGGGTGTGGATGATACCGATATTCAAACCCGCAAAGAATATCCCATTGAAGACGGCACAATGGCGCAGTTATTAACAAAACTCGCAGAACATGAACCGCGCGTCATTGGCATAGATATTTTGCGGGATGTGAAACAAGGTGCAGCCACAGGTCGGGCAGATTTAATGCAAATATTATCAGAAAACGATAATATAGCAGCAGTTTGCGTTGTTAGCAAAGCTGATTCTCCTGGTATCGCCGCCGCGCCCGGAATTCCTGAAGATAGAGTCGGGGTTGCAGACTTTCCTGTCGATGCTGGTGGTACAGTCCGCCAAGGGATGATTATTTCCGTTCCCAAAGCTTCTAAACTGCCCAAACCCAGCGAACATATCTGCAATATCGCTGACCCTGAAAACCAACTTCCATCGCTGAGTTTTCAAATGGTGGTGCGTTACCTCGCCGCCCAAGGAATTGAACCACAACTGACAAAATCTGGTGAATTACAGTTTGGTTCCACCGTTCTTAAACGCTTGACACCGAAATCTGGCGGCTACCACAACATCGATACATCAGACTACCAAATACTACTTAACTACCGTTCTGCCAAAAACGCCATCAAGCAAGTTTCCCTCAGTGATGTCCTAGCAGATAAAGTTGACCCAGCTTTAATTAAAGACAAAATTGTGATGATTGGCTATACTGCTCAAATTGTGAAAGATACCTTTTACACACCTTATAGCGCAGGTGCAGCCGATAGCCAAAAAATGCCAGGTGTAGTAGTTCACGCCCAAAATGCTAGTCAGATATTAAGTGCAGTTTTAGATAAACGACCTTTATTTTGGTATTGGAACGAGTGGCAAGAGGGGTTGTGGGTATTTGCTTGGTCATTAGTTGGGGGATTTTTAGCTTGGCAAATTCGGAAACCTTGGCTGTTGATATTGGGTGGTGGTGTAGCGATCGCTGTATTGTTAGGTAGTACTTATATCATCTTTCTCCAAGCTGGTTGGATACCTTTAGTGCCACCAGTTTTAGGTTTGTTAGGCAGTGCTGTTGCTGTTGTTTTAATAGACAGATATGCCGCCACAATTGTGAAAACAGTAAAAGGCTTTCTCAAAATTAATATTGACATTGACGAAGACAAAAAAAATCAAGAAGTAGCAGCAATTACCGAAAGTGATTACTTTTTAGAATTACAACAAAAAGCTAAAGATTTGCGAGGGCGAGATAATTATGAAGACTTACCACCTACAATTTTGCCTGCTGTAAATGATCTAGATACTAATCATCTTTTAGCTGACACCATCATTTCTCAACCAACTAATTTTGAACCCACAGAAATAGATTACCTACAACAAGTCCGCGACAGACGCAACCAACTTAATTCTCAAGAAACCTTACTGCCTCAAAACCCAAACAATAACTTAGAAATTACCACCATACCAACCACAATTGAAGAACCAGACGAACTAGAATACCTAGCAGATTTACAACGTCGTAGTAAAAAAATTGAAAGAAAATAAATAATCACCATGAATTACCAAGAACCAGACCAATCATCACCGCAAAATATTCAATTAGATATCCTCGATTTACCAGACGAACAGCGACAACTGATCAATTGGATAACTCGCCAGCAAAAAGTTACTTTAGCAGAAGTAGCAATTCATTTAAATACGACTGAAGAACTAGCACAACAACACCTAAAGACTTTAATTAACCAAGGATTTATTCAACAGCTAGATGATAGTGAATTGATTTACTACCAACCCTACTTCCGGGAAAAAAAGAAAAGTAAACTCAGTCAAAATATCTGGGATAAACTCTAAAACTGTGTAACAATTCTGAAAAATATAGCAATCCTAAATCATTTATAAATATTTCTCTCCCTTGTCTACCCTGCCCTCCTTATCTTTGTTATTCACATATCAACTAGGACTGCTATATATTACTCTGCTGTCTCTGTGGTTCGCCTACAAAAATCACTTTCATCATGTCAAAAATTGTATCTATCCATTCCTTTCGCGGCGGTACAGGTAAATCAAATTCCACCGCTAACCTAGCCGGAATTGTTGCACGTTATGGTTATCGGGTTGGCATTGTGGATACAGATATTCAATCGCCAGGGATTCATGTTTTGTTTGGTTTTGATGAACAGAAAATGAAATATGCCTTGAATGATTATCTTTGGGGACGCTGTAATATTGAAGAATCAGCCTACGATGTTAGCTCAGTTTTAGGGCAAACAGCAGGAAAGAAAGGAAAGATTTATCTTATCCCTTCTAGTATTAAAGCCAGAGACATTACCAAGGTCTTGCGGGAAGGATTTGATTTTAATTTACTTAACGAAGGCTTTCAAAAATTACTAACTGCTTTACAACTAGATTTCCTCTTCATTGATACTCACCCAGGACTCAACGAAGAAACCTTACTTTCAATTGCTATTTCTGATATTTTAGTTTTAATTTTGCGCCCCGATCGCCAAGATTTTCAAGGTACAGCCGTCACCGTAGAAGTAGCTCGTAAACTGGAAGTACCAAATATGTTGTTGTTAATTAATAAAGCACTTCCAGCTTTAGATTTTGATGCCCTCAAACAACAAGTTGAAAAAATCTACAATGCACCTGTAGCTGGAATTTTACCCCTAGCAGAAGAATTAATTCAACTAGCAAGTAGTGATTTATTCTGCTTACGTCATCCAGAACATCCCTTGAGCCAAGTTATGGATAAAGTTGCACGGATGATTATGCAATAAATGAAATGGGTGGGAGGTATGGGAGGATGGTGAAGAAATCTTTCTCCCCACACTCCCAACTCCCCATATCATTCATTACCAAGGATTTCCAATCATCGTAAAAGCCGCCCAAAAATAGGGATGAGTTAACTTTTGATCACCCAATTCTAGTAAAACTGGTGGTAAAGGAACATCACCACGCGCAGTCCGCAGCCTACCCATTTCTAATCTTACTTGGCCTTTCAGCATAGCAACTTGCGATCGCCGCAAGGCCTCAGCTTTAATAGGCGCTTGTTTCAACTTTTCGTAAAATTGGGTCATTAATCCCAGTGTTCCTTCATCGGAAACGTACCACAAGCTCGCCAATGCAGACTTTGTACCAGCTTGCACCGCAAACCCAGCAAAACCTAATTCTGCATCTTCATTACCCAAGGCTGTACGACAAGCACTCAACACCACTAATTCTACTGGTGGGTTATTCCAACCCAATTGGCGAATCTGATCCATTTTTAATTGGGTGTCCCACAATTGAATATAGGAGTTATTCGGCGCACCGGAATTAAATTCGCCGTGAGTGGCTAAGTGAACAATCCCAAAGGCTTTTTGTTGTCGTTGACCTTTCAGATTTGTTAATGTGAAGGCTTCGTTTAAAAAAGCTTTACCAGGCCAAAGCTTTTGCGTGATAGTAGTTAACTCTGAAGGTACAGATGGTAATGGATCTTGGTTCATAAATTGAGATGCACCCATCCCCAAAACTTCAGCTGTTTTAATATCAACGTATGTAGTATCTGTCAGGCTCAAACTTGGCATTAAGCCAACACTATAGTTTTCTATAAGATACTGTTGACCATCATAAAGTGCGGCTATGGGCATAGTTCGTAAGCCTGCATCCATGATAAAAACTAGGTTATTGATTTGTCGTGCTTGCAGGTTAGATTTTAGAGGTGTAATTAGCCAGTTATATAGTTGTTGAGCCGGAGTAAGATAGTTATTTGACAAACTTGGTTGGGTGATATTGTTGGTAAACTGTTTATTCACAGCTAAAACTTGCGATCGCGTCACATTAATTACTTTCCGAATCGGCTCACCCTTACCCGTAACTAAGACTAACTCTAAAACATCATCGGCTTGAGGCGTGAGTTTTTGTTCTGGTAGAATACTCCGCTTGAGTGTTTTCGGCACAAACGAAACGTAAATTAATGCAGGTTTTACACCCGTAGCAGTTTCAATGTTGACTAACATTTCACTAGCTTCTTTAATACCTTTAATTGGTGGTGTGCCTGTACCTAAATATTGGGCGAACTGGTTAGTAAATCTGGCATCAATTTTAGATATTTCTTTATCTACATCTACATTTAGCAAAGACTGATCTTTTTCTAAAATTGGAATACTAGCTGTTTTCTTTTCTTCTGTCTCCGAATCAACTACATTAGTTAGGTCTATATTTAGCGGATTATTGGTTTCAGGATTAAAAGAATTATTCGTATCTACAGGAGGATTATTTGTTCCAGGATTAGGTGAGGGATTATCTGTTCCAGGATTATCGGGATTAGGCGGAGGAATAATTATTGGTTGTCGCGTAATATTAACATTGATTGATTGTGGTGCAGATTCAGAAACACCATCACTTGCTTTAATTGTAAAAGCTTCTACTCGACCCACAGAACCCCTTTGTGGTGTATAAACTAAAATTGTATCTGGATTTAAAATAGCTCCTGATTGAACTTGTGTACCATCTTCCAAGTTTAAAGAACCAGATAATATTTCATCTATAGTTATTTGGTTAACATCATTATTAATATCATTAGTATTAATATTTAATGAACCAAAGGTAAATGTAACAGGACGATTTTGGCGAGTATTAATTATGCTAGCATTACCTGTTAGAATCGGTGGAGTATTAACAGAATTAATAGAAATTAAACTAGGTGTATCTTCTGCCCGTCCACCTAGTGGAAGTACAGGAAAAGTGTGAATTGGTGATGTTGGCGTAATTTGGGAATCGTTACTATCTATGATGTTTTCAATAGTTGGATTTTCATTAAAAAGACTAAGTTGACTGACATTAATAGCTGCTTTTGTCCCATTCAAGTTAGCATCACCTACAATAAATGGAACGTTATTTACGCCTCCATCATGTTGAATAGTGACAGAACCCGATTGAGTAAACGCACTAGTCAAAATAGAATTGCCAGTAGGCTGACCATTATCAGAAATTTCTCCTACTACCCTGACAGTACCATTGGCTAAAAGATTAACATTACCACCTTGGGCAAAGGGGGGTGTATTGGGCAACAAAATACCAGCTTGATTTGGAAGATTTGCATTGATAAACTCAATTTGCTCAACATCAATACTAATCGCACTTGTATTGATACTGCCCACAGTAATGTTACCACCAGCAATTAAATTCACTGCACCTGCATTCGCAGTCCCCAAAATTAAAGCTGCGGAAGTATCAATATTATTAGTTGTAATATTACCGCCTGCTATTAAATTAACCGCGCCTGCCGTAGCACTTTCAAAACGACTGAAAGCTGAAGCATCAATATTATTAGTTGTGATATTACCGTGTGCTGTTATATTAACTGCGCCTGCCAAACCATTAAATCTATCCGCAGTGATGATATCTTTAGTTACAACAACATCACCATTGCTAACAGTCAAACCAGAACCAGTTAACTTCACCTCACCATTCTCTACAACTAAATTATTGGCATTGCCACCGCCACCACCAGTTAATAACGCCGCCAAATCATTTGATGGCAAATTCTCATAAGTGGAATTTAACGGTTGAATTTCCAAACTCAACGGGTTTCCTGCCAGACTGACTTTGAGTAAGCTACTTCCCGGTACAGCCGCAATTGTGACGTTACCCCCTGGTGCTGATAAACTGCCTGTACTTACCACTGTGCCGCCAAATAAACTGAGATTATTCCCTGACGGCACAGCTAAATTACCTTGGTTGAAAATCGCACTAGCAACACTACTATCAAAAGCAAAACTATTAGGTGTACCAATAAGTTGACTGTAGTTGTTTGTGCCAACAGCATTTAACCAGTTATTATTGCCAAAACCGAGACGAGTGGCTGTGGTAGCTGTAAAAGATGCTGGTACATTTAAACTGGCGTTTTGTCCAAAGATAATGCCTACGGGGTTGATTAAATATAAGTTGGAATTGCCACCTGTGACGCGAATTACGCCGTTAATGATGGATGCGTCCCCACCTGTGACTCTGCCTAAGATGTTTTGAATGGATGGTTGCGATAGAAAGTTGGCTGTTTGGTTGGCATCTAGTCCAAATTTGCTGAAGCTGTGGAAGAGGTTGGCTTTGTCGCTGCTGAGGCTACCTCCACTAATATTGATGTTGTTGCCTTGGCTGTTAACTGTTGTGCCTGTGCCATCATTAGCGGGGGTGATGTTTTGCGCTATCGCTGTTTTAGGTGTTAGATATAATCCTGAAATGATGCTCGTAACTGTTAATATTGTGGCTTTACCTAAAGATAGTTGAAAAGCAGACTGATGTTGTTGAAAAATTGTTGACAATTTGATTGTAATTTTATTAAATTTCCTGCTCAAAAAAAAAACTAATAACATATTTATTTTGAGTAATAACTCAATTTAAGTTTCTACTTTGGTGATTTAAATTATACACAGTTAAGTATATACTTATTCAGGCTGTTTAAGTCAAGAATTGCACAAAATCAATAAAATATTCAGATTTATGTGAATTAATCTTAAAATAGCGATATTTTCAGATTGGAGAGGGATTCAGAATTAATTAGTAGAGGATTGAGACCCACAGCTACCGCTATAACTTTCAAGGTTTATCACAGCATAAATGGGCGTTACTGATTAGCAGAGTGTTTTTTGTTTCGCGCTACTCTTACGAGTTCTCCGAAGGAGTACCCGCAAGGTAAGCGCAAAAAATCGATAATTAACTTTGCTAAAAAGGCTTAATTCATCCCGCATTTATGCAACGCCTATAAATGCTGTAATCTACCAAGGATTACCAATCATGGTAAAAGCTGACCAGAAATAAGGATGAGTCAGGCTTTTATCACCAAGTTCTAGTAGGACTGGTGGTAGTGGTAAATCACCATGAGAAGTTTTAAGTTTACCGTTTTCTAGGCGTACTTCTCCTTTGAGCATTGCTATTTGTGCTTGTCGGAGGGCTTCAGCTTTAATTGGGGCTTGTTTTAACTTTTCGTAAAATTCAGTCATTAAGCTAAATGTGCCTTCATCGGAAACATACCATAAACTGGCCAATGCAGATTTAGCACCAGCTTGCACCGCAAAGCCAGCAAAACCTAATTCTGCATCTTCATCACCTAAAGCTGTACGACAAGCACTAAGTACTACTAGTTCTACAGGTGGGTTATTCCAACCAAGTTGACGCATTTGATCCATTCTCAGTTGGCTATCCCACAATTGAATGTAAGAGTTACCGGGCGCACCTTTTCTAAATTCGCCGTGGGTAGCGAGGTGGACAATTCCGTAGGGTGTTTGTTGTCGTTGGGCTTTGAGATTTTTTAAAGTGAAGGCTTCGTTTAAAAAGGCTTTACCTTGCCAAACTTTCTGAGTGATGGTGTTTAATTCTGTGGGGACTGCTGGTAATGGGTCGAGGTTGGTGAATTGCGATGCGCCCATACCCAAAACTTGGGCTTTTTTAATGTCAACATATTGAGTATTAGTTAAGCTGAGGCTGGGCATTAAACCAACACTATAGCGTTCAACTAAATATTGTTGACCATCATACAGTGCTGCTACGGGCAAAGCTCGTAATCCAGTATCCATGAGAAAAACTAAGTTATTAATTTCTCTGGTTTTGAGGCTAGATTCAATGGGTGCAATTAGCCAATTGTATAGTTGTTGCGCTGGTTTGATATAGGTGCGACGCAGGGCGGGATCTGTGACGGCGCTGGTTAATTGACGACTGGCTGCGAGAACTTGCGATCGCGTTACATTTGGTAATACTTGCCGAATGGGTTCACCTTTAGCCGTTACCACCACTAACTCTAGAATGTCGTTATCTTTAGAGAGAATGGGTAATTGAGCAGTTTCTTTAATGCTTGCAGGAACAAATGAAACATAAATTAAGGCAGGTTTAGCACCTGTAGCAGATTCAATCTTAGTCAAAATATCACGCGCCTCAGTGATGCTTTTAATCGGCTGTTTACCCTCTCCTAAGTATGTTCCTACCTGGTCAGTGAACTTTTCATCTATTTTAGATGTGGGATCTTTCACAATTGGTTTTGTTGGATCAGTGATGATCGGTGGGTCTGATGGTAGTGGATCATCAACATTGGTATCTGGAACAACAGTTACATTCACCTGCTGCGGATCAGATTGAGAAACGCCATCACTGCTTCTGACGGTAAAAGCTGGGATGACACCACTCGAATTTGCAGGTGGTGTATATACTAATACTGTACTAGAAGTTAATACGCTACCAGATGTCACGGGTGTACCATCTTGAAAGGTTAAAGTACCAGATGAAATCGCATCAAAAATGATAGTCAAGTTGTCATTATTGACATCACTAGTAATTGGATTTAAAGATCCAAATGTGAAAGTTATTGATTGATTTGGGATTGTGGAAAACAGTGAATTGGTTGTGATAGTCGGTGGTGTATTAATCGAATTAATTGTAATTCCAGCCGGAGTACCAGATGCAGTTCCACCATTTGGTAGAACAGGAAAAGAATTAATTGGTGAAGTAGGCGTGATAGATGTCGTACCAGTATTAATTGCTCCTAATGTCCCATTTGTAGTAGCATTACCAACAATAAATGGGACGTTATTTGGCCCACCATCATGTTGAATCGTAATTGAGCCTGAAGTTATACCCCCAGTAGTGTTAATTGTATCTGGACTATCACCATTAAAAATTCTGCCTGTGCCTCTTACTAAGCCGTAGGCTAAAACATTAACATTTCCACCAGTACCGCCCACCCCTTCTCCAACAAAACCTTGAGTATTGATACTATTAAAAGTAATGTTCTTACCAAATGTGCCGCTAGTCCCTGCTTGGAGTGTGACTGCACCTGCAATTACATCTCCAAAACCTATTGCAGATGTGTCAATATCTCCTGTGGTAATGCTATTTCCGGCTGTAAGATTTACTTGACCTGCTGTACCACTATCTTCGTTGTTAAATGATGTGTCAATATCACCTGTGGTAATGCTACCTCCGGCTATTAAAGTCACAGCACCACTGGTTCCACCGCTAGCAGTAGTAATATCGTTGGTGTTGATATCACCTCCAGCTGTCAGTTCGACTCGCCCACTGATGTTATCGTTATTTTGAGGACTAGTGATATTTTGAGTAGTAATATTACCTGTAGCACTGATAATTACAGGGCCACCATAGTTACTAAATGAAATATCACCTGTGACATTCACATTACCTGGTGAAGATGTGCTGCCTGTTGATGTGAATGAAACTCCACTGGTAACTTCTTGTAAGCTACTTACACCTGCTCGTAAAATCAAAGCTGGCTGACTGCTCAAAATTTGACCATCAGCAGTAGTACTAGAAAGTAAATTATCTGCATCAGTAATCACAATTTCGCCAGTCGTAATGCTCCCACGGGATTCTACTTTTAAAGATGGCCCAGTATAGTTACCAAAAATAACATCTTGGTTAGAACTAAAAATTGGGTCAACTAAACTAATAAAGTTCGCTGCTTGCTGCTGAGAATTGAGAATTGCAAATTTACCACCACTAGCAAAATGCGCGTCTAAAGAAATCTTGCCATCACTAACTAAAGAGAGATTCCCACCACTGATAAAAGTTGTTTGCTTTAAGTGATTAATCGCAAAAATATCAATACCTTGATTGCCTTGAATTGTGAGTTTATTACCAGCAGTAGCCGAGAAATTTTTAGCGACACTATCACGAACTCTGACTGTATCTTTCGCCAGTAAATTTAAGTTATTTGTGGCGGCAAGTTGACTTTCTGGTAGTGTTAAATTGTGGTTGGCAGCGAGGGTGACATTTTTTCCAGATGCTTGATTGACGACAACATCACCATTGTTAACAGTCAAACCAGAGCCAGTTAACTTCACCTCACCATTATCGACAACCAAATTAGTGGCATTGCTACCACCACCACCAGTTAATAATGCCGCCAAATCATTCGATGGCAAATTATCATTAGTGGAATTTAACGGTTGAATTTCCAAACTCAAAGGATTTCCCGCCAAACTGACTTTGAGTAAGCTACTTCCCGGTACAGCCGCAATTGTGACGTTACCCCCTGGTGCTGATAAACTGCCTGTACTTACCACTGTGCCGCCAAATAAACTTAAATTATTTCCTGACGGTACAGCTAAATTACCTTGGTTGAAAATCGCACTAGCAACGTTACTATCAAAAGCAAAACTATTAGGTGTACCAATAAGTTGACTGTAGTTGTTTGTGCCAACAGCATTTAACCAGTTATTATTGCCAAAACCGAGACGAGTGGCTGTGGTAGCTGTAAAAGATGCTGGTACATTTAAACTGGCGTTTTGTCCAAAGATAATGCCTGCGGGGTTGATTAAATATAAGTTGGAATTGCCACCTGTGACGCGAATTATGCCGTTAATGATGGATGCGTCCCCGCCTGTGACTCTGCCTAAGATGTTTTGAATGGATGGTTGCGATAAGAAGTTGGCTGTTTGGTTGGCATCTAGTCCAAATTTACTGAAGCTGTGGAAGAGGTTGGCTTTGTCGCTGCTGAGGCTACCTCCACTAATATTGATGTTGTTGCCTTGGCTGTTAACTGTTGTGCCTGTGCCATCATTAGCGGGGGTGATGTTTTGCGCTATCGCTGTTTTGGGTATAAGGCATAGTAGCAAAGCGATGTTGCTGAGTACTAATGTTTGCTTTTTAGCTTTGGTAATAGCAGGGAAAGTTATCTTGCTACCAGGAATGAGGGCTTTCTTTTGTAAGCTAGGTTGGATTTGCTGTCGGCGTTTTTTGTGCCTTGATAATTGCTAGTTGAGCTTTTTTGATTTGCTCTTGTCTGCGTTGCTGTGATAAGGTTTCAGGATGGGTGCGGTAGTAGTATAAGGGCTGATAGATATGCTCTACTTCAGCAACTTCTGACAGTCGCAGGCATAAATCATAATCTTCTACTGTTGCCAGTGTTTCGTCAATTCCTCCGGCTAATTCCAACACTTCACGGCGAATTAGCCGAAAATGAAATGTTATGAACCGATTTAAGAGTTCTTCACTACTATAAGGTACAAGACAACGATAGCCATAACTGAGAATTGTATTGTTTTCGTCAATGTCTAAATAGTCGGTGTAAACCCAGCCAATATTGGGTTTAGCATCTAATACTGCTGCTGTTTCTGCCAGGGCGGTAGAGGCGAGTAAATCATCACTATCTAGCCAACCAATATATTTACCACAAGTTTCGGCGATCGCAGCTTTTAAAGCTTTGGCTACTCCCAGATTATCTTGGCTGGCTATTACCCGCACGCGGCGATCGCGCTGTTCATATTCACGGGCAATGGCTAGGCTATTATCTGTAGAACCATCATCCCAAATCAGCAGTTCAAAGTCTGGGCGAGTTTGCGATAAAACACTTTCTATAGCTAATTTCAGATAATTGGCGCGGTTGTAAACTGTGATGATGATAGAAATTACTGGCTGCATAAAAATTAGATTTTTTTAATTTATTTATTGAGAGTTTAAAATTTTAGTTATCTTTTGGAACAATAGAATATAGATTAACTTATTAAGTTGCCGACAATTTATAAAAGTTTGCAGTTTCTCCTAGTTAAAGATGTTAATTTTTGCGAATGGTTGCAAAAATAATTTGTTCTAGATGTGTTTGCTAAAGTTGATGCGGACTGCAATTGATTATTGTCAGCAACGTTAAATATTATTGACAAACTTTAAAAAATATGAGAAATTTTCATGCTAATACCCAGCCAGGACGTAGACAAGCTATTAATAACTGGTTAGGTAAAACAGTCAAATCTAGCAGTATTGTCGGGGGACTAACGGCAGTTATGGTATTAGCAAATTCGTTAGTACCGACAAGTTTGTTTGCTGAAGAAAAGTTAGAAATTAAAGACTTTGACTATTGGGCAAATTTTTGTAAGTTGTTGGGAGAGGAAAAGAAATATGATGAAGCGATCGCAGCTTGTAATCAAGGGATTGCAATCAAACCCGACGAACCAGAAATTTGGATTACCCGCACAGAAATTTTACTCAAGCAAGCCAAATATAGTGAAGCGTTGGTGTCAGCCGATCGCACCTTACGCCTGCAACCAAAATATTCTTTAGCTTTAGCGCAAAGATGTGAAGCCTTATTAAATTTAAACAAAACTGCCGAAGCGATCGCTGCTTGTGATTTAGCCTTGCGTTCTGATGGTAACTGGGGCAATCATACAGAAGTTGTAGCCTTGTATAACCGGGCTTTAGGGCAGAGTAAATTAGGGCAATTAGACGCAGCAATTACCTCCTATCAACGTACCTTGGAAATCAATCCTGAAAATTCTTTAGCCTTAGTCGGAAATTGTCAAGCATTATCAAATTTAAGCAGATTCAGCGAAGCGATTGCCGCTTGTGACGCAGCCATTAAAGTTAACAAAAACTGGGGTGAAACTACACCTGCAATTGCTTGGTATACTAAAGGCTTGGCACAGAAAAAAAAACGGGCAATTAGAAGAAGCGATCGCCTCCTTTGATCAAGCCGTGGCGATGAATCCCAAAGATGCAGAGATTTGGTTAGAACATGGTAGAGCATTAGCAGCTATTGGTAAACCAGAACAAGCGGCAGTTTCTTATGAATTCGCTGTCAAACTAAGTCCTAATTATGCTTTAGCTTTAGCCAGTCAAAGTGCCAGTTTCAACAAATTAGGTAAATTTAAAGAAGCACAAGCAGCCGCAGAACAAGCACTCCAAGGTGATAGCCGCTGGGGAGATATTAGTCCCGCCTTAGCTTGGCAAGAACGAGGTATCGCCTTAGCTGGATTAGGAAATTACGAAGAAGGATTAGCCTCAATCGAAAGAGCTATCGCCCTCAATCCCAACTATGCTGAAGCATGGAATAATCGTGCAGCAACTCAATGGTATTTAGGCAGATATTCTGATGCAATTGCTAGTAGCGATCGCGCCACTGAAATTAATCCGAAATATGCTCAAGCATGGTTTAATAAAGGCAGAATCCTTAAAACATTAGACCGCTATTCTGCATCCCTAGCAGCTTATAATAAAGCATTAGAAAATGTAGGCAAATTCACAGATCAATCACTCATAGCAAATATTTGGGCTAACCGCAGTGTGGTTTTATGGCATTTATCAAGAAATCAAGAAGCCTTGGTATCTGCGGATAGAGCAATTGGTATCAATCCTAATTTACCGCAAGGATGGTACAACCGAGGCATAGTTCTATTTAATTTAGCTCGATATGATGAGGCGATTAATGCTTATAACCAAGCTAGTACTTTGGCTCCTATGGATGCAAATATTTTAGCTGGTAAAGGCGTTGCCTTATTAAGATTGGGTAAATTAGAAGATGCTGTCAATACTTTTACTGCTACCTTACAACTTGATCCCAAAAATACTTTAGCATTAGCTAATCAACCCATCGCCCAACAAAAATTGCAAGCACAAAAAGAACAACAATCACAACAAAAACCTAAATTACCAGTTGTACCAGATACTAAAGCGCGTTAGTGATGAGAGTGCTGAGTTATATCTATAGAAAAATTAAGGGTTTAAAGAAGGGTGTAGTTATTCCAAATCTTTACACCCTTATACCCTTACACCCCTACACCCAGTCTTCACAGAACAAATCCTGATCTAATCACAACAAGAACGTACAGGTGATATCAAACTATGCTGACGATAATCTGCTAAATATTGCTCTAAAACACTAAACTGCGGAATATTTAAACCGTAATAAATCCAGCGTCCTTCTTGACGGGAATTAACTAAACGAGCGTCCTTCAATGTTTTGAGGTGAAATGAGAGTTTTGATTGACTTACACTCAAAGCATCGCATAAATCACATACACAAAGTTCTTGCTGTCGCAATAATTCCAATATATTAATCCGTAGCGGATCGGAAAGTGCATGAAAGCCCGCAGCAATTAAATTTGAAACAGTAGAGGGGGTTTGCATGAGCATGAGTGGGAGTAGAACTTAGGGAGTAGACAGTAGGAATATTATTTTTGAAGCTTAGTATTGTAAATTTCAAATATAGCAGTCGTTTTGACTCCTGCCTCCTGTCTCCTGCCTTCATTATGATTGTTATTGCCTTTCACATACTAAAATGGTTCCCTTTTCGCCATAAGTGATTCGCAACTCCTCATCAAGATAGAGAATTTCTAGGCGACCTTTAGGCGATCGCTCCATGATAAACTTAACCTCTCCAGTCTCAGCATTAATTCCTTGTGGTGGAACCAGACCAAACATTAACTTCAAAAAACCCAATATCAAACTGTCTTTAAAACTGCGTTTGACATTTTGACTCTGCTGACCAAAAACTGCAAGCCATTCATCCATTTTAGTTGGGTCTTGTGGTGCTAAAATTCCCCCAGTAAATTTGACTTGTAGCACAGTATCACTAATTGGTTCACACACACCTAAATTTCGCACAACCCCAGATATCTGCGGATAATTTTCATCAGCCGTCGTAAATTCGACAACAATATCGTGACTGCGCTGTTCGCCATTTCCTAATAAAAAAACAGGTTGTGAAACTCGGTCAATTACTAATTTTAGTTTTGTCGGCTGAAACATATTAAACGCCAAACGACCAAGAGTATAGGCAAACTTACCATTTGCCAAACGTTCACCACCAGGAAAATTAGGCGCACTAATTAATACCCAGTTGCTATCTAATAGCTTACCGTTGCGAGTTGGTGCTGGATTCGGGTTGACAAGTCGCAGATTTTCAATCGCAGCAATTACAGTTTCATCCTTAGTGTTGCCACCGCAAGCAGCCAAAGCCTGACGTAACGCTAGTTTCGCCTCTGCACATTCCCTTGTGTCTACTGCCATAGTGTTGAAATTGTTTTGTGCAACTGCTTGTTAATTTAGACCATTGGCTGATTTCATGCTGCTGGCCTGCCATCATCGTTAAAAAATTGTTACATTTTTGGTGAGTAGACAATTATTACTTGACGCATCTCACTCATTATGTCCAACAGCCTGTTAGAGCCATTATCCCCAACAACCACAGAAAATTTATTTGCTGGTGGACTAGACCCAGAACGCTTTGATTGGTTAGAAGTTTGGTATCCTGTCCACTATGTCACCGATTTAGATAAATCCCAGCTAACACGCTTCACCTTACTAGAGCAAGACTTAGTTTTATGGTGGGACAAAAATGAACAAACTTGGCGAGCCTTTGAAGACCAATGTCCACACCGTTTAGCGCCACTTTCCGAAGGCAGAGTCAACGAAGATGGCTGGTTAGAATGTCCTTATCACGGTTGGGCATTTTCGGGAACAGGCAAATGTGAAAGCATTCCCCAACAAGTACCAGGAACAAAAGCCGAAACATCTCCCCGCGCTTGTGCGAAATCACTCCCAACCACAGTAAGCCAAGGGTTATTGTTTGTTTATCCTGGTAAAGCTGAGAATGCTGCGAAAACTCCGGTTCCCATCGTTGATATTTTAGAAGAAGATCCAGATGGCTGGGTTTGCCTAAATACCTTTCGAGACTTACCTTACGATGCTTTGACATTAATGGAAAATGTTCTCGATTCCAGCCACATTCCTTATACTCATCATCGCACTGTTGGCAACCGCGCCAATGTATCGCCTGTAGAATTGGAAATTGTTGAATCAGGCAAATGGGGCTTTAAAGGACTTTGGCAAGAAGGCCCCCGCAAAGGCACTTTAGGCAAACAAGATACCACCTTTATTGCGCCGGGGTTGATGTGGCATGATCTCACCTCCAAGCAATTTGGTAGAACATTAACAGTCGTTTACGCAACTCCTATACGTAAAGGAGAATGTCGTTTATTTGCACGTTTTCCTTTCAAATTTTCATCAAAATTACCAGGATTATTTATTAAACTCACACCTCGCTGGTACTCTCATCTAGGGCAAAATGGGGTACTCGAAGATGACCAGATTTTCTTACATCACCAAGAGCGTTATTTAGAACAAAAAGGTGGCACTGATAACTTTACCAAGGCGTTTTATTTACCAACTAAAGCGGATATTTTTGTATTTCAATTGCGTTCTTGGGTAAAGCAATATTGTGCAGAATCATTTCCCGGAAAAACCTTACCACCGCCACTACCCAAAGAAGCTTTATTAGATAGATACCATTCCCACACGAAACATTGCAGTAGTTGTCGAACTGCCCTAAAAAACCTCCAACGTTTGCGGCTAGGAGTTGTGATAGCAACAGCATTAATTTGGAGTTTATTGTCTTTATCGGTCTTGCTTCCAGGTCATACTTCTAATCTCACCGTGATTATTGCTAACTTAGCTGTATTACTCGGTGGCGGAATTTGGTTTGGCTTAGGCAAGTTAGAAAAACAATTCTATCAAGGACGAGAAATTCCGCCGCGAAATATATAGCAGAAGGCAGGAGGAAAAGTTTTACTATTCATGGCATTCAAACCTACATTCCGCAGGTGTATCAGGTTAAGAGATAATATTTTCTGCAAGGAGCGCCGAGAAACTGGAGAATCCAACGTCGTTCATCGGTAAGATTAGCAATCTGTTTAAGAGGTGATTCGTCAAGAAAAGATAAAGAGCTTTTGAATGAGCGGGACTGGATTTTAATCTAGATTAGGTGGAATAGTTGTAAAAAAAATGAGTAGTCTACCTGAGATTTCCAATCCCCAAAGGAAACCCTATGCCAGCGATTTGAGTGATGCAGAGTGGGAAGTATTGAAACCACTTGTACCAGCACCTAAAGGGTTTGGTCATCCAGTAGAAGTGGATTTTCGTGAGATTCTCAATGCTAGTAAGTCCTAATTAGGGTAAGGCCACAACACTAAAACTACTTGTGTTGTGGATAAATATCGACTCAATTTTAAGCCTGCTTTACTTCTTCATACCAAATGCCAACTTTTTCAAAAGCAGCGTAAGCCAGCTTGAGAAAATGTACGACTCGCTGTTTGCTCAAAATACCAAATTCTTTGTATTCTCTTGCTTCTGAGAAGGTCATTCGAGTTTGGTCAATGATATTTCTTTCTTTGTATGCCAATTTCGGAAAGTCCACAACCCGAACGTTATGCTTCTGTACTAACTGTTGCATATTCGGGTCAGAATCAACGTGTTCCCAGTCGTCACATAGTCCGCAATTCCTGACGAGGACATGGGGAACTTTCTCACCATAACTATTGATTGACTGAACAAATAAATTGAGGCTGTCATAGCCGCCTGTAGTGACAAACCACTTGCAAAAACTAACTCCTTCGGCGCTTCCGAGTTCGAGTAACTGGTTTTTATCAATCCAGTTTTTGACGGCGCGATGGCTTTGGGCGGCGAGATTGACAATTACTGGCTTAGACATTGCCATTTCAAAGATTCTATCGGCTTTGTCGGCTTGGCGTTCATCTTCGGTAAACACAGCATACTGACACATACCCTTATAAACGCCAGCCACGTCAGGATTTGATCTATCCGTCTCTATGGGTACAAAGGGAATTTTCTTATCTAAGCAATATTGAATCATTGTCCTGGTGACTAGCGACTTTCCTACCCCACCTTTTTCACCATCTATTAAATGAATTGTTGGCATAATAGCTACCCCTAATACTGTTTGAACTTATTTAAAATATCTGCTTGTGTTTTGGAAGGTTTTGGTGTCTTCTGCTGCAACTTTTATACCATCTGTTGAGAAATACTGCTGATTTTTCGTGAAATTAACGTTTATCTATAGAGTTTTTTTAGACTTTGTGCCTGTTATGTTACCGATCAGGGTCAAAATTTAAATAATCCTATCATCAAAGACTGACAAGGTTTCGATACAAACTTTTACATTTGGTGGTGGAACAAGCGGCAAAAAATATCAGACTCTACTTTCAGAGTTTTGCGAGTAGCACTTTGATGTTTTCGGTGTTATCTTAAAATCCTGGCTTGATATCAGGTTGTACGCTTGATTATTTAGCGATCGCACCCACAAACATGATCACAATATCTAGTAATTTTTGCCTAGTAATTGAGCAAACAAATCTTATCCATAGCGTCCCTATTTGATATATGAACAACAGAGACAAGGAGGACAAGGCAGACAAGGGAGAGAGATTTTTATCAATTATTTAGGATTGCTGTACAACCTAATTTAATCTTGTCTGTATCTACCTAAAAATACAGTCGATTAGTGTATCTATTGTTATATATTTAATTGCGAAATTGTAATATTAAGCAACCAATTTTGAGCAAGAAGTCTACAATTTGGGTGGTAGCTTCTATAACTAATTTGTGTAAAAATAGGCGGCTACTTCAAGCTGTTTTTTAATGGGGGTCAGGTAATGGCTATCGCCACCATCAATCCCGCCACTGGGGAGACGCTCAAAACTTTTGAGCCACTCAAAGATACAGAAATTGCCGCTAAACTAAATTTGGCAAATCAGGCTTTTGAACAATACCGCAAAACGAGTTTCCCGCAGCGATCGCTCTGGTTGCAAAAGGCTGCGGAAATTTTAGACCAAGAAAAGGCAGACTTTGGCAAAATCATGACGCTGGAAATGGGTAAACCATACAAAGCCGCGATCGCAGAAGTTGAAAAATGTGCTGCTGTTTGTCGCTATTATGCGGAAAACGCTGCTGATTTTTTGGCTGATGTAGCTGTAAAAACAGATGCTAGTCATAGCTTTGTCCGCTATCAGCCGTTGGGGGTAATTTTGGCAGTAATGCCGTGGAATTTTCCATTTTGGCAAGTGTTTCGCTTTGCTGCACCTGCACTGATGGCAGGTAATGTTGGTTTATTAAAACATGCGTCGAATGTACCGCAATCTGCTTTAGCAATTGCCGATATTTTCCAACGGGCTGGTTTTCCTGGAGGTGTATTTCAAACTTTATTAATTGGTGCGGCAAAAGTAGCTGATTTAATTGCTGATGACCGAGTAAAAGCTGCTACGTTAACTGGAAGTGAACC
Source organism: Nostoc piscinale CENA21 (assembly GCF_001298445.1). Taxonomy (NCBI): domain Bacteria; kingdom Bacillati; phylum Cyanobacteriota; class Cyanophyceae; order Nostocales; family Nostocaceae; genus Nostoc; species Nostoc piscinale. The sequence goes on along the minus strand of NZ_CP012036.1, from coordinate 5,923,206 downwards.
TGCTGGTGCGTCTTTAGCCGCCAACGCCGGGAAACACATTAAAAAAACTGTTTTGGAATTGGGGGGAAGTGATCCGTTTATTGTTTTAGCCAGTGCGGATATAGCAGCCGCAGCCGCTACAGCCACCGCCGCCCGGATGTTAAATAATGGGCAATCTTGTATTGCCGCGAAACGCTTTATTGTGGAAGAAGCGATCGCTGATCAATTCGAGAAGTTATTGTTAGATAAATTCCTGGCTTTAAAAGTCGGCGACCCTATGCAACCAGACACCGATTTAGGGCCACTCGCCACACCAGATATCCTCCAAGAGTTAGATCAGCAAGTACAAGTTGCCAAACAAAGCGGCGGTAAAGTCTTGACTGGTGGACATCCTATATCAGATCGTCCAGGTAACTTTTATCCACCAACAATCATCACAGATATTCCTCTTGACGCGCCAATTGCCCAGGAAGAATTTTTTGGCCCAGTCGCCTTGTTATTTCGAGTGCCAAATATTGATGCAGCGATTAAACTGGCAAATGCTACACCCTTTGGTTTGGGTGCGAGTGCTTGGACAAACAACGACGAAGAACTTTCACGGTTGATTGCCGAAATTGAAGCTGGTGCAGTCTTTATCAATGGTTTAGTTAAATCTGACCCCCGCCTACCCTTTGGCGGCATCAAACGTTCTGGCTATGGCCGAGAATTAAGCATTCAAGGCATACAAGAGTTTGTCAATGTTAAAACTGTTTGGGTGAAGTGATTTGTGATTAGTGAGTAGGGAGTAGGGAGTGGGGAATAGAAAGGCAAAAATCAAAAGGCAAAAGTTAAAAGAAAACTAGTTTTTTACCTTTTTACTTTTTACTTGATGTATCACTACTCCCCACTCCCAACTCCCCATTCCCTACTTTGTGCATCTGATGAGGAACTTAAAATGAATACAGCAGAATTATTAGTAAAGTGTTTAGAAAATGAAGGTGTAGAGTATGTTTTTGGACTGCCGGGTGAGGAAAATTTACACGTTTTAGAAGCAATCAAACACTCTACCATTAAATTTATTACGACTCGTCATGAACAAGGTGCGGCTTTTATGGCCGATGTTTATGGACGTTTAACGGGTAAAGCTGGGGTTTGTCTTTCTACCCTTGGCCCTGGGGCAACAAATTTGATGACTGGTGTGGCTGATGCCAATCTGGATGGTGCGCCGTTAGTGGCAATTACTGGGCAAGTGGGAACCGATAGAATGCACATTGAATCTCATCAATATTTAGATTTGGTGGCGATGTTTGCCCCGGTAACAAAGTGGAATAAACAGATTGTGCGACCGAGTATTACACCAGAAGTAGTCCGCAAAGCCTTCAAGCGATCGCAAACTGAAAAACCCGGTGCAGTGCATATCGATTTACCAGAAAATATCGCTGCGATGTCTGTAGAAGGGAAACCTTTACAGCGCGATAAAATTGAAAAAACCTACGCATCTTTCGCCAGCATTCGCGCCGCCGCCGCGATGATTTCTCAAGCCGTAAATCCACTGATTTTAGTTGGTAATGGTGCAATTCGCGCTCAAGCTAGTGATGCGGTGACACAGTTTGCGACGCAAATGAATATCCCCGTTGCTAATACATTTATGGGGAAAGGTGTAATTCCTTATACTCATCCTTTAGCGTTATGGTCTGTCGGTTTACAGCAACGGGACTTTATTACCTGCGGTTTTGATAATACAGATTTAGTAATTGCGATCGGCTATGATTTGATTGAATTTTCTCCGAAAAAATGGAATCCAGAAAGCAAAATCCCCATTGTACATATTAGTACAGCTGCGGCAGAAATTGATAGTAGTTATGTTTGTAATGTCGAAGTTATTGGTGATATTTCTGATTCTTTGTTTGAAATCTTAAAAGTCGCAGACCGCCAAGGTAAACCAAATCCTTATGCCATTAGTTTACGCGGTGAAATTCGCGCTGATTATGAACAATATGCTAATGATGAAGGTTATCCGATTAAACCGCAAAAATTAATTTACGACTTGCGGCAAGTCATGGGGCCAGATGATATTGTAATTTCCGATGTTGGCGCACATAAAATGTGGATGGCGCGTCATTATCATTGCCATAGTCCCAATACTTGCATTATTTCTAATGGTTTTGCTGCAATGGGGATTGCAATTCCTGGTGCTTTAGCCGCCAAACTGGTATATCCCAAGCGCAAAATTGTCGCCGTGACTGGAGACGGTGGCTTTATGATGAATTCCCAAGAATTAGAAACGGCTTTGCGTGTGGGTACTCCCTTTGTCACCTTAATCTTTAATGATGGTGGCTATGGCTTAATTGAATGGAAGCAAGAAAACCACTTTGGCAAAGGTAATTCATCTTTCGTCCATTTTGGTAATCCCGATTTTGTCAAATTAGCTGAAAGTATGGGTTTAAAAGGCTATCGTGTGGAATCTAGTCTCGATTTAATCCCGATACTTAAAGAAGCCTTAGCACAGGATGTACCAGCAGTTATTGATTGTCCTGTAGATTACAGAGAAAATCGCCGTTTTACTCAAAAAGCCGGTGAATTGAGTTGTGAAGTGTAGTTCTCAGAACTGACGCACAAAGATTGTCTGTTGAGAATGGGTGTAAGGTTTTTCCACATAAACCCTTACACTCTTCTCAAAAACCTGAATTCTGCTGTCAACAAAGTTTTTATGGTTGATATCGATTCATCCTTACCCAATCTTGAGTCGAGCCGACATTGGGATTTTCACCATAGTCATTCGTACCATATATCTGTCCTTGCCGATTAATCCAATAGTAGTTGTGGTTTGTGGGTAACTCCACGATGGGATAACCATAAGGATTTGTCCAAGTTGTCACATTACCCAAGTTCTCACGGAACTGGAAATTTTGATGGTCTATCGACTCATGGCGTTGACGGGTGACTTCATCCCAGGTATGTTGCGACCATTCGCGGTATTCTCGATATCTCTGTCCTTCAACTTGGGAGATTTGGAGGTTCTGCGCCATAACTCCTTGCATTCCAAAGGCGGCTCCGTTGGTGGCGGAAACTTGAGATGCTACTTGGGGCAACCATGAAGCATAATGAGGCCATTGTGGTTGATGGGAGGCGGCACAAGTCATGACCATTGTACAGACGTTGTAGCTATATGCCACACTACATTTAGCTATGCCTTGACAAAAAATACCATTGTGTAAGTATGTGCAATCAAACTCATAAGCAACGGAACATCCCGCAATTGGTTGCGCTGGGCGGGGCTGGCTGATTCTGAGGTCATAAGGCTGCATAGCCATGAGTTTCTCGTACACAAACTGCCCAGGATTATAATTTACAGGCAATCCAGAATTTCCTACCATAATTGTCAAAGCTGCATTGTCTGGAGAAACTAAGACAACAGCAAACTGGCCATCCTCAACCACTCGCCAACCACTCGGCATTGCATAGTTAAAGTAATTTCCATAGCGAATTTCCAGTGAGCCAGGGGTAGAAGAAAAAGGCTGATTATTGTTATACATTTGGCTTGGTGGCAAAGGTTGGCATTAATTATGGATACATCTAGAGTATGGGGTTTTACGTATGAGATTGCAAAAGTTCCTTGAAGAATTGTGGCGTTGTATAAATACGAGATGAATTGTCTCCTGCAACTTTTGACGATGATTTATCAAAATCAAAGCATCTGTTAGAGCTATGTTGATGGCTGCAACTCCTGAGAATACAGAGTTTTTATTCAGTACTCAGCACTTTGCTATAATTTGGTTTATTCTGAAAATAATGTAAGTGATTAAGTTTTTTTTTGATTTAATAGTATTAATTTAAACAAATAGTGTTTAAGTATAAAGCGATCGCCTAGTCCAAACATCAAACTATGAATTATCACATTTGCGGCTTGGAAGCGACTCCCGAATGGCTAAAAATGGAATCAATTGATTACATCGCCGAATGTTTAGAGGTTTGTGAAACTCTAGAAATGGTGGCTGACTTACGAGAAATCTTTCCTCGTCAGACACTACGTTCAGCAAGTATCCAGGTGTGTGAGGCGCAACGTCAAAGGCTGATTAATTGGTTGCAGGTGTTGAATCAACAGGAGAAAGTCGCGTAAAATTCTCCCCAAGGGTAAAATCAGCAGTTATTTGAATTTACATTTAGCAAATATCAACACTCTTCTGTCAAGTAAAAGGGACAATAAAAACAAGTCTCCCTTAGTTCGCAACGCATGAGCTACTGCCTTAATCCTCGGTGTCCGAAACCAGAAAATCCGACTGATGTTAAGTTCTGTACGACTTGTGGTTCCAAGCTTCTCCTCAAAGAACGCTATCGTGCCATTCGTCCAATAGGACAAGGTGGTTTTGGCAGAACCTTTTTGGCTGTCGATGAAGATAAACCCTCAAAACCGCGCTGTGTGATTAAGCAATTTTATCCGCAAGCCCAAGGTACAAACACAGTCAAAAAAGCGGTGGAGTTATTTAACCAAGAAGCTGTGCAGTTGGATGAATTGGGTAAACATCCACAAATTCCAGAACTTTTGGCATATTTTACCCAAGATGATCGGCAGTATTTGGTACAAGAATTTATTAATGGGTTAAATTTAGCGCAGGAGTTGTCCCAAAATGGAACTTTTAGCGAAACGCAGATTTATCAACTATTGCATGATTTATTATTGGTGTTGCAGTTTTGCCATGCTAGACAAGTAATCCACCGTGATATTAAACCAGAAAATATTATTTTACGTGAGAGCGATCGCAAACTTGTTTTAGTCGATTTTGGTGCGGCAAAATCGGCAACGGGTACAGCTTTAAATCATACTGGTACGAGTATTGGTAGTCCTGAATATGTGGCACCAGAACAAATTAGAGGTAGAGCAATTTTTGGCAGTGATATTTATAGCTTGGGAGCTACTTGTATTAACTTGTTAACTGGGCGATCGCCTTTTGATTCTTATGATGCTAATAGTGATACTTGGGCTTGGCAACAATATTTAGCTACTCCTGTGAGTCCTCATTTAAGCCGTATTCTCAATAAAATGCTAGAAAGCATTCCCGCTAGACGTTATCAAACAGTAGATGAAGTTTTACAAGAATTAAATACCCAGTCTGCGCCAACAAATAAACCACATATACCTGTAAAATCCCAGGTACAGTCATCACCAACTTTACCACCTCAAATTGTGAGCAAAACACCAAGCCAAATTGATTTAGAATTAGAAGAATTAAAAACTCAATTTATGGGCGGGAAATCTCAACCAAATCAGGTACAGCCGAAAAATACCACATCGCCACCTACAAGTAACAGCGAAATAGATCAAGAATTAGAAGAATTAAAAGCTAAATACTTGGGTAATAATAACTCACAAAATCCCTGATGAATTTTAATAAAGCAGGACTTACGCAGAATCATGAAAAAACGAACCGCAAAGGACACGAAGTTAAGAGGATTTGATAGGGTTTTTGCGTAAGCCCTATAAAGTTGTTGAATTTTATTTGATGATTTTTTGATTTAGAAGTCCCTGGGCATTAGCTACTGAGGCCGCAACATTCAGTGATAGATTCAACAAAGACAAGGGAGACAAGGAAGCAATCATTCTACCTTGTCTACCCCCTCAATCTTGTCTAATCCCACTCAGAACTTCGTACTCAGTGGATGTTTAACTAGCGATCGCACTGCGGCAATTATGGCATCAGCATCGATTTTGGCGGCGTGGAGTAATTCTTCTGGGGTTCCTGATGTGGGCATTTCACTCACGGCTAATTTGATCAGTTGTAGTTGTGGCCCTTCGTAGGTTGGCATTTCTCCAACACCAGCGAAAGCATCCAGTACCGCCGCACCTAATCCGCCCTCTAGCCAATGATCTTCAACTACAACTAAGTTACCTTCGGTGTCTTGTGCAGCTTGATGTAGGGTTGACACATCAATGGGTTTAACTGAATAAGCATCGATGATGCGGACTGTGATTCCGTCGTTTTTCAGTTGTTCGTAAGCTTTGAGGGCTTCATGTAAAGTAATGCCGGCACCAATGATAGTGGCTTGGTCTTGGTCAGAACTGCGAATCACTTTACTACCACCAATGGAAAATTCTTCTTCCGCACCATAAATGACGGGTGTAGCTTCGCGGGTTGTGCGTAAGTAAACAATACCTTGGCGATCGCTCATTTGCGCTACTAGTTTGGCGGTTTGATTTGCATCGCTGGGATACAATACAGTGCTACTCCACACAGCCCGAAAAGCGGCTAAATCTTCTAATCCCATTTGCGAAGCTCCATCTTGACCGATAGATACACCAGCATGAGAACCCATTAATTTAATGTTGGCGCGAGACACAGCCGCCATCCTGATAAAATCGTAGGCGCGGGTTAAAAAGGCAGCAAAAGTAGAGGCAAAGGGTTTATATTTTCTGACTTGCAAACCCACCGCCGCCGCAATCATTTGTTGTTCGGCAATGTACATTTCAAAGTAGCGTTCGGGAAAAGCTTCGGCGAAATCTTCGACATAAGTGGAATTACTGACCTCAGCGTCAAGGGCAACTACATCTGGTTGAGCATTGCCTAACGCTTTTAAAGCATCGCCATAAGCCCGACGTGTGGCTACTTTTGCGCCTTTTTCATAACTAGGAAGTTGCAGGGGTTGGGCTTTACCCGTAGGAACCGGTTCTTGGGTTTCTGGTTGATGAACTTGGATAATTATCTGACGTTCACCGCCTAATTCGGCAATTGCTTGTTGTTCTTGTTCTGGTTTTAAAGCTTTACCATGCCAACCGCCTAAATCTTCTAAACTAGCTACGCCTTGACCTTTCTTGGTACGGGCGATAATGACTGTCGGGCGATCATTAACTGCGATCGCGGTACTCATGGCATGATCGATTTGGCTAAAATCATGTCCATCAATTTCGATGGCTTGCCAACCAAAGGCTTTGGCACGCTGAGAGTATGCTTGTGTATTCCAGCCTAATTCCGTTTGACCCCGTTGACCCAAGCGGTTGACATCAATAATCGCAATTAAATTATCTAAGGTGTAGTGTGCAGCGTGGTCAAAGGCTTCCCAAACCGAACCTTCGGCGGTTTCACTATCTCCCAGTAGTACCCAGACATGATAAGGAAGTTGGTCGAGATATTTCCCGGCTAAAGCTAACCCCACAGCAATGGGTAAGCCTTGTCCTAGAGAACCAGTTGCCACATCTACCCAAGGTAAAATAGGTGTGGGATGACCTTCTAAACGACTACCCAATTTTCGCAGCGATCGCAATTCTTCATCGTTAATCACACCGGCCGCTTTGTACATAGAATAAAGCAATGGTGCAGCGTGACCTTTAGAAAAAATCAGGCGATCATTATTGGGATTTTCGGGATGCTCAAAATCGTAATGAAAATATTTGGTCAGTAAAACCGCCATCAAATCCGCCGCCGACATAGATGATGTCGGATGACCAGAACCAGCAATTGTTGTGGCGCGAATACTATCAATACGTAACTGTTGGGCTAATTCATACCATTGATGCAATTCTTCTTGTGTAGTCATAATTGTTTTCCTAACTTAAAATAATTGCAATTAAGATTTGGGATGTTGATAAAAAATTTGTGGTCAGTGATGAGATAAAAATAATTAACTGTCGATATAGACGCGGTAGCGGCTTCCCGAAGGGTACGCCAATGATTTTTTCATCAGCAGATCAAACCGCTATCACTCAATTCATTAATAAGATATGATTGCTATTGTCAAAAATCTCTCTATCTGGGTTTACTTTAGAGAGGAGAATTAAAAAACTCTTCTGACTAAGGGAATAACTAATATTTATATCTAGAAGAAGACTGCAAAAATCACTTTACAAGTTAGGAGTTATTATTCAGAATACAATTAAATTCGGCTGAGGATAAATATTGAAATGACAAACAAATCATTGTGGTGGAATAACACAGAAAACGTCAGACAATAATCAAAAACATTTGCGTTCATCTACGGTTAATTTTATCCTCTAATTCTGACTGATAAACTCTTTAATTCCACATTATTCGCTACAATATAAATATGTCTGAAAATTCTGCTGCTTTAACTACAACACGCCCCACCTTCATCTTAGTTGATGGACATTCTTTAGCATTTCGTTCTTATTTTGCTTTCGCCAAAGGACGAGACGGCGGACTGCGAACTAAAACAGGGATACCGACGAGTGTATGCTTTGGCTTTCTCAAATCGTTGCTGGAAGTAATGACAACGCAGCAGCCACAAGCAATGGCTGTCGCATTTGATTTGGGTTTACCGACTTTCCGCCACGAAGCTGATGATACATACAAAGCCGACCGTCCGGGGACACCAGAAGACTTTGTTCCTGATTTAAAAAATCTGCACGAATTACTCGAAGGCTTGAACCTAAAGATTTTTACTGCGCCTGGTTACGAAGCTGATGATGTGTTGGGAACTTTAGCGCAAAAAGCCACGGCGGCTGGTTATAAGGTGAAAATTTTAACAGGCGATCGCGATTTATTTCAACTCATTGACCCAGACAAAGAAATTACCGTTTTAAACTTTAGTCCCGATGCACTAAAACGCGCCACAAATAGTATTACAGAATTTAGTACAGAACAAGTTAAAGAAAAATTAGGCGTATTACCTACACAAATCGTCGATTTTAAAGCTTTGTGTGGTGATAAGTCAGATAATATTCCTGGTGTGAAAGGCATAGGCGAAAAAACGGCAGTTCAGCTATTAAATACTTATGGTTCTTTGGAGAATATTTATGCAGCAATAGCGGAAATTAAAGGTGCAACCCAAAAAAAACTCACCGAAGGTCAAGAGGATGCTAAAAAGTCGCAATATTTAGCACAAATAGTCACCGAAGTACCTCTCGAAGTTAATTTAGATAACTGCAAACTCATAGGATTCGACACAACTATTCTCACTCCGATTTTAGAAAAACTAGAGTTCAATACCTTTTTAAAAAAAAGTCAACGAAATTCAGCAGAAATTTGGTGGTGAAGTCCCAGAAATTCCCGCCAATGTGGAAGCAATAAGCACCGATGATGACGATGCTGATTTATCATTTTTTACTGCTGCTGAAACAGCAGCATACCAACAGCAACCAGTTTCAGAAATTCAGCCACGGATAATTAGTACTGAAGCTAAACTAATTGAATTAGTAAATATATTGCAACAATTTACCGACCCTGCAAACCCAGTGGCTTGGGATACAGAAACCAGTGATTTAGAACCACGAGATGCAGATTTAGTCGGAATTGGTTGTTGTTGGGGAATGCAACCAGATGAATCAGCATATATTCCCCTAGCACACAAAAATGGGGAAAATTTAATTCCGGAAATAGCACTTACAGCACTACGTCCAATTTTAGAAAGTGCTAATTATCCTAAGACCTTTCAAAATGGTAAATTTGACCGCTTAGTATTTCGCTGTCAAGGAATTAATTTAGCAGGAATTGTCTTTGACCCGATGCTGGCTAGTTACGTTTTAAATCCCGATACGAGCCATAATTTAAGTGATTTAGCTTTGCGTTACTTGGGTTTGACTATCCAAAATTATCTTGATTTGGTTCCCAAGGGAAAAACTATTGCTGATATCGATATTGCATCTGTCGCCAATTATTGTTGTTTGCAAGTTCATGCAACATGGCAACTAGTACCAAAATTGCGTGTAGAACTAGATAAGTTTCCAGATTTATCAAAATTATTACTAGAAATAGAACAGCCATTAGAGGCCGTTCTCGCAGAGATGGAATACACAGGTGTACGTATTGATTCTGCTTATTTGCAAGAACTCTCACAACAATTAGAAGTAGATTTAAAAAGAATAGAAGAGAAGGCAACGGAAATTGCTGGCGAAAAATTTAACTTAGGTTCTCCGAAAAAATTAAGCCAAATCTTGTTTGAAAAATTAGGGTTAAGTACGAAATATTCTCGCAAAATTCAAACTGGTTATTCTACCGATGCTGCAACTTTAGAAAAACTATTAGAAGTTGATAACACTGGGTTTGTAGAAGCGATAATTGAGTATCGTACATTGTCTAAATTAAAATCTACTTATGTAGACGCATTGCCAGCATTGGTACGTCAAGATACTCAACGTATACATACAGATTTTAACCAAACTGCAACATCAACTGGCAGGTTATCTTCTTCTAACCCAAATTTGCAAAATATACCTATCAGAACAGCTTTTAGTCGGCAAATTCGCAAAGCATTTTTACCAGAAAAAAATTACTTAATGGTAGCTGCTGACTACTCACAAATTGAGTTGCGAATATTAGCACATTTGAGTCAAGAACCATTGTTAGTACAAGCCTATCAGCAAAACGAAGATATTCACACAGTCACAGCACGATTAGTATTTGAAAAAGAAGATGTTTCCGCAGATGAAAGAAGAATAGCCAAGACAATTAACTTTGGCGTAATTTATGGTATGGGTTCACTGAAATTCTCACGTTCCACGGGAATAGATAAAAATGTTGCTAATGAATTTATTAAGCGATTTAACGAACGATATGCTAAAGTATTTGCATATTTAGAGGGAGTTAAAAAACAAGCGATCGCACAAGGTTATGTTGAAACTATCCTCGGTCGTCGGCGTTATTTTGATTTCCAAACCAATAGTTTACGCAAGTTAAAAAATACCAATCCCGCAGATATTGACTTGAGTAAATTAAAAAATTTAGGTGCTTTTGATGCTGGCTTACTTCGTTCTGCTGCCAACGCACCCATTCAAGGCTCAAGTGCTGATATTATCAAAATTGCAATGGTGAGATTGCATGAAATTTTAAAACAATATCAAGCACGTTTATTATTGCAGGTTCATGACGAATTAGTGTTTGAGGTTCCGCCTCACGAATGGAAAGAATTGCAACCACAAATTAAATCAGTCATGGAAGGTGCAGTAACTTTAACTGTGCCATTACTGGTAGAAGTTCGCGCCGGTGAAAATTGGATGGAGACAAAATAAATGCTGATGGACATTTAATTTGCATCACATGGGCAGGCAAGATGTCTACCTTACAAGAATTTAATCTATTTAGATATGCAAATAAATAGAGACAAGGGAGACGAGGCAAGGAGGACAAGGGAGAGAGATATTTGTAAATCATTTAGGATTGCTATTTACCCTAAGACAGTGTTGAACATCCTGGTGTAGATTAGAACGAAAAATATAAATATGAAAAGGAATTCGCCAAAAGACAAATCTTGGTAGGGTTTCTGGGATATCCTAAGATAAGTGAGAGATTTGCCAAAGAATAAGTAAGAATGAAACTGGCAGCAAGAGTAAGTCAGGTAAAACCTTCTTTAACCTTAGCGATCGCAGCTAAAGCTAAGGCGATGAAGGCAGAAGGTATAGATGTTTGTAGTTTTAGTGCTGGTGAACCGGATTTTGACACCCCAGCACATATTAAAGCCGCAGCAGCAAAGGCTTTGGCAGAAGGTAAAACCAAGTATGGCCCTGCACCTGGAGAACCAAAGTTAAGGGAAGCGATCGCCCAAAAGCTGAAATCTGATAACGGTTTAGATTACAAAGCAGAAAATGTCATCGTCACCAATGGCGGTAAACATTCTTTGTACAACTTGATCATGGCACTCATCGATCCGGGTGATGAGGTAATTATTCCGGCTCCCTATTGGCTGAGTTATCCCGAAATGGTAACTTTAGCAGGTGGTGTCTCCGTGATTGTCAACACCGACGCTTCCACAGGCTATAAAATTACACCGGAACAACTGCGCCAAGCCATCACCCCCAAAACCAAGTTATTTGTCCTCAACTCCCCATCCAACCCCACCGGGATGGTTTACACGCCAGAGGAAATTAAAGCTTTGGCACAGGTAATAGTTGATGCAGATATCTATGTAGTCTCCGATGAGATTTACGAAAAAATTCTCTACGACGGTGCAGAACATCTCAGTATTGGTTCCCTTGGACAAGAAATTTTTGAGCGCACCTTTATTAGTAATGGGTTTGCCAAAGCTTATTCTATGACAGGTTGGCGCTTGGGTTACCTAGCCGGGCCAGTCGAGATTATTAAAGCTACCAATTCCATTCAAGGGCATAGTACATCTAATGTATGTACCTTTGCTCAATATGGTGCGATCGCCGCTTTAGAAGAATCTCAAGACTGTGTAGCTGAAATGTTGCAAGCTTTCACCAAGCGGCGACAAGTCATGCTAGAGCGAATCAACGCCATTCCCGGTTTATATTGTCCCAAACCAGACGGCGCTTTTTATCTGTTCCCCGACATCAGCAAAACCGGACTCAAATCTCTAGAATTTTGCGACGCTTTGATTGAAGAACATCAAGTTGCAGTCATTCCCGGAATTGCTTTTGGTGCAGATAATAACATTCGCCTTTCCTACGCCACCGATTTAGCCACAATCGAAAAAGGCTTGGATAGGTTAGAAAAGTTTGTGCGATCAAGAATTTAATTTAGGGTCATTTGTCATTGGTCATTTGTCATACGACAGATGACCAAATAATTATAAATGTTGTAGGACAAAAACTTTGGTATCGAAACCTATCGTTATTACCTGTAACCTACTTCAAGCCGCCAGCAACCTTTCTTGACTGATGGGAATTATCATCACAAATTCTGTACCTTTACCGACAGTAGAATGACATTCCATTTTCCCCTGATGTTTTTCAGTCACAATCTGATAACTAATAGATAAAGCCAAACCTGTACCTTTGCCAACGGGTTTAGTAGTAAAAAAGGGATTGAATAGTTGTTTTTGTAAATTTTCAGGAATCCCAATCCCATTATCAATAATGCGAATAATGACTTGTTGATTAGCAGTAAGTTCAGTTTTAATGTGAATTTTACCTGTCCGTCTGTCTTGATTTGGTGACAAATGAATAAAAGACTCTTCTATGGCATCAATCGCATTTGTCAGCAAACTAATAAACACCTGATTTAGTTCTCCTGCATAGCATTCTACCAGTGGCAAATCAGTATATTCTTTGATAACTACAATTTCTGGATGGTTGGGTGTCGCTTTGAGTTGGCTTTGTAAAAACATGAGTGTACTATCAATACCTTCATGGATATCAACCAGTTTCATTTCTGCCTCATCTAAACGAGAAAAATTCCGCAAAGACAGTACGATTTGTTTAATTCTGTCAGCGCCAACTTTCATCGAATTAAGTAAATTTGGCAAATCTTCTATCAAAAAATCCAATTCAATAACTTCTGCTTCATCTTGAATTTCTGGTACTGGTTCTGGGTAGTGATGTTGATAAAGTTCTAAAAATCTGAGTAAGTCTGCAATATATTCTTGAGCAGGTTCAATATTACTATAAATAAAACTGATTGGGTTGTTAATTTCGTGGGCTACTCCGGCAACTAGTTGACTTAAACTAGACATTTTTTCAGCTTGAATCAACTGAGCTTGAGTTTGTTTTAATTCTTGTAAGGCCTGTTCTAAATCTTGTGCTTGTTGTTGTAATGTTTTTTGTTGTTGACTCAGCATTACAACTTGAATTTTGGCTTTTTGAGATAGTTGTATTTGTCGCCAAGCAATAATTGTTCCTACCGCCAGCAGTCCACCTAATATTGAAGTTAGTAAGTTCAGTGCTTGGAGTTGAGATTCGATATTTTCTCGCGGTATAACTAAAGCTATTGACCAATTTGCTTGTTTGAGATGAACATAAGCAACATATTTGTAAGTTCCATCAATAGAAATCAGCTCAATTCTTTCCTCTTTGTTTACCATCCGTCGAGCTAGTTCCGCCAAGCTAGAGTCGGTTGAGTTGAGAAAACTAGGAGCAGGTTTTTCTTGCGTTGACATCACTTTCGGATGAATAATTGGTTCTCCCTGAGAGTTAAGTGCAAAGGCGTAACTCAGATTACCGTAACGCAGTTTGTTAACTACTTGAGCAATTCGGTGTACTTTTAAACTACCGTTCATCACCGCTATGGGACGACTTTTAAAATCGTAACTTTGACGGATAGGAGCAGAAATTGCGACAGAAGGAATACCTGTAGTCCGACTGATGAAGGGATCTGATATATTGCTTTCTCCTGCTAATGCTTTTTGAATAAAATCTCGATCATTATTTTTGGTATTGCTTTTACCTACCTCAGTGTTGTAATAATAACCATCAGGTAGTGAGAGTGAAATTTTAAAAAAATCATCAGTGCGCTTCACTTCTGACTGTAACAATGGTTCAATCAATCTCCAATTTAAGGAACGGGCTGCGTCTGTATTCGCAATAGTTTGAATTGTGGTAGAGCAAATTGCTAACCACTGATCAATCTCATCAGTTCCTTGGCGGACTTGTAATAATGCTTTTTCTTGAAGTTGTTGAATAATTAACTTTCTTACTACCAAGTAACTAGTCCAACCAACAATACCTATTGCTAATGTACAAGCAATCAAAATTAGTGGTGTTCTAATATTAGGTATTGGTGTGGTGGAAGTGGTTTGAGATTGGTTAATTTTGATTGCTTTGGGGAATAAATAGGACATATAGGTATGACTGTAAAGCTTTAGTTAGACTCATTACCTATAGTTCCCATAGCATTAAGCTGATAAACATCAATTGATGAACTCAGAATTATTCCATATCTCGTCCTTGCAACATTCCCATCAATTTGCGCTTGCGGGCGTGGATTTCCATTAATTTGGCGCGATAATTTGACCAGTCGGCTTGTTTATTTGACGCAATGTAAGCCGCACGAGCTTTTCTTAGCCAGTCAACTGCGGCATCATAATACTCTGCTTTCCCCGCATTCATAATTGCTTCGGCCAGGCGACAAGCATGAGTAATTACCCAATGAGGGCGAAGGGGAATGGCAGCATCCATCACCCGATGAATAATGTCAGCATAATAGACATTTAAATCATTAGCGATCGCGATCGCATCATCAATTAATCCTTCATATAAGAAAATATCTACTTTGATGGGGGCAGTTTCCCAACCACTATAAACCCGCAGAATTTTCAATAAATCAGGTTTAATTTGCAGCCATTCTTCCCCAGCCAAATCTTGAATATCTTGATATTCTTCTAAAGAAGGATGTGCTTGAAAAGCTAGTTTTTTGGCTTGCAAAGCTGTGGTTTGATCACCTAATTTTTGGGCTAAATCACTTGTCCATAAACCCAAGTCATATTGACAATTTCCCTTTAATTGCAAGCCAATTTGAGCAATATGCAAAGCTTGTTGTAATGCGCCTTGTTCTTGCAGAGTTTTGCCCAAAGCGAATGCTTCTTCCATTGAATTCATTTCGGTTTGGGCAGCTTCTAAGGCTTCTTCTACTCTGCCGAGTCTACCCAGCATAGTTAAATATTGCCGCGTTTGTCCTTCCGCTTCCGCCAAATATAAATATTCTTGATAACGTTCTTGGCGTTCGAGAATTTTCAACCGAATTAAAGCTAAATCATCGGCATAATCAGGAATAGTTGTTTCCCACACTCCCCGTTCACTCATTTTGCCTTGGAGAACTTCTGTGAGTAGCGGGTAATCCCAGCCTTGGCGCAAAGCTTCTAAACTTAAGCCAAAATCCACATCCCATTCATCTTGCCAAACTTCCAAATTTACTTGGATGTCAACTTTTTCTTCGGGAGTCAAGTCAGCAGTCAGAATAGCTTCACACCAAGCATTATTTAATTCCCAGGCAATTTCATCATAATCTGCACCATATTCAGCAACTTCATACCAATTTTCAATACAGGTAGAAGTAATCGCCTCTAAAACTGCGATCGCTTTATTTCCTTCTCCCCGTTCAATCAAGTCTACCGCCGACTGCACCAAACCCAGCAATTCCTCAGCAATGGGATCTTCTTCACAGCCATCCTCAAGGTAGCGCACACCATCGTGAATAATCTGCCGTACTTGCCGCCGAAAAGCACTGGTATCAATCGCATTTTGCCGCAGAGACTTGAGCTTTTTTGTCTTAGGCAAAGGATTTGTCATCCAGGTAACATGACGATCAATTGTCTCAATCAGTTGGGGATGTTCTGCCACTAATTCTTGTACTAGCCTTTGTGTCTGAACGTGATCCAGCCGATCAAGCAATTGCTCTAACGTCGGACGATGCTCAATAATCTCTGGCTGGCGCACACAAACAAGCAGCGTTGCCACAATGTGTTTACACCATCCATCAAAATTGTAGGCACAGGTGCAATTTGCTGAAGTTAAACTATGGCCATCAAAACTGAGGCTGACACGATAAGGTCTAGCTTCACTGCCATCAACTTCTGCGTGTAATAGATTACCACGGCGAATAATAGTATCTACAGCACCAGACTCGAAATAAGCCTCACCCCTTTGGTAAGACTTAGCGTTGGCATAACGACGGATGGTAAATTCACTGATTTTGGGAATAGACATCGGGCAGACGAAGTGCGAAAATCCTATAGGTAAATGAATTTTAGATCCAGGTTGGCTTTTCGGCTCATACCGATTTTGAATTCCCAGTCATAACCATAAGGCTGGTACTGAAATTTCAAACATTACGATACTAGTACAATAAAGCAGCTGATAAAATCTTTACCTCAAAAGTAGTTTATTTCCACAATTGAGTACTAGTATTTTCTAATACTTATTATCTAAGTTTAATTGTCCAATTTATTGCTAAATCAAAGCACAAGCAGCTTACCAAGGTAAAAATAATCAGTTTGTCTCAACCTGAATCAGCTATTATAGCTTTCCAAAAAAATTAGCCATATCAGTATAAAATTCAATAAGTGAATAATGTTTACTAAAATTGTCAATAAAGTTATCTCTTCGCTTGCTAGGGTGAACGATAATAGTTGATTTAGCCATTCCCAACTCTTTCGGGGTTGTCAGAATAGCTAGTCGAGTTGAGAATAATTAGGCGAAGCACACGGGGAAACTAACGTGAGTCATGGATTTGATTACGATTTAGTAATTATTGGCGCTGGTGTAGGCGGACATGGCGCTGCCCTACACGCGGTAAGCTGCGGTCTGAAAACAGCGATTATCGAAGCAGCTGACATGGGTGGAACCTGTGTCAACAGGGGCTGTATTCCATCGAAAGCGTTGCTGGCAGCAGCTGGACGTGTGCGGGAGTTACGTAATGCCCACCACCTCAAGTCACTGGGCATTCAAATTGGTAATGTAGAGTTCGATCGCCAAGCGATCGCTGATCATGCGGGCAATTTAGTCTCAAAAATTCAAGGTGATTTAACTAATAGCCTCAAGCGTCTAGGAGTAGATATCATCCGGGGTTGGGGCAAAATCGCCGGGACACAGAAAATCACTGTCACGGTTGATGGTAGTGAAAAAACAATCACCGCTAAAGATATTATTCTTTCTCCTGGTTCAGTTCCTTTTGTGCCTCCAGGCATTGAAGTTGACGGCAAAACTGTATTTACCAGTGACCAAGGCGTAAAGCTGGAATCTCTACCGCCTTGGGTGGCAATTATTGGTAGCGGCTACATCGGCTTGGAATTTTCTGATGTCTACTCGGCTTTGGGCAGTGAAATCACCATGATTGAAGCCCTAGATCAGTTAATGCCAGGATTTGACCGCGATATTGCCAAACTCGCAGAACGGGTATTAATTACCCCCCGTGATATTGAAACCAAAGTCGGTATCTACGCGAAAAGAGTCATCCCTGGTTCACCAGTGGTAATTGAGTTAGCTGATTTTAAAACCAAAGAAGATTTAGAAGTCCTGGAAGTTGATGCTTGCCTAGTAGCAACAGGACGCATCCCCGCCACCAAAAACCTTGGTTTAGAATCTGTGGGTGTGGAATTAGACAGGCGGAATTTTATCCCCGTAGACGATCGCATGGCAGTATTGAGTGCCGGGGAAGTTGTGCCGCATCTCTGGGCAATTGGTGATGCCAATGGCAAAATGATGCTGGCTCATGCTGCTTCTGCTCAAGGTATTGTAGCTGTAGAAAATATCGTCGGGCGATCGCGCACTGTTGATTATCGCAGTATCCCCGCTGCCGCCTTCACTCACCCAGAAGTTAGCTATGTTGGTTTAACCGAAACTGCTGCTAAAGAATTAGGACAAGCCGAAGGTTTTGAAGTCGGTACAAGTAAGAGTTACTTTAAAGGCAACTCCAAAGCTTTGGCAGAAAACGAAGCCGACGGGATAGCGAAGGTAATTTATCGCAAAGACACAGGCGAAGTTTTAGGTGTTCACATCTTTGGAATGCACGCCTCGGACTTAATTCACGAAGCCTCAGCCGCCGTAGCAAAACGTGAATCTGTCCACACCCTCGCCCATCTAGTCCACGCCCACCCCACCCTCTCGGAAGTTCTAGATGAAGCCTACAAACGGGCTGTAGCCTAATAAAGGCAAAAGTAAAAAGTGAGCCAGCGAGGTCTTGGGGGTTTCCCCCATGAGCGACTGGCGACTCCGAAGGAGGCAAAAGGTAAAAAGTAACAATATTTACTTTTACCTTTTTACTTTTTACTTTTTACTTTTTACTTTTTACTTACTACTCAGCACTCCAATATGCAAATCCGTCGTCGTCAACCAAGCCCAGCCATTGATGTATCTATATTGCGCTATCAAGTCGCTTTGCCAGATGCCAAACCTAACAACATTCTGGAAGAAATTGTCTGGCAAAAAGAAACTGAAGTTGACCAACTGCGGGAAAAACAGCCTTTAATAGAACTGCAAAAGCAAGCACTTTCCGCACCACCAACTCTGGATTTTGTCGCCGCCCTCAAACAAGGTAAGACAAAACCAGCGTTGATTGCGGAAGTTAAAAAGGCTTCACCGAGTAAAGGTGTATTACGAGCAGATTTTGACCCTGTGGCGATCGCTTTATCCTACCAACAAGGTGGCGCTAGTTGTATTTCTGTGTTGACAGATGTGAAATTTTTTCAAGGCAGTTTTGACAACTTGGCGAAAGTCCGGGCCGCAGTTGATTTACCATTATTATGTAAGGATTTTATTATCTATCCTTACCAGATGTACTTAGCTCGTCTCCAGGGTGCCGATGCCGTTTTATTAATTGCGGCGATTTTAACTGATCAATACTTGCGATACTTTATCAAAATTGCCAAAGCCTTAAACATGGCAGCATTGATTGAAGTCCACAGTCTAGAAGAACTAGACCGGGTATTAGCTTTAGATGATGTCTCTGTAGTGGGCATTAACAATCGCAATCTGGAAGATTTCACTGTAGATTTACAGACAACTTGTCAACTTTTACAAGCTAGGGGTGAACAATTACGCGATCGCAATATCGTGGTTGTCAGTGAATCGGGTTTACACACACCTGATGATTTGACTGTTGTTGAACAAGCAGGTGCAACGGCTGTGTTAATTGGCGAATCTCTAGTCAAACAACCAGATCCAGAATTAGCGATCGTTCAAATCTTGCCCAAGCATTAATCTAGATGAAGCTATCTTGCTCTGTTGAAACAGAGCAATGATAGTATGTTATATAAAAAACATATTATTTACCGTAATTCTCCTAGGGTTTGCAAAAAATTTATCGTTAAAAACACCCACGCCTTAACCAAATATTTGTTTTTTGTGTAACAATTCATGGCAAGAGATAAACTCTAACTAACACAAATTATACATTTGTAATATTAAAGCCACATGGAGCAAATTCCTCTACCGTCACCCATCCACTACGAATTAATACTCCAACTTTTAGAAAGACAAACCTTGTCAGCCGTTAATCAAAATCCCGATTTGCGACATCAGGTAAATCAACTCATCATCACCCTCCGCAAAGCAGCAGTCCAGCAAAAACGGCTAGAAGAAATTTGTGAGGTGACATCTGTGCCTGTAGACCACCGTTGGTCGCTCAACCATCATATTGCTGAGAAAGTGGTTGTACCTGACTGACGAAAATGTTCAGCAATTATTATTTGATTTGTAAATATGAGGTTCTTGTCCCCGACTGCTTGAAGAAGTCGGGGATATTGTTTTTAAATTGAAAAACTAAATTTTGTCAATAAAAATACAGTTTAAAAAATAATTTTTTTGCTGTAGATAACATTACAAAATAACTCAAAATCAGGTTAATAAATCACAAGAAATAGTCAAATATTATTAATTTTTTTATTCTTAAATTGCCTATCATGGAGATAAGTAAATCAGGTTTTGGAAGAAATTATGCCAAAGCGTGTAATTAGAGAAGTGAATAGTTGGTTTGAGCGAGAGCGCATTGTTAGTAATTTAGAAAGATTTCAAGATTTTATTATTATCTCACTCTGCCTTGGCTTATTCTGCGTGATGCTGATTCGGCTAGGGGATATGTTCTTTTCCTTTTTACACCCCTTAGATTTACGAGAAATTACATCTGATATACTGTTTATTTTGATTCTGGTTGAGTTATTCCGTCTACTGATTGATTACTTACAAACTCAACAAATATCGGTAGGTGCAGCAGTTGAAATTACCATAGTTTCGGCATTACGAGAAGTAATTTTGCGGGGAGTATTAGAAATCCCACAGAATCAGCTTTTTGGTATTTCGACATTTTTATTGGTTTTAGCTGTAATTTTCATTACCATACCTTTAATTTCTCGCTTATTTGGTCATGTTACTAGCTACAACCATGACACCTTATCAGATACAGAAATAGTCGCAAGTGGAAATGTAGCTGCTGATGAAATATGATGAGCATTACAGTCTGTAAATACCCCTTAGTCAGTAGGAATTAGAGAATATCTGTTTTTAGTTCAGCAACATAAGTATAAATTAAATACTTATTGAATTTTGCAGTCATTTTTATCGAATTCTGATTATATTGACTCAAGCTGGAGCTAAAAAGATAAATCTCTTTTTTTGGAGAAATTTAAGCAATGAATCAGGTTGTCATCAATGACACAACATTACGTGATGGCGAACAAGCAGCAGGTGTCGCTTTTAACTTAGAAGAAAAAATTGCGATCGCCAAATTTCTCGATGCAATTGGTGTACCAGAAATCGAAATTGGGATTGCGGCGATGGGTGAAGCCGAACAACAAGCGATCGCCACAATTGTTGATTTAAATTTGCAAGCTCATCTGTTAGGCTGGAATCGCGCCGTGATTTCTGATATTCAAGCTTCTATCGCTTGCGGTTTAAAGCGTGTGCATATATCTATTCCCGTCTCTGCAATTCAAATTGGTGCAAAATTTCAGGGAAAGTGGCAATTAGTATTACAAAAGCTCCAAGATAGTCTGAACTTTGCTTTAGACCAAGGACTGTTTGTTTCGGTAGGCGGAGAAGATTCTTCCAGAGCTGATGAGCAATTTTTGTTAGATACAGTACTTGCAGCTCAAGAATGGGGTGCATCACGGTTTCGCTTTTGTGACACCGTAGGTATTCTCGACCCATTCACGACTTATGACAAGGTAAAAAAAATTGGTCACATCCTTGTCTATACCTGTGGAAATGCACACTCACAATGATTTTGGTTTAGCTACAGCCAACGCATTAGCAGGTATCAAAGCTGGTGCATTATCTGTCAATACTACAGTCAACGGTTTAGGTGAAAGAGCCGGAAACGCAGCTTTAGAAGAAGTTGTTATGGCGCTAAAACATTTATCTAAGATTGATTTAGATATAGACACCCGACGTTTATTAGAAATCTCGCAACTAGTAGCCACAGCATCCGGTTATGGTTTACCCCCTTGGAAAGCAATAGTGGGAGAAAATACCTTTACTCATGAATCCGGTATTCATGCTCATGGAGTCATGCAAAATCCCCATACCTACGAGCCATTCGCACCCGAAGAAATTGGAAAAGAACGGCGTTTAGTTGTAGGGAAGCATTCTGGTCGTCATTTATTATTGAATGTGCTGCAACAACATGGGATTATTCTCAATAGTGAAGAAACACAATCTGTTTTAAATGCTGTACGACAAGAATCAACCCAGAAAAAGCGCAGCCTGACAACACAAGAGTTGTTATCTTTAGTCGGAGTAAAACAGTAATCAGCTTTTGTTGGGTTTCGCTATTGCTCCACCCAACTTACTATTGTCTTATCCAAAATATCTTGGGTTAGTGTCAATTATTGCTATTGGTGTTGAGTCAATTTGACCAACAGGCGCAGGTTTCATGTCTCGATAATCAAGAAATTGGACAAGAATTAGATAAGCAATAGCCAACAATACAGAAATTGCACCTGTAATAATGGCAACTATTTTAGAACGATTCATCAGTAATCCTATGATGTAGATATTTGTGCTGTTCTCAATATCCACATTGCCACAAGATATGCAAATATTGTTTCTTGTATTTCAAGTTCCCCTCAGACTGGAAGTCTGGGACTATACAAAAAAAGCCTGCACTTCAACAAGCATCGATTTGGTATTACAGCTATTCAAAGATTTTGAGACCCCGAAAAACATTAAAGACGCGGAAGTTCGCGTCTCTAAAACTGTGATATTAACATATAAATAAAATTGAATAATAATTAAGTGTTAAATCGAAATAAAACAGAAATTAAATGGTGCGTTTATAACTTCTCCGCCACTTTTCTAGCTGATCAATCGCAATTGACTTAGTAACGACATTCATTCCGTTACCTCGCCATTCCACTTCTGAATCAGTTGTAAAAACACCACATTCTAATTGATTCAGTTTAATATCCCAATATTCACTAAATCTATTTTTTAAAGTAATGACTTGTTCAAATACTTTGTTTCTGTGTTTGTTGCGTCTTTTTCTTTCGGTCGCTCCTGTTGCTTCTGTATCAATAAATTTCGTTTCGATGAGAAATAGATTACCTTGTAATGTCAGATAAACAAAATCACATTTTCCTAAATCTGTATAATCAGCAATTGGTGATTTTTCAAATAACAACAATTCACAGCAATCAGGAAATAAATTTTTGATATTTAAAAACAAATAAGCTTGCAAAAGTAGTTCCTTATCGTAAGGAAAAACTATTACCCCTTCAAAAAACTGTTTGATATCTTCTTGGGTTTGTGGCTGAATTTTTTTACAATAAGAGACAAATCGATGTAAATCATTTGCAATCATCAAGCTCTAGCTCCTTCACTTAGCAAATCTCCTACTCTCTCTAGCATCAAAAAATACCATTACAACCAAGAAATCATCATCCGCATAAGTCACTAAAAAAACGAATTTATTACAGTATTACTACGGTGTTATACTGTTGACGAAGCAATATTTAAGATATCAAGTAGTTTCAGTGTTTAAAAATCCGGTAATTTTTCTTACCCAAGCTTTTACAATTTCAAATCAACTACCTGTTAATTGTTTTACATGAGCGAGAAATCTGGCATTTTGTAGTGCTAGAACAGTTGAGCGAGAATCTTGCACCCAAAATTGTCGGCCAAACCGGACAAGTTGCCGAGAACTGCCAGCCTGGACAATTCCAATTACCGGGACTTTAGCTTTTTCTTTGTCACCTGATAGTTCTTTTAAAATTGTGCGTAGGCGATCGCGTTCTTCAATTGTGATAGCTTGTTGGGGAGTTAGCTCTACCATCACTAGTTGCACGGTTTCTACTGGTTCGACATCTTCCACAATTAATTGCACTTGTTCATCGCGTCTATCGACTTTACCCCAAACAATTAATCTGGCATCAACTTCTAGTGCAAGGCTTACACGTTCATAAGTTTTAGGAAAGACAACAGCTTCTAATTGTGCAGTTAAATCTTCTATCTGCAAAATCGCCATTGGGTCGCCTTTTTTGGTCATGACTTTTTTTGACATTATTTAACATCACCACCGCACAAAGTAGTGTGTCTTCTTTCTGCTCACCGAGTTGTGATAAATTAATTGGCGCTAAAATCGATGATGAATGTTTAATTGATTTTAGCGGATGATCTGAGACATAAAATCCCAATAATTCTTTTTCCATCTGCAACTTTTTCTGCGGCGGAAAATCTGGAACAGGTTGAGCTTTAGGGGCAGAATCAAAGACATTATTGGTGGTTTTGTTAGTAGATGTAGAAGCAAATCCACCGCCTAATAAATCAAACAAGTTACCTTGACCACTAGCTCTATCTTTAGCGCGGGATTGCGCCCAATCATAAACAAGTTCTAGGTCTTTAATTAATTGGTGACGATTCGGTTCAAGTTTGTCAAAAGCACCACAATAAATCAGTGATTCTAAAGTGCGGCGGTTAACTGCACGCAAGTCAACGCGATCGCAAAAATCAGATAATGATTTAAACGCCCCTTGGTCTTCCCGCGCTTCTAAAATACAAGCGATCGCATTCTGCCCCACATTACGGACAGCAGAAAAACCAAATAAAATCTTGTCACCCACGGGTGTAAAATCTACACCAGAACGGTTAATATCCGGCGGTTCGATTTGAATATTCATACTCAAACAAGTCGAAATATACTTCTGCACCTTGTCTGTATCACCACTGTTAGCCGTTAACAGGGCTGCCATATATTCTAGGGGATAATTCGCTTTTAAATATGCTGTTTGATAAGTGACATAGCCATAAGCAGTAGAGTGGGATTTATTAAAGCAATTAGAAGCAATGAAATTATTTTTAATGACAAAGTTATGGTCTTGTTCTACTCCAATGTCATAGACATTTGACCGACCAACATATTTACGAGTAATTATTTTGACCATCTCTCTTTTCCCCGACGCAAACTTAATAAAAACGAATAATATTACTTTAATGAGCCATCAACAACCAGACTCAAAAGTTTACTTCCCTAACTGCTACTCATCTCCTCTTACACGACAATAACTGAAATTTATAGCTAAGTTAATAGTCTAAGTTTTATAATTTGCAAACATCCAGTTATCAAGTATATATTTGCTGTTTTGAAAAAGTCTGAAGTATGAACAGGGGGCTGTGACTGGGATGCCATGATTGTGGGTGAAAATTATAACTATAGCGGTTCTAACTACCCTGCATTTGCTGACGCAAACGCTCTCCCTGCTCCTTTTCCCCCAGCCTCTTCCGGTCATTGAGCTTGTCGAAGTGCGAGTTTTGCAGACAGTCCCCTGTTCCTCAACTTCATAATTCACACTTCATACTTCCCCGCAATATGTACTAAAATCAATGACTTGAGTTACCAAGAGAGCAGTCATGGCATCCATACGCGAGTTGCACGAACAGCTAGTTAAAAAAGAACGTTCCGCCGTTGAAATTACCCAAGAAGCTTTGGACAAAATTCAAGCTTTAGAGCCGAAATTACACAGTTTCTTGCATGTAACAGCACAACAGGCGTTAGAGCAAGCTCGTGCTGTAGATGCCAAAATTGCTGCGGGTGAAGAAATTGGCTTGTTAGCGGGGATTCCAACTGGTATTAAAGATAATATGTGTACCAAAGGAATTCCTACTACCTGCGGTTCCCGGATTTTGGAAAATTTTGTGCCGCCTTATGAGTCTACAGTGACACAAAAGTTGCTAGATGCTGGGGCTGTCACGGTGGGCAAAACCAATTTAGATGAATTTGCAATGGGTAGTTCAACCGAAAATTCTGCCTACCAAGTTACAGCTAACCCGTGGGATGTAACGCGGGTTCCTGGTGGTTCATCTGGGGGTTCAGCCGCCGCCGTCGCTGGGGGGGAATGTGTTGTTTCCTTGGGTTCTGATACTGGTGGTTCAATTCGCCAACCAGCTTCTTTTTGTGGTGTCGTCGGTTTGAAACCAACCTACGGACTGGTTTCAAGATATGGTTTGGTGGCTTATGCTTCATCTTTGGATCAAATTGGCCCTTTTGGACGCTCTGTAGAAGATACAGCAATTCTGCTCCGAGCGATCGCAGGCTACGACCCCAAAGACTCCACTAGCCTCAAAGTAGACATTCCTGATTATCTGGCTTCCCTCAAACCAGACCTCAAAGCCCGAAAAAAGCTGCGAATTGGGATAATTACAGAAACCTTTGGTGAAGGCTTAGACTCGGTGGTTGAAACAGCTGTTACCAAAGCCATCGACCAATTACAAATGTTAGGCGCTGAAATCCATACAATTTCTTGTCCGCGTTTCCGCTATGGCTTACCCAGTTACTACATCATCGCCCCATCGGAAGCATCAGCCAACCTCGCTCGTTACGATGGCGTGAAATACGGCTTACGCACACCCGATGCAGATAATTTACTGTCAATGTACAAGAGTACCCGTGCTAGTGGCTTTGGTACTGAAGTTAAACGCCGAATCATGATTGGCACTTACGCCCTATCGGCTGGGTATTATGATGCTTACTATCTCAAAGCCCAAAAAGTCCGCACCCTGATCAAACAAGACTTTGAAAACGCCTTTAAAAAAGTTGATGTATTAGTTACTCCGACTGCTCCTACCACAGCATTTAAAGCCGGAGAAAAAACCACAGATCCTTTGAGTATGTACCTAAATGACCTGATGACCATCCCTGTAAATCTAGCTGGCTTACCGGGGATTAGCATACCTTGTGGTTTTGATGACCAAGGTTTACCCATTGGCTTGCAAATCATTGGCAATGTCTTAAGAGAAGACCAAATTCTGCAAGTAGCTTATGCTTATGAGCAAGCAACTAATTGGCATTTACGTCAGCCAGCACTGTAGTAATGAGGTTGTTTGTGAAGAATGGGTATAAGGGTGTGGGGGCTGGAGGGTGTAAGGGTCTTGAAAACCTACTTCACCCTGATACGCCTATACCTTTACACCCTCTCCCAAACCTTTAAAACTATTGACCGTTGACCTTAGGCTGTTGATTGGTGACTTGGGGAGTGAATGTAACTTCCTTGATTTTCCCTGTAGTTCCCAAGGGTGTTGCTGGTTGATTGTTAACAGAAACTAAGACAACACCTGCATTTCCAGAACGCACAGTCAACTGTTTTTTAGCTGTCCAGGTTTTGCGTTGTCCTTTGTTTAAGTTACCCACAAATTCAGTTTTCCCGTCTACTTTCACTTGTAACCAAGATTTACCTTGAAGTTCTAAAGTAACAGCGACAGCTTGACTCAAACTATCTTTTGGGGGTGCAACCACAGTTAGGGGCGTTGGGGGATTTTCGGCTGGTGCTTGAGCAGCTGATGGTAAAGATTCAGTTTTAGGTAATGGTGCAGGTTGAGATAAGGCTGCTGTTGTTTTTTTAGATGTTCCTAAGTTAAGTTTTTTGACAAGAGATTCGGCAGAAAATTGGGGATTAAGTACATACATAAGCCCACCTGCCGCCACTATTAATAAAACGGTGTAAGGAATGAATAGTGGTAAAGAAAATTTACGTTTCGATGCTGCTTTGTGACCAGAAGTTTTTTCAACCATTGAAGGTTGAACTTCAGTAGAAAAAGTTTTGGCTAACGACGCACCATCTAAACCGATGACATCTGCATAACGACGGATAAATCCTTGAATATATACAGGTTCGGGTAATTCATCAAATTTTCCCGCATCTAAAGCCTTTAAGCAAGCAAGGCGAATATTGGTTTTAATTGCTACCTGCTCTAGTTGAATAGACTTCTCTTGTCTGACTTGTTTTAAAGTTTTACTTATTTCTTGCAACTGTTCTTTTTGAACGTCTTCTAAGAGGCTCACGACCTTCTCCTAAAATTAACTTACGTTTACCATTTCACGGAAGAATTACTAAATCTCTGACTCCTGAATACTGATTTCTTTTTCAAGAATCTCTAATTGTTTTTGACTCTATACTCTATACGAAAAGAACGAAAACTGCTATACAAGTAATTTTTAAAGCATAAAATTACCCGTATGAAAATACGTAAGCAGCAATTGTTATTTTTATTCAAGTTTAGGATGTTACTTGTTTTTGGAATAGTTGTCGCGATCGCCTACTGTAGCATCAGTTTATTTCTGTTTTTCCAGCAACCCAAGTTCATCTTTTTTCCCTCCACTGTCATTGAAAAGACACCAGACTCGTTCAATCTGCCTTATCAAGAAGTCTGGCTACCTGTAAAAACTAGCTTGGGAAAGGTGGAAAAAATCCATGCTTGGTGGATTCCAGCCAACCAGCCCGATGCCAAGGTGTTGTTATATCTGCACGGGAATGGCCTGAATATTGGCGCAAATATAGCGCATAGCCAGCGATTTCATCAACTAGGATTTTCGGTATTGTTGATTGATTATCGGGGATATGGTCGCAGCCAAGGCGATTTTCCTAATGAAATGAGAGTTTATCAAGATGCTGCTACAGCTTGGCAATATCTGACGCAGCAACAGCAAATTCCCCCCCAGCAAATTTTTATTTATGGTCATTCTTTGGGTGGTGCGATCGCTATTGATTTAGCTGTGAAACACCCCCAAGCCGCTGGGTTAATCGTAGAAAGTTCTTTTTCATCCATACGCGAGATGATATCTACTCGCAAATGGTTTTCTATATTTCCCATCGATTTAATTTTGACACAGCGTTTTGACTCAATCAAAAAAGTGCCGCAGTTGCAAATGCCAGTTTTATTTATTCATGGTACGGCTGATTCTACTGTACCTGCTTACATGAGCCAAAAACTTTATGATGCTGCCCCTGAACCAAAACAACTAATTTTGGTTCCTAATGCTGACCATAACAATACAGCTGTAACTGCTGGTGGTAAATATCTGCAATGGGTACAATCATTTGTTCAAAAGGCTGGTATGTAATATTACTTAGTTCTTAATCTTGCCTTTATGCCCCTAAACTAGTATACCGAAATAACCAAAAATAGGCAGATTCATACATAAATATCCTGATGTCATATTTGAAGTACCGGATGATTTATACAATTAGACTTGTTGCGGTATGGGGAGCAATTTGTATTATGACTATGGCACCTGCATATTTATTGAAAATTCTAGGAAATCCTACCATTGAAATTTCACAAGCAGAACTGCGATCGCTACTAGGTGAAATTGAGTCTCAACTTCATCGCAGTCAGGTTTATCGTCAAGCCGTGGCTCAATTACAAACATTACTTGGTTCTTCCGAAGAAGCCAAAAATTTATTTAAAGCTGTCGGTAGAGAAGCCATTAGTTTAGTCTTCCAGAACTTTGCACATCACGCAAAAGTTGCAGATAGCAATCAACAAGCGAACACAGAATTAGAAAAATCTAGTGATGTTGCTAATAGTCTTACCAGCAATCATCTCAATCACCCACAAACAAATACAGATATATTATCAACGTCTTTGGTAACGGAAGATAGAAGTAATCTTGTAACCCAAAATCCAGAAAGTTCAGCTAAAAAACATCCCACAGCAAAACTCATGAACTGGCTGCAACCCAATCAAAAAAAAGCGAATGCTGAACTAGCCGAGCAACAATTAGCCGCACAACGTTTAGCAATCATGAGTCAAATTGGTCAACAACTACGCCAAGCCCGTGAAGCTAGAGGTTTTTGTTTGAGAGATTTGAGTATCTTTACTCACTTACCCCTTCATCAAATGGAAGCAGTCGAAAACGGCGATTTAAAGTCATTACCAGAGGATATTTTAGTCAGAGGATTTATCCGGGTGATGGGTAATGCTTTGGGACTGAACGGCACAAATTTGGCTAACTCGTTACCAATGGTGAATACTGTTCCATCCGTTATACCTTCTTGGTCTCAGCCTAAACATAATAATTCCCCTAGTATGGGGTTAGAACTACGACCAATACATTTATATTTAGGCTACACAGCCCTGGTAGCTGGGACAGTAGGAGGGTTATCTGTCATGTCTCAGCCGGGAAAAATTGACACCACTGTTAATCCTGATGTTAGTCCGTCTTCGTCTATTTCCCACTCTAACCAAAATTCCGAAACTAATACTAAACCTGGTATCAAGTCGAGTGCTGCGGGAATTAGTGTCGGTTCAGATATTGCCCCACCGGAAGCATTGTAATGAAGAGTGCTGAGTGG
This sequence comes from Nostoc piscinale CENA21, assembly GCF_001298445.1. Classification (NCBI taxonomy): domain Bacteria; kingdom Bacillati; phylum Cyanobacteriota; class Cyanophyceae; order Nostocales; family Nostocaceae; genus Nostoc; species Nostoc piscinale. The sequence goes on along the minus strand of NZ_CP012036.1, from coordinate 5,893,569 downwards.
GAGTAGACAAAGTAGAGGGGGTAGACAAGGTAGGAAGATTGCTTCCTTATTTCCTTTGTCCCCCTTGTCTTCCTTGTCCCCCTGCTCCCTGCTCCCCGCCCCCTGCCTACACAGTGATAGTATTATCTTTGTAATTGGAAGTCCTTTATGACACCAGACCCTTATGCTTGGATAGAAGAATCATTAGCAACCATCCATCGGGCGGACTGGTATCGTAAAGTACAAACTTTAAGCGATCGCCCTGGTGCGACGGTGGTTTTGGCGGGGCAAGAGGTGATTAATTTTGCCAGTAATGATTATTTGGGCTTGGCTGGGGATGAAAGATTAATCGCTGCTGCTACAGCCGCTACTAGAGAATTGGGGACTGGTAGTACAGGTTCTCGCTTACTCAGTGGGCATCGACAATTACACAGAGATTTAGAAAAAGCGATCGCATCCCTGAAACAAACCGAAGATGCGATTGTCTTTAGTTCAGGATATCTGGCAAACTTGGGAGCGATCGCAGCTGTCGTTGGGAAACGCGATTTAATTCTCTCTGACCAGTACAATCATTCCAGCCTGAAAAACGGTGCCATTCTTAGTGGGGCAACCATCAGAGAATATCCCCACTGTGATATTTTGGCGTTAAAAACTCAACTCAGCCAACAACGGCAAAACTACCGTCGCTGTTTAATCATTACCGATAGCGTCTTTAGTATGGATGGGGATTTATGCCCTTTGCCAACATTGTTAGCCATAGCTGAAGAATTTAACTGTATGCTACTAGTTGATGAAGCTCACGCAACTGGAGTAATGGGTCAAACTGGCGCTGGGTGTGTAGAATTTTTTGGCTGTACTGGCAAGCAATTGATTCAAATTGGCACTTTAAGCAAAGCTTTAGGTAGTTTAGGCGGTTATGTTGCTGGCGATGCTCACTTAATTGATTTTTTACGCAATCGCGCCCCGACTTGGATTTACACCACCGGACTTTCCCCAGCGGATACAGCCGCAGCCTTAGCCGCAATTTACATTGTCCAACAAGAGCCCCAACGGCGAACGCAATTGTGGGACAATGTCGATTACCTAAAAAATCTTATGCAGCAGCAATTACCCCAACTGAAGTTATTACCAACAGAATCACCCATACTTTGTTTTCAATTACCTAGTCCTACTGATGCACTCCAGGTTGGTAAGCAACTCAAAGATGCAGGTATTTTTGCCCCGGCAATTCGTCCACCCACTGTCCCAACCAGTCGCATTAGAATTTCTGTTATGGCTACCCATCAAACAAAGCATATAGAAGCGTTAATCGCAGCCTTGAAAAATCGGAATTTGGTTTGATGTTTAAATTTCGTAATCAGCAATAAGAGCAAGTATCTCAAAATAGAAATCATCTAGAATTAGGTAATCAAAAATCAGCGACAAATTGATTTTGCTCCAGCAAGATTTTACATCTCATAGCAAGCAAACTGTTGATAAATTATTTAATATTGCTAGAATTTAAGATAAAAAGGAGTCAGAAGACAAAATTCAGAATTCTCCACCCGTAAAGGGATGGAGTTTAAATGAAGAAGGTTTTATTTTGATTTCGCCCACGAGGGACGAGGTTTTTCACCAAGATTCATCACCCAGTTATCTATAATTCATACTGAATTCTGATTTCTGAATTCTTCTTCATAAATGTAGAAGAATGCGTTTGTTTAAACTTACCAAATTAATGTAAGTAAAATATCATAATATTACAATTTTATTTATTTCATTTAGATATACATACAACATTTTTGAAAAATTGACTACTAGCGAAAGACGTTTTTTTCTTCTAAATAAAGGATCTGTCTCTAGATAAATGTCCAAAAATTGCAAACTAGCTTAGGGTATGTATAGCCCTCCGCCACAAGTTTTGGTTGTTTGCAATTGTTTTCATGCCCTACATTCATTATTCGCATTTACTACGTTATGGCTTTGTGGTGGTAATTGTCGCCACAGCACTAGTAATTATGCTCTTGCTTGACCCTATATTAGATATGAAGGGAACGCCATTCCTACTATTTTTTAGTGCAGTAATGGTGAGTGCTTGGTATGGTGGTTTGAAATCAGGACTGTTAGCAACCTTCTTGTCAGCAATATTGAGCGATTACTTTTTTCTTTCCCAGCATTACACAGTCGGGTTAAGTTTATCTAATGGTATAAAAATACTGTTATTTGCTGTACAGGGATTACTAGTTAGTTTTCTGTCTGAAGAATTAAGGCACGCTAAACGTAAAGCAGAAATTAATCTCCAGAAACTAAAAATTAGTGAGGAAAGATTTCGCGTCGCCCTGAGTAATTCAGATATTGTGGTGTTTCAGCAAGACCGCGATTTCCGTTATCAATGGGTTCATAATCTACAGGGTATAGACACAGTTGCAGCCGTGTTGGGCAGAACAGACTATGAACTGTTCCCGACGGTAATAGCACAACAATTGATGAAAATTAAACGCCACGCGGTAGAACAAGGTGTGTCCACCCGTGAGGAAGTTTGTCTGAGTCTTGGGGAAGAAGTGATTTACTATGACTTGCTAGTGGAACCCCTTACAGGTGGTGAAGGTGGTGTAACTTGTGTAGGCGTAAATATTACAGAACGCAAGCAAACAGAACTAGAAAAAGCCAATTTACAAAGCACACTTCAGCAAGCCCTCCAAAAAAAAGAAGAATCTTTAGCTTTACTGAACACTTGGTTAACTACTTCTCCCATAGCACTGGCATTTCTTGATACCGAATTACGCTATGTGTATGTTAATGAAGCGTTAGCAGCTATCAATGGTATACCTGTGAGCCAACATATTGGTCGCACTTTACAAGAAATCTTACCAGAATGGGCGGGGCAATTAGAGCCTGTTTTTCAGCAAGTGATGCAAACGCGCCAACCATTACTGAATCAAGAAATTAGCGGTGAAACTTATCCGTCTGGGGTGTATCGGCAAAGTTTAGTCAGCTACTATCCCGTTAGCTTACCCGATGGAAAATTGCTGGGAGTGGGAGTCACTGGTTTTGATATCACACCACTCAAACAAGCTGAACAAGCATTACGAGACAGCGAAGCCAAGTTTCGCAGTGTGGTTGAGTCCAATATGATTGGGATTGGCTTTTGGGAAAGAGATGGCAAAATCACAGATGCTAATGATGCGTTGCTGAATATGTTAGGTTACAGCCACGAAGATTTAGTTAATGGAGAATTGGACTGGCGAAATTTGACACCTGCTGAGTATCTCCCACTTGATGAACAAGCACTAATACAACTTCAACACAGCTCCTTTTCGATTCCTTATGAAAAAGAATATATCCGCAAAGATGGTACTCGCCTACCAGTGTTAATCGGTAGCAGTCATTTTGAGGAAACTTCAGATAGAGGCGCTTTTTTTGTTATTGATATTAAAGAACGTAAGCAAGCGGAAGAGCAACTGCGTTATATTGCGGAAATTAGTAGTTTACTTTCTACCTCATTAGATTATGAGGAAACTTTACAGCAAATTGCCAAAATATCTGTACCACAATTAGCTGACTGGTGTAGTGTGGAGATTTTGACGGATGATGGTTCACTGCGGCGTTTACCTGTGGCTTATGCAGATCCTTCCCAGGCAGAGTTAGCGCAACAACTCCAAAAGTATGTGCCGAATTTGTCAGGTATACATCCGATCGCTAGAGTACTGCAAACAGGCAAACCAGAATTAATCTCTCAAGTTACTGAGCAGATGTTAGTTGCCTCAACGCAAAACGCTGAACATTTAGAAATTATCCGTCAGCTAGGGGCTAAGTCGGCAATGGTGGTGCCGTTAATCGCCCACAAACGAGTTTTGGGTTGTATTACCTTTGCGATCGCCCAATCAAATCGTTGCTACGATGAAACTGATTTAAACTTAGCCACAGATGTAGCTTATCGCGCTGCCTTAGCAGTGGAAAATGCCCAACTTTATCGCGATAATCATCAAGCGTTAATCAATTATGCCGAATCTCTAGCACTGTTAGATGCACTGTTAGCAGGCGCACCTGTGGCTGTTTGCTTTTTAGATCAAGAACTACGCTATATCAGAATTAATCAGGTTTTAGCTGACATTAACGGTTTCCCTGTGGAAGCCCATCTGGGGCGGAAATTTAACGAGATGTTCCCCAGGATGGCAGCAAGGTTTGAAGCGCAATTACAACAGGTGTTAGAAACTGGCGAACCTCTGCTGAATGTCGAAATTAGCGGGCAAGTACCAGGAAAGCCAGGAATGTATGGCTATTGGCTGGGTAACTATTATCCAGTCCGCAATGCTTTAGATGAAACTGTGGGGATTGGAATTATTTTCTCGGATGTCACAGCCACCAAAGTTGCCGAAATTGCTTTGCGTGAAAGTGAATCGAGATTCCGCGCTATGTTCAACCAAGCCGCAGTGGGTATTGCTTTAGTAGCGTTAAATGGCAGATTTTTGCAAGTGAATCCAGCATTGTGTGACATCACAGGTTACAGCCAAGCCGAATTAATGCAGATGAACTTTCAAGATATCACCCACCCTGATGACTTAGCGGATGATTTAGCCCAGGCTGGGAGAGTTTTAGCTAAGGAAATTCATGGTTATTCCTTAGAAAAACGCTACATTCGCAAAGATGGTTCCCCGATTTGGGTGAATTTGACTTCTTCGGCTGTTTGGGACATTCATGGACAAGCCAAGTATGCAGTCGGCATTATCGAAGATATTAGCGAACGTAAGCAAGCAGAACTAGCACAAAACTTTTTAGTCGAAGCCAGTAGCCTACTAGCAGCCTCCCTAGATTATAAAGTCACTCTCCATAATGTGGCTAATTTGGTAGTACCTACCTTAGCTGATTGGTGCGTTGTTGATGTGCTTGGGGAAGATTACACGATTCAACAAATAGCGATGATTGCTGCTATTCCGGCTAAACATGAAATACTCACAGAACTGCGCCGACGTTATCCGCCCAAATACGAAAACAACAGTCCGTTTCGCGAAACTTTGCTGCGGGGTGAATCAGTCTTTTATCCCGAATTGCCACCTCAAATTCTGGCAGAGATGGCTGAAGACGAGGAGCATTTACAATTACTCCAAAGCCTGGGTATGGGTTCCTTGATAATCATTCCCCTCCATTTGCGTGGGGAAGTATTTGGCGTAATTTCTTTAGTGAGAGGCACATCTAGTTGTGCTTACAATTCAGCAGACTTGGCATTAGCAGAAGATTTAGCCCATCGTGCGGCGGCGGCTATTGATAATGCTAGACTTTACCAAAAAACCCAGCAGGCAAAACAAGCCGCTGAATTAGCAGTCAGTCGTACTGTGCGTTTACAAAGAATCACCGCCGCCCTTTCCGAAGCTATCACCCCGCAACAAGTGGCTGATGTGGTGGTGAATCAGGGAATTGCGGCTTTAGGTGCGAGTGCGGGTTCTGTGAGTTTGTTAGTGGAACATGGCAGTTATTTGAAAGTTGTGCAAGCCACTGGCTATCCAGAATCAGTGCTGGAAGGGTGGAAAAGTTTTCCGGTAACGGCGGCTGCACCTTTAGCGGAAACTGTGCGAACAGGCAAAGCAATTTTCCTTGAAAGTCCAGCCGCCTTAGCAGCTAATTATCCCCACTTAGCCGAATTGCCATCGGTGACAGGAAATTCAGCCTTTGCTTGTGTTCCCTTGAGTGTAGAAAAACAGGTGATTGGGGCATTAGGGTGGAGTTTTGCAACTACCCAAACCTTTTCGGAAGCAGACCAAGGATTTATGTTGACATTGGGGCAGCAATGTGGTCAAGCGATCGCCCGCGCTCAACTCTACGAAGCCGAACGCCTTGCCCGTTCCGAAGCCGAAACCGCCAACCGCATCAAAGATGAATTTCTGGCGGTGCTTTCCCATGAACTGCGAACTCCTCTCAACCCGATTTTGGGCTGGGCAAAATTACTCCGCACCCGCAGAAATGACGAAGCAACAATAGTTCGGGCTTTGGAAACCATTGAACGCAACGCCAAGTTACAAGCCCAACTGATTGAAGATTTATTAGATGTATCGCGGATTTTGCGGGGTAAATTAAGTCTGCATATCCGCACCGTAGATTTAAACAGCACAATTACCGCCGCCTTAGAAACAGTGCGTTTAGCCGCCGAAGCCAAGTCAATTCAACTGCAAACCTCACTGCCTCAGCATAACGTTGAGGTGATGGGTGATGGCGATCGCTTGCAACAAATTGTCTGGAATTTGGTATCCAATGCCGTAAAATTCACACCGTCAGCCGGACGAGTAGAATTGCGTTTAGAACAAGTCGGGATGGAGGCGCAAATTCAAGTCATTGATAACGGTAAGGGCATTACCCCCGAATTTTTACCCTACGTCTTTGAATACTTCCGCCAAGCCGATGGCAAAACTACCAGAGTATTTGGTGGGTTGGGATTAGGACTGGCAATTGTCCGCCATTTAGTAGAACTCCACGGTGGTATAGTCTGGGCAGAAAGTCCAGGTGAAGGACAAGGGGCAACTTTTACCGTGCGGCTACCTCTGCATAAAAGTGCCGATTCCCTTGTGTTGAATCCTGAAACTGCACAGATGGATTTGGCAACCCAAGATTCATTATTGGCGGGAGTGCGAATTTTATTTGTTGATGATCAAGCCGATGTCTTGGAGTTTTTCACCTTTGCCTTAGAACAATATGGGGCAGAAGTCACAGCAGTCGCCTCCGCCGCAGAAGCATTGGAAACCCTAGTTCAGTTACAGCCAGATATTTTACTCAGCGATATTGGAATGCCCATCATGGATGGGTATATGTTGCTACGGCAGATTAGGCAATTACCCTCAGAACAAGGCGGGCAAATCCCAGCAATTGCTCTCACCGCCTATGCGGGCGAAATTGACTACAAACAAGCAATGGCCGCAGGCTTTCAACGACATATCCCCAAACCCGTTGATCCTGTTGACTTAGCAATTGCGATCGCTAAACTGATTCGGCGAAAGTGAGGAGGGCAGGGGGCAGGGAGCGGGGAGACAAGGAGGACAAGGGAGCAATCTTTCTACCCCTTCTACCTTGTCTACCCCCTCTCAGCACTCAGCACTTCCTAAGCACTCCGCAATGCAACAATCGGGTCGAGTTTAGCTGCACGGCGGGCGGGAACGACACCAAAGAATAAACCGATCGCACCAGAGACACCAACAGCGGTAGTAATAGCTACAGGAGAAATACCCGCGTCTAGGGGTGTCAGACTAGCAACGATCATAATTCCGCTGACACCAACGGCAGTTCCTAATAAACCACCAATTGCTGAAACAATCACAGCTTCAATCATAAACTGGAGCAATATATCTTGCTCGGTTGCACCAATCGCTTTTCTGAGTCCGATTTCTTGGGTACGCTCGGTAACGGAAACCAACATGATATTCATGATACCGATACCGCCGACAAATAGAGAGATACCCGCGATCGCCGCCAGCATAATTGTTAATGCACCTGTGATTTGTCCGACAGTTTGCAAAGCATCTTTTTGGGTGCGGATAGTAAAGTCATCTTCACCGATGATTTTGTGGCGTTGGCGCAGCAAATTGGTAATTTGAAAAACGGCTGCATCTACACTATTGGCGTTCTTCGCTGAGGCGACAATATAAGTTAACTCTAATCCATAAGGAGAAGTGCGTCCGACAATGCGATTTGCCATTGTAATCACTGGGATTAAAGCTGCATCATCATAATCCACACCCAAATTTGAACCTTTGGAAACTAATACCCCAATCACGCGAAAACTAGTATTGTTGATGCGTAACTGCTGTCCCACAGGGTTACTATTGGCGAAAAGTCTTTGGGCTAATTTTGACCCCAGTACCACGACTTGGTTACTGCGTTTCATATCAACTTCCGAAAAGAACCGCCCTTTGTCGGTAGTAAAGTCACGCACAGTTAAAAAGCTGGGAGTTGTACCAATAATATTGACATCGGTGTTTTTATTACTTACTGTCACCACCTGCCGACTATTTAACTCTGCCGTTACATCTGCTATGGTTGGCACTTGAGTAGCGATCGCTGTAGCATCTTCTAAAACTAAAGTTTTCGGGGTATCACGGGAAATCCGCTCGGTTTCTTGATTACCGGGAATAACAAATAACACATTCGGCCCCAGAGATTCTAATTCTTTGGCAATGTATCTCTGTCCACCTTCTCCAATGCCAATCATGGCAATTACCGAAGCGTTACCGATTACTATACCCAACATGGTAAGGGCGCTACGTAACTTATTCGCCAGCAGGGTTTTACCTGCCATTTGTACGCTTTCTAAGAAGTTCATAAGTAGTGGAACTTAGTTATAGTAAAGTGCTGAGTGGGGGTAGACAAGGTATAAAGATTACTCCCGTGTCCCCCTTGTCCCCCTTGTCCCCTCCATCTTAATTTTGCTGCTCTTGCGCCTTCTTGATTTTATAGTCCTTGGGTAAGTCCACAAACACGCGATCGCCTGCTTTTACTCCTGACAAAACTTGAGTTTGGTCTTGAATTTGTGCGCCTGTAGTGATTTCCCGGAACTGGGGTTCATTTTGGGCATCGGGAACCAAGACACCAGTTTTACCTTTTTCGGTGACAATGGCTACTGTTGGTAATACTAAGGCGTTGCTGACGCGATCGCCTAAAAAAGTCAAATCGACATTTAATCCAGAACGCAGTTTATCTGTGCCTGTATCCAAAGCTACCCGCACCTGAAATGATGTCACACCTTGTTCCACAACTGCTTCTGGTGCAATCAAGCGTACATGACCTTTAAACACTTGATCAGGATAAGCATCAGCCACAATTTCGACTTCTTGCCCTACTTTCACTCGCCCAATATCAGCTTCGGGGATTTGTGCTAATACTTCCAACCCTTTAGCCACCGCCACAATCGAACTAGAAGTTGCTGACGCACTGCTAGAAGCAGAGGTAGTTGGTGTCACAAATGCACCGATATTCGCATATTTTTGCGTCACAATTCCCGCAAAGGGGGCGCGAATTACCGTTTCTTCCATTTTGACGTTAGCAGCCGCTAACTGTGCTTGTGCAGCTTTAACTGCGGCTTGGCGTTGGGCAATTTCTTCTTTACGTGTACCATTTTCTAATAAAACTAAAGCGGCTCTGGCTTCGGTAACAGCAGCTTCTTTCATGTCAATTTCTTCGCTGCGAGAGCCACTTTCCATCAGTGACAACCGCCGACGTGCTTCTTCTAAATTAGCCTTTGCAGATTTATCTTCACTGATGGCTTGATCTAGTGACTGCTTTTTTTCTGCGCCTTGTTGGTAAAGATATTGGTAACGTTTAACTTGTTCAGTGGTGTAATTTACCCTGGCTTGGGCTGCATCTACTTGGGCTTGCACTTGAGAAATTTCTTGGGGACGATTCCCGGCACGCGCTTGGGCTAATTGGGCTTCGGCTTGTCGCAACCGCGCTCTGGCTTGAGTGATTTCTTGGGGACGATTCCCGGCTAAAGCTTCATCTAACTGCGCTTGGGCTTGGGCTAAGTTAGCCCGATATTGCAGAATTTGGGCTTGTAAATCGCCTATATCCATCCGGGCGATAACTTGATTTTGCTGTACGCGATCGCCTTGTTCCACATATAATTCTGCCAGCACCCCAGGATTTTTCGGACTGATATTCACACTCTGCACAGGTACAACCTTACCACTGGCTGTAATTTTTAAAGTTACATTTTTTGCTTCTACAGGTACAGTTAGTTGTGTAATATCTTGTTCACTGGCTCCCCGATTCACCACATTAAACGTAGTCGCAACACCCACCACAACAGCACCCGTGGCTATCAACCCAACGAGCCAGCGATATGGGTGATAAACTTTACCAATCACGGGAACTTCTATGTAAGTGTTCATAATCACGGTCTAATCTATACTTTGAGGCTAGGGAATCGCTATTGAGAAAGTTGCCAGAGATTAATTAACGTTCCTTAATACTAGTCTCTAGTAATTTTAACCGCCTTCACCTAAATGGGTGAGATGGGAGATTGCTCCAAACAACTTCAAACGCCCAGACTGATACAGTCTGCGTTTGAATAATAGGTTGCAGAGAAACTTCTGCGAAGTAGTGAAATTAAGCAGGCATCATTTGCATAGAACGGCAAGCTTCGGCGCACTTACGGCAGGCTGCGGCACATTCCATCATTTTGGCATCATCACTCATTTGTTCACAAGTCATTGCACAGCGATCGCACATTTCAGCACACAACATACAAGTGCGTCCCATAAATTCGGAACCACCCATCATCATGTTCATACACATCATGCACATTTCAGCGCAATCACGCATCATCCCCATCATGGCCATATCCATGTACCTACCGCCTTTTGTCATGCAGTAAGTCATAGTTTCCATGCACATTTTCTGACACTCCATGCAAGCGTTCATACAGGTTTGCATTTCCGAAGTCATGGATTCAGTCATCATCATCATCATAAGAAAAATCTCCTGATTTTTTGATGCTTTTATAGCGTCCTTTATTGGACTTACCTATAACGTTAATCTGATATTTTTCAGGGGTCAATAGATTTTTTTTGTCATTTTTTTTAAGCCATTAATTCCGATAAATTTACCGGGTTTCTTCAACAATAACCCCTAAAAAAAGTGATGTTTATTAGCCAATAATTAATATCCTGAGCTTTTAAACTCCGGTATTAAACTAGAGATTCTTCCGCAGAGTCAAATTCTAGCTGTAAAGTAAGTCTAGAGGCATATTACAGACCTCAATAATGTTATATTTCTTTAACAAGCAATTAAAAAGTACTTTAAACTTAATAGGAAAATTTCATTTATCCAAAGATAGATTTCTAGCAACTGACAGATATCTAGATTTCTTCAAAAATCAAAGCTATTTTCTATGCTTGATAAATCAAAAATCTCTAATAATCGGATGTAATTTCCCAATTATAGCAACCCTATATAGCAGTACTCTTTAATATGTGGACAACATAGACAAGGAAGACAAGGAAGAGCCATTGCTCGATTAGGGTTCCCCGACTCCCTCAGTAGCGTGACAGGGTAGACAAGGAAGAAAGATGTTTGTAAATCATCTAGAATTGCTATATAAATTCACAGTATTGATAGTTTCCGCCAGCAAACTTATAAGACTTGAGTTTACCTTGTCTACCTTATCTCCCCTGTCTACCTTGTCCAACTAAGTATCATTGCCACTAGGCAATTTGTACAAAATTGAGTCAGACTCAAGAAAATTCTAAAAATTGATAAAATTACATTAATACAGGGAACTACCATCTTTCCAAAAACTGGGGCTGTTAGTTTAGCCAAAACTTTGGGAATTATCAAAATACTAGTCTCATAGATATTGTTTGCCAGATCATTCACAGCTGACGGAATTTAGTCTCATCCACAAAGATTCCGAATTACAGCTGAGTATTCGCTTTCGTATCTTCAGCAAAGAACATGGCCAGAAAAAGAACTATATTTATTTACGCCCAATTTCCATCAAACCGAGGATTGGCAAAGACAGGGGTAATGCAGGATGACGCTAGCTCCACAAGCGATTAAACTGTGGGTAATGTCACTCCTTGTATGGCTTTGAGCTATACATAAATAAAACTAATGACATTGTTAATTATTCCTAAAGTCTAATTCTTGCTATAAAAAACTACTTATGACAGTGCATCAACGTGGTGTTGGGGAGACCGCTGATTTAATTATTGGTGTTCACAACCAAGAAAATCAACAATTACAACCCAATTCAGCTCCTGTGGGTGCTCTTGCCAGAAGAAAAGGAACTATTTCTACTTTTCTTGCTCCTTTAACTCAGGACACTTTTAAACAAGTGGTGACTGAGGTTGAACATAAGCTACAGATTGTACATCAAACCCTGTCAATGTTGGATTCTCACGGGTTTGAGACAATTCTGCAAGAAATGTTGCAGTCAATTACCTTAAAAACTGGGGAATTATTAGGAGCAGACCGGACGACTATATTTTTGTTAGATGAAGAAAAACAAGAATTATGGTCAATCGTAGCTGCGGGAGAAGGCGATCGCTCCTTAGAAATTCGCATTCCAGCCGATAAAGGAATAGCAGGGGAAGTTGCCACTTTAAGACAAGTAGTGAATATTCCCTATGATTTTTATAACGACCCCCGGTCAATCTTTGCCCAAGCACAAGAAAAAGTTACTGGCTACCGTACCTATACAATGCTGGCCTTGCCATTATTAAATGAGCAAGGGCAGTTGGTCGCAGTAGTACAATTACTGAATAAATTAAAGTCTATTCACGATATCAACGCCCCATTAGCAGAGCGGATTGATACAAAAGGTTTTACCCATAGCGACGAACAGTTATTTCAAGAATTTGCGCCTTCAATTCGCCTGATTTTAGAATCTTCGCGCTCTTTTTACATGGCGACGCAAAAACAAAGAGCGGCGGCAGCGTTGATGAAAGCCATCAAATCTTTGAGTCAAAGCAGTCTGGATTTAGAAGATACCCTGAAGCGGGTAATGGATGAAGCCAAGGAATTGATGAACGCCGATCGCAGTACCTTGTGGTTAATCGACCGCGATCGCCATGAATTATGGACGAAAATTACTCAAGATGATGGGACAAAAAGAGAATTACGTGTACCCATCGGTAAAGGTTTTGCGGGGATAGTGGCTGCATCTGGCAAAACCCTAAATATTCCTTTTGATTTGTACGATAATCCCGACTCAGAAACCGCCAAAAAACTTGACCAACAAAATGGCTACCGTACCTGTAGCTTATTGTGTATGCCAGTGTTCAACGCCGATCAACAATTAATTGGTGTTACACAGTTGGTAAATAAAAAGAAATCAGGTGATTTTCCGCCTTATAATCCTGCCACTTGGCCAAAAGCGCCAGAATGCTTCCAAGCCAGCTTTGACCGCAATGACGAAGATTTTATGGAAGCTTTTAATATTCAAGCGGGGGTGGCGCTGCAAAATGCTCAATTGTTTGCCACAGTCAAGCAACAAGAACAAATGCAGCGAGATATTTTGCGGAGTCTTTCTAATGGTGTCATTTCTACCGATAAATCAGGTTGTATTATTGCTGCCAATGAAAGTGCGAAACGCTTGCTAGGTATAGAAGCTGAAGAACGTTTAGAAGGGAAATTAATTGATGAAGCGATCGCCATTAAAGAAGGCGACTTTAGCAAATGGTTTCAAGACGCTTTACACGGAGACGATATCAAACGCCGTCAGCAATATTATCCAGACCGCACACTCATCAGCACTGGTACAGAACAAGAACAACACAGTATTAATTTATCGATTAATTCCATTGCTGATGTCAGTGACCAACAGCAAGTCCGGGGTGCGTTGGTCGTTATGGAAGACATTAGCGATGAGAAACGTCTCAAGAGTACTATGTACCGCTACATGACTCAGGAATTAGCAGAAGAATTACTCAAGTTAGATGATGCCAAATTAGGAGGCGATCGCAAAGAAGTTTCCATTTTGTTCTCTGATATTCGCGGCTACACCACTTTGACAGAAAACCTGGAAGCGGAAGAAGTGGTGAGTATGCTAAATGAATATTTTGAATCAATGGTAGAAGCGGTATTTAAACATAAAGGTACGCTTGATAAATACATTGGTGATGCCATTATGGCTGTGTTTGGTTCACCTCTACCTTTAGAAGAACATGCTTGGATGGCGGTACAAACATCAATAGAAATGCGTCATCGGCTGCACGAATTTAACCAACGTCGTTACGCTGCGAATAAACCCAGAATTAATATTGGTATTGGCATTAATTCCGATACCGTGATTAGTGGCAATATCGGTTCAAGTAAGCGGATGGAATTTACCGCCATTGGTGATGGTGTTAACCTTGGTTCTCGCTTAGAAAGTGTCAGCAAACAATATGGTTGCGATATTATTTTGAGTGACAATACATTTAAACCCTGCCAAGAATATATTTGGGCGCGAGAATTAGATTACATTCGCGTCAAAGGTAGAAACGAACCAGTATCTATCTATGAATTAGTGGGTTTACGTTCTGACCCAATTCCCAGTGAAAAATTGCAAGTTATTGAACACTATCACAAAGGACGTGAGTATTATCTCAAGCGTCAGTTCACTTATGCTAGGGCTGAATTTGCCAAGGTTTTAGCATTTGACAACCAAGATAAAGCCGCAATGTTACATCTTTTGCGTTGTCAGCATTGGCTACAATCACCCCCAACTGATTTTGATTGGGATGACGGCGTTTGGACATTTAATGAAAAGTAAAATTATCTGTGTAATATGATCAGATACACACTATATAGCAGTCCTACATATCAAATAGGATTGCTATTAAATACTGTAGAGACGTTGTATACAACGTCTCTACAATCAGGCATTAATTACATATTCATAAAGAAATGGTATTAAAATCGCTGGTAAATTAAACTGAAATTATCAAGTTTATTTTGTCATTTTTTAATGGGAAGTTACTGAAAAATAAATTGATTTATGATGATTTTCTAGCGCCAGAAACCAGGCCACCAAACAGAGTCACCGCTACTGTAAAACTGTAATCTACCATAACCTAAAAATTGACCGTGGGATTTTTCGCCTGTAGGAAAAGCTGTGACTCCAAACAGATAAACACCACTACTGCGGGGATTTTGCCAAGGTTTTAAGCCAATGGTAATTGTTTTACCTGGAGACACTGGCGGATCAAATGTCAGGGTGACTGTTCTGGTTTTGCGATCGCTTGTTACATTCTGCAATCCTATCTTTTGTCCTTTACCAGAAGCTTACCTTCAAAAGCCACACTATCGTTTAAATCAAAAGTAATATTGTCTACACCTTCGCGCTGATTAATCGTTAGGCTTTGTAATGGTTCGCCGGCATTTTCTGGCAAACTGATTGTAAAGTAATATGTCGCACCCCAGGCGTAAATCTCCTTATAAGTAGTGATGGCACTAACTAACCGGGGTGGTTGTGCAAAATACACTGTGCCATCTTGTAATTGAATGGCGTAACTTGGCAGGAGATAGCCCTTGATTAAGGTTATGCTGGCGATCGCTGCACCCAATAATACTCTAGGACGCATAAATTTTTGGGATGGTTACTTAATTAATATTGTAAGTTGAGTGCGTCTTGCCTGTATTATTTCCATCATCTTCAGTATTAAACAAGCACAACAATAGATGTTTTTATTACATCTTTGTTACTTGTTTGTTTTCCTAGTTAATACTATTTTGCAAAATTTAATTGATATTTGTTGTCAAAGTTACTCTTAAAGTTAGAAACTAAGAGTAAAGGCACAGCAATTATTTCGTATTATGAATACACTTGCTACAGTTGCATTCAAGCGGTCAATTTGGCAACCCGCCATTATGTTGACCTTGGGTTTTTGGTTAAGTGCTAGTCTGATTTTAGATTGGGTAATAATGCCTACTCTTTATTTTTCTGGCATGATGAATGAAGCTAGTTTTACTACAGCAGGCTACGCAATTTTTTTGGAATTTTAATCGCATAGAATTGTTATCTGCGGCGATCGTTTTAACTGGTGTATTGGCTTTGAGTAAAACCAAACACGACTGGCATCCTAACACTATTGTGTTTGCGGTTATGTTGCTCACAGTATCTCTGCTAGAAACTTATTTTTTAACTCCCAATATGTGCGCGGCTGGAGTTCATCTCAATTTGTTTGAAACATCCACAATTCCCGCAGCAATGGATTTATTACATGGTGGTTACTGGATATTGGATGCAGTCAAGCTATTGACTGGCGGAATATTGTTCACTCAATGCTGGCGGATGCAGGCTGAATGATAGGGAATTCGGAGTCGGGAATAGGAAACTCACCTAAATATTGTCTTTGAATTAAAAAACTAATCCCTCGGTGAAAATTGAAGGTGAAAAAACCCCAGCTTTTTAGAAAAACTGGGGTTCTCATTTTTTAGTCAAAATTTACAGCAGGTTGCAACTAAATGAGGTAAATAACCGGAGAATGTTTATTCCGATTCGGCTGATTCTTCATTGTTAAAAAATAATAACCTTGCAGCCAGAATCGCAAAACCTACAGCCGCGATCGCTTTTAATATCCGAGTAGGTAATAACTCGGCAACTGCACCTCCAGCCAATGCACCTAAAAGGCTGGTTAACAATAGTGCGCCTGCTGTACCAAAAAATATCGCCTTTTGAGATTGACCACGGCTAGAAAGTGCGATCGCCGCCAATTGGCTTTTGTCGCCTAATTCTGATAAAAAAACTGTAATAAAACTTAGTCCTAAAAGATGCCAATCCATAATTATTTGGGGAGTAGGGAATAGAGAGTAGGGAGTAGGGATATAAATTAACCTTGAAATACATCCCAAAACAGCATGACGGAAATTAACAGCAACATAACTCCGGCGGATTTTTCTACAGTTTTGGGACTGAGGCGGCTAGATATCCAACTTCCCAACAGTACACCTAGTAAACTTGTGCTGATTAATGCAGCCCCCGATCCTAGAAACACTACCCAAGGTGCTTGAGATTCTGCACTCATTAATAAGGTTGATAGCTGAGTTTTATCACCAATTTCTGCGAGAAATATGGTAATGAATGTTGTGCCGAAAACAACAAACGCTGATTCCCGCTTTTTGGGACTTTCAGTAATTACAGGTTGCAGAGGCTCAATTGTTGCCGTATTCAGATGAGATTTAGCATTTTCTTTTAATTCTGGCAGGTCTTTCGCAGAAATAACCACAGGTGCAGTGTCAAGTTTCACAGGCAGTATTTTTGTTACTAGGAGTTTTTCATATTCTTCTCATTTTCTCAGATTGTTGTCATAAATTGCAACTGTATTGTAAAAAACTATTCGATAAAGGCTGAGAGAGTAGTCATTAAGCCGCTCTAACATTGTTGATTTCCTCAATAACAGCAACTGCATTGGCAATTCCATCTTCGGCTCGGATTTTTTTTCCTAACTCAGATGCACGCTGACGCATGGTTTGATTAGTCACAACCTGTTGAGTAGCTTGTGCAAGTCGTTCAGCTGTGAGTTGTTTCCGAGGAATTGGTTCCGTCCCAACCCCTAATGTGGCTACACGTTTACCCCAAAAGCCCTGATCTCCAAAGAATGGAATAATAATCGTCGGCACACCTGCTCTTAAACCAGCTGCTGTAGTACCTGCACCACCATGATGCACAACAGCTGCAACACGAGAAAATATCCAGGAATGAGGTATGGAGTCAACCAGATAAACGCTGTCTGGCAAATTTTCTTTATACAGACCACCCCAACCAGAAAGCATCACTGCTCGCTGTTGAGTTTTTCTCAGTGCTTGCAAGATAATATCTGCGGTTTGTTCTGGATTTCGGTTGCCCATACTTCCAAACCCAACATATATGGGAGGTTCACCGCCTTCGAGAAATTCTGTTAAGCCTGGGGGTGGATTCCAATTGGGTTCTGTATCCAGAAACCAGTAACCTGTGATATGAGTATTCTGCCAATCTGATGGTTTGGGAATCACCGATGGGCTGAAACCATAGAGAGTTGGATAGCGATGGAGATGGGGAGCATTGTAGGGGCCGAAGAATGAAGCTGCGGGTAAGTTCAACACTTGTTTTCTAGCAGAAGTATCGGCTATACGAGATCCCTGCCACATTATTTGCCTAATCAGATGATGGGATAACCAATTGACTGCACCTCCAAATCTGGCTATGGATTGGGGAAAGAGAACACCAGGAAATGTTTTTGTAGCTGTAAAGGGAAAAACATAGGCAGGAACTAAGGGAATTCCAAATTTTTCAGCCAGTGAAAGACCAAGATACAATCCCCCAACACCTGCCAGCAATAAATCCATACCCTGACAAGCCACTAAACCTGTTTTTACCCAATTGATAGTTACGCTCTGGGTTAACTTTGCGGTGTGGGAGGTAATGGTCAGAAAATTCCCCTTCTCCAACAGCTCACGCATTTCCTGGGTTTCAATGATTTCCTGCACATTACCGGACATCGGATGAAACTCCAATCCATGTGAAGTAACTAGCACTTCAAAGTTTTCGTGGGTCAATAGACGCACAATGTGACCTGCTGCTTTTAAACCTTTTCCTAGAGCAATATAAGGTTGAACATCCCCTCTACTTCCCAAAGCAATGATAGCTATACGCATCAATGACACTCCTATTCTGTGTGACTAGTATTTATTGGGTGGTTAAATAAATGACATTTTTGTCATTTTGATGCTAACGTCATTTTGATGCTAGTGTCAATTTTAAGGTATGCTGAGTTCATAGGTATGTTTATGCTGCAATATGAAGTCATCTCGTCGAGCATCTATAGGTTTAGAAAAACGGGAACGAACACGATCTAATTTGATTGAGGCGGCCTATCGAGTATTTGCTCGCAAAGAAGCAGACGCAGTGACGATTGACGACATCATTGCAGAAGCTAAAGTTGCCAGGGGAACTTTCTATAACTATTTCCAAACCAGGGAGGATGTGTTAAAAGCAGTTGCGGCATCCTTAAGTGACGAGATGAATCAAAAGATTTGGGCGCAGTCTGTGGCGATTGATGACCCAGCTGAACGAATGGCGATCGCTATGCGGCAATTTCTACATCAAGCAAAACAAGATGCTACATGGGGTTGGGTGATTGTCAGGATTGGATTAGTGGCAGCCCCACTCAGTGAAACAATAGAAAGAGGCGTACTGACAGATTTACAGGCTGGTTTACGACTTGGCCGTTTTCGGGTGGATAGTTTGCAGGCTGCAACTGATCTGATTTTGGGAACAGGGTTAATGGCTATGCGTAGCATTTTGGAAGGACATACAGAGCCAGATTACCCTGAGCAGATTGCTAAAATTATTCTCAAAACACTAGGTGTTGCTGATGCTCATTCAATTGCTTTCAAACTTCTAGATCAGCTTCCAGATAACAGTCCGTAGCTACAAAAGATGCTGTAGATTAAAATTAGCTTTACATAAGTTTAAATCCCAATGGCTTTGTCGAAGCGCAGCATTTCTAAAGAGCGATCGCCATATACCCCCTCAATCTGCTGGCGACAGCAATCTATGGCAAAATCATTCAGTTCTTCTGGTTCAATACCATACATATCTTGAAATATCTCGGATTCTACGCGACAGAAGCGCGGACGGTTGGGGTAAATCCGGCATTCTCTTGTAGTATGGTCGAAATTAATACACCAACCATCTTCACCTACCATACTCAGGTACAGTTCCAACTCTTCTGGCGCGAGATATTCGTCTAAGTCGGGACGGTCGTTAGGGTCGAGATTACAGCAGGCTCCACATTGCTTGACACATTGCCAGTTTGCCATTTTGTGTTTTTTCCTATAATTTTGTTAAGTAAATTAAAAATCACACACCGTTCCCGGATATGATCAATTGCGGGTTTTGCAACTGATTGATTATCGAACTTTTTAAGACAATTGGGAGGAAAGAGAAAAAATGTTAGACGGTATTATTAGCACTTTCACCAGCATCAACTGGGAAGTTATTTTCCAACTGCTTTCTGTTGCATTAATTGTCATTGCTGGCCCAGCTGTAATTTTTGTCTTGGCTTTTCGCAACGGCAACCTGTAAGAGTGTAAAGTGCTGAGTTCTGAGTGCTGAGTGAAACATCAGTATTCATGACTCAGCATTTATGTATGATAATGCTTGCAACGCTGCTTGGATAATGGAATCATACTGTGGTTGAGAGACATCAACCTCTATTGCCGCTTCACGACTGGTTCCCAACAAGCCGATTGTGCGTTCTGGCTGCATAACTAGAATTTTACCTTCAGGATTTTTGATTCTGAGTTCTGGGAAAGAATTGTTTTGATAGATGCCACAAGTATACTGCCGTTGATTGTGTTGAAATGTGGCTCGGAGTGGGTTTGGTGACGAGGTGTAGAAGATTTGAGATGAGGCTTTTTTTAATCTCACGCCGACTAATTCTAACTCGATGGTAGTGTTGCCGTTAAAAGTGTTTTCGCGCAACTTGTAAGCAATATCAACTCGCTGTGGTAAGGGATAATAATCACGCCAACGCCAAGCGATCGCCTTAACTATATACTGCTGATCATCAATAGTTTGGGCTAATGTCACTTTAATATGACCTTTACCGACAGTTTGCTGTTCAATAACTTGGACGTTTGGTGTCCAAAAAACTGGGTCGGGGTTATCGATACCGCAAGGATGCAGCGCATTTAATTGCTGGAACAGTTGGTGATTGATTTGGTTAAAGTTAGCTTGAGCATCAATTTTGAGCAGTGGCTTGAGGTGTTGCGGTTCTAGACACTGGTTAGCAAAATCAATTAAACGCGATCGCACCAATTCTAAATTTTCTGCTGGTAAAGAAAATCCTCCCGCCGCTTTGTGTCCGCCGAATTTGCCTAACAAATCTCGACAATATTCCAACGCTTCAAACACATGAAACTCAGGAATTCCCCGCGCCGAACCACGGATATGTCCCGCATCTTCATACGTACCAATAAATACAGGCACACCGTAACGTTCCACCAAGCGAGAGGCGACAATTCCAATTACACCATGATGCCATTCAGGTTGGATAACTACTAATACTCGGTCTTGTGGTAACGATGCGATAAATTCTGATTCTACATAAGCGATCGCTTCTTGTTCAATTTCCTCGCACATTTGCTGACGGCTAGTGTTCGTTTGTTCACACTGCATTGCTCTTGTCAGTGCAACTCCCATATCATCCGTAGTCAGCAAATCAATCACCGTCTGAGGATCACCAATACGTCCAACTGCATTAATTCGGGGGCCAAGACGAAAGCCGATATCCTCTGGTTTGAGTGACTTAGGAGTAGGGAGTGGGGAGTGGGGAGTAAGAACAGAAGACTCGCAGAAATTTTTCTCCCCTGCACCCCTGCACCCCTGCACCCCTGCTTCCCTGGCTTGCACGCCGGCGATTTGAATTAACGCTTGCACACCGGGTAACTTAGATTTTGGTAAATGCTTCAAACCGCGTTTTACCCAACGGCGATTTACACCAGTTAAAGGAGCTAAATCTGCAATGGTTCCCAGGGTGAATAATTCTAGCATTGGCTGAATTAAACCTCTCGTTTCGCCTAGCTGTTGTGCAAGACATACAGCCAAAATATAAGCTACACCGACACCAGCCACACCGCGATAAGGTGAAGATTCAGCGATAAGTTTGGGGTTGAGGATAGCATCGGCTGGGGGTAATTGTTGCGGGATGTCGTGGTGGTCGGTGACAATGACTTTTACGCCGAGTTCTCTGGCTCTAGCGATGGGTTCATAAGCAGAGATACCATTATCAACAGTGAGAATTAGCTTGACACCTTCGCTGTGAAATTCTTCGACAATGCGTTTGTTGATACCGTAACCTTCGTGCATCCGACTAGGGATAGCATAATCTACCTGTGCGCCTAAAGCTCGGAGACTCCGCAATAATAATGCAGTGCTAGTCATACCGTCTGCATCATAGTCGCCACAGATAGCGATTTTACTTTGAGATGCGATCGCCTCTTGCAACAACTCCACACTCATCGCCAAATCAGGAAATTCTTCTAAAGGCGGAGGTAAAACAATTGATTCTGGTTCTAAAAATGCTTGTGCTTGCGCTGGTGTTTCAATACCACGATTAATTAATAACTGGCTGATGATGGGAGAAAGATTGATAGAAACTGCCAGTTTTCCAGCTAAATCTGTTTTTTGTGGGTAAATTTGCCAACGCTGATTCGGTAAGCGCCTGCGAATTTGTGAACGTTCAGGTAAAGGTCGGTTCAGCACAATCAAAGCAAATATAATCGCAAAATCTATATTAGCGACTATTGACATATTAATTGCATCTGCAAAATCTTTCTTTTACGTCAGTCCACTAGTACAACAAGGTAAAAGTAAAAAGTCAAAAATAAAAAATAGTAATACCACAAGCCTTTTAGCAATTCTAGATGGTCTGTTTATTTCCGCCGACCTGTACTAGTGGACTGTTTCAGCTAAAATAGTCCAGTAGCTTATGACAAAGCTTTTTGACTTTTGACTTTTTACTTTTGACTTCCGCACCGCCACAAACGCAACATTTGATTGCTACCTTTGAGAAATTCCCAAGGTACATTGACAACTTCTGCGGAAATTCCCGCATGATTTAAATCATTAAGTAAATTATCTAACAAAGGATATTTTTGAGCATCTTTACCCTGTAATGGATAAATTCTGACTTCTTGAGAGCAAACTCGATAAAGTTCTAAAATTGTTTGCCAATGAAAAGCATAATCCAAGCAGTCACTATAGAGAAACAACAAATTAGCACTTAATACTAAATCAAAGCTGCGATCGCCAAAGGGCAATTTTGGTAATACAGTGTGAATATAGCGTCCTGCTTGGCGACCATTGGGATAATCTGCCAAAAATTTGTCTAATGCACTTTGGCGATATTCAGTTAACTTGGCAATATTTTGATAAAAGTCCCAATTATAGTTATGGGTGACATCAGCCAATCTTTCCATAACATGAGCTAAATCGGCTTGTCCTTTAGCTTGCAAAGTTGTTGCATCGAAATTGAACACAATGTCACAAGCAACAGCATCAATACCCATTTGATGCAGTTCCGCCACAAAGGAAGCTGCACCAGCCGGACAATCTAAAATTTTCGCTGTTTGCCACTGCGATAAATCTAGATCAAAAAAATTTCACATACTCAGATAAAGTACGACCTAGAAATACAATTCTATCCAGTTGGAGAGCATCATTTATGCTAGTGGCAAAGTTCATAATTTTGGTTGTGTATCGCAAAGTGCTAAATGCTGAGTGCTGAGTATAAATTCAGTTACCTCAAAGCTTTGAGTAATGCGGTAGTCAGTTATGTTAGGACAATTTGAAAGCTTGAATGCTACGAACAGTAGGACTTTTCTTTCTGCCTTCTGCCTCCTGCCTCCTGCCTTCTGCTACGCTTAATAATTTCTGCTAGTAGTAGATAGTCCTTCGACTATTAAAGATGGGGTATAACAAGAACCATTCCAATCCGCATCATTACCTAATTCTAAAACTTGTTTGAGGGCAGTGTAAACATTACCTGCAACCATCGTGTCTTTTACACGGCCAGTAACTTGACCGTTCTGTACACGGTAGCCCAAATCAATATTGATCGAAAAGTCTCCCGAAATCCCCCCACTACCGCCTAACATTTGATCAACAATTAGACCATTATCTAATTTACGAATTAAATCTCGTAGTGGAGTTGTACCAGGCTGAATCAAGAAATTAAACAACCCAGGGGAAGGATAGCTACCCAAACCGGGACGAAAACCATTACCAGTGGAACCGCTACCGAGTTGACGGCCTGTGGTGCGATCGCCATAAAAATGCTGTAATATACCATCTTTGACAAACACTAAAGCCTTTGTCGGTGTGCCTTCATCATCAAACGGGCAACTGTAAGGGCCTGCTTCTGGGTCTTGATAAAGTGTCAAACTAGGTGCAACAACTTGTTTACCCATTCGTTCCGCCCAAGGGGAAGCCGCTTCTAAGACACGTTTACCGTTTAAAGCAGCTTGGGCAGTTCCCCACAGCATATCAGCCGCTTTAGAAGTAAACAAAACTGGCACACGACCGCTAGGCGGTGCAACATTTTCTTTTGCCCAGACTAGCCTTTGTAAAATTTGATAAGCTAACTTTTCTGGATCTAAGGTATTGCGTTGGGTTTGACCATCAGAAACGCTCAAAAAATCATCACCCCGCACCCATTCGGCTGACATATAACAGCTGAGGGTAGTATCTGTGTAGTGACAATCTAGACCTTGACTATTCACAAGTCTAGTAGTTTCCACATCACATTCCCAATCACTATTGCATAGCACATCTGGGTAAGTATTGCGGATAATAGCGATCGCTTCTTTGCCCCAATTGACTAAAACTTCTATTGGTACACTTGTCCCTAAATCTGGGTAAGCAGGCTTCGAGTTAGTGACCAACTCGATTGGTTCTGGTTGATTTAGTTCACTCAAAGCCAAAGCCCGTTCCACCATAGCCTGTGGCGACACATCACCATAAGCTACCGTCAGTCCGGGGCGACCATTACGCCATAACCGCAGCGTTGTACCTTCAGATTGACTGGTTTCTAGCTGTTTGAGTCGGTTAGCCTCAAAAAACACTGGACGAGAAAGCGAATGCGACTGATACACCTCAGCGGCTTCGGCTCCCGATTTGATGGCTAGTTCCAGCAGCTGTTCTGCTAGTGTATCGTGTGAGAAATTTTCAGAACCCATGACCCTTGGTGAATTGTGGATTTCGGATTTTGAACTGCAAGCAAACGCAGATAATTATCCCAAATCATTGGTGCATATCCGCGCAAATCAGCAATTTGCTTTTGACAACGGAGATGGACGCAGATAATTATCCCAAATCATGGGCATCTATCAGCGTGTCATCAATGCAGAGAATTCCCCAAAAATCATCGGTATGTATTAGTTTTTACTGAGAGGTTGGAGGCTTGGGAGGGAGACAAGGGAGAATAACTTGCTGACAATTCCAGCACCCAGCACTCAGCACTCTCAAGGCAAATTCATCTCTTGCAACAGCCAAAACCCAGCAAAAGATTCTGCTTGAGGACTTGACTGTATACCAATAAAATGCACTCCATTGGCTGTTTGTTTCGCTTCAGCAAAACCTTGGGTTTCTGCTAAGATTTTGGGATTTTTGATATTTGCCAAAATCCAACTTTCCGTAGCGCCAGTTTCTAAAATCAACCTTGTACCAGCACTATCATCAACTCTTAAAAACGCCAACTCTAAACCAGACATCCAGCCAGCTAAAGGTAAAGCCCTGGGTGAGAAAATTAAAACTCCCGGAATACGCGTTTCTGGGGATAATTGCGCCATTTCTAGGGGGAAAGCTTCACCAAAACCAATATCCCATTCTGGCATTTCTGCTAATTCCGCCGCCGATAAGCTGACAAACCCCCACTGCTGTCCTTCTAAAGCATCAGGTAAACGCTGCGGTAAAGGACTGTCTAAACGCACAGAAGGGTTAGTTCCGCCTTGATAACCCGGTTCTTGAGGATAAACTTCTTCCATTCGCTGTTGTAGCCATTGGTTCAGCAACAAAGTACGCCGACTGGGTTGGGCTGGAATCCCCAAATCTTGGCAAGCTTTCGTAATCATATTGTTCATTTGGCGGCGGAAAAAGCGGACTTTTATAGGTGCTTCTCCGGCTTTGTCAATGGCTTCCTGCAACGCTGTCCGCAACCAGCCCGAATTGACTTGGGTGCTAGGACAATATTGAGCGTAGCGAAATAACGAATCTGTTTGCGTCCGAATATCCAAGGGACTTTCACAGATGACAACTTCCCAAACTTTTTTTTGATTTTCATCCAAAATTGGACGAGAGTAAAAATCGAGTTCCCAAATACTGCCCATGTTATGCCGTCAAAATCTGGCGAGTTTATATTTTGCTTATATCTTGATCATACGAGGCTTAGGGCAGTAGGGAAACTACAAACTCTTATGTACAATAGCTCAAAACTGTGGCGCTTCAATTATGTCAGGTAGATAATTGAGAACAAATCATGACTAACGACCAGTGTGAATTTTATGAGCAAAATGGGTTGCACTTGTGGTCACAGCATTATTGATCGGACGGATAACGTACCATACAAAGGTCATCTGATTAAGGATCAAGATAAAGATGTTATCTTTGAAGGGATTGCGTCTGATGTCAGTTTATACATTGAATCACTGCTTACGGAAAATCAACAAGAGTGGCTTAACCGCTTTCCCTGGTTGCAAGGTAAAGACCATCGTGCCGTAGTTTGGGGAATCATTACTCAGTATTATTTGAAGTATATTCCTCATATCTATGAGTGTGAAAACTGTGGACGCTTATGGATTCAAGAGAACAGGAAGTCTCAAAAATTTCGCAGTTATCTACCTAGCAATCCAGAAATTAAAGGAATATTGCGGTCTGATCAGTTGAGCTAAGTAATTGGACAAAAATATTTACAGTCATTGTGTAATTAATTATGTCTGACTACTTAATGAAGATGAGGTGAAAGCGATCGCTCGGAAAAATTGTCATAACTTAACATTTCAAAAAATTATCCGTAAATAAATCTTGACTATAAATTGCTTTTTTATCAGTAATATCACGGAAGTCTGAATTTTCAAGCTAAAGCTATCTTGTATCGGAAATATACGGTAATTTCCGTGTATTGACTGATTCCTACCAAAATAGTCAAGGCACATCTATGAGTTTCACCACAACTAAGAACACTTCCATTAGTGAATTATTAAGAACTGAAAGTGCAAATAGAGATATTGACTGGCTGAAAGATAGTTTAAATGCAGCAATAGAACTAGAGTTAGCAACTTTACCGCCATATCTTTGCGCGTGGTGGTCGATTAAAGATAACAATGAAACTGCTGCTAAGTTAATTCGTACTGTGCTGATGGAAGAAATGCTGCACATGGGATTAGTTGCTAATATGCTGACAACTATCGGTGGTACACCAAAAATCAACAGTGTGTTACCAAGCTATCCTGGTCATTTACCAGGAGGTGTCAGACCTCAATTAACGGTATATTTAGCAGGTTTAAGTAAAACTTATTTAGACGAAGTTTGTAAACAAATCGAATATCCTGAAAGTGGGCCAATAGCTTTTTTTGCTGGCGAAACTTACCCTACTATTGGCGCTTTTTATGATGCTATTCTGGTGGCATTTCAAGAACTCAAACCAGCAATGTCTGGTGCTAATCAGCTAACTGATAATTCCATCGGCGGACATGAATTATATGCCATCAATACACTAGCTGATGTCGAAAAAGCCATCACAGAAATTAAAGTGCAAGGAGAAGGAACTGCCCTATCACCAGATGCAGAAGGATTTGGTGGTGAACTTGCCCACTACTACAAATTCGATGAAATTTCTCATGGTCGAAAATTAATTCAAGTCGATGGTGTTTGGCGATATGCAGGTGATGTTGTAACCTTTCCTGATACATATCCAATGGCACAAGTTCCTGAAGGTGGTTGGCAAAATCCATCACCAGAAGTCAGCGCATTGTTAAATCAATTTAATAGTGCTTTTAAAGCAGTTTTAGATGAACTCGAACTAGCTTGGACTACTGGCAATCAAGATAAGCTGGGTAGTGCAATTGGATTGATGTTTAGTTTGAAAACACCTGCTATTCAACTTATGCAAATTTCTTTACCTGATGGTAGTGGTAATTATGGCCCAGATTTTCTAATTTATTAACATTTAGATATCAAAATCTGGTAACACACAGTTAAGGCATGATTTTCGTTGGATGGGTGATGAAACCCATCCTTATTTTTTCGGACTATTCACGATGAGAAACTGCGGGTTTTTTCCCGGAATTACGGACATTGACAACCTTACTCAGTAAATCAAACCAAAAAGGCGCACCCATTGAAATGGCAATTCCACTGACAAACCAGCCGGCAACCATTGTGAAATAGTGTTGGATGAGGGGGGTTGTAAATTGATTATTTCCCGTGGCTTTTGGTAGTTGTTGGTTGAGGTTGACTTGGTTCCAGCCAATTGGGAGAGAAATATCTGTCAAAACTTGGTCGGTTGCTTCTTTGAGTTGTTTTAAATTTTGAGATGTATTAGTTTCGACTATTTGACCAGCACTATTGACAATTGCTGTGCGAATAGCTGTATCTTTCGATAATCTGCTGACAATATGAAATGTATCTGCATTGGCAATAATAGCGATCGCAAAACCAATTAGCAACGCTACACCTTTGGCATTGCGCTTGTAAACACCAGAGGCGCGTTCCATTGAGTTATTAAAGGTTTGCTCAATTTCGCGGCGTAATATATTAACGCCGTCCTCTGTTGATTTAGCTTTCAGTTGAGCGCGTTTGGCTAATGTTGCCATGTTACCCACCACAGATGGCGGTAGTTTTTGACTGAACTGTTCTAATCTTTGGCTGAGATATTGAAATGTTTGATATGCTTCACTATCTTTATCTTGAAACTCCTTGATAAACTCTTGTTGAACGTCACTACCAACACTAATTAACTGTACAACTTCGTTAATCCCAGGGCGTAATCCTTTTAAACAAATTGTCTGTTCTATATCATCAAAAGTATCTGCTCTTAAAACTTTTAAACGCTGAAGAGCATTATTTAATAATTCATGCTCTGGCATATCAGCAGCAAAACAGCCGATATATCTATCGACACTTTTAGCCATACGATTGAGGCTAGTCGATAAATCTATTTTATCTTTTTGAAAATCAGTAATAATTAGTTTAAAGCTTTCGGACACAGTTTGATTAAACTCATCACGAGTATTTGCTAAAAACTGCTGAATATGAGCATCAGTATTATCTATCCTGGCTTCTATCCTAGATAAGATAATTTCAAATTCTGCTAATTGCTGATGTGTAAAATTTATCAGTCTTGATTCTGTTAACTTTTGGACTAGTTTGGGTAAGCCTAATGTATCCATCAAGGTTGTCGCAAAGGTTTCTGCGGGGATGTAAGAAGGCGCACTATGTTTCTGCTTTCTCGCCTCATCTTTACCATTTCTCACATATCCAAAAATACTTTTTGTTCTCTTTTCCCCTGGTAGAGAAAATTTATTCAGAATAGAAGATAATAACCAAATAAACTTCCGTGGTAAGGTTGTTAAAAACCCTTTAGCTTCTTGGTTAACACTTTGCAGCAAGGGATGATTATATATATCGTTTACTAGTTGAATGACATTATCATCATCTGATTTACTAACATCACCTGCAATCAGAATTTCAATGGATTTTTTTAAGTGAACAGCTCGCCATTGCAAGATTGTAGTAATTAGTTCCTGGATTTCTGAAGCCAATAAGCTTAATATTAAGTAAATAAATACTAATCCAATTGTTATATCTAGTATGAAAGGTAGATTCATCGACTGTTTCCCAACGAATAATACACACCTGGTTGGTAACAGTTGTATCATTTTTATCAATTAATGAGTGTTAAATAAAATGAAAAATAATAGTAGGGTTGCTCAAAAAATTTATCGCTAATCAGAGAAAATTGAGTTAACCTGGGAATCTAGTAATTGTAAAGACAAATGTTGTAACAGGGTGCAACATTAGAGATGCGCTTTGGTCTCTATGCAGTCAAACTAGCAAGTAAAATGATGATCGTAGAATATGCAACAAGGAAGCTTTATTTGGGGTCATCGAGAAAAGCAGCATCGGGCGCTGGAAAAATGGATTGATCGCGTTTGGATATTAGTATTGCTGTTGGCGGCGGTGCTACTATTTAGTATCAATCTGGGAAGCTTACCGCTGCGAGATTGGGATGAAGGAACTATAGCTCAAATTTCTCGTGAAATTTGGAATGCACCCGCTGGTTCTCTACGTTGGCTTTATCTCACTTTAGGCGGCGAACCCTACTATAACAAGCCACCTCTAGCTCATTGGTTAATTGCGGGAACTTACGCTGTTGTCGGTGTGAATGAGTGGACAACTCGTTTACCAGGAGCAATTTTAACAGCTTTGTCTGTGCCGTTGCTTTACTGTGTTGGGCGAGAAATCTTTCGTCAACGTTGGGCGGCGGTTTACAGTGCTTTAATTTATCTGACAATGCTACCGGTGGTACGTTATGGCAGATTAGCCATGAGTGATGGCGTAGTAGTCTGCTTTTTGCTAGTGATGATGCTGTGTGTATTGCGATCGCGCCGTGATTTACGCTATTGCTTGGGAGTGGGGATTAGTTTTGGTTTGATTTGCCTCACACAAGGGTTTTTCGGCGTTTTCCTGGGTGCGATCGCCATGATATTTTTATTTTGGGATACCCCCAGGTTGCTAACAAGTTACTATTTCTGGACAGGTATCTTGATCGGTATTTTTCCTGCGGTGGGTTGGTATGTTGCCCAAATCCGGCACTATGGTTATGCTGTTGTGGAAGCAGGCTTACAAAATCAATCTCGTAGCCAAGTTGATACATTTCTCATCAACAGTTATCAAGTACCTTGGTATTACATGATTGAGCTTTTGAAGTGGACATGGCCTTGGTTACTATTTTTACCACAAACTGGGCGTTACGTTTGGGAAAATCGCAATCTTAGTTGGGCGAAATTAATTCAGGTGTGGTGTGGCTTTTACTTGCTAAGTATTTCTTTGTTAGATACCAAATTACCTTGGTATATTTTGCCAATTTACCCAGCTTTAGCTTTAGCCTTTGGGGCGCTATTAGCTGAGACAGAAAACTTACCTTTACTGTCATCTTACCCCCGGAGTTGGGTAGTGGGATTGTCTGTACTGGCGGTTCTGGCTTCTGCTAGTAGTATGTATTTTAGTTGGGGTATACCACCCAAAACTGATTTACAACTGATTTTTGCCGCAATTGCTATCACCATGATTTTGGCAGCAATTTTAGCAGAACGTGGTGATGGACAATTTTTAAGGATTTTATTTTGGGGAAGTTATATTGCGTTATTTTTATTAGTGAAATCTAACTATTGGGCTTGGGAATTATCCGAAGCTTATCCAGTTAAACCAGTGGCAACGATGATATCCCGTGTGAATCCTGCTGTCAAAAAGATTTATACATCGTTTCCTTACCATCGTTCGTCTTTAGATTTTTATAGTGATCGCACTATTATTCCAGCTAAGGCGGACGAACTACAATATTATTGGCAATACAGCAGCAAACCCTACTTTTTACTCAATGGTACAGCACTAAAGAACCTCCAGTTAAAATCAATGAAAATCATCGATCAAGCTGAAGGTTGGAAATTAGTGACAAAAGAAACACCAAGGTTATGAAGTGTGAAATTGTCGGAATTCATACTTCATAACAATTAAATATGAAGCTGCATCTATAAATTCTGTAGAGACGTTGTATACAACGTCTCTACAACAACTAGTTGCTTAGTCTTGAATTCTTTCGTTTTTCGGCAATGCCAACTCATCGTGGTTGGTATTTTGCTGCATAATGGCGATCGCACTAAATAAAACCGCGCCGCCAAGTGCTAGAGTAAGCAAAGGTCGTCTTAGTGGTAGAAAATCCCGGACAATTCTGGCCAAGGGGCTACTTTGGCGACGCAATGCCGAAGCTAAAAGTATATGCTTAAAAGTAAAAGGATCGCGGACATAATGACCGCTTCGACAGACGACTAATCTTTCCTGGCAATAGGGACAGGTAAATAAACCTATGTAAGCCTTGATTGGTTTGGGTCTAGCATTTCTTTGGCAAATTGGGCAAGTAACATAATGATTATCAAATATGGGTGTGTTCATTTACCTTGTCCGCCTAGTCCATCTACTTGCTCGATAAAGATAGGTATATTGAATTTCTGCGTTACGCAATAGTAGTTTTGCTAGTTGAAGATGACGACCTGAAGCCAGTGATTTGGGATTAACTCTGAACACGGGGGTACAGAAGTTGAGGATTTTAAATGGAGGATTTTGGATACTTTCTGCCCAGCAGCGACGACAGATGAACCAAAAAAATCTAAAATCGGCAATCTCAAATCGAAAATCGGCACAGTCAATCATCCTTTAAGTGTTCTACTAGGGATAACTCAATGGTCGCAACACGAGTATAGCTAGATTTGAGAGAGGATGGCTGCTATTTGCTGCTCACTTATGGTACATCTAGTCAATATATTAATAATGTATTTTATCTAAAAAAAATAGCGAAACCTCTAATTTGTACCATACCAGCGATCGCTGACCATTGAATATTAATTTTCTCTCATCTGGCTGTTCTCCTGCAAAACTTTCACCCAATACATTTTTTAATCAAAGCTTGATAAATTCAGCTAATCTCACTTACTTGTCTGGTTGATAAATAATGGCTCACAATGAGAAATAACAGATAATAATTTAAATTTTTTCTTACATTTACCCCAACAACCGTTCAATGACTCTCTTGCCTCCCACCAACGTCAGGAAGGTAACGGAACAACCTGCACTTCCTTCACCTTCTCACCGCTTAACACATCTCATTAACCGTTTTCAACCCACACCGGAAACAGTTGTGCTGTTTTTAGCCATATTAATTGGTGGTGGTACTGGCATGGGTGTAGTGACATTCCACTATTTAATTGAGCTAATTCACCATCTGATGTTAGAAGACTTGATGAGTGTAATTGGTGCTTGGGGCGGCTGGACTTTAGCCTGTGTCCCCATTTTGGGTGGATTAGTTGTCGGATTAATGCGCTGGCGCACCCAAGATTTTGGCCCTGGTTTATCAACTTTAATCGCCGCCTCCCAAGGAACAGCAATTAAGCGCCCCTTAAGGCCAGTCACTAAAATGATTGCCGCATCTGTTTCTTTGGGAAGTGGGGCTTCTTTGGGGCCAGAAGGGCCGAGTGTGGAAATTGGCGCTAACTTTGGGATGTTGTTGTCTCTCATTCTCCAAGTCTCCCAAGAACGTCAGCGTTTGCTGTTAAGTGCTGGTGCAGCCGCCGGTTTAGCCGCCGGATTTAATGCACCGATCGCCGGGGTATTTTTTGCATTAGAAGTAGTTATGGGGGCCACATCTTTTGCCACTTCGGCGGTGAGTGTGGTGTTACTCGCTGCGGTTGTGGCGGCCTTAATTGCCCAAATTGGCTTAGGGGCGCAACCTGCCTTTAATTTACCTGCATACCAAGTCCGTAGCCCTTTTGAATTGCCTTTGTATCTCGGCTTGGGTTTGGGCGCTAGTTTAATTTCTTTGTTTTACACCGAATTAATTCGGTTAGCCAAAGCTGGCTTTGCTGGCACAATTCCTGGCTTGGAATTTTTTCAAAGTATCCCCAAATCAATTCACCCAATTATTGGGGGAGTAATTTTAGGCCTAGTGGCTTTGCAATTTCCCCAAATTTTAGGCATTGGTTATGGCACTGTCCAAGCCATGTTGCAAGATGTGGAATTTTCCTTAAATCTCTTGCTGGCTTTGCTGGTAGTGAAATTATTAATGACAGCCATTAGTGCCGGGAGTGGTTTTGTGGGTGGTTTATTTGCCCCAGCCATGTTTTTAGGCGCTTCTTTCGGCTCGGCTTATGCCAAAATTTTATGTCTCATTGTCCCAGGAATTGACGCATATATGGCCGCACCCCCAGCTTATGCAATGGTAGGGATGGCTGCTGTCTTGGCTGCTAGTGTGAGAGCGCCATTAACTGCGATTATTATGCTGTTTGAATTAACTCGTGATTACCGCATTGTTTTACCTTTAATGGCTGCGGTGGGTTTAAGTGTGTGGTTGATAGATCAAATTAAACCAAATGTTAACTCTAACTCGAAACTGCAACAATTTGGTTTAGCCGATTTAAAAGATGAGCAAGCAGAAATTGTGCAGGAAATTTTAGTGGAAGATGCTGTACTTTCCTGCCCAAAAAAATTACCTGCAACTTTAGGATTGTTAGAAGCCGCGATGGAAATGACCCGCGATCGCACACGCAGTGCTTTAGTAATTAATGAAGCCGAGCAATTAGTCGGGATTATTTCTTTAGAAGATATTAATCGCGCTCTGATTCGCTGGCAAAATTACCAAAATTCTGCCACAGAAAATACTGGTGAATTATCCAATCAAACTCTCATGGATATTTGCACCACGGAAATTCTCTATGCTTGGCGGGATGAACCTTTATCTGAAGCTTTAGATCGGATGGCTTTGCGTGGTTTGCATCAGTTACCAGTGGTAGCTAGAGACAACCAAGAGCGGATTTTGGGTTTATTAGAAAAAGAGCAAATTGCCTTAACCTGCAATTTAGCCGCCACCCGCAAAACACTCCACAAATATATTTTTAGTCAAAAGTCAATGGTCAATGATCAATAGTTAATCGTCATGATTTATATTGACTTTTGACTCTTGACTTTGCACTCTTGACTATTTATTATGCTGAGGCTTCGATTTCCTCAATACCTTCTCTATCTTCTGGATCTACTTGACGTAGGCGAATGTGCTTCTTCCCTAAAGTGATCAGAAACTCGTCACCTGGCTTGAGATTCATCTGTTTTGTGTAAGCAGAACCAATCAGTAAGTTACCGTTGGATTGCACACTAATCCGATAGCTGGCACTGCGTCCGCCACGTCCATTTGCATTTGGCGCACTATCTAATTGAATGCCTTCAGCATCAATGAGAGCATTCAAAAATTTCATCATATTGACACGCTCTATACCATTTTTGGTCACGGTATAGTAGCCGCACTCCTTAGCTTTTTCTTCTTTGCTAAGGTTCTCTAGCTCTTTAACTTTTCTGAGCAGATCCTCCCCAACTAGGGGTTCAATTTTTTTTCTGTTTAGGCATCAACTTAGGTTGAAAATGAATGGTTGAAGTAGTTGAATCGATTTTATTTTAGCTGAGGTTGAGTTGATAGGAACAAAATTCATTCGTTTTTATATCAACCTAGCCAAGTATATTACAATCCTAGCCAGAATTGTTGCACAATTATCAATAATGTCAAGACAATCTATTGTTTAGATATCGACTAATGCTGATGGCTATATATAGTTTGGAAAAAACTGCTAAACTATAATTGTTTAAGTTTTTTAAACTAAGACAAAAAAAGTTTATCTACTCAGTCAGCTTGCTTCTGGGAACATAAGATGATAAGCAACCCTGATTTTTAGTCAATAATCCATAGTCCACAGTCAAAGGCAAAATTTATTTATTAGTAATTTTCTAACTTGTGACTATTGACCATTGAGCATTCACTATTGACTTTTGACTCTTGACTAAAAAATAATGAAACTAACTACCAAAGGACATTACAGTGTCAAAGCATTGCTAGATTTAAGCTTACAACCAGATTATGGGCCAGTA
This sequence comes from Nostoc piscinale CENA21, assembly GCF_001298445.1. Taxonomy (NCBI): domain Bacteria; kingdom Bacillati; phylum Cyanobacteriota; class Cyanophyceae; order Nostocales; family Nostocaceae; genus Nostoc; species Nostoc piscinale. The sequence goes on along the minus strand of NZ_CP012036.1, from coordinate 5,858,921 downwards.
TCTGTCAGAGCGATCGCTCAACGCCAAGATATTCCTGCACCATACCTGGAAAAATTACTAATAGAAATGCGCCGTTCGGGGTTAGTTAAATCAATTCGGGGCAGCATTGGTGGTTACCAACTAGCAAGAGAACCCAAAGAAATCTCTATTGGACAAATATTAGAAGCCGTCGGCGAAACCATTACCCATATTCCCGACCGTCACCCAACACCAATACAAGCAGAAGATTGGGTAACGTACACTCTCTGGCAAAGACTCAACCAAAAACTGAAAGAAGCTTTATACAGCATTACCTTGGCTGATCTTTATTACGATGCCCGCAGTTGGCAAGCATCTTTAGGGGAAGAAGCAAATTTTGTGGTTTAGTCAATGGTCATTTGTTATTAGCAACACTCCAGACAAATGACTAATGACAAAGGACAAAGGACAAATGACATTAATCATCGCCGCAATTTTAGATTTCTTAATAGGTGATCCTTGGGGTTGGCCGCATCCAGTCCAAGTCATGGGATGGATAATTTCTCGCTTCACAAAATTTGCATTATCGATATGTCAAAATTCCATAACACAAAGAATCGCGGGAATTGTCCTGGCGATAATTTTAATTATTGGTAGTGGCGGCATCAGCTGGTTAATTATTCGAGTTGCCCAATGGTTACATCCAATATTGGCAATAGTGATAGAAAGTATTATCCTGGCTAGTTGTTTTGCCTTGAGAAGTTTACGAACCGCCGCCACCGATGTTTTACAGCCTTTAATTGCGGGTAATTTATCCCAGGCGCGTCAAGCTTTAAGTAATTATGTTGGTCGAGATACCCAAAACTTATCAGAAGCAGAAATTTTGCGTGCTGTGTTAGAAACAGTCACCGAAAATGCCACCGATGGAGTCATGGCTCCACTGTTTTATGCTGTTGTTGGTGCTTGCGTGCCAAATGTAGGTGCAGTTCCTTTGGCTTTAGCATATAAAGCCAGCAGTACCTTAGATTCAATGGTGGGTTATAAAGAAGCGCCTTACACTTATATCGGTTGGTTTAGCGCCCGGTTAGAAGATTATTTAACTTGGCTACCTTGTCGCTTAACTGTAATTACCTTGGCACTGTTATCGGGTAAGTTATTGCATGTTTGGCGGATATGTCGCAGAGATGCCGTTTTAGATCCCAGTCCTAATTCTGGCTGGAGTGAATGTGCTTATGCGGCAATTTTGGGCGTGCAGATGGGTGGGATAAATTGGTATCGGGGTGTGGCGAAAGCAAAACCCTTGTTAGGCGATGCCATTTACCCAATTACGCCGACTAGCATTGATCAAGCTTTGCAACTAACGCGCTACAGCTTTTTATTGTGGTTAGGAATAGCGATCGCTATACTATTCTTGCTGCCAAACAGGTCATGATAGAAGTAATCAGTCAATTGACTATTGACTATTAACCAAACTTTTTATGTGTGCAAAAGTAGTTGAAATTCTCTCATCAGAAGATTTACGGCGTACCTTAACCCGCTTGGCTTCCCAAATTGTCGAGCGATCGCGCGATTTATCGCAATTGGTACTTATGGGTATTTACACTAGAGGCGTACCCTTGGCAGAATTACTAGCACGGCAAATTGAAACCCTAGAAGGTGTAAGCGTACCAGTAGGAGCCTTAGATATTACTTTTTATCGAGATGACCTGGACAAAATTGGCTTGCGGACTCCTGCTAAAACCAACATTCCTTTTGATTTGACTGGAAAAACCGTCGTCTTGGTAGATGATGTCATTTTCAAAGGTAGAACCATTCGCGCTGCTTTAAACGCTGTGACTGAGTATGGTAGACCGGAAATTATTCGTTTGGCAGTGTTAGTAGACCGGGGTCATCGAGAACTACCAATTCACGCAGATTTTGTTGGCAAGCAATTACCCACCGCTAAAGAAGAAGTCGTCAAAGTGTATTTACAAGATTTAGATGGACGAGATGCAGTGGAGTTAATTGGAGATTAACTCCGTTCTGTACTGTGGAGTCGAAGTATCAAGTAAAGGAAGGTTTTAACCCTTGACTAATCAACTCTTACCAAAAGAAAAATTGCAAGCATCACTCCATAACATCCAAACCAACAGTGATGGCTCTCCCATAACCAATTTGCAGCTAGACAAAACTACAGCCGCAGAAATTGAACAATTAACCACAGAACTAGAAAGTGTTAATCCTTCCCCTCATCCGCTTGTATCTGCTATTTCTTTACTAGATGGCACTTGGCAATTGCAATACTCCACCGCCAGAGAAATTCGTTCTTTGGCTTCCTTACCACTAGGCTTAAAGGTAGGTAGAGTTTATCAAGTGATTGATGTTGCTAATCAAAGATTTTTCAATTTAGCTCAAGTTAAACATTCTCTGGGGCTAGTATCTGGATATGTAAGAGTCACAGCTAATTTCGAGCCTGTAATCGAAGATTCATCACCTGTAGCCAACAAACGCATCAACGTCTACTTTGATAAACGCTACCTATCAGTTGAGAAGATTATTGGTATTGACACTCCGCAACTCAATCCATTTAAGGTGATTCCGGCTAACAATCCTGCTGGTAGAGTTGCCACCCTTGATATTACTTACTTAGATGAAACCTTAAGAATTGGACGTGGTGGTGATGGTAGTTTGTTTATTCTGACTAAATCTGAGCATTTACCAGAAGACTCAGGTGAGGGAATTTTGTAGAAGCGATCGCATTTTTGCCTGTAAATAGTTTGATAAAACAAAGGTAGAGTTTGAGCTACTACTAATGACTACTACCAAAATTCATTTAGTTGTTGGCATTCATCAGATGATTCTGTTGGTGTTTTACACAGAGATTGATTGCTGGCAGTTTCGGTTGATTAGTCCTGGTGGTGCAGTTTTTGGTGAGCGCAAACTTTACTTTACACCCGAAGCGGCGGAGAAAGCAGGGCGGGAGTGGATTCAACAAGGTTATTAATCCAGAAACCCAACACTAAGCTGTTCCACATTTAATTTGCATGATTAGGGCTGGCAAGATGCCTACCCCACAAAAGTTTGATTTAATTTGGTTATGCAATTTAGATGTTTTTCAGCTTAATGGGATGTTGGCACTCCCCTGACTTGACTAAAGTCGCACGGGCCGCTTTGTTCGGTGTCATGTTAACTAAATGTTTATAACATAATATTACATATCTATTAATTAAAAATTAAGAAGACTGGGTATAAACACGGAGAATGGAACAATAATGTATTAAAAATAATTCTCTTATGAAAAATTTTTATATGACGAAAGATACATTAATTGAGCCAATTCGTGTCATAACTGTTGACGATCATGAAATCCTGCGATAAGGTAGCAAATTTCTCTTACTCGCCTTTGATGACATTGAATTAGTAGGAGAAGCGCGTAATGGAGATGAAGCTGTACATATGTGCGAACAATTGCATCCACATGGGGTGCTGATGGATTTGATGATGGTAGGGATGAATGGAGCAGAAACCACAAGAGCTATCCGCAAAAAATACTCAACAATTCAGGTGTTAATTTTGACCAGTTTTTTTCATATATGCCCACAATAACGAAAATATACTTGAAATTTATAATTGCTAAAAATTTATGTCTAACTTTTCGACTTGGATAGAGCTGCTGAATTACAGAGCAATACATCAGCCTGACAAAATAGCTTATATATTTGTTCAAGAAGGAGAACAAGAAACACTCAGTTTATCCTATCAGCAGTTAGATACAATATCACGGGCGATCGCCTCTAAGTTACAATCTTTGGGATTAACGGGTGAACGAGCTTTACTGCTTTATCCACCAGGACTAGAATTTATTGCTGCCTTCTTTGGATGTTTATACGCTGGTGTGATAGCTGTACCAGCTTATCCGCCTCGACCAAATCAGAAAATGACAAGGTTATCAGCGATCGTATCCGATGCCTCGGCAAAGGTAGCACTGACAACTGACTCTCTCTTAAAAGATATCAACAAGAGCTTTGTCCAAGACTCAAAACTAAACACACTGCACATTCTACATACAGATAATATAGATAACCGTCAAGCCTATCACTGGCAGAAACCAGAAATTAATAGCGATACTTTAGCTTTTCTACAATACACTTCTGGTTCTACAGGCACACCAAAAGGAGTAATGGTCAGCCACCAAAACTTGCTCCACAATTGTGAGTACATGAAGCAAGCGTTTGCCTTCACGCCAGAGAGTGTAGCTGCTTCGTGGCTACCTAGCTTTCATGATATGGGGCTAATCTTGGGGATTCTTGAACCCCTGTATGTGGGTGTGCCAGTAATCTTGATGTCACCGTCAGCATTTGTTCAGCAACCAATTCGATGGCTAGAGGTGATTTCACGTTACAAAGCCACTCATTCTGGTGGTCCTAACTTTGCCTATGAACTCTGCATCAACAAGATTACACAGGAACAATTAGAACCCCTCGATCTCAGCACTTGGCGTTTTGCTTACAATGGTGCAGAACCTGTCCGTCGTCATACTTTAGAACGATTTGCTGAAAAATTCCAACCATGTGGTTTCCGTTCTAAATTCTTATATCCCTGTTATGGAATGGCTGAAGCCACATTGATGATTTCCGGAGGATTAGGCGATGCAGAACCCATTTACTGTACTGTGAAAGCAGATAAATTAGCACAAAATCAAATTGTAGAAGCATTATCCAATACCCAAGATGTTAGGCATTTAGTAGGGTGTGGGCGTTCATGGCTCGATACTAAAATTGTCATTGTTGACCCAGAATCCCTAACGCCATGCCTTCCTCATCAAGTCGGGGAGATTTGGATATCGGGACGCAGCGTAACTCAAGGTTATTGGCAGCGGACAGAGCAAACTGAGCAAACTTTTAAAGCACAATTACGAGACACGAAAGAAGAAACGTTTCTGCGTACTGGAGATTTGGGATTTTTAAAGGATGGTGAATTATTTATTACTGGACGGCTCAAAGATGTAATTATTATTAGAGGCCGCAACCATTATCCACAAGATATTGAATTGACAGTGCAACAGAGCCATCCAGCTTTACGATCTGATTGTGGTGCTGCATTTACCGTAGAAGTAGATGGAGCAGACAAACTAGTTGTAGTTCAAGAAGTGCATCGCCATTATCTGCGGGAACTGAATCTCAATGAGATAGTTGGAGCCATCTATGAAGCAGTGTCAGAGCAGCATGAGTTACAAGTTTATACGGTGTTGCTGCTGAAGACAGCAAGCATTTTAAAGACATCTAGCGGTAAGATACAACGCCAAGCTTGCAAAAAAGGATTTTTAGAGAGAAATCTCAATGTCGTGGGAGAGTGGCGACAGAATAATCACGAAATTAGACCTCATCTTTTAGCTAATAAAAATCATATCCATGAGCAATTATTGTCCCCAAAAACAACTCAAACTAAAGAAGCTATACAAGCTTGGTTAATAAATAAATTATCAGATTTGCTCAAAGTTACTTCCCAAGAAATAGATGTTCAAAGATCCTTGACACGTTATGGTCTAGATTCTCTAGCAATAGTGAACCTAGCGGGTGAACTAGAGCAATGGCTAGGACGCAGAATTTCTAGCACTGTAGCATATGAGCATCCCACCATCGTAGCTCTAGCTAACTATTTAGCTAACACAACAGTTGTTAATTCCGAGCTACCCAAGTGTTTAATTCCCCTTCAAACACATGGAACAAAACCACCTTTGTTTTGTATTCATCCACTTGCTGGAGTGGTCTTTCCCTATTATGAATTAGCGCGACTCATTAACGCAGAACAACCATTTTACGCGCTGCAATCAGTAGGAATTGATGGACAAGAGCAACCATTAAACAAGATTGAAGATATGGCATCTCGCTATATTCAGGCTTTGCGTGCGATTCAGCCGCATGGCCCATATTTTATAGGAGGTTGGTCTTTTGGAGCTTACGTTGCTTTGGAAATTGCCACTCAACTTCAAAAGCAAGGACAACAGGTAGCCAAAGTCATTTTGCTAGATACGCCACCGCTTTCTCCTGACAAAACTATTAACTTTTTCAATTTATTAAAATTTTTCCTGACCTCATCATTACAACATAGCTGGCCATACATCTATGATTACTTTTATCTCTGCTTTGCTAAAGATAAATCTCAGCACTCAATGGATTTTTGGCATCTGATGAGTCTGATTAATCCCCAATCAATCGCTAAGGTTGTAGAACATGAGTCAAAATTAATGAAGTTTCGCCAACCAGTATTACAGAGAATTTTGCAAATAATTCAGGCTAACAGTGAAGCTTTAATTAATTACAACCCAAAGTTATATCCAGGTAAAATGACATTATTTTATACCAAATCCCAATTTGGCAATCACGATCAAGACCCCACTAGAGGCTGGCTTGATTTAGCTGCACAAGGATTAGAGATATATCAGATTCCCGGTCATCACTTCAATTTATTAAGATTACCTCATGTAGAAGTATTAGCCCAAAAGCTCACAGCTTGTCTAGATGAAGTTTAAATATAAGTAGTAGCAATTTTGCTATTCTCATTCTCTAAAGTGGTTCAAAAACATGAAAAATCCAACTATAACTCAAAAATTACAATCTGGTTTTAGTTTTAATGAAGCTATATTAATGGCAAAATTTTGTAAGCAAATTTATCATATTTTCCAGCAAGATGATGGCTCTGTAGATGATACTGAAATTGAAGGAATTTATAACTCAATTCACGGTAATCAAGGTTGGGAATTTGCTCACAGTATTCGTAATGACGAAACAAATGTTCGTGGTTTTATCTTGAAAAAAAAAGATGCTGATCAATATGCTGTCGTTTTTCGAGGTTCTATTCTTACTGACCGTGGTAGTTTAGAGCTTACAGATATTGCCACCGATATAAAGTGGGATTTAGTGAAATACGCTAGTATGACAGATCCTAGAATTAAAGTTGTCCAAGGATTATTCATAGCATTTGAGTCAGTTGCAGATGAAATAAAATTATTTTTTAGAACTTTAGCAGGTCAGTTAAAACATAGAGATTTTCAGCAATTGCATCAATTGAGTCCCGAAAGACAATTGGCTTGCGTAACAGCGATCGCTAATGCTGGCACAATTAGATTAGGAATTGATTTTGAGCAAAAAGTCAAGCCACTAATCAAAGAAGCATTATCAGATGGCGAAATTGGTAACGATCAAGAACTCGAACACATTTTAGCCATTGAACAGGAAGCTTTGCTAGAACTAAAAGCTGTGACTGAGCCTTTAGAAGTTTACGTCACAGGCCATAGCCTGGGAGGAGGAGTAGCTCACTTATGTGCCTTAGCGTTGCGGCGACACATCCAAGATTTATATCTAAAGATAAAAGTATATTCGATCGCCTCACCGAAATTAGGTAATGATTCCTTCGCCAAATACTACAATCAGCAAATAGGTGAAGGAATGAGTTATAGGATAGAAAACTGGTTTGATCCTGTACCTAACCTACCTCTACCTGTTCCATTTCCTTTAAATATATTTGCGGGCAATGGTCTGAGAATTGGGGAACTTTATCTAGGTAACTGTGTCCCGGTTGGGGAAGCGCATGGGGTAATTGGTTTAGGTTCTCAAAGTGTTTCTCTTGATTTTGGCGGTGCTTTAGAATTTTTGGGCGGTATTCCTTTCCCTCATAGTTTTGATACTTATATCACTTTGCTCTCAGAAGACCAACAACGCTGGCAAGGCTTTTGGCGACCAATTCAAGATATTTTGGGAGTTTTTATTAGGGGACTTATTCAAGATCATAAAGCTGAAATGCAGGCTTATTTTCAAGAGGAAATTCAGGCTTTGCAAATAGAACTTAACGAAATTAAGAGTGAAATCAAAGCCTTACAAAAGTCGGAAAATAACAGCAAAGTTTATCATCAACAATAACAATAATTACTTTCTCTAACATTTGATACAGATTTAAACCCTAAAATCCTGGCTACATCTAATATCAATTTGAAAAAAGAATGCGACAGATAGAAATCAGGAAAATCTGGCTGGAGCTAGATTTCTTAATTGCGTTAGCGAAGCGGTAGCGAGGCTGCGATAGCGAAGAACGAGCGTCGCGTCATTGCGAATTGCGAATTGGTATTAGTCCGCAAGAGACAAATACTTGAATAGTCTATTTGGGATAGTTATCAAATTCTAACCAATTCTGACTTCTGGATTCTGTATTCTGAATTCTTACTTGAACTTTAGTTTTTATCTTTGATAAAACTAATCGCTTCTAATAACTGATTAGCTGTATAAGGTTTCGACAAAAAAGCTTTAATTCCCATATCATAAGCGGCATTCACCTTATCACTAGAAATCAGTCCACTGATAGCAATAATTTTGACCTCTGGGTTAATTTTTTGCAACGTGCGAATAGTAGTCAGTCCATCCATAGAAGGCATTAGCATATCAGTTAATACCAAAGAAATTTCATCTCGATGTTCCGCATATAAAGCGATCGCCTCAATACCATCGCTGGCGGTAATGGCTTTGTAGTTATAACTTTCGAGAGATGTTTTGGTAATATCCCGAATCGCAGCTTCATCATCAACAATCAAAATTAATTCTCCATTACCACCAGGAAATACTACTTCTACTTCTTCTACAGTTTCCGTGATTTCCTGTGCTGGTAAATAGATTTTAAATTGACTACCTTGTCCTTGTTCACTGTGGACATTGATAAAACCACCGTGGTTTTTCACAATTCCGAGTACTGTCGAAAGTCCTAGTCCCGTGCCTTTACCCAGTTCTTTAGTCGTAAAAAATGGCTCAAATATGCGGTCTAATATTTCTGCGGAAATACCCAAACCAGTGTCAATTACAGAAATAACTATATATGGGCCAACTTTAGAATCAAGGTGCATATTGGCATAATTTTTATCTACTAAGAAATTTTCGGCAGTAATTTTTAATGTTCCCCCATTTGGCATCGCATCACGGGCATTAACACACAAATTCATTAGCACCTGATGTAGTTGAGTTGCATCACCAGATATAACCCACAGGTTTTGCGCTACTAGAGTTGTAATTTCAATAGTTTTGGGAAAGGTTTCTTTGACAATTTGCTGAATTTCGATGATTAAATGCTTGAATTGCAAAAGGCTACGTTCTCCCTCCATTCCCCGCGTAAAAGATAAGACTTGTTTGACTAAATTTGCACCACGTTTAGCGTTAGTTATTAATATTGGTAATAATCTCTGAGAACGCTCATCTTGTAATTGTGCTTCTAAAAGTTGGGCTGTCATCAAAATTGGTGCCAAAACATTATTTAGGTCGTGAGCAATACCACTAGCTAATGTGCCGATACTTTCTAACCTTTGCGCCCGCAGAAATTGGGCTTCTAGTTGTTGTTTTTGCGTAATGTCTGTATTGACGACTAAAATTGCTTGGGGTTGGTGTGCAAAATCAGGTACTAATGTCCAACGACTTTCGACAATAATTTTTTGATTAGCTGCTGTGATTTGCTGTAATTCTCCTTGCCAAGAGCCATGTTTCATTAATAACCGCAGTACTTCTTGCAACTGAAACAAATTTTTCTCTTGCCACAATTCTGGTGTTTTTTTACCAATTACTTCGTCTTTTTGCCAACCGTATAAAGTTTCAGCAGCTTTGTTCCAAAACAAAATTTTGTCGTCTAAATCGCGGACAAAAATTGCATCGGTGGCGACATCAAGTAAGGCGGCTTGTTCACGGATTTTTTGTTCTGTTTGTTTGCGTTCAATAGCGTAGCGAATGGAACGTTCTAACAAAGGTGCTGTTAACTGACTTTTTTCTAAATAATCGGCTGCACCGGCTTTCATGGCTTCGATATCAATTTCTTTATCGCCTTGACCTGTGAGTAAAATAATTGGTGCAGTACAACCATTAGCGACGGCTGCGCGTAAAAGTTCGAGTCCGTTGTGGATGCCTAAACGATAATCTACTAGATATATATCATGTTGATTTTGGGCGATCGCCTGTTGTGCATCTGCATAATTATCTATCCATGACAACTCACAAATTGCTACTTGAAATTCCCCGAACCAATCACGAGTCAAAATATAATCATCTTCGTCATCATCAATGAGTAGAACTCTGATTGGGTTTTTCTTCATTTTCTCCTCCCACTACTCCTAGTGGTAATTCCACAGTTTCAAACCAGTATTTCCCAAAGGTTTCAATTAGTTCTACTAAGGCAGAAAATGTCATCGGTTTGACTATGTAAGAATTAGCACCCAAACTGTAAGTGTGATGGATATTTTCTTCTGCCTTTGAGGTTGTCAGAACAATAACCGGAATTGTTTTTAGTTCAGGATCGGTTTTAATTTCTTTCAGCACCTCCAAGCCGTTTTTTTTGGGCATATTCAAGTCCAATAAAATCAAGCTAGGACGTGGCGCAACTGTGTTGTCAGCATAGTGGCCACGACGATGGAGATAGTCCATCAATTCTTCACCATTGCTGACTGTATGTAAATCGATGTGCAATTGACTCACCGTGATTGCCTCACGGATTAACATACTGTCATCTTCGTCATCATCAGCCATTAAGATAGTCACGGTTGCTTGCCGACCCTTCACTCTGAATTTTCTCCTGAGATATAGGAATCATATTTGATTTTTGAAAAAAAACAAGAGATAATACGGAGACAGGTAATAAGTATAAGGAAGAACAATGCTGAATCAGCACTTGCAGCAGGCGATCGCTGAACTAGAGGAATTTATAGTTCAAAATATAAATGCCCGTGAAGCGAGAAAAGGATTAGCAGTAAAGCTGGTTTATCAAGGTTACTTATATGAGGAAATCAAGAAAATTCTTGGTGTTTCACTTGGTTCAATAACAGGTTGGAAACAAGTATATGAGGAGAATGGTGTTGATGGTCTAAGACTAAATTATAAAGGAAGAAAAAGCTATTTGAGTAATGAGCAGCGAGAGGAAGTATTGAGTTGGCTTCAAACAAAGGATTATTGGGAAATAGGAGAATTAGAGTATAAACTAGCTTTTGAATACGATGTAGTTTACGAAACGAAAAAAAAGTTACTACGATTTGTTTAAAGCAGCAGGAATAAGTTGGAAAAAAAACACGAAAAGTTAACCCAAAAGCCGACCCAGATGCTGTTGATGCAAAAAAAAAGAGATTGAAACATTGTTGGAAAACAACCGGAGCGAAATTGAAACAGGTAAATTAAGAGTGCTACTGATTGATGAATGTCATTTAATGTGGGGAGACTTAAGTGGTTATATATGGGGTAAAACAGACCAAGAAATTATGGTTCCGGTGGTCAATGAACGAGAGAAACAAACATATTATGGAGCCATTGACTATCTTCAAGGAGAATTAATACTTAAAACTTATGATGCTGGAAATTCCCAAAATACGATTGATTATCTACGTTATTTGCTAGATGAGTCTCCTAATCAGCAATTATTAATTTTTTGGGATGGTGCTAGTTACCATCGTTCTCAAGAAATTAAGAATTTTTTGGATGAACTGAATAAAGGACTTTCAACTGACCAGTGGAAAATACACTGCGTTCGTTTTGCTCCTAATTGTCCAACACAAAACCCTATTGAGGATGTTTGGTTGCAAGCCAAAACCTGGGTTCGACGTTTTTGTGCTTTGCTCCCTTCATTTTCTCATTTAAAATGGATGTTTGAATGGTTTATCCGTCACACTACCTTTGATTTTCCCACTCTTCAGATGTACGGAGCTTTTTCAAAAATCAAATATTAGTCCTATAGAACTGTTGTTAGTAATAAGGTTTTAAATAACGGTCGAATTGCCTTTCCTACTGCGGCTGGTACTCCTGTAACTAGTGAGTTTGGTTGGCGGACACATCCCATTACAGGCGATCGCAAGTTTCACAGGGGAATTGATTTTGGTGCAGCCAAGGGTACGCCAATTTATGCGGTTGATGCTGGCCGAGTAGTTTTTGCGGGTGACAAGGATGGTTACGGCAAAGCAGTTGTTATTCAGCATCAGGGAAGTTTATCTACTCTCTACGGTCATGCCAGTCAGCTGTATGTACGGCAGGGACAACAAGTTGTTCGTGGGCAGATGATTGCAGCAGTAGGTAGTACGGGGTTTTCGACGGGGCCGCATTTACATTTTGAGGTTCACGTTGATGGTGTAGCGCAGAACCCCCGTCCTTATTTACAAGAATATTTAGCTAATCGTTGAAGTCATTTAACTATTGGCAAGAGCAATGCAAATTGTACCGATTTTTATATCAGGTGTGGTTGGTGCAGCCTGCTCTGTTGCATTTTCCTATGGAGTAGCTTCACTGCCATGTGGATTGGTATCCAAGGGTGCGGATACTGTCTGTCAAGTGCGTAGTTTCGGTAAGGCAGTTGATAGTTGGAAATTTGGGTTTATTGTTGGTGGTTTAGTAGGGTTGGTTTTTAGTCCTCGTCATCAATTTATATCCCGTTTTCAACCCATTCATTTGTCAACTGCTTCTTTAATTACTTTAGGCATTTATTTCTCAATTTCTCAAGGTAATAGTGTTTCTTCATTGTCGTCAAATAGTTTAAGAAGCAGAGTTAATACAAGTTCTTACTCATCACATCTTTATTCACCACGTTTGAGTGCTTTTTTAGCAACAATTCGTTGGGCAGAAACAGGAACCAGCGAGTCAGAAAGTTATCGCAAGTTAGTATTTAACGGAACTTTTAATGATTTTTCTACGCACCCGTTAAAGAAACAGTGCGCTCCTATTAATGGTAAAAATGTTTGTTCGACTGCGGCTGGTGCTTATCAAATGTTGGATATAAGTTGGTATGACCTTCAGCCAAAGTTAAACTTAAAAGATTTTAGTCCAGCTTCTCAGGACAAGATGGCAATTGAATATATTCGTCGTAATAATGCTTTAAGTGACATTGAAGCAGGAAGGTTTGATACTGCTGTATGCAAAGTAGGTAGAATTTGGGCTTCGTTTCCTTGTAATAATTACAATCAAAATGCGAAATCAATTGTTCAACTAAGAACTTATTATCAGCAACATTTACAAAAGTTTGAAATTTCTAGAAAGTGAAACTTAGTAATGTTACTACCATACAATGACAATAATACTAATCCTGAATTTCAAAAACAACAGCTTTGGACTGCAATTGTACAGGCTAAACAAGATGGTTTAGACAATGAAGAGATTATAGAGAATGTACGGGAAGCTTTACCGGACGCAATGGTTTTTTATGCTGAAACTGTTTTAAAGCAGATTGACTTTAAAGCAAAATTATCACGTTCAGTTGTTGAATTTAACTTAGAATTTTTATTTCAGGTAATATATGAATCAGTAATTGCAGGTACAAACGATGATGAAATATTATCAATATGTGCAGAACACTGTACTTTAAATCAGTACGAATTTGTACGTTATGCGCTTGAGTATATTCACCTCAATCGAATGCCATCACAGTGGGAGCAAAATAACGTATATCAAAAAATGATTGAGATAGTTAGCATCTCGCCAATTGAAGCTTTATTTGAACATATTGAGTCTATAAAAAATATTTATCTCAAGCAGATTGGCTATGAAGTAGTGCAGCACAATCTTTATAATTTATTTTTAAATAATAAATCAATTACTTATTTTACTGATTTAGCTAACAAATCTAAAGATAGATTTATTAAAAACTATTGCTACCGAACGGCAGTGCTTGTTGCCCGTGCTACAGGTAAAGCAATAGATTTAAAGCAGGCTGTAGATGGCTCAATTATTTTAAATGAAACTAAATGTTTAAATAGTGAAATTGCTAATAATGAGATTGCTAGCTCAAATGTTTTAACTATGGGACAAGCAGGAGAACTATTAGTTGATACTTTAGAAGATTTTAATATTAATGCTAAGTATGTTGATGCCAAAAATGGCCCTACTTTTAACCGTATTAGGGTAAAACTCGGACGAGGTGTTAGTTATAAAAAAGTAGAAGACATAGGTAATGACTTAGTACAGCAGCTTGGTGAAGAATTAGGCTTGAAAGTTGCGCCAATGGTGAGTGTAGTGCCTGGGGGAGTTGTATTTGACATACCCAGATTAGACAGACAATTTGCTTATTTCCGTGATTACTTTACTTTTGAGGGCGAACCTGACATTTATTCGGTGTCTATCCCCGGTGGTGTTGATGTTGATGGCACTTATGTCGAAATTCCCCTTTATAGCGATAACGTGACCCATATCTTGGGTGGTGGGCGGACGCGGGGTGGAAAGTCGCAGTTTGAGAAAGCCGCAATCTTATACTTAGTGCGACGATATCCCCCTTCTGTTGTTCGATTGGCACTTTCAGATGTTAAGCGCGTGACCTTTGGTAAATTTGATGGACTTCCCCATCTTGTTGCCCCAGTTGCGCGTGATGCAGAGTCTACCGCTAACTTACTCGATTACTTGGTCGAAGAAATGGAATTGCGTTACCAGGAATTTGAGCGCCACAGCAGTATTGAAACAATCGCACAGTACAATTCACGGTTCGCACCTGATTGTGTCATGCCACGAGTGATTTGTCTAATTGACGAGTGTTTTGACCTACTTTCCGATGATAACTACTGCGATCGCATTGAGACTGCGCTGATGAAGTTGCTTGCAAAAGCGGGTGGTGCAGGGATTCATGTATTGTTATATACTCAGCGACCTGACAAAAACGTGATAGACCCGTTGATTCGCTCAAACTTTCCAGCGAAGACAGCCTTTGTTACAACCCGCCCTGAAGATAGTTGTATTATCCTGGGGGACGATAAAGATAAGCGTGCAGTTTATTTGCTGGGATACGGTGATTTCTTGTACAAGACGACTGAAGTTTTACGACTCCAAGCTTTATATGTAGCTGATGATGAAGACCCTGAATACTTCCAGCAATTACTCTTGGAAGCAAAAAACCAGAACGATCCTTATACAGCATGGAAATATGGGTTAGACTTTGATGAATTTATTGCTAGTCTGTATGGCGAGAATAGTAGTAATGATAATGGTAAATCTAAAGCCACTACTGCTACTAAAACTAAGCAATCTAAGACTGATTTTGAGGGCAGTTTTAGTTTTAAGGTGCAGCTTGACGAAGAAGCAAGAAACTCAATTATGAATTTGCATCAAAAGGGCTATCAACTTGATGAAATCGTCAAAGCAGTATTCAATTTGTCCCGCCAAGATGGTAGGTCATACAAGAAATTTAGAAACGTTGTCGAAGAATTTTTAAATAACCTTAAAGGTGGCGGTGAAGATGATATTTGAACTAACCATGCCTTTACCCCCTTGTATGAACGAAATTATTAACCAGGCACGGTCAAGTTGGCAAGCTAGTGCTGAACTTAAGAAGTACTGGACAAACTTAATTGGTGAATTTGTTAGACAATGTGAATTTTGTTTGGATAGTACAGTGTGGATTGAGTTCCATTGGTATCTCAAAAATTTTGCACGAGATAGTGATAATGTAGCTGCTGCCGCTAAATTTATTATGGATGGGCTAGTTACAGGACGAGCAATTCGTAACGATAACCTGACAGTTATCCAATCACCCGTTGTTCATTATTATCATCGCAGTAGTGGTGATGATGGTGTGCTATTAAGACTTTCACAATCACCTGATTTTTTATTAGATAATTTTATTGTATCTAACAAATTTTCTAGAAAAAGTTTAGAAAGACACAATCAAAAAATCACACATTTAATCTCAAACCAATTATAGTTTCTCTAAAGGATAATAGTAATGTTACGTTATAAAGAATATACTTGGTTGATTGGTAAACTAAATGTAGGCAAGAATGTTAATTTATGGGGTAAACAAGGTATTGGTAAAACTTTTACTGTTAAAAACTGTTTGCTCAAAGATATTGCTTTAAAATCTGTTTATCTTAATCTTGAATATCCTTTTAGTGTAGCTCATCTATTTGATGTTATTCCTATGAGTTTTAATTTGTACTACCAGCAGGATTGGCAAAATATAGTAAGCGAATTATCTAATGGATTAAATAGACTACTTGTGATTGATAATTTTGATAGATTGCACTTTGTGAGCGATAATTTTAGCAATGATTTATTGAGATTACAACAGTTGGCTCAACTAGAAAATTTTTCTTTACTATTAATATCTCGGCTGCCGCTAAGATGTTTTCATTTTACGGGTTTTGCTAACTGTTTTGAAGAATTGGAATTAAACGAAACTAATACTTGGACTTTTGGAAAGTAGATATGGGATTTCTAGATATTGTTTTTTGGTGATATTCCAATTCGGTTAGATTGTTGTTTTAAGCAACAAAGCAAGTTCGACTCTTGCTATCACCATTGGGAATGAAACTACTACTGAGACTGAAAATTAACGAGTACATATCTATTAAATAGTTGTGGAATTGTTAATAGAGTAAGGGGTAGGTTAGTGGTGTAGTTCTCAGCAAATCCCAATTTGTGCCGGGGCGAGAGTAATTAAAAACCTTGTGACCTGCATTTTGGAGGGATAAATTATGTTGAAGAAATTTGCGTTTAATGGCTTGAGAAACCTTAATGCTGCTTTTGGAATGGTGTCTTTGACTGCTATTGCTTTAGGCACTGTAGCAACTTTTTCTGGTTTGGGCTTATTGTGTTTAGCTAAGGGCGGATTCCCAATCGTCGAGAAAGAACGCTCTGAACAAATTGCCTCTATTGGCACTGGTGCTATCGTATTGGGCTTTACCGGAATTATTCTTGCTTCCTTGGGTGGTGCTTTCTTCAGCACTGTTGAAGAATCGGAGGAAACTAATTCGAGTAGAGAAATTGCAAAAAAAGATGACATAAAACCGCTTGTATTAACAAAAGCTGAGAACTCTGAAAAATCTGATTGTTTGCCTTCAATTTACACTTACATGGTGATGAATTTTGAAAGACATTCTGATTCAAAGTTCTTGGTTGTTTGTAGATTTGAGGAAGAACCATATCGAAAATTCGTACTTTACGAAGAACTACGTTCTCACCAAATTGACGACTTGGCAGTAATCTATGATGAAACCGATCCAGACCGATTAATTGGACAAACTTCTCCTCATATCAGCCTTTACCTTGTGAAGCTTTAGAGGAGCATTTAGATATACACCGACGCTATATTAATGCAGTTAATAGCGAAGAATTTAGTTCTTGCTATTTGCGAGTATGTGCTGGGTGTAAGTTACTGCATGGTGCCAATAATATTGTTTGTGGGATTCATCCACATGGATGGTTTGAAAATGGTTGCTGTCCAGATAAACAATGGGATGAACGTAAGGCGTTGTTCCCATTTGAAGATGATGCTGTTGTCGAAAATTTAAATAGAGAAATATCGTCCAATCAAGCGAATATTTACAAATTTTACGGCAATCTTATCTTGTGGGATGAATACGCTAACCGTAGGTTTTCTTTTTCCTATTCCGGTATCTTGCTTAAACATTCTGACAGACTGCTTGAGCTTGATATGGAAGCAAAACTTCTTTCTTACATCCAGTATTTCCGTACTCGAAATGTAGTGGTCTTTGACTATGTAGCATCAGGACGAGTTTTAGAGTTTGCAAAGGAACTCAAGGGCATAGCTCAAATCGAAGTTGATGGAGATGAAATATCTATCTTTTTTGATATATATGCGCCCTGTCATCGCTTTCGTCGTGATGGTGTATCGCTGCATCCCTACTCAACTTTCGTTCCTCAAGAACTTAGATATAACTACAACTTGGTTAGCTACGTTAACTACCTTAAGAGTAAAAAATCTGGAGTGCTGGGATGAATAAGGAAGTTTCTCAAAGCTGCAAGTACAAGTCGGTAAAATCGCATTTTTGCAATTTCTGTATTTTGAATTAATAATCTCTAGAATTCAACATCTGCAAATTTTGGAAAACTTAGTTCATCTAATTGCTTAAAAAGGCAATTTATCCTCCTTCCTCCTGCTATTGGTTGGGATACGTATAAAAGCTTTCACTCAGTACGGGGGTTTCCCCCGCTACTGGGTGGTAAGCCGCTAAACACCGCCCATCAGTAATTCATGGAGGAACTACGCTATGTCTGCTTTTGCAATATCGCCTTTTGTGCAATCTGTTAACGATGTTTTGTTTCCAATCGAGTTGTTTTTGATGGTCTTCCCAATCTTGTATGCGATCTTTGTCCCTGCTCAATCAGTATCACTTCAAGTTAGTAATAGCATTGGGGTGATTTCTGAAGAGTTGCCAGTTTTGGAAACTTATGGGGATTTGACTGGTGTTGATGCTGTTTCTGATCGGGAAGAATTATCCAAACCAGAATCTTCGATTATTGAAACTGCGCCGCCAGTTGTTGAAACTGGGGTTGCGGATGAAGCTAGACAGCTTGTGCTGGTAGACGTTAAGGAAGAAAGGAAGAAGCTTTTGGATTTAGGCGCGCGGAAGTTGCGACAGTTCTGCAAAGAACGCCGAATTCAAGGCTATTCTACCGTCTACAACCGTAAAAAACTCGATGGACTCGTTGACTTTCTGATCGCGCAACAAGTGACCTCTGCTCAAGTGGTCGAGTGTGTGGAAATGCTTGCTTAGAATTAAAATTTGGTGAAAAGCCTCGGTAAAAACTGGGATTGCAAAACTATTCCCTTGGGATAGGATAATACTTGCTTGATGACTCTTTCTATTAAGGTTGAGCTTCTAAAATGCGTCCTATACTTCTTGGCGATAGTGTTGGTAAACCTCTCCTAGCGGCTTCTTCTGCTACCTGCATATGGTAGTGGTGCTTTGAGCGACTAGGTTTTCGGTTCTTGCTCCATTCGCTGATTTCGACAATTTTGCTTGCCTCTGTACTTTTGCACTTCTTAGGTCTGCCTACGTTGACACCCAATACTTCATTAGCTTTTGCGATCGCTGACTCCTGGGTTTCTGACAAGATGGTACTTGATGTCCATCTTTTCTTCCACTTTGCTATTGAGTTTTCGGTTACACCAATCTCTTGGGCTAAAGCTACATATTTTTTGCCTTCGTTTAGCCCTAGCAGAATTTTCGCTCTTTTGCTAACTTCATCGCTGCTCGTTGCCGCTATGTGTTCTAGTGCTTGTTTTTCAAGGGAATTTAATATCTGAAGATGAGGCATCTAAAAATTTACCCCTCTTTACTGTACAATTTTGCCAAATGGAATGAAGCCTGATATACTCTTTTTGTAGCGTTCATTTTTTCTAAAAACCCACCCAAAGCCCTGTTTGCACCAGGGCTTTGAGGAGAAAACAAGCCCACCTGTTAGTAAAACAAGGCGGAACATTGTTTTGTCAATTTAATTAACTAGAGACATCATATCATGAGTTTAACCAGTTTTACAAACCTTTCTTTAGGTAGATGTATTTTTCCCAAAAATAACATCATAAAATCTCTCTTCAATCGCGCTGGTTTTAAATGGGTCAATAATAATATTTCTCTCCTGGAAAAATTTTATTTAAGAGATTGTTTGATAAGTAATTATTCATTATTTACATAAGTTAATTATTTTTTAATAATATTACTTCACTGTAGAAAGTGCCATAAGTTCTGCTGCTTAAGTTTTCCTGCTTTCTGCTGAGGCTTTTCAAAATTGAACTTATCTTTTTTAGGCAATTTGTGACCCGGAGTATCAATATGTCTGAGGTGCATAGTCCGGCAATTGTATATATTTCTCCTGCGGAGTTGGTAGTTCATCCGAAGCTGATAGAAATATACGGTGAAAATGAGAACCGTCCCGCTTTGGAAAAAAGTATCTCAGAAAAAGGGATTTTGGAATCCTTAAAGGTATCTGCACGCACTGGTGTAAATGTCGTCTTGGCAGGCAAGTGTCGTTTGCAGATAGCCCGCCAGTTGGGAATTTCTGCTGTGAAAGTAGAATTTGTCGAGTCTAGTTCGCCTGAAGAAGATTTAAAATTAGTGCTTGACTTTAATCTCCACCGGGAAGGCGGGAAGACTCATTATCAGAAATTTCACGAGGGGCAGTACTGGGAGAGCGTACTTCGTCCCCAAGCGAAAGAAAGACAACGGGAAAGCGCTCGTCGTTTGAATGAATCGAAGTATTCAAATTTGAACACTTCGATAGATGAGAATAAAATTCAATTAAATAAGGGTAAACCTGTGATTCAGGAGGTATCAGAGAATCTAAGGATAAGTGTTGGCAGTTATCACAAGGGTAAGAAAGTATTTGAATATATTTCTCAATTACGTAATTTGCAAAAATATAAGGCAGTTGTGGCACTGGAGGCGGAATTTAACCGAAGTATTGATGCAGCCTACAAGTTCGTTTGCAATCAAGATATCTGTGACCAGGTTATAGACCTGATTGAAGCAGACGAGATAGGTAGTATAAGTGATGGTATCGCTTGGATGCGGAATGGCGATCGCAATCCGTTTCGGCGTTTCCAAATTGGTCAAGTATATCAATTTAAGGAAAGACTGCGGACAGAGTTAGAAATCGTGGGGCGTGTTATTGGTATAACTAATGAATTTGTTGTGTTTGGATTAAGGAATTTAGTAAATATGAACCTAGAAATCGTGAATCTACGTCCGCGACAGATTGATGCAGAGTTGCAAGATGAACCATCTGCTGAACAGAGAGAAAGAATACTTCACTTAATGGAAAAGTTTAGTGATGTTTTCCCAGTTCAGGTATCTTTAGCTGAGTTGTTAAAACTCCCAAATTTAACTGATAAAGAGGAGGTTTTATTGCGGATGTATGAGTCTGACGTATTTGAAAAAACTTGGGAGGACTATAAGAGCCAAATGCAAGCAATGGAAATGTCTACAAATAGAAAAAAGGATAATATTCGTGCTGCATAGGTAGCTGTGAGCAGTTAATCTAGCAGAGAATTTATCCCACAATTTAACGTTACCTAATAGATTAGCATCTCAATACTGATTGCAGTACGAGTTCATATTTTGGGTGCTGAACTCGTATGGATATATTTGACTGTTTTTTGTTGTTAAATTCTTTGGTGGAGAGTAATTTCATCTTCACCTATTGTACTAACCTCTGCCAGTTTTTGGTGACACTTTTAGGTGTTACTAGCTTTGCATTCTTATTCCAAAACTATTTTCTAGATTTAGTCACAACTTCGCTAGAACTGACCTATTTAAATAGCTCTCAAAAAAAAGTTGGGTAGCCGCATTGTTGTTGGTGAAGCGTGTTGGACTAAATCTTAGCCTAAGCCTACGTATGTCTAAGCCTAAACAAGTGTAACCTCTGTTTGCTTTCAAACCATGAGACGATTACCAGTCGCCTCCAACAAGCGGATAACCAACCGCTTCTTAATAAAACAAAAATTTCAAATTTAGGCTAACACATTTTGACCAACAGCGAGGCTACCTGATGCACTAAAACCATCAGGACAGTCACTCATGTTCCAAGAAGATTTCGGGGCAGATGTTGATAACAGGCCCCAATTAAGTCTTTCACAGCCTTTAAAAAAGAAAATCAAACCCCACCTGCCCGCAGAATCATTGGGTAAACGCTACGTAGAGCGTTTTTGGCATCCATTTGGGGCGATAGTTGCCCCTTCTTTAGTGGAAGGTGCAAAACCAGCATGGCGCACTATCGACCATTACCTGCAACCTTCCCAACTGTGGAAGCTGCACCAAGATAAGTCAAAATTAGTAGGTCTGCGTTTTGACAACACAACCCGTTACGCCACAATAGATTTAGACTTTTGTGGCGACTACCATAACATTGAATCCATAAATCGCATCAAAGCGGCACTAGAGGAAATCGGCATAGTCGATATCGTCATTCTCCAGTCCAGCTTTAGTGGTGGTTATCACTTGATTTTAAACTTTGCATCTCCCCTGCCTACCTTTGCCGTAGCCTGCGCCTTAGAAATTACCTTGAGAAATGCAGGCTTTATTCTGCGTCAAGGACACCTAGAAATCTTCCCCAACACTAAACCATATAGTGCCAAACAAATAACCAACTACAAAGCCATCCGTTGTCCCATGCAACCAGGTAGTGGGTCATTTTTACTTGATGATGATCTACAACCAATTAGCGACTCAGTTTCTATCTTCCTTGACTATTGCGATCGCGCAGCAAGTCGGCAAGATTTAACCAAATTAAAACGGATAGCGAACAAAGCCAAAAAACAAATTGCACAGGAGAGATATCGTAAGCAAGAGTCTGCTGATGCTGCACAGTGGCGTGCCAACTGGGAAGAAACAATTGCGATCGGTTGGACAGGACAAGGACAAACAAACACCCTCCTACAAATCTTTGCAGGCTACGGAATCGTCTTTCTAGACTTAAGAGGCGATAAATTAGTCGAATTTTGCCTTTCTACCGCAATTAATGCCCCTGGCTATAAGCAATATTGCCGACACCAATATGAAATCGAAGCTAGAGTACGGCATTGGGTAGAATGCACAATTCGTAACAAATGGTACAGTGCCTACGTTAGTTATCCCGAACGGCTGTTGGGTACATTCGCCAACACATTTGCAGAAGCCATAGCAGGTGTTAGCAGGATCGATCAACCTAAAGATAACGTAATTCCATTTGACCGTCGCCATCAGCAGAACTGGGAACGCAGCCAACAAGCCCAAAGACGCATCCAGATAGTAGTAACAGCAATAGAGTGGAGTAGTGGGTTACCAGCAGGGGCTACTGAACGGGCAAAAGCTATACGTGCTGAGTATAAACGCCGTTTTAACAAAACTGTCTCTCAAGAGACACTACAAAAGCACTTACATTTGTGGCATCCCACACGCTACATTTTAGACCCTTGGGCAGAAAATAGCTTAAACCCTTATCAATCAAGTGAGAACGGGCAATTTTATGAAATTCAAAGCTCATTTGTAAAACAGGATACTCAAAATCCTTATGGAGTAGGTAGTTACGTTCATTCTTTCTATATGAAGGTTTTTTGCAAGTTTTTACCTTCTGCTGCTACAGCCCTCCAAGGGCTGGCGTCAGCAGAGAACGTTGAACAACCCGATGTTTCTCAGTCAGACTCAGCTGTCATCCAGCCTGCGGAAAATCTTGAATTTATAAATTATTCTAATACTGCTGAAATTAATTTAAATAAAACCAGTAATCAATTAGAAAATTCAGTTCATACAAATATTTTACAATCAAATCAATTCAATTCTGATCGGGATTTTATATACCTGTGTAGCTCCGGCACGTTGTCAAAAGTTGATAATCAAAACTTATCTAACACGCAGGATAACGGGCTGGGTGTAGTTTCGATACCTGCTGCGGTTCCACTAGAACAACCACTCCAAAACCCTAACAACGGCTTGCACGGTGCATCTGTTGGTGACGAGACTGCTGATGTTTCCTACCGCATTGAGGAACTCAAGCGAGTGACAAAACTACGGCTAATGGCTTTAACCCAAGCTATGGCTAAGGTGCGCCAATACTGCGTAATCACAGGACATATTCTTAGCACTCAAGAACGCGATCGCTTAGAGCAACGTGCCAAAATGCAATTCTACCTCGATTCCGGTAACGAAACTCTAATTGCAGAAGCTAAGGAGTGGGAGACTGCCAATCCTGGGTGTCTACCGTTTTCCTTGGAGTTGGAGAGCGAAAAATTTTGGAAAAGATGAGGGACATCAGGCGGTAAGATGTTTGGTATTTTAGATTTTAACTGCACAAAAAGAGGTGATTCAGCTTTACAGAAGTTATTATATTTGTGAGTAAAATTGGGTACAAAAATATAGAAGGATATATGAAAGATATCTTAATGGAAAAACTGTTTAATCAAGCAGTTGAACCAATCTTCCAAGCCAATAATTTAACTAAATATTCAGCACTCAAACAAAGAGAGGATGAATTTAAATCACTGTTTAATATTGAATTAACAGAATACGTGGACTCGAAAAGAGGATTTAATTTTTCTCTATTTATCAAAACAGAATTCAGGAGTCAGGAGCCAGAATTCAGAATGAATTTTGTGCGACTGGCGGATGAATCAAGGGGTTTAAGACCCCCACTAAATCGAAGATTTAGTGGTCTTCAATCAGTGGGGGATTCAGACCCACCACTGATTGATTCTGACTCCTGAGTTCTGACTTTTGAATTCTTCTTCAACCGCGACTTTTTAAGTGAAGATTGCTTGCCATACAGGGATGCTATTCGGCAAAAATATGGAGAGCGGGCAGCGAATTTGATTGGGGAATTAATTTGTATTTGAAAGCAAAACAGTTAGCTGGTAGTTAGAATTTTATGCCTGTACGGTCAGCGTTCCATTCAACTTTAACACTATGTATCTGTATTTTCTTGACTTAATTGTTGCCCAAACTCAGATATTGAACCTGTAGTTACGGCTTTTTCTAACAATTGATTCAATAACTCAATGTCATATAATTCATTTAGTTTTTCTACTAATTCAGTAGGAACATCTTTAAATCGAATTGTTAGGATTTGAGCAATATATTTCTGGGTAGCTTTTGCTATACCTATGCGTTCTACGCTTGTTATGTATGTCATTTTCTGTTCAGCCTCAAAACGCTCTAATTCGGCTTGAAAATTTAAGTCTAACTCCGGTGGTAGAGTCATTAATCTATCTAGCAACCGGAAGATTTGCTGGATTTTATCTCTACTATAGCCTAACTCATACATTCGTTTAATTAAGCTCAACTTCCATTGCAATCGGCCTGCTAAATCTTGAGTTGTGGCTTGTGTCCGCAGGTGCGCCATCACCAGTACAGCAAAAGGACTATCACTTTGTTCCAATTCTGACCAACGAGATTCATAGTCCAGTAGTTTCACAATGGGAAACTGAAGACTCAAGCGACATCCCCAACGACCATAACTATATTCTTGTGGTCGCCAGTTGGCTTGATTATCTCCTAGAATTGCCAAGCTAACAACTTCTTGGTTATAACGATCAAAGATTCTGTAGTGGTAAGAAAACATCCGTTTAGGGAAGTTGGTATCTACTTGGCTTTGGATTTCCAGATGAATAAGCAACCAAGTTTCCTTTCCATCTTTTAGCCAAACTTTGATTAGCTTATCGACAAATTGCTTACCAATTTCAGATTCTCTCACCAACTGCTGAAGTTCTTTCTCAAGGAATTCATAGCCCCGTTCCCAATCAATTTCTGCTTGAATCTCTGGAAAAAAGAATGCAAGAAACGCTTCAAAATATTGTTCTACACCTTCCTTCCAAGCACCATCATAATCAGCTCGTACTTCACTCATAGATTATTTTCGTTCAAAATATCATAATGCCTTTTTTGAAAGTCAAGTTACTTTAAACGACATAAAATTTATGACTAATTTACATATCAACAAATGTTGGTTTAATGTGGAATTTTGTTGCTTGGCTTTTTGAGCGAGAGGTTGCATACTCAAAGTAGTTTATTCAAAATAAATTAGGAGAATTTTATTGAGCAATATAGTTGCTGACTTCTCTATTTTATTAATTAATTTATTGATTTTTGTTTACAAATTTAAAAATTTTAGATTGACATTAATCTAATACAACAAAGTTTATTTACTTTGCGGAAAAAATATTATGCCCCAAAAAAATAAAGAACAACCAGCCATGTCAAATAATACTTCCTCTAATACTAATGGTAAGCCTCAAAAGCGACTGATAATTATAACAGGTGATAAAGGTGGCGTAGGTAAAAGTACCTTTGCACGAGTAATATTTCAACTTTACATTAATAAAAATTTACCCTGTGTTGCTTATGAGGCTGACTTAAGGAATCCTCAGATAGAAAGATATTTTCAAAAAGATTACCGCCCTATAATACGTTATATTGATATTTTTCATAGAGGTGGTGCTGACGATTTATTAATTAATCTAGATGAGAGTGATTGTCCTATCACATTATTAGACTTGCCAGCACAATCTGGAGGTTTCTTTGAAAGTTATGTCAAAGAGCTTGCATTTTTTGAAGTTCTGAAAACTGAAATTAATTGTCGAGTAACAATGGTTTCAGTGATTAGTAGAGTTCTTGACTCTATAAATGTTTTAGAAAAACTTCGTGAACTTTGTAAAGACCAAGTAGATTATATTGTAGTCAAAAATCTATTTCATGGTGAAGAAGAAAAATTTGAGCGATATAATGATTCTTCTCTACGTCAAAATCTGCTTGCAGAAGGTCTGATAGAACTTGTAATGCCAGATTTATTCTACAAGTCTTATGACTTTCTTGACCGCCATGCTTTAACCTTTAATGAAGGACAGACTCATAAAGAAACAAATATTGTAATTAAGTCAAGAATTAAATCTTGGCTTGCTGAGTTTGAAGCGCAAATTAAGCCAGCATTTAATTTATTGGGTTTTGATATACAACCAGATGACTGTTACTATCCAGCAGTTGTGGAAAAGTCTAAAGAGCTTAGAGAAAACGAAGAAAAAGAGAAAGCTAAAAACCAAGATGCAAATTTACCATCTCAAGATATAGCTGCTTAATTGAATAAGTTGCTTGATTTATTATGTTTAAAAAGCGTTTTGTAATTACATCGGGTGATGCTCGTGTGGGTAAGTCCACAGTTTCTAGGCTTTTGCTGGAATTGTACTTGAAAAGTAAATGCAATGCGCGTGTTTTCTACCACGGTTATCGTAACAAGCTATCGATGTATAAAACAAAAGGTTTTGAAATAAACCATTTGGGATTGTCTAGGGGCGATTCGGATAGATTATTACTTGACTTAGAAATGTTTCCAAATATTGATGTAGTTTTGACGGATATGCCAGGTCAAAACCACCAAGAGTTCAAGTTTTTTGATAAAGATGTTTCACTGATAGGAAATCTTAACCATCTCGGATATCGTGTTACTTTCTTGCACCCGATATCACATCGTAAAGACTGTGTTGAAGATTATCTTCAGGATTTATACCAGCATTTTGGTAGTCAAGTTGACTATGTTGTTATCAAAAATTATTACTTTGGCAAGCAATTTCGATACTATGAAGGTAGTAGATTCCAAGCTGATATTAAAAAAATTAAATGGCTTGGAGCTAGTTTTGGGCGGGTTGCATAACGACTTTTACCAGTTGCTTGAGGATACTGGTTTACCCTATGCTCAACTTATTGAAACTAACTCGCCTCTTAATACTATTCAGCGTTCAATAGTATTCAACTGGATAGAGAATTTTAATAATTCTATTGTTTCTAATGAGATTGCTTTGAATTATTTAGGATTAGGTAATCACTGTACAGAACTAGCTTCTGTAGGTACAAATCAACAAAATACTTCCAATTTTGATGTAACTGAAAATATTGAATCTGAAGAATGGTAAGTATTAGCTTTACCAAGTTGACAGTGAGGTTTTCAATTAACTGTTTAAACAACCTATGACCAATATTGCAAAAGTTGTTGAAAAAGTTATTGCAGAATATTCTGAAGAAAAGAAAGCAGAGGTCACTGATTGGATACTTAAATTAGGTGTTCGACCTGATGACCCCTTGTTTAACCTATACGCGGAACTAGGTACAACCCAATTTGCGTTGCAGCAGCTACCTGGTAGGCTTGACTCGCTTGTGGTGGGTTGGGCTGACATGGTGGACGATAAGTTAAATAGTGCTTCTAAGGTGGCAATACAGCAACAAAAAAATGCGATCGCCCAAGCCGCTAAGGATTTAATTAAGATGACTAAGCAAGCTGGTGGCGCATTGCCTCTCTTGGGCATAAGTAATTGGCGATTGGCACAAGTAGCGGGAGTGTTGGGTTTTGTACTGGCTTTGGGATCTGCAATTGGTGTTTTTACATACAAGACTATTGCTGGAAGTGTAACTTTTCAGCAGGCGGCTTCTGGATCTGCCATTTTACAACCCGAAGATAAAAAGCTTCTGGATTGGGCTAAGTCCAATGAAGGTAAGGTAGCACGTAGTATTTATGTTAGAAACGCTGCCATTATTAAAACTTGCCGTCGGCAGAAGAAGTATTCAGGTGGCTGCATAATTGCAGTTGATTAATTTTCTAAGCAACCCAGCCTTTGTATCCCTTATTACTCGTTTTAGTTGTATCCTTTTGACTATTTTGGTTGGTTTTGACTCTTGTATGGGTTTCTTGAGTAACTTCTTCTTCGATTTTCATGTCTGCAAAGCTGAGGATTCCCAGGCGCATAGCTTCGCGGATAGCGTTTAATCTATCTTTGACTCCTAACTTGATAAATGAATTATGTAAATATGACCTGACTGTACCTTCGGAAACATACATGACATTGGCAATTTCATTATTTTTCATACCACCAGCCGCTAATTTGAGAACTGTAATTTCTTTATTAGAGAAATCACTTAACAAATCTAGTGAATCTCTATCGGCTGTGTCATTTGACCTCAGATTATCAATCAAAATGCGATTAATAGTTGGGTCAATCCATGATTCGTTATTGTATGCAGCCATTACTGCTTCAATGAATCTTTCTCCTACTTCTTCTCTGGCATTATTTTTACAGTAGTAGCAGTCTGCGCCATTATTAATTGCTGCGTTAATAGTGTCTCTGCTGCTATTTGCAGTCATCACCACTATTTTAATTGATGTGTGTTTGCATTTAATTAAACTTATGACATCAGTGCCATTGATATCAGGTAAATCAATATTTATCACCACGATATCTGGCTTTTGTTGGTCAACAATTTCTATTCCTTTTTTTCCGGTTTTAGCAAGGCCACATACCTGGATTTTACCAGTTTCAGATAATATCGCTGCCGCGCCAACCCTAGATATGTTCTCATTTTCAATGATGACAACATTAATAGGTTTCATATTACACACTGATTTGTTTAGTATTGTCCCTGATAATAATACTTATAGCACTTACTTTTTACTGTTTTTTAATCTTTACAGTTACTATAAATTAATCAGCTTATTTAAAAACTTTATTATCGTTTTTAAAAAATTTACAAAGTGATGAGGGTAGTTTGTGTAGTTTTCATTAAGCAATCTATTTACTGGATTATTGTATTGATAAAATTGAATTTTAATATGTTTAAGTGAATTTATATAGTAATAAATGATTTTTTATGAATATCAATCAAATTTTAGGATGGATAGAAAGTATTGTTGTTTGGTCTTTAATAGTAATGCTATGTTTGGTCGGGTTAGGTAGATTACCTATTAACCCGACGAGTTTGTTTGATTTTACTGCGTCTTTTTATTATTTTTCTGTTGCGGTTGTTATTTGCCCCAAAACTCCCTTGAGTTTTAATAAAAAGCTAGTTTTGGGGTTTATAGCTTTTTCGTATGGTGTGTGTTTTGGGTTGATTTAATCTATCTCTTGAGCAGCATCCTGGTTTTTGAATTGTTGTTGGTTCTGTTCGCAGCGTGCTTGTTGCTCATCGAACAGAGCCTTAAAACGTTCAAATTCATTATGGGTAAGGTTATTGATGATGATAGAGTAATTCTCTGAGCTATTATTACGAGATGCTAGCAGTGCTTCTTGGCTTGCTTCTGAATCAGAAGAATTTCTATCAAGGCAAAGAGTTTGTGAATTTTCTTCTGATTTTAGACTTGCAGTATATGTCTCACTTTTATAAAGGATACTTTGTGTCTCTTTATCTGGTTTTCCAAATATATTTAAGCGGTCTAAAATTACAGGGATAACAAATTGTTGAATTTGGAAATTAGCGATAATAGATTGTAATTTATCGTGTTGACTATCTTCTACTAGGTTGCCATTATTGCCATCATTTTTATCTGTAAAGTTTTTTTAGAACGTCTGTTTCAATTCTATTTTTTTTTAGACTGGCTTACTTCGGGTTGTAAAGATGACTCTTGACTAACTGGATTAACAAAATTGATAGGTTCAATTTCTGTGGAACTTAACTTGACTTCCTCTTGTGCTATTTCACTGATTCTATTCATTTCTGAATTTAACTTTAACACAGCCTCTTGTCGTTCCTCAGCAGTTGGAGGATTTTTTGCATATTCTTCAAATTTCTCATCAGGTATATTAAGCTGTGCGATCAATTCTCTGAGGAGACAAGCTTGCATTGCTGGAGTTAAACCTTCTACTGGAAACTCGATTAGTTCTTTCATAGTAAAATCACCTTTCTACTAAATCTTTTTTGATATCTTTGAGTGCATTATTGATGCGCTCGCTCATAACTTGAAAATCTTGTAATGTTTCATCACTAATGTTACTTACTTGAGTTTTTCCTTGTTTGACATATAGCAAGATATTATCCTTTTTATCTTTAACTAAATAAGTCTGGTTTTGAGTCTGAGTAGCAATCTGATATTTTTCTGTTTGGACTGTCATAATGCCATTAATATCTTCTTGTCCAATTGTCTTAACTACACGTTGAGCAAGACTGGTCATCTCATTAACTTTTTCTAATTCTTTAATGTCTTGTTCCATTGCCTTAAAAGCATTCTCAAGACTAATATTTTCTTGAATGTATAAATTAGTTACCTCCTGAATTCTATTGAGATATGTGTCTGATTTACCGAGTTTTTCAGCTGCTATATACCAGTCTTGGAGATTTTGCACTGTATTAGCTTTCATCCGCTCGATAATGCTATCCATCGCTCCAAACTGCTGTATTTTGGGTTGAGTAGGTGATGCGAGTGCTTGGTCAATATTTGGTTGTTGGCTTTGTTGTGATGAAAAAATGTTCTTGTCTTTAGCAATTAATGAGTTATCTGATACTTGTGTATTGGTAGAAATAATATCGCTACTAACTTTGGTGTTTTCTACAGGATTAAATACTGCATATCCTTGGGAAGTTTGTTCTATTTTGTACCCTTTTTCTTGAAGATAATTTTGAACTAATTGGTCAGTTCCTTGTGCATTTCCAACTAGAAAATAGCTTTTCGCCGCTATTGCCTTATCAAGTAAGGGTTTATAGTGATTTTCAAATGTTTGGGCAATTTGCTCGCTTGTTACTCCACGCCACGGGCCAGATCCGGACACCATAATGATGTCTTCTTTTGAGTAATTTCCTGTGTTGGCGCGTTCCCCCCATGCTTGCTCGTAATTTCGTGTACTTGAAGGTGTACCGGGAGGTGCAGCTGATTTACCGATAAACTGGGTAGCTAATTGGGCCATCGCAATGTCTTTTTTCATGTGTTCAGCGACGGCGGCGTTTATAGGTTCGAGTTGGGAGAGTGGATTTGTGGGCCGCAGAGCAGTCTGTTGGGACTTGTCGTGCTGGGTTTGTACTGTAGTTTGTTGTATTTTTGCAACTACATATATATACGCTTCGCTAAGGGCTTGAATAAATGCGGATTCTTTACCCTTACCCTCCCACTGTTGATCCTGGGCATTAGTAATGCTTGTACAATTCTCTAACCAATCGGCTCCCCCGCGTTTGGCGATCGCCTCAGTTAGCCGGGGGTGTTGTTCGAGTTTAGCTTGAAGCACTTCTACCATTAGCTGGTATTCATCAACTGATGGATGTAACTGCCTTTGGTGATTAAATGCGTGTTCGGCGGATGCGTATGCTACCCCTTTAGGTTTTTGGACATGGGTTTCTAATCCATACTGCCCAGCAGGGGCTTCTGGATCATTGTTGACTGAAACTTGGTAATTGTTTTGCAGCTTGCCTTGTTCTTTAGCGAGTGCAGTGGCAAGGCTGAGTGCTACTCCCAGCCCATCTTTGGAGTCGGGGCTGATATTTACTGGTGTTGCAGGTTGTTTTTGGATGCTTGGGAACGGAACAATTTTGCCATTGACATAATCTCCTAGTGGCTCCATGAATAAGCCATATACCTGACTCTTACTCGCTTGAGTTTGGGTAAGTTCTTTTGGTGAATGCTTCTCCCATCTCGCCCAGGCTTGCTGGTAACTTGGGTCTTGAATCATTTGGGTGGTAATTTTGTATTGCTTACCTACCCGAAAAGCAACTTGCTCGCCGTTTTTACCTTGGGCGATCGCAATATCTCCCTCTTTAATACCATAAGTTTTTTGGTAGTCTACACCTCTGGTAGTGTGTATCCTACCGTGTCCGCGCATAGCATTGATAGTTGTATCAACTGGTACTGTGGCAGCTTGTCCGTGCAGATGCAGCGGATAAACCATTGGTACTGGTTTTCCAGATATAGTCGGGTTGTCTGGAATTTGAGGATTAGCAGCGCGTGCCGCAGTAGAATTCCCGATGGCGATAATTTCTTCAACAGTTGGTTGGTTTGAAGAGTTTGAGGGTATGTTTTGGGTGACTTCTCTGAGGTTGGTATAACTGCGCTCTACTTTAATTTCTCCCCCTGGTGTCCACTCGTTAGCTTTAATGGTGAGGTCGTTGTTGCTTTGGACTACCGCACGCGGAGGTTGGTTTGAGGTGAGGAAGTTCTCAAATTTTTGGCGAACGCTGTTTTCTCTGCCCAGGTCATTTTTAATTGACCAGATGTTGATAGACCATTTGCCAGCCTCAGTATTCAGTGCAGCGTGTTCGTTTTTGCAGTTAAAGCGGGTTACTGTACCCGACTCAAGTTTAAACTCTTGGTATGGTGCGTCCTGATTCTCTTCCCTAGTCCATGCCATTTGTTCCTTAGCAGCACGATAGCCCCAGTCAGAATTTCCGATATTAATGCTGCGGGCTTCCGTCGCGGCGTAGGAGTCATCGCGGTGATAGTTAATCCCAGCACCGGGGTTCTCGGAATAACTTACCAGCACAATCTCAGCGTCAGGATATACTTGTTTGACAAGTTCCATCAAAGAGTCGTCCTGCACCCCTGGCTTAAAGTCTTTATCCTTCAAATCCCATTTTGCACCGACCCAGGCGACTTGTCTCAGTGGTGCATAGTTGGATTTATCATTTTCAAGTATGGGTTTGAGGTGGGTTTCAAGATGCGATCGCAGCTGGTCTACTTTTTCCTCGCTTACCTTACCCAATATTTCGATAGCTTTAGTTGGATCGGCTTGACGCGAGTTGGGTAGTAATATTGGTTGATTCTTAGCTTCTGCTTGTATATCCGTTATTACTTGTATCTCAACCGCGTTTTGATAGACTTGTGAAATTCCTGCAACTGTGGCGTTAGTATTCAATTGAATATTACTTATATTCTTTTCTGGTAAAGCTTTAGCAGGAACAATTGGTACTGGAGAATCTTTTTGATAGAGTTCTTTTGGACGGTTAGGAAGTGCTTTTAGAGCTTTTTGGTAATCACTATTTTCTGGAATTTGGTTTAATTTTAAGAGACTACCTTCAGTTGCAACTTTTTGATTTAACTCTGCACTAAGCTGTTCGTAGCGGTCAAAACCATCAACTTCACCAATATTAATAGCTTTTCCAAGCAAAGTATTTAATTCTTCGGTTATTTTCTCACTAATCTCATTTTTATTAAAAATGAATGTAGCTGTGTTACTCTCAATAAAATAATCGTTTTCAGTAGACTTTGATTCTAACCAAGTCGCTACAGCGATCGCGTCTTGTGCGGGAACTACTAACCCAAGAGCTTCTTGAGTTTCTGCCTGCGCTCCATCGGGGGAACTATATTGTTGATTTGGATTATAAAAATATACAGTTTGTTGGGGAATAATTGGAGTGGGTTGCGAGGGTGTATCTGCACTTTTGATATGACCACCAGCACGGTTAATAAAGGTTTGTCTTAATTCGCTGCTGATAGTAGTTTCATCAAGTACGAATACAGTCATTCCTTTTTTGGCTTCTAACCGAGCTTGTGATCTAGGAAGCTGTTCGTATGATACTCCTACTTTTTCAAGATACTTTTTGGTTTTTTCGGTTAGATTTTCATCAACTGCTAATCCTAAAAGCCCTACTAATTTTTGCTCTTTATCTTGGAACATGATTGTAGGGCGTTCGTTGATTTTACCGAGTATTTGGTTGCGTTTGTCCTGCTGCTCGTTTTTGACAGGCTTTTCATTACTTATAAGCTGACTGCGTTTAACCCATTTGTCAGGATATTGTACTGTTTCTGAATTAATAATTATTTTACAGGTACTTTCATTACTGGTAATCTGTACAGGGATAGTAGTTCGTTGTTGGTTTGGGCGAATAATACCCGTATCAATTAATTTTTGTACAGTGCTAGTTTCTTTCCTTTGCCACTGTTTTTGTATATTCCCTTTATTTAAATCAGCTTCGAGACGTTCATTATGCTGACCAATAATACCGAGTGATTGGTCGCCAATTTTAGCAATATAAACGTGCTTTTTATCAAATGCACGAACCAAAGTTTCTTGAAATGCTTGGTTGTTAATCTCCTGTTTCTTGTATTTTGGATTCGTAATATTAATTCGTAACAGATTGTTCTGAGATGTTTCTGCTATAGCATAGGCATTTTGTCCAGTGATGATAGTTTGAATTTTAAGCTGTAAATGTTGCCCATTCCCAGGCTTTTCTGCTAGCCAGCCTTCGGCAATACCTTCTTTGATTGATTCTTTATCAATATTGCCTAGTTTTTCAGGTTTATTACTATTTTGAAGATAGATAGTATAGTCTTCCCGAATCAGGTCAACCTTTTCGATTGTTAACATTACAGGTTCATTATTAAACCTTTGGGAATTTCCAAACTTGTTAACTTCGCCTACTTTAAAAGTTAGTTCTGGTAATCCGGGTACTTTGGTTGTAACAGAGGTGGTGTATACTTCACCTTTTTCAATACTGCCAATAGCAATAGTGCCAATTGGTAGCCGGGCGTTACTTTGTTCAATATTTCCAAATGTTTCGTAATTACCCTCTTGATTCTGGATTTCAATTACGCTTTTTCCATCTTCAGCTAGATTAAATCGAATACTCTGAGGTTGATTTTTATTAAAAAACTCATTATCTCGGTCAAACCCAGTGATACTAAAATCGGTAAACTTGAGTGTATCTAACTGACTAATAATCTCTTGAGGAAAGGCAGCAAAGGCGAAATTAGAAACTTTATTTTGGCGATCGCTACTTTTATCATTACCAGTCTCACGAGTAGTTGATACTGCCCAGGTGGCAGCTGCCATTGCTAGCTTTTGGTCTTCTGGAATCGAATTATAAAATTCCTCTGCTACTTCGTAAGCTTTTTGGTAAAGAAGTTTAATTTGACCTTCGCTTAGTTCAGGCTGGAATGATATTTTGTTAGATTTTACTTCTTGTCCAAGTATAATTCCTATCTCTTCGAGTTTATTTTCTTGCTCCCTCGCCAGCGTTCCTAATTTTCTAAAATGGGGTTTACCATTCTTGGTTTCATCGTTAATTTGAGCATAAACTAAATATTTATGCGGGCGGTTATTATTGCGTTTATCTTCGGGTATTTCTGATACTTTTATCGTAATTGTGTTAGCTTTCCAGATAAATTCATTATCATACTGTAGAAGATTAGTTATACTTACTTGATTACCATTAGCAAGGGTAATATTTGCAGATGGCCCTTTTTCAGTTTCTTTTTGTTTAGATAGCTCACTTGCTCGGTTGAATGATTTATCGAATTCTTTTTTGATGAGGGTAGCTCTTAATCGCTGTTCTTGAGAAAATTCAACCCCTTTAAATAAAGCTTGAAATTGAACGATTTCACGCGATTCGAGGCGAGCTTTTTCAAAATACTGATTGGTTTGAGCAATTACTAACTCAACAGGTGAATATCCCGTCGGTTGAATTATATTGTCAATATAGACATCTTTCTTCTTATCCTTAATATAGTTGACTTCACGGTGAAGAATCCGACTATTATTGCGAATAATTTCAATTTCGGGTTTTTTGGCACTCTTAAAAAGGTCAACTGCAATTTGATTTTGAAATGCTGCCTCGGCAATCATTTCACGGTACATTTGGGTATTAATGTTCATAGCCACTAGTGTATTGGTGGGTTCTTGTCGAACAGTTTTGATGAACTCTTCCATGTAACTGCGATACTTGCTCGGAATCTCCTTCCCTTCAATACCCTTGGATTTTGCCCAGGCTTCTGTTTTGAATAAATCTTCGTAGTGTTTGGCTACCTGCTGTACGTACTCAATTGAGTCTTTTTCACTACCAAAATTTTTGAGAATCGTAATTTCTGACTCTAACGCCTTCAATTGCGGTAAGGTGATTGTTGATAACACCCACACTAATGCCATCGCTCATGTGGATGGCGATTTCCTCAAATTCTGGCTGACTGCCATCTTCTTGGTAAAAAGATTGTTTTTTAAGTTTGACAGTTGGAGCGTAAGCGTTTTCAGGAAAGTTGCGCTCTTTTGCTTCGATGGTGAGGTTGGGATACTTGGTTGCCCGCTCGAAGCCGATACAATCACCATCGTAGTCGCGTGCTTGACGCTCTTGTTCGGACTCTTGAGGAAGAATATCTAATTCATAACCAGCTGATTTTAGTTCTAAAATATACTGATTAAATTTGTTGGTAAACTCGATTTTATCTCTAGTTTCGAGCTTACTGATACTTTGATTTAAGTAGTTTTCAATACCTTCTAACTGGATATTTTTTCCTTGAGCTTCTGACAGGATAGATTTAATTTGCTCATTGAGGCGGTTGTAAATGCGATCGCTTGTTTCATCCGAGACAGCGATCGCACCAGCGAGAGGTTGGCTATCAGGCCCCAGGATATCTTCTACAATTTTGTTAGTTGAGACGCACAGACCATTTGAGTTGAGGAAAGGGGAGCGGAAGTTGAGAACTTCTTCCCCGTCTTGATAATGCGGTATGGAAATTTCCCCATTTTGCAGGTCTTTGGAGGGGATGACCATTGCTCGCTCAAACGTTAAGGTCTTGCCGATGGCGATTTCTTTCCACTCGTTTTGGACGAACCGGGCGAGTTCGCGCTGTACTTTCTCAGTTTCGAGAAGTTGCCTCTCTCCTTGCAGGTCAGCTTTGATGAGTTTGTAAATAAACGAGTCAGTAGCAATGCGATCGCGCAAAGTTTCTAATTCTTCTGCTATTGTTGGATCTTCTGCTGCTTGTTCTTCTAGTGTGGTTGCTTGTTCTTCAAGAAAAGCTTTCCGCTTCTCGTACTTTTCGCAGTAAAGTTGTGCAAGTTGCCGAGGATCATCCTGTGCTTCTTTAAGCTTTTTGGCTTCAAGTTCTAGCTGTTCAGTAAAGTCTTTCAGTCCGTTAGGGAATGAAGCGAGTAACTGCGATATAGCTGTCTTGCCGAGTTCAGATTGTGATTTTTCACCTAGCCAGATATTTTGTCGGTACAATCCAGGTTGAATTTGAGGCTTTGTTGGGCTATTAGGATTGTCTTTATCAGTTCCCTTGAACGCGGATAAGGGAAGAATGAGGTCAATTTTAGTTGAGTTATTCGAGTTTTGATAATTGAGGATTTGCTCAAGGTTAGTAGGGCGCAGTGTACCTTTACCAAAGCGGTATTTGTTGTCATCTCCGTCTCGATCGGTCCAACCGAAGCGGTGCTGAATTACTCGATATTTATCACCTTTTTGATGCTTGGTTAATTCGTGATACAGTTCTTTTGATATTTGTCCGTAACAGTCTCCTGTTAGCCGATATGCTTGGTCATTACTGATAATGCCGCCATTTTCACCATTATTATCATCAACTATTAGGATGTTTAACTCTTTATTGACAGCATTTCTACATGAACCAAGAAAGATAGACCCGTAAGCACCTCTATCTTTGTTATCAGGGCATAATTGCCTAATTGTATCTAGGCATTCTTCGGGGCCATATAATAACCGAGTTTTTGATGATAATAATAATTTATGACCTTCAGGATGATTAGTTAATTGTTCCACATTAGACTTTTCGTCCATATGCCCAAACGAAAAGTTTATCCCAGGAAAGAAATGTTCTAGTAGAGTATTATTAAGTTCTTCTTTTAACAGCGAATCTGGATTATTTGTATTACCATCTGTATGAATCCATTGATTTAATCTAGTGTCAAAATGTTTAGCTTGAATTGTCATATATGAACAATTAAACTTATAAAATTAAATATAAATTTTTCCTTTTTGGCACTAAAATACCCGTAAAATTAAATTTTACTTTCTTTTTATCGGTAATCTATTCAACAAATTTCTAATTTATACTAACAATTTATTAGTGTTTAAAAGTACTTGTTCATAGAAACTTTACTTAGTTTATTCCTAATAAAGCCCTATTGAACCTAACGCCATAACTTAAGTATGCCAAAAAAGATACTGAGTTATTGATTACTTCTTGCTTAATGCTAAATCAGTAGTAACATTCTTCATGTTTGCCATTGTGGTTATGTTTGCAGTTTGAGACGAAAAGCTAAATTCGTGTGGCAGCACCTTGATAATTTTATGCCTCCCAAATTTTTTACTCTACTGTCGTTATTCAATTTTGAGTGTCTCCTTTGTTCTAGCTATTATTTTTATTTAAAGTAACTAGAACAAAAATCAAACTGCCTAAAAGCTTGATTTATCAGTAATCTTATATTGAGCAAGGTTCAAGTAGGATTTTTATATAAAATACATAATCTTGTATAGTGCTGTAGACGTTCTGCGTAATATTTAGCTTTAAATTGGTTCTCTAATTCTTCCAATTTAGATGTTTCTATAGGTTCTAAACCTAAGTAATTATGATACGCCTCATTAGCTTCATTAAGAACAGCATAAGATTGATATGACGCTTCGTTTTTCACCATAAACTCTATCAAGCTTTCTATAGTTTCACCCTGCCAAGAGTCTGAAATATTATCTTGAAATCTTCCTTTTTTAGCCGATGTGGCATCACTCCATAAATCACCAAAAGGTATATCTTGATTTTTAAATTGTTTGAGCCATTCTCTAAAACTTATGGTCATTTTTCACTTCTCCCTAGTCGATTTAGCCTGTTGGCATACCCATCAGAGCGATTTGATTGTAATCGTCACGTTGTACTGGTAGATAAAGCAGCTTTACACATAATCCTGAAATACAGGATTTATATTTTGTGGCAGTAATGAAGTAAATTTTCCCATTTTGCTGGTTTTATTAGTCGATGGATATAATTTCATCGATGTTGAAAACTTCAACTGTAGCATTTGGACTGTTCATATCTGTAGTTTGTTCGAGTAGACGTGTTGCTTCCTCAAGCAATGCGCTTGCGTTCTGAAGCAGTGTTCGCACCTGGGTTAACTTGTTTCGCCGTTCGATACCAAGTTGTGCTTCTATATACCGCGCATCATTATGATGGCTGAGGTGAATTACCCGTACTTGTTGTTCTTTTTCTGAAGGTGCAAATATTGCGTTTTCGGCGGTCAGTTTATAGTATGAGTACGTACCACTGGGGCGTTTAACATTGTAGATGTGGAGTTCGCAACTAGGTGGTGCGATGTACTGTCCGTCGAAGTTAGTAAGTCCAGTACGAATATTATCTAATGTGGTGGCGATCGCCTCGACGGCGGAGACAATACCTAACGATTCTGGTGACTGTGGGCAACCGCGCCTCATCAGCATCATAATGGCAGCAGAACGACGAGTCAGGCGAATTTGTTCTTGATACTGGCGCATTTGTTCTTCCCGGATACGAACAAGTTCGAGTTCTTCATCAGGGGTTAGTTCAAGCGCACTCCCACAAGTTTTGTAATTTAAGCAGTCGCCAGGATCTATGCCTGGGTGCTGCATCATACTGGCACAGTCAAATCCAATTCCACATTTTTTCTTAGGCATCGGTTATCGCTTTTTGTTCTAGTTACTTTTATAATTTTATATAGCTAGAACAAAGAGGCTTATGGGCGAGATAAACGATGTTAGAATTTTTGCGCCTGAGCAAGATATTGCGTCGTGACAGTCGTTGTTTGAGAATATGGAAGCGCAGGGACTGGTTGAAATTATCCAAAAACCAGATAAATTTTATGAAGTCAGGGGAAGTGAGAAACTTAAACGAGGGTATTTCAAGATTAAGCTGTTGCGCTCTGGTTTATAAAAACATAACATAACTCATGACTTAGAACCAGAAAACAACCTCGAAATCTATTATGACTCGGATGTACAAATTTTGGCACTAATACGTAGTGGAATTGCTTAAAACATCAACCTAGATGTATTAATGCTTTCTACGAAGTATTCAAATTTGAACACTTCGTATTTCATATATCAACAATAGGAATTCTCAGTAGATTAAATTCTCTCTAGTAGCAGGTTTACTACTGCTCAATACCTGTTTGCGATCGCTGTTGATTGATTAATGCTTGTTGGGTAAAGAAACGTAAACTTTCAATTTGCTCAATTTCGTTTGTGGTTAGTCGAGTTGGTATCTCTTCGTACCAGGTTCTCTGACTGTAGCAGGTTTGCATCACAGGAGTATTATCCCCATGACGGTAAACACTCAGAGTAGTGCTATCTAAGCTGGCACTCAACTCCCGTCCTTTGATACGGAAGTTATTGGTAACAAGCATATAGTCGGTGATTATAGAAGGCAAATGTTTGAGAGTAGAAGGGAGAAGGGTAACAGAAGCAGGAATAAGGGAAGATTGCTCTTCCAGGATTTGTTGAGCAGTGGATAGACAGTTCTCTTCTGAAATATCCTGTTGTGGGTGCTGTTCCTTCAGATGCGGCTGTACTTTTTTCTTAACCTTATTTGCTTCCGACGTGGGTTTATCTTCTAATTTTGGTTGTATTGTCGAAATTTGATCTGGATAATTACTATTTAGTACTTTTGTCCTCTCAAGTTTTTTTGGAGTTACTATCGGTATCACCATTGCTATCACTTGTACTGCTATTAGTAGGTTTATCACTATATAAGTAATCATTGTTACTTAAAATTATGCTATTTATGCGAGCAATTGCTTTGGCTTTAGCTTGTTGAATTACTTCTTTATCTTTATCTGGGTCATACATGATTCCATATTCAGATCGCAGTTTGTTCCAGCTATAGGGTTTGTATACTTGATAACCAGCAATTTTTACATTATTATGAGTGTAGCTAAAGCCTAGTAGTTCTTCCCCCTGCATCTTAGGCAATACTCCAATGTTATTTTCCTCCAGGCGTTGAATAAACGTAGAGACGGTGGGACTGTCCTTAATGGCTTCTCCTATTGCTTGGCGAATAATTTCCTTACTTGTTGGGGTTTTGTGCTGACTGTTGACTGCTCTAATGCTTTTTGATCGGTTGGGGCTGGTAAGTGTAATTATTCCGTACTCTTGCTCTAACTTAGAGGCTACAGCTTCATTTGTTGTTGGAGTTACTTCCAATCCTAGTTCCGCCGCGATGCGTCTAGTTGAAACTTGGGAGTTGAAATAATCATAGGAATCATTAACTAAGCTGCCATCTAACCGAATCCGGGAGGCGATTATATGCAGGTGTTCGTGGTTGCGATCGTGGTGGCGTACCGCAACAAACTGACTGGTAGCTGCTACAGATGATTCTTCTTTGGGCAAGTATCCCATATCCTTGAGATATTCTCTTGCTACATAACTGTACTGACTGTTGGATAAATGCTCGTGGTAGTTCGGGCGGTGTGCGATTGAGATGATGAGGTGAGCGCACTGCCGTTTAACCGCTTTGTTGGTGTACTTGATGGTGAGAAACTGCTGGTTAAATTCATCTGGCTTTGTTCCCATCATATTAGTATCGACAATCGCAGCATCATCTTTCCCCAAGACATACTTGAGCGTGTCGAGAAAATTAGGTTTTTTGTAGATGACGGGAATCAAATTGAGACAGTTGAAAGTGGGGGCTATAGAACTTGTAATGCCTTATTTATCTTGGCTTGAGGGTGATTTATCGGGAACGTCTAGGTTAAATGCAGCTGCGATGGTCTGATCTACAAGTGCGATCGCCTTATTAACAGTATCCAAAATTTGCTGGTTGTTTGTTTCTTTCGCTAAGTGAGATAACATCATCAGTTCGCTTTTAAGGTTTCCAGCAGTAGCGCGGATAGTTACCAAATCAGCGGGCGGTTTTGCCGTTAGTACCCGCCTTAATCCACAGGAACGTAAATACTCAGATGCAGTTACCCCTGTGGCGATCGCTTTTTCCTCAATGGTAGTTTTCTCTTCCTTAAAGAGGTATACCTTGATAGATTTAGTTCGCTTTACGGGGTCATTTACCATACATTAGTCATCAAAAAGTAAATATAAAACAGAAGTAATATTTATTAGAACTACATGATAAACGATTGTATTGAATATATTGCCAATTAATCTAATTTATTGCGAATATTTTAAGAATAAAATAACCCCATTGAACATACCTTGTTTTAGTTCTGGATTGTGCGACAACAGTAATGATTTATTGTGGAACGGGACTGATGTAAATTCATATGCAGTGAGGGTTGTAGAGTTTTGTTCTAAGACGATTGATATTTGAAGTAATGCTGAAATAGTTGGGTCAATTTGCCCTCAGAATACCTCAATCATGGGAATTGTAAGAGTTTATTTATCAGTTAACAACATATTTTTATTTAAAAAACGAGACTTAATTTTCAATTGATTGGGGTAATTAGTGTGTGAATTGGGGTAGTTAGGAGTAAATACGGGGGTAAGTTCTCCTACAGTGTGGTTAAAGTAAGAGTAATGACAAATAGCTTATTGAGAAGCTTGGTTTGCAGATTATATAGAAGTAAGAGTATGGCAAGAGCGAGTAAGCCTGCT
The DNA here is from genome assembly GCF_001298445.1 of Nostoc piscinale CENA21. Lineage (NCBI taxonomy): Bacteria > Bacillati > Cyanobacteriota > Cyanophyceae > Nostocales > Nostocaceae > Nostoc > Nostoc piscinale. The sequence continues at coordinate 5,816,701 of NZ_CP012036.1, read as the reverse complement.
GATTCTGTTGAGTTGGCGCGAATCATGCGGAGTAAGGATACAGAGGATGGGATAGTAATTAGCTATCTCCAGTCGAAGAAGCGAGGGCAAACTGAGTTAGTATGTGAGGCGCTCCGGGCTTATTACCTACCGTTTGCGCTATCGGCTGCCGGAGTATCTGGTATGGAATTGCAGTCGGCTCTGCATGATGCGATCGCGCAACTTGAAGCCCAGATAATTAAGATGAAACGGACATTTGGGATGGAGGGTTTGCCTCAGGTAGTTCTTGTTAATCCTCATAGTGGAATTTTCTCGCAGGGTGTGATTGGCTTACAACCAACAATTGGAACTAATGCTGTGGGAGTAACTCCTGTTTCAACTAATTTGGTTCCCCCTTCGGTTTCTTTTTTTGATTCCACTAAGCCAAGTCCTGACTCGCTACCTGTTACGGCAGAATCAGTAGGGTCAAATATTTTGGAACAAGATTCTGAAGATGATGGGTTCTTTAATGATGATGAGGATGACCCGATTGCTAAGGCAGAAATAGAAGTTGATGCAGGATTTCGTCTGGAGTAAAGGGATTATCAGGAATGGCTGTTAGGTGTTAGAGAAAAGCGTATTCTTTGCCTACGTTTGTGATACTTATGTAATTCCCTCCTTTGTCCTGTTTGTTGTTGTGGGCAGTATTTTTTTAGATTGCGATCGCTACGCCCGCCGCAGGCATCGCGTTAGGCACTGTTGCTAAGAAGTGCTTTGTGAAGAGGTACAAAGCACATTGAGAAGAAGTTTTTGCCCAAGCACCTGCATTATTCAAAGTTTCGATTAAACCATTTCGTCGTACACTTGTTCAAAGCTTGTGATCGAGTGCATTAACAGTATTTGACCGAACTGGAGAGGCGATCGCATTCTAACTCCGGAGATGCAATTGCCTTCATGATATTTCATTTGTAAAAGTTGCAATCAACAATTTTGCAGCAAAGCAAATTTGTAATAAACCCCATTGGACATACCTTGTTATTGTACAAGACTGCCCAATTGTGGTGCTTTTAGTGAGGTAAATGTGGGGATGATTGAGGTAATACTGGGTGCAATAATCACAATTACATTGTTTATTTGACAAGCCAAAGACAAATATTATTTTGTAATTCAACTTTTAGTTGATACAGAATTAGGGTGTGATTGGGGTAATTTGTTCATGATACAGGACGTAATTTAACCAGCATGTGTTGAAGAAATTTTTAATACATTGATTTACTTAGAATCTACAGTTTCGGTTTGGTATTAGTGTTATAGAAGAAAATGATCGTAATAGTTTTTTCTCTACTTACTTTGTATGTGAAAAACCTGTTAACCCCTGTAAAGAAAATGTTTTGCCATACAGCATTATTCCTATTTCAGTTAAATTAGGAACTATAGTAAAAATTAATAAAATATAAAGATATGCCCAAAACTAAGGAGAAAACAGACGTAAAAAAGATAGTAATTACGATTGATATGGGTGCAAGTAAAACTAAGGCTATCGTTCAGGAGTATCCAGAAGGAAAGCCAGTTGTTTTACTTTTAGATTCAGAAATAGCGGATGTTGCTAAAGCCTCCGTTGAAAGCATCCAACCTGAAGGTAGTCCTGAATCTCATGCTTGGGTAGGGATAGGCGATGAGTATTTCGCCTTGGGAGAACTTGCTCGTCGTCGGTTTGGGGGTATATCGCAACTGAGGGAGCTAAAGTACGAATTGGCAGTCCCCAAAATTTGCGGTGCGTTTTGGCTGGCTAAAGAGAAGTTGAACCTGGGTAATGATGTTGCCGCTTACTTGAGTGTCCTGCTGCCGCCGGGTGAAGTGCAAGATAAGGAACAGTTACAAATTCGGTTGAAGGATACGTTTCGGGGGTTTGATACACCAGCAGGTAAGATGCGGGTGAAAATGCTTCGTTATGATGCAGCTTCTGAGGGTAGTGGAATATTTTTCCACCGTAGGCGAACCCTTGGCGATCGTGTACCTGTTTCGATGTACGTAATGCTTGGTTATCGCAACGCGAGTATTTTCACCTTTCGGAGTGGTTCGATTGGCGCAGGAATAACCAGCAATTTTGGTATGTCTTGGTTAGTAAATAATTTGATTTCCAAAACATCGGGACTGAGCCCTGATAATTCCAATATTATTGAGGTACTGATAGAAGCTGGAGCCAGTTGTGACCCCCAGGTGATGCAAAAACTCTCACGCAAGCGCAAAGGTGATGAGATTCAACTTGATGGAGAGTCGATGTCCAAAGCTTTATTACTTGCTAGAGACGAATATTGGCGTGCGATCGCCAGGTGGTTGCGCTCAAAGATGGATGAGGATATTGAAGAACTAGTATTTTGCGGAGGAACTGCGGATTACATTCGTCCTGAAATAGATGCTTACTTCCAGAAAGAGGGGATGAAAGTATCCTGGCACGCTAATATTTTTATACCTGATGAAATATCTTCTGGTATGGGCAATCGGATGGCGGATGTTTGGGCTTTTCACCAGCACATGATTATTCAGTTTGATAAGTTAACTGGTTATATACGCTCTGAGGTTATACCGTTAAATAAATCTGTTGAAGGTAATACAAATAATACAGGTGAAGAAGTCAAACGTAGGTATAACTTTACGCCTTGTGAGCGGCCTAGTACCTTTATTGCTGTAAACGAGAATGTTTGATAGGTTCAGGCAAAAATAAATGTAGTAAAAAAAAGAATCAGCTAGAGTGAAGTGCTGCATAAAACAGTACTTTCTAACTGATTCTTTGAAATTTTAGTATGGCTGTTGCTCTAGCATTTGGGAGCAATCAACGTGAGAATTGGTAATTTCTGGAATGTGCTGAATTACAGAGTTAATTTGCTCCATGTCTGCATATTGTTGTTCTCGTCTTTTGCGGAGTTCCCATGATTTACGGTTATAAGCTAACAAGTCTTCCAAACTCATGTTGAATTTGTATTTGGCGAAATTCAATAATTGTTCTGTGGTGTAACGACAATCTTCAGGACGACCAAAACAAATTTCAAACTGAAGCTTAAAAGCTTTCCAATCGAAATTGTCAGACCCCAGTTGCCGTTGTGATTCGCATCCGTAAAGGTCACGGATTGAATAGAAAATTGTGTTGTATTTACGCACGTCGAATGATTCAATCTTGAATTGCTCCATTGTTGAATCATCGACTGTAGCAGCTTGAGCTTTAGTAGATTTATTAGCAGCCATAGTTTTTTCCTTGATGAATGCTTCGCTTTTAGCTGCGTCAGCATTAGTCAAAAAATAAATCCCACTCCGTATGAGCGAGATTTTCTGTAAAACTCAGATTATTTGTGATTATTTTGCTAATAAACGTTCGCGTTGTAGCCAAGTACGTTTGTTGACTTCGAGTAGTTCTTCTAAGCCTTTGTTGAAGTGCTTAATGGAATAGTCAACCATTTGTTGTACACTGTATTTGGGGTTTTCGACTGAGCCGAATGTAGCAATAAATCTTGTTTTAAAAGCATCCCATTGTGTTTTATTCCAGTTAGTCTGTGACTGTGCTTGGATAGTTTTACCCCAGGTTTCTTGTAGCCCGTAGTAGACTGCTTTAAACTTACGCTCGTTGTAGTCAGCAATTTTGTAAATACCCATTGCGTTATCATCAATTAAACTAACTTTTTTGGTTTTAGTAGCCATAATTTTTATCTCCTATGTGAGAGTTACTTCTTAAGGATTTGAGCGTTAGCTATAGTGCTTTCTCTTCTTTATTTGAACGTAAGTCCGTGTAAAAAATAACAATCGCCTCGGCTACTATCCTGTTTTCAAAAATTTTCAAATAGCTCTGGTTGTGTCACTATCGCGGTAGCAGCAGCTAGTGAGCGATACCTTCTCCTGTCGGAGACGCTCCGCGTAGCTTGCTTCCCCGCAGGGGTACGGCACACTTCTCTACGAGAGGCTACGCCAACGTGAACGCCGCATAACAACGCCCATGCACACCGATGCCGAGAGTCGATCGGTTATGATACAAAGGCGATCTGCGGCGGGTGATGGACATCGTTAGGTGCTTGAAGTCATATTTAGGAGTTGCATACAAAAATGAAAACTTAGTACTTTACAGCGACAAGTCTTGATGGCTTCATTGCGACTGAGAAAGATGGCGATACGAAAGAACAGGAGATTGAGACTGAACGGCAGAATAGGCAAGCACTGACAGATGAGCAGATTTTGCAGCTTGAGCGCATCGGTGGAAAGATTGAAGAACATTTCGGACACCCCCAGGACATCGAATGGTGTTTGGTGGATGACACATTTCATATTGTCCAGAGTCGCCCCATCACTACTTTATACCCGATCCCGGAAGCGAACGATCGCCAAAATCACGTTTATGTATCTGTCGGTCATCAACAAATGATGACTGATCCCATCAAACCATTGGGATTATCTTTATGGCAGTTAACAGCTGCTCGACCCAAGTATAAAGCGGGTGGACGGTTGTTTGTTGATGTCACCCATGATTTGGCTTCACCTGTGAGAAGAACAATTGTGGTAGACGTTTTGGGAAAATCCGATCCGCTTATCAGGGACGCACTTATGACCATACTAGATCGGGGAGATTTCATAAAATTGTTACCAGATGACAAGCAAGAACAAAGTTCCGGTAACAGCAATAAGGGTGCATCGTCTTTGGTTTTTCAAACGCTGACCGAATACGATCCGGCGATCGTTCCCGATTTGATTGGGCGTAGTCAAACATCGATAGACGAGTTAAAACAGAACATCCAGACGAAATCAGGAGCGGATCTGATTGATTTTATTCTGGAAGATATCCAGAAATTAAAGAAGAGCTTGTCTGATCCACAAAGTTTTGGTGTGATTATGACTGCGATGAATGCGTCATCCTGGATAAATGAAAAAATGAACGAATGGTTAGGTGAGAAAAATGCAGCAGACATACTTTCTCAATCTGCGCCAAACAATATTACTTCGTCTATGGGTCTAGAACTATTGGATGTCGCAGATGTGATTTGTCCTTATGCTGAAGTAATTGATTATTTACAACATGTAAAAGATGATAGGTTTTTGGATGAACTGGTTAAGTTTGATGGTGGAAAGGAAACTCAAGATGCTATCTATGCTTATCTCAACAAATACGGAATGCGATGTGCCGGAGAAATCGATATTACTAAAACTTGTTTTCATCTTTTTGCTGTTGAGTCAGTTCTCGTTTCAGTTTTCTTTTATGAGGTGTAGTGATGTTTTCGCCACCTTGAAATCCTTTATTACCTGAAAAAGGTTGAGATTTATCAAATTTTTGCTGAGATTGACGAAACAATTTTATATCTGCTGTTGGCCCAGGAACACCTACTTCTACCTCAACAATATCTTTTCCTTCTGGCATCCCAATCATTTGGCTTTTCAAAGTATGTTGTCTTTTCTTACCAGAAAAATATTTTTGTTGTTCTTTTTGGTCAGAATGTCTATATATTGGCTGTTCTAGGCTATCGAACAATAGCCTAAAATTAGTTAATACTTCTTGAACAAATAGTAAATCGCTCTTATTATTTGAGACTTGTTCTAATAAACTAGAGGGTAAAATATCTCTCAGAATTGCTATCCAGTCGCATCCGTGAGAGGTTAAGATAATTGCACTTTTGTCAAGGGGGTGCGAAAAAAGGGGCTAGATTCAGCTTGGTGACTGGTTTTCGTAGAGCTTTGACTATACCTAAATCTTGGTTTTCTTTGGCAGCAAAGTATTTAACCGGGTCATCAGCCTTACCTTTGTCATGGGCAACACTAAAATGATAAAGTCCACGATAAATCATTTCCAAAGAAATGCGGTCAAATGGCAGAGATAATTCGTCGGCAACAGCATCACCCAAATCAACTAACACGGCATAAAATAACCAAGTAGCCCAGATTTGTAACTTGATACCATTAATAGAACCAGTCCATAAATAAGATAAACCAAGTAATCTTTTTACAGTGTGAAAAGCCTCTTCAATTCTCCATCTACGGCGGTATAAATCAGCGACAGCATAGGGAGGTAAAATATGTGGGTCAAGGACAGAAGTAATATAAGAATAAGTAGTCTGCTCAATTTTTTATTTCAATTAAGCGTAAAGTAAGAACAGGCGCACCACGCCTGACAGTGCCAAGTTGAATTAATCGGTCTTTAACTCCATAATCATAACTCAAAATTTTTAAATATTTAATAGAGGCTTTAGCTTTTAGACGAGTAATGAAATGAACTTCTTGGTCAATAAGTTGTTGGAAAAATTGAAAGTGATAAAAGCCTCTATCAAGTAGTAATAAAGTTTTCGGCTGTAGTAAATTTAGTAATGGTATTTCAAAATTAGTCTCTGATGCAGCAGGATTAGTGTGAAACCAAACTTCTATTGGTAAACGAGTGACCAAATCAATAACTGTACAAATTCTTCCCGCCAACTGACCTATTTTAGCATCTTCTAGGCTTTTGAGTTTACGGAACAATGCTTCTAATGTAGAGCCATCAACTATCCAGATTCGTTCAAAATTATTCAGTGCAAATTTAACACTATCGGGTAGTGGTCGTTTAAGTCTTTGCTGCCAATTGATTTGTAACTGGGGTAATAAGTCTTTAAAAACTCGTTCAAATAGTTCTGCCGGAAATACTAAAAATCTTTGAGAAAGAGATTGTTGAGCCACCTTAGTTGCTTGGCACCATAATACATCTTCTCTTGCTAAAAGTTTTGTTAATTCCTGTACTCCTGGAACTTGCCGCCATAATAAAGTTAATACGGCTGCTACCATCATGGATAGATTAATAATTCTATCTCGTAATCCTAATTGCTTGTAGTATTTCTCTTGAGCAAAAATAGCAGGAGTTAACAAAGCTTTTAATTGCTGAGAAATTACTTCATTATCTATAGTAGGAGTATTATGTTTGCGTGCGTGGTCAGAGTTCTGTTTTTGTCGCTTGGGCATGGCGGTAGACCAAACTTTTCATCACATTATTTAATAATTGAATCTACCTAATAATCTTACTCACTTCTCACAAAATTATTCTGTCGTAATAATACGTTTTTCTTGAAGATTAGCCCTGTTAAATACTTTCTTGATAATGATAATCAAAATGAAGGGGAAGGAGGCGAGCGACGCTCGCCTCCTTCCCACCCCTAACTACGATTATCATTATCATAAATAATTTTTTGAGTATTTTAGCTGATTGACAAAATGTTCTTTTTCTTAACCTATCACGGATGATCCAGTCGTGAAATGTATCATTGGCTTCCGTTTTTGAAACCCCAAACAACATTCCTAATACTTGAAATGTCGGCATCTGTCTTAAATAAAATAAGCATAAACAAACTTGTTCTTGGATTGATAACAATTCTTTGCGACCTCCACCAGCCGCATTAATTCTTATTTTTCGGCTTTCTTGCTGAATTTTAATTTCCTGTTGACGTTTGCTCGCACAATTTAGTAGTGATTGTAATTGTTCGTAACTAATCCCTAAAATTTGTTTTGTTCTTAATGGATACTTTTGGATATAATAAAAAAACCATAACTAAGTTTGAAAAATGGTATACACTCAATTCAACGTTTTACCATTTTTCTTTTCCTAAGTTAATATTTCGGACAAGTCTATTAAACTCAAACCTGAATTTACTGAAGTGCAGGAATCACAATCATGAAAAAGATTTACCAGACTAAAACCGCAACCATGACACCAAGCCGTTTTGCTAGAAGAGGAATCTCATGAACGATTTAATAAAACCACCTGATTGCCAAACGACAATGCAGCTACAAGACGGTCGTATCCTTGCCTGATTGTCTGCCCCAAACTACACTAATCATTAACAGATTAATACGTCCCTAATTAGTTCGAGCTATAACCACATAAACAACTTCGGTGAAGGAAAAATTTATGGCTCTGCTAGACTAGCTATAAAAAATTAATACTTGATATCAGGTTAAATCCTTACATTGTCTGGGATTCAAGAGGAACAAAGTAAATTTTTATTAAATCTTTGATTCTATTTTAGACAAACCTTGTTATATCAATCGTTTTAGCCATTTTTTAGTGTTAATTTATCAACCCAAGCCTGGGAGAGCCAAATTTATTTCTAGCTAGCTCCTAATAATTGGAAACCAAATTTCTTCAATATTGATGTATTTTAAAGATAAAAATCGCTGAATTCTCTTCCTTCTACTTTCAAAGAGTATTGGCAAAGGTAAAGCAGTAGCCAATGATTCTATGCTGACAGTTTTAATAGATTGTAATAAATTAATCAGGAGTTTTAGTAATAAATATTCGGTGCGTCCCAATTCTCGCTTGAGGTGTGTTTCATAGAATTCAGGTACTATTATCATTAAACAGAGCTTATTGCGAATGAATGCTATTTTTGTTTTACCATAAGTTGCTACACTGATTGCCCTATATCCATTTCAGGGTATTTCGTCCCCCCTTAAGAACTGCCAATTACTACTTTTGTCGTATCAATTTATTGAAAACCTAAGACTATTGAAAGAATATAAGTAATTTTTTTTTTTAACTATAACTCTAAGCAATAGAAGAGTTAGAACAAATCAATTTGTCCCAACTTTGATAATTAAAAGACATATAGCAAGCACAAGAGGCAATGGTCATGAGTACGGTCATGAACCAACGGGTCAAAGTTGAAAAGACTTTAACCATTAACAAACCAGTAGAGGAACTTTATCACTTTTGGCGTAACTTTGATAACTTGCCACGGTTCATCAAGTATCTCAAAGAGGTGAGGGTACACGACGAAAAGCGATCGCACTGGATTAGCAAAGGATTCTTAAATGAAAGCGTTGAGTGGGATGTAGTCATTACCGAAGACCGAGAAAACGAATTGATTGCCTGGACTTCGGTTGAAGGCGCAGCAATTGAAACCTCTGGTCGCGTCCACTTCAAGCCAGCACCTGGGAATCGTGGTACTGAGGTAAAAACAGTCCGAGAATTTACCCCGCCTGGGGGTGAAATTGGGGCTGCGTTGGCGAAGCCCGTCATAGACATCGCTAAATTATTTGGCGAAGACCCAGAACTGCAAATTAAAGAAGATTTACGCGGCTTCAGAATGCTGATGGAAGCAGGCGAGATTGCCACAACAGAAGGTCAACCGCGAGGTTAATAAATATTGCTATGAAATGTTTGTTGGTACGGCACTAACGATGTGCGGGTGGAAACAGTGCCAGACCCAAAAATAATTAACCCCCGCGATGCCATCCTCAAAGTTACATCAGCAACCATCTGCGGTTCTGACTTGCATATCTACAATGGCTACATCCCGACGATGGAACCGGGTGACATTATTGGTCACGAGTTTATGGGAGAAATCGTTGATATTGGCAATGAAGTCAAGAAATTGAAAAAAGGCGATCGCGTATTGAAGGGCGAAGTCGATCCATCTGCTGTGTTCACGCATCACTTACCCCTAACAGAAGCCAAGCATGGCTTCGAGCTGTTCAACCAAAGAAAAGAGCACTGCATAAAAGTTAGGTTACAGCCTTGAGTTGGGGACTGAGAGGAGCAGAGGAGACAAGGAAAATAACCACTGACAACTGACCACTAACTACCGACAAAGGACTAATGGCTATGAAAGCAGTTTGCTGGAACGGTGCCAACGATGTACGGGTGGAAACAGTACCCGATCCAAAAATCATTAATCCGCGTGATGCTGTTATTAAAATCACGACAACAGCAATTTGCGGTTCTGATTTACACCTTTATAACGGCTACGTCCCCACAATGGAAAAGGGCGATATCCTGGGTCATGAAATGATGGGGGAAGTCGTTGAAATAGGCAGTGCCGTCAAAAATTTAAATATAGGCGATCGCGTGGTTGTACCATTCCCTATCGCCTGTGGTAACTGCTGGTACTGTCAACATGACTTCTGGTCATTGTGCGATAATTCTAACCCAAACGCTTGGTTAGCAGAAAAATTCATGGGTTATTCACCCTCTGGTATTTTTGGCTACTCTCATATGCTAGGTGGCTACGCTGGTGGTCAAGCTGAATATGCCCGTGTTCCCTTTGCCGATACTGGTTTGTTTAAGATTCCTGATGGACTAACAGACGAACAAGTAGTGTTTCTAACAGATATCTTCCCCACCGGATATATGGCGGCAGATAACTGTAATATTCAGCCCGGTGATATTGTCGCAGTCTGGGGGTGTGGCCCAGTCGCACAATTCACAATAAGAAGTGCTTATCTACTTGGTGCTGAACGAGTCATCGCTATCGATCGAATTCCCGAACGCCTACAGATGGCTAAAGATCAAGGCAAGGCAGAAATCCTTAACTATGAGGAAGTAAATGTTAGTGAAGCCCTCAAAGAAATGACAGGTGGACGCGGCCCAGATGCTTGTATTGATGCTGTGGGGTTGGAAGCACACGGCACGGGTCTAGAAGGAGTATACGACGAAGTCAAGCAAGCAGTGCGTCTGGAAACAGACCGCCCCCATGTGCTGCGGCAAGTGATGATGGACTGTCGCAAAGGCGGTCACGTGTCAATTCCTGGTGTTTATGTCGGCGTTGTAGACAAAATACCTATGGGTGCTGCCATGAACAAAGCCTTAGTATTCAAAATGGGACAAACGCACGTTCATAAGTACTTAAACACATTACTCGATCACATTCAAAATGGCAGGATCGATCCATCATTCGTGATCACCCATCGTCTACCGTTAGATGAAGCACCCCGAGGTTACGAAATTTTCAAAGACAAGAAGGAAAACTGTATCAAAGTTGTACTCAAACCATAAGGCAGGAGAAAAGACACGGAGAGTGGGAGAGAGAGAAAGAAACAAGTGTATTCAGAGCTATTCAGGTAGTAAAAATTACTAAAACTTTCTCTTTGCTCCCTCTGCTTCTCCTACTCCCCAAGATGAAGTCAAAACTAAAAAGGTGAGCCACTGCGGTGGACGGGAGCACCTGCATAAAGCAAGTGGCGTTAGCGACGTTAGGAGCGTCACCCGAAGCGCAAAAGGCAAAAGAGAACTGATGGAGTCTTGAAATTTAATTCTTAATTCTTAATTCTTTTCTTTTTACTTTTACCTTTTGACTTACTAGCCCCTGCTCCTCACTCATCACTAATTTGGCGATTGGCATTTGTTCAACTTGTCCTGAATCCAAACTCTCAATTTTTTATCTTAATCTTTGAAGGAGGTTGCTAACGATGGCAAAAATCGTTGGTTAGGAAATAATTTTTAGTACATATTTTTTAGTCAGCATTCAAGCCACCTACTTTCAATTTAACCAGCCATCAAGCACACTGCTGTAAAAGGAGTACAAATGTCTAATATTGGTTTATTTTTTGGTACTCAAACAGGCAATACCCAAACTGAATCAGAAATAATTCAGAAGGAGTTTGGTGGTGATAGCGTTGTAACGTTAAATGATGTTTCACAAGCTGAACCAAGTGATTTTAATAACTACGACTATATCATTGTTGGTTGTCCTACTTGGAATGTTGGAGAATTGCAAAGTGATTGGGAAGATTTTTATGATGAGTTAGATAACATTGACTTCACGGGCAAAAAAGTTGCTTATTTTGGTCCTGGAGACCAGGTTGGTTATCCAGATACATTTCAAGATGCACTCGGTATTCTAGAGGAAAAAATTTCAGAAAATGGTGCTGAAACAGTTGGCTATTGGCCTACAGAAGGTTATGAATTCAGCGAGTCTAAAGCTGTTCGTGATGGTAAATTTGTAGGTCTTGCCCTTGATGAAGATAATCAATCCGATTTAACAGAGGAAAGAATCAAAGCTTGGGTTACACAATTGAAGCTAGAGTTTGGTTTGTAAAGCTTTATTCACTAAAATGCTTGTTACCTAATTAGGTAAATTTGAGAATTCTTTGCCCGTCTCAAAGATGAAACTGCGCGAGAGAAATTACTGAAAACCATTCTCTAAAACATAACTTGCTTGCTTCGGGTTGCCTTTGAAATACTTGGCTCAATTGCCTGAAAAATAGGTTTTATGAAACTGCTTATCGTTGAGAATGATCGAGATACGGCGGCTGCTCTCACCACTTCTTTGGTAGCACAGCAGTTTACAGTTGATACCGCTAGTGATAGTCGATCGGCACTAGAGTTAGCTGAGGCAACAGAGTATGACCTGATCGTGCTAGATGTCATGCTACCCGATGAGAATGGAATTCGTCTGTGTCGCCAACTAAGGACACAGAATCAGCAAGAGCCTATTTTGCTGCTCACAAGGAAGGTTAATCCGGCAGATAGAATAGCAGGCTTTGAGGCAGGAGCAGATGACTATATTACCAAACCCTATGAGCTATCAGAACTGCTAGCTCGGATTCGGGCATTACTGCGACGAGGCAGCACAGTATTAACCAAAGTACTCTGCTGGGGTCAGTTGCAGCTCGATCCGAATAATTGCGAAGTCATGTGTCAAGGCAAAGGCTTACATCTCACGCCTAAAGAATACAAACTGCTGGAGCTATTTTTGCGACATCCGCGGCGGATTTTTGACCGAAGGACTCTGCTTGATCGCATCTGTTCGATTGATGAATGTCCCGGTGAAGAAGCTATAACAACTCAAATTCGCGGGTTGCGGCGCAAACTCCAGATGGCTGGGCTGAATTCCGATCCAATTGAAACATTGTATGGGCTGGGGTATCGGCTGAAATCTGTGCCAGAAGAGCGGGAGCAGGGGTCGGAGCAAGGACACGGGGATACGGAGACGCGGGGACGTGGGGATACGGAGACACGGGGACAAGGGGACACGGGGAATATATTTGATAGGCTCTCCGCGTTACCCTTTGGGGCGACCAGTCGCCACAAGTCTTTGCCTTCTGGGTTCGGAAGTGACGCTCCTAACGTCGCTAACGCTGCGCTAACGGACTCGACGGGAAATGGAGCCACTCCCCTCAAGTCGGGAAACCCGCCTACAGGGGTGGCTCCCCAAGTGGAGAATGCGACATCCAAGACTCCGACTTCTTCACCGCAAAGCGGCTCAGTCCAAGGTGCTGGTTCACCGCATCTCCCCATCTCTGCGTTTTCCTCATCCTACCTGCTGAATGCAAATCGATATGATGCAGAGGCGGAGGCAGTGGCGGCAATTCAGCAGATGTGGCAGGATTCTCAGGAGCGATTGCAGGGCCAACTAGCAAAGCTGGAGGAGGCGATCGCCCACCTCTTTACTAATAGTCTCACGCTTGACGGACGGCAGTTCGCCCAGACCATCGCCCATCGGCTGATTGGCTCTTTGGGGGCATTTGGTATGCCGCAAGCAGCAGAACTTGCCCGCCAGATCGAACGCACCTTGAAAACACCAACGGCTGCTGTGCAATCAGAGGAAGCGGTTCAACTAAAATCGCTGCTTGGGCAACTGAGGCAAGTTATCCAGCAGTTGCCCACTTTTACTACAACAGCGCCCACTCCAGTGCTGAAGTCTAGCGATCGCGTGGTTTTGTTGATTGATGATGATACTGACTTGATTGAGCGAATGCAGGCAAATGCTTCAAACTGGAGCATTCACCTGGAAACCGTCACTGACCTTACCCTCGCCCGCCAACGCCTTCAGTACCTCACACCCGATGCCATCATATTGGATCTTACCTTTCCCAATACCACCGAAAGCGGCTTGACCCTACTGGCACAGTTGAAGCACCAATTTTCCACTATTCCTGTGCTGGTGCTGACAGGACTTGGCGATTTAACCAAGCGTGTGGAAGTCACCCGTTTAGGAGCCAACGCCTTTTTGCAAAAGCCTGCCACGCCTACCGAAGTGTTTCAAGCCGTCAGCCAACTCCTCCACCGGATTGACACTATCAATGCCAGACTGCTGATTGTGGATGACGATCCGGCATTGTTGTCCATATTAGAAGCCCAACTGCAACCGTGGGGCTTTCAGGTCACAACCTTGGCAGATTCAAGCCAGTTTTGGCAATACTTGGAAGCCACCACTCCCGATCTGCTATTGCTGGATGTTGCTATGCCGGGGTTTAGCGGCATTGAACTATGCCAGGTAGTCAAGAGCGATCCGCGTTGGAGTCGGCTACCTGTGTTGTTGTTATCGGCTCATGCCGATGCTGATACCCTGTACCGGGCCCTAGCAGCGGGGGCAGATGACTATATCTTAAAACCAATCGTAGAAGCCGATTTGATTCAGCGAATTTTAAATTTCAATTCCTGGTAGGGATTTAAAATAAGCGACTTCCAAATAAAAAAATAACCAATCACTGTGTTAGCAGGGGAGCCAGTGCTGTGGTGTTAGCGTAGCGGTAGCGACGCAGGAGCGTCGGCAGTCCGATCTTGGGGGTTTCCCCCAGGAGGAACTGCCGAAAGGGTTTCCCGACTTGAGCAAACTGGCGTGAGCAGGGGGAGTAAGAAAAATAGAATTATGAATAAATTGGATAATTTATTTCTTGGAAATTCCTAATTAGTAATTGATACTTCATCCCTTAGAGCTGATTCGTAAAGAAAATCTTAAGGGTACTTAACTCATTACTAGGTCTGAGTTTCAGCGAATAAGCGCTTTATTAACTTAAATGCCTAAAACCCTTACTAGACAAGTAGTTTACTTTAGTTTACAAATTAGCTCTCAAGGGATTGATTCAAATAATGATGCTAGCGGCAATGCTACGCGAACGTACTTTGTTATTTTCCATCAATCAATTTAGAGAGAAGTTGGATCGCATGAAACCAGATTAAATCTGACGCCCCTTCATTACGAATAACGAATTGGTATTATGTCCTCTTATACAAATCGATGCATCCTGGTGATTGACGACGAACCTGACCTGTGCAGCATTGTCAAGTTCACGCTAGAACGCCTCAAAAGCTGGAAAATCCTCACAGCTGAGTCTGCACAGGCAGGACTGATGCAGGCAGAAACGCAGCAACCAGACGTGATTTTGCTCGATCTGAGCCTGTGTGGTCAATATAGACTGACTATGCTGCAATCTTTGAAAACTAATCCGACTACGCAGTCGATTCCGGTTATCTTGTTTACCGCCACAGACCCGTCAGACGATTCGCTGGGATTTGACCCCTCTGAATTTGCTGGAGTGATCCTGAAGCCGTTCAATGTCTTGCAGCTTGGCGAGCAGATTATTGAGCAACTGGGGTGGTGAGGTTAGAGTGCAATGCCTTTTTTAGGCTTTGTTGCATGAAACAGAAAAAAGACACACCAACTATTAGCAGAGTTAATGATTATTTTTCCACTTTGTAGCTATCTGGTTTGCTTAATTGAATCATGCGATTAAGTGCAGTACATTGCAGAAATAACTTAACAGCTTGATTGTCAAAAAAGCGCCGTCTTAGCTTACTGCTAAAAATAATTTAATTCATCCCTCTATTATGCAACACCAATATTTAGATGCGTTCGCGCTGTTCTGCTTTTTGGGAGAAGGCTTGCTGGCGTTGTGCTAACACCATTTCTGCTTCTGAAAACGCAACTGTTTTGTAAATTAACTAAGTATTTTTGTATATAAATATGGTAACTGCCAATTACTACTTTTGAAGTATCAATTTATTGGAAACCTAAGACTATTGAAAGAATATAAGTAATTTTTTTTTTAACTATAACTCTAAGCAATAGAAAAGTTAGGAAAATCAATTTGTCCCAAGTTTGATAATTAAAAGACATATAGGGGTAGTGTTACGGAAGCTGCGGTCAAGGGCAAGCGCACACTGTAAAACCCTTTTTAAAAGAAAGACTTTCTTGAAATTCTAGTCTTAAGTTTTTAGGAGTTTCTATGCGGATTGCTCAAATTGCTCCTCTTTGGGAGAGAGTTCCACCTCTTGGTTATGGTGGAACAGAATTAGTCGTGGGCTTATTGACCGATGAATTAGTTCGGCGAGGGCATGAAGTAACGCTATTTGCATCGGGAGATTCAATAACTTTGGCAAAGCTGCAATCAGTTCATCCTTATGCTTTGAAACTAGATTCAAGCATCAAAGAGTGTAACATCTATGAAATGTTGGAACTGGCTTTGGTATATGAGCAAGCCCAAACCTTTGACATAATTCATTCACATATGGGCTGGAGTGCGTTGCCCTATGCAAATTTAGTAAAGACACCGACAGTTACCACATTACATGGTATCTTTACCCCTGATAACGAAAAGATGTTTCAATATGCCAAAAAGCAGCCCTATGTAAGTATTTCCAATTCCCAACGTGAATCTAGGCTAGGGTTGAATTATGTAGCAACTGTCTACAATGGCATTGATATCAGTAGTCATAAGTTTCATCCTCAGCCGGACGAACCACCTTATCTGGCTTTTTTGGGAAGAATTTCACCAGAAAAAGGAACAGACTTAGCAATACAGATTGCAAAAGAGGCTGGTTGGCGTTTAAAGATGGCAGCTAAGGTGGATGTCGTTGATATAGAGTATTTTGAGCGAGAAATTCAGCCCTTAATTGATGGTCAGCAAATTCAGTATTTGGGTGAAGCTAACCATGTTCAAAAGAATGCTTTGATGGGGGGTGCAGTAGCAACTTTATTTACGATTACTTGGCGAGAACCCTTTGGTTTGGTAATGACAGAATCAATGGCAGCAGGAACACCAGTCATCGCCATGAATTTAGGTTCAGTTCCTGAAGTAATTGTTCACGGAAAAACTGGCTTTATTTGTAATAGTATTTCTGAATGTGTTAATGCCGTTAACAAAGTGGCAAAACTAGATCGTCATGCTTGTCGTCAACATGTGGAGAATTGTTTTAACGTACAAAAAATGGTAGATAGCTATGAAGAAGTTTATTGGCAGATTCTGGCAGAGCGCATGACTCAAAATAAAAAAGTTATGCATTTCGGCGATTTTAAACATAAACATCAAATCCAGAAATGTTGAATCTTAATACGAAACTTTACATATCTAGTTACACTAGCTCTAAAAAGCCTAAAATAGTCAATAAAACATAATCTCCTCAAACCAATGAACATAAATGTTCTGACACATACAAGATTGTAAATAGCGGAGTTTATCTAATAGCGTATGTCCCCATTGTTATGGGATAGATGACATCTGTAAAATTAGATAGACTATTAAAGTAACGTAAATTTGTATAGTGATACCATTGACATTCTTAGTAATTAATTTGTCAAGTTTTAAGTGCATCTTTAAAAACTTCCATAACAATTCAACTCCCCAACGTAATCGATAAATATCCCTAATTTCATCATCACTAACTGCGGCATCTCCCGATGCTGGTAAATTAGTCACTAAGCGAAACTTAGTTTTCGTGTCTAAATCACAAAAATTAATGACTCTATAAGCTTGAGCATCATCAGATGTACCGACTTTGACTAATCCAGTTGAGTTCTGAAATTCTAGTTTCCAATTGTTTTTTATCCGCAACACAAAATATTTATTTTCTTGTACTAATTCTTGGATAAATTTTAATCCAGCGAAACCCCTATCTATTGCCACCAACAGAATTTAGCGAGAGATTAGACATCATTTTTGAGCCAAATTTATAATCATGGTCATTACCAAAGTTGATGAAATTATCTGATGGACTTCCTGTGGATAGATTTAAGGAACTGAACAGCTTTACTTGATGATGACCTAGTACCCATAACAACTTACTTGTCAGAGTAATAATTGTTGAATCGATGGGACAAATAGCATATTTATCATGTAGTTTTTTATGACTTTTGTGCTGTAATAGTTCACTTGATTTCTGATAGATTTCTTGAAAAGGTTTTTGTGTGCGATGAGAACTTGCTTTGGAAAAAGTAGAAATATCTAAATCAAATCCTGTGTTATTTAATCTTTTAAATAAATCTCGCATACTGGTTAAACTGTTATCCAGGGCATACGATAGCCAGCACTTAAAGAATAGACGACTGTTCAATATAGAATAATCGTTTTTTGGTAGATTTTTCAGGATGTCTTTGACAATTTTGGGAAATGAATTTATAATCACAATTAAACTAATATCTTTTAATCATTCGCCCAAAAATACTATATTTTGGGCTATTTTTATCTAACTTTTCTTAACATTCAACATTTCTGACAGGATACATTTTTATGATTTGTATATTTTATTTTTTGGAAGTCCCTAACCCAATATTAAGAGGATGGAGAAATTTCTACCGAAATGCGGTCAGTTCTAGGACGTTCTCTTACGTTGATCATAAAGTGTTCAGAATGCTCATTAAATGAGCATATCGAAAACACCGAAACAAAGGCAAGAAATGGGTGATTAAGAAATACTTCCAACCAAATAACAATTGGAAGTTTTACGACATCGTAGTTGATGCAGCGATCGCCCTTGGTGCGACCGAGCAAGAACGGTGCGAGACAATGAGGTTGAGCCGAGATAGCTGTTCTGGGGTCAACGGCTTAGAGTGATTTTCGTGTAGAATCAATAATATTCGCTCTTGATGCCACGTATTAGCCCAAAAATTTAGCGCGACTGACTATATTATTGATGTGACGAATGGCTAAGTAGAGCGAACCAAGTCAGAAATGGCTTGTGCTAACGTTAATGGTTCGATTGGTTTGAATATATGCCGATCAAAACCAGCTTTTAGTGCCTGTTGCTGATTTATTTCACCAGCATAAGCTGTAAAAGCGATGGCTTTTATTTGTCTATATTGCGGCCATAAATTTCTGAGTTGCTGTATCAACATATAACCATCAATATTAGGCATCCCAATATCACTCAGTAAAACATCAAAATTAGACTGGTTAAGTATGGTTAGTGCCTCTTGTGCTGAACAAGCGGCAGTGACGCTGGCTCCATGCTGCTCTAGCACAAACGCAACCAATTCCCTAGTATCAGGCTCATCATCCACTACTAAAACTTTGACACCACTCAAATCAATGGATAAATCAGACAATTTACTATCCTGAGTTGTTGTCGGCTGGGGAGACATTAATGGTAATCGGATGATAAAAGTAGCTCCTTGGTCAACACCTGGACTTTGCGCCTCGATTGTGCCACTATGCAGTTCTACTAAGTGGCGTGCGATCGCCAAACCTAATCCTAGCCCACCGAACTTTCTAGTGATGGAGCCATCTTCTTGGCGGAAGTAGTCAAAAATATAAGCTAGAAAGTCAGGAGCAATACCTTTGCCTGTATCGCTAACAGTAATTTGAACCACATTGCCTAGCTGCTCTAAATGGATGTTCACCTGTCCGCCCGGAGGGGTAAATTTGACGGCGTTGGAGAGCAGATTCCAAATCACCTGTTGCAAACGAGTTGCATCACCTCTAACCTGACCAATATTTGGTTCAAGTGCTGCTTGCAGAGTGATTGACTTGGCTTGGGCTGCCAGCTGTACCGTTTCCATTGCCCCCATAATCGTAGCTGTAAGGTCTACCGGACTGCAATTCAGGTTAAGTTTGCCTCGCAAAATGCGTGAAACATCCAACAAATCTTCTATCAGTTCTGATTGCAATTGAGCATTGCGGTGAATAGTTGCCAGTCCTTCTTCTATCTTAGCTTCAGAGAGCTTGCGTTTTAAAAGAAGACTAGACCAACCTAAGATCGGATTTAGCGGTGAGCGTAACTCATGTGAAAGCACCGCTAAAAACTCATCTTTTACTCGGTTTGCGGCTTGGGCTTCTTCTCGTGATTGGCGTAACTCTGCTTCTGCCAGTTTATGATTTGTAATATCTATCAGTATCCCATCCCATGCGTTGCCTTCTGTCGTTGGCACGGCACGGGAACTACCAACAATCCATTTGAGTTTACCTGATGGAGTAATAATCCGTCCTTCCCACCGCCAGGGTAAAAAATTCTCTACAGCATGAGTGACTGAAGATTTAAACGAGTCTACATCTTCTGGATGAATTAATTGCACAAAGGCATTGCCGTCTTGAACAATTGTTTGTGCCTCCAATTCCAATAGTTCATAACAGCCGGAACTGAAAAAAGTAAATCGATAAGGATGATCTGGGCAGGGTGAGTAACGATATACTATCCCAGGCACATTTGCTACCAGTGCCTCAAACTGAGCTTGAGTGTAATTGAGCTTTGCACGAATTGCTTGCTCTTGACGTACAGCATTCTCTGCCTTTTGATGCCAATAATTAAGACTTTGCAGAGCAGAAGCAC
The DNA here is from genome assembly GCF_001298445.1 of Nostoc piscinale CENA21. Classification (NCBI taxonomy): domain Bacteria; kingdom Bacillati; phylum Cyanobacteriota; class Cyanophyceae; order Nostocales; family Nostocaceae; genus Nostoc; species Nostoc piscinale. The sequence goes on along the minus strand of NZ_CP012036.1, from coordinate 5,796,705 downwards.
TAAAACCTGCTAAACGGCTCATCAGCCGATGATCCTCACCATCAAAGCGTCGTGTTTCCTGATGGGACACAATCCAAAGAGTGCCTAATGGTTGATTATTGATGTATAGCGGAATTAGCAATCCCTCAACAATCGGGAACAGTGGATGATGTAAGTAAGTAAAATAGCGTTCTGGATAAGTATAAAGTTGTACTTGTTTAGCAGAAAGTGTCGTGCCACAGGGACTAAAATTACCGGGAGTCGTGGTTTGTTCTAAAAACTCCAATGCGCCTGCAATTGCTACCCAGCGAAATCTAGATTCGCCATTGGATTGTGTTTCCAGTAAGCTAATTCCGGCTGAATCAGCTTGACATAATTCCAGTCCAATCCGCACTAGAGTTTTGAGTAGTAATTGCGGTTCATCACTCAGGTGTTGGGATAGTGTGTGGAGGGCTTGGTTTTCATCAGCTAAGTCTGCCTGTCTTGTTGGACGACCAGCTAGTTCCTCTGTAATCAAAACTTCCGTTTCTGTGGCTGCTGGAGTAGTGTTTTGAGATAAACGCATACTCTAAATATAGGTAGGATTTCAAAATCACAGCCATCTTTCCTATTTTTAACAGTTAACAAAAAAATTTATGAGTCTTCCTTTACATATGTATATATGTAAAGAGACTTATCACTCACTGTTCGCGTAATCGATTCAGGAAATAAAGAATTGAGCCAAATGGCTAAAAGCTTTGTCATACATGAATGAAACGCATTAAGCATTGGGATATCTAGACTTTGGAGACTTAGACAATCAATACTGCGATCGCTCTCAACAAATCTAGATTCCTGACAATATGTTTTGTGAAAGTTGGTATGCAAGAGACTTATCCCCCAGTTTAAAATATCAAAGCTAGACATAGCAATACTTTCAAGTACTTTTCGGGAATTAATTATTTCCTATTTGGATTACGCGAACGGTGAGTTATCAGTAAAGGATTTAATATTTCATCTTTCAAAATTATTTAATATCTTGCAAAAAGAACGCTTGTATAGCAGCAAAGAAAAAATGGTCGCTAAGAGCAACTGTCCCATTTTCGATGATTGGGGCGACTACAGTGAGCAAGCTGTATCAACGCAAAATCAAGCTAGGACAACTCTACTGTCCCATTTTTAGTCAAAAGTGGGACAGTTAAACCCTTCAAATATCAGAGTAGGCTGAATTGATACTAATTGTTGAAATGCTTGTTATGCCTGGCTTTCAACACCACCAATTTCCTTAGCGACCAAAATTTCTCCATTGCTATACAAAGGCGAAGTTATGGCTCTTTTGTGCAATATTACTTGCCAAAATTGTTAAGCAATGTTTCGCCAACAGTGTCTTCGCTAGTTCCACGCCCGTTTGGATCAACATTTAGCATCAGCAAAAGTATGAAGAGCAACAGTTTGACAATCCAATGACTGATAGCAACTCCCAAAATGATGCAGATCAGCCCGATGACTACTACTAAAACGCGCCACGCGTCGTCAGAGATAGTTTTCAAGCCCCGGCAAGAGATGACTACACCAATCGTAACTAGAGCCAAGCCTATTATTGTCTCTTGCATCATCTCTTCCAGTTCTCGATAACTGAAGGCATAGAGACAATACCATCGGATGGATTGCAGAATGACCTCAGGCAGGAAGTGATACTAATTTATAATTCGTAATGACGCTCTCTACGAGATGCTAAAAGCGAACGCGGGCTTGCTACCGCTACGCTAATGTAATTCGTAATTAAGACATATCGAAAAAGGTTTGATAAAGGCTGTTTACTCATAGTCTTTAAGGATGGGAGACTTTCCTTTAACTTGAGGTAGGAGCCAGCCAGAGGGCTAAGTTTCGCACATAGGCTTTAATATGTTCAAGGGCTTGTGGGTTTTGCTTCATCCCATCTCCAGGGGGTTCGGTTACAAAGCTAGGTGCGCCCATATCAACATCCCAATTGTAGTCGGCGAAATGGTGGAAGCTTGATTCAGCGATCGCACGTCCTAAAATATTTCCTTGTTCATCCTGGGTACTTTCAAAAGCAACTACTAAGTTGAAGTCCCGACCGGAGACTGAGCTTGTACCCAAGGCAATTACTCGTGCATTCTTCTCGTTTGCAGGCACACCTACGGCTCCTTCATGGGGATGAGCCGGAAAGAATTCAATCTCCTCAGAAGGTGATGTAGGATTCTTGAGTAAGTCATGAATGGGTTCTATGAAAGTAATTTTCTCATAGTCACCATTTAACCCAGAATGGAAGTTGGGCCAGGAAATATACTTAGTGTAGATGTCATCAGGGTAGTGGTGCGAGGGATCGGGATCGGGATTCTTACTGTGAAAGTAATGGGCTGCGCCGACACCACCAAGATTGCAAACCGAACAACCTACATCTTGATGGTCACGGCTGACCAATAAACCGCCGCCGCGCTGACGGAAGGCACTGATGCTCTGACACTCTTTTGGAGTTATGCCATCCCCTACATCCACAGCAAACAGCCACAGTTCATCAAAATCTGAATTATCCAGCGTACTTAAAACTGGATCGTTTTTTTCAGCAGTATTTTCTCGATCCCTTGCTGTTACCTGGTACAGGGGTTCCCCAGTGTCACTTTTCAACGAAGCTAAATAGTCCTTTAGCAAAGAAAATCGCCCAATAGACCAATCATCTTCATTGGTGGGAATTGTTGTCTGTAACAGAATTTGAATCGGTTTAGTCATGATCTCACTCCCTAGGGTTCCTCTTGCAGCATGAGCTAATTACTAGATCAACATGGGAATTGTAGCGACATAATCTAAGCAAAAAATGAGGACGTTTAAAGAGCAATGCTTTTGTAAAAGCAGAGATAAGTGTTTCTAAACGCAATTTAGTATCAGTATCTGCTCAGATTTTCCTTAGATTTGCCAACTAACGTTAGGGCAGATTCGTTAAGAAGATAAGGAAATGGGAAAAATTGGACAAATCCTAGATTCAGGCTTGGTTAACTGATTCGTCTTTGTAGAGAGGTATAAGACCTATGGTTAACAAAATTGTAACCACATTTGAACAAGACCATAACCGACCAGAATCAAAAGAATTTTATTGGAAACATTTTCTCTATAGTCTAGTTTGGCTGACGGTGCTAATGCTGGGATTTGGAGGATTGGGATGGACTCTCTGGCTCGATCGCCATTTCTCGACGATTGCAATACCGATGTTCATTTTGGCAATTGCCACAGTCCGTGCCTGCATACTCACTGGCTTTCCCGTCTGGGCGGGATTGTTATCTCTCACATTCGGTTCTGCATGGATTCTAACTGGAGCATCGATATCAAGCGGATTATTGGGCTGGGCAATAGCGATCGCTCTATTCTGGATTGGCATTTTTACCCTGGATATGGCATTAGACCAGTCTGTCGAACATTTGTTGTTAATAGAGTTTAGCCGAACTGAAGTTTTTTCAATTCTAACAGCCATCTGCGGTACTGGCGCTATTGCGGGATGGATACTCCCAATTTTTCTCACTTGAATACAGGGCATGTTATGGAACTGGGAATGATAGGACTAGGACGAATGGGAGCTAACATGGCACACCGTTTAACCCAGGCTGGACATACCGTCATTGGCTACACTCGTCAGCCACAAAAAGCAGAGGTGCTGGTTCAGGAAGGAGCGATCGCTCGTGGTGTAACATCATTCGTTGAACTCATCGAAGCACTCACGCCACCCCGCACCGTCTGGCTGATGCTACCCGCCGCGACAGTAGATGCTACCCTACAGACTCTCATCCCGTTTCTAGACGCTGACGACATTATCATTGATGGTGGCAATTCTTACTACATTGATGATATTCGTCGTGCAGATCAATTAAAAGTCAAAGGAATTGAATACATTGATTGTGGAACTAGCGGTGGCATTTGGGGGGCAGAACGCGGCTACTGTCTCATGATTGGTGGTGCATTGGCGGTGGTGAAATATCTTGACCCCATCTTTGCAGCGCTGGCTCCTGGTGTATCAGCTGCACCGCGCACCCCTGGTCGTGAGTTAATGGGGGGAACAGCTGAACAGGGCTATTTGCATTGTGGCTCTCACGGTGCAGGGCACTTTGTCAAAATGGTTCACAACGGCATTGAATACGGCATCATGGCAGCTTATGCCGAAGGGTTGAACATTCTTCACCATGCTAATATTGGGAAACAATTGCATCAAGTCGATGCAGAAACGGCTCCCTTACGAAATCCTGAATTTTACCAATACGACTTTAATCTTGCAGATATAGCAGAGGTATGGCGCAGGGGCAGCGTGATTAGCTCTTGGTTACTTGATTTAATAGCTATGGCGCTCGTCAAAGATCCCGACTTAACCGACTTTGGGGGACGCGTATCCGACTCTGGAGAAGGTCGATGGACACTAATGGCAGCCATTGAAGAAGCAGTTCCAACTCCCGTCCTTAGTACAGCTCTTTACACACGATTTAGCTCTCGCGGTCAATCAGAATTTGCAAATAAACTCATCTCTGCGTTGCGCTACGAGTTTGGTGGGCATTTGGAAAAATGACACGGGGACACGGGGATTTTAATCAGCTTTTTTCCTCTGTGCCCTTCTACCCCCCTGCTCTCCTGCTTCCTCTGTCCGCGTCGATATGGAGGTTAATCATGGCAGCTTTACTCTCTGATGCCCTGGTATTTTTTGGGATCACAAGTGATTTAGCCTACAAAAAAATCTTTCCTGCCTTACAGGCGATGATTCAGCGCGGTCATTTTGACATTCCAATTATTGGAGTGGGTAGGCGAGATTGGAGCATCGAACAATTACAATCTTATGTGCGTAAGAGCCTGGAGGAACAGGTAGGCGTTGATGAGGCAGCTTTCCAGAAACTGTGTTCATTACTTTACTATATTTTTGGTGATTATAGCGATCGCGCCACCTATGATAAATTATGCCAGGTACTCCAAATAGCTGAAGCTCCTCTGTATTACTTAGCCATTCCTCCCAGTTTGTTTGCGACGGTTGTCGAAGGGTTAGGTCAATCAAGTTGTGTAAAGAATGGTCGCGTTATGGTAGAAAAACCCTTTGGACGCGATCTAGAATCGGCTAGAATACTGAACTGCATTCTGCACTCTGTCTTTCCCGAAAGTCATATTTTTCGGATTGACCATTACTTGGGAAAAGAACCAGTCCAAAACCTTCTCTACACTCGCTTCGCCAATTCATTACTCGAACCTATTTGGCATCGCGTCAGTATTGCCAGCATCCAAATCACGATGGCTGAAAAATTTGGCATAGATGGACGGGGACAGTTTTATGAAGAGACAGGCGCTATTCGGGATGTGGTGCAAAATCATCTACTTCAGGTGACGGCGTGTTTAATGATGGATCCGCCCATCAACGAGCAGCATGAAGCCATCCGAGATGAAAGAGCGCGATTGCTCAAATCCATAGATCCAATCGAACCCTCAAATGTAGTGCGCGGGCAGTACAAGGGCTATCGCCAGGAACCTGGTGTAGCTCCTGATTCCAAGGTCGAAACCTTCGCGGCGGTTAAGCTCAACATTGATACTTGGCGCTGGGCTAGCGTTCCAATTTACATTCGTGCAGGCAAATGTTTACCGAGTACAACTACTGAAGTTGTGGTCAGGCTCAAGCGTCCGCCGCAGGATGTTTTTGGCGAGCGTGCCTTTGGATTAGCAAATTATTTCTACTTTCGTCTTAGTCCAAATGTGCTGACTGCGATCGGCATTCGCTCTAAAACCCCAGGCGACGGAATGGTGGGTAGCGAAGTCGGACTAGTCGCTCAAGTCGAGCATAGCAATGAGATGAATCCCTACGAGCGGCTTTTTGAAGATGCCATGAAAGGCGACTCCATGTTATTTGCTCGCCAGGATGAAGTAGAAGCACAGTGGCAAATTGTTGCTCCTATCCTAGATCGAGCAACCCCTGTTTACGAATACGCACCTCATACCTGGGGGCCTCCTTTAGCGGATCACATGATTCCCCCAGATGGCGGTTGGCATAATCCTAATGAGACGTGATATCTTCCTATACTGTACTTGAAGAGTTGGTATTGGTTTTCAAGTTTACTCATTAATGCATCTCTCCCATGTCTCAAATCGCAATTATAGAAGCCTTCGCCGAACTAAATTTCCGGCAGTCCCATTTTTTTCATCACCTCTAGCAGCAGAACAACATCATCGATTCGTTCTGAAATTATTCGTTGGGGTATGTGTGCCATTTTTCACTCTTACCACCTAAAGTTACTTCACAACAAGTTTTTTGCTGGGACAAGGCTTGGCGAGTGCCTGTTTTCGGAAAGCTTGCTTCTTCACATATCCCCTATTTCATCAAATTCATTCTCTATTACGCGAACGGTGAGTATTAGATAGTCTTCATAGCGGTAGTAATAAAAATCTCACAGACTTGAGCGATGAGGAAAGGTGGTTTGCCCGTGAATACTTCCCGACGCTGATTGACGAAGCCGAATCATCGCCTGAAGATGCCTTAAATCACATAGCTGAGGTGGCTACAGTCCTTACTATGACCAAGTTCCGGCGAATTGTGGATTTCTCCACGCCTCAAGTTAAAGCTGACTTACTGATGATTATCTTGCGTTGTCTGCCCACTGAAGTTTACTCAGACTTTGCCCCACTGCAAGCTGTAACTAACCCGACAGTGACCTGATAAAATTTATCGGTTTTCATTTCTACTGACCTATCAGTAGTAAAAGATGCTCTGCTTCATGATTGTGTACTTAATCATTAGGTAAGCGTCCGGTTCACTATGTCTTGTCACGCTTTTTGAACCCCAGAAAGAGCGTGAGTGCATTAAAATTATCCACTGAATTTTTGATTCAGTGGTGCTTCTAGGTCGTGAGTTCAAGCTACCACTGATTGTAACTGCGAATTGTGAATGGGAAAAAGCGAATTGGATTGACAATCACAGCCTGTGTGACCACAGCCTTGCCCATTGGGATGATTATTGGCACATTCTTCTCCACAGTAAGCTTTACCATCTTTGATGACAGCATCAGTCAGAGAAACAACGCATAGGCAAGATGGACAAGCACATTTCATTTGAGTAACGGTTGTAGTCATGGATAACATCAAATTTGTTTTGAAGTCATATTATTGAATTGTTTAATAAATAACCATCTGTCTCAAGTAACTATTAAGCTGCTTCAATAGCTATAATTTATACAACCTGATTTTTAACGGCTCTAGGAAATAAGATGCGTTCCCCCTGGACTACCTCCTACCTTCTGCCTCCCAGCATCTCCTCAGATTTTCCTTAGATTTACCAACTAGCGTTAGTGTTCAAGTTCAGCAAACAATGTCTATGTTATGGAACTGGGTGGGAGCCAACATGCCACTCTAATTTAGGCTGGGTCATACATCGGCGCACCGCAAGGTTCTACCTATGTCCGTCCCGGTGATGTTTTAATCTTATATGGTCGCTTTGCTGCGTTCAGTGAGCTTGATTCACAACAAGCGGGAATTTTGGGAGAATATGCTCACAAAGATGCGATGGGCTATGCCCCAACCTAGGCGATCGCAAATCAGCAGAGACTCCTTTGAGAACACGATCGTCAAGATTCATAAATACCAGTTTCCACCTATCAGTCTGCCAAAAAAAAGTTGAAAGTCAAACGTTAAGTGTGAGTTCATAAAGCACCGAAAAATCAAATCATGACTACACAGAACATAACAACTTTGTCATCATCTCCAGCCCAGACCGAATTAAAAACCCCAGGTTATCAAGGCTGTCAATCAAGGAGTCTGCACGACTCGGAAATACCCGAAGTGGATTTGTTTACTCCACTAATAATTCGAGATATCACCTTGCCAAGTCGCGTGGCGATGTCACCAATGTGTCAATACTCAGCAGAGAATGGATTTGCTAACGATTGGCACTTCGTCCACTTAGGGAGTCGGGCTGTGGGAGGAACTGGTCTGATTATGGTTGAAGCGACAGCCGTAACACCCCAAGGACGGATTACACCTGGCGACCTTGGGCTTTGGGACGACAAGCAAATCGAGCCACTAACTCGCATTGTGCGCTTCCTTCGCCAACAGGGATCTGTTACAGGGATTCAATTAGCCCATGCTGGAAGGAAGGCAAGTTGCAATGTTCCTTGGTTGGGCGGTACGCCACTGACACCTGAACAAGGAGGTTGGCAGCCTGTCGCACCTAGCCCAATTCCTTTTCAAGAGAACGCTCCTGTACCGATATCCCTCGATGAGTGTGGTATTCAAGAAGCGATCTTCGCGTTCGTTGCAGCAGCGCAGCGTGCCCTGCAAGTAGGTTTTCAAATTATTGAAATCCACGCAGCACATGGATACTTATTGCATTCTTTTCTTTCACCACTCAGTAATCGCCGAACAGATCGTTACGGCGGTTCGTTGGAGAACCGAATGCGTTTATTACTGGAGGTAGTAAGGCGAGTACGAAATGTTTTGCCCAACGGGATGCCACTTTTTTGTACGCATCTCCGCTACCGACTGGGTAGAAGGAGGTTGGGATCTCCAGCAATCAATCATATTGTCCCGTGAACTAAAGACTCTAGGCGTTGATTTGATCGATGTTTCAACAGGAGGTTTAGTACCCCATGCCAGAATTCCTGTGGAGAAAGGCTATCAAGTCCCTTTTGCTGCCAAAATCCGAGAAGAGGCTGGGATCATGACAGGATCTGTGGGGCTGATAAATGAGGCTGAGTATGCCGACCAAATAATTACTCGTGGGTGTGCAGATTTGGTTCTCATCGGTCGAGAATTACTCCGCAATCCATACTGGTCGATTTATGCCCGTTGTAGCTTGGATGAAGAACCTAATTGGCCTGTGCCTTACGGTTATGCAGTTAAACGACAGAGAAGGTGAAAAATTTGGCGTTGCACAACAGTGGGATCAACTAGAGGCGTAAGTCCTAAAACAGCTTAACGCTTGCTTTCAATGGCGATCGCAGTTTCCAGGAAGGCATATTTAGGCGCTTAACCATTGTTAATCTTGGTATTTGACAAAAAAGCGGAAGTAGCCCCCGCCCATTTTTCGATGCCGTTCCATCTATTTACTGAGTCTACAGCAGCAAATCACATTTGCGGTGCTTTGCAACTCAGCCGATCTCTGCAACTATTCAGTACATTCCACCATCGTACTCAATTAAGCTGAACCTCAACAGAAATTCTTGCACGCCCGGTTTTTGCCATACAACTGTTTTGCAACTTCCATGATTTCCTCAAAAAGTCCTTGGATTTTTTGGTTAAGGTAATAAGCACTGAGCAGTACCAATCAATATTTTTGACAAAAAAGGTAGGAGACATACTGCGGGGTACAGAAGAAAGATGACAAAAACTTTAGTTGTGGGTTTAAAGCCCACTCACTAATGTACCTACTGCCTCCTGCCCTCTCAAATAGCCTATGGCAGCCGTATCGCTGAGTATTTCGACAGTAAAACCATTGGGCAATGTCTACGACGGGCTACGCCTACGCATCTTTATTAAGGTCGCGCAAGCGAAAGAAAAAACTGCTGGGGGAATTTTATTGCCCGACACCGCCAAAGAAAAGCCACAGATTGGAGAAGTGGTGCAAGTCGGCCCGGGGAAGCGTAATGAGGATGGATCTCGTCAGCCAATGGAAGTGAAAATTGGCGAGCGAGTTCTCTATTCCAGATATGCCGGAACCGACATTAAACTCGGTAGCGAAGAATACGTGTTGTTGTCTGAAAAAGATGTCCTGGCGATCGTGGAGGATGTGGCATCCAAGACTTGAACTTCCTCACCAAGTGGAGCAACTTCGGAGAGTTTCCCCCGTTGAGCGAACTGGCGTGACTAAGAAAGGTTAAAGGGAAGTGATTTGTTTTTCCCCTTACAATTTTGCCTTGTCCCAATCCCCAATCATCATAATTTCCTCAGAAAGTCCTTAGATTTCTTTTTTATAGTGTAAACAGAGTTCAGCACTGGCATGAGAGCAACGCTGTTTCAGCGACTGACAAAACCCAGTCTAATGCAGAATTCTAAACACCCAAATATAGATCATCAGAAGACTTAACAAGTATAGATGATCAGGAGACTTAAAATTATGGCACTCGTTCGTTGGGAACCTTTCCGAGAAGTTGAAAGTTTGCAGCGGCAGTTAAACCGCTTGTTTGATGACATAGCACCGACAGGTCGTAGAGGAGAGGAAGGCATTGCCTTTATTCCCTCTGCTGAGATAGAAGAAACCCGTGATGCAGTTCATCTCAAGGTAGAAGTTCCTGGTGTAGACGCTGAAGACCTAGATGTGCAGGTATCGCCAGAGGCAGTATCTATTTCCGGTGAGCGCAAGTCAGAAATCAAAACGGAAGAAAGAGGCATCACCCGCACCGAATTTCGCTATGGCAGGTTCCAGCGCGTAATTCCGTTGCCTACCCGTGTCCAGCACGATCAGGTGCAAGCAGAATACAAAGATGGCATTCTCAAGCTGAGGCTGCCCAAGGCTGAAGAAGATAGGAACAAGGTTGTGAAAGTAAACTTAGGTGACGGGCACAGGGGCAACGGGCAAGGGCAGTGACGCAATGTTTTCCAAAGCACTCCCTTAAGAGCAGGAGGTGACAACATGATCACAACAGCAATGGGCGAACTTAGCCTCCCAGTTAGCGAACGCGACCATATCCGAGGGACAAAAAACGCACCCGTCACCCTCGTGAAATACGGCGACTATGAGTGTCCCTATTGCGGTCGTGCCCATTTCATCGTCAAAGAACTACAGCAGTTGACCGGGGATCTCATGCGCTTTGTCTACCGCCACTTCCCGTTAACTAGCGTGCATCCCCACGCCGAGCAGGCAGCAGAAGCAGCAGAGGCAGCCGGGGCGCAAGGTAAGTTCTGGGAGATGCACAACCATCTCTTTGAACATCAACAGGCGCTCGATCGCAAACATCTAATAAAATATGCCGCTAACCTCGGTCTTGATGTGCCTCGGTTTAGTCACGAACTCGCCGAGCACGCCCACGTAGCCAAGATACGCGAAGACTTACTCAGCGGAATCCAGAGCGGGGTCAACGGCACGCCGACTTTTTTCATCAACGGTGTGCGCCACGATGGCTCTTACGACCTCCGCTCATTGTTAGCCGCGATTCAAAACGCAGCCGAATCCTGAGTGCTAAGGAGCCAGAGGGCAGAAGGTTCAAGGATAGATTCTTCCCTCTGCCAAAAGGTCACAAGCCCACGCCAGTTTGCTCAAGTCGGGAAATCCTTACTTTCAGAAGCCGTTGTTAAATCCCCCTAAATTTATTTATGGGGATTCCCGTTCTGCCCTCTGCCTTCTTAATACCATTTATTCAACTTGTCCTGAATCCAAACTCTCAATTTTTTATCTCAATCTTTGAAGGAGGTTGCTAACGATGGCAAAAATCGTTGGTATTGATTTAGGAACTACCAACTCCTGTATAGCTGTAATAGAGGGCGGACAACCCGTCGTCATTCCGAACACAGAAGGCGGTCGCACAACTCCGTCTGTGGTTGCCTACACCAAGAAAGGCGAAAAACTTGTCGGGCAAATTGCCAAGCGCCAGGGTGTAATGAACCCAGAAAACACCTTTTATTCTGTGAAGCGGTTCATCGGGCGCAGGTATGATGAAGTCACCCAAGAGGCAAAACAAGTTACTTACAAAGTGGTACGTGACAGTAATGGCAATGTCAAGCTACACTGTCCCGCTCTGAACAAAGAATTTTCACCCGAAGAAATCTCGGCTGAGGTAGTCCGCAAGCTGATAGATGATGCCAGCACATATCTGGGGGAACCAGTGAGGCAAGCGGTAATTACCACCCCTGCCTATTTCAATGACTCTCAGAGGCAGGCCACCAAAGATGCCGGTAGAATTGCCGGGATTGAAGTTCTGCGAATTATCAACGAGCCAACGGCTGCTGCCCTCGCTTACGGACTTGACAAGAAAACTAACGAAACTATCTTGGTATTTGACTTAGGCGGTGGGACGTTTGATGTGTCTATCCTAGAAGTGGGTGATGGTGTGTTTGAAGTGAAAGCTACCAGTGGCGACACCCACTTGGGCGGTGATGACTTTGATAAGAGAATCGTAGACTGGCTAGCAACCGAATTCCAGCGTAACGAAGGCATCGACCTCCGTAAAGACAAACAAGCCCTGCAACGCCTCACCGAAGCAGCAGAAAAAGCCAAAATTGAACTGTCAAGCGCAACACAGACGAATATTAACTTACCTTTTATTACCGCAACCCCGGAAGGCCCGAAACATCTAGATATGACCTTAACGCGGGTACAGTTCGAGCAAATGTGCGCCGACTTGTTCGATCGTAGCCGCATTCCTGTCGAACAAGCTCTGCGCGATGCTAAACTGAGTCCCGCAGATATTGACGAAGTAATCCTAGTGGGTGGTGCAACTCGAATGCCGGCTGTCCAGCAACTGGTACGGCAGATAATAGGCAAAGACCCACACCAGGGTGTCAACCCGGATGAAGTCGTAGCAGTGGGTGCAGCGATTCAGGCGGGTGTGCTTGGGGGTGAGGTAAAAGACGTACTGCTCCTAGATGTCACGCCGTTGTCGCTGGGTGTTGAAACTCTAGGTGGTGTGACGACCAAGATTATTCCGCGCAATACCACTGTCCCAGTGAAGAAGTCTGAGGTGTTCTCAACGGCGGCTGATGCACAAACGAACGTAGAAATCCATGTTCTGCAAGGCGAACGCGAAATGGCATCCGACAACAAGAGCCTGGGAACCTTCCGACTAGATGGGATTCCTCCAGCTCCCAGAGGTATGCCACAGATCGAAGTTACCTTTGACATTGATGCTAACGGGATTCTGTCAGCAACTGCCAGAGAAAAAGCCACAGGTAAAGAACAGTCTATTAGCATCACAGGTGCGTCTACCCTCGATAAATCTGAAGTCGAGCGGATGGTGAAAGAAGCCGATCGCAATGCGGAAGAAGACCGTAGGCGGCGCGAACAAATTGATACCAAAAACATGGCAGATTCTGTTGCCTATCAAGCCGAGAAACAACTTCAGGATTTGGGCGACAAAGTGCCACCAGCAGACAAGTCCCGCGTGGAAGGCTTAATTCGAGACTTGCGTCAGGCAATTGAGCAGAACAACATCGATCGCATGAAGTCCCTCACCAACGAAATTCAACAAGCCCTGATGCAAATCGGCACTGCGGTCTACTCACAAGCAGGTGCATCTCCAAACGGTGGTACTTCTACAGACCGTCAAGGCGGCGGTGAAGATGTCATCGATGCAGACTTTGTGGAACAAAAGTAACAAGACGCAGTGAACAGTCCGTTGCTTTGGTTCCCAGAGTTAAAGGAACTGCTTTAGCGAGCCTGCGTGCGTCACCCAGAGGGTGACGCAGTGAAATTATCAAATACTCTCTTCCTATCCCCGCGTCCTTAAATCTGCGCCACATTTCGTGATGTTATCTAGTTTTTTAATTTGGAGTAATTTTTATGACTTCTACATCTGAAAAAACCGCCCTCAAAAGTGTCTCTGCTATCTTCAAAGATGAGAAGAAGATGCAAGAAGTGGTTGAGCGTCTAATTGATCGCAGCGTTCCCAAAGATAACATTTCGATTATTGGTCGCGACTTCCACGCCGAAACTCGTATCTCCGGATTTGTGACTAAACAAGATGTGATCTTGGATGGACTCGCCACCGGAGCGATTTTCGGATCGCTGTTTGGTTCTTTGTTGGCTTTACTTACGGGTGTGGGTGTGTTGTTCATTCCCTTTTTGGGAACTGTAGTAGCAGCAGGCCCTTTGGGAGCAGCATTATTAGGAGCGGCAGGCGGTGCTTTATATGGTTCCTTGGGAGCAGGCATTGGATCTGCCTTAATCGCAATGGGTATGCCGGAGGACAAAGCTACTATTTACGAAACACGCCTGAAAGCAGGTGAGTTTTTACTGGTCGCGGAAGTTCCACAAGAACAAGCAGACGAAGTTGTCTCACTGTTAGAAAGTGCGGGTGCGGAAGAAGTCGCTATCACTGACATGAAGATTCCCCGTCAACCAAAAGGTGAACTGGCAGATAATGAGCAGATTTCACCAGAAATTAGAGCAAATCTGTCGGACGACGCACAAAAAACTTTTGTTGATACCTACAATCGGTCGTTCAGAGAAGCCAATGGAAAAGATAATGCCTTGACGAAGGCTTGGGATCGGGTCAAACAGGTGTTCGATCGCGACGAAAAAGGCACTTATTCCAGGTCTAAAGTCAGATCGTAAATTTCCAGAGGTAGCTCAAAGGAGAAACAACCATGACAACTGCAACCGCAACCCGAACTGACGAGGAAATCCAAAAGGATGTGCTGAATGAGTTGAAGTGGGATCCCCGCGTCCAGTCTACCGAAATCGGCGTGGCCGTCAAAAACGGTGTTGTTACGCTCACAGGCTGGGTCGATTCCTTTTACAAGCGCTGGGCTGCCGAAGAAGCTGCCCACCGCGTCCGTGGCGTACTGGCTGTGGCCAACGACATCGAGGTTCGGCTGCCGGTCTCTGCCGAGCGCACTGACGCCGACATTGCCGCAGCCGCCATTCATGCGCTGGAGTGGGATGCCGGCGTGTCCATCGATAATCTCGACGTCACGGTCTCCAAGGGCTGGGTCACGCTCAGGGGTGTGGTCGAGTGGGAGTACCAGAAGCGCGATGCCGAGCGGGTTGTCCGCCGCCTGAAAGGCGTCAAGGGGGTGACCAACTTGCTCACCATCAAGCCCCGCGTGTCGCCGTCGGAACTCAAGCAGAAAATTGAGCAGGCGCTGGTGCGCAGCGCGGAGACCGACGCGCTGCGGATCACGGTCGAGGTGGAGGGGAGCAAGGTCATCCTGAGGGGGGCGGTGCGCTCCTGGGCTGAGAAGCAAGAGGCGGAGCGGGCAGCGTGGTCGGCACCAGGAATCACCTCAGTGGAAAACCGGATCACGATCTCGCCCTAAGCCTGACCGACATCAGGAACGAGCCTGAGGATGGAGAGTGAGGATCGCATCGGCGCGTTCGCGCAGCGTACACAGAGTGTAATCGCGTAGTGTACACGAAGTGTAATTGCTAACTTGCAAAAGAAAAGAATCTAATCAGGAGAACAAGCATGGAACAGCGTCGGTTTGGTTCCACAAAGCGTGAGGTCGCGGTGATCGGTCAAGGGACTTGGTACATCGATCGCTGCGATCGCGCCTCCGCAATCGCCACGCTGCGTCGAGGTCTCGATCTCGGCATGACCCATATTGATACCGCCGAGATGTACGGCATCGCCGAGGAAGTGGTCGCCGAGGCGATCTTCGGGCGACGCGATGAGGTCTTCCTGGTCTCCAAGGTACTTCCCGAGAATGCCTCTCGGCGCGGGACGATGGCGGCTTGCGAGAAGTCGCTTGCTCGCCTCAAAACTGATCGACTGGACTGCTACCTCTTGCACTGGCGCAGTCAGCACCCGTTGGAGGACACAATTGCCGCCTTCGAGCAGCTTCAGCACGAGGGGAAGATTCTCTCCTGGGGAGTGAGCAACTTCGATCTGCCCGACCTTGAAGAGGCCCGGGCGATCGCCGACGAGGGTCGTTTCGTCTGCAACCAGGTTCTTTACCATTTGAAAGAGCGCGCGATCGAGCATGCCGTGATTCCTTGGTGTGAGAAGCATGGCGTCGCTGTGGTCGCCTACAGCCCGTTCGGTCACGGGCACTTCCCAGATCCGCACACGACGGGAGGCCGCGTGCTGCAGGAAATCGCCGCCGCGCACAACGCGACCCCTCGCCAGGTTGCGCTTTGGTTCCTAGTGCGGCGGCCCTCGCTCTTCGCAATCCCCAAGGCCTCTAGCCCCGATCACGCAGCCGAAAACGCCGGGGCTGGGGATCTCCAGTTGACCGAAGCCGAGCTCGATCGGATCGATAAAGCTTTCCCGCCCGGTCCCCGTCCCCACGTGCTTCCAATGCTGTAGCTCGCCTGCAATCAACGAAGAGGCAAGGGAGCAGTCCGAGTGGAGCAGGGGAGAAGCCTCTGGTACAAGACCAAAGGAAAAACTAATGGGCTAGTGAAGGCTTAGAAGTAGATCGAACAATTGTTTGATCGCGATGAAAAAAACACCTATTCCAAACCCAAAACAAATTAACAAACAAGGAGAAGATTATGAACTCTACGACATTGAATCAGCCCAATCCTCAATCTCAGCAGGAGATTGAACAGGAGAGGCAAAAGGCAACGAATGAGGCTCAAAGTTCCCTAGATCAGGACGCAATCGCCGCGCTCGAAGAAACTCGCAATGCAATCAACGCCATTGACCAGGGAAATACTCAAGAAGCACTTCAAGCTCTGGAACGGGCAACTGGAAAACTTGATATTCTCCTGGCACGCTACCCTGAACTGGCTCTGGTTCCTGTGTCAACTCAGATAACCATTATCGATCTTGCCCCTCGGGATTTTGATTTGATTGAGCCAATTCGCGATGAAGCTAAGAGGGCTGTGAATGAGGAAGATTTTCCGACTGGGCGTGCACTGTTGCACAACCTAGTGAGCGAGATTCGCACATCAACCGTCAATCTGCCACTTGAGACGTATCCTGATGCCATGAAGGAGTCCGCCCGATTGTTGCATCAAGGGAGAAACGATGAAGCCAGAGCGGTAATGCAACTGGCACTCTCAACTCTGGTGGTGACAGAACAATCTCGACCCATTCCACTGATTAATGCCCTTACTGAACTAGCTGCTGCAATGGCTTTAGCCGCTCAGGGACAGGATCAACAGAATCAGGACCAGCAAAATCGGGACCAAGTACTGCGGTTGCTGGAAGATGCTCGCACCCAACTCAAGCTGGCGAGAGAACTGGGCTATGCTAGACGCGATCCCGAGTACAAAGAACTTGACCGGGCAATCAGAGACATTGAGCGGCAAATCAGGGCAAAGGAGAAAACAGAAAGTCCATTTGCCAAACTCCGGGAAAAGTTCTTTAGTTTCTTCAACCGGGTGTCCAGAGTCAACAGACCATCTCATGAAAGTCAGCAAACCCAAAGTCAGCAAACAGCTAATGCTTGATTGGGTTTAAACCTATCAAGGTGAGGGTTAGCCATGCTGTAACCCCGATCAACAGTGGCAACTTGCAAAACACCGATTTGGATAAGGTTTCCAAATCGGCAACAATTCTCTACAGCACGCTTGTGACCAAAGAAAGGGTATAAGGGTGTGGGGGTGTGGGGGAGCCACTGCGGTGGTGTTAGCGTAGCGGTAGCGACGCAGGAGCGTCGGCAGTCCGGTCTTGGGGGTTCTCCCCCAATCCCCACTTCGTGGGGGCCCCGAGTCCCCCAGAAGGAACTGCTGAAAGGGTTTCCCGGCATAAAGCACCTGGCGTCGGGTTAAGCGCGTTGTAGCGACTGGCATCAAGTGGCGTTGTAGGGGAAAACCTGAATAATCCTTAGACCCAAAAAGGTACAGATGTTTGATCGCGACGAAAAAGGCATCTATCCCAGGCGCAAAGCAAGTTTACAAACCAGGAGAATGATCGTGAACCAATATCACAGATTCTTTAGAAGGCTGCAAGTCCTGTTAGTGGGTATTCTTTTCTCCACGCTTTTATTCATCGCTCCCGTTCATGCAGTTAGCTCTGCTGCGGTATCTCCTGAAAGATTGAATCAGCTTGATACTAGTCTTCAGCAGGAGATTGAAAAGGAGAGGCAACAGGCAACAGCTGAGGCTGAAAGTAAACTGGATCGAGAAGCGATCGCCGCAATTGAAGAAACTAAAAAAGCGATCGCTGCCATTGAGCGGGGAAAGACTCAAGAAGCAATTGCTGCCCTAGAACGAGCAACTGGAAAAATTGACATTCTAGTAGCACAATACCCTAAACTAGCTCTAATTCCGATGGCGGCTCAGGTAGCGATCGTCGATTTTGCCCCTCAGGATTTTAATTTGGTTGACCGAATTCGCAAACAAGTTAAGTCTGCTGTAAATGCAGAAGATTTTCCGGCGGCTCGCGAACTGTTGAACAACTTGATGAGCGAGATTCGCACAGCAATCGTCAATCTGCCATTAGAGAGATATCCAGATGCTACCAAGCAGGCAGCTCGGTTGTTGAACGAAGGCAAAATTGATGAAGCCAAAGGCGTGCTGCAACTTGCGCTCTCAACTTTAGTGGTCACAGAACAAGCTCGACCCCTGCCGCTAATCAAAGCCCATACCGATCTAGTGACTGCGGTTACTTTAGCACAGAAGGATCGCGACGCAGCACAGAGGTTGCTAGAAGATGCTCGTGCCCAACTCAAGTTAGCTCAAGAACTAGGATATGCCAGAGGCGATCGCGAGTATGCAGCATTTGACAAAGCAATTCAAAATCTAGAGCGGCAAGTTAAGGCACGTGAGAACACAGCAGGCGCATTTGCCAAGCTTCAAGAACAATTCTCTAGTTTCTTCAACCGAGTATCCGAAGTCGTTAAACCAGATGATTCCTCAAATAGGGCAGAAGCCAGAAATGAAAGGGAAAAGGTTAAAGGGTAAAGGGAAATGGCACTAAGAAAAGCGTAAATCCTTGGTATTCCTGGCTTTTGGGTGTGGGGTGTAGGGTGTGGGGAATTAAGAAGATGTTGAACTCCTTGACGCAGTTGCATTCAATTATCTGAAACACTACACCCAACACTCTACCCCCAACACCCTGCCCTGACAAGGTTTCACCTTTTCTTCGTGCCATTCGGGTAAAGGGTAAAGGCATAATAAATTACATTAATATTACTTTCTTGCCCTTTTCCCCTTACCCTTTCCCCCTTACCCCTCATCTTCCTCATGCCCCTGCCCCCCATCGCGTTAATCTCAAGAGGTGCTGATGGTTGCAGCAACCGATTTCAAAGATTATTACCAAATTCTCGGTGTCAGTAAGAACGCCACTCCGGAGGATATCAAAAAAGCCTATCGGAAATTGGCACGGAAATATCACCCGGACTTAAATCCTAACGATAAGCAAGCCGAAGCGCGGTTCAAAGAAATTAACGAAGCTAATGAAGTGCTGTCTGACCCAGAAAAACGCCAGAAGTATGACCAGTATGGTCAGTACTGGCAACAGGCTGCGGCGGGTACACCTCCACCCAGAGGGGCGGGTACACAAGGTTATGATTTTAGCCAGTATGGCAACTTTAATGATTTCATTGATGAATTGCTGGGAGGGTTAGGTCGCAGTGGCGGTCGTACAAGGCAGCGCACAGCTAATTATCGCACTACAACAAGACCAGAAGGATTCCGGGGATACGCCGACTTTGGCTATGGAGAAGACCCTTTCGTCCGCTTCACTGATGTTCCCGCACAGGATACAGAAGCGGCGATCGCTCTCACTTTTTCTGAAGCGTTTCACGGTACACAGAAGCGGCTACAAATTGATGGAGAAACTATCACTGTTCGCATTCCGCCGGGAGTAAAATCGGGAAGCCGCATTCGAGTCAAAGGCAAAGGACAGATGAGTCCTTTTAACCAGCAACGCGCTGATTTGTATCTGACAATTGAATTATTGCCCCATCCTTTCTTCAAATTTGAGGGCGACAATCTTGCTTGCGAAGTACCTGTCAGCCCAGAGGAAGCTGTACTTGGCGCACAAATAGATGTTCCTACGCCCGATGGCAAGGTAACGATGACGATTCCGGCCGGTGTGGATTCCGGCCAAGCACTCCGACTACGTGGCAAGGGCTGGGCGCGATCCAAAAGGTAATCGTACCGCTTTGATCGTGCGGTTAAAAATTGTGACACCCAAAGATTTGAGTCCCCAAGAAAGAGAGTGCTATGAAAAATTGCGGCAGGTCAGTAGTTTTAATTCCCGTCAAGGCTTAACGGAGGTGCGGTTATGAGTTCTAACCTGAGTTTGTCTTGCGTGGTGTGGTCAGAAACAGGCGATCGCCTCTATAGTTTCGAGCAAGCCGCCTACCTCACCCAAACCTCGGTTTTATTACTAGAACGATTTGTCCGCCTGGGACTAATTGAACCTGTAGGAATCATGCTGCGCCGACAGGATATCTTTCGCGTTGTGCAGATTCAAAGGTTGCACCGCGATCTGAACTTGAATTGGGTCGGAGCAGCAATGGTGCTAGATATGGTAACTGAAATTGACCAACTCAAGGCGCAACTGCGTGCCTACCGTGCTGAATTAAAAATTCGTAATTAAGAGCGTTAACAAAATAATTTATTTCTCAGCTAAGGGGCACGATTATGCAACCAACCAATCCCGAGCAATTTACCGAAAAAGCCTGGGAAGCCCTTGTTCGTACTCCCGAAATTGCCAAGCAGTTTCAGCATCAGCAGATTGAGAGCGAACATTTGATGCTAGCGCTACTGGAACAGGAAGGACTCGCCAGTTCTATTTTCAACAAAGCCGGGGTAAATGTTCAAAAACTACACGAGCGCACTATCGACTTCATCAACCGTCAGCCCAAAGTATCGGGGGCTAGCAGTGGTTCGGTATACATCGGACACAGTTTAGAGAGGCTGCTCGATCGCGCCGAACAATACCGCAAAGAGTTTGGTGATGAATATATTTCTATTGAACATTTAATACTTGCCTTTGCCAAAGACGATCGCTTTGGTAAAGGGTTGTTTCAAGAATTTGGACTGGATGAAAAAAAAACTCCGCAACATCATTCAACAGATTCGAGGGAGTCAAAAAAGTGACAGATCAAAACCCAGAAGTTAAATATGAAGCGCTAGAAAAATACGGACGCAATTTAACCCAATTGGCACGTGAAGGCATACTCGACCCAGTGATTGGACGAGATGAAGAAATTCGCCGCACGATTCAAATCCTTTCTCGTCGGACTAAAAATAATCCCGTGCTGATTGGTGAACCCGGTGTCGGTAAAACAGCAATTGTAGAAGGATTAGCGCAGCGCATTGTCAGTGGTGATGTCCCGGAATCATTGCGCGATCGCAAACTAATAGCTTTAGACATGGGTGCGTTAATTGCCGGAGCCAAATACCGGGGAGAATTTGAAGAACGCCTGAAAGCTGTCTTAAAAGAAATCCAAGAAGCACAGGGACAAATCGTCTTGTTTATTGACGAAATTCACACTGTAGTTGGTGCGGGTACAACGCAAGGATCGATGGATGCTAGCAACTTGCTCAAGCCGATGCTCGCTCGCGGCGAACTGCGCTGTATTGGTGCCACCACGCTAGATGAATACCGCAAGTACATTGAAAAAGATGCGGCTTTGGAACGTCGTTTTCAGCAGGTGTATGTCGATCAGCCCAGTGTGGAAGATACCATCTCAATTCTGCGCGGTTTGAAAGAGCGCTACGAGTTACACCACGGTGTGAAGATTTCTGATAGTGCGTTAGTTGCAGCAGCTACTCTGTCTGCGAGATATATTAGCGATCGCTTCCTACCCGACAAAGCTATTGATTTGGTGGATGAAGCTGCGGCTAAACTAAAAATGGAAATTACTTCCAAACCAGAAGAATTAGACGAAATTGATCGCAAAATTCTGCAACTGGAAATGGAGCGGCTGTCACTGCAAAAAGAAACAGACAGTGCTTCCAGAGAGCGTTTAGAACGGCTGGAGAGAGAACTTGCAGAGTTAAAAGAACGCCAAGATGCCCTCAATGCTCAATGGCAAGCAGAGAAGCAAATCATCGATCGCATTCGCCAAATTAGACAAGAGATTGAGCGTGTCAACGTAGAAATTCAGCAAGCCGAACGCGATTACGACCTCAACCGGGCAGCAGAACTGAAATACAGCAAACTCACTGAGCTGCAACGACAACTAGAAGAAGCCGAAGCGCGACTAGCTCAAATCCAGACTAGCGGTAAATCTCTGTTGCGCGAAGAAGTCACCGAAGCTGACATTGACGAAATTATCTCCAAGTGGACGGGTATTCCGGTGAGCAGACTGGTTGAATCGGAAATGCAAAAACTTTTGCATCTGGAAGAAGAGCTACATAAACGTGTGATTGGTCAGGACGAAGCTGTAAGAGCTGTTGCTGATGCAATTCAACGTTCCCGTGCTGGGTTGGCAGACCCGAATCGTCCCATTGCTAGCTTTATTTTCTTAGGCCCGACCGGGGTGGGAAAAACAGAACTGGCAAAAGCTTTAGCGGTATATCTGTTTGATACCGAAGATGCACTGGTGCGGATCGATATGTCCGAATACATGGAGAAACACACTGTTGCCCGTCTCATCGGTGCGCCTCCAGGTTACGTGGGCTATGAAGAAGGCGGACAACTCACCGAAGCGATTCGCCGCCGACCTTATTCTGTAATTCTGTTTGACGAAATTGAGAAAGCTCATCCTGATGTATTCAACGTCCTGCTGCAAATCCTGGATGATGGTCGCCTAACTGATTCTCAGGGACGCACAGTAGATTTTAAAAATACGATCGCGATTATGACCAGCAATATTGGTTCAATATACATTTTGGATGTGGCAGGAGACGATAGCAAGTACGAACAAATGCGCGATCGCGTCATGGAAGCAGTGCGAGAAAGTTTCCGCCCCGAATTCCTCAACCGCATTGATGAAATCATTATCTTCCATAGCTTGCGGAAGGACGAGTTGCGCGAAATTGTCAAACTACAAGTGCAGCGTTTAGAGGAGCGACTGCGCGAGCGTAAACTCTCGCTCAAAATCTCCGACGAGGCTCTCAATTGGATTGTTCAGGTCGGTTATGACCCAGTTTACGGTGCTCGTCCCCTGAAGCGGGCGATTCAGCGAGAACTAGAAACTCCGATTGCCAAAGCGATTCTACGCGGCGAGTTCCACGAAGGCGACACAATCTACGTCCATGTGGAACACGAACGACTGGTGTTGAAGCGCTTATCACCTGAACTGGTCAATGCTTAGAGGGGGCAGAGGAGTACAAGGGAGAGATAACTCTTGGAAAGACTTGGGTTAATCGCGTCTCTCTTTCAAAATTTAACAACATATCAAAACATTTTTTGAAAAGCTATGACTTCTGAAGATTTTAGAGAAACCAGAACAAATTCAGCATTGCCAATTGTCTTAGGTGTTTTGATGATTCTGCTGGGAATTGCAGCGATCGCAGAACCATTTATTGCCACTATTGCCATCACAATCGTATTCTCCTGGACTTTAATTATTGCTGGCATCGTCCGAATTGTTCATGCATTTCAATCACGTCACAAACGAGGCTTCTGGACAACACTAGTAGTTGGTGTTCTATACGTAATTGGTGGGATTCTGCTGCTTAGCAACATCTTTGGTGCTGCGCTCTCTCTCACCTTAGCTTTTGGATTGATCATTTTTATTGAGGGTGTATTGGAGGTGATTGCAGCATTTCAAATGCGTCGAGATCCAAACTGGGGTTGGGTACTATTTAGCGGGATCATGGCTATTATTCTAGGGATTTTGATTCTAGCTCAATGGCCTGTCAGCACAGTTTGGGTATTGGGAGTATTTGTAGGGATTAATTTTTTGTTGACGGGTGTTTGGATGATCATGCTTTCATTAGCTTCTCGTAGTCTTCCTGACCATAGGGCAAGAGTTTAAAGCAGTTATCAGTTATCAAAGTTTGAGTTGGGGTCTAAATCTCCAACTCAAACGTAGCACGCAATAGTGGTGAGGAACTTTGACTCCCAACTGAAAAACAGTTTACTGTTAACTATTTACTAATTTGTTGAAATAACTTTCGGTTTTATTGGTGAGCTAGTGCTGCCTCACTGAAATAAGGATAATATGATTACAACAGATAACAAGCACGCTGTTGGAGTATTTACTAACCGTAAAGCAGTGGAGCAATCAGTTAATGAATTGAAAGCCTCAAGCTTTCCAATGGAAAAAGTTGCGATTTTTGCAAAATTTGCAGATCGCATAAATCCTATTGGCGAAGTATCAGTCAGTTCGCGTATCAACAATCAAAGTGTAGATACAACTGGAGCAGTTGGTGACGCTTTAACTGCAAGTTTTTGGGGAAGCGTATTAGTTGGTCTTAGCAGTTTGGTACTTCCTGGCGGTATTGGAGTAATAATTGCAGTCGGTTCGGTTGGAACAGCATTCATTATCAGTGTAGCGGGTGTTGCAGTTAGTACTATAGCCACAAATCATTTAGTAAAGGTGCTAGCTAGTTTAGGTATTCCTGAAGACCGAGCTAGACGTTATTGCGATCGCATCCAGTGCTGTGAATATTTACTAGTACTAAAAGGCAAAGATGAGGAGATTCAAAATGCTGAAGTCATTTTGAAGAAGCATGATATTAACTATTGGGGTATCTATGAGCTACCACAGGTTTAAATAAGCCTTCTTGGGTGGCCGCCGAGATACGGATACCGTTGGCGAAATATTGCTTAACAAAAAAACGGTGGATTTACCGTGTATCACTTGGAGAAGATAGATATCCCTTTCCGTGTATTACACGGGAGAAAAAAATTAAGTTAGCTGCTTCAATAATCAATAAACCAGAAGGAATACCTGTGGAGGCATTATATGTGCTTACATCCCGAAGAACTTCCTCCTATTCCTGATGAAACGGTACGTGTAGCCAAAGCCGCGTTCCCCAAAGGTAATTTATATATGCGACTGCGTGATGAACTTGGAGTCTTTTATAAGGATGAAGATTTCGCATCACTGTATCCACAACGGGGTCAGCCAGCGCAAGCACCTTGGCGGTTGGCGATGATACTGGTGATGCAATATCTAGAGAATTTATCTGATAGACAAGCAACTCTTGCAGTGTAAGGGCGGATTGAGCAAAGGTGCTTCTGCGCCTTTGGTGGGTGCAGACCGTGAGAAGAGTCGGCGCGAAAAACAAACACTTGTCCAGGGCTTGTTCGAGAATGTTGCAAGGAGAATCATGGACGACAATCAAGAACGACAAGACTTCGATCTAACCGAAAGCGATGAGCAACTCAGCGCGGACGAAAAAACACTACTCGACGAACTCGGTATTGTCGGTGCTGCTCGCCGAAAATTCTTGGAGCAAAACATGGCTGCGGCACTCGGCACCTTCGCCTTCCACCTGCTGGCTAAAGAGGAGGTCTTTGCCACGCTCGCCGCTTCGCCCGACGCAGTGTTCGCTTCGACCGCTGGGGTGGAAAACGCCGTTAAGGTCTTGTTGAAAATCAACGGC
This sequence comes from Nostoc piscinale CENA21, assembly GCF_001298445.1. NCBI lineage: Bacteria > Bacillati > Cyanobacteriota > Cyanophyceae > Nostocales > Nostocaceae > Nostoc > Nostoc piscinale. The sequence goes on along the minus strand of NZ_CP012036.1, from coordinate 5,771,723 downwards.
TCTACTCAACGCCTGGAAGTGGATTCGCGCACGGTGCTGCTCGATGCCCTACGCGAAAGACTTGGATTGACCGGCACCAAAAAAGGGTGCGATCAAGGACAGTGCGGTGCTTGTACAGTGATCGTTGACGGACGCCGCGTGCTTTCGTGTCTGACACTTGCCGCGAGCTGCGAGGGAAAAGAGGTGACGACTATCGAAGGGCTGGCTGACGCCGACAATCTTCATCCGATGCAGGCGGCGTTCATCAAACACGACGGCTTCCAGTGCGGCTACTGCACGCCGGGGCAGATATGTTCGGCAGTGGCGCTTTTGCAGGAAGCCAAAAACGGCGACGTGAGTCACGTCACTAACAATTTGCGGACGAGTCCCCAGAATTTAGAACTCTCTGATGAAGAAATCAGAGAACGCATGAGCGGCAACATTTGCCGTTGCGGCGCTTATCCAGGAATCGTTGCGGCAATCAAAGAAGTTCATTCCGGGCGCGAAACAGCCCAGACCAGGCATTTTGCAAGCGATGAAGAAATTGCCATTGCATTCAATGAGGGCAAAGCCGATGAAATCGTTTAAATATTCTAGCGCAACCGACGCAGCAAGCGCCGTTGGCACCGTTTCCGCTAATCAAACGGCACAGTTTCTCGCAGGCGGGACAAATTTGATTGATTTGATGAAAGAATACGTCGAGCGTCCCAGCGAACTTGTTGACATCTTAGGTTTGAATCTGGCGGAAATTCGATCGACCTCGAACGGAATTTCTATCGGCGCGTTAGCCAAAAATACTGATACGGCTAACCATGCGCTCGTCCGGCAAAATTACCCGCTTCTGTCAATGGCGATTTTAGCTGGTGCCACCGTACAGCTTCGCAATATGGCGACCAACGGGGGAAATTTAATGCAGCGCACCCGTTGCCAGTATTTTTACGACATCGCTATGCCGTGTAACAAACGCGAGCCTGGCAGCGGATGCGGAGCGCTTCAGGGACTCAATCGCATTCATGCCATTTTTGGCTACAGCGATAAATGCGTGGCAACTTACCCAGGCGATATGGCGAATGCGCTTTATGCGCTTGACGCGGTTGTGAAGGTTCGGGGCACGAACGGGCGAGAACGCACAATCCCGATCCAGGATTTTCATCGCTTGCCGGGCGACACGCCGGAAAAAGATAACAATCTTCAGCATGGGGAATTGATCGTTGCCATCGAAATGCCGAGGAATAACTTCGCCGACAAGTCTTATTACCTAAAAGTTCGCGATCGCACTTCATATGCTTTCGCACTGCTTGCCGTTGCTGCTGCTTTAGAAACAAGAGGCAACAACATCAAACAGGCACGCGTTGTTTTGGGAAGCGTCGCGCATAAACCTTGGCGTTCAGGCGAAGCGGAAAGAGTTTTGATCGGAAAACCAGCGACGGAAGAAACTTTTCGGGCTGCTGCCGAAGTGGCTTTCAAAGATGCGAAACCGCTTGAACATAACGGTTATAAAGTCGAACTCGGAAAACGCGCCATTGTTCTCGCTTTGCAGCGAGCGATGTCGGGCGGTGTTGCGTAAGTAGGGAGAATAAAAGAAATGGCAAGATACATCGGAAAAGAAATGAGCCGCGTAGACGGCATCGCCAAAGTGACGGGCAAGGCAAAATACGCCGCAGAATTTCAGGTTTCCAATCTCGCTTACGGTTTTATCGTGCTGGGAACCGTAGCAAAGGGCACGATTAAATCAATCGACACGGGTGAGGCTGAACGCGCTGCGGGCGTAATTCGTGTCTTCACGCACCTGAACACACCAAAGCTCGATCCGAAGTTTTCTATGGTGCAGGCTCCGTCGCGCGCTACCGATGAGCAAGACAAGTCGTTTCGGGCGCTCCAGTCCGACAAAATCTTCTTCAATATGCAGCCTGTGGCACTCGTCGTTGCTGAGACATACGAGCAGGCGCGTTATGCGGCACGTCTGGTCAAAGTCTCCTACAACACAGAGCCGCACACGACCGACACCGAGGCGGTGCGAGCGATCGCGCGCGTCCCCACCCAAGCGCCGCCTCTAAAGCCGCGCGGTAATCCCGAAGAGACGATGCGTACAGCGGCGATTGAGACTCAGCCGTTAGTTGTTGAACATACTTTAACGCGCGGTAATCCGGAAGAGACGATGCGTACAGCGGCTGTGAAGGTAGAGGCCGAGTACCGCATTCCTATCGAGCACCACAACCCTATAGAGCCGCACGCGGCCATCGCGGTCTGGCAAGGCGACAAGCTCACGATCTTCGACAAGACGCAGGGGGTCTATGGCGTGCGTGCACATTTGGCTTCGAGCTTCGGCGTGCCTGAGGAAAACGTGAGCGTGCTTTCACCCTTCGTCGGCGGGGCTTTCGGATCGTCGCTGCGCCCGAACTATTATCCGGCGCTGACAGCGATGGCGGCCCGGGAACTCAAACGCCCAGTCAAGGTCGTTTATACGCGCACACAAATGTTCACTGGCCACGGCTATCGTCCGTACACGATTCAGAAGGTCGCGCTCGGCGCAGAGCGATCGGGAAAGCTCTCCACGATGATTCATGAAGTCGTACACAACACCTCCAACATCGAGGAGTTCTCAGACGAAACCACACTTTTCACGCGCCAGGTCTACGCCTGCCCGAACCTCTACGCGCCGCTGAAGATTACCAACACTGACCTCCCCACCCCGACCTGGATGCGTGCACCGGGGGCCGTTAGCGGTATGTTTGCGCTCGAATGCGCGATGGACGAGCTGGCCTACGCGCTCAAGATCGACCCGCTCGAACTACGGCTGATCAACTACGCCGAAGTAGACCCCGAGAGCGGCAAGCCATTTTCGAGTAAGGCGTTGCGGGAGTGCTATCGGCTCGGCGCGGAAAAATTCGGTTGGAAGAAGCGCCAGTTTGAGCCGCGCTCAATGCGCGACGGACGCCTACTCGTCGGTTGGGGTATGGCAACCGGCGTCTGGGGCGCTTTCCAGATGCCTGCTGCCGCCCTCATCACGCTGCGGGTGGATGGCACGGCGCAAGTTGCTAGTGCGACCAGTGACATCGGCCCCGGCACCTACACCGTGATGACCATGATCGCTGCTGAGTATCTGGGGCTGAAGTTGGAGCAGGTGAAATTTGAACTCGGCGACACGAAGTTCCCTCGCTCACCGTCGCAGGGGGGATCTTGGACGACGGCGAGCGTCGGCTCGGCCGTGCGCGGCGCGGCTCTGGCCATCGGCACGAAGTTGCTCGCACTCGCAAACCAGGAACCGAATTCTCCGCTCAAGGGGGCAGCCGCCGCCGATGTCGAGATGCTCGACGGGAGACTGCGACTAAAAGCGACCCGTCGCGTTTCGTCAATATCTCTGGAGTGATGAAGCGTAATGGTCTCACCGCAATCACGGAAACATTCGAGTCGCGTCCCTCAGAGGAGCGCGAGAAGTATGCGACGTTGGCGCACGGCGCGCAGTTCATTGAAGTGAAGGTCGATCCAGATGTGGGGACTGTCCACGTTACGCGGGCCATTGAAGTGACTGCCAGCGGCAAGATCATGAATCCGAAGGCCTCGCACAGCCAGGAAGTTGGCGGCGTTGTCTGGGGCATCGGCATGGCACTGCAAGAGGCGACTGAAATCGACCATCGTTACGGGCGGATCATGAACCCGAATTTGCAGCACTACCATGTGCCGGTTAATGCCGATATCTTGGAGATCGAAACGATCTTTGTTGAGGAGGACGATAAAATCGTCAATCCGCTCGGTGTTAAAGGCATGGGCGAACTCGGTATGGTCGGAATTCCGGCAGCGATCGCCAATGCGGTTTTTCACGCGACCGGCAAGCGAATCAGAGATTTGCCCATCACGCCTGACAAACTCTTGTAGAATTTGCTGCCGCAAATTTAGCGCTATTACATAGTTTCGTAAGTGAGCAATAACTATATGAACGAGTTACAGCATATCCTGCAAGCATTTGTACATACCCAAAAGTCAGCACAGCGTAGTGCTTTAGCAATGGTAGTACAAACAAGTGGCTCGGTTTATCGCCGACCAGGGGCGAGGATGTTACTGGTTGAAGATGGACAAATGATTAGTGCGATTAGCGGTGGCTGTTTGGAAGGTGATGTTTTTGAACGGGCGCAATCGCTGATGTTTGGCGGTGGTGAACCGATAGTAGTAAGATATGACACTACATCGGATGAAGACATTGTATTTGGCTTTGGGTTGGGKTGGTGGTGAGCGTTGTCGATGTTTTGATTGAATCTTTAGGTGATGAAACTGCTGCCAGCCAAATGTCTTTCATTCAAGATTGTTTGCAGTCTGGGCAAGTGGGAGCGATCGCTACTGTCTTTAAAATAGAGGGAGCGTCAGATATTACAGTTGGTTCTCGAATGATGCTGAAATCAGATGGCACTGTCATCAATCACGTTGCTAATATTTTCATTGCTCAAAAGATAGAAATAGACACTCACCAAGCACTGAGAAAAAAACAAACTTGCGTACAATCATATACTTTACCTCAAGGACGCGTTGATGTGTTGATTGAAGTAATTCATCCATTAGTACCACTGCTCGTATTTGGTTCTGGATATGATACGATTCCCGTGGTGCATTTGGCGAAACATCTGGGTTGGCACGTTACCGTAATTGACGATCGACCAGGGTATTTGAGGGGCGATCGCTTTCCTCAAGTTGACCAAATTCTCTGGTGCGAACTCAATGATTCCCACTCATACAAACATTTGCTGACACCGCAAACTGTAGCAGTTGTCATGACACACCGCTATCTAAGCGACCTAGCATTTCTCAAGACTCTGATTCCGTCCCAGGTGCGTTACCTGGGAGTGTTAGGCCCAAAACGCCGGATGCAAAAATTGTGGGATGATCTGTCTGAAGAAAATATCATTACCACATCTGCACAAGAACAACGAATTTATAACCCTGTAGGACTAGACATTGCTGCGGAAACACCCCAAGAAATCGCCCTGTCCATCGTGGCAGAAATTCAAGCTGTAATTGGCGGAGGTAGGGGTAGTTTCTTGCGCGATCGCCCAGGCTCGATCCACTCTCTCTTAGAGCAACCATGTCTAACATTGGCATTATAATTTTGGCAGCAGGCGCTTCTACAAGGCTTGGTCAGCCTAAACAGATCCTAGCTTACCAAGGTAAATCACTAATTCGACATATCACGGAAGCGGCGATTAATTCTCAGTGTCGGCCAGTTGTTGTTGTGTTGGGTGCTTACGTCGAAACTATTGAGCCGCATCTGAGAAATTTAGATATCCACATTGTTTATAATCAAAAATGGTCAACTGGTATGGCCAGTTCCATTCGATGTGGACTAAATGCTATTGAGGCGATCGCATCTGAGATTGAAGCGATCGTACTGATGTTATGCGATCAACCGTTTGTTTCCTCCGACCTGATTAATCAACTTGTTACAAGATATCAAGCTACAAATTCGATGATAGTTGCTTCGGAATACGCGGGTATCCTTGGTGTTCCTACTATATTTCACAAAACGTTATTTTCAGAACTAGCTCTTCTTCAGGATGATATCGGTGCTAGAAAAATCATTCGTCAGCATTATTCAAACTGTTCAAGCATTTATTTTGCTGAGGGAGTTATTGATGTAGATACTCTTGAGGATTATGAACAACTTCACAAGCATCATCGTTAACAAGTTAAGCTTTAGGGCTATTAGTCAATAAGCAAAAGTATGCAATAGACTAGCATGAATGCTCATACGACTGTAAGGGATGTAGTCAGAAGTGGGTAGTTGCCCCGGCATACATCTATGCCAAGCGGACAGTTAATGGTTAAGCGTTGAGTACTAGCCAACAACTAGTTTTGACCACACCCGTTTTCAAAAATACTATTAAATCGAGATTTTCACAGTTCTGATTATATTAGTCTTTATAGCTCAGTTAACATACTCTCTAACGATTACTTAATCTATAAGTTGACTTCTAGCCATCCAGTACCTTTTACAAAGAGTTCTCCGAGACTAGACTACCTTGCTGTAAAGAAGGATCATCTTTGTTTTCTTCTTCTAGAAGTGCTTCAATTTGAGCAAAAAGCTTATTAATTTTTTTTAGCTTTTTCTCATCATTCCAAATTTTACTTTTTCTAAGTGCTTTGTATATTTTGTCAGCTTTTTCTTTTTGCTCTTGGTTATGAGATGATGGCTTATTTTCTGACTGTTGCTGAAGAATATTTACTACTAGAATCCTAATTTCAGATAGTGATAAACCTTCTGCGATCGCTTTATTTAAAACTTTCTGTCTTTCATCATCATTTTTTATCCGGTTGATTTCCTTAGCTTTTGTGTATTCAATTTCGCCTTTTTGCAATGCAGTTTGGATATCCAAATGGAGTTTGAGTAAAGGAAGACGATTAGCTACAAATGACTGCCAAGTAATTTTTCCTAACTTCGAGAATACATCTTGTATGATTCGTCCTTCTTCACTAACCATAACGTTATGGTTAGAATTACCTTTGCTTTCATTATTCATGTCATAGAGCAGTTTGACCACTGTCTCTTGGTCAATATCGAGTTCTTCAGCTAGTAATTCGAGAATTCCGATAGTTTCCTCGTAAGCATTGAGGTCTTCCCTTTGGAGGTTTTCAACTAAGCGTAGTTTACGAGCTTTTTTTCTCGTCGCACTCAATAATGACTACGGGTATTTCCTCAAGTTTTGCTATTTCACAAGCTTTGAGACGGCGTTCACCAGCGACCAGTTCGTACTTGTCTTCCTGAATCTTTCTAACGACAATGGGTTCTAGTAACCCTACTTCCTTGATACTGTCAGCGAGTGATTTGAGTTTTATGGGGTCAAAATAGCGACGGGGCTGACTTGGCGGAAGGATAATTTGAGATAAAGGTAAAGTGGAATCAGATAAAGATTGTTCTTCTTCATCTCCAAATAAATTATCAAGTCCAGTAAGTTTTTCTAGTTCGCGTTTTTGGCTCATACAAAATCCTCGGTAAGCGGGAAACTCAGAGGCTTTAGCCCTGAGAGGGAAGCGACAGGAGCGAATTTATTCGCTGAGGTCTTTTTAACTTGAATAACTGTAACCATCTTTTTTGTGAATTGATTTACAGAACTTATAGTTTATTCCTTGAATCAATCCTCTCTGAGCAGAGATATTAAAGCTACCTGTAGAACGTACAGCTACACGTCCAATGTATTCACCAATTTTTTTTCCATTGGTGACAACAGCTTTAACAATATCACCTGTCTGAAAACCTTTGATAAATTTCAGTTTGGGAACATATCTATTAGGAAATCCAAATTTGTCAGTTCTACACATCTGCCTTGTTCCGTGCCCATTAGCGGTAATTAACAACGGTTTGATACCTTTGATAATTAATATTGGAGTTGATTGACCAACACAAGCAGCGTCTAACCAATGAGTTTTTTGTAATTGTTGATTAGTTCTATTGAACTTCGTTAATCCACCAGAACCGCACTCAACGGGTAAGTCAGTTGATTTTAAAACCTCTAGAAGTTTGTATCTAGTGGCATTGACTGCTGCTGCATCAGCTAATGGTTTCTTGGCTTGTGCCAAAATTTTCTGTAATCTAGTGGGATCTTTTTTGAGAAAGTCTTTAATATCTTTAGTCCCTTTTTTGACGTTACATTTTTCGCAACTCAAAGTAAGGTTAGTGATTGAATTAGAACCTCCCTTTGAGCGTGAGTGAATGTGTTCAATCTGTAAAGGTATATCTTTGATACCACAATAGGCGCATTGTCTGTTCCATTTTTCTAGAAGAAATTCTCTGGTTTCATATCCAGCTAACGTACCTTGTTGATATTCCTTACCTTCGATTTCAGGATTACGCATTAATTGCATATCAAACTTGACTAATTCGGTACTAATCGCTGTGATTGGTGCGAATTTGCGTAATCTGTTTACCCATGTTTCAACATTGTGAACCCGACTCATAAGGCTAGGAGCTAACCATCCTTCTGATCTAGTTCTGTTGAGAAATCTGGGTTTTCTGTATCGTGTTTTGCGATTCCTCCTAGTACGTCTTAGTTGCCTTCTGGAAATCAAAGCATCTCTGATAGCGAAGCCTCTATGCTTTAAATCAGCAGCAAAAACTACTTCACCTGTGGAATCATTGACTAATGCTATTCCCGTTATTTTAGCTCCAGGGTCTAGCTTAATTCTCAAGTCAGATACAGATGCATCTGCTCTAGATTCTTTCAGAATAATTGTGAAAGGAAAACGCCGAAATACTGCTGCTTTTTTGTTTCGTAATAACTGTCTAGCTTGCGCCGAATGAATTGGGTCTAAGGGTCTTTTTTCGGTATCTAAAACAAATACTTTGGACATTAGTCCCTCCTTGCGGGTAATGTTAGCTTCGTCAATGTTTTAAGAGCTTTTTACACTTGCAACACTGTTTCAGTGACTTTAAAACTGTTTAATTGCAAATGACAGAGCGGAAAACTAGCTTCGCATTCTCCGGTGTCGTGACTCAAAAAACGTAGTCAGTTAAGACTTAGACTGGTCAGTACAGCTTGCTTGATTTCTCTTACAAGCTCAGTGGCTTTGTCCCTGAGTTACTGACAGTTGAGTAATATATTTTGTAATTTCTTCGAGTATGCTAACTGCGGGGTGGTTTTTCTTGTGGAGTGCAAGTGGTAGATGTGCTTGGGTTGCGTCAGGAAAAGCTGTTGATTTAGGAATGGGGGCAGTAACGTGTATCCGTCCTTCAACCTGTTGTTTAATTTCTTCCAGTATTCCTGTGTCTTGAAGATTACGATTATCGTATTTGGTTGGAATTATACAGGCAATTTGTAATTTCTGGTGTCCTCCTTTTTTAAGTCGGGCAATTGTTTCTAGCAGTTGGTTGGTGCCAAGATAGCACTTATATTGCGTTTCAACAGGAATAATAACGTGTGAAGCGGCTACTAAGCTCATAATGCTTAGGATTCCTAGAGAAGGCGGGCAATCAATCAAAATATAATCATACTGGTCAAGTACATTTGATAGCACAAACTTGAGCCGTTGGCGGTTGTCGATGGTCAAGTCATGAAAAAATTTTTTGCTCCGTACCTGCCAATTGGATATTTGTTGGTACAAGGTGCATCCCGTGAATAGGTTTTTCCCATATATACAGGGGAGTTTCTTCAGCGATCGCACCATAGATAGTTTGTTCAGTTTGCAGCTTGACTTCCCCTAATCCCATAAAAGCTGTTAGTGATGCTTGTGGGTCCATATCCACAAGCAGTACACGGTGTTTTTTAGCAAGGTGGTATCCAAGATTGTGTGTAATAGTCGTCTTAGCTGCACCACCTGACTGATTGAAAGTGGCAATTATTTTGGTTGATGACATATATTAATGAAGCGATTTTGTGAACCCATGTCAGCGATTCTACCAAACAGTGGATTTTTATTTTGGATTTTTGAAAAAAAATAACGCTAGTTCAAACCAGTAAACCTGTCTGGACTAGCATTATTCAGTTAGTTGGTTCTAAAATGGGGGTTCTTCGTCTAGGTCTTCATTTGTCGAAGTAACGTTATCTTCGAGTAGTTCCTTGGCAAAATCGGGAGTTTCGGGCGAGTGAGAATTTTTGCTAACTTGGGTGAGTTCGTTAATCGGTTGTGCTGAGATAAAGTTTCTAATTACGAATGTGGCAATCTTTTCTTTGTACTCACCCCTGTTATCTACCACTAAATCAAGATATCCTTCTGCTGTACCATGTACGCCTTCCCCTTGTTCGTTGATGACGACAGCAGGTGCGCCTTTGGAACGGAATGGTATCTCGTCAGTAACGACTCCTTCCTTGGAACGGTAGTAGAATTCAGCAATCCCAAAAGCAATCAAGGAACCTTCTTTGTCGTGGGTTGTGTTCACTGATTTAAGATTAATAGTTGCAGTATTATGAATCATGGTCGTTTAATTTGTAGATTGATTAGATGGTTAATCGCCTACGATTTATACTGTATAGGCGATTTGTGATTTTCTAGAAATTTGCGTTAGCTACAGCCTGTGTTTCGTTTGGTACAGAAGTAGATGTAGATTCTTCCTTACGGGGTGAACCTAGTAATTCGATGGTGTTGATTGTGATTACAGGCTTTTGCCGCATAGTGCCAGAATTTTTATCAGCCCAACGATCAAATCCAAATTCACCAGTAATTGCAATCTGAGTCCCTTTACGAACGTAATTTCCAATCACTTCTGCTTGATTTCCCCAAGCGACTAAATCAAACCAAAGGGCTTGTTCACTTCTGTAAGGCGGTCTTACTGCAATAGAGATTGAAGCTTTAACTGCGCCCGACTCGAAATATTTCAGATCGGGTTCTTGTCCACATCTGCCAACTAGCATGACTTTGTTGATATAGTTCATAACGCGAGAATTGATATATTTCTTTTATTGCTGCGTCAGCATTAGTTCTTTTAGGATTTATCATTTTGACGAATTGTTTTATTTAAAGCACACTTTTTGCTTCATACTTGTGAGTTATTTTTTATCCCTGTTTCTCATAGCATTGCGGTTTTTACTAAGGAACGACAAGTTATCTTGTGCTATGGTGGTATCGCGATATCGTCGTATGTATCTAAAAATTATAAGTAATGACTTATGCTTGAATATCTTCTCCTGAAGCGAGTAAGTATTTGTAAGCTGATGCTCTTGGCTTTGATGTGGATACAGTTCGATGAAGACAGCCAAAATCAGCTAACTCCTGACTACTCTTCACCTTTGCAAGTAGAAAATCTTACGTGGTTAGCAGAGACATCTGTTGGAGAAGAGGTTGAGCATTTTTGTGATGTTTCTAATACCGCTAGGATAGGCGTTTGGGAAGAAATTTTAGAACTGAAGTTAGTAGATTTAATTCCTGATTTGCCGACTTGTTTGCACGATGCCTCATGGTTTGCTCTACTGGCAATTACTATGATGTTGGTGGATAAAGAATTAGACGGGATATGCGTACACCCACAAGATGAGTTTTTTGCCCGGACTATTGCGCTTGAAAGTTTGGCAGATTTGGGTGATTCTTACTTAGCCAAAGGTCATCCTTATTTAGATTTTCCTTTATCGTTAGAAGACGCTAAATCATTACTGCCAGTTAATAGAAAGCAGGAGCTAGAAATCAAATTAGAGAAATTCCTTATTGATACTTATGAAGACGATTTTAATGATGAAGCACCGGATATTAGTGAATTTTCATCCATTTATTTGAAAGATATTTTAAAAGAGTTTTTTGTTGAATCTGACTGGCAAGATGATATCAATCAAGAGGCAGTTGCACAACTTCAAGAAAAGTATGGTTCACAGTATTCAGAAGGTGCGTTCTCTCCTGAAACTAAGGAACACGAACGCTGGGGCAAAACGCTTGTTTTTCTCAAACAGTTTATAGGTCTGGATTCTAATTTTATCGAAAGCCAAAGCGATTTATTCCTTGATGAATCTCAAGCAGCTGATTTACCTGATTACTTTTGTATCAAGTTTCATTTAGAACGTTGGCAAGACCGAACAGTTGTTTTATCCCAGTTGGTTCATACTTTAGTTCATTTTTTACTGGTAGGACAAAATTATCATCCCAGTCATATACAAGATTTGATGGCTATCCCAACTTCATCACGGGCTATATCCAGCCTACAAGGTTGTTTAGGTGTAGCTGCTTACAGAAGTGGTTATTACATGGCTACTTCAAATATTCCCGAATCAGAAATTGGGCGGAACTGGTTGCTACAAAGAGCTTTCCCTAACCTTCTTGAGTTTTATCAAACAGGTCGTTTGAATGGAAAACAATAATTAATATTCTGCTGTTGGTTAATAAAGACAAATTTATATTTATGAAAAAATATTTATTTATAGGATTATTATTCTTACTGGTTGGATGTTCATCTCCAGAAAAAGAAAATAAAGTTTCAGCTATAGAATCGAATCCTTCACCTACACCTTCATTATCCTCAGCTAATGTTAATAATGCTACGTCGTCACTAAATCCAGAAGTGTTACCTGATTTATCAAATAAAGAGAAGCTTGGAGAAGTTAGTGCAGAGAACGACTTAATTGACTCGTTTTATTTTGATGGTAATGGTGTAAAAGTGAGTTTGACTGTAGCGGCTGATAAAGCTTGTTTTGTCTACGTGCGGCGCAGTACTCCAGACCGAGTTGGTGAGGTTGAAATTGAGTCACTACGGCGCGAAAAGTTAGGTCTATGGCGTTCGTATAACACCCAGCGTCTTCTAACTCAACCTGCGGGCAATAGACTAAGTGTCTATTCATCAAGTGAAGAACTTTCTTCTACTTATGAAAATCCTGCCATATCACCAGAAATTCTTGTAGCAGCAAAAGAATTGAAGGAGCGTGAAAAATCATTTAAATTACTTTTGCGTCAGGACTTGAGGGCAAGTGATTCAGCAAGACGAATTTATGTCAATCAGTGTCAGAAATTAGGCAATTTTTATTACAAGGAAGAACTTCCTCCTCTCACGGACAAAGAGAGGAAGGAATTTGGGAGGAGTGTTGAAAAAAGTACTAACAATTAGTTATTAAAACAGTGACAATTGCTCCATCTTAGTATTACTTTCAGTTGAATTTGCTGTAACAGGGTGTTTATTGTTATTTGAAGACTTCTTACCCCATCCGTCTTTCGCCGCGTGTTTGGCTACACGAGAACGAATATCAACAGCCAGGGTTTCATAATCAGAGCGAATTTTGTCATACGAAACCGGAGTTGTACCAATCTTCTCCCAGAGGTTTTCGTAGTTAAAATTCTTGAAAGGTCTGTGTCTGACAAGGGCATCATAACTTGCCCAGAGGTAAACATCTGTCCATTGGGATGATAGCGGCACTTCAAAAGCAATTGGCATCATCAATGCAACAACTTCGCTACTAGAGGCGAGTTTACCTACTTCTCCCTTGTCTATCTCTTGTAAAGCTGCATCTAATCTATCAACTGCGATCGCGCGCCAAACCCAAGTGGGAATTGACTGTTGCCAGCCGTTCTGCTGAGTAACAATTGGCCCGGCGATGTACTGAACAATTTCACGGCTTGCTCCTGCTAGATCGAGTAGGCTGGCTGTTACAGTTTTGTTAATTCCTTGGCTGGTTAGTAGTTGAAGTATCTTTCTAGTGCTAGGGTTTAATATTTCGCTAGTTTTTTGGTTTTTACTGTTGCGGATGGTTTCTTCGACATCGAATAAGCTGTGCTGCTGGTTCATATCTTTTATGTGTAAACTAATACTGCCAGCTAGAAATACTTCTAACTGGCAGTGCTTTTTGATAATGAGTGGGTTTTGTTATGGCAGAAGTAGGGTATCCCAAACACTTCTGGGCGTAACGTGATGCAGCAATTGCTTTCTTGCTTGAGTGAATTTAGCTAGTAGCTTAGTGCTTTTTAATTTCTGCCACCAGTTGTATTGCAGATAGGTAAGCAACCATAACTGTGTTTGGTGATTCCAGCTTGAGATGGAGTTACTCAAACTGAGTGCCTTGAGGATATCGTCAGGAGGTACTTCCAGTTGACTTGTGATTTCTGTTGAGACGGAAGCTAACATTTGAATATTGGCGATCGCTTGACCAGGACTGCCCAAACTGATAGCTAGTATTTTTTCTGTTGCCTCAATCTGTTGGTCTTTAAGGACAGAAATAACCTCCTCGTCAGTTAACCTTTGGAAAGGTATGATTTGACATCTACTCTTGATAGTGGGTAATAGCTTTTGAGGATAGGATGATATCAGAATAAACGTTCCAGTTTTAGGTTCTTCCAGCGTCTTGAGAAGTTTGTTAGCGGCAGTAGAGTTGAGCATATCTGCTTCATAGATAATCACCACCTTTTGCTTGCCCTCGACTGCACTAGTTGAGAGAAATTCAATTACCTGGCGCACCTGTTCTACTCGGATAGCAGGTACACCTTTCTGCTGGGAGGTGTTTTCGATATAAGTTGGTTTGATTTGTAAGATGTCTAGATGTTTAGATTCTCCTGCGATCGCGGAGCGACTTCCTCTTGAGAGTATTGCATTTGCGAATGCCAGAGCAGTTTTTCCTTTGCCCACTCCCTCAACTTCGCTGCTAAATAGGTATGCGGGAGCAATTTGATTACGTTCGATTGCTTCAGTTAGTAGAAGTTTGGCAGTATGCTGTCCGATGATTTCTGTAAATAAATCGTTTTTCATATTGTGCAAATTTCGATAATTCGGCTAGTTAAATTGTTAGTACCGCTTTTGAGTTCCGTTTCGAGTTGTAAAAGTAAGGTAAGGCTGTTTTTTAGTTTTTGAACGCCTACAAACTTGATTTCATCTTTGAGGTAATACAATCTTTTAGGGTTTTTCAATTCGGCTATTTCTGCAATATTCATGTCAGATAATTTAGCTTCTACACCAGCTTTAGTTATTAGCCAAGTGCGAAAATTTGACGTAAGAGTTGCTACTATTTTGAGTGGATGTTCATTACTATCTAGTAGTTTATCCACCTGCGCTATTGCCAAGTTTGAATGATTCCTTAACATAGCCATAGTAAGCTTTTGGTAGTCAGTATTGTGATTACTAACTAATTGTTTTATCTCCTCAATGGAAATAATTTTTTCACTTGCATAGACAGCAAGTTTAGCAAATTCGCTATCGGCTCGTGCAGTGTTATTACCAATTGCTTCGACTAGAAAATCAGTCACATCTGGTGTAAGTTTAACTTGATGGATAGCTGCATACTTCTCTATCAAATTAACTATCCCCTTTTTATCCCAGCAAGGAACGAGAGGAAACTCTTCTTGTTGAGCATATTTTAGGATCGTTTTTACTACTGTCCTGCGAGAATCTGGCTTTTTATTACCAGTAATTAAAAGAATGTTACTTGCAGGTATTCGAGAAAGCTGATTTTCAAGTTCTTGGTTATTATCCTCATTGGATAAACTTCCAATTAAATGCTCGCTATCTGTATGAACAATTTTATTACTCTCTCCAAAGGGTAACGTCATAACCTCAGTAAAAACCTTGGTAGCAATATTTTTCTCATTTCCAGATAGCTTGATGTAGTTGAAATCTTTCCATTCAGCATGGACATTTTGATTCACTAAATGGTTAATTTTTTTGATTGAGCGAATAGGTATCTTCGCCGTAGTATAGGTATACTGGCATCACAGATTAGATAAACATCTAATTATCATGCGTTAGTTATAAGCAGTGGTTAAAAAAAGAAGAGTTAGTATTAACTCTTTCTACTTGTTTGGTATTTATTATGTAGTGACCAGTAAATACCTTACTTAAGTTTGTGCTGGTTGTACGAAATTTTGAATTGAGTCTTTCTCAATATGGTTCTCTACTGGTTTATTACCCAAGTATTTGCGCCAAGAATCTAACTGTTGAAGATACTCTATCACTCCGCTAGAACCAGCTACCTCGTATAGTTTAATAGCTGTTTCCCATTCCTTTAAGCTGGCTTGTTTCTCTGAGAGAATTTTGACTATAGCTTCGGGAAGTTTAGTGTCTTTACCAGTATCTAAATTTAGGTGTGGGGTGTTTTCTAGTAATATTTTTTGTCCAGATATAGTAACACCATCATCTTTTATATTTGTAGTATGAATTTGAACACTAGTCTCTGATAAAGGAAGAGTATATTGAAGAAATTTTTTAACTTTTTTGGTTTTAGTATTTCTCCTTTTTGGTTTAATGGTAACAGGGTTGTTTGGTTCTGGAACTTCGTAACATTGGGGGAGTTCTAAAGAGAGTTGACCTGTTAAGTGCCATGATGCACTTCGTTTTTCTGGTGGGGTAATGCGATAAGAAAACTCAGCTGTTTTCCTGGGGTCGCCAGACTTTCTTAGTTTGACCCACATGTTGTAGCTGATAATTCCTTGGATGTAAGTTTTTGGGTCTAATATTACTGGGTTTGTGTTTTCCCACCACTCAATTTGAACTACGCGATCGCCATCCAATTCGTAGATAGTTCTAACTCTGGCATTAGGATGAGACGAAAGGAATGAGTTTACCCAAGCCCTTTGCTTTTTATTAAGCCTGGGCTTGCGAGAAGAGGATTTATTTTTCATTAGTTACAGACAAATCAGAATGTATGAATTTGAAAAACCTTTATATTTAGTGCCTTCAAAATTTACCTAAAATCTCAACTTTGTTCATTTAGAAAAGAGATAACTGACGCTTGTTACTTTCTAGTGTTGCAGGAGCAGCTATTTTGAGAATTTCTTCTCGCCTTTTCTCAATCAAGTGAAGATAGTATTGACGTGAATAATTCTCATTACTACTGATATTAGTTATGCCGCTAATTCCGTAATAGTAAGTGACTACATCTCCAGGTTTCCCTAGTTTAAGGATTTCTTTTTCGCCCTCTTTAATTTTGCGTGTGATTGCAAGTTTTTCTTTTGGATATTCCCTTGAGAAAATCTGGGATTTGATGTGTACATAATAATCTTCTGCTGCTGATACATTTTGAATTAGCAGGGTTAAATACTCAATAGAAAATTCTTTCTCCAGTTGAGAGCGATCGCGGTTGCGCCAGTTGCCTTTAGTGATAATTTTCCTGTCTGGAAGCCATAAAAGGTAATTTTTGGTTCCTCGTTCGGGGATAAACATAGCGTCGGCGATAAACTCTAGCTTGACAGTTATCCCTTTAGGCAATTGAGATTGAAGTAAACTACGTACCTCTTCTGGGTTGGGATGTGTGAAAAACACTCCATCAGTGTCAACTTCCACAGGAGTACCACCGTGCCGAGTGATAATTTCAATCATTAGCTTGAGTATTTTTCGACTGTAGGCTGTAACTAATGCAGCAGCCTCCATATCATTGAAGGCGAGTTCAGAGGTTCCTAAGAATCCAAACTCGGAGTTAGCTAAAACCTTGACGGATTCTCTTTTTTCCTTAGCAGCAACATCTCCAGCAGATGCAAGTTGTTCCAACCTAAATTTTTCATTCACCAAATATTGCAGAATACTTAGCCCAATACGTTCTGTATCTTTAATTGAGCAAATACCCTTGTCTAGCATTGCCCAAGGATGCATTGAGCTAATATCTGCATATCCAACCCTTCTATACAGTCCAGGAATAGAGTAAGCCATCCCTCCTTGGAATTTGTACTTGCGATCGGGTTTTGGTTTATAGCCTGGATAATGATGCTTAAATATTCGCTCCCATTTAGTACCATTACCAGCAAGTGTTAGCTGCTGGAGGTTCATTTCCGGTACAATTAGTGCTTCGTAATAGTATGAGGGTACAAGTCTATTCGCAATTAGCCGGGTGTCTTCAAGGTCGTAGACAAGATACTCTTTTAGGCGTTTCCATCCCTTACTGTTGGGGCCATCTTTCCAACAACCGAGGATTTCTTCATAGGGAAGAACTAGCCTAGTGTTCTGGCGCAGTCCCATGTCCAATACAGCTTTTTTGAGCGATCTGCCGTTAGTTAGCTTTTTGGCTATGAAATCCCACCTCAGAACGCAGATATAAATGTCTACGTGTTGGCTATTTCGGATGAATACCTCCTGAATTTTTAGTGGCTCACCCCGTACTTGGGCGGTACGAATAGTCCGAGATTTAGATGCAACTTGAAATGGGTGTTTTATACCGTGCAAGTTGCATCGAGTAATAATAAATGGAATATCAAATGCCATCCCGTTATATGTGAAAATCACATCTGGATTTCTTTTACTGAGATGGTTGATAAATTTGGTCAGTATTTTAGCTTCTGAGATATCCATGAAAATAGTAGAATATCCCCTTGAATCCATACAGCCAATAGCATAAATCCGGCTTTCAAATGGGTTTATTCCTGCCGTTTCGATATCAACAAATATTTGTGAAAGTTCCTGATACGGCTTGAGTTGTATTTTGGGCTGCCAAGGTTTTATTGGAGTAGGGTCTTTCCAATAAATGTTTAGTTTGTCTTCATCGACAACGATTATCCCTCTAGATTTCTTCACAAAATCTCTGTGGTTATAATTCATTAATTAGAAATTTTTCTAATGGTAAATGAGGTTTTTTTTTGAGTCAAGGATGTATTGTGATGCTTGAGGATATTGCTCTCACGGGCGCGTTTTTCGCTCCCGCAAAATATGCAAGAAACACATTCCAATTCAAAACCAAACTCTTAACTTCTAACTCAGCACTCAGCACTCAGTACTGTCTGCTTTTTTCGCACCCTCTCATACCAATTCACGAAAATCTTGATACAGATGTAAGCCCTGAAAGCTTTGCTGCATCTAAGTTTTTTAATTGCGTAGCGCAGCGTAAAGCCTGCGGCATAGCTTCTCTACGAGACGCTACGCGAACGCTTAGAGCGAGCCTGCGAGCGTCATTGCGAATTGTGAATTGGTATCAGGCATTTGTGCAATTCTTCTAACTTCTCACGGTTGGGGTTGTTCTGCCGCGTTATCCGACCTCAACAGTTTAGCTATCTTTGCGGGCAACATGAACAGCAGAAAGGAACGAGAGTTGTACGCTATCTCCAAATTTTTCTAGCTTCTCCCGCAATCCGGCAAATAGTAACTCTTTTGCTTGTGGCTCTAGTCTTCTCAAGGTACTCAAAAGCTTGAAGTAGTCATCAATGCTATAGGTAACTTCACACGCAGTTTGCTCGACAACCAACTCTTTGAAACAATTGGAGTCTAAAATTTCTTGTCCAAACCCCCTCAAAATCTCCGCTTGAATCTCTGCACCTTCATATCGAACAAAGGAAGGTGCATAAGCTTGATACACTTCCTTAATCGCTTGGTAAACTTCGTATTTCGGTTCTGGGGTCAGATTCCATAGCAGGATAAGAGAACCGTTATCGCACATTGCCTCTGCTGCCTTGATATATCTAATCTCTGGCGGTATCCAGTGAAAAGCATTGGCTGATAGAACGGCATTGAACTGTTTTGCTTCTAGTTCCCACTCCTCAAATGATGTATTGCAAATTGTAACTTTTGGATATTGAGCGCAGTTGTGTTGTGCCAAATGACAAAAATCCTGATTTGGCTCAAGACACCTCATGGAAAAACCAAATCCAGCAAAAGCCACTGTCGCATTTCCTGGGCCACAACCAACCTCAAGAATCGATGCATCTGAGTCAAGTTGGGCTAAAGCGATAGACCGATCAATTAGTTCCTTTGGATAGTGCGGTCTTGCGTTGTAATAAACATCAGCAACAGGGGAATACCAAGTCCTTCGCTGTTCCAAATCCATAGAAGCTCTGGCATTTATTTCTTGTCTAGAGTCTTGCATAAGCTAGGGAGTTTCAGCGATGAAAGTCCAATTTTATTTTAGAATCAGCAAGGGGTCTGTCAAAATTATTGTTTTTATTAAGGTTATTGTGAGTATTTTAACTGATTGACAAAAGATACTTTATTTTAACTCTCACGAATGTACTATTGGTGATAGGGTTATAACTATGTATAACCCTGTTTAAAGTTAAGCTTGCTGTAATTGTTTTTGTTGCAGCTTTTGGACAGCTTCTACCCAAGCAGGTGCCTTTTTACCATTAATAGGTGTCAGCTTTTGCCAGTGTTCTTGTAACTGCGCTTGTGTTAAGTGGGGTAACTGTTCTTTCGCCCAGTTAATCGCATCTTGTGCAGTTTTCCAATCTTTCCAGGGTTGTGATTGGTGACTACCCTTGTTGGTTGGCACTATCTCGATAAGTGTAGCTTCCAACCAAAGATGCGCGTCTTCATCCCGCATGAGACTTTGGCGTGCCATTAAAATTGCGATCGCGTTTCGGATCTGGTCGATATTCCACAACTGCGAGATACTTACTAATTCCTCCCAGGTGTCCTCTTCTAGCTGCGTAAGATGTCTGCCATTGAGATTAGTTTTGCACACAAGTAAGTCTTTGAGGAAACTGACAAGACTTGTATGGATGGCAGTTGGCTGTTTACCAGATTCAATCCAATCTTGGAGAATGCCTAAATTGCCCGTAATTTCTCCTTTGCTGATATTTTCACAGACGGTGAGTAAATCGTATTCGGGAATAGTGCCTGATAGTTCCCAAACCCAGTTAGAGGTGATTTCCTCTTCACCTAGTAAGGTTAACTGGTCTAATAGTTTGAGTGAGTCGCGCAGATGTCCCTTGTTTGCTTTAGCTACGGCGGTAACTGCTGATGGCGCAATGTTGATACTTTCTTGGTGAGATATTTGTTTTAGATAGCTTGCAACTAGCGAGACAGGAACTCTCTTAAAGTCAAACTTTTGGCAACGGGAGACAATGGTTTCTGGAACTTTGTGTAACTCGGTTGTGCAGAAGATAAATACTACATGACGGGGAGGGCTTTCAATGGTTTTGAGGAGTGCTTGCCACGATTGGCTGCTTAGGGCATGACATTCATCAATAATGAATGTTTTGAATCTACCCTCCACTGGTGCAAACTGGATAGTGGATATAAGCTCTCGGATCAGTTCTACCCCACTATTGCTTGCTGCATCCAGTTCGGTTACATCAACAGAAGAAGATGCTGTAATTCCCTTACATGAATTGCATTCTCCACAGGGCTTAGTTGTCGGCTCATTGCTTGACTGACAGTTAAGAGATTTAGCGATGATGCGGGCGGTACTGGTTTTGCCCGTACCTTTGGGGCCACTAAATAGGTAAGCAGGTGCAATCTTTTGGAGTGCGATCGCATTTATGAGAGTGCGAACGATATGTTCTTGCCCAATAACTTCACTAAGAGTCTGGGGACGGTATTTGAGATGTAGTGGTTGGTACATAGTTTTAATGATAAAAGGTGTTTTATTTACTCCTTACCAACTGCACTGATAAGGAGTTTAATTTTTAAGCAGTCGCCACTTCTTTTTTTCGTTCGTGACGACCGTGAGGTTGACTTACCTTTAGTAGTATCTTTCGCTACTAAAGATGGTGGTTCTATTTGAGAATTTTCATTATCATCTGTTGCCTGTGCTACATCTGTTACTTCTTCAGTACTAGACTCAGGTTGAGTGCTGGCTTCTGTCTTTGTACTTTGGTTATTTATTTTTTCAAACCCTTGCTTAATTTCTACAGGCATTACCAGATACAGCTGATTGAGCAGTCCTCCCATTGGGCAGATAATGACTGGTTGCGTAGGTTTGTTACACCGCACCACGATTTCATCAGTACTAATGTGCTTTAATCCTTCGAGAAGGTAGTCGATATTTAATCCAATACTGATGTTTTCTGAATGACTAGTTGCTGGTTTCATCAATACCGAGTCAACTGCATCCCCGATATCAGTCGCTTCGGTGTAAAGTGTTGCCTGTGTAGCTTCCAATTCCCAGAGAATTTTGACAACCTTTTGCTTGCGTTCAGCTAGATAACTTACCCGCTTCAGTGCGCTCTCAAATCCCTTGCGTTCTAATGTAAATTCATACTCAAATGTTTTGGGAATCAAACTATTGATTTTGGGGTATTCTCCCTCTAAAAGTCGGGAAATGACCTTTGTATTAGGAAGACTAAACTCAATAGTTTTATTTGATAGAAGAATATTGCACACGCTTGTATCGGCACTTTGAGAGAGAATTTTGTTTAACTCGCCAAGTGACTTACCTGGAACAGTAAAGTCAATTGGTTCAGAATATTCGCTATCAAGTGTTCCTGTGACTAGTGCTAATTTGTGACCATTTGTACTAGCAGCTTGCCACTTATTGGTATCAATTTTGAAGTTGACACCAGTTAAAACTAACTTTGTTTCGTCACCATTGGTGCAATACAGTGTCCCTTCAAGTGCAGCTTGGAGTTTCTTGGCACTTAAATTTACTTCTATTGGATTTTCTCCCTTGGGAAGAGTTGGAAACTCGTCAGGTTTTCCGCCAATCAGACGGCATTTACCGCTATTGTGAGTAATTATGCAGGCTTGGTTTTCTACCTCTAACGTAATTTCTCCTCTGACATTGTTAATAGTGTCAGTTAATAGTTTGGCTGGTAGTGCTACCTGACTGATGTTTCTACATTAGCGGTCGTTGTAGTATGAATTGTGAGGTTAAGGTTTGTTCCTGTTGCTGATACTATCCCATCGTCATTTGCTATCAGTAAGATATTTCCTAAAATTGGGTCAGTGGGCTTAGGACTAATTGCGAAATAAGCGGTTTCTAGAATTTCTGCGAGTTTAGATTGTTCAATGCTTAGTTTCATTTGTTATTTTGCTTTTAGTAGATGATGTTTGAACGGGCGCTATTTCTAGCACCCTTTTCGGTTAAATGAGATAGTTTTTTTAGTAGGGCAATTCTTCCATCTCGGTACTGTATGCTGTATAAGCCTGACCTGCTGTACTAGGAGGAAGTGCTGCTACTGGCATATCAGCTGCACCTACCAGGCGATTATGTTCTGCTACAACAGTTGATGTTTTACCGATGCGGTGAGAGAATTCGGGGTTTGCCTGCATTGTTGTTTGGATATCGATTTCTTTGCCTTCTGAGAAGAATTCGAGAAAATCGCTTCCATCGGGGTTTGGTGATTTGTAGGAAGTGACAACTGCTACCCAAGATTTATCTCTTTGGTTGACTGCTTCTTTAGGTTCAAGAGACGGCGTAAAGGTAGGTTGAAATACACCGAGGCGATGAAACTCTGCACGTTTTTCAGCAACAGTTGCATTAGTAAATCGGGCGAATGCAACCTCTAGTTCTCGTTGGAACTGTTTATAAGCCTCGCCAAATTTTGATGACGCAACGCCTTTAATTGATAAGACAATTGGTACTGAGTGCAGGTTATGATTATTTTCATCAACAAGCTGCAACAAATAAAACCGTCTCAATACTGCGGCATCTTTGCCAAGTGCTTGGTACATTTCGTACCCATCAGGTGATTCGTACACTCCTACAATTTTGCCATCATCGCGTTGCTCAATATATCTGGGAGAAACATCAAGAATGTGCATCCTGGGCGATTGCAGCAATACTCCCATTTCTGGCGTGCCACTAGAGAAGGTGTGCTTGTGTGTAGGTTCTTGTCCTTGCCAGTTAATTGCTGCTAAGTATTTATCTTTGATAAACAACCCGACTTTTTCTGCTTCCATGTGATTGATTACTTGGCAGATGCAGATATTACTAATCGGCGCATTGTACTCAGGATTTGCAAATTTAGAAATAGCTAATTTACGCTTTTGTATGTTTGTATTATTCTGAACTGTTTGTTCAGGGGATTCAGACTGGGATACTGTGCTTTCTTCAGTAGCAGAATTAGTAGGCTTTGTTTGACTTTTTGGCATAATTTTAATTAATGAAAATCAATATTTAATGCGTAAAGCAAAAAGTCGTTGTAAAAAATCAAAGTCGTCTGTTATTAAGACGACTTGAAAAAATGATTGATACTTAGTTATTTAGATAGACTTTTCATCACACTCTCCCCTTAAGCCTGTAAAGCTATCAATGCAATTATCTTCCTGAATAATTTCAGTTTTAGTATTTATAAGTGTCTGGTATATTTGCTGAAGACTGATGATAATTTGTCTAAGAACAGATGTGTTTTCAGTTGTGAAAGTCAGTGACACAGATGCCATGCTTGAATTATGAATTGCGACTGTTTGTTATTCAGGAGATCCGTAAGTAGTTATTTGACTGTCTTTACCAGGAATAAATCTATAAGAAGCAATAGTTTCAATTGCCATATTTATCTCCTTGTTCTTTGGGATTTGATTTCAAGCATTTTGTTACTAAGTTTGGTGATATTACTGACCTTCCAACCAGCAAGCTTGCACTTATTAAGTGCTACTTCTAACTCTTGCTGTGTAAGGATTTTATATCTCATATATTGTCCCCATATAGGGAAAATATACGTGACATATTTAGTTTTATCAATTTGGCAGTATGCCATGCGCTTGTAGTACACTATGGTTTAATGAGTTTAATGATTCTGGTAGCTACGTTCGTAGGATTATTTGAACTCAAAAAGGCATCTTTATCTACCATTTCTACATAGCTATTATTGGCTTTTAGCCAGCCTTTGAAGGTTTTGTACTTACGATTGAAGAAAACCGATTCAGGTATAACTGAAACTAATACGCCACCCGTTACGAGTAACTTCCAAGCCTGGTAAATATGTTGGACAAGTTCACAAAATGGAGGATTCATGATACAGGCATTGTATAAATGACTGGGGTTAAACTCCAGAAAGTTTTTCCCTACGAGATTAAATCCTTTGAGTTCTAGAATTTGTCGTAAATCGTAATTAATCTCAACCACCTCTAGTTGAACATTAGGGTAGGTATTAGTGATATACTCAGCAATATTTCCACTACCAGCACTAGGCTCTAAAATTTGCCAATTTGGTTTAATATCTGCCAGTTGAACAAGCCGTTGACAGACTGGTTTAGGAGTAGGGAAGAAATCTCCATCTTTCATGCCAATGATTTCTAACTCAAGCTTATTGAGTAGTTGCTTGGTAGTATCAATTGCTTCAGGTTTTACTACCCGTTGAATTTCCGTTATTGCGGATATAATTTCGCTTGGTGTATGTAATCCGGCGCGACTTAAAGACTTTACCCAGTCTTGGTAATATTCGCCTGCCAATTTTTCGTGGACTTTCTGAATTGTTTCTCCCATTTGGGAAATTCTAAATAGGGCTTCTACTTGCGATTTGTGAGATATACCGCGTAGTATTGGCGGGATATTTCCTGTTTCCCACATTTGTGCGATCGCAAATAACCAAGACTGGATGCTTTCAAGTTCAATTCCTTCTTGGATTATCCCTTGAGCTATAGTTTTACGACGCTTTGTTACCCTTTGATTTCCAATAGCAGGATTTTTCTTTTGGTCGATTGTTGACTGCATAGAAGCAGCTAAATTACGGAGGAATTCTGCTTTTTCTAAGTTAGGAATATTGAAAATATCTGCTATGGGTGAATTATCATCGTTGTAGGGTAGATTTAGCAGAGATAGTTGCATTGCTTGATTCCTTTAAATCTTTGACGGCGCATTCAAGAATTAGGGAGGTTGGCACATTCCAAGCTTTTACCTCCCATTCAGTAACTAATCTTTCTGAATGACGGATAACTGCACTACTACATTTGTTTTTTTTGACAAGCCAATCTCTAAACTTTTCTGCTTGTTCTTTGGTATCGAACCCGAAGTAGCTGGTTTTTCTATTTTCCAAGGGGTCGGTAATAGTTGCTACCCGACGCGAGAGAATATTGAGCGTCCAACCACTGTTAGGAGTGAGTTCGATTTTCGTGATATTTAATTCTGTTGAATTCATATTTCAACTTCAGGAATTGCTGCTAAATATTCCATAGTTGATATTTCTTTTGCTAGCCATTTATCATGTGCTTCTTGAGAAGTCATTTTGTGGGTTAAAAGTTTTTTTCTCCTTATCATCTTCTACAAAAGGAGTGAGTGTTTCTTCTAGCCGGGCTTTGAAATTCAAATGTTTATCTTCAGAATAAGTAAACTGATAAATACTATCAGTGTTAACGAACAAGTAAACCAGGCTAATTTGCTCCAATGGTATTCCAGTTTGTTCGTATAGGAGAAATAACCTCAGTTGAGTTTGCCATTTGCTCTCAAGAATTTCAAATTTAGGATGTTTTTGAATTGTCCAGTCAAACCCAACTACTTGATTTTCACCGTAGATAATGAGATCGCACTCGCTGTAGAGAAGAATATCGTGGTATAAATATTGAAGTTGTGCGTTCCATTGTTTGTTGCCAGGAATATTTAGAAAAGGTTTTACCTTATCGACCCAGTTATTAATTTGAGGGTATGCCTTCAATAAAGCTTCGACTGGTAGCCCTAACCCAATTTGTTGCATAATGAGGTGAAACTGAGCACCAACAACTTCAGATTCACTTTTAACCGTTAAATTACGATAACTTATTGTTGATAAACATTCTGGATTCTGTTCAACTAGTTCAAGTGTTTTGTAATTAAAACGATTCATAAAAATATATCCCAAATTTAGTTTTTGGGATATATTTGCGTAAGCTATTTGTGGTAATTTGGCTGTGGAATATAGTATTTTTTGAGTTGGTCAATGCTTGTGTATAAACTTCTAGTTGACATTGCTTTGAGGTCAAAATAACTGGCGAACTTTTTCAACCCCCCAGTGAGGGTTAATTCTAGTAAATACTGGGCTGCGATCGCACTCGTCATTTTATTGACGAATAGTGATTGATAATTCCGTGCTTGGATTTCTGCACATGAAAGGTTGTTGTCGCTAAGTTCTTCCGGCTGAGGAACTAGCAGTTCTGGGTGAACCAGCACCGGGGAGGGAAGATGCAACCAGAATTGAGGTTTGTCTGGGTTATTGGAAGCTTGGACTATATCAAAATTAGAGTGCGTTCCAATTACTACTTGTCCAGAGTAGTTGCTGTTTCCGCAATCCAGCCAAAATAGAGATGCTGGCTCATTTGCACTGTTGATTTTAAGAACAGAGTGAATTTTGCTCCTGGCGGCGCTGTTATCTACACAGCCAATAATTACCGTTAGGGTATTCCACCAACTGGCCGTGCGAATCATGTCTTCTTCAAACCAGTCGCAAACGGCTGTAATCTCTATTCCATACTTGGCACTGCATCTTGCAGCCAGTGTTTCTGCCTTTGGTAGACCAATTTCAGCTTGTTGATAATTTTGGCGGCTGATATTCTTGAGTTCGACAGTATCGGCATCAATGATCGCAAAGTTAATGTCTTTCTTAGTGCGCTGGAGTTGCAGAATAATTCGACATAAATCTTCTGCAAGAAACCCGCCTGTTCCTCCTACTCCTACTAAAACAAAGTTGATACGAGTATGATTGCGAGGTAAGACGGGTAAAGCTTGTTGGTAAGTAGTTAATTCAAGCATTTTACCTGTGGCGGCAGTTCAAATATTTGATTGGGGTTGATGTCGAAAAAGTGATTGTATATCCCGATGCGGGTATAAATTGTGGGAATGGTATTCAGCGTGCCAATAATCGCGAACACTCGAAATTTGCCTTTTTCTTCTTGATTGTCTGCACTTGAAGGATAAGCAGCTAGAGTTCCATGACTGTGCATTTCCACAAAGCTATCTGTATAGCTTTTATCAAGTGCGCTTTCTAAAGATAAGACATGAGTAGAGGACGCAGTTTGCAGTGGTGTGTGACACCACCATTGGTTGTTTGTCACTCCCAAATAGAATAGGATTTCTTGTTGGGGGTTGATACTAGCAGCATTGATAATCTCGGCGATCGCTTGGCTGGGGACTTTTGGAACTTTCAAACGAAAGTAGGGTTCAAGGGGTTGGAGTCCAGCAACTTGAGTTTGGGCAATTTGCAAGCAAATCTCTAATTCGCGACGATGCGATCGCAAGAAAAGCCCATTTGCTGCCAGCCAGTATTCCTGGAGTTTTTGACTGTAAGGAGGAAAGTTATTACTTGTAGCGAGGTGATAACCGATAAAAGGATTCATGGTTAACTGAACAAATGATTGATAATGTCTTCTGGGGTTGTGACTTTCCAGCTATGAACAGGAACAAGGTCACTTGAAGGGTAGGATTTAGCTTTAGATTCGTGTAATTTGATGAGCTGATTGCTGATATTATCGGGATGAGTTTTTGACTTGCCTTGAGATAAGTCCTTGTTAAAAGGTGATTTCCAGAACAAATCCCAAACTTGGCTTATGGTTGCAGCACTGCACATACCGAGAGAATTTCCCCCAAAGCAAATACTAGAGTCGTCCCAAATATTAGGTAAAGGAGGCTTGTACAGTTGTGCGTCTGGTTTAAATACCCTGCCTTTAACTGCCCACAGGTAATATTTACTACCGCATCCAGCAAATAAGAATGCTGGCATTGGTACAGTAATTACTTCAGATTCCTGTCCCATTATTTGAATTTGATATTTTTGGGGAGAGTAAAACTGAATAATGGCCTCTCCCTCTGGATTTTTACCCCACCAAATTGTGTTGCTAGAAAGCCATCCAGATGCGGCAGTTTTACTTGTGAAGGCTTTCTCTACTGCTTCAGGAGACAAGAATTTATATTTAGACTCTTTGCCTTCGCGTTCGACTAAAATAAACTGTCCTTTGAGGATAATTAACTGCCCTAGTAAATCATCTTGGGGAATATTGGACAGCAGGATTTGGGAGACATTTTCTAAGTTAATTATCGGTAATATATTTGTGTCTACATTCATGCTTTTGATGCTTGGTTCCAAATTTTGACTGCTGCTTTTCGAGCAGAAATAGATGTTTCTAACAAATGGCTAACCTCATTTGATTTCTCTATCATCGAAACGGCTTCTTGCCACTTTTGAGCTAGAAATACGATATTCTCATAAGTCCATTCCAGCCAATCGCTTGTTTCACACGTAATATCTAGCCAAATATTTTCAGTCGAGTAATCTATAATTCGTATGGCTATATCTAAATATTGCAGGGGATTTTTGTACCGACGACACAGCTTTACGAATTTCTCGAAGTAAATTTCTTCTGCTGGAGCAAGGTAGTCAGGAGTAAAACCAAAATTTAGTTTCCATTGACTGATATTGTACCCTTGACCCATCAATGAAAGTAGGAACTTCTCTGAGTATACCAGTTCATCAAAATCTTCATTCCACCACTCAAGTCTTTGTGGTGAAACTAGAATACTATCACGTTCGGGATTAAACTCGATTTCATCGATATATTCTACTGGGAATAGATTTTCATTCACTAGGTTAATAAATTCAATTTCTCTATCGAGGTAAGCACTAGTTGGATGTGATTGTTTATTAATAGGTATGGTTGATTCTAACCATTTTTCTGGAAATAATCTTTGATACAGACTTAAGATATTTACTCGTTCGGAAAGATTTTCTAAATAATTAATTGCTGTTATACAAGTAATAGGTATTTTAAATGAGTGTATGTTGCCAAGCATAATGAATCAGCCGCTATAACTCGTAGCGGCTATAAATTTGTGATTACAGTACAGGATACTTACTCGTAATAGCAGGTTGCTGTTTAAGGCTTTGAGCAACTTTTTTGGCTGTACGTTTCCCAAGATTGACCGAGCTTGATAGCTTTATCTATCTCAGGTTGTAAGGTAATTAAATTTTCGAGGCTAATTTGACTGTTTATCTCTAGAAGCTTTATCTGCCATCCTAACTTTAGAGCAGGATTTATTTCTTCAAAACTGTTTTTCAATTCTCTAAACTGACTTCCTTTAGTACCTGCTTTTTTTTACTAAACGAATTGAAACTGTATCATCAGTTGTTTGTCGTTCAATTTCGGCATTAGCATACTCTGGAAAGTAGACGCTAATAGCTGTTTTGAGGGTATTGTCATCCTGGGCGATCGCCTCATCCAGAGGAATTTCTTGCCCTTCGATAATAGCAATGTACTTCATGGTAATTAAAATAGTGACAGTTGGTTGTTAGGTGCAGGTTTTTTATCTTTATCTTCAGGTAGGTTACGCTTTTGTACTTGTTTTGATTGTTCCTGTCGATTCTGCTCTGTAGTCTGCTTTTCCATCCTTTGTTTGCAGATATTTAACATTCCTGGGAGAGATTTTTCTAAATCATTTAGCCAGTTATTTATGATAGACTGAGATTTAATCTCAGCTAGGGTAATTATCTTAATAATCGGAGGTGCATCTTGAATTCCAATTGTGACAATTGCTTTCTCAGAATTTGGTGTTAACTGAATTGTTATTATGGCGGTTTTGGTTAAAGTTATATCGTTAGATGAATCTTGAGTTTTAACTTCAGTATTTGCTGATTCATTTAATGTTTCTTCTAAATTTAGATTATCCTGAATATCAGGATTAAAATCTTTACTGCTATAGCTATTTTCAAAGCCAGTTGCATTCTCGTCAAGTGATGTTTGATTGCTCATGATTAAGAGAGATTGGCTAATCTAAATAAAGTGCGGATAGTGATACCTGTCTTGTTAAAAGACTGCCATTTGTAGGCGCATTCGCCTGGTTTGTACTTAGGAGAAAGTTGGCTCCAGGTGTCCCATGCTTTAAATAAAATGGGACTAACACTATGAAGTGCCATCCCGACTTGAATCCACGAATGGTAATCATCTGAAAACCGAGGGTGGATGACTTCGAGTAGTACAAGTGCAGTCTGGATATTGGTTTCTATTGAGGGAATTAAATGAGCGTACCTGTCTACCCCATATCTGCGGTTATATTTTTCTTTGGGTAGGTTAAACTTTCTTGTTTTCTCCTGTTTGGCAAGCATTTGGGCAATTACCCAATCGGGAGCTATTTCTATTTGGCGTTCAGATGGACTACAGCCGGGAAGCCATCTGTAATTTCTACCTTCTGGATGAAAGGACGGGGGGAGGATTGAAGCTAGGTTTTTGCCTCGAAACTCCAGGTGTTCGTCCTTCCCAGTTTTGATTTTGCGAGATTTGACATCGCAAGCTTTTGAATTTGGGATGAGGTATAAGCGTTGGCTGCGATATTTCCTCCCAGAGGTAAATGCAATTGTGGGAGGGAGATATTGTTGAGCGCGATCGTGTAACGACTCCACAGGAGTTTCGCTGATGGGTATTAGCTGGTTAAGTTCTTTTGGTTCTAGGTGTTCGTTAATTTGGATGATTTGTCGCCAGGATGTTTCCCCATCGCAGTCAATAGCTACTAAGTACCCTTGAGGATGATTGAAACCGCAAACCAAGGCTACACCAGTGGGTGTGATAAATCTGTTATTTGTCCAAACTTTTAGCCGGCGGCGGACGAGTTCAGTTTGTAGTTCTTTGGGAGAGTAAGTATTTTTTTTCCCATTCTTTCCCTAGAGGACGTTTACCAAAGGTAGGGACGATTCGCCATTCTTCGGGTAAGTTGTCAAGCGAAGATACCAAATGACGGATTTGGGCGTGCATGAATTCATGTGGCTAATTACTTCGATAATTCATGCACGAGTGCGTTAGTAACCGTAGTGGTTTGAGATTATGACTGTGGTGCTAATTGATGGCCAGCTTCAACTAGCTTAACAAGTGTATTTTGGTCAAACGCTTTAATACCAGATACAAATTGTTGCCACTGCTGCCATTTCTCTTTTGAATAGGTGTTGTTAGGGTCAAAGTTGCAGACTTGACAGAATTTATGAAAATCAGCATTCCAGTGAAACGTACAAATACCTGTTATTAAATAGTTGATTTGTTGCTCGTCCATGATTAATATTTCAGATGGCGATTATGTTTTAAGCTAACCTTTTGTTAAGTGCATTTTCGACTTGATAAGTCCCAAGAGTACAGTTTGCATTGCAAGGAAAGGTAGGAAACTCAAGATAGTTATTCATAGTTTTTGTTACCTTGCACAGTACCATTATCCCCTCCCTCCCCTTCTTTTTTTGATTGTGATAGTAGCTGATCACCTCAAATTCATTATTGCCAGCCTCAAATCTACTTCCTCTATATTGAGAGATAGCCTTGTTCCAATCTGGTTGCCAAAGCATGAGTGTATCTATTGCCATTGCTCTCACAGTTGGGTTATCTAATTTCATTAGGATATCTGGTAAGTAATGACATTGTTTGGCAATTACTTCTCGTGCGTAATTTATCAGCCAATACTCTGCTTCTCTTAAAAGAGCTTTTGATTCAAGGTTTTGGCACACTTCATCGTAAACTTTAGACATTAAATATGCCCTTTGTTCAAAAACCATCCCATTAGTTCGCAGTTTTAAGTTTGATGGATAATTAATTATCAAATCGGCTAGTTCATCACTGATTTTGGGAAGAGGATATTTATTATATTGTTGGGTTTCAGGATGAGATATTTTCACCTGATACCCTAGATTTACAGCATGATTGATAATAAAATCAATATTGTTAGACTCGACAAAATCTCCTATTTGAAAATTTGTTTCTGTAAGTAAAAATGATGGTGCGTAAATAATTTGAAATTTTTTTAGGGTTTGGATGTGAATCAGCTAATAGTTCGACGTACATCGCTTATTCTCAAAACTTTCATCAATCTTGTGCGTAAGCGATGTATGTGGTTGAATTACTAAAAAAATAATCCTACCCAAGCTGGATAGGATTATCTTAACTATTGATTAATAGTTCTTGTCTCTGTGGGATTGATTATTTCCTTTAGTAGAGATAGCCCAACTGATTTAAACAGTGCTTCGTTATCATCAGGACAGCGTTGAATTGTTGTACAAGAAGAGCAGCCGTATTTACAAGGACAATTATCGACTAGAAACTTTGCCTTAATAAAGGCAGTCTCTAAATACTTGATGAGGGTATCACACATACCTGTACCATGTTCACAAGTATCAAAGAAATAGCCAACTATCTTAGGATTAGAAGGTACTTCTACTAACATGAAATCTATATCTCGACTGTTTGCTCCATGTTCGACAAGTGGTAAACTGAGTATAAGGTGATGAGCGAGAGTATGAACGCAAATTTGGGTTTCATTGCTTTCAAATAGTTGTTTCTCCTCATTGGTAATATATTTCTGTTTATTAAGTATTTCTTTTCTGTGATTTTTGACCACAACTGAAAAATATTTTCTTGCATCAGCGTTAATTTCAACCCTGACGCAGAATGTATTGTAGTTAAGAGCAAGAGATTCCTCGTACTTATTTTCCTCCAATAGTTCGACAAAATCTCGTTCAATCAGTTGGGTTTTACAAGCAGGGCAAGTTTGTAAATGTCCAGTTAAATTTAAATTGAAGTTGCGACATCTGTTATTAGTGCAAGTCCATTTTTGTTCCAGCCTGTACAAGTTGTAGCCATAAATTTCTTCTTTGATTTTGGCTGAAATAGGTGTAAATCTAGCAGCCCCTTGGGGAAGATTGATAATTTTGGCTTCCCCGACAATTTTAATTTCCTCGAAATTTAGGCTTCCTTTAGGACGACTAAATAAATTGGTTGCTTCAATTGGCTTGAGAATGGCTTTCCCTTCGGTTAAATTTAGCTCTTGTGATTTATACTGTACGGGGTTGCCATCAAAGTCTTGAGCAAGATATATAGCACCAGGGTAAACTTCTCTTAGTGCAGAAGATGCCGAACTTTCCTCAAACTCTTCTGCGCTATCTTGATTGATATAACTGATGTTTTGGTCAGTGTTGCCTCTAACTTTAATTTTTGAGTGGACATAACCGAGATTTCGATTAGTTGTCAGTCTTTGATTGTAGCTGAATATCAGTTGATTATCACCTATTAACTGTCGGGCGATCGCATTACCAGAACTACCAAAATGTCGGGCAATTTGAGCTTGTGTCGGTTTACTTTCTTTGCAACAAGCGAGAATATGCTGCTCCAAAGTTGTTTCATAATTGTGGTTAAAGTTGATAATTTCTGGAGAATCAGATAAAAGGCGTTCTGGGTAATTGGCGTAGTAAGAATCCATAATCGACCTTTTCGACGGAATAAACACCAATAGTCCTGCTTCCTGCCTCCCCGCACGTCCTGCCCTCTGGCGAAAGGCAAGAATTGAGCCAGGGTAACTATGTACGATAGTTGCATCAATAGACCCAATATCTAGACCCGCCTCCAAAGCACTTGTAGATATAATGAACTTGACCTTCCCGCTTTGTATATCTGCAATAATTTTGTTACGCTGATTTGCCTTCATGCTCCCATAAAATGCTGAGATGGTTTCTCCCAGGTGGGGCAGCTGCATCTCGATTAAAGCTTTACGTATGGCATTAGTTAAAACTTTAACTAGTTCTCTACTATCACAGAAACAAATCCCGACGATGCCTTTACTTACGAGCATAGCTGCGACTTGGGCAGTTTGGTAAAATGTATTGTTTCGTGGTTTGAGGCTAATAAAAGTAATCTCCGAGCGTTTTGCCCCACTTTGGTCAATAATAGCAAGGTTACTTTGTTCTTCTCGATTAGATATCTTCTGGGCAATTTCGCTGCTGTTACTAATGGTTGCAGAAGCGAAGATGTATTGTAATTTTGAAATATCATTGCCGACAGATTCTATCATGAGTTGAGTTCGCCGATTAAGTAGTGCAAAATGCGAACCAAATATGCCTTGATAAAAGTGCATTTCGTCACAGACAATAATTGAAAGTTTTCTGATTGTTTCTCTAAATCCCCAGTTTGAATCGAATTGGTAGTTGTTAAGCTCGTGGTTCCATACATCAGGAGTCACGCATAAAATTGAGGGTTTATTGCTGTAAAGTTGTTTGCGCTCTTGGGGAGGAATATCACCATTAATATTGAGAATTTGGGGGCGAATATTTTCATCTAAGTGGCTAACAAAGGAACGTATTTTCTCTACCTGGTCAAATGCAAGTGCTTTCAAGTTAAAGAATACTAAAGCTGATTTACCCTTTATACACTCGTGAATGATTGGAATGAGAAAAGAGATACTTTTACCACTGCTGGTAGGAGTTTGGAGAATTATATCTTCTCCTTTTTTGTAAGCTTGCCATGCCTCGACTTGATGAGAATATAATTGACTGATTCCTGACTTACTTAGGGCCAGTTTAACTAGAGGGTGAATATCATCTGGGATGGAATAAAGTTTAGCTTCTTGAGCAGGAATTACTTCACAGCTTTGTAATTTTCCAGAGCCATCAAGTATAGCAGCTATCTCTTGGTAGAGAATACTTTTACCTGTTGGTGCTTGGTTTAGAGGTAATAAATTACCGCTATTTACCTCATGCTCCCAGTCAAAAATAATTTGGTTTAAACTACCCTTTTTAAAATAAAGGTTTTTCTCAATGATGGCGGCGATATGGATAACACCATGTTCTTTGGAATAAACCTGCTTGTTTGCTTCTAACCATTCAGGCTGGTTCATAAAAATTTACCTACTTGCTGTTTTAGCAGGTAGGCGTTAGTCCAAAGTAGTGGTTTTGGTTATTGCCATACTATTGATGCTCTGATTTATATTGTCAGAACGCAAACGCTTTTGGCGTTAATGAAATTTGTGCCTTGGTACTATAACTATCTACAAGCTGTTCTAAGCGTTCAACAATACTGCCTTTAAGGATGGAATAGTTAGCTTGATTAGTGACAATTAGCGATAGCTCAGTTGCCCACTGCTCGTAATTAGAACTACCAATAATACCAGTAGAAGACTGGATATAGTTAACAAGAATGCTGTCATTGAAACCAAAGCCACTTTCACCCCAGATGCAAGCAGATTGCAGCAAATACTCGTAGTCTGCGAATACTTGAAACTGAGGGTTCCATCTAGGAGCATTGTTTCGGTAGTGGACGAAACCATTGCTGTCGAATATCTCTTGTTGCCATAAAAGCTGCTGTAAGGAGCAGCAATTGCTAGGTGAAACAAACGGCTTTCCTTGGCGAATAACATTACCATTGCGGATGACATCGCGGCGGCGCTGCTGTCTTGCTATGCTATATCGAATATTGGAATGTTGTTTAAAGTACTGCCGCATTGAGGCAATAAATTCAGGAGCTATACTGTTGTCATCGTCCAGGTATGAAATAATGTCACCACCAGCTGCATCTAGTCCCAGGTTACGAGCGTAGCACAAGCCAAAGCCACTGCAAGGGTCAGGGTGTTCCATTTCAATGTAAGTGATAGGGAAATCAGCTTTTGCCCTAATACTGGTGATAATATCTCTGGTGTCCGGATTAGCACCATCATTGATGACGATCCATTCAAAATTGCGGTCAGTTTGACTTTGAATGCTTGGCAGTGCAGTAGATGCAAGCTGCATAGGTCTATTGTATGTTGCAGTGATGATTGATAATTTCAAAGCTCCATACCTCTATCATTTGATTGCGTTGTTGTTGAATCGATCGCAGCTTGAATTTGTTGCCATCTTGTTACGTCCTCGTTTGTTATACCTCTAGCGGTTTCAATTTGATTACTTGCAAGAGATAGCCGAATTAACGTTAGCTTTTCATTGGTTCTGGCAACAATCAAACTTTGCGTGGTGCTATTGAAGCGGATCTGGTAGTTACTGCCTTCCAAGACAAATAGGTTTTCTCTCTCTGTGCGAATGGATTGAGGGTAGGCAGTTGTTTGTTGTGCGAAGAACACTCTAGCTATGGGGGCTATTATAGTAGCACGTTGCATTTGTTCTTGCTGTAATTGCTGGTAGTTCCATTTCCCAAGTTCTACGCCCAAATCCATTTTTACCAAACGTTCTGCTAAAATTGCCATTTCTATCGGGCCAACACCTCCAGGGACGGGCGTAATGTTCTGGGGGATGCTGTAAGCACTGCGATCTACATCGCCAGCAGCACCAGAAGCAGTAGGTGTAAAGCCACCATCGACAACCAAGTGATGAGACGGGAGTACATAAGGAGTGAAAATTCCTTGTCTTCCGGTGACTGATACCACAATGTCAGCTGCTTGAGTTCTACTCAAGTCATCGCCGTCTTCCAAACAGAAACAGCTGATTCTACTTGCTTCTAAATATTTGATGACACCACTGCCCACAAAGCCACCTCCGCCGACAACTGCAACATTGGAATCCCTTTGTGCGTAGGACTCAACAATTCTGGCGATTCCTTCAGCAGTAGCACAACTTTCAAAGAAATTGTTACTTTGTCTGCGGACGATATCTATATCTTTTTGTGGTTCTAATAGCCCAATTGAACTTGTAAACTTAGCTGGAATTGGGTATTGAACAATAGCAGCAGTCACCTTGCTATTTTCATTAATGGATTGGATAATGTTGCCAAATTGCTCTACTGCAATATTGGGTGACAGCACAATATAATTGGGAGTAATGCCAATAGCGTTGAATGTTGCTACTTTTTGTTCTGCTGAGATTCTGGCTGCTTCATATCTAGCTCTTAGTCCGTTGCTGGCATTTTCTGAAGCCTCAAATCTGATGATTGCTACTTCTTTTTGAGATGCTTGAAAAATGGATTTGTATTTTTGACATTCTTGCTTTACGTGTTCTCGTATTAATTGTCCGTCTATGAGTGTCATTTAATATGGAGTTAAATTTGATCGAGAAAATTGTTTGCACCAGACAATTTTCTGAATTCCTAATTAGAATTCATTGGAACTAGGGCGTTTGGTAATTTCACCAACTTCTTTACCGTTGCAGGAAACCCAGTTGGTGACGTAGCGTTCAGTGTCATGGAAGCCACTAAATTCAATACTGTTACCAGAACACTTATCTTTGAACCATTGTTCTGCTTCTTGTTCTGTATTGAATGTTCTAGCAGTGACTTCTTCTATTGGAAGATCCCAATTTGTATTGCCATATAAATCGCAAACATAATGTGTCATATCTGTTACTCTTTTAACAATATCTAAAAACCACTATGACAATTTTAAATCAACAACAGCAGGCTGAATTAATTATCCAACAAGCTTGCAAGGAAAATTTTACTGATAGCGAGAAAGCTATTTACGATGACTTTATTCTGGAAGCGGGGGTAAAAAACCCAGCTAAGATGACTGAGGCTACTGCTGATGCTTTGATTAGATACCTTAATGGCTGCGAAGCATCTAACGAGTTTGTTGCTAATGTAGTAAATCGCCTCGCGCAAGTTGCCCCGGCTCATATCATGACCAAGATTCTTCTTAGTGACAATGACGGTGATGGTGTACCTTTATACGAGGAATTAAAACTTGGAACAAAGGTTACGGAATTTGATACCTCTTTTGAAATAGCGGCTGCAAGGCAAAGGCAATATCAATTTTCTCCAACTCGGAATTGCGATATGGAGTTGTAAGTATAACCTGAATATTATTAGGAATTTTTATTGAAAATATAGATAATTCATTTTGAAGTGTGGAATGTGGGTATAAAACAACCTTCCTTACAATAGAAGAATTAAAAACGGGAAATCCTCGAAATAAACCTGACATTACGCATGATAGTGTCGATAAAAAAAGCTTCAGCTAAACTCTATACAATAAATTATTAGATTAGTCTTTACTGCATCTGCTTCACCATACCGCTTATGTCAGATCAAAGAGCACCAGAAATCGAGCTGCTCCGTGCGGCGTATGCAGCCTTCAACGCGCGAGACATTGACGCTGCCCTTGCTCTCATGACTCCGGACGTGGTTTGGCCGAGAGCGTTCAAAGGCGGTTTTGTCCGTGGGCCTGAAGAAGTTCGCGCTTACTGGACGGAGCAATGGAGCGAGATTGATCCGCACGTTGAGCCGCAAACCTTTTACTTGGAGGAGGGCGGGCGCATTTTGGTCGATGTACATCAGGTCGTGCGTGACAAGGCTTACGCAGTTCTTGCCGATGAGCACGTGGGCCATCGATTCACCCTTGAACACGGCTTGATTCAAGCTATGGAAGTCTGTCTACCTCCATCGTCCACCCCAAAGCTCTAACCACACGCAAAGAGCGAACAGGCATCTGCGGGCGGCCTTCTTCATATTGAGTATAAAAAATGCGCTACTGTTAATCGTAAGCGCATTCCCGATCGTGTAAAGCGATCGCAAGACTCTTAGCCCCAATAATCAGGCGATTTTCCTGTAAGTTTAACTTTGGAAAATTACGCCAGTATCCTTATCTTCATCCCAAAACCACCAACCTTGGGATAGTTCACAGAGAACGCGCATTAGTGCTAATTGTTGATGTGTGATTTCCCCACTACCGTAGCTGACGTTACTAGTGCCATTCCAGGATTTAAGAATTGATTCTAAATTGTATCCATTGCCCATAATCCAACTGGCGTAGAAGCAGTCTTTGGATATTTCTTCCATGATGGCCAGTAGTTCGAGTGCGGCATCAGGATTGGGTGATTTCATGGCTTCAAGTGCAAGGCGGAGGTTTTCTTCTCTGTCTGCAATAAACTCTGAAAAAGCTGCTCTATTTGATGGTAAATTGTCCTTTTCAAGTGTGATTAATTTTCCATTTACAATCTTGACTGGAGTTATATTTGAGTAGTCAGTTCGGTCATCTTCACTTGCCTTTGCTTTTATAGCTAAAGGATGCCAATGGATGCGTTCAATTTTATTAGTTTGAGGATTTGTCCATGCCCAGAATAGTTTGTGAGATGCAGCACCCTTAACTGTAAGATAAGTTCTTTTATGTCGAATGGGATAGTCTACACCTTCCTCTTTTTTAGCTCGTAAAAAATCTTCTATAGACGGATATTCTTCATTGGTATAAACCATTATCCGTGGTGCTATCGCATATATGTAACCTGATATGCTGCTATCACCATTTTTACATGGTAACAAATTCCATTTTTCGTTTATTGGATTCTGTATCCAAAACTCAACTGATATTGTCTGTACAAACTGATCTAAAATCTGAATTGCACAAGGATAGTAAAGTGTGAGTTGTTGGTTGCTATTATTCATTATTATTCCATCCATTCGATAGCGGATATGGTTTCCTTTTTGGCGGGAAGTATTTTAACTTCATAGCCATAAAGAATTAATTCGTGCAAAGTTGCTAGTAGTTGCTTGAGTGATATACTGTCCCATTGGCTGCACTTTAATATATGTTTCAATACCTGAGCGGGAGCATTAACCACCCAAAAACTATGAATTCTTTTGTTCCTAAATCCAGCACATAATTGAACAATTGGTTGTAACTCAACTGTTATTTTTGGTATATGAATAATTGCTGAACTTATAGGGATTACTGGTTTATATTCTAAGTTGTTAGATTGTGAAAAATTGGGGTCACTGTACCATTGTCCGTCGATTTGGTATGCAATCATTAGGTATGGCAATGCTTTAATCGCATTTATAGTTCCCCATCTAGCAGTTTGTCCTGCATGAAACCAGATATAAGAGCCGTTGTGTATTATCATGTGCAAGTTTTATAATTTTGACTTGAGGCTTTGCTTGTTCAGCTAATTGATAACTTCGTCAAACTTTATACTTAGCTACAACACTTTAGATATTAGTGATTATTTCCTGAATCACTAATCATCAATGTCTACCTTGCTGATGTGTGTAACAGCTGTGGTAATTAATCTACTAATTTGATATGTGTTTGAAAACTAAATGCTTGCTATAAAAGAAAAAGTGCGCCTTTTTAATTCGATGGCGCACTTTTATTGAAAATAAATTGATAGTTAAACGTGGTGAAGGATAATATTTATTGCGTCTTGAGTGCTAATTTTATATTGTGTAGCAAGTTTATTCATGTTGGCTTCACCATTTGCATGATCTTTGATGATTGCTCGAACAATGTTTGGTGAAACATTAATCTCACTATTTGTAACGACTGGTTTAGGTAAAATTTGAGAAATAAATAATTCTTTTCTTCTTAATACATGTATTTGACGATAATGTTCTTTTCTGGGTATCCATAGACAATTTCCGGGGGCAAAGTCACTCTCTTGAGAGATACGAGATATAACTGTTCCTTCGGGTGCTAATCCCATATCTTTTAGAAATTGGGTAAAGTTATCACGCCAGGATGCATCAACTTCAATTCCGCACCCGCCATGATATTTGTACTGATGGTGATTCTTGTTATAGCAGATGCGCTTGATGTGTAACCAGGAGTTATACTCGTGGCTTTTGCAGTGACCGTGGATAGTTTTATCGGTCTTGAGGCTGTCCCGTTGCAAACATCCGCAACTTTGCGTAAGCCCTCTTTTTAAGCTATTTTTACTAACATATTTTTGGGTTCCGCATCTGCATAAGGTAAGGAGGAGTAGTTCACCCCTTTTCCCCTTAACTTCTATATCAGATATCACTGTTAGTCTCCCAAAATTTGCGCCAACTGGGATAGATTCTTTTCTTTTCTTACAACCGCAGTTAGTTGAGCGACCATTGGTGAGAGTGTGACTGTAGACAAGTTTTTGAATTCCACAATCACACTTACATAATACTTGCTTTCCTTGTTTTTCTAATACAGTCCAACTACCGAATTTTCCACTTATATTAATTACTCGCTTTGTAATCTCCATAACTCATTTTGGTGTTATTACTGCTGGGTTAAATATTTAAAACAAGCTGTTTTTCTTGCTCCAGTTCCTTCTTTATCCAAGCAAGTTGTTGTCCAATGGCTAGGTGCTGCATGGGTACTTTTGTCTCGTATCCCTTCGCCTGTAAAATGGGTGTTACCTCCTGTCTGTAAAGCTTGCCCGTCAAAAATACAAACTCTATTTCTAAAGACGCAAATTGTATGAGGTTTTCTGCTACTTGTTCCGCCCATAGTATACGTTCCTGATGAGATAAGGAATAGGGGGATTTATCGTAGGGCTTGATGATTGTTTCTGGGTTAAGAACTTGATGTAAAGGTGACAGGATATACCATCTTGATTCTTTTTCTTCTACGTAGCGACGGCAAGCTTGAAAGTGCTGCGAACAATATAAGTCTTTGGCGGCAGCAGAGTAAGGAAGCTGCTTGCCACATCCTGCAACCAGGTAGATTTTTTCCTTGGGAATGAATTTTCTGTAAGTGCCGATCGCCAGATTGAGGTTGTGGGCTATTCTTCCCATAGTCTGCGTCCGTCCTTTGTTTGTCAGCCGAGGGTCAATCCTATGTCGGTTGAGAACCCTGCAAACATGACAGTTGCACTTTGGCGTGCAGTAAGCTGGCATCCGAATTAGTTTTTCCTCATGACTGACAAACATCCCACCGCCTAGTCCTTCTCGGATAAAAGTTGAACCATCAAAGGATAATCCCATCTGAGTAAAAGCTTTGGCATACTGGGGCGAACATAGTCCAAAAACGTGTAGATGAACATTTGGCTCGTGCGATACTCCTGCGGAGTTGCTGCGAGAGCGCACAACCTCAGTGAGTGTTTTGACAATGTATAAGTTAGTTGAATACTCTCTCGCCTGGGGAACAAGCCCACCGATACCGAGATGGCGGTATCCCAGCCCCAGAAGATATTTAGCTACTTCGAGGCGTTCACTAAGAGACTGCCCGTGGATGACTGCTAAGGGGATTCTATTGGGAAGATAACTTTTAGCAAGTTGGATAAATGTTTTTGCTTGTTGAAGGTTATATTCTTGCCGTTCTCTAATATTTTCCCCTACAAGTAAATGGTCAGGACAAACAATAATATCGCCAACTTTTGAACGTTCTCGATATCTATGAATAGACCAGTGGGCATCAACATATTTACCGTTGAGATTAGGAATATCTTGGTCGCGGTAGTTAAACGATCCGCAGTCATGAATAATCAGACTATCTGGAACAATTTCTGCTCTTGTAGCGAGTGAGTATAGCCAGCCCGCAGGCTGATATTCAAGCAAGTGCCAAATCGGGATTTTTTCACCCTTGCTTCTGAGAAAATCATTCTTACCCAATACTGGATAGAAACCTATTTTCATAGTATTTAAACGAGCAAATTTTGAATTTTATTCGTTAAGTTAACCCTCTGCTTGAGAGGGATAATTGGTCGATTACTGCTTGTATTTATTTGCAATACTTAGAAGATACTGCCGCCAACGATTAGAGACTTTAGTAGCAAGAGAGCTAATATTACTTGCTGCAATTTTTTTCTGCTTCAGTTTCAAAAGCATCATCAAAATGAATCTTGGCGTGATACTCCATGCCATCAAAGTAAATATTGAGGCTAGGGTTAAGTTGAAAATCTTGAATCATATTTTTATCCTTCTTGGGGAAGATATAAACACTTATTTTGTTCTGCTAGTCTATTTGTTTCATAATTATCAAGAATCATTTTCTTAAATTCTTCCCTTGTTGCTCGCAAGTCGCGGAATATTTTGTTAGTGGGATAGAAGAATACCGACTGTTGACGGCTGTAAAACCAGACTAGTTGATTGATACGATAGGTGTCATTACTATCAAGCAGAACATAACTAATTTGTTGGTAAAAAATTTTCTAGAGAGAAGGGACGTTTCTTGGCAGTTGTTCTTACATCAATAAGAGTATTTCCAGCGATTATCTGGCAATCAGCACCTCCAAGATATTCACTTAAAGGGTATGAAGCATTGCAGGTGATATTTCCGCTCACTTGATTAGCTACAGTTTGCCAACTACGGGGTAAAATACCGATAATTTGAGATGTATCTTGGATAGTAGGAAGCCATTTTTTGAAATATTCTGGTTCAAGTTGAAGGGTTTTTTCTCCTTGTAGAAAAGGTTGAATAATTTCATGTATGTTACGGCTGCGTGCATAATTTTCTAACGCACCCAGCAGCATACACTTTAGAGCTTCTTCTTCAAGGGAAGTTGAATTGGTAACGCAGTAATCAAAAGCATATTCTATTTTGAGGGCTTTAGCTCCAACCTGAGCGAGGCAATTAGTAAACCATGTTTTATCTTCATAGATGTTTCCTAGATACTTGGCAAGTGCTTTGGCGATCGCATTTCCTACCAATGGAAAATCTACACCATCAACTGTTTTAATAATTTCTTGATTTTCTAATAGTTGGTTATGGCTAGTAATCATTTTAATAACTGTTTGGTTTAGTCTAGAGTCAAACCATCCCCTGATAGGTGAATTTCTATTTTTTAATTCAGATGTTAAGCTCACTTTTTGATTTTTCGCCTGAAATACTACATTGAGTATCAGCGTGAGCTTTACGTAGTAATTTTTCCTTAAATTGTATTATTTAAAATAATAAACTAATCATTAAAATAAATGAAAAGCTTGTTGAATTTTAAATTTGCAACTGAAGTAAATTTGCGTAACTTCTAAACCCAAGTTTTTATATTGCCAATGCAACTTTGCAAACTTGGTGACGGGTAATTTATAATTCAACTTCTCTTGACTTGGTTTTAGGTGCAGCAGCAGCGACAGTTTGCTTTTGAGGGGAGGGTATGTGTTCAGTAGGGGTATATTGCTGCCGAATTTCTTCTCCTCGCCATGCTTGCAAGTCATTCATAATATCTTTAAGCGGAACAAAATCGACGACTGTTTCTCCTTGCTTTTGTGCCTCAGTTGCCTTATAGGTCATAATCTTGAAGTACATCTCTCGCTGGTCGGTAATTGGTAACTTGCCGTTGTTTTCATTTATCCGTTGTAGAATTTCTTCATTGCCTTGATTCATTGCCCCTCCCCAGTCAGGGCCACCATGCTTGACCATATTTGCCCATTCCTCGGCGATGTAGGGGTGAACTGTGACAGGTAAATCGCCAACTGCTTGTATTACTTGTTTTTTGGGTGCAGATGCGGCGGTGGGAGTAGATTGTTCGTTACCAAAGATGTGTTCTAGGTTGAGTTTGCTGGCGTTTTGGGCAATAAACTTAATTTGGTTGATATCGTACTCAGAGATATTCATCTTGCTGACTTCTTTGGTAATGCCAGCTTCGGTTTTAGTTAGGTCAAACCGGACAAGTTCCTGATTACCTTTTTCTTCGGTAGTTTTAAATAATTGCAAGCTGGCTCGATTTTTTTTCGGGGTTGCGCGATCGCTTGATGGTAAATTCACCTATTGTAAGTTCTTCCTTATCAGCTTGGATGAGGACATTATTCAGGGTGTGCAACATCTCATTTTGTTTAAATACTTCCAGCGTTTTAATTGTGCCGGCAGGTGCAAGACTCCCCAAGCTGTTTGCTACATCACGGATATCGGCATTGTTGAGGTCAGGTAGCTTGCCATTGTCGCCTAAGTATTCTGCCACAATGAGAAACTCCTGACGTTCAACAGGTAACATCTCTGTAGGCTTTTTCGTGATTTTGGGTTCCTCTTTTTTGTTGAGTTTAAAATCCATCAAAGAGTTCTCCCACCCAAATAATTCATCACTGCGGCGATGAATGCTAACAGTGTCTGTCTGTTGGCGAATCACAAATGTATCGCTACGGTAAATACGTGACCCATCTTGTTCAAGAGTGCCGTATTTTTTTTAACATTGCGATCGCCGTTTCAGCAATGTCTTTATTTTCCCCGTTGTAACGTTCTTCCCGCGCTTGTTTATTATTAATTTGATAAATAGGTACTTCAACCTGACGCGCCCACTGTTGCGCTGCTGGCTCTACATCTTGAGAATTAGCTATTTCTTGATAGGTGAATTCAGGTGCATATTTTTTTCGATTATTAGTTGCTTGTGCCTCTGGCTCTTGTGCAAAAAACTGATTGGGATTTACATTTTTATTTACCTTCTCTTCAGCTTGATTTTGAGATTGAGGGTTACTAGTAACTATCCGTTGAATTTGAATAGTTTCTTCGGATTGTGCGATTTCTTCTTGAAGATTATTGACCACATCATCTTCAAAACTGTTATCTACCTCTATTTCAACAGATAAGTTAATTTTTTGATTTATAGACGAACTGTTTTCGCTGTTTTCATCTTGTAGTAACTGTTGTGAAATATTTGATTCTGCTGCTTGAATGTTAGTTTCAGATTGTTTGTTGAGTGTCTGCTCTACTGCTTCAGGATAGTTTTTGACTACAGGAGACTGATAATAATCTACATCTGG
Organism: Nostoc piscinale CENA21; assembly: GCF_001298445.1. Classification (NCBI taxonomy): domain Bacteria; kingdom Bacillati; phylum Cyanobacteriota; class Cyanophyceae; order Nostocales; family Nostocaceae; genus Nostoc; species Nostoc piscinale. Next base: position 5,726,731 of record NZ_CP012036.1, on the reverse strand, counting down.
TGGGGAGTCAAAATTGGGTGGATTACTAATATCGATATCATCTATAAAACCAACCACAGCTTCCTTTTCTTCATAATCCAAGTTAACTGGTGTAGTTACAATTTCAGAATTTAATGGTTGATTATCTTCGTTCAGTGTTACTGGTAAATTGTCTAATGGTGGAGTTACTTCTGTAATATCTGGTTTTTTATCATCAAATAATAACTCTTTTGTATCTTTATAATTATTAATAATGTCAGCAGATGGAGATAGTAGCTTAACTAGTGGTTCACTTGCCACATCTATTATTTCATCTGGAGTAAGTATTTCAGTGGCCAGATTAGTTGTACATTTACCTTCGCTATTTTGTTCGTAGATAACGATTTGTTTTTCTGAATCATCTGACTCTAGATAAGCTGTAATTTTCAGAGTATTATCACTTGTTTGCTGATAATCACTATTGAAATTGGGTACATCCTCTACTAATCTTGCAGCAATTGTTTGTGCTTGATAGTCAGTAAAAGGTTCAGTTTCTATTGTGTATTGACCTTCTACTAATAAATCGGGCATTAACACAATATTAGTTTCTTGATTGCTTTTTATACTTTGGCTGCTTAAATCTACCTTTTCCCATTTATATGCACCAGGGGTAGATTCATCAGGTACAAGATTATAAATGTCTTTGCCAACCTCAACGGCAATTTTACTTGCTTCTTGAGCTTCTTTGAGTTTTTCGAGAATTACTTTAGCTATCTTAGTAAGTGCATTGATTAGGCTTTTGCTTAATTCTCGACTTGTTTGAATTGCAGTATCGGCTGTACCTAAATATGATTCATTAATTTGAGTGTGCCTGGAGTCAAACATATATTAAATGTGGTGAAAATAATCTATAAATTCAAACAGTCTGACTGTACTTTATAAAAACCAGTTGGTCATTAAACTTAAAGTTTTTAGAAAAAGCTCTTGTACGCATCAACAGGCAAAGGTGCATTGCCCGCTTGTACTGGTGCTTGTGGGATAGGAAACTTCCGATCTACTTCCTTGACTCGTAAATCTAAATCTTCCTGCGTAGGTTTTTTCTGGGTACTTTTCCTAGCAAGCTCTTTGATGAGTTTATCCCAGTTAGTTTCATTTTCTTGTTCTAGTCCAATAATATATTTGGGAATTTTAATGTTTTTTAATAGTGGTACTGAACCTTCATTTTTATTACTATAAGCAGGGTTGATAAATAGACATTTACCAGGTGGTAATTTGAGGAATTGGGCTGGCTCAAATAGCTTGCGAGTCCGTTCTTGTTCGCTGATAGATGTGCTGGCTTTACCCCCTCCCGTTGAGCGGGATTTTTGTTTATATTTAATTTCCTCTTCACCTAAATATGCAGAAAATAATCGTGCTGATTCTTCTTCACCAGGATTAAAAACAAATTTTGTACCGCACGCACCAAGGATAGCTTTAGAGATTTCTTTACCATAAATCTTTTCAAGCTGACCCATATTTTGCCAACCCAGGATACCGCAGAATCCTTCGGAACGAGATTCGTTAAGCCATCTAAATAAATCTGGAAGGAAGATACTTGGCAACTCGTCAAGACACACTACTAATGGGCCGTCTTCCTTACGTTTTTTGGCAATACTGCGGGAAACTACCATGTGAAGAATACTGGTCATTAGGGGGCTGACAGCATCGCGGCGTTCGCGGTCTAACCCGAAGATAATCATCTGTTTGCGTTTTACCTCCAGGGGCAAGGTTGTTTTACCGACAAAGCATCCCAATGTACCCCTTGCCATGAACCGGGTGAACATCAATGAAGCACTACCAGCGATACCCGCTACAGTTTTCTCTGAACCAGCCGAGCTAAATAATTGACCAAAAGCTATCCTAATCCAAGGGTTTAGTTCGGCTGCCATCAAGCGTTCGACCATCTTCTCGCTAGAAAGTATTGCCGCAGCCGTCATAATATCAGCGCGATCGCCGAACTCTTTAGTTAGCATTAAAATAGCCTGCGTCAACTGGTCGCCGGCGGGGCCAAAGAAAGCATCCTCAGACGCATTACCTAACAGGCGGAAGTTTTTGTTAATTACCGTAGCTAACTGCCGTGCGGTTTCAGCATCGCTACTGTCGCGTAAAAAATCGATTGGGTTACATACCTCTGATTCGGGAAATCCCGGTGCAAAGATATGTACGTCATACCCCTTAGATTTGGCATAACTGGCGATTTTGGCTTGACTGGCATACTTAAAATCGTATAATATTATACCAAAACCTTGGTCAATTGCTGAGTAAATCATCGGGTTGATAGCCGAGAATGATTTACCACTACCAGGTGCGCCAATTACAGCAGTTCCCCGTTGGACATCGGGTACATAAACTGGAACTCCCCCACTCCCCTTGGGTAATTTTTGACCATTGTATTTGTGTACTCCAATATATAAACTGGCGCTATCACATTTAGGAGCGACGATTTGCTTGAGGGCTTTTTTCTTAGCTTGGGCGGTTTCCTTGGCTCCACCCCAGTAGCTAGTAGCAAGCTTGCCTTTTTTACCATTACTAAAAAGCTGTAAAAGCAATAATAAGCCAATTCCCCCGGCAAGTGCCAAACCTTGAGGTGACATGAACTTATCTGTATACTTACTAAAGTCAGTATTGCTATTTTTATTGTTTGCTTTTACTTCTCTGATTGTCTTAGCTTTCGCGGTTGCAAACAGATAATTATTCATATTAATCTGTGTTAATTGCATGAGGAAATGGAAGAAATATGCGGTGCAGTGAAGTTGCATATTTCTCCGTTATTTGTGTAGAGTGTCCTCTCCAAGTCAAAAGTAAAAGAGGATAAATTCTTCTGTGATTGCCTTTTTACTTGTTAATTTTTAGGTACGGTGAGAGGCGTACCAAGGATAATTGGGTCTATCTCGCGGTAGGTGAAGAAGGGAACTGGGCCAATGAAATAGGGCGAGCAGCCCAAGTCAACCCATCCCCGCTTGCAGATACGGAAGAACATCGCGGTGGTGATACTGCCGTCCGCTTCGTTAATATCCCAGATGACTTGTTTAAATGATTTCCCAAAGGGGTGGCGACCTGTGGGTTCTTTTCCACCGTTGAGGCTGCCCAAGATGCCAAATCCGCCTTTAACTTTTTGGTCTTTACCGGACATCCATTGTGCGCCAGTCACAATATCGCTACCCGAAACTTCGATGTGACCACACGTTTTCTCGCACGGGACATTAAACCCAGCTTGATAGCTACCACTTATTGACTTCCAACGTCCGCTTTCAAGCGAACCGAGGGGTAAGTCTACTTTGCCGATAAAGCTCACATCGGGGATGGGAACACTGGGGAACCGATCAAACGGTACATCAGCCAATCCCGGAACCTTACCAATTGTTGTGTTTTGCCAGTTAGTAAAGTCCTTTAGCTGTGCATTCTCAATACCAGGGATGCTGGTTAGTTTATATTTATCGAGTTTGACATACTCACCAAGTTCCACTTCTCCCAGTTGGGGATAATTATCCAGCACTTCACCAACAGTTTGGTAGCTTGCGGTGCTGCCTGTAACTTTGGTTACTAGTTCTTGAATTGGTGGGATGGCTGCGATTTCTGAATCTTCTAAATTAGGAATTGCTTCGGCGAGGTCTTCGAGTGTTTGCCAATCGAGTGTTTCAAAATCTGACAGTTTGAAATTTTTAAGTTGAATGCCCGTGATTTCGGCGATATCTTCAAGCGTGAAATCTTCAATATTGAACTCGGTTGCTTCAAAATCACCCAGTTCCATAACTTCAGCAAGGCTTTGCCCAGCACTCCAGCTGCGTGTCTCCTTCATACCAGGGTTTTTGATATTAGGGAATTCAACGCTGCCAGCACCGCCAAATTTCATGTTTCTAAACGTGATACTGCTCCAATCCGGAGTAGGTGCGCCATTGACGTATTTAGTTGCAACCGGCTGTGGCTGTTTGGTTTGTTTTGTCTTATCTATCGAAGTGTTCAAATTTGAATACTTCGATGAAACTGTTTGAGCTACCGCTTTTTCGCCGAATAAGAGACTGCCGATATTATAGCTACCTCCATATCGAATTAATCCGTGTAGGGCAAGCCCAGCAATAAGTCCTGCAACCATTAGGTAGCGTAATTTATTAAATTTTTCCATCCGATACTCAAGCCCTCGATTGGTTTTGTTGTGAGTAGTTTCCTGGCTTGCAGCTCTCACTGGTACGATCGCAGTTACCTCTGGTGTAGTATCTAAAATTTGGTTGTTAGCGGTCAGATGTTCGTTATACATCACTATTTATCTAAAACTTGTTTTACCTGGATTTGTTGTTGTGAGAGGGTTATTGCGCTGTGGTGGTATTTCTAACAAGCGCTTTCCACCCAGTAGCATGAGTTTTTCAACCAATTGCATTGATACTCCGGTGGTGCTGGCGGCGACGACAAGTTCTTCTCCTTGCGATCGCAACTCCACAAGTTGGTTCAGACGCTTCCAGAGCTTGCTGTCTGTCGTAACCCACTGGTTTTTTAGAGCAACTTGCATTCCTTTAGCGATATGTCTGCTATCAGATAATGCGGTATAACTAACCTTTGGTTTTACTTCTTCAGGTTTGCTGGGAGTGTCGCCAATAATTTCAATTTGGCTGTACTCTGGTGTGCCACTGCCCGCTACAATCCGGAAGTGATAGCTTTTCCTTGTTGAGCCAGATTCGGTAATCACCGTCATGTGCGCCCCGTAAGGAGCTGGTGGTAAACCGGGGATTTTGACTGTCTCAATGCGGCGAATGTGAATTAGTCCAGCACCCGTGCTGCTTCCAGAACACTTACTCAAGCCCTCAAGACATCCGTCTACATCAAAAACAAACCTAGATGGGTCATCCAACCAGATTTTCTTGATGATTTCTCTGGTGTTGTAGAACGATATTGATACCCCATGTCCAGGCCAGACCTTAACTGTCTGCAATTGGGCATTTTCTCCTGACACCTGGGACGCTGCAACTTGACGGATAGTACTTGCTAGTACAAGTTGGTTTGGTGCAAGCACGGAGGCGATGGTGAGGCACCCGCTAAAGGCGATCGCCCAAGGCATCCTTAAACTAAAATCGGCTATATCTCTTAGTTTCACAGCTTGATTGACCTATCGACTTTGATTGTGATTTTGGTGTCTTTAGGCACATACCAAACATTGGGACGGCGGTTGATTTCGTCAGTAGCACGTTCTGTCCGCTTGCTGATTGTTTCGCCAAGTTTGCCAAAAGCACCTTCAAGGAAAGCAGCTCCCAGGTTCTGGTTGTTATTGCGGCTGCGGGTTCTTGTCCCACCTAAAGGCAAATCTTCTGTGACTTCTTCATCCGGCTGGTTAATAATTTCCCCTACCTTGGCAAGACCAGCTATTGTCCCTAATGTGGCATCATATTTGGCAATTTCAGATCCCTTGTCGTCGTAAGGTCTGGCGATTAGGGGTGAACCCGCCTCTCCCAAAACTGATATCGTTCCAGGTGATAGAGGATATTCTGTGCCGTCTTTGAGGATGGCCGCGACTTCGGCACGCACACCTGATGTGCTATCAACCGAAATCATAGCGATAGTTACCTGTGTTCCTGCGGGAATGGCTATTTCGCCAGTATTGCTATAAAGCGGCTCGTCCAACCGGGCGACAAACCGTAATGTATTTGTCTGTTCTTGGGAACGAGCGTTATTACTGGTTTGGGGCATAACGAGCGGAGTTACCAGGGTTGCACTTGCAAACGAACCGACAACTAGATACTGCGGTTGTGTTTCTTGGAGTATCTGCGCTTCTTCTGGCAGGTAGTTATTTGCAACTTGTTCGATTTGCTGAGTGGAGTTGTTTTCTTTATTACTAGAAAAACTGGATTCTACGGTCTTTTCTTTGTCAAGTTCTGAACTGGTTTGTGGTTCTTTTACCGAGAAGCTATAAATAACTGGCACGGCTTGATTGTTATCTTTGTCATCAGTATTGCTATACTCAGGAGTACTGTTGTTTGTGGTTACAGGTTGCCAACGCGGGCGCAGTTCTTCAACTTGATTAGGGGTATTGGTAACTGTTTCGGTATTCTCGCTGCGTCGGCTACGGCGACGACGGGAGCGATCGCTATTTTGTTCTGCTGGGCGTAATGTTTCTTCAGTTTTAGCTGTAACTTCTAGTACTGTTGTGTTTGTAGGTTCACTGACAGTGGTACTGGCTAGCATATACTCAACTCGACCAACTGAACCCAGGTTACGCAGGCGTTCGAGTTCAGCTATTGGGTCTTTGGCGACACTCTGGTTGCTAGCAATTGTTTGTTTGGCAAATTTTGGCAGAGGAGCACTAGGACGCAGGGGTGGTATTGGCTGTGAAGCCACTACTCTACGTGTTGGTCTAACAGGTTCGGGTGTTTCTTCTCGGTATACACGTCTTCTGGAAGTAGGGCGAGTTTGTTGAGCAACTACCCTTTGTTGTCGAATAGAACGGGTTTTCTCTTGGTTTTTGGCTTGTTGTTCTTCAGTAGCTTCTTTTTTCTCCTCTTTGTCTCCCGTGTTAGCTTTACCATTTAGGGCATCAAGTTCTTCCTGTTGCTTGGCGAGGGCAAGCTTGGCATAAACATCGCCTTCTTTTTTCTCAGATGCGCTAACCGTGGGAGTTGGAGTAGTAGTTAATTCTGGTTTTTTGGCATTTTTACTACCCCCATTCATCATGCCGTTGAGGACAACAAATATAACTATAAACCCAGCACCAAATGCACCACCAATAATTCCTAACCTTGACCAGGGAGATGTAACAAAGTCGTGTTTAGTTTGGATTAACGCAGGGTCTTCTACTTCAGTTTCATCTTCTTCAACCACCTCAAATTGTGAATTTTCAACTTCATCTTCTTCTGTACTATCGATTGGTAAAAGACTATTGACGGAAGTTATATGTTTATTGGGGGCCTCATTCTCTAGCTGTAACATAGTTCTATGCTTGATTAATGATTTTTATTTCTTGCCGAGGTTATAATCAACAATTTGAGTAATTTCTAAACCTGGTTCTCGTACTAAATAAATTTTCTTATCGAGTTCAGTTGGCTTATTTGGTAATTTGGGAGTATCGACAGCTTCGACAGTAATTGTTTTGTTAAAGGCGATTCCTTTGCCTTGGTTTTCGTTCCTATTAAAGCTTACGAGCGTAGCAATATAATCAACTTCCCACTGTCCATCCTTAATTTTTCTGGGTTCAGAGATATGGCGAGTTACAAGTGAAACTTGAACTTCACCGTTAAATACACCACTTGGAACGATTTCTGCTAATTTCTTAAGAAAGTTTGCCCGGAAATCTTGATTTTCAGATAGTGCAAATGCAGCTTCCCAAGCTCTAGTGGGAATTTTTTTTTCTACTATTTTTTGTTGTTTGAATATCTATTCCCCTATCAGGTTTAGTGACATTTTCACCATTCTCTGTTGCTTCGATTATTCCGTTCCAACCGAACATTTTAATCATGCTATCTGAGATAAAGCGTTTGATAGTTTCGGCTTCGCGTTCGTTGGGAGCAGCAAATTTACCAGGTGAAATAGACCCATCTTGGAGTTGCACTATCGTCATGCCTTTGACATGATGATTTGTGCTAGCACTCATGCCAATATTTATTATTTGCAATAGGGTAGATAAAATAGTTCCTCCTGCTGTTACGGCGATCGCCATTGCAATAGGTGTGGAGGTAGATTGACCATAACTGAGGAGCCGAGCTGGTTGAGATTTAGACTTAGGTTTAAGCATAATTATTTGTTAATTACTTTTTAACTTTGATTTTGGAACTAACAAATTTGGTGGCGTTAACAGCAACCGTAGCAGTTGTACTTGCTCCACCTGTAGCGATTCCTGCTGCAATTTCAGAGCCAAATGCTACTGTTTTACCTAATCCTGTCCAAACAGCTATTCCACCACCTGCGGCTAATGCAGATGCCAGGATAGGAGAAACTAACCCAACAAAAAGCAGAAATATCATCGGTTGATTTTGTTCGGAATTAGCGATAAGTTGTCCGCACAAACCAATAATCATGTTGAAGCAGAGTTTCGCCATTCCAACGGTGAAATAACCAGTTAGCCAAGCGAAAATAGGTTTTGCGCCAAAGGGAAGTAGCGAACCGCCTATTGCCAACGGGCCAAGTAGGGCAGTTAAAAGCATCGTGAATTCGATACCCCATTGGTAAGCGTTATTGAGGGCGAGGAGGATAACTGCGACAAATCCAGTAATCATTGAACCGATTGTACTGGTGATAGTATTACCAATCTTTTCGGCGATTTGACCAGGGGAGAGATTTTCGAGCGCGTCTTTGGCATCAGATAAAGCCTGAAGTGGGTTAAATTCCCAACTACCGCTATCGGGGGCTTCTCCTTTAAATAAATCGGGCGCAGAGGTTTTAAGTTCTGCTTCTGCTTGTTGCAAGCAGGTGATTGAATCTTGCGTGTTACCAGGGATGGAGCGGCATCTTTCCATTGCCGCTCCTACTTGCTGCTGGAGGGCAATATTGCCGACTGCGCGGTTGAATGCTACTTCTAGGTTGGCTCCGGCAGCAGTAAATTCCAGGATGTCATTATTAACAGTATTAATGTATCCCCGGATGGCGAGTGTTCCACTTCTGAGTAAAGTGCCATTATTAGCTAATAGTCCGATAACCAGAATGGGCCATATCCAACTGGAGAGGGCTTTCATATCTTCTTGATTTATCCAGTTTTTGCCTAACTCAACCATAAAAAGGGTGAGTGTGGCGATCGCAAAAAACTGACCAACTTTGCACATCGAGCCGTACAAATTGCCGTTGAGGGTTTCCTGCCAAAGTTCATTGAAACCTTCTGCTACTAATTGCGCTCCAGCTGACGCATTTTCTAAAATGTCTTGCCCGAAGAATGGGTCGGTTGCAATTACAAGATGTTCTAACATGGTCTGTATTATGTACCTGATAGAGAATTGGTCATCTCAATTGCAGAGATGACCAACTAATTAGGGTGAATTATTCACCGGCGGTAGTTTTGAGACTGCTAAACCCACTGATTTCGATATACTGGGCGCTGATACCGTCCATCATCAGGTTTTGACGGCGGCGATCGCTTGCCCCTTGTTCAGCAAGTTGAGATAGCATTAGGTTAGTTTGCTGGGCATCGTGCCGTGTTTGCAGTCCGTCAATGCGAGATTGACCCAACATTGAGACAATTTGCGAGTTTTGGGCAGCAATGACCTTGAGGATGTTTTGTGAAGCATCCATTGGTTGTGCAGATTCTGCGAGTTCTTTGGCCTCAGCTACAGTTTGTTCAGTTGCTTCTATCTCATTTTTGGTACGTTCCTGACCGACTTCCCCTAAGACGCTGGCGATCGTGGCGCGGGTGGTTTCTCTCTCCAGTTCGTTAGCTGCACTGACCGCAGCTTCAACTGTGTTGCTTTCATTCCAGTTACCCTTGCTCTTGAGTTGCTCTTTGAGCTTTTCGGCTGAGTTTACTGGATCTGGCATATCCATACTGCCAGTCTGAATAGCAGTTTTAGCTTCGCTTTTCATCCCACCCCATTTATTAGTTCCTGAAGTGAGTTCCTTTTTGGTTTCCTCAAAATAGCTGTTGAATTTCCCTAAAACCTTGAAGAAATCGTCAATTGAAAAGGCATAGCTAGGTGCTGTGCCGAGTAAAGTAACCAGACCAATTATTGACCCGATTATTACTCCTTTCTTAGTAAACTTGAATTTTGGTTTCATACTTTTCGTGGATAAAATAATCAATGTGGCAATTAAAGTTAAGCCACTTGTTTATGAGTTATTAGACCTCTTGCAAAAGTCCTTCTTTGCGTTCTCTTCTCTGCGCCTCTGCGCCTCTGCGTGAGATAAAAAATTATTTATGCAAGAGGTCTATTGATTCTTATTTTTATAAATCCAGATTACTCTTAGCTTTTCTTCTATAATTTATGCTGACTTTAATTGCTGATTTTTATTGTTATCCAGTAATTGTTGTGCTTCTTGGCTTAACTCATCTCCCCGAAGCATTTGTATGTAACTTTCTGTAAATTTCACCATACCCAGCATTGGATTATCGACATATTTATTGAGAAATAGAGTGCGTAATTCTTGCTCATTCGGGTTATTTGCTACTGCTGCAAGTAAGCAATAAGCAGGATAATATCTACAGAAAGTAAGTTTGCCATTGTCATCAAGTAACCACTGTGAATAAATACTTTCGCGTTTTGGGAAGAATGCTTCGGTACTATTACGCGAGATAATTTCATAAGGGTATTTAAACCTATTCACAAATGGGTCAACTGCCGATGTTTGAATCCGACCGATCAGGCGGGTTGTGATGTTAGCAAATATCTTGGCAGCAGACTTACTTTGGAAAATGCTTTCTGGTTCTTGGGCAGATAAAATTACACGTATACCTGCTTTCGCCCCATTAGCGCAGAGTCTACCAATTAGCTCGGCTATGCTCTCAAAATTGAATAAAATTGGTGCTTCGTCTAAGAAAAATATGGATACTTTAGATGATAAAGCTCTACGTAAAGCTGCTGAATAGGCACTCAGGGCAAGGACTGCGGCATCGGCTTCACTCCCAAGCGATCGCAGTGCGAATACAAGCAATCGAGCATCAGTTCTAAAGCTAGATGGATTGGCGATTGATTGCCCAACTCGTGAATTTAGCCAAAACTTTAATCGCAATCTGATTTGGTCAAGGGCATCGAGAATTTCTTTACTATTATTGGTGATGGAATCGAGCTTGATAAATCCAGGCGAACAATAATTATAGAAATCTTTAAGTGTGGGAATATCTGCCCATTCAGGTGTTCCCAATCCATTTTCTAATGCTAGCTTGTACCGAAGTTTGATATCTTCATCGTTGTAAAAAGTTTCAATTGTGATTGTAATGATACTTTCAATATTTGATACTGTTGTCGGACTTACCCCTACGGGATTTGTCCCTAACACCATAATCATTAATGTGGATTTCAAAAATTCCTTGAAATCGGTCATTCTTTCCTTAATAACTTCAGGCTCATACCCCCTTAAATCAGGTAATTCAAATAGATTGTTAGACTCTTTACTAATATCGAAATATGCCCCTTCCTCTCCCATAAATTTGGTGTAGTCAGTAAACGTGCTAGTACCATCGGGTTTGGGATAATCAAGTGCAATTACGGGAATGTTTTGAGCCAAGGCAGGTGTTAATAGACCTGCTACTAATACAGATTTACCCGCACGGGTAGTACCAAAAATGGCGAGATTTTTGTGCTGCTTGTACAAGTCAAGATGTACTGGGGTTCCTCCCTCTTCAGCAATTAGCTCAAACCCGGATTTATCTCCTGTAGCTGTTCTAACTATCGGCATGAGTCCGGGAACTTCTGATGAGAAATAAGGGAGGCGACGGTTAAAGGGTCTTGTAAGTAGGTTTTCCCAAACAACAGGTACACACTGTAACCATGTTTTCCAGGCATACTCGATTTCTCTCTCAACTACAGCAGGGCGTAAGAAGCAGCTAGAAAGGTATTGACAAGCTTCATCAAGTTTTTGACGACTATGACGATGGACACAAAAAACAACAGCAGTATGAATCGGGAGACTGCCTCTGAGGATAGTTTCTTGTGCCTTAACTGCCTCCTCAATGTTCATATTGGCTTTTACGTCAATTGACCCCTTCTCAGAAGACATGGCGCTGGAGGTAATTGACTGTTTGGTAATCCGTTGCAGAGCAGTTTTGGCGAGTCCCTGGTTGGCTTTAGATAGCTGGCAGATAATCTCAGTGTCCGAGATTTTTTCTTTGGATATTACCTCCCAGAGATATCGAAGCTGGGCGTATTCGTCTACCCAACCCTGGGGCTTTTCGCTGAACTGAAGAACGCCGATATACCTGTCTTGTAGTCTTACCCAGCTGCGATCGAGAAACGGGACAGATTTTTCATTCTCCAGCATCAGGTGGCGAATGTGGAAATCGCTAGTTTGAACTTCTCGAAGTCCCTTTTCATCTAATATGAGGGGATTGGGAACTTTGGGTGCATCGCTACGGTTAAACTGACTCCAAAGAATTGACCATACTTCCTCACTTGTGACTGCTCGTACTGCTAGCCCCATCGAGTTTGTCAAAAGTTGTTCCCAGCGTTGAAACCCAGAGGTAAAACTATCCCGTAAAATTGTTTCGATTCGTTCTTGCCGAACACCGTGAATTTGTCCAGTAAATTGGAACCAGGCATTTTGCAATTGTTTGATAGTTTTTTCAATTGCATCATTTGAGCGACTATCTTCAGAAGCCAGGACACTATAGGTACACCAGAAACGTAAAAACTTATTTTTACGAGTTCCTGCTTTAGTGAGTTCTCTTGCTCGCAGACGTTCCGATCGCACTAATAAAGTTAGTTGCTCTAGGTCGCATTTATCCTCTATCTTTTTTAGTTCCTGCTGCCGGAGAAAATCATCAGTGAACGAACCAAGATGAATTGTTAAGGTTTCGCGTTCCGGAAGTTCTTTGAGTCCGCCCTCAATATTTTCAAAAATCGGGAGAATCTGTTCTTCTGGTAAAGACGGGTGGACTCCTTGTACGTCGAAGCAGAACTTAATTTGAATATCTTCTTTTTTCTGGAGGATGAGTGCGCCGATATCTCTACGACCAGCAAGCGAGATACTTGCAATCCCGGCTAAATGAGTAATATCCTCAAACGGTGTCAGATTTTTGACAACACCTAATTGCTCGGTATCGAGGGATTTTTTACCAATTTTGTCCTTTGTTTTTGTTGAGGCGGTCGAACTCATAGCCTGTAGTTTCGTTCGGTGATATTTTTTACTGGAGCAGCTTTATCTGCGTTTTTTCAGCTGGTGCTTTTTCTGGGATTGAGGTTGTAGAGGATTAACGAGAGAAACAAAAGGTTTATAGCCACGGGTGATGCGGGGCGTGCCGACAAACTTACCGAAGAAGGCTTTGTTGGAACTTACCGTCCACCAAGTTGCCCATCCCCAAGCAGTTACAATTCCGGTTGCGAGCCAGGAAGCTTGCATAAAACCCTTAACTACCATGTAAGAGATGAGAGCGATCGCACTCCAGGGAACAATTTGGTCGGCGGGGAATGGCCCAAGGCGTGGCTGTTCTCCTAATACGCGGTTGACAGTACGAAATTCGCGTTCTCTGGCCATTATTACGAAAGACAAAAGTCAGTTTTTGAAATCTTAATGAGTGGCACTTGTGGAATTGTGCCACTGTGGTGGCTTTTTTGACGAGTGACGTATCAGCCTGTTACCAGTCCTGCAAGCAAGTCTCCGACTACAACTGTGAGGGCAACGATAATTGGTGTACGGGCGATCGTTTGCCAATCTTCGTCATTTCTGGCTGCTTGAACAACCCGGATCAGACCAATACCCAGGTAAATTAGGAACAAACCGCGCAGTACCGCAAATACGTATTTGATAATGTCTGCATTAACACCAGTAAAGTATTCTGTGAAAAAATCCTCTGCGTTTTGCATGAACTGGGCATTTGCAGGTGCAGTGGCAATGTCCAACATAAATACTACACCTACCAAGCAGAACAAGACAGTATAAATATTGATGCCATACTTGCGCTGCCATTTCTCAAAGTTGGAAAGTAGCAAGTTTGCTTCCTTGGGTAGTAACGCTACAATGCCAGTTCCAAACGCGAGTGATGCCATCACCATGTGGTGGAGTGAGATATCTGCAATTATCAAGCCAGTACCAACTGCCATTAGTCCGGCGATACTGGCGTTTTCTTTCCAGTTGCGACGGCGACGGCTGGTAGTAGAGTATCCGTATTCTTCGTAGGAAGGAATGCGATCGCTGCCAAAATCAGATTCGTAGTCTGTTCTCATAAAAAGATTATTTCAGAAATTAGTGGATGAAACTTTGTAGGGGTAATTAAGGCTGAATTACTGCTTTTTACCAAAGTTTTGATTGGAGTAAATATCTGCTCCAACTTCTCACTTGTGAAATTATTTTATGAGATTAATAACCGTGAAATCATCTAAAAAATTTTCTATTTTTAGATACTATGTTTTTCAGTAAATCATTCAGTAAAAACTCAGACAAATTTGCTTGACAAGTTCCAATAATTAAATCAGTGGTTGATTTCATAATGTTTGACCCCCGATATAAGCTATATCGGGGGTCAAACATTGATATATGAGGTAGCGTAATTACGGTTGTTTACCGCTAGGTTGTTGTGATGGATCAACTCTCCGTCAACTAATTCTGCGTTTTATTTGTATTGAAATCGAGTTGAAGTTTCTTGCCTACTTTGAGATTGAGGGTTTTGGTACTGTTAGCAGGTAATTCAATAACCTGATTAACAGGATAGATTGAATCGTACTTAGGACAGGTTTTGGTTTTGCAAGGGGGAGCTGCTTCTACGATTGATTTGATAACTCCATCTTGGAGGAATATCATATCTAAAGGAATATACGTATCCTTCATCCAAAGTTTAACTTTTTCAGGTTTGTTGAGGACAAATAACATTCCGTGATTTTCAGGAATCGAATTACGAAATTTTAGACCGTGGGCATATTCTTTTCTATCGTCTGCTAATTCGAGTTGAACTGTTTGATTGTTACTGGTAAAGGTTGCACCAATAGGTAAATACTGGGGCTGGCGAGTCCAAAAGTATAGCGGTAGGGGTGAGAGGGCAGCAGTAAAACCAGCAATTGGCCCAACAAATTTGATAAATTTGATGAATTTGTAAAATAGGCTTTTTTCTGAATTTTGTGATTGTTTAGTTTGAATGTTGGTTTGAGCAGTTTGTCTTGTAACTTCCATAGTTTTAGCTAAATAAGGTAGTAAAGTGGTTAGAAATGGCAAGCATTATGAACAGTTGAAATGTTTTGGTTACATTTGCTTTCGTCCAAACATGATGAAACTTTGAATTGATTTATGATGTGTGCTAGCTGAAAATCTCAATGTTGCCAACAGCAAACTTGCTTTCGTCTAGGGGACTACTAGGTAAAGCTTGTTGGTCAGCTTTGTTACGCATCGACTCGACTCTATCGGCTTCGCGGATGGCAAGCGGGTTAATCTGACGGCGTTCTTCTAGTAATGCCTCGATTGTTAGTTCAAGTGTGGAGAGTTGGCTTTCTGAGTAGGTATCTTCTGTTATGGTTTCGCAGAATATCGTACTAGCGGCGCGTTCTACAATTGTCTGGATTTCTGCACCTACACACCGATTGGTGGCTTTAAGAATTCTGCGCCACTGTTCTTCACTCCAAGGGTCGCCGCCATTGCGAAAGCGTTTGTCAAACCGGGCAGCGTGCAGTTTGAAGATACTATATCTTTCCCCATTATTGGGCAGGTCTACTTTAAATAAATAGTCAAACCGTCCAGCACGGGTGAGTTCGGGCGGCAGCCATTCCATACGGTTAACTGACGCAATGACCAGTACATCTGACGTGCGCTCTTGCATCCACGTCAACAGCTGACCAGCCAGCCGTTTGGCGAGGTCATCATCCCCGGCGAAGCCTTTATCAAAGTCGTCGAAGTACAAAATTACTTGGTTGAGCCTATCTGCCAGTCGCAACAAGCGTTTGAGTTTCATTTCTGCTTGGTTGCCAAAACTTCTAAAGTTGCCCCAATCGACCATGATGAGGGGAATACCCATATTCTGGGAACAGGCTTTTGCTGAGTGTGATTTTCCCGTCCCTGGTGGCCCCACAAGCATAATTCCCTTGGGTACGCGCAGATTGTATTGTTTAGCACGCGGCGTAAGCAATCGCTTGAACTTTTTGAATGACTGCTGCATGAGTTCTAACCCACCAAGTTGGACTTTTGGTGGAGGTAAGAATTCGATGTCATACAAGCGGTTGAGCAGTTGAATTTTTTTTTGCTAGTAGAAGCTTTGCTATCTCACTGGAATTTCCTAAGTCATGCTTTTTTCTAATATCGGTTAGGCAATAAATAATATCAGAAATATACAACCCAGCACTAGCGTTAGCAATTTCTAAATAGTCTTGTTCAGTATAAATTAAAGGAAATAAATTACTGCTAATTAAACTAGCAATTATTTCTTGTGTATCTGGTAATTCTTGACTCCAAAGGGGTATTTCTGCCGCTATCTCGCTTGCTATCTCGGCATTGGCTCCTAGTAATATGGTAGTCTTATCACTATTGTTTGTATGAAATTTTAGATTAACTAGCGACGACTTAATCCATTCTGATAAAAGAAGAAATTCAGTATCTTTAGTTATGCTTTCTTTTAACCAAGGAAAAATATTCTCAATGATTAGTACTCCAGTGCCAGAATAAACCCTCCAAAAATTGAGTACTTGAAAATAGTCTTCTGTATTTTGTTTGATGGAAGGTTTATAGTCCTCAAATTCTTGAAAAATAAGATTATTTTCGGTGCTGACGGCTAATTCTTTAATACTGTCCTCGCTTAAATTCCATATATAGACTTTTCTGCCTGCTTGCTGACAGGAAGTAGTAATACGAGTGAGGAAGCGGTGGCGTTCTTGGAGAGGGGATTCACAGGCGATGATTGGATAATTGTCCGCAAGCAGGTCTTCTAGATACTCAAAGCTAGACTTCATCTTAGTTGCTTGTAGCGTAATCAGAAGCAATCTTATCTAGAAGAGATGCTGTACGATAACTGATAATTTTCTAATTTATAAATCCAAAAAATTAGAAAAAAGTTGGTTTCTTTTCAGTATTTTGTTGATTGTGTAATGGTGTTATGAATTTAGATAATTGCCAAGAGTTCTGATTTTCCAAGTTTTTCGATTTTCAGTTATGGCCAAAACACCGGAATATCCAATCGTTGTTATTCCAGAGTTAGTTAAAGACAAAAAACAGTTTACCCCTTTAGTTTTTCCGTCTGGGCAAGGAGATGCACCAATTGGGGCAAGTGAGGAACTGTTTGAAAATGTTCTCAAACATTATTTTGGTGAAATTGTTTCTCCTCAGCAGATGATGCTTCCACTGGGGCATCGGCTACCATTTACGGCTGATTTTCTGTTGATTGAACCAAATACTGGCTTACACATAGATTTGGAGGTTGATGAACCTATCTCATTTGCAACTGGCAAGCCCACTCACTGTATCGGCGAGGATGACTATAGAAACAAGTGTTTTGTTGATGCAAACTGGCTGGTTATCCGGTTTGCAGAAGAACAAGTCTCATCTCAGCCAGAACGCTGCGCTCGATTTATTGCTGGTGCGATCGCCCAACTGACAGATAATAATACTTATCGCAAGAAGCTACTTCATGTAGAGAAAGTTACTCCTATGCGTCAGTGGTCTGCACGTCAAGCTTCCAAATTAAAAAAGAGTGATTACCGCCAAGGCTATCTTGTCCAAAGGAAGAACTAAGAGATAATTTGGTAAAAGCGATTAGCTTTAATCAGTTTTGAAATTTATTAGTGAGGGTTTTGTATTGACATAGTTGGTGGGGCGATCGCAAAGATCATCGAGTTGAGTTGTTAAGCTAGCCAGCAAAAACAATTCAATGTCAGTTCAACTCGGTCGTTATACATCATGAGTCAACTTTTTGAATATGTTGGATTGCAACTACTAACGCGTCTATCATCACCTCATAACTAGCATCAGTAGAACGTTCTAATGTCATTAATCCAGCCTGTTCGATCGTGATAAAACCAGTAATTGCTGCGTTAACCATTCGCATTGCATCAATTAATTTTGTTTCGCTGAGATTGTAGGATTGCAGCACACGTTTGAGGAAGCGGAAGACTTCTTGAATTAGTGGGGCAGTTTCTGGATCTTGCAGATTGAGTTGAAATTGGGTCATAACTCGATAGCGGTGGGGGTAAGAGCGCGCAAAGTCCCGCGTTGCACTTCCCCCTGCCCGTAGTAATGCTTGGGGATCTTCCAATCCGTTGGTTTGTTGACGAGACCATTCAATATATTGCTGCCAAATGGTGAGTGCAACTGCCCGTCGCAAAGCTACATTGCCATCTAGATGCTTGTAAATCGCAGGAGGCTTAATACCCAATTCCCTTGCAACCCGATTCACACCTAAAGCCGCTTCCCCTTCTTGATCGAGACAGGCGATCGCAGCATTAATTACATCCTGCTGCGTCAAGGACTTTTCTTTGACTGGACGACCCATAAAGAATTTAGTTAATGCAATTAACTAAAAGTGAATATAATTAACTTTATCAAGAACTACCTGTCTACGCCTATGAGTAGCCTGACGTTTGCTCCTGCCCATCAGCTGGCGCGAATGATTCGCAATCGCGAAGTTTCTGCCGTTGAAGTTCTCAATGCTTACTTGGCTCAAATCGCCAAACACAACTCGAAGTTGAATGCCATTTGCACGCTGGATGAGGAAAATGCTTATCTTAGGGCAAGGCTGGCTGATGAGGCTTTAGCTAAAGGCGAAAACTGGGGTGCTTTACATGGCGTTCCCATCACGATTAAAGACATTTTTGAAACCGCAGGGTTGTTGACCACCGCAGGCTACATTCCTCTCAAAGACTACGTACCTCAACAAGATGCCACCGTCGTTGCCAGACTTCGGACAGCAGGAGCAGTCATCCTGGGAAAAACAAACATGGCGGAACTGGCTGGCGATTACCAAAGTACGAATTCTCTGTTTCCACAAGTCAATAATCCTTGGAATCTTGACTACACTGCTGGCGGGAGTTCTGGGGGGAGTGCTGCGGCTGTGGCAGCAGGGTTATCGTCATTGGATTTAGGCAACGATATTGCGGGTTCAGTGCGTCAGCCTGCTCATTTCTGCGGTGTGTATGGTTTGAAGCCTACGGATCGCCGCATTTCTACAGCAGGGCAAATTCCAGAAGTGCCTGGAATGCCAGTGTGTCTTCGGCAAATGATGACAGTGGGTTGTTTTGCGCGATCGCTCGAAGATATCCGGCTGTGCTTCTCATTAATTGCAGGTTCTGATATTCGCCGTCCTGATGTGCCGCCAATTCCGCTTGATAATCCTTCTGGTAAGTCTTTACAGAATCTCAAAATTGCTTGGCTCGATGAATGGGTAGAGGTTCCTGTTGCGTCTGAAATTCGAGTGGCGATGAGTGCGATCGCACAAACCCTGACTCAAGCAGGTGTCCAAATTGAACGCTGGCTTCCTAAAAATTTTGACCTATCAAAAACACTGAACCTCTACGGGCGGATGGCTGCATACATCAACATTTACGCTCAACCCGTAGATCGATATAACTTGCGTCGCAGTTGGCAGCAGATTTTTCGCACCGCTACCCAAGGGGAAAAAGAACTCCGCAAATTGGGGGATTTTAGCCGCCTTCTACCAGACCTGTTGAACCCGCGTCTGAAAGGATATTTTGAGGTACTTACCGAGCGCGATCGCTTCACTACCCAAATGGATGAGGCATTAGAACCTTGGGATGCGTGGCTCACTCCTGTTGCTGCCACCCCTGCCTTTACCCATCGTCCTGCTTGGAGTGCTATTGAGATTGATGGCCGACCCTACCCTCATGCAGTGGCAAACGGAGCTTACACTATGCCATTTAATCTGAGTGGACATCCTGCGGTAGTGATTCCAATTGGACACACTCAGAATGGTCTACCGATTGGAATGCAAGTTGTTGGCAAACGGTGGCGTGAGATGGAGTTATTAGCGATCGCCCAGGAACTTGATAAAGTAATTAATGCTTTCCGAAGCCCGTTTGAAATTATTTAACTAAAAAGCGCAATCACATCTACGCAACAAATGTACACTACATTGGCTGCTGAAACTCTTGTCAATCAAGCTTTTGAGCAAGTAAGTTCAAAATTAAAAAAAACATTTTGTTGAGCGGCTGCCAATCATCTCGAACTCAGGACTAGAGAACTTTGACAGTCCGCACTCTCAAAATCTGCTCTGATTAAGAAACTGGCGCAGGTTTTGACCAAACGTAAGGTTGAAAAGCCTTATCTAAAGGAGTTTTAGCAATGTGGTTAGTGTAGTTGTGGATAATTTTTACAGCAATTCCTAAAATAACTTCCAAAACCTGCTGCTTCGTGTAACCTGCTGCTAGGAACTCTTCAATTTCTGGCTCACTCACCCAACCTCGCGCCTCAATCATCCGCTTAGTAAACAGCCGCAAGGCCTGTAAATTCTGATCTGCTAAAGGTTGCCCGTGACGCAGAGCTTCAATGTCTTCGGGAGTCATCCCAATCATTTTTGCTAAACCTGAATGAGCTGCCATGCAGTAGCGACAGTCATGTTCGTAATTAGCAGTCAGATAGATGACCTGTTGTTCGATAGGCGTAAAACTGGTTGTTTCAAATAAATCCCACAATGCCATGCCTCCCTTCAAGGTGGCGGGAGATTCCGCAAGAATCCCCTCTAGATTTGGAATCAAACCAAATGTCTCTTTAGCATGGAGCAGAGCTTTTTTCGAGGCTTCTTTTGCAGTTTCAATGGTATAAATCGTAAAATCCATTACTTTACTCCTCTTAATCACCTCCCAAGTAGACAAGATTGTCTACTGAGAACAGGTGCTAGTATATCTCTATGGAGACAAAGTTGTCTACCTAAATTTATGACTACTGAATCAAGTGCTGCACGTCAACAAATTTTAGAAACCGCTTCTCTCCTGTTTTATCAGAAGGGAATTCAACACGTAGGAATAAATGAAGTCATTGCCGCGTCTGGTGTAGCAAAAAGAACCCTTTACCGATGGTTTTCTTCCAAAGACCAACTAATTGAAGAAGTGATGAAATATCGTGCTGCTCAATGGTTACGTTGGTTTGAAAATGCAGTTGCAGATCGAGGAAACACTCCTAAAGAGCGTTTACTGGCAACCTTTGATGTTCTCCAGGGTTGGTACGCTTTGCCTGACTTTCGCGGTTGTCCATTTATCAATGCGGTCTTAGAAATTGCTGATGCTTCTCATCCAGCTCATCAAGTCTCAGTTCAGTTGAGAGAATGTATCCGCACTTACATCATGCAGCTAGCATCCCAAGCAGGTGTGCGTGACCCGGAATCGTTTTCACAGCAGTATTTGCTTTTAATTGGGGGAGCTAGTTTAATGGCAACGATTGAGGGAAATCCCATTGGAGCGCAATATGCCAGAAATGCTTTGTCTGTATTGATTGATGCTAGTGGTACTTAGACACAAAATCTAGAAAAATACTCTCACACTCAATATTTTTCCTAAATCGCTCATGCAAGTAGGGAATTTCTCAAGGATGCGATTGCCCCTCCAGGTGCGCGGAAGCGCAAGTGCTCTAAAGTCCAGTTGTTAATGGCACACCCTACTTAATTGCAGCCGTGCAACCATTTCCGCTCTTGCAGATACATCCAGCTTCCGAAAAATACGTTTTAAAGTCTGCTTGACCGTATTTTGACTAATCCATAACTCGGCGGCAATTTCTGCATTTGTCAGACCTTTGGCTACCAAAGCAGCCATTTGCAATTCTCGTGGTGTTAAAGAAATTTTCGGTTTGGGCACAAATAACTCGTGTTGGGAGCGTAAAAGTGCTAATTTGGCAGAAAGATGGGCGCAGATGGCACTCAATTGCAACAAGTCTTGCGTATTATATGCTGGATTTCCACTGGTGCGGGCAAATTGAACTGTACCAATTAACCTTCCTTCTCCAACAATCGGGCCAGTCATAATATGTTCGTGGTCATATATTTTGCCACAACCAATTTGATACAGTTCACTTTGCTTCCAAGTAGCTTCCGTGAAAATAATTTGTTCGTGGGCGGGTGCATGATGGCAAACAACATACTCCATCACTTTATCTAAAGCTGCACCAACCTTAGAGTAATAATCAATAAAACTATCTGGTAAGCCTTGGAGATGAATAGTACCTTGTTGTCCGGCCCAGTCATGTATATAAATACCCCAATGTTGACTGCCAAACAACTCTCCTGCTGCATCCATATAATGTCCACATAGTTGGTTCACTGATGAAGCATTTGTGACTTTTTGAATCAATGTTGGTAAAGTAACAGACATGAGCCAAAATGTACTCAACTGGGTAATTGGCAGCCAACATATTCAATTCTACGATAACTGTAATCATTACCGGGACTGGAATTGAAGTATGGAAACGATGCCTCAACATATAATTGGTTTAGTCATTTATCCTGATATGACCCAACTAGACATTACTGGGCCACATCAAGTGTTTGCATCTATGCCCAATACTCAAGTTTTGCTATTGTGGAAAACGCTCCAACCGATTGTGAGTAATGGCGGACTCACGATTTTACCGACTACTACCTTTGATGAATGTCCGCAACTTGATGTATTGTGTGTTCCTGGCGGTGTTTTTGGGGCTGTAGAAATGATGCAGGATGCCCAAATGTTAGCTTTTTTGCAAAAGCAAGCACAGTCCGCTAAGTATGTGACTGCTGTGTGTACTGGTTCTTTAATCTTGGCAGCTGCGGGATTACTCAAAGGATACCGTGCAGCTTGTCATTGGGCGTTTCAAGAGCAGCTAAGATTAATGGGTGTAGAAGTAAGTAACGAAAGAGTAGTAGTAGACAGTAACCGAATCACAGGTGGAGGCGTAACAGCAGGAATTGATTTTGCTTTAACTATCGCGGCTATGTTGTGTGGAGACTATACAGCCAAATTTATTGAGTTGATGTTGGAGTATAATCCAGCTCCTCCTTTTGGCGTTGGTTCCCCAGAAAAAGCCCCTTCTAGTTTGGTACAAGCTGTGTTAAAGGTTGCCAAACCTTTGATCGAAGCATCACATACAGCTAGCCATGTGACTTGAATGAAAAAATGGGCTTTTAGCTCACGTTATGGGGTTATGGGGTAGCCACCGAGATACCCGAATAAGATGAAATGCCTGCGGCGTATCGCTAAAGTGAAAGCTCCGCTAACGCGTAGCGTCTCGAAGAGAAGAGAGCGAAGCTATCGCTAAACAGGGCGTAGCCATCGCCCAGGATTGTCTTTGTCGTCCTTGGGGATTACCGTATTCTGCATTGCAGTACTGTCGCGCAAATAAAGCACTTCCAGCACCATGTCTTCCTTCTGTGTTACTGCCAAATACAAAAATCTGGTTTTCTGCTAATTTGATAACTCTATCAGGAATAATTTTGTAGGGATGATTATTTGACATTTGGTTCTTTTACCCAAAAGAAAAGATTGGGATATCTGTGGTTCAATTTTTTTTACTTCTGCTTGAGCAGCAGTTAGGTTATCCCATAATTCCATCTCCCCATAATCACCTCTTATCATTGCTTCTTGTCTAGAATTTGGATGATTGAAAATTAAGGGTGATGCGTCTTTACTAGAATTTTTTCTTCGCCAACAAATACAATACTTGTCCATTTTATATAAACTGATAATAAAAGTAATTACTATCAGTTTATATTTTTATTATGCTGACTGTTTCATCTGGCTTAGAGCTATTAACATTTCTTCTCGATTGAGATGTCGTTTCTTGCCTGTTTTAGATACTTGGATAGCGTAACTCCATTTTATTCCAGCTTGTGAGCATCTTTTCCTTAACTGTTGAACAGTGATATGTTTGTTTGTAGATACTTGATTTTTGTTGGATATCTGAAGTTTGGATTTATCAGTTAAGTTTTCAATTTTACTTACAGTGGGTTTTATCGATGTAGTGCAATTGCAGTGCTTTTCAAAAGCGATAGATATCTCTAGCAAGAATTGGAAAATGAAGAGAGTAGAAAATCCGTAAATAAGAATGTAGAGAAGCCCTGTTAGCATATACTGTGCTAATTCCATTGTTTTAACTCCTGTTGATATAACTAGTAACTGGTTATTTGATGAAGCGGTATACCAGCTTTCTATTGATATCAAAGCGTCAGCTTGTGTAAATTTACTCTGAAGTAAAGATCCGAGAATAAATCAATGGTGTAACAGTGATGAAATATATTGGGCTTGGTTTGCTTAGATAAAGATGTCACTTTACATATATCTAACAACTGTTCTAATATTATCAACTAACTGTATTATCATATTCCAAATAGCTTTCCAGCCAAGTATCATTCCCCAAAATCCGCTAACAAATAGACCAAGTACTGATTTAAGGAAGATAACTCCCCTGTAAGTTATCTCGACATTTGATTCGGCTTTGGCATAGATAACACCATCTCCAATTTTATTTTTCAAATTCCTCATTTCTTGTTCTTCTTCTCTAATCCTTCTTTCTTCTTGTACCTTCCAGCCCCAAGGGACAAATCCCAAAATAATCGAAATGGGAAGATAGAATGGCCAGTTATATATGTAGCCAAGAGAAGCATATATGATGAAAAAAGTTAGCCCCAAACCAGTACGCCAAACCAAACACCAAATAATAAATAAACTGTTGATAATAGCGTTACGGATAACTATACTTCGATTTTGATGATATGACATTTGAAGGTGGCTCCCGATAGCTAATATTTAATTTTTATTTATGGTGATTGCATACCTTAAGATTAAACTTAAGGCTAGTTTGAATTATCATCTTGATAGTTGGGAATTAGAAAATACATAATAAATTGCAATTTATTATTGCACTACACAAATAATGTTAAATTTACCAAACTATCATAACAATGTTTGTACTTAGCCAGGTATAGTTACTGTTGCTAAAATTGATATTTACTGTTTTACCGATTATATCTTCACTGATTTTAAATCTAAGCAAAGTTTTGATGATTTTTTTAATAAGTTTGAAATTGAGGTATAGGTTAAAAAAAATAAAAATGATTAAGATTTGACTCTTAACCATTTGATGATATATTTGTAAAATGATGGGATATACCTGTGTTTGATTTACATGGTTAAGGCGTATGCCATTAGTTGTGGTTTTTCTTGTTGCGCCCCTTAGTAGCTGATTGCACCTTAAACCGTACCTGTTTCCCAATAGTTATCTCAGCAACATCGCTAATATCTTTACCAGATTTATAGGCTTCAAGAATTGCCTTATTATTAGCTTGGTACTTAATAACTCTAAATTCATCAGGAAAATCTTGATCGTCTACCTCTACTAGTAAGTTAGCGACTTTGGGCGGGTTATCCCTGATTTCAATTACCCTTTCCTTACCAATATTTTTGTCACTGATTAATCCAATCTCGTGCAGATGGATCAGGGTACGCTTGATTTGTTCAAGTTGAGTTTTACGACGTGAGATTACCTGATCGTGGAGTTCGGCTACTCGCGCTTTTCTTTCTTCCCAGGTTTCAAGGTCAAGATTTAGCTGGTCAACTACCCAGGCGATCGCATCAATTTTGGTTTCGATACCATCTTGAACACCCATCAGTTCTTGTACGAGTTGTTCTACTTTACCTTCTTCGCCTAACTCGCTTGCTTCTTCTATCTGTGACCAGAGTTTAGCAGCATCTAAGCTTAACTCTTTGAGCGTGAGTTGATTGATTTCGCGTTCAATTGCTTGAGTCATGATTTACTTTTTGATATGAAAAGCCAGTAGCAGTTACCTATTTACCTGCTACTGCTTGTTGACTAGGAAGAGTTGATGCTTGAAGAGAAATTGAATCTAGTACCCGTACCGCAAGTGATAGTAATCTGACTTTTCTTGTGCTAATCCCGCTTCATAGTCGTAGTAATCCGCCTCGCTTATTAAGGTGCTTATTTGTTGAATTTGCTGGGCAGAGGTTACTAATTTTTTGTTAGCTTTTAGATTAGAATTAGTAGTAGTTTTCATGTCTATACAACTTCAATTTTTCAATGAAGTTATTGCGTCAGCAAATGTTGTGATATTGACTTAGAAAGATAATATTTATTTTTTACCTTTCTCATAACTATCTACTACTGATTTGTCTTTAACCACTGGCTTTTCTACCACAAAGATAGTTGTCCTGGTGATATGTTTCCCCGTCGTCGCGTATGGAACAGCAGATGACAAGCTGTGCATAAAGCCGCGAGATTCTCGACTCGATTATCTTCGGGCAGATAATTCCAATGGTGAACCACTAAAGTTTTAATACTGCGTTCTCTACGATTTAACCCATCTCTTTTATCAGTTGGGCGTAAGCATTGTATACCACAGCGCGTGCATTTCCAGTCGGATTTTGATTTAACCTCAAGTGCGATAGTATCCCAGTTTGAAGAATAGCGACTGCGGGTTTTGCTAGTCATTAATCAGTCCTTTTGGGTTACACAAAAATAATTTTGATTATATCGTTAATGTTTATCATAATATACTTAATTTTTTTATATTCAGTTTTGTTTATAAATTTATTTGCGTAGTTAAGGAACTCTTAAATTTTAAAAAAGGATAGATATGCACTGATTATTGTAATTGAATAATGCAGGTTACGCCAAAAAATAAAATATAAGTCTTTGATATTGGTATGGATTTCTAGCGGAGCAAGCTAATGATTGACGCACACAAAGTACCTATTACTCTTGCGGTTGCCCCTTTGATTAATTTGATTTAATTTGATGCAATATTATTGTTTTTATATTGAGTATTTAAGCAGAAAGTTTTTCGGAAAAATTCACCTGCGACATAACTTGTGCGCGTATTGAATTAGCAGCTGTCTCTGCAATTTCTGCTCTATCAGAATCAGTAAGAAGTACTGCAAGTAGCGATTTGAGTGCTTCGCGGTTAGATATAAACTCTTCACCGTATAAATCATCTTGCAGCAGGGTGGCTTCTAAGTAAGGTAATAGCTCAGGCTCAGGAGATAGCAACCGTTCTTTAATGCGTCTCCTTGCAGTCTCTGTTGCCGCTTTTGTACCTACACCTAAATCCCATGTTTCAATTATTAGCCTGATTTCACGGTTAAGTGATACACGCAGCGTTGATAGGCGACCAAATAAAGGAAGGTTAAGCATTAAAGGTGGTAGTGCATTATCCCAATCCAAACCAGCACCAATAGTGCAATTGGCTTCATCTTCGATACGAACAGCTTCATCGAGCCATCCTTCACCAAAAAGTAAATCTATAGCTTCTTGGGTTGTTACTGGCTCATTCACCTGAGAATTATTATTTTGCTGTTGATGATTCATAAATTTTCACCTGATATTCGTCTCAATACACCATACTCAAAATAAACCAAATTATCGTATTCTTCTTCAGGCCCGCAGTTAAACATATTTTGTTTTTCATAAAATCCTACAGACCTTGGTAAAGAATGCAACCCAACTCTACCTTCATACCCTAGCTCAACACTTCTAATTCTGGCGAAATTTAAAAGTGCTTGACCAACACCTTTGAATTGAGGCGGACGCTGAATTTCAATTCGGTTAGTGGGGGCAGTTGCAATACCATCAACATAAACTAGTCTCTTACCAATATTCAACCGGGAACCGTGCATTTGTGTTTCTATTATCATTAATCCTTGAGTTGTGTTTTCGCACTCAACTGCATAACCTTCAAGATTTGCTTGATTGGCAATATATCTTAATTTAAATATCCAGTCCCAGTATTTATCTTCTTGAGTAAATAACCTTAACTTTTCGACCCAATCATTTACATAATCATCAACATGTCTTTGTCCTAAATCTACCAAATATGCTTCAACAGATGTGTTATCGCTACCTCTTTTTAATTCGATTTTTCCCTGCACCTAAAGCTCCTAATTTTCAACTGATTATTAAAGCTTGTGACTGCTATTTGACTGGTAGATAAAAGAGTAAATGTGAATGCGTATATCAATAGCTTTATGCCAACCAGCAAGCACAGCATCATCTGAAATGTCTCCAAGAACTACCAAACTATCTTCTTTATCCACATAGTAAGGTAAAGGTTCAGCCTCTAACCAACCATAAGCGATCGCTTGGGAGTTTTGCTCGTCAAAAACTGAAACTTTTAAGCACTGCTCGTACCTGAAGTAGTAATAGGGTAAATAGCAAGCTGGATATTCTCTTAAAGATTCGCGATTAACTGTGTATGATTGCCAACGTAGTCGCTCACCCTTAATTTCTTTTGGATTAGCTTCTAGCCAATCATAAAGTTTTTTAGCTTGCCGCAATGCATGGTCTTTGCCTTCAAAAACAACGCTGGGAAGAAAAATATCGCCGTCAAAATGCACCGCGACTTCAAATAAATCTTCATCCTCGTCCTCATCTTCTGCTTCTGTTACCTCAATGATTCCAGCCTTATATAGTTCGCTCATTTCCCTGCATTGCTTCGTCAGATATACCCCTACATTATTAAAATTTTAGCTTTCAGTTACAAAATAATCAGAACGCTCCGTTGGTTCTAATCCCTTACCTGGAGGGAAGTTTTGTTTGTGTACACGAGCCAGCACCGTAGTGTTAGCGCAGATCGGCATTATCTCCAGGAGGAACTAAAGCCCTATTCTTTTTCTTACCCGCGATCGCATTAACGGAGCGAATCAGTGTAAATTCAGAAATTATTAAAATTAATAAAAATTCTAACTTGCCGGATGATATAATCTCGTATCCTGATTAAATTCCCACCCTAACCCTGCTCTATCCTTGCCTTTGCACCATCCCACAAAAAGCGGTGGTGGCAGATTAATTCGCTGCTCGCGTATAGTTTCTACACTTACACCAAGTCTTGAAGCTAAACCTTCTTCCGTTAGGGGTTGGATTCGAGGAGTTTGCCCTTGATAATATGAATTATTGTTGTACGATTTCTTCTGCCGTTTCGGTTGGTTGTTGAGATAATTTTGAATTTTAATAATCGCCTCAGCAAATTGTTTCATTTGGGCTGTTATCTCTTCAGTTTTTTGTTCTAAAGAGTCCAGGCGTTTATTTTCATTGCCAGCAATTGTATCAAGGTCATCTAGAGAACCATCTAGGTATAGCTCAATAAAACGGGTGAGCGTCGCTGTTGCCGTCGTGCCTTTCGAGTTGCAACGGGCGATAAACTGCTCCCACATCTTTTGATCACAGTTGAAAGATGCTAGCTTCTTTGTTCTCCCTGTATTGCTCATATCTAGGTAATGTCTAGGTAATATCTAGGTAAACTAGTCCGCGGACAGGAACAACTGAGCGTGTTTCCATCTTGATAACTACCTTGACACTATCATGATGAGCGTACGAGTGCGATGGCCGAACCGCCCAGCGGAGGCGATACCTTCTGGAGTGGCTTCCCCGTAGGGGTACACCTACGTTTTTTATTACCTATGTTTGCTTTTTCTACGCAGTGCGTGAGAAGTCCCAACACGCCCAACATGGTGAATGTACTTTGCAGTTGTCGCTGGGGAAGCATGGCCCAAATCTGCTTGCAAGTCAAAATCAGAAGCTCCATTTTTTTTTAGCCAGCGTTGCGTGGGTATGGCGGAGAAAGTGGGCGCTGAACTTAATTCCCGCACAAGCAGAAATTTCCTCCATCATCAGTCGCAACCCGCGATCGCTTAGAGGTTTACCCCTGTCCCGCCGGCTGGGACTGGGAAACACCGGCCGATCATTGCCTGCATCTCCACGATAATCCAGTAGCACCGCACTAGTCTCCGGATCGAGACTAATAGTTCGGGTTTTATTTCGTTTCCCCGTTACAGTTAACAACAGACAGTCCCCATCCTCCCGAAACTGCCGCCAAAATAACCCCGGCGTAATTACGCGCTTACCATAATCAGAAGTTTGTCGGGCAATTTCTCCTGCCCTCACCCCACTGTAAAACATGAGAGTAAACAGCAGCCAATGCATCTTATTAGTGTTGTGTTGCAAGTCTACTGCCATCGCCGCTTTTTCCAACTTGGCAATCTCGCGTTCCGAGAGAATGCGCTCTGCGAGCTTATCGTCCCACTGGATGCTTAAGTCCTTGCCCAAATCGATAGCAAAATAACCAATAGAAGCTCTAGTACCCCACTCCCACAAACTTTTAATCGCTGCCGTGTATTTAGCCACAGTATTTTTACTAATTCCATAAGTATTTTTCTTTCCGCGTACTGGCTTTTCATCTTTGAGCCAAGCCAGATAAGCGTGTAGATGGAATAACGTTACCATCCTCAAATCAGATATCCCAAACCGCGACTGCATATAATCGACAAGCTCATAACCAATTTGCCGATATGCCCGTCGTGTTTGGTCGCTTTTGATAGTGACAGAATGCACCCATAGCTCAATTAGCTGTTGTGTGGAATTAATTTTTTGGCGGTTGGGAAAATAATAATCCACAAGCGCAACACGAGCTTCATCAAGCGGTAGAGTCACCACCTCCACAGCAAGTGATTCCACGCTTTTGACGGGTAAATTTTCCATAATAAAATTCCCCAACCCCCACTGATAATTATGATGCCGAGAACTGTAATTCCCGGTATCCTTATGATAATTCTTTCCCAAGCACCACAAAATTACTCATCTAGAATCATCTATATCGTATATCCGCGGATATCCCGTATGCGATGATGGTATTAGCCGTGTTGGAATACGTGATGGTGGATTATCCACAGATAAATATAAAACTTCTGTCTGAAGAAGACCGGGAGTTGGTGAAGCAGGCCAAGCAGCGTGCTGAGGAGTTGCGCTTAACTTTTAAGGAGTTTGTGCTGGATTGTATTAGAAACGCACTGGAAGAGAGTCCAGATGGTGCAGATAGTGCAACTGCTGCTGAAATTGAAGCTTTAAAAGCTCAAATCGCCGCCCTGGAAGAGAAGGTGAATATTCCTTCTGCAACCAAAACGGAAGTACATACCCTCCAGGAGCGGTTAAATCAATTGCGGGTGGGGATTTCAAATGAAATTAAGAAGGATAGGGAGCAACTTGCTTCTTTAACGCTGGCGATCTCCCGACTTGAAAGCCAAATTGAACAGCTAATACCTTCCTTAAATCTTCAGGTGGATGGCGAAGGTAATGCCAACAGTGATAGCGACTGGATTTTTGGGGAAGGCTCAGGTAGTTTGGGAGGAGAAGATGTTGAGGGTTTTTGAAATTGGTTATAAGACAATTGTATTCACCAAAAAATAAGTTCCCAACTAATGAATCGGGATGCGTTGGCAGTGGTAATTAATTAGTATCATTTCTTGTCCGTGCGCTTAGGCATTTGGCACAGCACATGGCTATTCCGAGTAATTAGTGCACTTTTGGGGATTTCCGCTGAATGATTTTAAATAAACAATCTTCTGCTTCCTTCCTTAATAAATGACAACGAGTCATTGTAGTAATATTGGACAATCCTTGTTGGAGAAAGTCGTAGCTAATTACTTGACGGTCAAGCATTAACTCAAATAGCAAGCTCAGTGGGTAATATTGGATATGTTCTATTTCAGCTAATTTTCCCAACTCAGGATTAATTATTAAAAGAATAAATTCAGACTTTTGAGCCAAAGCAAAGGCATAACCTTCATCCTGGCATAGAGTTGTATTACTCCGACAGTATTGCATAGCAAAGGTTGCCATTTCTGGATCAAGTGATTGAATTTGTAAACCTAGCTTTAATAGTTTTTGTCCGTCATAGTTTTTTAGTTCACGCTCGTAGAGAAAATCGGTGACATTGACTTCGATAGGTAGGTTGAACAGTGGTTCAAGAAACCCCACTCGCTCTAGCCCTATCAATATTGAAGGATTTGATACCAACAAATGCATCACATTGTACTTATGAGAATGAGCGTTCTAAAGAGATAAAAATTCAGATACTAAACTCTTAAATTTACAAATAGGGTATAATTCTTACAACAATTTTATTAGTAGCATTAACGAAAACCTACTTACGTATATCAGTATTTGGAATAGATTCTTCTTGAGCAGAATCCATCCTGGCTATCAAATCACACACTGTTAGACCTAGCAGTTCTGCCGCTTTGGCTTCAGAGATAGCATTTTCTGATAAAGCCCTAAAGCAAAGCCTTTCAAAGCGGTGTGGTTGTTCTTTAGGTACTGGAAATGGTTCATAGGGAGGAGTACGCCACCCTCTTCGCCCAAATTCAGCAAACAAAGTTTGAAAAGTGGAATTATCAATAATTTCAAGGTCTTTACATCGATAAGTTAATGCTTGCATACTAACTCCTAATAATTGCTTTAACTGAGCAAGCTCTGCAATTGTTAAGCGACTACGACGCTTCCCAATTTCAAGCCATAAAATCGAGGCTGGCATGAGAAATGCACTTGCAACTCGATGAGCGACTTTCTCTACATCAAGGTTGGGCGAAGTAGCCAGCACCATATGCCCAAGTTCATGCATTAGTGTAAAGCGTTGCCGTTCACCATTATCATCTGCATTAATCACAATCACGGGTACCTGCTTACGGTTACGACGTTTTACCCAGCAGGTTAATCCTGAGACATTATTGTCTAGAGATAGAGACAAAATTTTGATGCCTTGAGATTCAAGAAATTCAGCCAAATTAAGAATTGGGTCAGTCCCTAATTGCCAGTAAATACGTAGACGTTCAGCCACAAACTCGGCATCTCTCAGTGAATTTACGGGAAACGGAGCTTCGCGAGGTGAGTCCCATTCCGTACTTGGAGCATAAATAATCTCTTCAATTTCTAGATACCGCTCAACATGGCTCAGAACGGCTGCTACAACGTGAGTCTCCTCTTTCTTACTGGTAATTTTTTTCTTTCTAAATTCTAACCCTTCAAGTTCTAGCTCACTTTGCCCCAGTAAATATGTCTCAGAAACCCCTAAAGCTTTGGCAAGAGCGATTAGTGTCGTCGAGTTCGGCATCATCTCGTCCCGCTCGTATTTGCCAATTGCCTGGGCCGAAACCAAGTTTCCAATTTTTGATTCTAGCTCTCGTAATGATAGACCACTTCCTTGCCTTGCTAGCTTCAATCTTTTACCAATCATAATTTATCCGTAATTCTACTAGTTTACAAATAAAGTTTTTTTGAATTAGTTTGTAAACACGTTGAAATAAATTATCCAATAAGGTCAGCATGATTAAGGTAGATGGTGAACAGCCCTTTGTTGATGAAATTATTGATTTAGAGGAATTTGCTAAATCAGGAAAAGTACCACCTGCAAGGTGTCGTGGTTACAGAATCAGGATTGGCAAGCAATTCTATACTGTAACCCGTTCAACGATGACAGGACGTGAACTGCTAGAGTTAGCAGGTAAGATTCCACCAGAGCGGTTCCGTATTGACCAGAAGTTTCGAGGTGGGCAAACGAAGCGAGTTGGGCTAGAAGAAACGGTCAACCTTGCTACGCCAGGTGTTGAACGTTTCCAAACACTACCGCTTGACCAGACCGAAGGGTATACTGCTCGTCGTCAATTTCGGCTGCCTGAAGTGGATGAAGAATATCTTAATGCCTCTGGTTTACTGTGGGAAACAGTTCTTGAGTCTAGTAACCGACGTGTTATTCTCTATAATTTCCCAGTCCCAGATGGATATAACGTCCGCACAGTTGACTTAAATCTTCGGATTGATACAGGCTACCCTGATACCCAGCTTGACATGGTGTATTTCTATCCCGCTCTGGCGTTAAGTAATGGAAAAGCGATTGCAGCAATCTGCAATGATACTTTTGATAGCAAGATTTGGCAACGTTGGTCAAGACACCGTACACCTGCTAATCCCTGGATACCTGGTGAAGACTATATTGGTACGCATTTAGGGTTGGTTGAACATTGGCTGGAACGTGAACTAAATTAAGGTGAACCAATGAAGTACTCTCTCAGTATGACTGCTGTTCAGCAGGCAGAAATTAAAGCACACGTTCTACCACCTGACGGCAAAGAAGCAGTTGCGATCGCTCTTTGTGGTCGTCGTGCTGGAGCTACAAGCCATTGTCTGCTTGTTCACAAGGTTATTCCTGTTCCTTACGAAGCTTGTTCAATTCGAGAAGTTAATCGCGTTTCTTGGTCAACCGATGTATTGATTCCGTTACTAGGGGAAGCGTCAAGGCGGGGAATGGCAATTCTTAAAATTCATGGGCATCCGCAAAATTACCCCTGGCACTCTGAAGTTGATGATGAATCTGACCGTGAACTGTTTCCTTCCATCTATGGCTGGATGGAGGATGATTACCCCCACGCCAGCGCAATTATGTTGCCTAATGGGCAGATTATTGGACGCATTGTCTTTCCAGACGGAACGTTTGAATCACTCGACGTTGTTAAAGTTGTTGGCGAAGATTTAAAGTTTTATTACGCTAATGCAGATTTACAAACTGTGCCGGAATTCGCGAAGCGAACAGCACAAACTTTTGGTGAAGATACATACGCCAAACTTAAACGCTTAAAAGTTGGTGTTGTTGGTTGCTCTGGTACGGGGAGTTGGGTTGTAG
The DNA here is from genome assembly GCF_001298445.1 of Nostoc piscinale CENA21. Taxonomy (NCBI): domain Bacteria; kingdom Bacillati; phylum Cyanobacteriota; class Cyanophyceae; order Nostocales; family Nostocaceae; genus Nostoc; species Nostoc piscinale. Next base: position 5,692,773 of record NZ_CP012036.1, on the reverse strand, counting down.
AACAATTTGGACGTTATGGTGTAGGTGCATTAGTGTTAGTTGACCCTGATTATGTTGAGGAAAAAAATTTAAACCGTATTCCTGCTTGGATAACTGATGCCCAAACGAAAATGCCCAAAGTGGAGATGGCACGACGGAACATTGAATTGATGGGTTTAGGAACTCAAGTCGAAATCTTTCCTACCAGCTTATTCAACTCTGAAGCAGTGCGATCGCTGGCAGATTGTGACGTTGTTTTTGGTTGTGTGGATACGATTGATGGTCGTTGGCTTTTAAATCGTTTAGCAACGTTTTATTTGCTACCTTACTTCGATTTGGGTGTGAAGTTGGAAGCTGATGGCAAAGGAGGTATCGATCAATCCTGTGGCGGCATCCAGTATCTTCAGCCAGGACAAAGCCTTTGGAGTCGAGGCATGTTCACACTAGAGCAAGTTCGGGCAGCTGGGTTAAGACGAACTAATCCAAAGGAGTATGAGCAGCTACGTCGTGACAAATATATTGCTGGATTACCACCAGATGAACGACCTGCTGTTATTAGCGTCAATATGAACATTGCATCGTTTGCCGTGCTGGAATTCTTAGCAAGACTGCATCCTTACCGAGAAGAACCTAATTCACAGTATGATTCCTTGATGTTCAGTTTTAGTCAAATGCAACTATACACTGAGCCAATGACAACTCTTTGTCCAACTTTAGTGAAGCATATAGGCCGGGGTGATGTGATTCCTCTATTAGATAATTCTGAGTTAAGTGACACAGAGGCGATTTGTATATGAAGTGGTTTTATTATGCCTGTCGAGTACTAAAGCTATGGCTGTTGAGAAAACCATTACCACTAAGAACTGTATGGGTAATGGATTTACCCGAACAACTGCATTCCAAATGTGTTTACATTGCTGGTGAAGGTGAGTATCTTTGGTACGCTGCAATGTGCTGTCCTTGTGGTTGTGGTGCAACGTTACATATGAGTTTAATGCCAGAAGGTTCACCGAGGTGGCACTTAACAGAAGGTCTAGACGGCACAATTAGTTTACATCCTTCCGTTTGGCGTACAGTTGATTGTCGAAGTCACTTCTTTTTGCAAAAAGGTTTAATACATTGGTGTTCTAACAATTAATCTCAAGTGTGGACAACATAAAGAAATTGATGTGATGAAATTAGATTTTTCCAAGTGTGGAATCAGCCATTTTATTATTGCACCTTATTAAGAATTGCGCGAACTACACCACTTTTGCCCCGACAAGCTAGAAAAAAGACATCACCTGTTAAAGTGCCATCTTTTTTTTAAGTCAGAGACAATTTGACTTAAATCATGACCCATATATCCAGTAATTATTGCAATTAAATTACAATTGCTTATTTGTGCCTGTACGTTACTGCGACTTATATAGGAATCATATTTGATTTTTGAAAAAAAACAAGAGATAATACGGAGACAGGTAATAAGTATAAGGAAGAACAATGCTGAATCAGCACTTGCAGCAGGCGATCGCTGAACTAGAGGAATTTATAGTTCAAAATATAAATGCCCGTGAAGCGAGAAAAGGATTAGCAGTAAAGCTGGTTTATCAAGGTTACTTATATGAGGAAATCAAGAAAATTCTTGGTGTTTCACTTGGTTCAATAACAGGTTGGAAACAAGTATATGAGGAGAATGGTGTTGATGGTCTAAGACTAAATTATAAAGGAAGAAAAAGCTATTTGAGTAATGAGCAGCGAGAGGAAGTATTGAGTTGGCTTCAAACAAAGGATTATTGGGAAATAGGAGAATTAGAGTATAAACTAGCTTTTGAATACGATGTAGTTTACGAAACGAAAAAAAGTTACTACGATTTGTTTAAAGCAGCAGGAATAAGTTGGAAAAAAAACACGAAAGTTAACCCAAAAGCCGACCCAGATGCTGTTGATGCAAAAAAAAAGAGATTGAAACATTGTTGGAAAACAACCGGAGCGAAATTGAAACAGGTAAATTAAGAGTGCTACTGATTGATGAATGTCATTTAATGTGGGGAGACTTAAGTGGTTATATATGGGGTAAAACAGACCAAGAAATTATGGTTCCGGTGGTCAATGAACGAGAGAAACAAACATATTATGGAGCCATTGACTATCTTCAAGGAGAATTAATACTTAAAACTTATGATGCTGGAAATTCCCAAAATACGATTGATTATCTACGTTATTTGCTAGATGAGTCTCCTAATCAGCAATTATTAATTTTTTGGGATGGTGCTAGTTACCATCGTTCTCAAGAAATTAAGAATTTTTGGATGAACTGAATAAAGGACTTTCAACTGACCAGTGGAAAATACACTGCGTTCGTTTTGCTCCTAATTGTCCAACACAAAACCCTATTGAGGATGTTTGGTTGCAAGCCAAAACCTGGGTTCGACGTTTTTGTGCTTTGCTCCCTTCATTTTCTCATTTAAAATGGATGTTTGAATGGTTTATCCGTCACACTACCTTTGATTTTCCCACTCTTCAGATGTACGGAGCTTTTTCAAAAATCAAATATTAGTCCTATATCCTTGTTTAGCTAATTGACGAGAAGCTTCAAATCCCAAACCACGATTTCCACCAGTGACGACGGCAATTTTTTGGTTTGTACTCATAGTGATTTTCTCCACATCAGACTTTTAGGGTGGCAACTTTTAAAATACAAGGGGTAATGCGAGAACACACCCATCATTTGACAGAAACAAATCAATTGAGGAAGGTAGGAGGCTCACTTCAACTGCACTCAGTGACCAGAAAGCGTAGTATGTATACTCAGCACTCAGCACTTTACTATACTTAAATCTGCATCAATGCCCAAATCATACCTGCTGTAACTAGTGGCACACTGAGGTTATCTGTACCGTGGGGCGAGATAGCTTCCACTAAAGTTGCAAAACTTCCACTAACTAACGCTGTTAATAAAGCCTTGCTCACACTCAAAGGTACAGCTAAAGGACTCAGAAAAGAACCAGGTAAAAACATCAGTACCAAAAATATTGCTGTTGTGCTGACTAACAACATCGCCAGTGAACCTTCCCAAGAACGCACAGATGAACCGATCTGGTATTTGTGTTGTCCGAAACTTTTACCAATTAATGCAGCCAAAGCATCTCCCCAAGTCATAGCCATAATTCCAGCAACAGCAATGGGGACATGATCAACTGAATTATCTGGTCGCCAGAATAACCCAAAAAGTAGCGTGACTGAAATCGCAAAATAAACCGTCCCTGGAGAACTATCTTCAGTATCCATTGCACCGATGATTCGATAACGATACAGCAGATAGTTAACACCAATAAAGGTAGCGAAGGGAATAATCCCAATTTGCCATTGTTTAAACAGCAGCAGCACACCAAAAATCCACATTCCAGCACTGATGTGGATAACTTTACGAGTTAAGTCTGGCTTGATACCAAAAAAATTTTCGCAGTCCTTCACCAAGGGCTAATAAACTTATAGCGTAGGTGTAAGAAGCAGCTAGTCCAATCAGATCAGCGTTGGTCATTTGTCACTGGTCAAGGGTCAATGATTAATAGTTATTTTCGCTTTTATTGCCTGTTTCTCGATGACCTTTTTTCAGAGGGGTGTATGTATCCAAAAGCTTACACCCTGACACCCAGTTTTAAACGACAATCTTGGTGCGTAAGTCCTGCATTTGTGGTTGATGAGCAGGGGGAAATAATAAGCTAGTCAAGCCTTGATGAATATCTACGTGGGGAGACCATTTTAAATATCGCATTGCTGTATTATCGGCGCGGCTGTGGTGAATATCTCCGGGAAGACCTGGGCGAAAAATAGGACGCAGATTTTGTTTAGTGATTTGATTTAATAGCGCGATTAACTCTAATAAGCTGGTAGCTTGGCCACATCCAATATTGAGAATTTTACCTGCGGCTTGGGGATGTTTCATGGCAATTAAGTTGGCTTGGACTAAATCAGAAACGTGAATAAAATCACGACTTTGCAATCCGTTACCATAAATGATTGGCGGTAAGCTGTGACGGATGCGATCGCAAAACTGAGAAATCACACCTGTATAATCACTATTCTGACGCAGACCAAACACATTAAAATAGCGCAACGAAACAAACTCCACTAAGCCTTGTTGATGATAAATTTGTCCCAACTGCTCAGAAGCGAGTTTATCTGCACCATAAGGACTAATGGGATGAGTCGGCATTGATTCTCGTTTTGGCAATGTAGGATCATTCCCATAAACAGCCGCACTACTAGCAAATATGACGCGTTTGACTCGACAATGATGGGCTGCTTTTAAGACATTGGCTGTGCCACCATAATTAATTTGATGTGTCCCGACAGTATCTTGGAAGGATGCGGCGATATTAGCGATCGCAGCTTGATGAAAGACATAATCACAGCCTTGAGTCGCTTTTTTTACCTGCTCATAATTGGTCACATCACCTTTAATCCATTCCCATCTTTCTGGAGATACAGCTAGTAGATTTTCTAACTTGCCTGTAGACAAGTTATCTAGCACCCGCACATAATACCCTCTAGTCACTAATTCTTCGACTAGATGGGAACCGATAAAACCACATCCGCCTGTGACTAATACTACTTGGCGATTCATGATTCGCTCGCTCCTAACCACGGTATAGTAATGGCAGAAACTTCTGGCATAGTTTCTAAGCACTTTGTCACTGTTGTGGGTAAAGCAGTTCTAAAACACCGATTTGCTAACCACATTCCTGTCAACAAGGCTTCTTTAGCGGTCATTTGTTCTGCCTGCTGTAACAAGTCATCCCAGGGCTGTGAGGGGTAACGGGCAAGTAAAGCGGCGATTTGGTAAACTTTCCACAGCGATCGCTCCCAACCAATTTTCGCGGCACTAATACAAAGTAAAAGTAAGTAATCTCGCGGTGGTAGGGTCTGGATTGTGTGATTTTCTAACTCTACTGTACACAGGCGTTCGGTTTGCCATTCCCAGCCTAAAAGCTGCCAGTGTAGCTCAATCTGTACGGCGCGTTGGGGATGGGTGAAGGATTGTTGCCCAAGTTGCCAAATCTCTCCCGGCTGATATCCGGCGGCTGTGAGAATTTCTGTGGCGGTGGCGCGATCGCTGGCTGCTATCCACAAATCCAAGGTTTGAAATTGCCAGAGAGATAAATCACCATCTATCAATGCGGCGAGGGCTGGGCCTTTGATGGGAATTGCTGTGACTTGGGCGGCTGCGAGTTGATTTAATAATTGCAGTAAAGTTTGGCTATGAGAACGATTACGCAGGGCATTAGCGTAATAGTATTGTTGCAATTCTCGCAGTGTAGACTCTGGGACAAGGTGAGGAGCAGTTTTGTTTAAACCCCAATAGACCAGTGATAATACACCCAACTCAGAGGCAACATGTACAAAATACTGCCAATCAATCTGCACGAGGCGAGAATAGTCTTTGTCGTCGTTTAACAGAGACTTGAGGCGATCGCTAACTGTCTCGTCAAAATAGACTTGGAGACATCCAGACAGCAATTGCATCGCCCGTTGTTGTTCGTCTTTGATGTATTGTTGCCATTTATGAAAACTCACACCCGCAAATGCTTCGTAATCTGCGAGCGATCGCACATTTCCCAACCCATAAATGCCAAAATCCTCAGTCATCGGTTCCATCTGCAAAATTTGGCGAAATCGCTGTTCGGAAATAATATGGCGCTGGTACCAGTCTTGGTTATCTTCCCAGTTTAGGGGGCGTGGCTTTTCTTGGGTGTCATAGTAATAGTGCCAACAGATAACACGATGGGGATGGTAAATATCCCAACCATTTGTCCAGGCGCGGACAGAATAAGCCACTTCAGTAGCTGAAAAGTACAGCAGTGGATCATGGGGAACTTCCCGCATTAAACGCGCCTCAGCAAACATAAATCCCCCCGCCATAAATGCGCCAGATTTAGGGGCGTGATAGTTGCTTAAATCTTCCACCGCTCTTGGGGTCATCATACCATTGTGGGCAAATCTGCCTGTGGCTGTACCTGTGGGGAAGTTAGACAAAATTACTCTGGGAGGATGATAGCCCGGAGGAAATGCCGTGAGTACAGGCTTTTGGCTAGGACACATCGCCAACATTTCAATTAGTAGGGTATCCCAGCCAGTAGCAAAGCGCATGTGAGCATCTGTTTGCAGGGCGTAGCGTTCTCCTTGCCAAAGTTTTTCAGTTTGGGATCTTGCCCAACCCAAACCGCAAGATTCGGCTGCTGGGACTGTAGCAACCCGACAATTGGGAATATCTTTCAGCCCATCAATGAAGTGTAGTTCTTCATCATTGCCATATTGCCAGCAAATACCAAAACTGATGCGTTCGGGAGATAATGCCTGGGCTAAGGCATCTTTGACTGTGGGGATTAATTCAAAATCGCGGTAAGCCGCAATCTGGACAAAAATGCGATCGCTCATCATATATCACCGCCAAAACAGCAACAAATTACCAATTAGTAGGGTTTGCAAACACTGATTTCCGAATCCAACCGTGAACAGTAAAACGGCTGTCAGCAAACATTTTTGATGGACAACAAACAGGTAACACCTCATGCAGATAACGACTGGGAAACAAAATAATGCTGTTTTGCTGAGGAGTTATCTGTTTTTCTAAGAGTTGATCACTGTCATCTACGCAAAAACGTAACTCACCGCCCGAAAATGCCTGTGGTTCTCGATAAAAGTAGTAAACATAGGAAATTTCTCGGTTGAAAGTATCGTAACTACCGTTATCACTATGCAGTTTGTAATAGTTGCCATCGTTATGTGCAGTAATTTGTGTTTCAATTAACGTCACAAAAAATGGTGGAATATCTAACTGCTGGCAGACTTGGGGCAGTAAGGACTGTACTTTATCAACTATGAGTGATTGGACTTCTGCAACCGCATTCAAACTTTGGGAAACTCGATAGTCTGGCTGATTGGTAAAAGTGGTACTGGGAACAAACTGATTTGCTTGTGTCAGAGTGTAATCGAGTAATGTTTGCCATTCTTGATGATCGATAAAATTCAGCACCTGTATATAAAGTGGAGTATTTACCACTTGTTTGTCATCTGGCTGTTTATCAGTTCCCGGTTCTAGACAGACAATATCTTGCATGATGCTGCTAACAGTAAAAATCTGGGAAAAGCGGTAACAGAAGTGTGTCAATCACACTAAGAGGGAGGTATTGTCGGAGGTATTGTTGGAAATATTATTGTCGGAAGTATTGTTGGAGGTATTGTTGTAGTTGTACTTGTAGATGTAGTTGTTGGCGCTGTTGTAGTTGTACTTGTGGATGTAGATGTTGTTGTCGGTGAAGAGGTAGAGCTAGATCCAGTGGGAGCGGCCATTGCTGGGGTAGGAACAATAATTGATTTAATGGCTGGGAACAAAGAACCAATGGCAAAGCCACCTACTAAACTGACTTTTTTGAGGACTTGGCGGCGGGAAGTTTGGGGACTATTCAGGGGTTCGGTAACGGCTGCATCTAACAGGTGAAACTGTTCTAACTCGGCTAATGTCAATTGAACTAAACCGTGCCAATCAACTGTTTGATTTGGTGGAAACTCGAACTCTTCTTGTAGCAAACGCGCAATGGTTTCGACGGTGTTTTGACCGTTACAAAGATACCAGACACGGACTGCGATCGCACTGAGACAATGGGCAGTATCTCGCGTTTCATCATAAACAATTAGCTCTTCTCCGACTTCTTGAATCAATAAATTTTCGGTGCGAGCAACTGGAATCATAAATTTATTCTCCTTGTATTTAGTCTCTGCTTAAGAAAGAAAGTCCTCTGGCTGTTTATCAGTTCCCGGTTCTAGACAGACAATATCTTGCATGATGGTGCTAACAGTAAAAATCTGGGAAAAGCGGTAATAGAAGTGTGTCAATTACACTACTTGGGAGGCTGTGTGGTAGTTGGCGCGGCTGTAGTTGTAGTGGTGGTGGTTGTCGTTGTAGTAGTTGTTGTCGTGGCACTAGAGCCAGTGGGAGCGGCCATTGCTGGGGTAGGAACAATAATTGATTTAATGGCTGGAAACAAAGAGCCAATGGCAAAGCCACCTACTAAACTGACTTTTTTGAGGACTTGGCGGCGGGAAGTTTGGGGACTATTCAGGGGTTCGGTAACGGCTGCATCTAACAGGTGAAACTGTTCTAACTCAGCTAATGTCAATTGAACTAAACCATGCCAATCAACAGTTTGATTTGGTGGAAACTCGAACTCTTCTTGTAGCAAACGTGCAATGGTTTCGACAGTGTTTTGACCGTTACAGAGATACCAGACACACACTGCGATCGCACTGAGACAATGGGCTGTATCTCGCTTTTCATCATAAACAATTAGCTCTTCTCCGACTTCTTGAATCAATAAATTTTCGGTGCGAGCCACTGGAATCATCAATTTATTCTCCTTGTATTTAGTCTCTGCTTAAGAAAGAAAGTCATCTAGCTGTTTATGAGTTCCCGGTTCTAAACAGACAATATCTTGTATGATGCGGCTAACAGTAAAAATCTGGGAAAATGTCTCACGCCACAAAATTGCAATCTTGGTAACAGAAGTTTGTCGATCACTCTACTAACGAACTGGTGTTTTATTGTTTATTTCGCGCGGTTGTAGTTGGAGCGGTTGTAGTTGGGGCGGCTGTCGTGGTAGTGGTAGTGCTTGTGGTAGTGGTTGTGGTTGTCGTGGAGCTACTAGAGCCACGGGGAGCCGCCATTGCTGGAGTAGGAACAATAATCGATTTAATGGCTGGGAACAAAGAGCCAATGGCAAAGCCACCTACTAAGCTGACTTTTTTGAGGACTTGGCGGCGGGAAGTTTGGGGACTATTCAGGGGTTTAGTAACGGCTGCATCTAACAGGTGAAACTGTTCTAACTCAGCTAATGTCAATTGAACTAAACCATGCCAATCAACAGTTTGATTTGGTGGAAACTCGAACTCTTCTTGTAGCAAACGTGCAATGGTTTCGACGGTGTTTTGACCATTACAAAGGTACCAGACGCGCACTGCGATCGCACTGAGACAATGGGCTGTATCTCGCTTTTCATCATAAACAATTAGCTCTTCTCCGACTTCTTGAATCAATAAATTTTCGGTGCGAGCCACTGGAATCATCAATTTATTCTCCTTGTATTTGGTTTGGGCTTAAGAAAGCAATGTCAATACCTGATCAACTAATTGTGCTGCTTCACCCCGTTGTCCAGCGAAACATGAACTACCGACAGTTGCAGAAGTCAAAATAGATAATGTTAGTTCCGGGTATAACCGAGCAGTTAAAGTGTTATCCAACAGCCCTAGAATGGCTTGTCCTGTGGATATCGCTGCTGGTTGCCATTCCGTTTGCGGATGATACTGCGTTTGTAAAATTACTTTGATTTTTACAGGTTGGCTACCCACGGCTACACCTAAATTTGTGGCAGTCAATCGCTGTCTTTTTTCAGAAGAAGTACGTACAGATACGGCTCTAGGATAGGGATGAACTAATCCCTGGCGATCTAAAACGGCGTATTCATCCGAGTAATAAGTTGCGCCAGCTTGCAAAAAGGCCATGACTAAGGTCGTTTTCCCACTAAAACTACGCCCAGGAATAACGATCGCATAATCACCCCAAGCAACTACGCCAGCATGAATAAATAACCAATCCTGAGTAGCTATCCCAATCGATAAACACAGGTCATTTTCCAGTAGCGTTAAGACCTCATCCAAATCGGGAGAACAAAGCAGTTCGGTTTGTCCTTCATATAGCCGATAGACAGACTCATCATCTTTGTCGGTGCTAACCCACAACGAATAGAGTTTCTGAACAGGTAATCCAGATAATGGAAAGCGGATGGGTGGCAAATACGATTGCAGCGGTTCTAGCAAAGTAGACTTGTTCAGTCTGATGCCAATTCCTATGCCATAACTGCTGAAAAAAATGCGATCGCTCCATTCCAGATTTTCTAAGCAGAATGCCTGTTTATTGGCATCCTGATCAACTGGTGAAGTTGTCAAAATCATCCTAATGCGGTAGTGTCAAACCCTGAAAATAAATATTAAAACAGTTAAATTAGCTCAAAAAAATTTACCACTATGTATCAGATAGGGAGTAGAGGCTAGTATTCTTACTCAGCACTTCCAGTCAGTCAATCATGGTAAACATTTACTATCAAGCACGAAAAAAAAGATTTATACCCTTTACCCCCTATCGATAACACCCTTTTTCTAGCTAGAAGCCATGACTTTGCTAGATCAAATCAATTTATTACATTCGCAGGTGATTCTAATCTGACTTCTTGGCCAAAACGTATGATTGGCAACAAATTGTTACTGAGTCATGTCAAATTTTTTTGATTATCGCTTTAATTAATTGTTTAACAGATAAGCGGATTGGTCTGATGAGGTAATACAAGAAAGAGAGTGAATCTGGAAGGTTGAATAAACGCCGATCGCGCACATTGGGAATTAACAACCGCCAAACAAAATACTGTACCCAATCCCAACTGCGATCGCGGACTCGCAAACGAAACATTGTTGTTTGCCAAGTTGTCGCTAAGGGCAGAGGATGTGAGAATAAGCGATTGATCACTTGTTGACACAAACCAGGTAAGCAAGTGTCTTGGATGATTGCGGTTTGTAAAGATTGGGGAATGGGGGCTTGTAACAAATCTTGAGCCAGTTTCAGCCCTAAAAGTAGCATTCGATGACAGTGTAATATTTGCGATCGCTCCTCAACAGCCTGCCAATTGAGATGTTTGTAAGTTTGCAATAACTCAGCGATATCACAAATCCACTTTAATTGTGACCAGCATTCTTTAGCACCATGAACGCACAATACTAATAGCAAGTCTTCGGGAGATAAGGTAGCAACATTAGTATCTAACAAATTCACTAACTGACGACGTTCCCACAGTTGTTCAAAAGGTATTTCTAAAGCAAAAAATCGCGGTGTTAATCGCCAGTGTAAATCTATAGCTATATCTTTATTTGGCAGTAGAAAATCTCGCTCACTGTCTGACCAAATATTCATTTTTTCTTGAATATTATCCACCGCCAGGGTTTCATAACCATGCTGAATTAGTAAAGCTTTTGCAGCTACTAAATAATCTGGATGGATTAAAATATCCAAGTCACTGAAATAGCGGAGTGCATAACTACCATAAAGTCCCACTGCTAAAGTCGGGCCTTTGTAGGGCAGAACCGGAATTTGATGTGTGTGGAAATCTTGCAATAGTCTGATTAATTCATGACTATAAATCATCCCCTTGAGTATATAACCTTGATAATTTTGCTGGAGTTGATTCAACAAACTCTTGGGTACATTCACCGCATCAACAGTTTGCAAACTCTCCCACAGCAAGCCATCAATTCCATTACGACTTGATAAATACTGTAACAAAGTCCAATTAATCTCTGTCTTACAGAGTTCCTGAATCGATATGTTTAAAGCTGGCGATCGCTGAGTATGAGCGCAATACAAAATTAACTGCACTTCTGGTAAATTCTCAAACTGAGATAGTACAATATTTCTATAGCTTTTATTTGCTTGCTGAGGTAAAAATTCATCTGTTTCCATCTGCGTTAATCCGCGTTTATCTGCGGTTAATTATTCTTGCTTGTACATCAATAGCATGAGATTTCGGAATTAACTTCAAAGTTGTCCTTGTATTAGCTTTAATAGTCTCATTTTCCCAAAGCATCTGATGATATTCAATTTTCTGCCAAGGTTCTACCATATCTACATAATGTTGATGAAAGGCGTGTCCAGATTGTCCGGGAGTATGAATAGCCAGTGATTGATCCAAGTTGCCCAAGTCTACTATCATTCGCAGCGAAGGAATATCGGTAACTTCAAAAGATTTATTCGCTCGCCAACGGTTAGCATTGACAGTTTCGCCATTCCCTGACGTTGCAAAAGCACCACGATTAAATAATGCTTCAATAGGGGGAACACCAGATTTACCTAAGGTTGCATGACGAAAAGTAATGGTGTGCAATTTCCCCCAATTCCATTTTTGTGCATCTTTACCTTGTAGACTTTCTAATTCTGTCACCGCATCTTTTAAGGCTTGCTGCAAAATTTGGTCGCGGTTTTCTCTTTGTGGTGTTTTACTGTTGTCCCACCAAAAACTATCAGGCTGAGTTACTAAATTCTGCACTACAGCATACCAGCGATCGCCCCCATCAGGATAAAATTCAATTGGTAAATTATCATGAAAAGCAGCTACTAGCAAATGTTTCCAAAATACTTCAAATAATGCCGCTGCTGGTGATGACATTTCTAGCTGAAAGTTCCAATCTATTAATAACTTTCTAGCTGTTTCTAAACGCTGATTATCCAAAGATATATTCTGCAAAAGTGGTACTAAAATTTGTGCAATTAAATTTTTATTATCACCTTGAATTTCCAGCACATCTTCAATAGAAATGTCTTGATTGTTTTGGTTGACCATTTCTGTAATGCGTGCCGCCCGATAGCCATATACCCAATCGGTTGTAATCACATCAGGATAATTTTCTGCTACTAAATTGTTAGCGGTGGCTATATAGCCTTGTTGGGGATTAAAGCTATGGGGTAACTTGGCAAAATCAATATAGCTTTGCCATTCATATTCATCTGTCCAACCTGGAACCGGATAACGCCCATTTCCCTGGGCGCGAATTGGCATTTTGCCGGGCATTTGATAGCCAATATTGCCATCTATATCTGCATAAACTAAATTTTGAGCAGCGATATCAAAATCCTTCGCAGCAGCACGAAATTCTGGCCAATTTTGAGCGCGATTTATGCCAGTAATTGAGTAAGCTAATCTTGAAGTTTCTAAAGCTGTCCAACGCAAAGCTACAGCATATTGTTGTGGGATTGGGAGTGATGGCTGCGATGGAAATTGTTGCAAATTGGGTGAAACATCGGAAAGAATTGGCCCGTGTCGCGTGTAGCGGACTGTATGCAGAATTGGCTGACTACCTGCAACTTGGATGGTTTGTGGAACAAGCTGCATATCTACCCATTTCCCATTAACTTCGTATTGATTGGGATTGTTGGGATTGATTTTTTCGATATATAAATCCATCACATCAGATTGTACGTTAGTCACACCCCAAGCAATGCGATCGCTATGACCAACAATCACCCCTAACATTCCCGCAAAGGAAAAACCCGTCACGTTATAAGGACATTCAGCATTCTTATTTGTACAATGCAGTCCCACCTCATACCAAATCGAAGGAATCTGCACAGCTAAATGTGGATCATTTGCCAAAATTGGTTTCTTAGTAACTGTGCGTTCACCAGATATTACCCAATTATTAGAACCGATACCAACTCCCGTCGCACCGATAAGTTCTTCCAACGCCTTGATTGCTGGGATAGTTGACTCTAAAGTAGAGGCGATCGCAATTGGGAAATTAGGTGGTAAATTTTCTTTGACTTTATCAACGGGATCAGTTTGCAACTCTGGCAAAATCACAGGTAAATTTTTTGGGTAAGGCGGAAACAGTTCTTCAACCTGCTGTGGTGACAGACTTTTTAACAAAATAGTCCGTTCAATTTCACTTTGAAAATTCCTCCCCAAATCGTAAGCCATCACCTTACCCCAAGTTAACGAGTGTAGAGGTTGCCAAGGTTCTGGTTTATAGCGGGGATTAAGTAACTGCAACACCGCATATTCTAAACTCAAGGCGCTACCTTGATGATCTGCCAAATAAGCATTCACACCGTCAGCATAAGCTTGCAAATCAGCCTGCATCTGCCCATTCATTTGCTGAATTTCTTGCTGTGCTACCCTGTCCCAACCCATTGTCCGCAGATATCTATCTGTTTCTACCTGGGACTTACCAAAAATTTCTGCCAACCGCCCAGAACCAATATGTCGCCAAAAGTCCATTTGCCAAAAACGGTCTTGGGTATGTATATAGCCCTGTACCATGAATAAATCATGGGTGTTACTTGCATATATATGAGGAACTCCCCATTGATCTCGTTGGACTGTCACCTCTGCTTTTAGTCCAGGTAGATGAATTGTGCCGCTTGCTTGGGGAAAAGAACGCCGGACAGTGTAAATGGCAAATCCCCCTAGCAATACTCCTAACACTAGCAGCGTCATGACAACAAGTCGGAATCCTTGGTATAACCAACGTTTTTTTCTGCTTTTGATATATGAATAGCGTGGATTCATGGAGGAGTTTTGCCAATTTTTAGGTAAGCCTTTTGCTGTGCATCGAACTGGGTTTAAGCACAAAGCTAAATCTTAGATTTAGTGGTCTTCAATTAGAGGTGGTCTGAATCTCCCTCTAATTGGCCTTCTACCTTCTTCAAAGATTTAGTCTGGATTTTACAGTTATCCTACTAACATTAATAATATTAACCCTCATCTGTGGCAAACTTTATCCACAGGTGGCGATGTAACTAGGAGAATAACTCGCCCATGAAGCTCGATAAACCCTCACATGGTGCAAATTCTGAAGAATGTGCAGCCAAAGTTATGGAGACAATTCCATTAGTGATGCGGTTTATCAGGAAGGAGATGCGAGCTCATAACGCCGGGTTTTTGTCAATTCCCCAGGTGCGATCGCTGGCATTTATTAATCGTCATCCTGGTGGTTCACTTTCTGATTTAGCAGAACATCTCGGTGTCACCTCTGCAACAGCCTCAGCAACTATAGAACGGCTAGTACAACGCAACTTAGTACAACGTGAACATCATCCCCAAGAGCGACGAAGGATAGTTCTCAACTTGACTGATGAGGGTAAGTACCATCTCCAGCAATCCCTCAATCATACTCGCGCTCAAATTGCTGACATTCTCAATGGTTTGTCAGCCGAGGAATATTCTCAGATTGAACAAGGGTTAAGCTTCTTAAAAAAAAGTCTTCGATCAAACGGAAATTAACTCCCAACAGCAGTCAGGCTGAAAAACATTGTTAAGAAGAAAATATAAAACTCTTGTGAGGGTTAGGTATAGGGGTGCATGGTGTAAGTTTCACGTTTTCAAGCGTGCCATTCGCCTCTAATCCCCTGATAAAAACCTCAATCTTAAGGTAGATACCAATTAGAAGTTACTTCGGATTGAATATAAGAACCGTGTACGCATACGGATAAATTTAAATGAAGCGCGATTCAACGGGTAAGTTTGTTAACAACTGGGACTCAGAAAAAAAGCAACGATTTAGTATATCTCTGACCAGTACAGCATGGCGATCACTTGATGAAGAAGCGCACAAGCAAGGAATTTCACGTTCAGAATTGATTGAATACTTTGCCCGCAATTTAGGAAATGAGCCACATCCTGATTTTCAGGAAATGCAGGCCAATGCTGAGAATGCTTTATTAAAGGAAAGCTTGTTACAAGCACTGGAAATAGAACATACTCGCTTTGCTGCGGTTTTACAGCAGTTACCGGTCGGTGTATTAATTGCTGATGCGGCAACTGGTAAATTAGTGCTGGCTAATGAACAAGCCAAACATATTGTTGGTTACGACTATGAAGAGTTTCTAGAATTAGAAGAATACGTACCGATTACTCCATTTGTCGCTTTCCGCACGGATGGACAAATGTATCAACCTAATGATTATCCATTAGCGCGATCGCTCCAAATAGGTGAAGTTGTCTCTAACGAAGAATTGCGACTAGAAAATGATGGTCGCCAAACATTTATTAGTGTCAATTCGGCACCAATTTTCAATAGCCAAAATCAAATTGTGGCAGCTGTGGCTGTGCTGCAAGATATAACTGAGCGTAAGCAAATTGAAGAAAATCTGCGGCAAACAGAAGAACGCTTACAATTAGCTTTATCTTCAGCGCAGATCATCGCTTGGGACATGGATTTAATTACAAATCATGTGGTTTGTTCTCCCAATGCCCTTTGGCTTTGGGGAAGAGAAGCAGGTGCAGCAGAAGATTTTATGGCTTTGATTCATCCCGATGATCAGCAGCGAATTGTGCAAGCAGCCCAAAAAGCAGCTGAGGGAGAAATAATTTATCAGCAAGAATACCGGATCATTGCTCCCGACAAAACAATTCGTTGGATTAATAGTCAAGGCAGAGTTTACTTGGATGCAGCTGGACGGGGAGTGCGGATCATTGGCATCACCGTAGATATTACAGAGCGCAAAAAACTGTGGGAACAGGTGCAACACAAAGAAAGGCAACAGGAATTTTTAATTCAATTAAATGATGCGATTCGCCCAATTCAAGACTCAAAAGAAATTATGTGGCAAGTGGTGTGTGCCGCAGGTCAGCATTTCCAAGTGAGTAGGTGTACCTATGGTGAAATTGAT
This sequence comes from Nostoc piscinale CENA21, assembly GCF_001298445.1. Lineage (NCBI taxonomy): Bacteria > Bacillati > Cyanobacteriota > Cyanophyceae > Nostocales > Nostocaceae > Nostoc > Nostoc piscinale. The sequence continues at coordinate 5,676,545 of NZ_CP012036.1, read as the reverse complement.
TCTACCCAAGAATATGTAATTGTTGAGCGTGATTATTGCAATGGTGTAAGTAGTGTGGTTGGGACTCATCAGATGAATTCTTTTGGCCCAGAAATCATTGCTGAACTCAAGCAGGGCAGAACAATTATTGTAGATGATGTGGATGCTGATCCTCGAACTCAAGGTGCAGGCGCAGCTGCTTTTGATTTGATCCAAACTAAATCTTTGTTATGTGTGCCGTTAGTAAAACAAGGAAAGTTTATCGCTTTACTTGTTTTACATCATATTGCTCCGCGACATTGGCAACAGGAAGAAGTGACACTGATAGAGCAAATTGCCGAACAAACTTGGTTAGCTGTAGAGCGATCGCGTGCGGAAGCGGAATTACGAGAAAGTGAGGCACACCTGCAACTGGCGCTAAATGTTGGACGTATGGGTTCATGGGATTGGGATGTCCAAACTGGTGCATTACATTGGTCAGAAGGACACTTCACGGTGTTAGGTCTGCAACCATATCAATGTCAACCCAGTTATGAAGTTTGGCAGAATCGGGTGCATCCGAATGATTTAGCACAAGCTGAAGCAAAATTTCAGCAAGCTATGCAGGCAAAGCAAGAGTATCATCATGAATACCGTCTGCGTTGGTTAAATGGCTCAATTCATTGGGTAGAAGCCAGAGGAAAGTTTACTTACGATTTGAAGGGAAATCCGAAAAACTCGATTGGCGTAGTCATTGATATTACAGAACGCAAGCAAATAGAACAAGAACGAGAAAGATTACTAGAACGCGAACGCATTGCCCGAATGCGAGCAGAAACCGCACAACGCCAACTAACAACTATATTTGAAACTTCACCAGTAGGAATTGCTCTGTTAGATCGCCAACAGCGATATATTGCGATTAACGAAGCATTAGCCAAAATCAACGGATTAACTCGTGAACAACATCTAGGACATTCAATTAAGGAACTTTTTGGTCAAGTTGATCCGGGAATAGTTGCTATCTTTGATGAAATTTACAATACCGGAGATCAATTTATTTCCCTCAGCCTGGCGATCAATCCTCCTGGTCGGAGCGATCGCACTCCTGGTTACTACAATGTTTACTATCTGCCTACAATTAACTCCAACCATCAAATAGAAGATGTTTTAGCCTATGTGGTCGATGTGACTGAGCAAGTCAGATTAGAGCGGAACCAACGCTTTTTGGCAGAGGCGAGTGCAGTTTTAGCATCTTCTCTCGATTACCAAACTACCCTAGAGCGAGTCGCCCAACTGGCAGTACCGGAGTTAGCAGATTGGTGTACAGTCCACATCGTCAAAGAAGATGGTGTTATTGAACAGATTGCTGTAGCTCATATTGAACCAGCCAAACTCCAATGGGCTGACCAAATGCGACAAAAATATCCTCTCAATCCAGATGATCCTAGAGGCGCTGCCTGGACATTACGCACAGGCAAATCCGATTTCTTACCCGATATCCCTGATGAATTGCTAGTCCAAGCCGCCCAAAACCCAGAACATTTAGAAATTTTGCGTTCTGTTGGGTTTAAATCTGTGATGACAGTGCCATTAAAAACTCAAGATAAAATTTTGGGAGTAATTTCTTTTATTGCAGCAGAGTCGGGAAAACGCTATGACCAAAGCAATTTACAATTAGCAGAGGAACTAGCTCGCCGCGCTTCCTTAGCCATTGATAACGCTCAATTGTATCGCATTGCCCAACGCGATCACGCCAAAGCCGAAGCCGCTAACAGAATTAAAGATGAATTTCTCGCTGTACTGTCTCACGAATTGCGATCGCCCCTAAATCCGATTTTAGGCTGGACAAGGCTGCTGCGGAGTCAACGGCTAGACCCTAAAAAAGCTGACCAAGCATTAGAAACCATTGAACGTAATGCCAAGTTACAAGCACAATTAATCGAAGATTTATTAGATGTCTCGCGCATTCTCCAAGGCAAAATGTCGTTAAACGTTGCACCTGTGAATTTGGCTGCAACCATTGAAGCCGCCTTAGAAACAGTCCGACTCGCAGCAGAAGCGAAAAATATTCAAATCCAAACTACTCTTAACTCGCTTTCTGGTACAGTTTCCGGTGATCCCAACCGCTTACAACAAGTTATCTGGAACCTTATTTCTAACGCTGTCAAATTTACCCCCTCTGGAGGACAAATAGAAGTGCAGCTAGAGCAGGTGGGAATGTATGCTCAAATTAAAGTTCAAGATAACGGAATTGGCATTACTCCAGAGTTTTTACCATTCGTATTTGAATATTTCCGTCAGCAAGATGGCGCAACCACAAGACAATTCGGCGGATTGGGCTTAGGACTGGCTATTGTCCGCCATTTAACAGAACTGCATGGCGGCACAGTTCAAGCCGATAGTCCAGGGCAGAATTTAGGTGCAATCTTCACTGTGAGATTGCCATTAAATGTTGTTGACCAAGCATTATCCTCAATTCGTAGCAATTTGGAGGATGCAGTTGATCTCACGGGTATGCAGATATTAGTTGTAGATGATGATGCAGATATGCGTGACTTAGCCGAATTTATCCTCACCGAAGTTGGCGCACAAGTTACTACCGCTGATTCAGCTTTACAAGCATTGACTTACTTCAATCAATCTATGCCGGATTTACTAATTTCTGATATTGGGATGCCAGAAATGGATGGCTATTCCTTGATTCGGCACATTAGACAATGTCCACCCGAACAAGGCGGAACTATACCTGCGATCGCACTTTCTGCTTATGCAGGTGAAATCAACCAACAACAAGCACTGCAAGCCGGATTTCAACAACATGTAGCCAAACCTATTGAACCAGAAGAGTTAGTCAGAACAATTGCAATATTGATGGGGAGTAGGGAGTAGAGTAAGGGACTTCCAATTAAAGAAATATACAATCACGTTAATGCCAAGGGAGCAGGGGGAAAGACAGAGGTTTTGAAGCCGATAAATTGAATAATTTATTTTTTGGAATTCCCCTACTTCATACTTCATTCAACATCTTTGATGCGCGTTTTCCGTTCTAAAATTTCCTTCAGTACTAATGTGACAACTGCTAACAGTGCTAATAATACAGCAGCAGAAAAGGCGGCTTCGGTTTCATATTGTTTGTAAGCATCTTCCACAAACAGAGGTAAACTTTGGGTTTTGTCAGCAATGTTACCGGAAACTACTGAAACAGCACCAAATTCGCCCATTGCTCTGGCGTTGGTCAAAATTAAGCCGTAAAGTAATCCCCAACGAATGCTGGGTAAGGTGACGCGCCAAAATATTTGCCAATCTTTTGCACCCAAGGTTTTAGCTGCTTCTTCTTGGTCGCTACCAAATTCCTCTAATACAGGAATGACTTCTCGTGCGACAAAGGGCATACTGACAAAGGCTGTCGCCAATACCATCCCCGGAAAGGCAAAGATAATTTTAATATCGTGGGCTTGCAGAAAAGGGCCAAACCAGCCATTGCGACCATAGAGTAAGACAATCATCAACCCAGCAACTACGGGAGAGATGGAAAAGGGTAGGTCGATAATACTTAAAACTATGGCACGACCAGGGAATTTATGCCGCGCGATCGCCCAAGCTGCACACAAGCCAAATACGGTATTTATTGGCACCGCAATTAAAGCCAATATTAACGTTAGCCAAGCTGCATGGAGAAACGCTGGGTGTGTCAAGTTGGCAAAAAACGGGCCGACTCCTTTTTTAAAGGCTTGGACAAAAACGTTAATGGCTGGAATGTATTGAATTAATGCTAAATAAGCAATTGCGATCGCAATTAAAATTGTCGGCACCCAACTTTTTTTTCTGTTGAGTCCTGCCTGTGCTGATATTAGACTCAGATGAGTGAAATCTTGGCTCATTTACTGTCATATCTTCTAGCCCACGCTTGTAAGAAATTAATTGCCAACAGCAGTATTAAAGAAATTGTCAGTAACACCACACCAATCACAGTAGCGCCAGAATAGTCATACTGCTCTAATCTCTGGAAAATCAGCACCGGCGCAATTAAATCTTGAAAGGGTGTATTAGAAGAAATAATTACTGTTGAGCCATATTCACCAACTGCACGGGAAAAACCCAAAGCAATACCCGTCAAAATTGTCGGAAATAAAGGCGGTAAAATGACTTTCCAAAAGGTTTGCCATTGCGAAGCACCTAAACACCAAGCCGCTTCCTCAATGTCATGTTCCATTTCTTGCAATACAGGTTGGACAGTCCTCACCACAAAAGGTAGGGAAATAAATATCATGGCTACGCCTACACCCAAACGAGTGAAAGATACTTTAATTCCCAATGGGCTTAACAATGAACCAATCCAGCCATTATCGCTGTAAACTGTTGCCAATGTTAAACCCGCTACAGAAGTTGGCAGGGCAAAGGGTAAATCTACTGTGGCATCAACTAGCCTTTTTAAAGGAAAGTCGTAACGCACCAAAACCCAGGCGATTAAAGTCCCAAATATACCATTGAGTAATGCCGCCCCTATAGATGTCACAAAAGTTACGTTGTAAGTTGCTAAGGCAACATCACTGGTAGCAATTTCCCAAAATCTAGCAGGTGGTTCTGTACTGGCTTTTAAGAACATAGCTGCTATGGGCACAAACAACATCACTGTTAGGTATGCCAAGGTAATGCGCCATGTCCAAGGCAAATGAATCAATTGATGCAGAAATTTCTTCCAAACAGAAGTTTCAGCAACAAGGTCTTGAGGTGAGGATGGGGAAGATACAGCCATAAATAATATCAATTTTTCCTTTGTCATTGGTCATTGATCATTGGTCATTTGTCATTGAAAAATAAAGTCTTGATCTCCGTTTATTGTTCATTGACTCTTGACCGTTGATTCTTGACTATTTATCTTTTCTTTTGGGCTTGAATCTTGTCAAAAACACCGCCCTCAGCAAAGAATTTCTTGTCAATTTCACTCCAACCACCGTAATCTTTGACTGTGCCTAATGTTTTAACGTTGGGGAATTTGTCTTTGACTTCTTTTGTTTGGGCTACAGTTTCATCAACTGGTCGGAATCCCAATTTGGCAAACTCTTGCTGTGCTTCTGGAGTATAGAGATATTTTACAAAAGCTTCTGCAACTTCTCGATTACCATGCTTATCAACGTTTTTATCTACCACAGCAACTGGGTTATCGATAGAAATATTGACATCAGGGACAATGTAATTTACTTTTCCGCCCTTCTGTTCTGCTAAAACAATTTCATTTTCGTAGTTGATTAAAGCATCACCTTGACCTTGCTTGAAAAATGCGTCAGTCGCTTCGCGGGCATCTTTAGTCAAAAGTGGTACGTTATTATACACTTTGGTAACAAATTCCGTGGCTTTAGCATCATCTCCGCCAGTTTTAATAGCCGAATTCCACAGTGCTAAAAAGTTCCACTTCGCTACACCAGATGTTTTTGGGTCAGCAGTAATTAATTTTACGCCGTCTTTTGCTAAATCTGTCCAAGTCTTGATGTTTTTAGGATTACCTTCACGAGTAACGATCGCCGCAACAGATTTCGATACAATACCATTATTTGGAACTTCAGTTTCCCATCCTGGTTGAATTAGTCCGGCTTTCTGAATCTTTTCTGTATCTCCAGCCAATGCTAAGTGGACTACATCGGCTTCTAAACCATCGATGACGGCGCGAGTTTGAGAACCAGAACCACCATAGCTTTGCTTGAAGGTGACAGTTTGATTATGATCTTGTTTCCACTTTTCTACAAACTTGGGAATAATCGCCTCGTGAGCTGCTTTAGTCACTGCAAAGGAAACTAAGGTGATTTCCACATTGGATTTATTTGCTGCAACGGGACTCGCAGAAGGTGCGCCATCGCCAGAATTACTGCTGCTATTTCCACCAGAGCAGGCGGCCAGCGCCACACTCAAAATAGCTCCTACCAAGGTGAGCGATATAAAACCTTTGAGGGAATTGAGTCTGAACCGATATGGTCTATTCTGAGTCTGCTTTATGGGACGCTGCCAAAATTTCATTCCGTGTTTCCTCTTAATCTACGGTAAGTTGATGTGTATGTGTTTATATAAGATTTATGTTACTGGATGATTGCACGTATTAATCATGTTGATCGCAAATTCAATCAAAAATTCATATTCTCTATCGAGAATAAGGGGATTTTAGCAGTTTTGTTGGAAATTAAAAAATGTAGCGATCGCATTGTTCGCTACATTTGGATGATTCTACGTTTTTGTGTAAGTAAGTCGGTGGGACAAAACAAAATTATATTAAGAAAGGTTAATTTAGCTAAAACCCTCTTCCCTCCTGCCTCCTGCCTTTTCCCAACTACGAATATTTATGTTGCTCTACATTATGCCTTTCCTGATGATGTAGATAGCTTAAATTTGTAATTTTTAATTCTACGCATTTTAAGCTATTTGTGTTGCTACAATCACTTGTGCTTCTTGCAAGACTTTATCGCCCCATAAATAACCCTTGACTACTCCTGAATCACCGTATTTTCTGCCAGAGCGGTTTTGACTTCGAGTCCAATAGCCTACATGAATTGGGAATCAAATAATTTACAAAGCAATTTCCGCTTGCATTACAGTGGAGTCGCTGGTAGGTTGCAGATGAAAGCCTAATTTTTCACAAACTCGCTGCATTCCGTAATTATCAGAGAGGATATTGGCTGTAATTCGGCCGATATGTTCTTGACGACCAACTTGCAGTAAGCGCCTAACGAGTTCTGTACCTAAACCTTGACATTGATAGCGATCGCTGACAATCATAGCGAATTCCGCCGCATCTGTACCATGCAGTTTACTCAATCGCCCAACTGCTAAAATCTGCCGCATTCCGGTTTCTGGGTCTTGATGTTCTGCTACCAGTGCCATTTCGCGGTCATAATCAATAAAGCAAATACGGGTGAGGCGTTCGTGGGTGATGCGTTGACTCAGTTTAATCAGGTGAAAGTACCGAAAATAAACGCTTTCTTCGGAAAGGGTTTGGTGAAACTGTACCATCAATGGCTCATCTTCTGGACGAATTGGACGGATGGTAACTGACATCCCATTTTTCATCGTCCAGTTGTCGATGTATTGGGTGGGATAGGGACGAATGGCTAATTTGGGTAGTTGTTCTTCTGTAATATCTGGTGGGTGGAGGAGAACACGGCCATCTAAGGCAATCAATCCTCCAGAGTGAACGGCGGTTGGCGGAATTGCCAGCAAGGGGTTGATGTCAATTTCTTTAATCCAAGGTTGTTCTACTACCAGTTGGCTAAATGCAACCATTAATTGTTCTAGGGCTGCCATATCTATACTTTGCCGTCCCCGCACACCTTTGAGGGCTTTGTAAATTTTGGTGTGTTCCATCATCCGTCGCGCCAAAGTTGTGTTGAGGGGAGGTAGGGCGATCGCACTATCCTGAAATACTTCTACCAACTGTCCCCCTGCACCAAACAACAGCACTGGCCCGAATTGGGGATCAAGACTACTACCAATAATCAATTCGTAGCCGTCGGTTTTCACCATTGGCTGTACTGTTACGCCGAGGAAGAGTGCTGAGTTTTGAGTGCTGAGTGCTGAGTGCTGAGTTTTGAGTGCTGAGTAGTGGGGGTCTTTTGCTATTTTTTCTTCAATGGAAAATTTGATGGTGCGGTAGGCTTGTCTGACTGCTTCTGCATTCCGCAGATTTAACTGCACGCCGCCAACATCAGTTTTATGGGTAATGACATGAGAATACAGTTTGACAACTACGGGATAGCCAATACTGTCAGCACATTTCACTGCTTCATCCTCAGTTGTAGCCACGCAAGTTTCTACAACTGGGATGCCGTAAGCTGCTAATATTTGCTTCGATTCAAACTCTGTAAGAATGGTTCGCCCATCTTGACGCGCAGAGGCGATAATATTTGTAACTAAGTTACGGTCTGGTATCCCTGATTGGGGATCAACTGCTGGTAAAACTGGAGTTTCATAGATACCCCGCAGGTTATAGCTAGATTGCCACATATAACTAAATATGCGGGTGGCTGTATCTGGATAGCGATAAGTAGGAATAGATTGACGATTTAAAATTGTTTCGCCTGCGGTGACTTCTGCACCACCCATCCAACTAGCAAGAATTGGTTTACCAGGGATTTGGGCGTAGGGTTTCAATTGTTCGGCGGTTTGGGTGGGGTCGGTCATGGCTTGGGGTGTGAGAATGACCAACAAGCCGTCACTATTGGGATCTTGGACTGCTATTTCTAAAGCTTGGGTATAACGTTGGGGATCAGCATCCCCCAGAATATCAATCGGGTTGTTATGACTCCAATGAGTGGGAAGTATTTTATCAAAAGCAGCGATCGCATCTGGTGAAATTGTCGCCAATTCCCCACCAGCTTCAATCAAAGCATCGGTAGCCAAGACTCCTGGCCCGCCTGCATTGGTTAAAATGGTCAAGCGTGGCCCCTTGGGACGCGGTTGTTTTGCCAAAACTTCCGCCACATCAAATAAGTCAGAAATACTATTGACTCGCAACACCCCACAGCGCCGGAAAGCTGCATCTAATACCGCATCACTCCCCGCCAACGCCCCTGTATGAGATGCTGCGGCTTTGGCTGCTGCTTCTGTGCGTCCGGCTTTAATCACAATAATAGGTTTGGTGAGGGCAACTTCTCGCGCCGCAGAAATAAAAGACCGGGCATCCCCAATAGATTCCATGTAAATCACAATACTTTTGGTATGGGGGTCATCACCGAGATAGTAAATCAAGTCACCCCAGCCCACATCCAACATTGAACCGATGGAAACGAAGGCACTAAACCCGACGTTTTCTTGAAAACTCCAATCTAGAATCGCCGTACACAGCGCCCCACTTTGGCTAATAAAGCCGACATTGCCCGGACGCGCCATTGCACTAGCAAAGGTAGCGTTTAACCCACTCAGGGGACTCATCACCCCTAAGCAGTTCGGGCCGATGATGCGAATGTTACCGCGACGGGCTTGGGTGAGAATTTGCTGTTCTAAAGCGATACCAGCCGCGCCAGCTTCTTTAAAACCAGCAGAAATGACGATCGCACTTTTCACCCCTGCATTGACACATTCAGCAATAATCCCCGGAACTGTTGGTGCTGGTGTGGCAATTACAGCTAAATCTACAGTTTCGGGGATATCGGCAATTTTCGGATAGGCTTTGATTCCTAGCACACTATGGCGTTTGGGATTGACAGGAAACACAGTCCCACCAAACGGATTTGTAATTAAATTCCACAAGAGAGTGCGTCCCACACTCCCAGGTGTTTCACTAGCACCAATTACCGCTACAGTTTTGGGTGCAAAGATAGCATCAAGAGGATTAAGCTTCTCTGCCTGCAAGATATCAAAGGCGCGATCGCTTGTGGGCTTGAGAGATTTCTGCATCAATCCTCCTTTACAGTGCTGAGTGCTGAGTTGAAAGTGCTGAGTATTAAACTTTTACGGGACTTACCCCAGAAAATAAATAATTAGGGTTTTAGAGAAGAGTTAAGGGTTTGAAGGTTTATAGAGTACGGGGTGTTCAAAACCTTTATATCCCTACACCCGTGATTAACTGACAATCTTTGTGCGTAAGTCATGTTTGCTTTCAGTCTATGCTTGAGTTTCAGATTGGGTTCATTTGATCCAGAAATTTTTTAAACTTGTCTAAGATTTGCATAATTTTGCCGAGGGCGATCGCTTTGCCGGTTTCGGTGATTTCTGAGAAGCGATCGCCAAATTCAAAGTTAACTGCGGGAACTGTCACCCACAAAGCAGGCGGACAGTGGCCGTAAAGAGTTCTAGTCAAGGCTAAAAGTGATTGGGGATCGGCGGTATGTCCAGCGATCGCATTATCAACAGAAGGCGAAAGTGATTGCACCTGCACATCAAAAGATTCTAAAGGTACATAAGCATCCACAAAAATTGCTAATTCTGCATTTGCTAAAGCATCAGCCAATTCGGGTGTCAGTTGATGGACTGCTAAGGATTTCACCGCCGATAAATGCCAAGAGGCAATTTCATCAGCAATTCTTTGACCAATGCCATCATCACTCCGCAAGTCATTACCGTAACCAATCACCATGACGGTTGCATTCATGTTTTTCGTTTGCTTTAATGCACTCAAAATTAGTGATAAATTTGTCAATTTACAATGTGATGAGAATAAAAAACTAACTGCAAATGGACACAGATAAATTTGTACCTCAACAGATGAGGAAAGGCGATGATTGTTTATTTTTGAACCTATAAAAAAAAATTTGAGGAACTTGTGAGGATAGAAAATATTCCTGTAAATTACTATTACTATAATTTGATAAATTGATGCAATTTCTCTGGTGATTTTTGGCATCAGCAGTTTTATGATGAATTTGAATCAACAATCTTTGAGGCTGTTTTATGTCTGAAGTCAATTATCAACAGCCAATTAATGCGGTGGCTACTCTTTTAGAAAAGTACGCTGAGGGACAACGGGATTTTGAGAGGGCTGAACTTGGTGATGCCGATTTGCAAGGTGTTAACCTCAAAGGGTCTGACTTGAGTTACGCGGATTTAAGTACAGCTAATCTACAAGGTGCAAATCTCCGGGGAAGTGACCTTAGTTATTGCGACCTTTCCCAAGCTAACCTCACAGATGCAGACTTGCGGGGTGCTTTATTAATGTCGGCAAATCTCCGCCAAGCGAATCTTCAAGGTACAAAGCTAGATAAGGCAGACTGCGATCGCAACACCCATTTTCCCCCAAATTTTGACCCAGTTCAGGCAGGAATCACAATTAAATCAGAGTTATGAAACCCCTTAGCTAAATAGATTATGTAATACTTACACCTCCTGCCTTCTGCCTTCTGCCTCCTGCCTTCTTACAAAACTTTAATTTCACTCAGTTGATTAATCACTACATCCGCACCTTGGACATGATCTGATTTACCAATCCATGTAATACCAATGCAACCTGCGGCTTTGGCGTTTTTTGCCATTTGCATATCGCCAACCGCATCGCCAACCATGAGTGCGGCGCTTGGTTCTACTCCCACCACTTCACAAGCTTGCAAAAACAAAGTTGGATCTGGTTTCCCTGGGCCATCATCCACGCCAATTTGGGCTGGAAGATAATCAGCCAAATTATACCGAGCGACAAAGGCTTGTACTTCTGCGGTTGTGGCTGCTGAGATGATCCCTAATTTGAGTCCGGCGACGGAGAGGGACTGTAATAACTCCAAACTCCCAGAGAAAAGCGGTGCGGGAGATGCTTCGAGATATTTTTCGGCTTCGTTTAAACTTTGACAGGCGATTCCCAAAGATTCAAACCATCCTCTACCAGTTTCGGCGATATAGGCAGCTGTGGCGATTTCAGTTTCGCGGCGACTACCCACCGCCATTAAACCAGCAGGATCGAGGGAATTACTATCAATACCGTAAGCCATTAATAATGGTTCACCAATTCCGGGAAATTGGGCATCGATAATTCTAGCTGCTTTTTGCCCCAGCGATCGCAAATAAACGTCTGAGTCTTCTAAAGTACCGTTTTTGTCAAAAAAAAATTGCCTGAATATTATCAAAAGTAACATTCTTACATTGAATAGTTGCCAAATTTTTCACCCCGTTAAAAAATGCCTTGAAGAAGGATTCAGGAGTCAGAATACAATCAATGGAGGAAAAAGACGCACCACCTAGAAGCCAGAATTTCATTCTGAATTCTAGCTCCTGACTCTTGAATTCTGTTTAATAAAAAAAGAGGGAATATCCCTCTTTTTTAAACTTGAATGCAATTATCTATTAATCTTACTCTTCAATAGCTACGGGAATTTCTTCTTCAATAGCTGCTGGAATCTCTTCTTCAATAGCTGCTGGAATTTCTTCTTCAGCTACAGCTTCCTCAGTAGGAGGTGCGGTGATCCCTTGTTGTTTCGCTAACAGTTGCTCACGATACTTAGCTGCCATTTCTTCAGCTTTATCGTAAACCAAATCACGGTTTTTAATCATATCACCGGGTTCTGGTTCCAACTGTTTGGTAGATAGAGAAATCCGACCTCTTTCAGCATCCAAATCAATGATCATCACTTTCACTTCATCATTGACATTGAACACGCTGTGAGGTGTATCGATATGTTCGTGAGAAATTTCCGATATGTGTAACAAGCCACTGACACCACCGATGTCGATGAAAGCACCGTAAGGCTTGATCCCGCGAACTGTACCAATTACTACCTCGCCAACTTCGAGGCGGTTCATCTTACGTTCAACCAGCGCCCGACGATGAGATAAAACTAGGCGGTTACGTTCTTCGTCTACTTCCAAGAACTTCAAGGGTAGTTCTTCACCCACTAATTCTTCTTTGGGTTTGCGAGTACTAATGTGGGAACCAGGGATAAATCCACGCAATCCCTCAATTCTTACCAACGCACCACCACGGTTTGTTGCAAATACACCAGAACGCACAGTTGCATCTTCAGCTTGCAACTGACGTACACGTTCCCAAGCCCGCATATATTCAATACGACGAATCGAGAGGGTCAACTGACCATCTTCGTTTTCATCAGTAAGGATGAAAAACTCGCGTGTTTCGTTCGACTGTAAAACTTCTTCCGGGGCATCTACCCGGTTAATAGACATTTCTTGTATGGGGATATATGCTGCTGTTTTAGCACCGATGTCAATCAGAGCGCCGCGCGGCTCTATACTGAAAACCGTTCCTGGTACAATATCTCCAGGGCTAAAGTGATAGTCGTATTTGTCAAGTAGAGCAGCGAAATCTTCGTGAGTAAATCCAATTTCTGTAGCGGTTAAGTTCTGATTGACCATGCTGATTTGTTCCTGGTTCTAGTCTCCGTAAAGTTTTGTGACATAATGATAATGCCTGTGTAAGCCACTGAAGACCAGTGTAAGCTTACGTCCCTTATTAATCCTAGCGTAGAAAGCTAGTGTTAACACATATCAACTTCCAGATAGAAGATTATATCATATAAAAAATGGCATTTGCCTATCAGCCATAAGTTAGAAGAGATTTTTATACATTGCTAAATTCAGTAAAATATCCGCCGTTATAGCTAGACAACGGCGGATATTTTGTGTTTGCAAAGCTTGGTAATAGTAACCTACTACTCGTCTTTTTTTCTCAATGCGGGGAGGTTCACGGAAGGCGATCGCAAAAAACAGAACGCCTATGCACAAAGTAAAAATTAAAATGTATGCAACGCTTTCCATCTCAAAAGCTCCTTAGAGTAATGAGTGCTGAGTGCTGAGTGCTGAGTTCCAGACTTTACTCATTACTCATTACTCAGCACTAAATAATTAGAGGGCTTCCTTCCGGCGGGTTGATTTATCACCCACTTTCTGGAACAGACCCCATTCGACTTGCTCTTCTAGGTCGGCTTCCACACCAGCAAATACATCTCGGTAGATTGTCCGAGCGCCGTGCCATAAGTGACCGAAGAAGAATAATAAAGCGAATACTGCGTGTCCAAAGGTAAACCAACCTCTAGGACTGGTACGGAATACCCCGTCGGAGTTCAAGGTTTCGCGGTCAAATTCAAAGATTTCGCCGCCTTGAGCTTTACGAGCATATTTCTTCACATCAGCAGGATCTGTGAAGGTCTTACCGTTTAAGTCACCACCATAGAAGCTAACGGTGACACCAGTTTGTTCAAAGCTATATTTAGATTCTGCCCGACGGAAAGGAATGTCAGCGCGGACAACACCATCGCTGTCGGTCAAAATTACGGGGAAGGTTTCAAAGAAGTTAGGTAGACGACGGACAGTCAATTCTCTACCTTCAGCATCTGTGAATACTGCGTGACCTTGCCAAGACTGAGCAATACCATCACCCTTGACCATAGGGCCTGTACGGAACAAACCACCTTTGGCAGGGCTATTACCAACGTAATCGTAGAATGCCAATTTTTCAGGAATTTGTGACCAAGCTTCAGACAAGCTTGCACCGTTGGCTACGCTTGCTTGTACACGACGGTTAATTTCTTGACGGAAGTAGCCTTGATCCCATTGGTAACGGGTAGGGCCAAACAGTTCGATGGGGGTGGTTGCGCTACCGTACCACATGGTACCAGCCACAACGAAAGCCGAGAAGAATACTGCCGCAATACTGCTGGAAAGTACGGTTTCAATGTTACCCATCCGTAGGGCTTTGTATAGCCTTTCGGGTGGTCTAACTGTGAGGTGGAATAAACCAGCAATAATGCCAACAACACCTGCGGCGATGTGGTGAGCTACAATACCGCCGGGGTTAAAGGGGTTAAAGCCATCTGGCCCCCATTCTGGTGCTACTGGCTGGACGCTACCCGTGACTCCATAAGCGTCAGAAATCCACATCCCAGGGCCGTAAAGTCCGGTGAGGTGGAATGCACCAAAACCAAAGCAAAGTAAACCAGATAAGAACAGGTGAATACCAAACATTTTTGGCAAGTCTAGTGCTGGTTCACCAGTCCGAGGATCTCTAAAGAGTTCCAAATCCCAGTAAACCCAGTGCCAAACTGCGGCTAAGAATAATAAACCAGAAAGTACGATGTGAGCAGCAGCTACACCTTCAAAAGACCAGAAACCAGGGTCAGTAGCAGGGCCACCAGTAACGCTCCAGCCGCCCCAAGATTGGGTAACACCTAGACGTGCCATGAAGGGCAGCACGAACATCCCTTGTCGCCACATGGGGTTGAGAACAGGATCGCTGGGGTCATAAATAGCGAGTTCATATAACGCCATTGAACCAGCCCAGCCTGCCACCAGGGCTGTGTGCATTAAGTGTACAGAAATCAGCCGCCCTGGATCGTTCAGAACAACTGTATGTACTCGGTACCAAGGTAGTCCCATCGACTACGCTCCTCCTTGAAGAGTTATGTTTACAAAGCAATTTTGTTTACTGAGTTCTTTAAATTGGCGAAGACCGCTTTTTAAAGAAATCTCTGAGTTTTTTTATTGCCAGGGTTCTGAGTTTAACCACGGCTCAGTCTTTACAAGACAGACTATGTGGCTTTGGCAACACTTAGACGCTGCGGTAGCTTGACCTTTTGGGGTTGCGATCGCTTGTCTTCTCCAAGAATTTTTTCATAAAACTCTCCCTTGTTCTCAGGGAACTCGGCAAATACCGGGTTGGTATTTGGGTAATCGAGCGAGCTACCCTTGTTGGCAGCAGCCTTGTAGTCGTCTACGCGATCGCCATACAAAAATGAGAATGTTTTAAAAAGTGTAACTATTGATGGAATTGTTTGCAAGCGGGTAAATCGATGCGATCAGTATCCCATCTGTGTTATCTTCTCACAAATCTCCGTCACAATTTCATTTACGTAGATTAAGGGAGTAGGAAGTGGTGAGTGGGGTAGATAGGGAGGACAACTCAGTAATTATTCCTTGTAACCAATCTGCCATATACCTACCCAATCTTATCCTTCCTCCCTATTGACTATTGCTACAACAAATTACTGTGTCACCAATTGGATGTTTTGTAGCTGACACTTGGCTTCGGCTGTATTGAGACGTTCAATTACCTGTTCGGCACTCATTAGACGCTTTAGTACTACTTGGCCAATTGTTTGAGTGGCAATTTCTGAGGTTGAGGGTTTAACTTCTATTGTTAAAACAGCTTCTTCTGTACGATAAAGCCAGAGTAATTCATTGTTTTCTACTATACAAATATTCATCCTCTGAATATCTGGTTGCCGTCGCCATGCAGTAATTTGCCACAACCCATCAGATGACCAAACTCTACCAATATTCCATCCTTCCGAAAGAAAAAAATATTTCACGGTTTTATCTCGCTATTTTGACTATAAATTTTGATATCTACACCCACAAATTTGACTCGGTAGATGTTTTAAATAAAGCAGCTTGGCTCATCAAGCTATGATGCCAAGATTCCTGATTATGCTTTTAATCAAGCACTCTCATCAGTTAAAAGGCTAACTTGAAATGTAAAGTATGAGAGCTAATTGAGCAGCTTAACAAATTTTATTTAAAATAATCTTATTCTTTTAAGACAATTTTATCTGCTTTGTAAATTTCAGATTAAATACTGAAATTTTGCGGATTTTCACATATACAGACTGTCTTATAAATTTGCTGGAATTTTAAATTCAAATAGTTCAAAATATCACATTAAAATATGGCTGCAACAAAATTAGTTTTTGTAACATTTTTTGATATAAGTTCAATAATTGTGCTTTTAACCTCTGTAATATCAAATTACGGCAGTCAAAGTATTAGGGAAGGACATTTAAAAAGCACGAATGTCAAGCCTAGTAAGACTTTTACCTCCTGCTTCTTGCTATACATTGATGGTTTGTTTAGTAAATAAGTATTACTGCTTAACCTGAGCCTGTCTGAAATTATAAAAAATTGGGTATTATTGCCAGACATATAGTATGATTACTGACCGCTAATTGGAAAAATTTCAAAGGTATGACTTTGTTTCCCTTGTCTGTACGAAGATGGGGTCGGTTGACTCAATTCGTTTCTCTGTTCTGTCTGTGTTTGTTTTTAGTCATTAGTTGTGGTACGCGACAACAAGCGAATACCACGCCGTCGAGTAATGCCAATACGCCTGGGGGTGATGGTCGTATTACGATTGGGACAACTGCCAAGCCGAGGACATTAGATCCAGCAGATGCTTACGAGTTGGCATCTTTGGGTTTAGTGTTTAATATGAGCGATCGCCTTTATACTTACGAACCAGGTAGCACAGAAATTAAACCCCAACTGGCGACAAGTTTACCTAAAGTCAGCAAAGATGGTTTAACTTACACTATCCCACTACGCCAAGGAGTTGTGTTTCACGATGGCACACCCTTCAACGCTAAAGCAATGGAGTTTAGTATTAAGCGATTTATTGAAAATAAAGGTAAACCTTCTTTTTTATTAGCTGATACAGTAGCTTCCGTAACTGCCACGGGTGAAAATGAGTTAACAATTAAACTCAAAAAACCCTTTGCAGCATTTCCCTCATTACTGGCATTTTCAGGAGTTTGTGCAGTTTCACCCAAAGCTTATGAAATAGGTGCTGGTAAATTCAAACCCAATACATTTGTTGGGACTGGCCCTTATAAATTAGCGCAGTATGGGACAGATTCACTGCGGATGGATGTATTTGATAAATATTGGGGAGAAAAACCCGTAAATCAAGGTATTAATGTCCAAATTCAAACCAGTCCAGTTAACTTGTTTAATGCTTTTCGTACAGGTGCAGTAGATGTTGCTTATTTATCACTACAACCTGACCAAATTCGCAGCTTAGAAGAAGGTGGTAAAAAAGGAGATTGGCAAGCGATTACAGCCCAAGGTAGTGTAGTAAGTTATCTGGTATTAAATCGCAATCAAAAACCTTTAGATAAACCAGAAGTTAGACAAGCGATCGCAGCAATTATCGACCGTCAACTATTAAATGAGCGAGTTTTATACGGTCAGGCTGATCCACTTTATAGTATGATTCCGACTACATTCAACGTTTCCCAACCATTATTTAAAGATAAATATGGTGACGGTAAATTTGATCAAGCCAAGGAATTACTCACTAAAGCTGGCTACTCTAAAGATAATCCTGTCAAAATTCCTGTTTGGTATCCTTCTAGTTCACCGACTCGCAGTTTAGCAGCGCAAACACTCAAATCACTGGCTGATACTAAAATGGATGGCATTGTCCAATTAGAAGTCAACACAGTCGAAGGGCCGACTTTCTTTAAAGACATTTCTAAAGGTTTATATCCCGCAGCTTTGCTTGATTGGTATCCTGACTTTTTAGATCCAGATAACTATGTACAACCTTTCTTAGCTTGTCAAAAAGGGTCTGATGCGAAAGGTTGTGAAGATGGCGGTAGTCAAACTCAAGGTTCGTTTTACTATAGCGAAACCATGAATAAACTCATCGACCAACAACGCAAAGAACAAAATCCTAGCGCACGAGGGCAAATTTTTGCTCAAATTCAAACCCAAGTACTAAATGATGTACCTTACGTTCCCCTTTGGCAAAACAAAGACTATGTATTTGCTCAAAAAGGTGTTAGTAACGTGCAGCTTGACCCTACTCAGAACTTGATTTATAAAACAATCAAAAAATAGTTAATAGTCCTTTGTCATTTGTCCTTCGTCTTTTGTATTCTATTTCACAAATAACGAATGGCAAATGACCAATGACTAATACTTTGGCTTCTCCTGTCGGAGACGCTGCGCGAACGCTCAGTACAAGTGACTAATGACAAATAACTAAAATATGTCTCGCTCAAAAGCCCTACAATATTACATTGTTTCGCGGTTGCTCCTAGCGCCATTACAACTTTTAACTATCATACTATCGTATTTTTATTATTACGCGCGACACCCGGAGATCCTGCTGATGCGATTTTGGGTGGACGTGCGCCAGAAGCAGCAAAGGAAGAATTACGCAAGCAATTAGGATTAAATTTACCTATTTGGTTGCAGTATTTAAATTATTTAGGTAATTTACTGCGGTTTGATTTAGGAACTTCTTTAACCAGTCGCGGACAAAATGTTTGGGACATCATCGGACAGTATTTCCCCGCAACAGTGGAGTTAGCTGTATTTAGTATGGCAGTTGCGCTAATTGTTGGGATTTTGGTAGGTACGCTTTCCGCTTCTCGTCCAGGAACTTATTTTGATATAGGTGGAAGGTTATTTGGAATTATTACTTACGCTTTACCAATGTTTTGGGCGGGAATGCTGTTACAGCTAGTTTTTTCTGTGCAATTGGGTTGGTTTCCTAACTCGAACCGTTTTCCGCCGACACTACCGCCACCATCACCAATTACCGGCTTATATACCTTTGATAGTTTGTTGAGTGGTAATTTGACGCAGTTTTTTGCTTCTTTGCACCATCTTGCCCTACCGAGTTTGACTTTGGGAATTTTGCTCAGTGGCATTTTTGAGCGTATTGTCCGGGTTAATTTAAAACAAACCCTGCGTGCAGACTATGTAGAAGCGGCTAGGGCGAGAGGAATTGCAGAAAATAAAATTTTAGTCTCTCATGCTTTAAAGAATGCCTTAATTCCCGTAATTACGGTGTTAGGCTTGACCTTTGCTTCGTTGTTGGGTGGTGCGATTTTAACAGAAGTGACATTTTCTTGGCCTGGTTTAGCTAATCGCTTATATCAAGCAATCAGCGATCGCGATTATCCCACAGTCCAAGGTGTTTTGGTATTTTTTGGTGCGATCGTTGTGGGGGCAAGCATTTTAATTGATATTATTAATGCTTACGTTGACCCACGTATTAGGTATTAAAGTAAAGCGGCGTGAATATTTGTAGTTTGGAAAAGGCAGGAGGCAGAAGGTAGGAGGGTTTTAGATATGTGTACACACCCAACCGTGAAGTCAAAATTCAAGATTTACACAGCAGCAATTAATAAGACTTGTACTTCTTCGCCTGCTGTAATTAAGGTTTGACCTACTGATAAAACTGCTAAGGCATTAGTTTGAGCTAAGTTAATTAAGTTGCCAGAATTATGAGTACCACCAGCTGTGTGAAATTCGTAAACGTCAGCAACTAAATTTAATTTTCCCCAAATATAAGTTTCGCGTTTACCATTGGCGCGTAGTTCATCATGCGATCGCACCTTAATAAATTTTGCCTCCCAGCCTTCAGAAAGTCCAGCTAATTTTTTAATTGTAGGTTGTACAAATCGCCAAAAAGTTACTAAAGCTGAAACAGGATTTCCCGGTAAACCAAAATAAATGGCTGAATTTTGCTGAGGGAAATTCGCCACAGTTAATGGTTTTCCTGGTGTCATTTCCACAGCGCGAATATGAATTTCTGCCCCTAAATCTTCCAGAATTTTATCTACATAATCATATTCACCAACAGAAACCCCCCCAGAAGAAAGCACAATATCAGCATTTGCTATGGCGTAAGCAATGGTTTCTTGTAAAGCCACAGGATTATCTTTCACAATGCCTAATAATAAAGGCTCTGCACCAGTTTCTTTAACTAAAGTTGCCAGAGCATAATTATTAGAATCAACAATTTGTCCTGGTTGTAATGGTGTATTTGGTGTAACTAATTCATCACCAGTAGAAAAAATTGCAACTTTTGGACGGCGGTAAACTTTGACTTGGGGACATTGTGCTGCTGCTAAAACAGCAATTTCCGCCGCTTTTAATTTGATTCCGGCGGGTAAAAGTTGATTTCCGGCTTGATAATAAGATCCTTTGTGTCTGACATATTCTTTTGGTTGTGGTGCGACTTGAATCAACACACGATTTTCCTCGCGGCTTGTCCTTTCTTGCATAACTACAGTATCCGCACCTGTTGGAATTACTGCACCAGTAAAAATTCGCGCTGCTTGTCCTGGTTGAATTGTGGTTTTTGGTTGATATCCTGCGGGAATTTCTTCAACAATATCTAAAATTGCTGGTTGTTGGGCGTTAGCTTGCTGTACATCTGCGTAACGGACTGCGTAGCCATCCATCGCTGAATTATCCCAATGGGGAAAGTCTAGCTGACTGGTAATGGGGTTTGCCAGAATGCGATCGCTTGCCGCCAATAAATCTACAATTTCTATATCCCGTCTAGGATCTAACGGTTGTACCAAATTTGAAATAACTGCTTCTACATCGCTAACTTGCAACATGGTGAAAGACTCTGGTAATGCAACTTAAAAATATTCAAGCTATATCCTGAACACTTATAATTCCATTACTACACCATGATTGTAGTAGCCATTTATTAGATTGCTGATCAAGGGCTGGTAAGATGCGGAAATTAAAAACATCTTGCCACACCTCAACACCATACTGAGTAACAAAAGTATTTTCTAATTCTTTAAAAAGCTGATAATCACGGTCATCAATAGCACTTAGCATCGGAATGAGGATGCTAACGGGGATTTGATTAGCAGTTGTCCCTGTGGATGTCATTCTGGGTAATCCTCAAAAATACAAATAAATGGTAGCGGCTCATTTCCAGTATTGATAATTTTAACTAACCGCTTTCCTTTACTTCTAGCAAGTGCAAAACAAGCTAATTCTGTGGCTGCTGCTGACCAATCTCTATTATCTGTTGCTGGGTCAAACTTTTCCTCTTATGGTTGATTTTCCTCAGTCATACTGTTTTATGTTTATTAGGCGTGATTTCGGGCTTTTTCCGCAAAGCAAGCACCCAGCTATCACTTTAATATTAAGAAGAGAAGCATAGATTATTTCCCAACTGCTAAATAAAAATAAGTAGAAAGGCGTAAAAAAACCGAAGTATGTAAATAAAAGTAAATTTGCCCTAAACCCTCTTGCCTTCTGCCTCCTGCCTCCTGCCTTTCCCTAACGATAAATATTCATACCCACCTACTTACCTATTTAATATGACTATCGAAAGAACTCCGCAAAAACACTATCCCAAAGCCGAGATTTGGCGGCGAGGTCTGGCTTTGGGGCTGGATTTTTTAGGTGCTTGGTTAGTCAGTTCCCTATTTGGGAGTAGTAGCCTTGGTATTCAATTTATCCAGATTTTAGTTTTTATCTTTTGTTGGCTGATTTTACGGGTAGTGGTGGTATTTAATAATCGAGGGCAAAGTTTAGGACGCTGGGCTTTTGACTTGAAAATCCTAGAAGTAGAAAATGGGCAAGTAGTCGGGAGAATTCCAGAGTTGCTGGCACTGGTGAAGCGAGAAGCTATAATTGGCTTTGGTGCTTTGTTGGTGTCGATCGCCCTTGGCAACCTGAGAGCAAATCCCACTGCTATACTGCTATTACTTCCTCTGGCAATAGACTGTGGTGCAGCTTTCTCCGATCCCCAGTTACGGCAAGCTTTGCATGACCGTTACGCTAGAACTTTTATAGTTTCATCGCGTCGGGGCTACTCGCTCGATATCAAAATCAAGCGTTTAGTTGATACTTTGCAACGAAATGTGCGAAGATAGTCATTTGTGTAAATTTCTCTTCAGGCTTTACTGTTTGTAAGATTATGGCTAAGAGTAAAGGTGTCCGCATAATAGTGACACTAGAATGTACCGAGTGTCGTAGCAACCCTGACAAGCGTTCTCCTGGTGTGTCCCGGTATACCACCATGAAAAACCGTCGTAATACGACCAACCGTCTAGAACTGAACAAGTTCTGTACCCACTGCAACAAACATACCGTTCATAAGGAAATCAAGTAAAGATGAGTTACTATCGTCGTCGTCTGTCTCCAATTAAGCCAGGAGAGCCAATTGATTACAAGGATGTTGATTTACTGCGTAAGTTTATTACCGAACGGGGTAAAATTCTACCTCGGCGGATTACTGGGCTGACTTGTCAGCAACAGCGAGACTTAACATTAGCAATTAAACGGGCGCGGATTGTCGCATTGTTACCGTTCATCAACGCTGAAGGCTAAATCAATTTTAAGATTAGGATTTTAGATTTTGGATTAACAGGAAAAGCTTTGTCTTTCTAAGTCCAAAATCTCTAATCTGAATAATTAAAGTGTAAAATTGGTTCCTACATAAAATTTTCTGGGATTCGAGATTATATAATCTAAAATCCGAAATCTAAAATCTAAAATTATAAGAGTGCGAGAGTTGTGGAGAAGGGGACGCTAGTTGAATTTAGGGTTCAAGGCGATCGCCGTCTGGGTGTGGTAGATCGTCCAGATGGTAAGACCCGTTGGTTTGTGGTAGATGAACGTGGTCAATCCCACAGCCTCGCGCCGAGACAAATTACATATACAGTTAACGGACAAACCTACAAGTCCTCTGAAATTCCAAAATTTCTCGAAGAAGTCAAACCATATTTAGACCCATCTAGCTTAGAAGTGGCTTGGGAATTATTGGTGGAAGATGGAGAAGCAGTCACCCCATCGCAAATGGCGAATCTGCTGTTTTCCGAATCAGAACCAGCCCCTTGTTATGCAGCCCATTGCTTGTTATCAGATGACAAACTCTACTTCAAGCAAAAAGGCGATGCTTATGAACCGCGCACAACCGCCCAAGTAGCCGAACGTAAACATCAGATAGAAGTAGAAACCCTCAAAGCCAAGGGACAGCAAGAATTTTTAGTGCGTGTAGAACAAGCACTCAAAGGTGAAGCGGTAGAATGGCAAAGACACGATCGCCATCGTCTAGAAGCATTAGAAAAATACGCAGCTTTAATGGCTGATATTGTGCGGGAGGGAGTAAAATATGATGCGCTATCTAGGGCGTATCCTCCTCCAGCACCAGTCTTAGAAACGATGAATATGCTGGGGCGGCCTGGAACCCCCCAAGGAGCTTTTCAATTATTAGTAGACCTGGGCTGGTGGAGTCCTTATGAAAACTTGTTCCTGCGTCGTTCGTCAATTCCTGTTCAGTTTACTAGCAAGGTATTAGAAGTGGCGCAACAGCGTTTGGATTCCCCAACAACAGACTTGGATGCAAATCGCCTGGATTTGACTCATCTAAAGGTTTACACAATTGATGATGAAAGTACCACTGAGATAGATGATGGTCTGAGTTGGGAATCACTCAGTGATGGTCAAGAAAGATTGTGGGTACATATTGCTGACCCGACGCGCTGGTTAGAACCAGAAGATGACTTAGATTTAGAAGCCAGAAAGCGGGGAAGTACGGTTTATTTACCCACAGGGATGGTTCCCATGTTCCCAGAAATCTTGGCGACTGGGCCGATGAGTTTGGTACAGGGGAGAATTTGTTGCGCCCTCAGCTTTGGGATTATTCTAGATAGCAATGGGGCAGTAGAAGATTACAGCATTCACGCCAGCTTGATTAAACCGACATATCGCCTCACCTATGAAGATGTCGATGAGATGCTGGAATTAGGCGTGCAAGCAGAACCAGAAATTGCCGCGATCGCAAATTGGGCAATCAAACGCAAATCTTGGCGTTACAACCAAGGAGCCATCAGCATCAATATGCCAGAGGCAATGATTAAAGTCAAAGGTGACGATATTAGTATTGATATCTTAGACGATTCCTCATCACGGCAACTGGTAGCAGAAATGATGATTCTTGCTGGTGAAGTCGCCGCCCGTTACGGTCAAACTCATAATATACCTCTGCCCTTCCGTGGTCAGCCACAGCCAGAATTGCCCCCAGAAGAAGAATTAATTCAACTCCCTGCTGGGTTTGTACGTGCTTGTGCAATGCGGCGGTGTATGCCCAAGAGTGAAATGAGCATCACACCTCTACGTCATGCGGGTTTGGGATTAGATACTTATACCCAAGCCACTTCGCCCATCCGGCGCTACAGTGATTTACTCACTCATTTTCAACTCAAAGCCCATCTGCGCGGCGAAGTTCTGCCTTTTTCCGCCGAACAACTCAAAGAAGTAATGATGACTGTCTCTACCATTACCCAAGAAGTAACAATGGTAGAACGGCAAACTAATAGATATTGGGCATTAGAATATCTCCGCCGTCATCCTGAACAAGTTTGGTCAGTCACAGTCTTAATGTGGTTGCGTGAGGACAGTAACTTAGCACTGATTCTATTAGAAGATTTGGGCTTGCAGTTACCAATGGCTTTTAGACGTTCTGTAACCTTGGGTGAACAGTTATTAGTGAAAGTGAGTATTGCCGACCCACAAAAAGACATGATTCAATTCCAAGAAATCATGTATCAAGAAGCTCAGTCCGCGGCTAATTAATTTTTATTGTAATTCAGCACCAAATCATAGTTTTTGAATCCTCTCTCAAAAACTAAAATAGTTGTGTTTGACCGAAATGACTAAAATGATGGAATAGAGTTTGAATAAAATTAACCGCAGATAAACGCAGATGGACGCGGATAAAATTGCGATTATTTGCACAGATATAGCTGTGTCGGTCTAGTGGAATCTCTCGACTTACAATATTTTTAGTGTAACTTTTATAAGCTAATTACTTTACTTATTGTCACAAATATTACTGCTATTGATGTATCAAATTTACGGATGCTAAATATTACTACTTAAAAATCTTTTATCATGAAGCGATCGCAAGCGCATTTTTACTTAGTCCCCATACTCACAACATTAACAATTACAGCACTTTGCGAGACTAACTGGTACAGTAGCAGCAGTGAGAAAAATAGTTTTGAAGTTGCTGACTGGAGCATAAAAGTACTCCAAGAGCTAAGAGTTGTTCGACGGCAAATTTATTATGTGGAGAAAACTTTCTGATAAATGCCTTGAGTTGCCACCATAAATGTTCGATGGGATTAAATTCTGGGGAATAAGGTGATAAGTAAACGACTCTGGCACCGACGGACTCTATCATCTCCTTGATACCTTTGATCTTGTGTGCCCTCAAATTATCCATTACTACTACTGCTCCGGGCCATAATTGAGGCAATAGTTCTTCTTGAATAAATTGTTTGAAGTCATCACCCGTCATAGATTTGTCTAATGTCTTCATTGCTAGGATGGACTTGTGGCTGATTGCCCCGACGACAGTTACCCGACTTCCACGATAAAATGGCTTGACATCATACACCCGCGTTCCTTTTTTACTTCTGCCCAGTTCCCGCATTAACCCTAGCAATATTCCCATTTCGTCCAGGAACACCAAGTCATCTACAAATACATCCCGGATAATTTCCCAATACTCTAACCGTTTATTTTGTGTTGTTTCTCTGTGACCTTGGCTGCTTTTTGAGTGTTTTTTTTTGACTGTCAATTCTTGTTTTTGGAGAAATCTGCACATTGCACTCTCACTCAATCTGACTCCTGTTTTTTCTCCCCAATATTCACAATATTCGGCTAGGGTATAATCTGGAAATTCCGCCACCATTTCCTCTATCTGGTGTTCATAACCAGACAGTTGACTTGCTTTTCCTCCCGTTGCTGGTCTTGGCTGTAACGTTCCTTGTTCCCGTTTTTGCTTTACCAATCCTTGCACTGTATTTTTACTTACCTTGAATCTTGCTGCTACTTTCCTAATTGATGTATTTCCTGCTTCGTAAACACTAATTATTTTCTCTCTTAAATCTATTGAGTATGGTTTCATCTTATTTTTTACTTTATCTTCTTAAATATTGTGCCTAACTGTTACGCAAAGTGCTGTATTATGGGATTTGTTAGATATCCGACTTCTTAAAAAAAGTCGGGTATCTCGCAGTCCAACAACAAAATATTGATGATATTGACTGGAATTTTTAGCCTTAATTGAATTGTACTACCCTATACTCTTACTTTTTAATTTATCTAATAACCAAGCTACTGCACCATCAACATCTGTAACTTGTTCGCCGGTTGGGACTGAGGAACGCTTGACCATAACAACCTGTACACCCAGTTCTCGTGCGGCAATAATTTTGGCGTAAGTTGCATCACCACCACTATTTTTACTCACAATGGTGTCAATGTTGTGCTGAACCAGAATTTTCCGTTCATTTTCTAGGATAAAAGGGCCGCGATCGCACAATATTATTCCCGGTGGTACTAAGGCATCTTTTCCAGGCGGGTCAATCATCCGCATCAGAAACCATATATCTTGAAGATGGGCAAAAGTGCTGAGTTCTTGTCTGCCAACGGTTAAGAATACTCGTTTGGCTTGGTTTGGCAAAATATCGGCGGCGGCGGCATTACTATCTACTTCAATCCAGCGATCGCTTGTTGTTTTCTCCCAAGCAGGACGAATTAACATTAATCTGGGTATCCCGACTTCATTGGCTGCCGCCGCCGCATTGTATGATATTTGACTGGCGAAGGGATGGGTAGCATCAATTAACACATCAATTTTCATTTGACGCAGATATTCTACCAGTCCATCCACACCCCCAAAACCACCAATCCGCACATTTCTAGAGGGAAGCGAGGGTTCACGGGTGCGACCGGCTAAAGATGCGATCGCTTCAATCCCATCAATAGTTGCAACTCTCGCACCGAGTTCTGTCGCTTCTGTGGTTCCACCCAAAATTAAAACACGTTTATTCTCAGCACTCAGCACTTTTAACTCAGCACTATTTTACAAGGGTGGAATTTTCGCTAATATACCCCGTTTCAAGGGTTCGGGTCGTTCTGACCAAGGCAATACTCCGTCAGTTTTAGTGTAGTACTGCTCGGCACACTCCAAAACAGCCGCCGCACTGTTATCAAAATCTAAATCACCAAACAGATAAGTTAACTTACCTTGAGCAGCAAAAGCAACAACACAAGAACGGTTACAAGCACTCATACATTCAACCGCTTGGATCGGAAATTCTTCGCGTAAATCCCAATCTTGCGCCAATTGCTGAATTTGGTGCAGGAGTTTTTGACCGCCACTTTCACCTACACGCTTACCATCTTGCCAAACACTGGCACAGGTTTGGCAAACAAATAAAGTATGAGTATGAGCAGCAATATTGTCAGAATTACTTGTAATAGCAGTATGGGCAGCAGTCATCCGTACCTCGCAGATGTGATGGACTTAATTTTATAATTCGGCGGGCATCCTGACTGGGAAAGTAGCTTGTAAACATTTGACCTTTCCTTCACAGTTGCGGGACAGCGTCGGATTTGCACCGAACTTTCCCCCTTTCCTTTGGTGGCTGATCCCCACCAAAACCGAATGTTCTAACTATCATAAACTTTTACCCGCCTAAGTTGTACAGCAGGTGATAGGTTACAGAGTTAAAAATCTGTTGCTATCTAATGTTTATAAAGAACAAAATCCCTAACTTATAAACAAAGTTAAGGATATCAGAAAACATTAATTTTCATAGAATAAAAGATACTAGTACAGGTCAGCGTAAATAAACAGACCATCTCGAATTGCAAAAAGGCTTGTGGTATGATGATTCTTTCTTTTTCCTTTTGACTTTTTCCTGGTTGTACTAACCCCTAGCCTCTCTTTCATCCAAAGCTTGTAAGATTTATTTCATTTTTCCTATGTAAATTTAATGAGCAAAAGTTTTTTGTAGAGATGCTAGTTGTACATCAACCTCACTGAGATAGCTGGGATTGTATAAAAATTGATTGGGGATTTTTTTGGCATTAACGGCAGCTTTTACCACATCTTCTGCCTTAACATTACCGTGCTGGTGTTGAAATATCAAAGTCTTGCCACTGGGAATGCCTTGTGATTCTAAATTACCTTGATAAGCAAGATAAACTAGATTCAGCGGTTGCATCACATGAGAATTAGTAACATTACTGGGCGACATATAAGAGTTAACAGATGTGGTGATTACTTGCCCATGTGTTGTAATATTAGCAACATTAGCATTATGAGAGATTTTTTCACCATTCGCTTGAGCCGACGAAATTCCAGCAGACAAAATTACAGCAGCGACAGTAAAAAAAGAAGTTGTGATAGTTGAGATTTTCATAAGCTTATACCTTGGTTCGTTTTAATAGTTGGGATAGAAGTTGACTAGTATTAATATTTTTTTATAACTTAAGACTTTTGTTGCTGAATTCACCTGAATGGTTGAATTAAGGCTTGGTTAATTGAGTGGATAGTTGTAAAGGGTAACTACAGTCACAATATTCTGATTCCAGAAAAGATGAATAAAAATTTAGCAAGTTTACAGATTTTTCTGTGATGTATTTTTAGACTGCTTGGAGAAAATTAGCGATCGCTCTATTTATCATTTTACGCGATCGCTTACACTGAAGTTAACGGGTTAAAACGCGATTTTGTAAGTTTAATTCCAAGCGATCGCCTGGTTTAGGTTCTAACACCTGGGTAGTAAGATTATTCTTCTGGAAAGAAGTCCGCAAATCTTCAGCCGTCCCCACAGCCTTTAAAAAGTTAACCATCAACCCCTCATAGGTTGCATCAGCCTTTGCTGCTGTAGGTAGGATAAATTGTGGTTGCAGCCATTTAGCTACTTCCAAAGCACTGTTTGTTCCGCGAATAATTGCGCCAACTAACGGTAATGTCAAATCAACCGTTGGTGTAATTAGCACATCTACCGGTGCAAATTGTTTTAACTGTGGCGAGTGATAGCCATGCGGCTCATAATAGAGGGTGAAATCAGTAGCTAATTCTTTTAACAAATAACTGTTTTCTATCAAAGTCGGGCCAATAGGAGAACCAGGTAAAGCCCGAATTTCTAATTGATTATTAAAAGTAAAAGTTTCACCATGCCCTAGACAAGTGACACAAGTGTAACCCAAATCTTGAACCACTTTGGTCGCATTAGGCGAAGCCACAACCGGAATTGTATGGTCAAGTTGCTTTAATGTCGGCAAATGTGCATGGTCTGGCAAACCTTGAGACAACAATATTAAATCAATCTGCTCGGAAATTAAGCGTTCTTGTTTGAGAGAAGCTTTAAACAGCCAATCTAAGCCAAAACTTAATTCACCAACTAGCCAAGGGTCAACCAATATCCGTTGACCACTAATTTCAATTAACCAGCTATTGTTGTCTAACCAAGTTAAGTACATAACCAAACCGAAGTAACACCTGCTTTTATTATGACCAGGACTTACCCACAAAGGTTGTCTGTGAAGAATGGGTGTAAGGGTTTTGAACACCTACACCCCTTCACCCTACTCTCTTTTTCAAGGCAGGATGAAGCCGTATTTTTTGAGTACCGCCTTAGCTTGACTGCTGGATAAAAATTGGCTAAATTCCTTGGCTGCACTGGCATTCTTAGTGCGTTTAACCACCGCCATTGGATAAACTATTGCGGAGTGGTATTTCTCATCAGCCGCCACCACTACTTTTACCTTGTCAGAAATTTTGGCATCGGTAGCATATACTAACCCTGCATCAGCATTGCCACTTTCTACAGCCGCTAAAACTTGACGCACGTTGTTGGCATAAACCAGTTTAGAAGTTATCTGCGACCAAATATTTAACTTCTGTAAAACTTGCTGTGCATATTGACCAGCCGGAACGCTTCTGGGTTCACCAATGGCGATGCGCTTGATTTTAGATTCTTTCAGATTGTAAAGGCTGGTAATGCCCGTAAAATTTTTGGGTACAACTAGTACAAGGCGGTTTTTTGCCAAAATCGAGCGTGTACCGGGAAGCAATAACCCTTTTTGTTCTAAAGCATCTACTTGCCTTTTTCCTGCGGAAATAAAAATATCTGCTGGTGCGCCTTGCTCAATTTGTTGTTGCAATGCGCCAGAAGCCCCAAAGTTATAATTTATATTGACATTGGGTTTACTTTGTTGATAAATCGGTTTAATTTCTTCCAGTGCATCTTTTAAACTAGCAGCAGCAGAAACAAGTAAAGTAACATTCGACTGTGCCGTAACAACAGAAGGTACAATGAATGTTGAACAAACAGCAAGTAACAAACTAGCTAGTGCTGTGCCAAGAAAGGAAACAATTTGTCTTCTTTTCATAGAAAAATGGTATAGCAACAGATTCTTCTGCAATTTAATGGCGCTTGGTAGGATCATACCGAGCGTCATTCCAGTCTTTACCAACTGAATTGGTAACATTATGCCAAGAAAAGAACAAGGATGGATCACATTTCAAACATCGGAAGAGGAACGGAAAATTCTCGAAGAGTTTTGCCAGGACTCTCAACGCACCAAAACCGAGATTCTGCGGGAACTTGTGCGTGGTTTAAATAAACACCAAGCATCACATACCTCAGTACCAACTCCACAACCAACTACACTGGTAAGTCAGGAAAATTTGGAAATGCCTACTGTAGAAATTGGTAGTTCTAAAAAGGCTTTAAAAGTTAGCTCCCGTAATATTCTCAAGGGAGTGGTGAAAAAGGTGGTCATTGGAGCGGTTAATTGTGAGGTGACACTAGAAATTGTTCACAAAGTAGAGCTAACCTCAATGATTACTAGAACATCTGCTGAAGAGTTGGGTATAGTTGCGGGAGAGGAAGCCTATGCGGTGATTAAATCTAACGATATTGTGATTGCTAGAGAATAAAAATGATGAGATTCATTTGATATGTGAACAAGGGGAGGGAGACAAGGAGGACTAGAGAGACAAGGGAGATGTTTATTAAACGTTGAGGATTTGTAAAATATATAGTACAACCCCAAAATATCTTTCCTAATCCCGACTCCTTTTCTGTACAGGAATTTGGATGATAAATTTGGTTCTTTGTCCTGTTTTCATCCTTAAATCAAGCAAATTCTGTGCGTAATAACCTGGAAGAAACTCATTTAAACCGCGCCCGTGCTAGTCTCCGACAAGCGTTATCTTGGTATGGATATCTTCGCAAGTCAGGGCAGTTATTATCTAACCCAGAATTGGCAGGTTTGGTCAAGCCAGAATTAGACGCTTTAAATGCCACACTCAGTAAACTAGACGCGAATTTAATTAAAATTGCTGTGTTTGGTTTGGTAAGTCGGGGAAAATCCGCAGTCTTGAATGCTTTACTAGGAGAGAAGATTCTGCAAACTGGGCCTTTAAACGGGGTGACTCAATGGCCGCGTTCTGTGAGATGGCAACCACCAGGCGGTAAAATTATTGTTGAGTTAATTGATACGCCAGGGTTAGATGAAATTGCGGGGGAAGCACGGGCGCAAATGGCGCGGGAAGTAGCGCGTCAGGCAGATTTAATTTTATTTGTTGTCTCTGGTGATATTACACGGACGGAATATCAAGCGTTACTAGATTTACGTCAGGCGCAAAAACCGTTGATTTTGGTCTTTAACAAAATTGACCTTTACCCGGATACAGACAGAGCCGCTATTTATCGCAATTTACAACAACTGGGCGCAGGAAATCCCCAAGCACAGCCTTTGTTACCTGATGAAATTGTGATGGTGGCGGCGGAACCTGCGCCAATGGAAGTGCGGGTAGAATGGCCAGATGGGCGTGTGAGTTATGAATGGGAAACTCTACCACCACAAATTACCGAACTCCAGCAAACATTACTCAAAATTCTCAATCGTGAAGGTAGGTCACTTCTGGCGTTAAATGCACTCGTTCAAGCCAGGGAAGCGGAAGCGACTATTGCTCAAAAAACGCTAGATTTACGCGAACAAGAAGCAGAAGAAATTATCTGGCAATTTACTAAATATAAAGCGTTAGCTGTAGCTTTAAATCCGATCGCAGTTTTAGATATTCTCGGTGGAGCTGTTGCTGATTTAGCTTTGATTCGGGCTTTGGCAAGGTTGTATGGTTTACCGATGACTAGTTATGAGGCGGGGAAAATTCTCAAAACCATTTTAATGAGTTCTGGCGGTTTATTGTTAGGAGAATTAGGCAGTAGTTTTATATTAGGATTAGGTAAAAGTACTGCGGCGATCGCTAGTGGTGATAATCCAGTCAATATTACTAGTTTTGCTGGTAGTGCGATCGCTCAAGCTGGAATTGCTGGTTATGGTGCTTACGCTGTTGGTAAAGCAGCCCAAGTTTATCTCGAAAAAGGCTGCACTTGGGGACAATTAGGCGCAAGTACTGTGATTCAAGAAATTCTTTCGCAAGTTGACCAAAATACAATTCTGTATCGCTTGCAACAAGAATTAGGTTTAAAGTATTGAGAATTTCTAAGAATTATTGATCTAATTGTTGCTGTTCATCAGCCTTTATCAACTTGTATCAAATTCTGCTGATAATTACCCTAGATTGCTAATTTACAATGCACCATAAAAGGGTGAAGAGACTCATTACCTTTTTGCATCAAAAATGACAAGAGGGAAAACCCAATCAATTTAGTTTATTAAAAGAGGGTGTTCACCACAGCAATCTTTTTTGAGCTTATCTAAACTGAAAGTATTGGCTCCTGTATTTCTCAGCAGCGCACGCTCTATCTCAGTAAACAAAGGTAGATTTATCATGACAGCAACCTACGACAGATTCGAGACTGTACAGCAATCTCAGCAAAATGGCTCTAAAACCATCGAGCAAGCAATTTTAGAAGCGATCGCCGAAGCTCGTACAACTTGTGAAACCAACGGCGATGGCTCTCCTAACTGTGCTGTAGCTTGGGATATCGTTGAAGAATTACAAGCTGAAAAAGCCCATCAGCAACAAGCAAAACACCGTAAAACTTCTCTAGAAAGCTTCTGTGACACCCACCCAGACGCTTTAGAATGTCTCATGTACGATGTTTAATTCTCTCGTAAATCAGTTATTGCTGATTTCGTCAATTGCTTAATTAGCTCTAAATTTGGCGGTGGTGTTTCACTTTCCATGCCTAACCATAAAAGATATTCCACATTCCCAGCCGGGCCTGTAATGGGCGACCAAGTTAAGCCTTTGTATTTCCAGCCTAATTGATCTGCGGCTTGTAATACCTGAAAAATCGCATCAGCTTGGTCGTCAGAATCGCGTACTACACCTTTTTTGCCAACACGGGATTTTCCCACCTCAAATTGTGGCTTGACTAATAAAACCGCTTCACGGGGAGCTTGAGTTAATTGCCACAGTGCAGGCAAAATTTTGGTTAAGGAAATAAACGATACATCTACCACCGCCAAATCTGGAATGCGATCGCCTCCAGCGTACAATTGTTGGGGCTGTAATTGGCGTAGATTTGTCCGTTCTCGCAAAATCACCCGCGAATCATTTCGCAAGCGCCAATCAACTTGGCCATAACCAACATCAATACCATAAACTAAACAGGCTCCAGCTTGTAGCAGACAGTCAGTAAAGCCGCCTGTAGAAATTCCCCCATCTAGACAAACTCTTCCCGCGATAGGAATTGCAAATAATTCCAAGGCTTTTGCTAGTTTATCGCCGCCACGAGACACAAAGCGCGATCGCTCCTTCACTTTGATTTGCGCCGCTATATCTACTTCTGTCCCTGGTTTATCAATTATCTGCTGATTAACAGTCACTTCCCCCGCTTGAATGAGTCTTTGTGCTAAAGCACGAGAAGCACATAAATTTAACTCTACTAATAATGTATCCAGCCTTTGTTTAGCCAACGCACTCTACTTTTAAGGATTAGTATTTCACAAAACACTATATCACTCTCCACAAGAAGGATGTTATTTATTTACTGGTAGATATTGTGATGAATATCCAGATAGAAATAGCAGAAAATTATGTGTGGCATAGTGGCATTGTTTTCAGCCAAAACGCCCATTTCGGAATCATCTTTGCAATTGGGGATGGATTGCTTAAAACATCGAGGGCCAGACGGGCAGAAATTTTGGATTTCGCCCAATAAACGAGTTGCTTTAGGACATAGAAGACTGAGTATTATCGACCTCATCGGTGGCGAACAGCCAATGAGTAATCAAGATGGTAGTCTGCATTTAATTGCTAATAACGAATTTTACGATTTTGAACGGATACAACGTGATTTAAAACATCGCGGTTATCAGCTAAAAACGAATTGTGATAGTGAAATTGCATTGCATTTATATGATGAATATGGTACACAATGCCTGCATCATTTACGTGGTGAATTTGCCTTTGTGATCTGGGATGAACGCAACGAAGTATTATTTGCAGCCCGCGATCGCTTTGGTATTAAGCCATTGTATTACGCTATTCATAACGATACTCTCTATGTAGCTTCAGAAGTCAAAGCTTTGTTTGCAGCTGGTGTACCTGCTCGTTGGGATTATGAAAGTTTTTGGCAAGATACATGGGGTGTTTTATCTTCTGGTCGGACTTTATATGCTAATGTCCATCAAGTACCACCCGGACATTTTTTTATTAGCATCAAATACAGGTATTCGTCTACATCGTTATTGGGACTTTGATTATCCCCAAAGTGATAATTCTTTATCTCATAATCCAGAGGATTACATTCAACAATTGCGCCAAACATTAGATGAATCAATTCAATTGCGTCTCAGGGCTGATGTCCCAGTTGGCTGTTATCTAAGCGGTGGTCTTGATTCATCTACAGTGTTAGGAATGGCTGCTGTTCATAGTTCTGAACCTCTCAAGGCTTTTACAATTGCCTTTGAACATGCAGCTTACGATGAAGCTGCGATCGCACAGGAAACAGCAGCACATTGTCAGGCTGATATCCAAGTGATTCCCGTTAATCAAAAAGATATCGCTGACCATTTTGCCGATGCAATTTGGCATTGTGAAATGTTAAGTATGAATGCCAATACTACGGCAAAATATTTGTTAAGTCTTGCTGCTAGAGATGCAGGCTATAAAGTTGTACTGACAGGAGAAGGTTCAGATGAGATTTTTTGGTGGATATGTGCATTTCCGCCAAGATAAATTACTTTACAACCAGGAAGATGAAGACCCAGAAACTATCAAACTTTTATTAGCAGAATTAAAACAAAAAAATCAAGTCTCAGTAGGTTTGTTATTTGCCGAAGAGGAATCTATTCCAGATTTAAATACTATTGAAAAATTGTTAGATTTCATTCCGGCTTGGATGCAAGCTGCGGCACAAAGGCATCTGGATTCTCTGCGGTTCTATTCACAAGAACTGATTGACCAATTTCATAGACGAGATGTGTATCGCCAATTTTTCAACCATATAGATGTTAAAGGACAACTTAAAGGTAGAGAACCAGTAAATCAATCTCTTTATTTGTGGTCAAAAACAAATTTAGCCAATTACCTTTTGCGGATGTTGGGTGATGGTGTGGAAATGGCACATTCAATTGAAGGAAGATTACCATTTTTAGATCATAAAGTAGTTGAATTAGTCCGAAATATGCCTATTTCTTTAAAAATCAATGGACTAACAGAGAAATATGTTTTGCGAGAAGCAGCCAAACCATTCATTACAGATACAGTCTATAAGCGCCAAAAGCATCCATTTATTGCGCCACCTTCTACCTTTAATCTCAAAGAACCATTACAACAACTCATTCAAGACACTCTGCGGAGTTCAGCAATGTCTCATCTACCCTTTTATAATCAATGTGCGATCGTGCAGTTGCTAGATAAACTACCTGCAATGAATGACACTCAACGGGCAACTACAGATTTTCTCTTGTTAAGGGTACTTAGTGCTTACTTTCTCCAAGAAAAATTTGCCTTGACATAAACTAGAGGCGTACAGCTAGTTAACTGTACGCCTCCACAATTTCATACTAGTACAGGTTGGCGGAAATAAAACACCCATGATAAATCGCTGAAAAGTTCACCATCAAGGCTTCTTCATTTCATACTTCAGCCTTTTTGTACTAATCTAAACCATCATTACCTACAGCCGCCCTGACAATTGCTGCAAATTCATCTAGTGTGATATTGCTTCTGAGTCTTTCGACTATGGCTCCTCGAATCGAACCTTCTGGTGTTGTATAAGGTAATGCAAATAATCCTCCTGTGTGGAGTGTAACGCTTGGTGTGGAAATATGAGTGATTGGATCTATATATGACACACCTGTAACTGTGAAACTACCGTTGATTCCTCTAAAAAATGTCCCTATAGGTGGATTTATTTGAGCAGCAGCAGTAGATAAATAGGCACCAGGGGTAACAAATACTACTGCACCAGCAAAGGAACCGGGGTCGCCAGAGGAAAAATCGCTGATGGGACTTTCTATTGCGGTTTGTGCTGATGCTGGGTTAGATATGCAGGTTAAGCAGCTAATTAATCCCGCAAAAAATAGACCTGCTTGCCAAAAAATTCCAGCAGAGCGAGAATTTAAAATCATGTTATGAAACTCCTGATTTTGGATAAATTAAGTCTTGTTTGCTGGATGTTGTCTATACAAATCAATCATTTCGAGTTTTTCTTTTATGCTTGATTTTCAAGGATTGGTATAGCTAATAAGATATAATTTTTTTGGGATTTCAGCTAAGGATTTACAAGCAAAAATATAAATTTAAAAGACATAAAATACTGAAAAAAAAGACATAAAACAGAGTATTTGTCTTGGGCGATAAAATATTTTGATTGTGCTAAATTAGTTTAATCTATAGCCTATGTATCTTGGTAAACAACATCTCATAATTTTTATTGCACAGGCAAGATGATGATAAATTCTGTACCTTGATTTGGAGTAGAATTAACTTCAATTGCTCCACCATGTTTTTCGACTATAATTTGGTGAGCGATCGCTAGTCCTAAACCTGTACCTTTACCAACAGCTTTTGTGGTAAATAAACTATCAAATATATGTTGTTTCACTTCGTCTGTCATCCCAATACCATTATCAAAAATCCGAATATTGATAGATTCCGGACTAGATTTTTCTGTACAGATTTTAATTGCTAAAGAATTATCGACTTGCTTTTTTTCTTGCCAAACATCTTCTAAAGCATCAATAGCATTAGCTAAAATATTCATAAATACTTGATTGAGTTGCCCTGGATAACACTCAATCTTTGGTACAGTTTCATACTGTCTGATAATTTGAATTTCCGGCCGCGCCCCAACACTTTTCAGACGATGGTGCAGAATTAATAATGTACTCTCAATTCCTTGATGGACATCAAACTTAACCTTTGTTGCTGTATCAGCGCGAGCAAAATTTCTTAGCGATACGGAAATATCTTGAATTCTTGCCGTGCTAATCTGCATAGAATTGAGGAGTTTTGGCAAATCTTCTAAGAGAAATTCTAAATCTGTATTTGCGATCACATTTTGAATTACTGCTGGTAATTGCTCATAATTTAGCTGACATAATTGCAGAATTTTCGCCAGTTCAGCAACATATTCTTGAGCGGGAGGTAAATTACTAACAATGCAGCTAATAGGATTATTCATTTCATGGGCTACACCTGCTACCAACTGGCCAAGCATAGATAGTTTTTCTTGCTGTACCAGTTGTACTTGTGCTTGTTTAAGTGCTGCGGTTCTCTCTATCACACGTTGTTCCAGATGATCTGTCAATTGCTTGAGTTGCAAGTGCATTCGCACTCTCGCAATTACTTCTGCTTGTTCAAAAGGTTTAGGAATATAATCAACTGCACCTAAAGAAAATCCTTTTACCTTATTTTCCGTATCCGCCAAGGCTGTCATAAATATAATTGGGATATTTTGCGTTAACGGATCAGCTTTGAGTTTTTGACAAGTTTCAAATCCATCAATTCCTGGCATCTGCACATCTAATAAAATCAATGCAGGTGGTTTATGCTGCACTAATTCAATCGCACTTTCTCCATCTTCGGCTACTCTAACCGCAAAACCTGAACTTTTTAGGGCTTGTGATAATACTGACAAATTAGTTGGATTATCATCAACAATTAAAATAAATTCTGAGTTTGGCATTGTTTAAAATATGTTTTTGGGCAGGCATTAATGCTAGATACTAATCCTATTTGAGATAATAAAAAACCGACTGAAAGAGATGTTTGTAAACTATTTAGGATTGCTATAGTATAAAACATCAATTATGAAATAGCTGAATTAATTACTGAAAAACTGAACAAATGAGAGAAGTAAAAAGCAATATTCTTCATGTATATTATATTTGTCTTAAAAATTAAATCAGCTTACTATTGCAAATATTTAGTTATTTTTTTGATTTATCCATTGCGTTAATAACTCTTTGAGTTTCTTCATTTGAAAATTTTCCGCTAATTGAGTTA